>NZ_BAZR01000002.1 GCF_001315105.1 Paenibacillus sp. JCM 10914 | reverse complement strand
AGTGTTTCCGGTTGGGCCTATCGAACCCGTGGCTCCCGTTATACCCGTTGCTCCTGTTGAGCCAGTAACTCCGATCGCTCCCGTTGATCCTGTTGGACCTGTAACTCCCGTTGAACCGGTAACCCCGGTTGGGCCAGTCGCTCCTGTTGGTCCGGTCGCACCCGTTATACCCGACGGGCCAGTTATTCCGATCGGGCCTGTTGCTCCTGTTATTCCCATTGCTCCCGCGTTGCCTGTGGGGCCTGTCGGCCCGATGGCACCGGTGTTGCCGATTGGGCCTGTTGCTCCTGTTGCTCCGATGACCCCTGTCGGGCCTGTTGAGCCAGTTATTCCAATCGGACCTGTGGATCCTGTCGAACCGGTGGCCCCAGTATTTCCGGTTGGACCCGTTGCTCCTGTCAATCCAGTTGGACCTGTTGCACCTGTATTACCAGTGGCTCCCGTTGAACCGGTAACTCCGATGGTCCCTGTCTGGCCGGTGGCTCCGGTTGGGCCCGTAACTCCGATTGGTCCTGTCGAACCGGTGACACCGGTGTTGCCGGTCGGCCCTGTTCCCCCCGTTGAGCCGGTAACTCCGATTGGACCTGTGACTCCCGTTGCTCCGATAACACCGGTGGGACCAACCGAGCCGACCGCTCCGGTACTTCCGGTTGGACCGATCGCGCCTGTTGCTCCCGTTATACCCGTCGCTCCTGTTGAACCTGCTATTCCGGTGGGGCCTGTAACTCCAATTGGTCCAGTCGCGCCGGTGGAACCTGTTGATCCCGTTATGCCTGTTGAGCCAGTTACTCCTGTTGTTCCGGTTGGGCCAGTCGAGCCGGTATTTCCGATCGAACCTGTTGCGCCAGTAACTCCGATGGCCCCTGTCGCTCCCGTTGCACCTGTAATTCCGATTGGTCCTGTCGGGCCGATTGAGCCAGTTGCACCCGTCGAGCCAGTTACTCCTACCGGACCGGTTACTCCCGTTGAACCCGTAACCCCAACTGGACCGGTAACTCCTGTAGCTCCTGTAGCGCCGGTTGGGCCGGTAACACCAGTAGCGCCTGTTACTCCTGTTGTTCCCGTTGCCCCTACCACACCCGTTGGACCCGTCGGGCCGGTGGCTCCTATATTCCCTGTCGACCCCGTGACACCTGCGCTTCCTGTTACACCCGCTGGACCTGTGTTACCTGTAGAGCCAGTTGCGCCCGTCACGCCCATCGCACCTGTACTACCTGTTACTCCGGTTGGGCCCGTTGCTCCAATGTTACCTGTGGGGCCAGTAGCTCCAGTTGGACCTGTTACACCTATTGCTCCAGTTAGACCGATTGGACCGGTAGCTCCCGTACTTCCTGTCACACCGGTGGCGCCGGTTGACCCCGTTTCTCCTGTCGCCCCGGTAGGCCCAATATTCCCAGTTTCTCCTGTTGCTCCTGTAACCCCCGTTGCACCGTCCAGTCCAGCTGCGGCCAATAACGTATAATCCGAGGACATTCCAGGAATACCCATGGGACCTGCCACATTCGCTAAATACGTACTACCGTCAAAGGTAACGACCTGGTCCAGTGGGTACTCCGAGCTTTCAGCTGGATCAAAAGGTACTAATCCATTCAACCCTGCTCCTGCCGCTGCCAAAAGCGTGTAATCAGGTGAACTCCCCGGTGTCCCTTGCGGGGAAGCGACATTCGCCAAATATGTGCTTCCGTTATACGTTACAACTTGCCCTGATGAATATAAGTAACTTAGGGCTGGATCAAAAGCAACACTGCCGGATAGACCCACTCCCGTTGCTCCTGTGGGTCCTGTTGCACCAGCCACTCCATTATTTCCAAATGGACCTTGCGGGCCCTGTTGACCAGCTATCCCCCTGGCACCTCTAGCTCCAGTTGCACCCCGACGACCTCTTGCAACTATCACCTTCCGTTTGCACTTCAGGCGTTTCTTGTGGGGATGGCACCAATATCTACGAAGTCTCCATCTTCTTCGCCTGGAGAGCGCGGAACGACGACATTTTCGAAAAAAGGATCTCACGATCTTTAATTGTCTGACAGATTTACGTTGAACTTGACGTTTCCTTGACTTCTTTGCAGGCATTTTACGGAAAACCCTTCGTTTTCTCAGTTCATATCACCTCCACTAATCGACTCAGCTTCATTAGTATATGAGAAACAACGCCTACCCTTGATTAATTGAAGTGACTTTACGATAAATAAACACAAAAAAACTCCCGGCAATATACCGCGGAGTCCTATAATCGAAACTCTTTTGATAATTTCTGAATCAATGGCATACTGCTGGACAATCCATACACTTCGGGAAAACCAGCATCTTCATACCGGATCAGACTCTTCATAAAATACGATTTTATTACCGAATGGATCGATAACACTCAGTTCTTTTGTATTCCATGGAGCTACTTCAATGCCCGGTCTAGCATAACGATAATTCTTCTGCATTAACTTCGCATGATATTGCTCAATATCCTCTAAAAGCACACGAATTGCGGCACCTGGCGAACAATCTCCATGATGTTCTGTTAAATGAATGCGAAGGTCACCCCATGAGACTTGCATATATAACGGGGCCAGATCATCGAATCGATGTTCCCAATCCAGCTTGAAGTCCAAGTAATCCATATAAAACTCCCTGGCTTTCTGCTCATCAAATATGCGAAACAACGGTATGATCATACTTGTCCGTCTCCTTCTCTCCCAACAGGGCTATGATTTCTTGGTGATTTTAGCAACCTTCTCCACCTTATGGCGTCTGACTCGATTCCAAACAAGAAGAATAGCGAAGGAGCAAACAAAACAGATGAGAATAACCTTCAAATAATGCTCCACCATATTCAGCATATACTGCCACTGATCACCGAAAATAAAGCCAATGCTGAAAAATCCTATAATCCATGAAGCAACACCAACATAGCCGTAGATCCATATCATTCGATATGGCACACGAATCATCCCGAGAAAATATCCAATAAACTGCCTCACCCCAGGTATGAAAAAACAAATCACCAGCAGCTTGTTGCCATACTTCTCGTAATACTTCTGTGTCTTCTCCACAAGAGAAGGTTTAATGAATAACCATTTCCCATATCGCTCAATGAGTGGCATACCGAATTTAAATCCTAACATATATGTGATGGTCAGTCCTAGTGCAGCACCGATAAAAGCCGACCCCACCGCCGGAATGATCTCAAGGATACCTTTATAGGTGAGGAAACCTGTATATGTCAACGTACTATTGCCCGGTGGGATCGGGAGCGCAATGAAATCAAGCGGCAATCCTATTAGTAACACCAGATAGCCATATTGCTCAAACATGCGCTCTATCCATTCCAATAAATTCATGGTGCTACTCCTTTATTTTTTACCGAAAGCCATCATAATGATGGCTAACATATTCATTGGCCAGTAACTCACTAGGCATCGGTTCATAGGTTAACTTAAATGCTTCCTCATAACGTTCACGTGGTGTACGATACCGCTGTTGAATATCCACCAGTCTGGATATTACCGCTAAAGCGGAATTTTTATGCGTAGAACGGGCAGCGTTTCTCTTCATCGCTTCCAATTGCATTGGATTAGATAGAAGCCTGAGTAATTGCTCCTGAAGTTCCCCGGACAGCGCCTGTTTCGCTACGCCAATGCCAACCAAATAATCGGCATTATCCTGCTCCTGACCAAGCAACGGTTTGAACAATAGCATCGGTCGCTCCATCGTTAACGCTTCGGATATGGTTAATCCGCCAGGCTTGGTTATGATAAGCTCCGCGATTCCCATTAACTCATGCATTCGATCGATATATCCCATGACCGTAACTTGAGTAAGCCCAGCCAATTCATCTTGAAGCGATTGATACAATTTGATATTACGACCGCAGATGATCATAAATCTTATATGACTTGGATAATTCCGATCCTTGATCAGTTCTGTAATCTCTCTGTCGATCATTCCCTCGCCGCCACCCATAATTAAAATGACCTGCTCAGACGGTTGCAATCCATAATAAGTACGTAATTGATCTCGATCGACGGGCTGACTAAAAATCGGATTGACCGGAATACCGGTAACGGAGATATGCTGATTCGATATTCCTTTCCGTAGCAAAGCGGTCTGAACCACATCCGATCCAACCATATAGTGATCCGTATGCGAATGTACCCAGTAGCTATGGTCTGTATGATCCGTAATGACTGTCGCTGTAGGAATGTCTGTATACCCCATCGCTTTCAACATAGACATTCCTGCGGCGGCGGGAGGAAACGTACTGACCACGATCGAAGGATCCTCTTCCTCAATCATCGTGCCCAGCTTATGAAGACTAAACGAACCTAAGCGCTTGAGCATATGGATCAGCGTATTTTCATCTCGTGTTTTTTGAAACAGATAGCCGTACATCGTTGGAAAATGCTTCATCCATTGAACGAAGAAGAATTGCCCCGCCACGTGCAGTTTTGGATGAGTCAGTTCCATGTAATCAATAACCTTAACTTTCATATGAGGGTAGTTTCTCTTGGCTGACTCCACAATGGCTTTCGAGGCCTGGTTATGACCTTCTCCCAGACTTCCGGTTAATATTAAAATTTTCGGCTCATGTATGGATCTCATCGAAATTACTCCTTATCTTGCTTTTTATATAATGCGGTGACTGGATGCTCTGAATTATGAATTCTCGCCTGAGGATACATCGACAGTACCTTTCGATTCTGGTACAAGCATGCTCTCCGCTTGAGCACGCTTTTTCTTACGAAGCTTTAACTTGTGCACCAAGAACCAGATTCCCCCGACAAGAACACCTACTCCAAGCAAAATATAGGTAAGTACGCCATCCACCATATTTTCTGCGGCACGACCATATACGTAGAACAACACGCCTACGGCATAGAACTTCACCGCCCGACCAATGGCAGCATAACTGAGAAGCTTCCACAACGGATAATTCATGCATCCTGATAGTATCGTGAATATCTTGAACGGGATGGGGGTAAAAGCCCCGACCAAAATAGCCGCTTCTCCATGTTTCGTAAATAATGCAGTAGCTGAGTCGTACCATTTTTTCTTCAAGATTTTATTCAGAACCAAATTTCCTGACACCTTGCCTATCCCGTACCCGATCGGAGTACCGATCAAACAACCTGCAAAACCCACGGTAGCTAACCATATTGCCCGATCCGGACTAATGGCACTTAATGAGATCTGCGAGAACAATGCGGGAATCGGAAAAATAATTGCATCAATCATCGCATGAATAAACAAACCAATGTCACCGAGATTACGTAAAAAATCCATCAACGTTTAGCCCCTCTGCATAGCCGCTCTTTCCTCGACTTAAATATAAAGCTGACATACAATGAATCTTTTGTTCGTTCTTATTCATATAAGGAGATAACCCTTCTCTTCAAATGTATCGTTAAAGTAAGGATATCATGATAAGTCGTTTCATCTCTTCCGCCTTCAGGCGATATTTTTCCTAGACTTAAGTCCAGATACTAATAGCAGATATAATATAGACGAGTGTTATAGATATTAAGTTGGGCCTTTCTTAAAACCTGTTGAAATATAAAAGACAGCCTGCCCTCCAGGGACAGTGCTGCCAAGATGCTGATCATTTGAGTTCGCAGATTTGTACGACTTCACTTATAGATTTCACGATAAAATCCGCTTGGGACAAGTCTTGATTGCCCGAATTCGGGTTCACGTAACCGATACATTCCATACCTGCCGCCTTTGCCGCAGCCACTCCATGACGGGCGTCCTCCAAAACCATACAATGTGCAGGTGCTACACCAAGTAATTCCGCTGCTTTTAAATAAACGTCAGGTGCAGGCTTACCATGTTCAACTTCTTCCCCACTGACAACAAATTCGAAACGATCTAACAGATCGAATTTGTTAAGAACCGCTTTGATGAACACCGGCGGCGAAGATGAAGCAATCGCTGCAGGGATATCATGCGCCTTGAGTCTGTCCAGAAGCTCCCGAATGCCTTCAATCGGGTGCATTTCTCGAGCGGTCAGAAGATCTATCTTTTGCCGAAGTTGGTATTCAATAATTTCTTCAACGGTTTGAGCCAACTTGTGCTCATCTATAATTCTTTTCCACATCTCCGGATTTGTCATTCCGACATATTGCTCCAGTTGTTCGTGGGTTATCGCAGACCCGAAATTATTCATGACTTGAATATCCACCTCGAAGTGAAGCGGTTCACTGTCAATAATAACGCCGTCCATGTCAAAAATAAACGCTTGTATCATGTCAATTCTCCTCTGTTGTCATGTTATATGCTTATCGCCAAATGAAGTCCAATATCGTTTCCAGTGTACCTGATTTATGGCCTCTCAGTACATCGGGATTAATTACCTCTACGAATCCACAACGCGTGCAGGATACGAACAGATAGTGATTATAATTGATATCGAAAATTTTGCTCACGCCAGTGCCGCTCATGCTGACTTCCTGCGTGATACACTCTAGGTGTCCACAACGTCTGCACATGAATTTACTGGCCACCAGATCCTCAATATGGAGATGTTCGACATTCGATTGATTCCGTATATTCATTGTACCATCAAAGTCTGAAGATTCCAGATGTTCTGGTAATACTTCGTGCCTGCATTCGGGACATATGCCGTCATCCAGTATCACTTCACTCGCGCACCACGGACATTGAACCATCATCAAGAACAGCCCCCAGTTCTAGATTTATCCTTTTCGACTAAAGCCGACCATACTGATAATGATACCGGCCAATCTCACTCATGATAGAATCAGCTATGATCAAGAAGATCGTGAAGCTCCGCCAATGCATGAATCTCGTACTTAGGTTTAATGGTCGTGTTGTTCGGTTTCCGTAATGGATTGTACCAGCAAGTATCGATACCATATTGCGCTCCACCCTGAATATCTGAGGTTAGCGAATCTCCAACAATCAGTACATCTTCCTTGTTAGGATCATTCAGCTTCTGGAACGCGTAATCGAATATCCCTTCCTGCGGCTTCTGAAACCCTGCATCCTCGGAGACAACGATACACTCGAAGGAATTACATAATGCTGAACCGCCAATTCGCTTAAACTGCACTTCCTTAATCCCATTCGTAATAATGGCCATCCGTTGACCGCGGTCTGTAAGACGATGGCATAGTTGTTCTGCTCCTTCCATCAAGAAAGAGCCTAGTCCAAGATATTTTATGTAGGTATCACTGAATGCTTGTGCATCCCTATCACATGAAATCCTTTGCTCCGTTAGCAGTCGTTCAAATCGAGCTGTTCGCAGTTCATTCTGCGTAATACTCCCTTGTTCAAACTCATTCCATAATTGCTGATTAATTCGTCTATAGCTATCTACAATAACTTGTGTGCATTCTTGATTAATCTCCCCAAATGCACTCGCCAACGCGAAAGCCTTCCGATCGAGCGTAATCAAACAACGTATCATCTGCATCAAACAAAATAATCTTGTACGACAAAGCTATGCCTCCTATGTAATCTCAGGATCTCTCTTCATTCAACTCTCGGATCTTCTGAATTCTAAGATGATTCATCTGCTCCTGGTGATGCTTTAAGAGTCTCGATTGGTTAATGAGCAATAACGTCAACAAAGTGATGATTACACCAGCTACCGTCAGGATGAGAACTTCAAGATTGAAGGAAAGCAGCATGAATAGCACAACTTCGATGATGATAAAAATACCTACACCCAAGGCCATATTTCTCACAAGTAGTTTCCCTCCCTACTCCGTCTTGCTCAGCCTATAGTAATGATGCTGTCCATCTTCAAGCGCGATCTCACCTATATACTGAAACCCGCTCTTTTGAAGCACTTTATTCGAAGCATGATTATGAAGCGCGGCAACGGCGCTCAACTCCGCTACCTGAGTGTGCTGGAACAAATATTGGATCAGTCCGCGTACAGCCTGGGTCGTGTAGCCCTTATTGTAATATCGATTCGATATACCGTACATAATTTCGCGATTCGGATGTGGCAGCTCATCTTTAGGCCCAGTATTGCACCAACCGATACATTCACCCGTCGCTTGCAAGACGATAGCTAAGCGAAGGCGAAGCTCACCAACATCTCCACCATCTTGAACGGCCTGCAGAAACTGACGATTCTCGGGAATTTCGTATTTCGTCATCCATTCATATCGCTGTTCCTTGGATACATCACAGCCTGAATAAGCAGAGCGAAGCCCATTTCTCAAATTGTAATCAGCTTCATCTGAACGGTAATTGGCTTTCGTTCATCGCAACTTGCTGTTTGCTGAGATGACGATACCAGTAACGATATATTTCTTTGTAGTGAAGTCCTTCATAAAGACGATTCGCTGCGACATTATTGGCGACCACTTGCAGGTAACTGCTGGTGGCTCCTTTTTGCTGTGCCCATTGAATCATATGTAGTAAAAGTTGTCTTGCGAACCCACGGTTTCTGAAGTCGGGAGAGGTGGCAATGTCGTAAATGCCGAGCATGCTATCCTCAATTGCACCAAGTCCGCAAGCTATAGGAACGCTCTTGTAATACAACGCAAAATATCCATATTCCGTAGCCGCTTGCGGCTCGAGCATCTGACGAGTAACGGCTCGATGCTGATCGGACAATCCGGTAATTTGCTGTAATGCATCCAACCACTTATCATTCAACTCGTCCATTATTTCCACTTCTGGATATGTTGGCAGCTCAACGTCATGCAGTCGTTCCAATGCCTTCACGATGGTTATGTCGAATTTCGAATAACCCCTTGCCTCCAATGCTTGATCCAGTACCGGAGGATTGAACGGTGTTATTTTGAATACCACATCCAGCCCTGACTTAACATAAACATCTTCACAATACTGAATTCGATCCACTAGATTACTAGAATCCTCGGAATAGATCGCACTTACGGAGTTTGACCGCTTGGTATAGCCATCCGCAAATCGCAGCAGCCAACCACGGTAAACCATCGTCTGAAGCGCAGGCCACGCATTTAATGCAAATTCTTCAATCCTCTTGTGCATGCATATCACATCCTAATTCTTATTAAGAATAAATATACATACAAATGGATGATTATTCAATAATATCGCTGTTCTTATATCCAAGATTTCTTCTTATCAAATTGGCCGTAATGGGCTGTTTGTCCAACTGTCTGGCCCATACCGATAATTGCCCGATATGATGTATCTCATGTGCGGCTACATGACGTATCACTTCGCCGTAAGTAAATGGTCCAAAGGGCTCGGCCTCATCCTGTTCATGCCATTGCTCGATGAAAGGTCGAATATCAGGAATACATTGCTGTGACAGTGCTCTCACCTCAGACAGGGTCGGATAGTCATTGAAATTATAATGATATTCCGGTGTCCCGAGATGAAGCCCCCGAATCCAAGCCTGTTCGATATCCACAATATGGAATAGGTTATGCAGAATGCTACCTAGCCCTCCATCTCTCTGGTCAACAAGCTCCTCGTGAGTTAACGTTTCGCACCAATCAAACCACTCTTCCCTTACTTGCCAATTGTACTGAAAGATCATATACATTGCAGACCTCTCCTCCACATATCCAATGACATCTACTCGTCTAATACTCGCCTGATGAATTCCGATTTGGCAGTGGTATACGATTCGCGATCATCTCGATTCGCCGCTGCCAAGCTCTTCTTTAACTCTGCGTATTGTGCGGTAAGTTCAGGCCGTTCCCGAAGTCGGTTACGAAAAATGATCTGTTTATCCCACCTTGACTCATCATCAAGCATTAAATGCAGATGACATTCTCTCCGGTCATCCTTTACTTTCACGAAAAACCTTCGATATGATCGGCCATCAAGCTCTGGCGATACGAAGCTCCAACGATGTTCTGCTAAACGATCGATGATTTGAGGTAATTGCTCGTACGAATGGATTTTGGCCATTAGATCAATGATAGGCTTAGCCGCCAGACCTGGAATCGAGGTGCTTCCGATATGCTCGATTTGGCTGACACCATATGATGATAATAATAAGCCAAGCTCATTAGCCTCTTGAATGCCCTTATCGTGCCAACCCGGATCAGCGTCAACGATAGTAACTGCTTCTGTTGCCCATACAGGCCAGTCTTCTTGATGTTCCATATTAAGTCAGTCTCCCATCTAATTGCACATATAAGAACGTACGCCATCGTAGCCTGGTTCATTACCTGTGAATTGTTTCGTCATTCATTCTGTCCCCTGTTTCCTTCGTCTATGATCTCTCTGGCCAGCTCCTTGCCGTTACCGTCATATGCAATAATATCGAATTTCAGCCCCTGATCTTCCTCAATCAATACGTAGAACAACGTAAACAAATCACTAACTTTCACAGTAGTTGCCTGCTTTTCTAATCCGGTATTATAGTCTTTAACAACGACTCTTGAGACTCCTGGCTCAGAGCTTGTACCCCATACCATAGGGAATGGAGACACAAACATGTCGCTACCTTTCGTGCTTGGTAAATACATCATTGAGAATGTGGAATATTGCGCATCTGCGTGCGGTAGATTTATCCTTGGATCCGAGCTCGTAAAACCTCCACCGAACCCCCATATCCACTCCGCGTCTTGTCTTTTGAACATACTCCGCATTAACAACGACGTTATCATCTTTGATGTTCCGCAGGAAAAAGATAATCTCCCCTTCATCTGCCGGCTGCTGGTGAATGATGTAATCTACATACCCTTCACCTCTAACAACTTCAATGGCCTCAACAGGCGTAGGTTTGGCTTCATCATCCTGAATGTATGCATACCCAGCATACACAACACCCGTAAGGAAAATCAAAATCATTATAATCGTTACTTTCTTCAATTTGAGCTCCTTCATTACTGATCATATTTTAGGAAATACCTCAACTTTTCAGATAACATATTTTCCACATTTTTCATGAGATAATCACATTATACCATACCAAAAAAGCTCCTTAACATGCTATCGTTAAGAAGCTTTTGCAAGATCTAATACAGTAAAGTTGACCGACACGCACAAATGACATATCTGCCATACACATGTGCGCCTTGATAACAAAAATTGATGCCAATGTAAGGATTCACGTATTGCGAAATACAATCCTGACACTTCGCTCTTTGACCTACAGGGTCGCTTGTGTACCACCAACCTGAGGGGTATGGGCATAGACCTTTGCAGTCTGTAATCACCGTATTCGGTGTACAGCTCACATAATCAGAAGGACAAGAAGCATCCATGCCGCACCCGCTGCAGAACTGACCGTGTGGAGGATGACATGGACCCGCCGCGAACGAGATTTTGACCAATTCTTCATCTGGACGGACCAACATTTTGGCAAGGGTTTCCGCCGTCTTCTGAGCAAACTTGTTCAACAGCGTCTTACGATTCATTTTACGGGTAACTCGACTGATGAATACTTGCGTCTCTTCATCCTTATTCTCCGGTTTGCGCCACACGATACATCGTCCCTTTCTTACGAAGAAGAACTTGCTGCCTTAACATACGCTTCAAGCTGCTCCCTACTGTTGACTAAGCCCTTGTGACGAATGACACCGCTCGCATCAACTGCATAGGCATACGGCGTTACTTGTACATCCAAAGCATCGGCGAATTTCGGTGTAACGATAAGGACATCCCCCTCATATGCAATCTTATGCACATAATCTTGTGCCAGTTCTTCTGAGGAAAATAACAGCAGAATTGGCCTCACGTTATGTAACTCGGCGATTCTTCTGAAGTCAGGCATGATGCAGCGCATTCCTTACACGTAGGCGAGCCAAACAGCATTAAGGATGGTGTGCCATGTATTTCGTTGGTTGACCATTCCCCACCTTGCAAAATCGTGGTTGTAACGCTTGGGAGTGGTTTGCCCACCGGTACCCCCGATTGATTTATGCCCCTGGCCGTTCCCATAACCATAATGCCAAGCTGACGGAACAAGATCAGATTCAAGACGACTAATGGCACAACCAATAACCACAACACAACATACGATATCCAGAAAAACGTACTCATGCTGATTGACCCTCCTTCTCACGCTTCATTCGCGCATCGTGAGGCGCTGCCATCTTCCGATACAGACTGATGGCATGCCGCCCATCGGGAATACCTACAATCAGGAGTAGAGCCAGCAGCAGCAGCATAAAGAGTTGAAGCAAGCCTTCCCATACGATCAGCGAATCCAATTCGATCCAGCCCCAAACGCCTAATCCAAGGCCCAGCATTCCCATGAACACGTTCAATGCGACCAGCGGGACTCCCAGTTGGGAACGAACCTGAGGACCTAGGCAACCGCAATCCACCTTCCCTCTAGTAGCAAGAAAATAAACCACTCCGACGCCTTGGATGAAATATAGCATGGAGATGATGAACAAACTGATCTGGGCTTGATAGACATATACCAAAATCAAACTCAGCGTCTGCGCTAATATAAGCAAAGCATGTGTTCTTGCAGTTCCCGGGAATGGATCGACATCTGCAAATATTCGGCCCCAAGCATATCCCGTAACCGACAATAACATCGGTAGTGTCAAAGGTAGAATGAGCAGCTCATACATAAGGTCTATGCTCCTTTACTATGAGTAACTAATCATCCAGACAATCGCCCCCAGAATCAGAAGCTTCGTTACCGCCTGCCTGATAGCCGTGAGCAGTGTTACATTATATATTCTCTCATCAAGCATGCGATAGACGACACGCCGGAAGAATGGAAAACTGTACACGCTGGCACGAACCAATCCGAAAACGGCACCTGCCAATACACTCAGCCACCATGGTGATATGAACAGCGCAAGCAGAAGGTAGGCATGAAACAGCACCCCTGCTTGGAGCGTTATAAAACCGAGCCCCAGAATACTTCCCCACAAGGCAGCGGACCGGTAACCGGAATTATAAATCCATTCGGAAGGCACGACGAAATTGCCAGACGGCAGCAAACCGGTTCTATGGATTATCTCAAGCAGTAAGAATAGAGCTAATCCCGTGATGATCAGATAGTTCTGATACGGATCAATGGGGATTAGTGCAAGAACGTAATGAATCACCCCGATAGCCAGCCCCGTAATCGCCCCACCTATAGTACAGGACAATATGTACACAAGCGCATATCTGGAACGGTTCACTTTCGTATTATCCAGACTGCCCAGTACATTTAAACCGCAGGTCGTATCGACACTGGCCAGAGCAGCACCTACGGCAATTACAAATACAAGAACCGATAACAATGATGCCACCTCCACACAAAGCCTAATGAGGAACATGTTCTTCATCATCATATGATGTCGATTCCTGATTGTGTACGAAAAAAATCCAGCATTGCACACCAATAGCCTCGCCCATTACCTGAACGAGGCTATATCCTATGATATCGGAGCCTTTGATTCCTTACTTACTCACCACTTGAACTACTCTCTTCTGAACCATGCCATGTATATTCGGTCATCAAATCCGTACTCTTCTGCATGATCTTCAGCTTTACGCTCGATCTCTTGGAACCCAAGCTTCTGATACATCCGGTGCGCAATTTCATTACGATTCGTTACCTCCAATACATACCGGCTGTATGGCAGTTCCTCCATCACATATTTCATTAGTGCAGTGGAAACGCCCTTCCCACGTGCCCGCTCCGAGGTCGCAACACACTCAATATATCCGGTCTCATTATCGTAAGGGATCGGAGAGTTGAATTCCTTCTTCATAACGTTATAGGCAAGCTCGCCCGTTGTCTCGCCTAGAGCGTTCTGAAGCGGTGTTATCTCAACCGGCATCGCCCGTTGTTTATTGTGTGCACAGGCCAAGATACCGACAACCTCGCCTTCCACTTCTGCAAGATAGAACACCTCAGGACTAAATAAATCACGGAATGCGAGCTTTAATAAGTTCCGGTCTTTCGTAAAGTAGGACAACTCACTGTAATAACCGTCCACGAATACTTCAGCCACCTCATCGCGAACATCTCGATCGATATCAGCCATTCTTCGAATATGAATAATACTGGTAGTCATCACTGCTTCCTCCTAATTATACATATAGCAGACACTTTAACTCGTTACGGAGATTCCTTGCCTGCGAGCACACACATGCCTCCAACGGTCAACAGACCATATACCGCAGCCGATATGGCCGTCCATAATATATCTGATAAGCCTAAAGTATAGAATAATAACGGAACGAATCCGAGAAAGATCATAGTCAACAAGTAACTGGAAAACTCGCGCCAGTGACTTCTTTTTGATGAACAAAAAATGGTTATCAGTAAAGTAGCAACGATCCCCATGAATGGAATTACGTAACCCGTGGACCACAACTCATGACCGGATAGCACATTGATCCATAACAGTGCTCCGGACAATCCCAGATACTGAATGACGATTTTGGCACCAAGATGATACTTGGACATTACCGTATGCATAACAGTCAGCCACACATACAACACACATGGCATCAAGTACAGACTCCACCACACACCCATGTCAGCCATTACATTGATAAGAATGGAGATACATATGACCGCTGCCACCGTAAATATCATCCATTTGGAGAGAAGACTGTTCGCTCTCGGCGTGAATACAGCAGTGTACTGAGAGGACTTTTCTATGCCATTCGGATTAGGATCACACTGCGGACATCTGAGATTTCCAGCTTCAACGATGACATCACAGCTATCACAACGCATTTCCTCATCCCCCAATCATACAGATGATGCGCAGTTCTAATCCGCATTCATCTCCCTATTATCATTATGTGAAGTTGGATTCGGTGGAAAGCGAGCCAGAAGAGACGTTCGGGTATGAATCAACACCATCGGAACCAAGGCTTCGCTCCCCCGTTCTATCCGAAGCTTTCCGTCTGGATGCATCACCGCTAAGAGCCAACGTAAATAGAACGTCGTTACTTTGCGGAAGAGATTAGGTTTCATCGCTTGTGTCTCGAATCCAAGGCCATGCGTCAATCCACGGTGTAATAACGTAATGCCAACCAAGGCATTGACGTTCCTGAATTCGGGCTGATGCTCATAAGCCTGGCTAATCTGTTTCATGGCTTGACGACCGAGTCTCGCAATCTTCAGTGCTGCACGGTCTACACCTTCAGATCTGATGTACTCCAGAATCATCCTATTATCTAAATGGAGTTCGCCGATAGAATCTCCCTGCTCAATCAACGTAGAATCAACACAAAGGATGGGATCACCCTTATATTTCTTAATCATGACGGTACATATCCCAAAGCGGGAAATATGTGATCCGCGGAATCGGGATGACCAGGCGAAGCATCGCTCCCATATCATCCAAATATTCTGCATTAAGGCTTTAAGCAGTTTGTGCAGCAACAAGAACACCTCCTCGATAACAGACTTGAAATTGCTTGTTATCGTTTAACAATCAAGCATTTTTGATTGAATAATTCGTTCAATACCTATGTTAGCTTAATCCATTGACTACATCATACAAGACATCTCCGACATGTAACACCGTCTCGGGTGCAACATGATTCTCCATCTTAAGGAGGAGTTCTTACGTACAACATGAATCCTGACGAAAAAAAATTATCTAACACCAAACCTACATCCGTTCTATTTCAAACTCATTCTCAATATTAAACAGTAAGCGCTTCAAAATAACACATCTATGTAATTATATGTAAGCCAAAGCCCTGCCGCTGTCGTATAAGTCAATTTGTCTTACATCAAACTGACGAGGGTGTGAATAAGATGATCTTATCGCAATGGAGAAAGTGTGGACTCTTGTTCCTGGTGGCAGTTCTTGTAGTAATCTGTATTCCAACTCAACACGCAAAAGCTGCAGCATTAATCACCATCGATTCTCACCAGGATGGACAATCGCTTGAGCCCGGCGCAGCCGAGCTGTTCGGATCGTATTCCGGTGTATATGAAGTCGAACTTATTGTTAACGGAATATTGGTGACAGATGTTCAAATGGATGACCCGAATGGAGACGACAGCGGCACCTGGTATTATAAACTGGATACCACTCGCTTGGATGGGAACGTTGAAATTGTCCTTAAATCTAAAGATGTGGTGACACGTTACGGGGTATGGTCTTCCTGGATTAATCTGCATATCGATAATCCTGAGGCGAATGTTCCTGTTGTTCAGATCACAAATCCTGAAGAGGACATTCTTATTACAAATGACGTGGATATTCATGTTACCGTTGAAGGCGACAATCCCATCGCTCTCGTCGAATTGCGTGTCGACGGAGGTCCATGGCTACAGGTGCCGACTACACAGAACGGATATATCTTTCCGTGGGAAACCGAGCCTGCCGGTCATCAGCTACACAGCCTGGAAGCAAGGGCAACCGATACGCTGGGAAACATAGGTTACAGCCTGACGAATTATGCTAGAACCGGTGAGGATACATCGATGAATGATCATGGGGCCGGCATGATGATGAACCATAATCCGATAGGGGATCAACCATTGCCGGATCAGGATCGGGCGATCTGGATCTGGGAGAACGCATCGTATCCCTTGGTTATACATCCGAATGCTCGCAGCATTCTCTCGGCCATGGCAAAGGATACATCGACTTTTAATCAGCGACCGATCACAACGCTTTATCTCGGCATTGGCGAATATCAAGGCGTAAAGATGCTGGAGACATACCGCGTCGAAGTACAACAGTTCATCGAATGGGCTCATGAGGAAGGGTTTTACGTTCAAGCCTTAATTGCTGGCGGAACAACACCTCCTTACTTTGGTGCCTATAGTCGGTACCGAACCCATGCCGTCAGCGAGTTGGAGCAAGTCCTTAACTACAACATCGCCTCCCAAGAATCTGCGCGCTTCGATGGGGTAAATCTGGATACCGAGCCCTACATTCTGCCCGATTTCAAATCGGCAAAGCCCTCCGTTCAGATTCAGTATCTGGATATGCTGCAGCATCTGATGGATCGGAAGTTAGCCTCCGGGTTAAGCTTGCCGATCGGAGCTGCTATTCCGCGCTGGTACGATAGTTCGGCGGATGCAAGCTCCATCCCCTGGAACGGAGAAACCAAATGGCTATCTGAGCATATACAAGATACAGCCGATTACATCTCTATTATGAACTACCGCGATCAGGCCGAGGGCAGTGCTGGTATCATCGCTCAAGCCCTTGGCGAATTAGCGTATGCGAATGCAATCGGCAAACCTAGATCTGTTATTGTCGGAGTCGAGACGAAAGATATTGCAGACGGCGGAGATCCTGAGACGATCACTTTCCATGAAGAAGGCCGAACTTATATGGAGCAGGAACTGAATAAGGTATACGCCGCCTTTCTAGATGACCCGGCCTTCGGTGGCATTGCTATCCACCATTATTCCTCTATTCTGGATTTACCTAGTGAATGGGGACCTGGCGGCTACACTTGGCAACCTCCTTCAGATCAAGTGCCCCCCAGTAAGGTTGATGGTGTTACGGCTGATCCTTTCGATTTTCAGCGGATTAATCTAAGTTACAACATGGCGCTTGATAATTACGCCGTCCATGAATATCGAATCTATCGCGGATCTGACGCGGCCTTTGAGATTGGTCCTGACTCCTACGCCGGAACAACGAAAGGACTCACTTATAAAGATTCCGGATTGCTTCCGAACACGATGTATTACTACAAGATCACCGCCGTGGATATGAGTGGCAATGAGAGCCTTCCAAGCGATGCGGTATGGGCAACGACATCCCTATCCACACTCAAACCGATGATTATCAGTCATATGACCATTACGTATTCAGCTAACATGGCTCTAGTTAATATCCAGATGACGGATAAGGACACAGGGCTGCCGGTTTCGGCAAAGGTCAGCGGTCGATTCACCCATATGGCAGGCAAATATGTTAACGCAGTAACAAATGCGAGTGGCGTATTTCAATCTCAATCCGAAGCCATCGCCTCACCGCAAGGCGAGATCGGCTTTCTCCCACGGCGAATCATGGCGGACTCCTATTACTGGGCTAGCGCATACGATGCGCTTCCTTATCCAACCGTAATATGGGGGCCGTAACAATAAAGAAAGAGCCCGGACCTTTGTTCCGGGCTCTTCTTGTATATATACAAATAGAGATCTAACAGATCCTTTACATCACCGGGTGGAATCAGAAGAATCGCCGGATCACTGCATCATCCCATACTTGTACCTCGATGTATCGCTCCGGTCCATGATCACCGTCCCGGTTCCAAACCTGCGGCCATCCATACTCGTCAATGAGCTTGAAGATTTCTGTTATGGAATATACGTTTTTTCGATAGGGCTTTTCGTCCTGATAGCGCATCGTCGGAAATAAATCCCCATATGTAAAACTAATGCTCGCCGGGTCGAACTCATCTAACGGAATCTGAAGTACCTCGGCATTCTCGTACCATGCCTTAATCCATTCGCATGGCCCAAGCGTCATATAGTGAGGATATGCATTCGCTGGGCTTCCACCTTTAGCCAAGAATAAAGCCCTTGCTTGAGCCTCTAATTGACGCCGTACTACCATATAATCATCAAAACGTTGGCTTGCGAACATCGATGGAGCTGCCGCAAACTTCGCTGTACCTGATCTGCTTCTTCTTCGGGCAGAGCAGATAAATTGCGAAAGGGGCCGATGGAAGCCTCATAGTAATGAAAAAGCTGATTCGTTTCCGCTGATGTGGCTTTAGGGAATTGTCTACTTATCATAATTGGTTACCGCAAGCGATCCTCCATTTCCTCCAGCATGATCCCCCACCATGAGATAGAACGCACGGCAACAGGATCGATGGCTTTCAACTCTCGCTTTAATTGTCCGAAATCCGCCTTCCACTCACGCTGAGCCTGCGAGGCATCTGGGCGAGGTCTCGGCTTGATCTCGCCTCTTCTAAACTGCTCCAACCGAATGCGAGCCTGTTCCGCTGTCAAGATCGTGGGAGGAAGTTGTGGCTCCAAACGTTCGGTATTCTGATTAAATAGGAGCACTCGGTCCATGAATGTGAGCAAACTTTCAATTGAGGCATTCATGTAGGTTGGTTTCTTACCGCCCTCCGTTACCGCCCATATCGCTCCCTTGTCTGCTTTGATTGCAACATGCAGCCCTTCACTCCATATTTCTCTTCCGATCGCAATGTAATCGCCATCAGTAGCCATTAGCGGACGCGCTTCATGAAACAAGAGCCTAATGGGGATTGCTGTTGATCAAAGTTCGGCATTCCCCATCGGGCTAGTGATTCCGCTATCTGATTCGACATCCCGAGACTCTCCAAGCTTTCCATCGGATAAGACAGTCTTCCGAGATCACACAGCGCTTGAAATTTCCTCTCCAATCTAGCTCCCTCCCATATTAATCATCGACACAGTCATCTGAAAGTTTCAAGGCGCTCATAGTTTAATCCGTCCATCATCAGCTTTCCGTCGACTAGGTAGATTCTCTTGGATTCAACGACTTGATTATAGCCCATCGGCAAGAAATCCATCTTCAACTCGCGATGATTAATGATCTTAATCTTGGCTGTCTGTTGCCCGGCAACGGGCAGCCCGCTCCCATACATCATATAAAGCCCGTACTTTTGATGATTCTCCTCGTAAAAGTAGAGCCCCGCGCCACCCGCGCTCCATTCTACATTCTCAACCGTTTCCCATATCTCTGGGTCATGCTTCATCCATTGATTAATATGAAAGAGCATAAAGAGCGCAATTGCAACGGACAACATGAACTTAAGCTGCTGCTTCATATCGTCAAGACATATAACTGCTAATCAGTTCGATCAACTTATCTCGCTTATATACAACGAATTTATAAACATTCCCATTCTTCGTTGTAATCAACATAATATTAGGAATAAACCCCCACGACTTGCCTTTATCGATCCTCACGATATCCTCGATCATAATCTCTTCAGGCTGAGTCTGAAGATTGAAGGCATGTGGATTGAAACTTAATCTGCGATTCGTTATATTAAGTCGGCCGCCGACCCCTTCCTTGCCACGAAACAGATTGGCTGCTAGTCGTTCCCTGACAACAAACTCTGAGGACTCATTATTTTGTTGATTAGTCATGTCATATCCCCTCCTTGTTAAGTGATCTAGGATATTCGTTGTTCCATCTGCCTTATCTCCGCGTCGATATATGCATAGACAGCAGCTATTTCTGAGTCGTAGTCATTATCGATCTCAAAATAGGCCACACCTGCTCTCAAACACTTGTCACGAAAGTCGGCATGCTCTTGAATATACTCCGGAACTTGAGTCTCCTCAAGAGATTGACGTTGTTCGATCACGTTGCGATACTTGACGATACGGGTATGGAAGTTCTGTTCGACGTATCTCGATGAGAAGCCTAAAAACACCGATATGATCCGCTCGGAATAATCTTTCTCAAACTCCGCTATCTGATGAGGCATCACATAACAGCCCTCAATGATTAGATGCTGTTCATTCTCAATGTTGGTCATTATAATACCTTTCAGAATGGGCCATAATCTATGGCTGATGTGTTCATTCGAATCCAGTGGTGTAAATTCGCAACGCTTATCTGCCCGGTACAGCCCCATCTTCAGGTGGTCGATAGACAAGTAAGGAACATGGTACTTCTCCAGTAACTGTTGCGCCATATTCGTCTTGCCGACACTGCTGACCCCGCTGATCAGGATGATCATTCCACAAGTCCCTCCTGTTAATCCTGCCATTCTATATCAATAACACTACTAAAGCTCTTTAATCATGTGGATATCCATCGGCTCTTTCTCGAACAGTTCCGGATCTACATCCGTAGTAATACTGCCTCCATTCTTCTGATAAAAAGAAACCGCTGATTGGGTCTCCGTGGATGAGATGTATAGATATTTGGCACCCCAGGCCTTTGCCTCTTGCGCCAATTGGTCCATGATCCGCGTGCCGATCCCTTGCTTCCGATAATGCCTGGTCACGTACATCAAGTCTACTTGAACACGATTCTGCTCCACACCTCTACGTTTCGAAGAAAGCACTCCAAATCCAACTAACCGCTCCCCATCATAAGCACCGACCGCCACGCCCCCCTGCTTAAGCTCATCAACATATCTTTGTTGCAGCTCCGCGAGCAAATCCGAATCCCAATTGGGGCATTCATGGTTCTGATCCACTCGTTCCAAGTGACCATTCTTCATGATATATATGAATTCAATATATTCTGATCGATCAATCTCGCTTAATTGCTGGACATGGTCTACATGCATCCTTTGCACCGTAATCAAATTGATCAAGCTCCTTCCCGTCATACGGATGGTGTTTATATTAGACCCGCTTGGCCATAAGGATATCAGGTTTACCTAATCCATTGGCATCCGGTACGACACCAACGATGGTATAACCAATTCTCATATAGAAGCCCGCGGGATGCTCTTGGGTCTGAAAATTTTTAATATAACCCGATATGTCAAGATAGAGATCCTGCTGGGCTAAACTTGTTAGATCAAACTCATCGTCCGTACCGAGCGTAATCGTTATCCCGCCACGCTGGCGAACTTGCTCTTCGAAATCTTCCACCATCCTCCGCCCTAGGCCTTGATTTCGAAGCTTTGCTTGAACTACCAGAGGGTGCAGCTCCCAGACGTTGCCATTATATGTACTTATACCACCGATCCAGCCTATCACTTCGTCCTGTTCATTGACCATGACCCTGCTGATTCGTTCATCCCCGAATGATTCATGTACTTCGTCAAGTGCAGAATCCATCGTTGGCCATGCCTCAAAAGCATCATGTAGAAGCTTCGCTGCTTGGTATATCTTCTTTGTATCCACAGCTAACAAATCGATCATTCGCATATATACATGTTCCTCATTTCTTGATCTTGTTCTAAACTTCAGCACTCCGGATATCTGGTTGCCGTAAATCTGGTTATCATATATCACCTGAAGGTTCATGATCTGCTCGTTTGGTGAACCATTTGTTTTTAATAAAGATTGCGATTCGAATTACACTGTAAATCAGCACGACATTCAGAAAGTAATTACCCACTTGAAAATTCATTCCCTGGATATACCAGATTGTCGATTCGTGACTTGAATTCATCATATAATCCGTAAAGAAACGCAACGGAAATCCGTACTCAGCTCGTTCTGGCCCCGACTCATGTGTGCCCGGAAACATCAGAATCGTACTCAGTGCCAACCACAATGATACATGTAGAGTTCTACCATGAACATTGAATTTCATTACAAACAACACCTCCACCTCTGAGTTAATACTCTGTAACTGGCAGGGGGTTTCATTTTTTCGATCAGAGCAGCTTTTACGACCACGTTGAATTACAAACTGCGTGATTGACGTCAGCAGCAATGAAATCGGGGTAAGTCTCAGCCCACTTTCCAAAATACTCCTGATTGCGGTATCTTTCTAAATCTCGCTGCCCAGCTCCGGTCAGCACTAGGATCGTCATGCACCCTGCTCTCTTTCCAGCAAGGATATCCGTCCATCGATCACATTCAAGCCTTTTGGATCTTTCTTCTCATGAAAAAAGCAACCTCGCCTTGCTCCAGATCATCATTCGTGTAGAAAGACATATCGATGCCGTCAAGCTCAAAGCCGCAGCGGAGATAAAAATCAACTGCCGGCGCATTCGTATGCTGCGTCTCGACAACCACTGCTCGAAAGCCGGCGGCAGCGGCCGATTCAATCACTTTGTTCATCAAGCTCATTCCCAAGTTTTTTCTTCTGAATGATGCCATGACATGAAATTCCCACACATTCAAGGTATGGTTCCAGTCGGACGGTTCACATACGGCAATGGCCACCAACTCGTCATCGACGAAGCCGCCCAACGAATATCCCATCGGAAGGACCTCTTTATATCGCTCGATATCTTCCGGGCTGCCTTCATATGACTTTTGATACGGTAGATCTATTGGGACTCGCTGGATGTGAATGGACAGACGTTCGGGTGCCATTTCTCGCTTCACTTGGTACTGGTGATACGATGTATATCCTGCTTGACCAAGCAACTGCTGAATATCGTTTGTCATGTGTTCTAATCGTCTAATTTCCATAATTTCCATTACGTTATGTCCTCCTAACCTGATCAATATCCAGGTGCGTGACTGAAGCAAATGATTTCAACTTCAGATCTCCATCATGATATTGGAGTTTAGTGATCGAACACTCGGATACGAGTTGACTCTGAATCTGAATGAAGTCAGGATGCCACAGCTTTAGATCATGTTCGGTAAAATGAGTGGTCAGATAATCGGTAATTAAGCCGCCGTGAGTAACAATCACCAGGTTGCAACGTCTGATCAGGCAGATCCCCCCAATCGGCGTTCGCGCAAACGATCATCCACCGTCACGGGTGCGTTCGTCGCTTGAGCAATATAGTCAGTTATTTTTGCCCTTTGGACCGCTATTATGGCGTCAATCATAAGCTTGGAGAAATATCCGGCCGTGGCCTGCGCTTGTATGATCCTTCTGCCGTAATGGATACATCGCCTTTCCGTTTTTCCTTAATAGCATGTCGCACGAGAAAAATGTTTGTACTCATTGTAACTGCTCCTTTTCCCCCGATCTCTAAGTTGCTTCCTGCCACTCATCGACTTTAAGTCCATATATGACGCGATTCAGGAATCTTCCATTAAGATATTCATAGTCCCTGATTGTACCTTCGCATATAAAGCCCAACTTCTCAGGAATTGCACGACTCTTGGCATTATCGCTGGCAGCTCCGATTTCAATCTTATTCATCTCTAATTCTTCAAACGCATGATTTATCAGTACCTTGATTGCTTTAGTCATATATCCGTGGCCTTCATATTCTTGGCCTAACCAGTAACCGATTTCCGTTTTACGATTCTCTAGGTCAATGTACAAATAACCGATAGAACCAACAAGCTCGTTCCTGCTCCATATCCCTAACCAGTACCCATCGCCCTCTACATATCGTTTACGCGTTCTTTCGATAAAGGCTTTGGAATCATCAACATGCGTGGTGATGCTCGGAAACTGCAACCACTGGCCGATATATTCTCTGTTTCTATCAATTAATTCAAATAGTTTCTCTGCATCCTTCATATCCAACAGAGATAAAGAAGTTGATTCGTCTATGTTAAATTTGAACATGTCCATCACCATTTTCTCTGTAGTGTTAGATTGAATAATGCGTAAATTAAGACAGTGCTTTACAATGGATCATAATGCTTCAGTTGCGACTTCCTTCCAAGTGATAATTACAAAATAACCCGGCCTGAGATTATGGTCGTCTTAGGTCGGGTTCATTGTTGTTGATATCAGCTAATTGTTCAAAATCCCGTAATACACGAGATCTTCGAACTGATTATCTTTTTTGACATGATCAAGCAGTATACCTTCCTGAATCATGCCTATCTTTTGTATGACTTTCCCGGAGGCCGGATTAGAAGCAAAGTGCCGCGCATAGACCTTATGAAAGTTTTTTACCTGAAAAGCAAAATCAATCATGGCCTTCGAAGCTTCCGTCGCATAGCCTTTTCCCCAATACTCCTCACCGATCCAATAAGCGATTTCGCCATTCTCATAGCGTGCATGGTTCGTTAATGCGATGGCACCGTATAATGTTCCATTCCGTCTGTCGCATACTGCAAACTCGTAAGACTTATCTGTATTAAAATTATGTACATGCGTTTCAATCCAGGATATAGCGCAATCCATCGTATACGGGTACGGCAATGTCAGCGTACCTTTGTATATACTGTAGTTGTTACACAGCTTGGTCACCGTTTCGGCATCTGCTGGTTGAAACAATCTTAGCTGCAACCTTTCTGTAGTGATCGTTTGATTAATGTCATCGTAAATCATGATGCCCCACCCTCTTGTTCGTTGTTTGTGATCGTATCAGCGTCAATCCGCTAAGGATTCCAAATATTATACCATGGTGTAACGTGGCAAACTCATAGATTGGTCTAAACCTAATAATCTCGATATGGATGGTCAAGATCGGTACATGAGCAACAGAAATGAAGGAAGAAACACCAATATGAATAATGGCCAATTCGGTCTGAATGCTCTAGGCAACCCATCCAATAGTGCCATGTGCAATCCGTAAATAAACGGTACAATGACCGACACCCAGATCGTACCGCTGATTTCGAAGGTTTTATATGACTTTTCCATGTAATGCTGCAGCACAGATTCTCCGAAATACAGCAAGACGCCTGCTGCGAGTGTCCAGATAAAGTAGTAGAGCAGCTTAGAATTGGTTGATTCCATGTCATCACTCCAAAGTATTAGAATTTCGGGGGTCCTCCGATTGACACGTTTGCTGTATACAAGGATTCCACAATATCGATACCATCGGCTGTAATAAAGACAGACAGTCGCTCAGGATTGCCACCTAAGGATGAAATATGAATCCAATTCTTGCTGGAGAGATAGTGAAATGCTTTGTGACGCTCATTGTCTGTGTACAGTTCCTCCTTCGTACCAACCAAAGCTTCAATCGCAGTGAAAGGTTTCGGACCTCCAGAATGAAAATTTTCGTATAACTGCTTCAAAATATCGATTCTTAACTGTTGGCGTTCAACTACTTCTTGAATTGTGATTATGATGTGACACCCCCTGTTGTAGTTAATTGGATACTACCCTAACAATTAGCTACTCAAAAAATCCGCATACATCTCGCTGAGATAAGTTTCGAAATGATGTGCTCACCCAAGACGATTAGGCTACGCTCACGATTGACATCTTGTGATAGTATCCTTGTCAATGTTATTTGGTGACAGCCCGACTCGATATAACAAGAATCCAAGGCATCCACCAATATAGTTTAAGATCACGTCATCCACGTCACCTGTACCAACTCTGAGGATGGTCTGCATGATTTCAAGAACCATCACGGCACCTATAAAGTAAGCGGAGAACCATGTGAAACTTCTTAGCTTTTTAATAATATACGGAAGTAAGATACCAAAAGGAATAAACACACCGATGTTACCTGCCAGGTTGATCAGCGATGTTATGAAGTTGTTGGGATTGATATGAAGCAGATAGCCAAAGATTGTTCGGAGTGGTATGTAATTGTATCTATAATCCGAATGCGGAACTCGATCAAACCCTCGAAACATCCAGTATATTAAGCAACTGCTATATCCAAAAAATATTAGCCAGGCGATAATTGTTTTTGTTTGGTTCTTCATGGTTATGTCCCAACTCCACTCGTATAACCACTATAAGCGGCATCTTAGACTGCGGAAATCTATGAAGGAACCTCCTCATTGGTATACATCCATTCCGTCTCCCTCGTCAATTCCTACACCCACCAGGAGTCCGGAGATTTTCTATTAATTCAATATTTCGTTTCGAATTGGCATTTTCGATGATTTGATCAGCGATGTTAGGAACCAGTTGGATATGCTGCAGCTGTTGGAGTGGGACCCATTTCACATTGATCTGATTAATTTCTGGAGCGGTAGGCATGCTAGGTATCGAATCTTGTCCATTCCTCTTTCATCTCACGGACGCATTGTTCGGTATCCTTATTATCACAATTGATCGTGATGTCACTATACTTCATATAAAGTGGCACCCTTTCCTCATAAATCTCCCTTAGGTTGTTCCCTCGCCGATATACAATGCCCCTGGTTGTTAAGTTGGTGATTCTTTTTTCGATTTCTTCATATGGAACATGCAAATACATAATAAATCCGATCTGCTTGAGATTGACCATGGCCTTTTCTGAATAGATAACACTGCCACCTGTCGCAATGACGCAATGACTTAACTGCACTCCGGACACCAATTCTTCTTCAATGCGCATAAAATACTCCATGCCCTCTTGATCCATAACCTCTTGCAGCGTCCGGCCTTCATGTTGTTGAATAATGATATCGGTATCAACGAAATCCATCCCTAATGCTGTAGCAAGCTTTACGCCTAATGTACTCTTGCCGGCTCCGGACATACCGATTAACACGATGTTCCATACATTCGTGGATTCCAATAACATCATCTCCTACACCATGTCACTGATCCAGTTAAGCTATACGCACCCATTAAGAATGATGAGCATGAACATGCATAAAAGGATTTTTTCAAATCCTCCTACAGCCGCGCCGCACTATTACTCTCCTTCAGCGATCACATCATCGATTTTGGCAGCGATCATGCCTGCCCCTCGATCTATATTACCTATAATATGCACATGGATATTACTGTCGGGGTACACAGAAGACTGCATAATGACGCCAGGGTCACTCCCCATAACAAAATATTTAAAAACGCCATGATCTTGCTTGAGCATCCAGACACCATAACCATAATACATGTCATCGTCTTCCATAGCGTGTGGTGTTAATAAAATATCCGTGTTGGCTGGAGACAACAATTGATGTTGAAACAATGTATCCCAGAATCGTCCCAGATCATGAACCGTTGTAAATGCTCCCCCATCCGGGCCGCCTTGTACAGGTAGCGAATAAATATTACTCTTCCAAGTAGCATCATCCAGATCGATATAGCCAAGGGCTGTTCGTTCAGGCAGTTGATCCATTCTGAAATAACCCGAGTCCGACATCCCACACGGCTGAAAAATGTTCTTCTCCACGTATTCCGTAAATGCCATCCCGGTCGTCTGCTCGACTATTAACCCTAATACAATGAAACCAGCATTATTATAAGAGAATCTTTCTCCCGGCGGAAATTTCATCTCGTTATTCTGAAAGAGCGGCAGAAAATCTTTAGGCGATTGGATCGAGTACATAGGCAGAGCCCGCCACAGTTCTTCAAAATCATCCATAAGCTCTTCATCAAAATAATCCGGTATGCCTGAAGTATGCGTTAATAAGTGATGAATAGTAACGGCCGGATCAAATTTCGGAAAAGAGACATCCAAACAATCTTTTAAATAGGAATCAAAAGATAATTCCCCTGCTTGCACAAGTTGGCAAATCGCAACCGACGTGAAAATTTTACATCCCGATGCGATTCCGAATCGTGTCGCGGATTGATTGGGCAAGCGCTCGGCGCGATTCGCATATCCATATCCTTGCTCAAAGTACTGACCATCTTTTTGAACCAATACGGCTCCTGAGAACGGTTGTTCATGGTTATATTGCTCTATTATTTTTTCAACGGATTGAAACAGATTCATCGTGTAGCACTTCCTTTCTAATTTCTTCTGTGATTAGTACTTCGTTTCAATGCTTATGGTTTGTATACCGTAAAGATTGGCACAATGTCAGTTGACTCGTAATCATCACACTTGCTTAATTCGACAGTAGTAATGATATTAGAAGATTGAACTTCTTCATTATATATCTCCCTTTTCATTCGCTCTTACATCGCAATTCCTCCACCCAGATCTTATCTATAATGGTTGTATCCAAAAATGATCGGGATTTCTTGTAATAATATGCTTCATGTTAGAAGGCAGCGCTCGCGTCAATTCCATGGGTAAGAAATGCTCGGGAAGCAGCACGCAATGACTATTTCCTTGCCCATCAAATTCACTATCAACTGGACAACTAAACCAAAACATATTTTTCGCCATGTACCCTTTATAGAACGTGCTCCATTCTGATTCAGCAGGGTTTCCATTGACCCAGACAGGAAGATTATTCATGAGGCGATTGCGAAATTCTTGCAGACTCAGAATCATTTCGTTATCATCCGTCACATAGCAGTTCCATGAAGGATCAAAGAAGAGCCACTTCCGATAGGTCTTTGAGTAGACCGTCGTAACAACATGACTATCTAAATCGTAAGCATCGTACGATCTGCAATGAACTCTTCGGGAATGATATCCCAGGCTAAGAAACATCTCATTCAATACTGTAGCCAGCACGTAACAATTCATGGTAACGGGGCTATCATCTGAGAGCTTAAGAACTTCTACAGCGTTACATAGATCCGGTGGCTGAACATTGCCATGAGGATGACGCCCGTTCAGCCATTGGGTTAAATTCTTCCACTGACTAATCTCATCTCCATGTCCAGCAATAGTATCTAGTTGATATGAGTTCTTCAGCGTGGCTAATTCACGATCCGTCTGGGATTGGTAACTAAACTTGCAAGATGGATCACTGTTATCTTTCGAATAAGCTGCAAGTTGTAAGAGTTTTATATAATAATCATTAAACTCATGGATATACCCGAACATTAATGTTCTCCTTCCTCATTCATTTAAATACGAGTGTTATGTTTCAAACTTAGTTGATCTACTCAAATTGTATACAGTTAATCTTTCTAAGACTTTGCATTACTTCCATATCGCTGCTAGCTTTCGATTCTTTTGACATCTTTATTAAACCAATGAACGTAGCCACAGCGATCGCATGTCAAGATATTCGCGGACTTGTTCGCAAAGTCCAAGTTCAAAAATGTCAGAAACGAAGTATTCAACTGCGCATATCCGTGATCAAATTTGTCATACTTGCAATGGACGCATATAACCATCAACCCAACCCGTTAGATTGGTAACTATCGGGTCCCATGGATTCTTTAATGTTTTTAGCTAATGATTTTAGTAGACTTCTTCGTTTTGGCAATGTTTTGTTCTCTCCTTTAAAATAACGTCAGTCTACTCATTTGAAACTTCGATGTTACGTGAATCAAAAGATCCATATATTCTTGCTTTATGAATTGAGAAGAGGAGTGTATCAACAAAACTGTTTTTCTCAAAAAAGTAATTCTCCAACAATCCCTCTTCCCTCAATCCTAATTTCAGTAATAGCTTTTCTGAGCTAGTGTTATACGGATCTATGAAGGCGCAGTATTAAGCTTTCTGAATTTCATCTTCATCTTTCATAAGATTTTCTTCTTTAATTCCATCCTAATCACCTTTATAACATGATGTTAGATGATCATCTACCAAGCAAGCCTTGAAGCAAAGACTTTTTCTTGGTCAATGGATTATCGAGGAACTTTGCACTCAACCAAAAAGAACCTGAAATAATTCCGCCAGGAATCATCTCCTTACGTAGTAGCCCCTTATCTGCGACCACATCGATCTCACCACCTAATGTTTTGACTAGTGCCCAGTAAAATGTAGCTCCAGTATGCTCATTAGTAACAACAGAAGTGTCAATCACTTTTCCGGAAAATATTGCTGTAGCACTTGGTGTTTCTTCATTTCCGAATAGACCTGAAGGTATGAAAGATTCTGAGGCAAATTTCATTTCACTTTCTTGTGATTCAAGATAATGGTCTTCATCATCATACACGCTAAGTTCATGTGCAAAAGCAGTCAACTGAATATTTAGGATTTGTGGAACTTGAATATCTCCAAAGTTAGCTCGGTTAGGCATATCAAAGACAAATGGATAGCTTCCTGACTCTACGGTTTCATCTGCTGGATCAGCCCAAGCATGAAATGTTCCGTCAAGTATAGAATTAGAATCGTTCATGAGTTCATTAGTTAATCCCACTCTAATCCTCGATAAACCGGAATAATGCGGATTCAATCCAATAATTTCATTTCTTTTATTCATCTGAAGCCATAGTTCTATTCCCTTTCCTGATTCTAAGTATGAGTATATCCCCTTCTTGGTTATCATTCTCTTTCCTGAAGTATAAACAAGCTCAGCTAACCTTTCAAAATCTTCCTGTGAATAGACTTCGAATCCGATTGAACTCATATGATTAGACACTATAATTCCTCCACTTAATGATTAGGATCAACTCAAACTTCTTTATTTAGCCAGACCTCAAGTTCTGATATCCTATCTTCATACTGTTTTAAGGCATGAATGGTTTCAGCTACCTGTAATGTTCCCAAGTGCTGTTCTTCTTCATCTGCACTTTCTATCCCTAACGAACGCTTTAAGCTATATTCCAGCCATTCTAACTTCCCCAAATAACCGTGCTCTAAAATAACTCTCCAGTTTGCTTGTAAACTTCCAAATTCCCCTTGATACCCGTATATAAAAGCCAAAAATCTTTCCTTTTTAATCTCCCCTGATCCATCCACAGACCAATAAATAGCGGTTTCAATAAGATCCGTCATTGAATTTCTATATCCTGCCGATTCCCAATCTATGATTACTGGATGCTCTTTAACCCACATCACGTTTTTAGGTTCTAAGTCTCCGTGACTGATAACCTGTTCAGCTGCTAACAATCCTGAGGATTGATTTGCTTTATCGCTCCAGATGAACAATGGGTTGATGTTTTCGAGTAACAATGGTACCCAATCCGATTGCTTTGCTTCTCCCTGACGTAAATAGGCATTCCAATCTGTTACTGGTTTATGATCATTATGTTCCATCTTCTTCTCGATTGAAGAAAAATCTATTTTGTGGATATCTGCCAGAATGGCCCCCATCTTCTTGCAATGAACGACGTTGACCTCATGTGATTTCAAGCTATACCCATCGATCCAATCAAAAACAAGATAGCTTTGATTATCCACGGTATGAACGAACTGATCATCCATTATTTTGGCCGGTAGAGCAGGTATATGATTAACAGCTATATTAGCGATTTTCTCTGAAAAAATATAATTGGGAAGGGCTGTTTCTCTCGCCATAATCTGTGGATTTAACGCTTTAATCGCATACCGCCCTGATGTTGTTTCTAATGAATACATCCTGTGCAATAATCCGCCCGAAATGGCTACTGGTTCAGTCCTAATCTCACCCAGATTTAAAACATCGATCAACTTATCGAATTGTAAATTATACGGATGATTCATTGGATCTATTCCCTTCAGATCTTCCATGACTTTGGTTCGTTGAGTTTCCTAATTCTTTAGTTAAATACAGCACAATATCGTCATCTACTACGATCTGATCCCCATACTGAATGTATCCTTTGCCATTGTGTATACCTTGTCCGTCTGGAACATAACCCCGATTAACATATAACACTTGAGCGTTTCCATAATCCGAGAAGACCCCCACGCCGATTCCAGCCACGGCTGATCTTTCAGTAATTAATTCTTCTGCTCTATCCATTAATTTCATGCCGATACCTAGTCTTCTATATTTCAATAGAACGTTAAAATCGCTTACTTCAGGGATATGCCTTTCCCTAAATGCAGGATAATGAGATTCCCAGATCACGTTCACATAGCCAGCAAATACTCCATCCATCTCTGCTATTAACGTTATCCGTTCTCCGTTTGTCTGTTCAGCCACATATTTCTCATACAGAGATATGGGCTTGTCCCAACCCTGTTCTCGAAAAGCAGCCGAGATGATCAATGGATCTTTCTCCGTTATTTCTCGAATGTATGTATTCATATCCCATACCAGAAAATCCGATAGTCAAAATCAGGCGTCAATCCAACGGCCCGTGCTATTCGAATAGATCCTGTATTATCAGGTGTACAGTCCCAATATGGATGGATTCCTTGTTGCAGGCACTCTTGAACAAATGCATTAGCTACGGCTGTTCCGTAATTGCTCCTTCTGTACCCCTCCAGCGTTTCAATATCGATTGCATGTATTCGATCTGCAACAAATCCCGAAAAGCATACACTCACCGCCTGATCATTCTTCTCGGCAAAAAATCCAAATCCGTACTGAAAAAAAGAGTCCATAGAATCCCAAAAACGCGATATTTTACTCTCTAAAAATGATAGATTCCCCAATTGACCAGACTTTAGTGAATGGACATCCAATCGCCGAATCGTGATACCATGATCTGGATCTTGAATATCTGCCGACTCTTCATTCTCCCTTAAACTAAACACATGTTGAACATCGCTAGAGATCTTGCGATGTTGGAAAATGGATTGTATCGTATTATCCCAGGCATCCCCTTCCACGCCAATTTCAACACAATGTATATCTCGTTTCTTTAGTTCGGGTTCAATGTGGGTTCTCATGTACCCTTCTAGACTTTCCAGAAAAACCTTGCTCTGTGTATCCCCCACAAGTTGGAAACCTTGTTGACCTTGAATCCATATCAACGCTGTTGTCGGTTCTGTTGGATGATCCACCAAGAGGCGCCCCGGATTAATCCCGTTCACTACAGCCCGAACCTCAATATTTTTACACGTATCGGTGATATGTTCTATCTTATGAAACTCTTGCCTATTAAGTTCTGTTATCATTGTAGATCCCCTCAATGCTCTAATTTCTACACGATGTTATCTGACGTTACGACGAATATGCTTTCATTAAACTTGTGAATGCACTTTGCTGATCACATCGCAATTTGAAATTCATAATCTGTTTGGCGCAATCCTCCAGCGGATGTTCAAATGTATTGACCTCCATATCATAAACTCCATGTCCATGAATTCTTTCGATTTGCCATTTGGCCTGCCCAATCTCCCTGTCTCCACATTCTCTTTCTCGACGTTCCAGCTCATGTAGCGGGCAATTGACTCGAACAAATACGACAGGATGATCTACCAATAACGCTACACATTCCTTCAGCCAGCCCTCCTCTTCAGGAATATCTAAAATAACATGATCAACAATTACATTAATTCCTGCATCGCTGAAGGTTTTGATACTGTTGTGCATCATGGAAGCACATGTTCGAAGGGTATCCCAATAGTTCTTCTCCAGAAATTGATCCGGTGCCATATTCTCATACACATCTACCGACAAGTGAAAATAAGGCGCTTCCAATAACTCCTGCAGTTTCTTCGTGAGGCTTGTTTTCCCCGAGCTGGACGTTCCGTTCAAAAAAATAACTTGTCCTTTTTCCATTATCTCACCCGCTTTGCGAACAATTACGCTAAGACCTTCCGTTCGACAAAACGGATCTAATAAATGAAGTCTTGGCCTCTGTATACGCAGCGCGATCATACTTAAATTGCTCAGCTAACTGCATTTTGAGGTCGGCATAATCCTTTACGAGTGCTGGATGTTTTCTCAATATATCCCTGAACATTAAGTGTTCATTGAGAGGTACACTGCCCTTACTGCAAACATATAAATGATGAGTCATCTTCTCGTTCATACCAGCATCATACGGAACGCGATTGTCATTTCTGGCAAAAGCCTCTCTGCCCGGAAGGCCTAAATCTCCTTCGTGCCAATACCCGAGTTCACTAAGCTTATCAATCACTTGCGATAACAAGTTCACGGATGGGATAACGATGTCCATATCTATTATCGGTTTGGCTGGTAACCCGGGTACGGCTGTGCTTCCAACATGCTCGATGGATAACGGTAAATCTCCTAAATGCTGCGCTATTATATCTTTTAATTCTCCAAACATAATCTGCCACTTCTCATTATATTCTTCAATGATGACGGGCTTGGATGTCAACGCTATCCCCCCTCTCAAGTGTTAAAGGCTATGCTTTAATCAACTAGACGCTCCCTCAAAGGCTTATCTCCTATTCCGAGCTCAAAATCGAATACATCTCTGATCCGTAAATGATCCCGAAATCTCGAGAAGCCTAAAATAATGTCAGAGTCTTATATCCCCTCAAGCTTGATCGTTTCGATCTTACCTAATATACGCGAGTACATTCCTCGCACGTTCCAATCGCTTATCGTGTCATTGTAAAGTCCAAAGCCCCAGACCTGCTCTTTGCCACTTAGCTGATAATATCCGGAACCATACATCCCAGAGCCATGATCCGGCATATCTTCAAATGACAGTTCTTCGTCTATATACGGGAAATGGCCTTTCTCCGCCCCAATAAAAAAGAAAGGGATATTCGCGCTCTTAAAGACGGCTGCAAAACGAGGTTCCGCTGCCTCAGGCAGCTTCTCATTTGTAATGAAGATGGCATCTAAACCGGCTGCATAATCACTTCGTTCCACCAAGTGATCCAACGTCAATTCACGGAAGCGTATGTGCTGTTCGCGGATTTCAGGCACCTCTCCAATGACCCCAATGACTAAAGCGTCGCCATCGTATTTTTCCGTGGGATCTTTGTCCGGTTTATCGTTATACATCCAGATTACAATGAGAAGCGCGGCAGCGAAAGGTAAAAAACGATATAACCTATTCATGTATTTCCTCCATCACTCGTAAACTTCTCACATCGTGCGAGTTCCCTCTTTATTTTGAAGTCGGTTCAACTTAAATCCTTTCTTGACCAAGCCGATAAATCGCCTTTCTGAAATACTTTCCGACCTTCTCTAGTTCATTCATCACTTTCTCAATTCGCATCTCATCTAGATGCCAATTGTCTTTAGTGATTCCTGATTGATCTACTACGGGTCGTACACTGAACTCGGTCTCACGTGGAAATATGAATTGATAGGTAAGCAACGCACGCCGAGCATGATAATTTTTGCAGACCAGGATCACATGGCTCGTGGAGATATGGTTCTGCTGCAATACATCCAATGAAAACCTTGCATTCTCGAATGTATTCGTCGCTTGATCCTCTCTGAGGATCACTTCCGACGGTACACCCCGCGATGTTCCGATATCCTTCAGAAATTCCCACTCCGTCGTTCGCACAAAGGGTGTTGCGCCACCAGAAGGCAGTAGATGCGGGGCATAGCCCTGATGGTATAAATCTGCGGCAGCTTCCATAAGCTGGGGTTGACTGGATCCTGGAATTAAGATCACGTTCGCAGGACGTACTGTGCTTTCAAAGAACATAAAGTCGCTGATACGATCAAACGGAAAAGAGAAGATTTCAATCCACCTCCTGTAACCTGACACATCTATATTTGGGCTAAATTGCTCTCACCTAAGCTTGAGTGCCTAACCATTCATTCACACCTTCAATCCAGCGTTGCTCCTGATCTGCCAACATCGTATTCCATCCAAGCATCTTCGCAGGGCGAAGGTTTTTGTCCTGGTCATCGATATACAGAATTCGATTAGAAGAGATACCCGCAGGAAAATATCTCGACACAAACTCATAAATCTCTATCTCTGGTTTACATAACCCTACTTGATTGGAGATGGTGATACTCTTCGTAAAATGTTTAAGCGGCTCCAGCAGAGCTCCTACCCATTCCGAGCAATGATTGCTCAATATATGGATATCGGCATGACAGTTCCATTCCTCTATCCGTTCCCAAGCTGGCAAGCTTGCCAATGAACGTATGAGGTGCTCCCTGCTGCTTCAGCCTGAAATGATGGAACCCGCTCTTGAAGCCACTCCCAAAATTCATTTTCGCTTAAGTGACCACGCCAAAGATCTTTTCGAATAATCCCGATCTGCTCGATTAATGTCTGTAGTGCTTCGGAAGAATCCAGCGATAGCGCTTGCCAAGTGGCAGTTGAAAAATTGCTGATCAATACCCCCGCCAGGTCCAAAACTAATTGCGGTCGTTCTCCCATCTCCATACCCCTTTCGACTGGAGCATTCCACTCTTCCTCCGTTAAAGCAAATACGGTCTCCCGATGTATGTACTCTATAACTTCAAAAAGATTTCCCGTGTCGATGCTGAAGATAGTATCGGAGTCCGGCTCGATCCACGCTTGAGAACTGAAGCGGATCCTCGATCATCCGAAGGTACACCTCATCCACGCTGGCCCATCTGACGTCCTTCGTCTCGTCCCCTGTTTCCTGATGCTGACCTTGGACCGTGCAAATAAAATACATCCCGATCGAATCGATCGGACCGTTAATCGTCTGATATACGCAGTACGGCTCCACGCATTCCACCTCAAAATCCGGCTGAATACCGCGGGTATCGATTCGTTTATCACTCCCCTCGATACCTATGACGGTTAATCCCGTCTCCTCCAAAACTTCGCGCTTCAGTCCGTCGTATATAGATTCATATAGCTCGAGTCTTCCACCGGGCAATTCCAGCGCCACTTCATTCGGTTTGTTTCGGGTTTGAATGATGATCTCCCCTGCTCCCCCATCGCCGCGTTCGATGATGGCTCTGGCATTGACGTAAAACATGGCTATCCCCCGCTTTCTATCATCCTATAATTTTGAAGACTTTGGTGCTTCCTCTATTACTTTCACAGCATTGGCCGAAGCGTGTGCCGGATAGGAATGCTCGATGCCGCCCTTGATCTTGTAACGAATTTTTTGACCGGGCTCCAAGTGACGACTCTTCTTCGTGGTCAGCCAGATGGCTGAACCCTGATAGTCCTCCATAATTTCCTGCCAGGATTGACCTGGGTGTAGTTCATCAATGACCAACACTCGCGACTCGTTTGCCTCAAGTACATACCCTTGCCCTTCCTCTACGGGAGCGTGGCATCCGACAAGCATGAGCAGGATTAGCAATGCAGTGAGACTCTTCTTCATCGAGAATACCTCCTGGTCCTGTTGAAGCCAATCATGGCTCCTCTCTTATCGCAATCAATGACGTTTCATTTCCGTACCCGTCGATTCACTCCCACCCGGACCACGTAATACACCCCTACCACGAACAGAAATACACCCACACCAAGTAAGGTTGTGGTCCCCTTTCCAGGACTAATGACGCCAAACGAAACTTGAGATTGAAGCGTATAAACATTATTGCTATAACTCTCCATGATGTCCGGCACATGCTGCGTCGTCAGATACATGCCGGAGACGATGGATCCGCCTATCAACAGCACAATAGCCAAGAGCGCTGCGACAATCGCTTCCGCCAGCCACCTTTTGTTCACCTTCATGTTTATGCCTCCTTCTTATATATATGTTCCAAATCCATTTCCATCTTGATCCCTACGATCTCTCGTCCCTCCGTATCCTGCATGATGACGGAACCAATGGGCGTAAAGCCAAACTTCGTATAGAACAGCAGCGCTGCTGTATTGATGTTGTGACAGACCAAGCGAAAACGCTGAACACGCAGCTCCTCCTTGGCGAAAACCTGCATCGTCTCAATCAAGTAACGACCCGCACCTTTGCCCCGATAAGCCGGCGAGACAATTACATTCCCGAGCCAGCACTCGTACTGACCCACATCATAGAGGTTGGCGTAACCGACAACTTGGTTGTTATGGGTCACGACCGTCGGGTTCAAGCCCACGGTAGCGACTTCTTCGAGAGCTTGAGGATCGATCGGATACTTTCCTTTCGGATACATGAAAAACAGCTCGCGCGCATCTTGTGGAAACGTCGCTATAATATCAAAATCGCTTGTTACAGCAAGTCTATGATCGTACATTCTATTCACTCCCTATAAATGAAAACCCACCTTTACGTCAGGTGGGATCAATAGTTATATTTTACCTCTAATAACATATGCGGACAATCCCAAAACTTCAGCGCCGGCCGGAATCCAAAATTTCGAACTTTTAGATGCAAAAAAACTCTTGCGTGATTTTATTATTGTGTTGTAGAATAACCAGGAAATAATTTTGCCTTAGGGAAAATTATTTATACATAGGTAATTTTATTTCCCTAGGACAAAATAATCTTCTACTACTTACGAAAGGAACACCTCATGAAGCTATCAGAACTTGTTCTAGTTTCTACTCGACGTAGTAAGTCACTTATCGCTTTGCTGAGTTTATGCTTTTTACTAATAGCAGCGATCATCATCGCTTGCTCGGTAGGGCCGGTACCCATTCCGTTTAGTCGAACAACAGCAATCTTGTTCGAAAAGCTGGGTATGTATATTCCTATCGCCTACTCGGAGCGGGAATGGCTAGTCGTATCTCAAGTTCGACTGCCGCGCGTACTTGTTGGGGCCTTGGTTGGTTTGGCGCTAGGTATCTCGGGTGCCGTCATGCAAGGAGTGTTTCGAAATCCGTTGGTTGAACCGGGATATGTTGGCGTCTCTAGCGGTGCTGCGGTCGGGGCTGTGTGCGCCTTGTTCTTCGGCTGGAGCCAGTTTGGGCGATGGGTATTACCCTTGTCGGCTTTTATTGGGGCTGTTATTGCGGTTCTTGTTATTCTGGCCGTCTGGAAAAGCAGCCGCAGCCGCTCCATCGCAACCCTACTCTTACTTGGCATTGGGATCAATGCGCTTCTATCCGCCATGATCAGTGTAATAGTCGCCAGTTCCAGCAACGATCAGGAGCTGCGAAGCATAATCTTTTGGCTACAGGGCGGATTAGAAGCCCGAACTTGGGAGCATCTGCAGTTAATCAGCGCTCCTATCGTGATTGGGTGCCTCGTTATGCTTGCGTTCAGCCGTCAATTGAATATGATGCTGCTTGGCGACGAACAGGCCGCGAGCACTGGTATTAACATTCGATCCATTCGTCATTTTCTGCTTATTCTCTCGTCATTGTTGACAGGTGCGGCCGTTGCTGTCAGTGGCATCATCGGTTTCGTCGGACTAGTCGTCCCACACATGATCCGGCTGCTCGCAGGTCCAGATCATCGGCTCCTTCTCCCGGCAAGTGCACTTGGAGGGGCTATCTTCCTTGTCTTGGCGGACGTCATCTCAAGAATGGTTCTTCAACCGGTAACTTTGCAGGTCGGGGTCGTTTGCGCTTTTATCGGAGCGCCAGTGTTCATTGCGCTCATCATCCAATCACGCCGAGGGGGTCATGCTGAATGAACATGCTCGTTGGAGACAACATCGCCTGCAAAATGGATGGCCAGCCGATCCTGCACAACATCTCGTTGTTTATTAAGAGAGGGGAGTGTGTTGGTCTGATCGGACCTAACGGCAGCGGCAAGTCCACCCTGCTCCGGACGCTTTCTGGTTTGATCTCTCCATCGTCAGGAACGATATCCGTCGCAGGAAAAGCAATTCAAAGCTACAAACGAAAGGAACTCGCTAAACTTATAAGTTATGTCCCGCAGAACACAGCCATTGATTATGATTTTTCCGTGCGCGAGATCGTGCTCATGGGCAGATATCCCCACTTGTCCCGTTCATATTCAGAGGCTTCATACGATCGTGAAATGGCAAAACTGGCAATGGAGCAGACCGGCACGCTTCATCTAGCCGATCGCCCCGCAACGCAGCTATCCGGGGGGCAGCGACAATTAGTGCTTATTGCCAAAGCGCTCGCCCAGGAGCCGAACTGTTGCTGCTTGATGAACCAATCTCAGCACTGGATGTCCGTTATCAGTTGCATGTACTGGAATTAATGCGCCAGATGGCGGATCAAGAATTGGCGGTTGTGGCCGCTTTGCATGATCTTAATCTGGCAGCCCGCTTCTGCGATCGACTGATCCTGCTTAACGAAGGCAAAGTGATTGGCGCTGGTACACCGGCAGAGATCCTCACCGTTTCTACAATCCGTGCTGCCTACGAAGTAGAAGCCCATATCTATCCAGACCCGTATACCGGCTCGCTCGCCATTACGGCATCGAAACTATCACATAATGGAGGAGAGAAATGATGAATACCACCAAACGAAGTCAGCTGCATATGTGTCTGGTTTTGATACTATTAACCATCATCATCGGTTGTGGAGCGGGAACCAGTCCCATAACCCATTCTGAAGCCGAACCGACAAGAGCAAATCCTGCTTCAGTTCAAGATACACTGGATACATACCCGCTAAATCTGAATGTTAATGGAACTTCCATCACGATCCCCGCTAGACCCGAACGGATTGCAGCCCTATCCCTTGATGCAGCCGAAGTGGTATTGGAATTGACAAATCCCGAGCGCGTTGTAGTTGTTCCGAAGAGCATCGAGAATCATTCCTTAGCATTTCGTACCGAAGAAGGGCAGCAGGTGCAGCATAAAATTGCTGGTGCCACTTCGCTGGATCCCGAACAAATACTATCTTACGAGGCCGACTTGTTAATCATGACGAAGCTGCATGACAAAGAAAAAGAGGCGACTGAAATTCTTGAGCAATCCGGTGTTCCCATCATTACTTTAGAATCGTGGAGTACGCTAGATGCGATCATGAACAATATCCTCACCATCGGTACCGCCATTGGAGAAGAAGAAAAGGCTACTTCCATCGTTGAAGATATGAAAGATCGGCTTTCGAAAATAAATTCGACGCTTCATGGGGTAGATAAACCAAACGTTCTCGTTGTCTCGCCACTTGGCCCTGGAACAGGCCCATATTTGCTTGGTTCCTCCAACATCTCATACGATCTGGTTCGCCGTGCAGGAGCCGAACATGCGGCAGACAATCTCGGTCTAACCCGTGCAACCAAAGCTACCATCGAACAAGTGATCAAGGCCGATCCGGACAACATCTTGCTCATCGAATGGCAGGAAGGGATTACGGACGACATAGATGAGATTGTGCAAACACCAGGGTGGTCTACCCTCCAAGCCGTTCAAAACGAGCGCGTCCTGCACATGCCGGCACGTAAGCTGCTGAATCCGAATCGCTATACGATCGATACGCTGGAGGAACTTGCCCGCTGGCTCCATCCTGGTCAATTTTGACTAAATGAAACGAATCAGTCACTAGGAGGAACATCTCATGAAAGCTGTATTGTTACTCACCTATGCTTCGCTAAAGTCTATCGATGAAGTGCCTGCCTTTTACACGCACTTGTTCCATGGTCAAACGCCGCCCCCGGGCAAGATGGAAGAAGCCCTGCTGCGATTTCGCTCCATGGGAACAGCCGACCCGTTGGGATCGGTTACTTCCCGAATGGCGATCGCTTTACAGCGGAGACTACGTCAATATACAGGAGAGGATGTTCAGATATATCAAGCGTCGAAACATACCTCCCCATTTATAGAGGAGACCGTTGAGCAAATCGCATCGGCTGGGTTCACCCAATTGTTCACCTTTCCTACATCGCCACTCTATTCCAGGAGCGGAACAAAAGCCTATCACCATCGCGTGCGTAAGACACTCGCTGCGATTGGAGCGGATATTCCAGTTGTGGAAATCAATCATTGGCATCTCTTCCCCGGCGTTGTCCAATCCATTAGCCTGCGTCTTCAAGCAGCTCTCCAATGGTTGTCCGCTGAAACTCGCCAGCAAGCCACCGTGCTTTTCACTGCGCACAGCCAGCCTGGATCACCTGCGTCCAATGCCGAGTTTATCGCTTCTTTTCGTGATATGGCTGCCGCCGTTGCTGCAGATGCGGGCTGGAATCGCTATCAGTTGGCCTATCGCAGTGCGGGACCGTCCACTCAGAAATGGTTGGAACCCGATGTGCTTGACGTCATTGAGGATGTCTCCAACAAGTCGGGAAAAGCGGTTGTCCTTTGTGATTTGTTATCCCTGACGGAAAATGTGGAAGCCGTCTACGATTGTCGAGTCCACAGCAGTCAAAAGGCTGCAGACTGCGGACTGGAATTTGTGGCGACAGAATTCCTGAACGATGCAGCTGACTATGTTGAAGCACTATCTGAGCTTATTTATGGATACATGGACTCACCCGACAAATGACAATCATCTAAAAGGAAGAGGGCCATTGCCCTCTTCTATCAATACTAATATCAGTATTAGCCCTTATTACTCTGGGAAAGAACCCGAGATGCCTTTCCTTCAATTTTGAACTTTATATTAATATTTCTGTTGTGAACATCCGATAATAATCGCAAAGAAATATTTACCATTTCATTTAAGGGAAGTGTTTAAATGCCTCTAATTTCAAACATCTCGAGCAAATCACAGTCTACTACGCCAGTAAAGTCTAGAACAAATATGATGTCACCCATTGACCGGGAGATCGAGCAGCTAATCAATCAATAAGGAATTATTAATGAAAAAATCGCTAGTGTTAGATCAGACGAAAAGCTGGACTCTAAACAAAAAGATGAAAGAATTAAACTGTTAACCATGGATATGCAGTTACTTGAATCTCAAATTATGCAGAAAAGAATGGAGAAGACTGAGGACAGTAAAAATGACAACAGTGCTTCTTCTCAAAAAAAAGATTCAAGTAAAAAAATCGAAATGGATGCAGGTAAGCAAGATGTATCAGGCGTATCAATGGAAAAGCTTTTACAAGCTAGCAATCTACATGACCAATTGACCAAAATGGCAAGCGTGCGTAGATCACTGAAAGTGGAAGCTGACACTCTTAGGCATGAAGTAAGAAAGGGAAGAGAACTTCTTGGAGGTGAGAACGAACCCGGGGACCCAGGCAAATCGGAAATGAGAAAGAATCTAGAATTGACAGTTAATAAATCGAAAACTGAAGAAGCACTAGACATAGAAAAGAGAATTACGGAATTGGATCGTAAAATAAGTGAAAAGATCGAAGCCACTAAAGAGGGTATTCAGAATGATAACCAGAAAGTTGTCACCGGAGAGGTTGATGATCAGGAAGATGTGTCCGTATCTAATCAATCTGTAAACGCTACGGATACACTTAGGCAGCATCAAGATGCTGACAAGAACAAGAATACTAACTTTCAAGCACAGCAGAATATTAGTATTGACATTCGCGTATAGAACAAGAGAGCTATGATTCAAAATATACATAAGTGTTTTTTAAACGATTGTTAAGCGACTCATTGAACACAAGCGGGCCTAGGGAAATAGAAAATGTCGCACAGAAAGGCTCGGGGAGCCGGATCTGTGCGACATTTTTCAATCATATCATGCCCTCGGATAAAAATGTTGGCCTAGGGAAATAGTATAGCTAACATTTCACCGAAAGGGAGAATGACGTGCTATATCTAGTCAGCTTTGGCCTCTTGTTCGCCGGCTTGCTGTGCATCAACATCATTTTCGCGTACCAGAGCAAACACATCGATCCTCACTTCTGGACTACGCTCAAATTTCAGTTCTGGATGCTGCCGCTTTTTTTCGTGGCCAATCTCAGCATCGGGTACGGCGTGAAGTTCGGTGCCAAAGTGTTTCATCAACTAAGCTTCATTCTAATCATTGCCAAGTGCATGGAGGTTCTGATCTCCGTCGGGATGGGGTATTGGTTTATGAAGGAGGTACCTCTTGGAAAACGTGGGTGGGTCTTGGGGTTATTGGGGTTGGGATTGTGTTGGTGAAACAGAAGTGAAGGCAGCATGGTTATCGTATCTAGGTAAGATCTGCCTACTCCTTCACCTCAATGGCCGTTACATAACTAACTCTCCCGTTATTGGGCCACTCCCCCCACATCAACAACACATATTTTCCTGGCTCAGACGGGAGGACAAAGGCGTCGTCTTTCTGAGTTAGGTCATGAGTCTCGTGGCCCTCCCACCATGCTACCTTGACCTGTCTAGGATTCGTCCCGTTGAACTCAAACGTCATCTCGGCATTCGGCTCAACTTCATGATAAGTCTGGTCTTTAACCAAATCGTCCGGACTCGGCGCGTCAGCGACTGCATGATTCCACTCATTGGAACCTGTGAGAAAAGGTATCTTTTGATCACCTGTCTGTCCTGCCGCCGATGGGGGCTCTTGGGTTAACGCAGCGCAGCCTATCATCAAGATGCAGACGAACAATAAAGATATGCCGAATATTGATCTCATTTTCACACCTCCCAATGATACTCATAGGACCCAACAGAGCCTCACTTCTTCTCTTCAGGCTAATTTATTGATTGCGCCGTATAATGGTAAAATGCCATCGCATCTTCCGAAGTAGAGAATCCGGCCTGTGCCAACTTATCGCTACCCCCGCCTTTACCACGGTACTCGGCCAAATGTTGCTTGAAAAAAGCACCGCACGCAAGCCCGCTCTCTTCGCCTTGGGCGAGGACCACCTTATGATCCGCGTTGGACACAAAGAGCACAATGACATCAGCTTGTTCGCTGAGCTTCGCCGCCAAGTTCTGCATATCCTTCAGCGGCTTGTCCGCAAATGCATACTTGATCAGACTGCCTTCACGTTCGGCCAATAGCTTCTCAGCCAAATAAGCATCATTTTCGGCCTTCACCGCATTCAATTCAGCCTGAAGCTGCTTCTGTTCCTGATCCCACTTCTCAATCCGGTCCAGAATCTCTTCCTTAGACGTATTGAATCTAACCGACAGACTGCCGAGAATCTCCGTTCCGATATTAAACTCTGTTAATGCCCGATATCCGCACTTAAAAAAGAGGCGCACGTGCCCCTTCTGTTTCTCCGCTCTCAGCAGTTTGACCATTCCGATCTCACCCGTTGCCATGACATGTGTGCCACCGCAAGCGTTATATTCAATTCCTTCGATCTCAACGATCCGGATATCGTCGGTTACCTTCGGCTGTTTGACCAGCGGCAGGGCGGCAGCTTGCTCTTGGCTCACCCGATAATTCGTTACCTTTCGATTCAGGTAGATCTGACCTTGAATCTCCAACTCCAGCATCTTCATCTCGACTTGAGACAGGCCAGATCGCGCGATATCAATGGTGGCGTAATCCTGACCCAGGTGGAAGCTGAGCGTCTCGGCCTGACATACCTCCAGACACATAGCCGAGAGCAGATGCTGGCCGCTGTGATGCTGCATATGGTCGAACCTTCGGTCCCAATCCAGACGGCAGCCAACCGATTCCTTCTCAGGAATACGCTCGACTTTATGTAGAATGACTCCCTCCTCCTGAACGACATCAAGTACCGGAATTTTATCGATCCACCCCAGGTCACAAGGCTGCCCACCACCATGTGGATAAAAGGCGGTCTCCTCCAAGACCAGATAAGTTCCGTCCTCCCGTTCCAGCTTGTGCGTGATTCGAGTCTCCCACTCTCGGATATAAGCGGATTCGTAATATAGCTTTGTCGTCATCTTCATTTCCTCACAATTCTCTAAAATTCTATGTACTTATACTCTTTAGTATCAGCTTACTATCATAACAGTTCCACTGCTAATCTTCTAAATCATACTCGTATATCGGATTGATGCACTTTAGAACGGAAACAATTGCGTTATTATATCCCGACTTCTTTTCAATTTCTCTTTCATCTGTAAATGCATTGTTTTCAAACTGCTCCAAGCTCTTTAATGATCTTCACGTATTTATTGACGAACTCACACTCCGTCATTCCTCTTACATCTGACAGCATTTCATGATAAGCCAGTAATTCGCCTTCATCATTATCTTTAAAGTCTGTTTTGTCGAATATGGTATTCGTATTTGTGAACTGTACTTTTCTTTGAATAACATCTTCCAATGTAAATTGATTTAGTTTCTTGTCACTAATAATCATTCATCTCCATTTACTTTACTGATATTTGCTTGTTAGTTCTCTTTGAAATACATGGATGGGCTTTTCGTAACCAATGGGTTTTAAAATGATTGAATTTAACCACGAAATGAGTTCGTAGGGATGGTCAAACTCCTTATGACTACTGTAAAAAGTCATTTCGCTCATGGTCCCTATCACACTCTTACTATTTGTTTTACCTATATTTATTTCTCCTGCTTCAAGAAAGTACTGGTCAATCATGTTCTTCTTGAATCCTTCGAAAAGTAAATACTCCCTCAGAACCGTTCTAAACTTTTCCTGTAACTTATCAACTTGAGAACTCCTAATGCCATCGATGACTAAACATAATCGGCTAGCGTCATTCACAAAGATAATATGTTTCCTTCTTAGTTGAAGAATATTGACATGCCAGCTAAATATCTGGTTATCCTCTGCCAATTCTTCTGGTGCTACCTTCATGTCTTTTATAAGTTTTTGAGTGAACCTTAATGCTAGCATTCTGCTCTCTCCTTAGAACACCTAATTTAAATATGACTTCAAATATAACATACAAACTCATAACTTAGGAAAAGGGACGAATCAGTTACAGACGAAGAGGTATTAAAAAAAACCGCAAGCGTACAAGCTTACGGTTTTCACTGTTACTCGTTTAATAGATAGCTGCCTTCAGCAGCGCTTTCGTATAATCCGATTGCGGATTGGCGAATCTCCTGGATTACCCTAAATATGTAATTATCCGCAAGCGTGAAGGATACATTATCTACAGCTTTAACAAGCAGTCCTTTGCGGCTGCTGGCAAAATGTCAGTTTTATGAAGGAATATGTTGGATTTCGCAATATAGTAAACGAAATTAGACCCACGCGCAGTCGCATGGGCCTCTAACGAGAATTTAGAGATGTATGAACTTGAGCTAGCCAAGGAATAATCTTCTGCCGTTCATTCCTTTCTTTAACTGTAACGAATCAAACAGTCTGCCCTCATGATCGATTGCACGCAACATTAAATGGTCTGTTGTCACCACCACTTGTATAAAATGCGGAACCGCCAAAGATTGTGATGTGTGCCAATCTCTTTTCGGCAGCAGCCATTCTGGCATCGCTCCGGCTCCGCCAGCTACAATGTACACGATCCCCTCATCGTAATCGATCTTGTCAGCTCGTAATGGATGACTTCGTTCGTAGACAATCGTATGAGAGTTAAAGACCAAATCAACCCCATACTGTTCGAATATAGGCAAAGTTGTCTCAAATCCTCTACCTGATACCCGCCAGATACGTACGGTGGATAATGAAAGAATACTATTTTCCATCTTGCCGAAGTAGACTGCAGATCGCGAACTAAGAAATCATACTGTGCATTTCCTGGGCTCATGATACCTGAGCTGTTTGGGTAACTTTCAGGATTAATGAAATCCGTACTGTCTAAGCAGATGAAGTGAACATCTCCATAATCAAACGAATAGAAATTTTGGGGTGGGTCAAAAGCAAAAAAATCATAAAATAGCGAAGCATTTTTTTTCGTGATTACCTAGGCTATTATAACAAGGAGTGCTTACCAGCAAATCCTTACCCGGACCGAAAAAATACATCTCCCAATCTTCATAATGATCTCCGTCGTTCACAACGTCACCAACAAATAGAGTGAAATCTGGTCTGTATTTTAGCATTTGGTCGAAAATATTTTGATTAACTTGACCATTGGATCGATCAAAGCCGCTATACCCTCCGGTTTCACTCGTCACGGTAAAAGAAAAAGGCTCACCCTGTTGCACAGCCGTTTTGAACGGATACGGACTTGATTCAATGCTACCTTGCTCATTCTCTGATAAAACTTGATAAAAATAAATTGTACTGGGATTTAGATGATCTACAGTAACCTGATGAATCGTAGAATAACCTTCCTTCGAAACGGTGGATCGTATTTCTGTCGGAGTCTTGTAATTCCCTTGATATCCACTATGGATTCTCTCCGCCACTAATACGCTAACGCTTGAAGAAGCCGGTTCCGATGTTTCCCACATGATTGTCATGCTGTTCACTGTCGGCCGCTGCAAATAAGGTCCCTTTACAATACTCAGCATGGTCTATCCCTCTTTCATTCTATTTCTTTTCGATGATGACTGTTGGTTCAAATCTTAGATTCAAGATTTGGTCTGTCGTTAAAGGCCCTCCAGTAGTAGTTACTCTACCAAACCTATCTCCCATTAAACCTAGTTAACATGATGCGTATGCCGATTGTTAAACGTCGTAGTGATTTCATTTCGTTCTGCATAAACGATCAGCCTGTTTTCAACAATTCGTTCTTACTGTGTAGTCTTGCCTTCATTTTTTGCTTTTCTTTAATTTCCTTCCTCAAATATTTGAAAGCAATTCTGTTTGGATGTTGTCACTTCCCTGATACTTATAAAATTCGGAAGAGTAAGATGCTTCCCTTCGGCAGTACAAAACAAAGGCGGTAGAGCCGACGTCAGTCTATGGCTTAATTGCTGAATGTCACAAATCGTTGCCATTTCAAGTGATCTGAATCACAATCGCTCTCGGTTAGCTTCAATATAATGAAGACATTCATTAGACGAAAGCGAGGCTCAGCCTATGTTAACCGAGAAAACCATTGCCACGATTAAATCGACGGTGCCTGTGTTGGAACAACACGGAGTGACGATTACCTCTACATTTTACCGTAATATGTTCAAGGCGCATCCCGAACTGCTAAATATTTTTAATCATGCGAACCAGCAGCGGGGCAAACAACAAGCCGCACTAGCCAATACGGTTTATGCGGCAGCGCTTCATATCGATCGTCTGGAAACCATTTTGCCAGCCGAGAGACAGATTGCCCACAAGCATCGCAGCCTCGGCGTGAAGCCGGAGCATTATCCGATTGTCGGACATCATCTGCTTGGAGCGATCAAGGAAGTGCTTGGCGATGCGGCGACCGACGAGATTTTGGATGCATGGAAGGAAGCTTACGGAGTCATTTCAGATGCTTTCATCACCGTTGAGAATGAGATGTATGCACAAGCGGAGAAACAGTCCGGCGGCTGGAGCGGATTCAAACCGTTCCGGGTCGAACGGAAAATACAGGAGAGCGATGTTATCACCTCCTTTTATCTGGTTCCTGCAGACGGCACCCCGCTACCCGTTTTTGAGCCTGGTCAATATGTCAGCTTGAGATTGCAGATTTCGGATGAGACTTTTACGCTAAACCGCCAGTACAGCCTGTCCGATGCGCCCGGGAAGCCTTACTACAGGATATCAGTGAAACGTGAGGCCGAGGGATTAGAAACCCCGCAAGGGAAAGTTTCTAACTATCTCCACGATGCGGTATCGGAAAACGATAGGGTGGAGCTCTCCGCCCCAGCGGGCGATTTCACGCTCGACTTGAACGACCGCTCTCCGGTTGTCCTGATTAGCGGCGGTGTCGGACTCACGCCGATGATCAGTATGCTCAACACCATTGCCGAGCAGCAGCCCGAACGGGAAGTCATGTTCATCCATGCAGCCCGCAACGGTCGCGTACATGCTATGAAGCAGCACGTCGAGGATCTCGCACAGGCATATCCGAATATCGCGTACCGCTGGTGTTACAGCAGCCCGGAAGAAATGGATACCGGTTATCATAAAGTGGGTGTGCTGGATTGGGAATGGCTAAAGGACACGGTGCCAGGCACATCGGCAACGTATTATTTCTGCGGTCCAATCCCGTTCATGAAGACGATGAATGACGCTCTCTTAAAGCTTGGCATCCCATCGGATCGTATCCGTTACGAGTTCTTTGGTCCGGTGGCCAGCCTCTCTTGACGCAGCAAACGGTTCACCGTCTCCCGACGCAGGCCGATCAGTTGGCCAATCTCGACCTGGGTCAGTACATCCGTCAGACTGGAAGGCGAAATATATTGTTCAAACCACCGCTGTAGTTTGCGTAGCCGCTCGATCGGTTCGATTGCGCTCAGTTGGTCAATCCGCACCTGCATCATTCTCAGCTTGTCCTGAAGCTGGAGCGCGATCGTTCGGTAACGAACTGGGTCTTGTTCCAATGATCGATACCAGTCCTCGAGGCGGTAAACTTCAACTTCGCTCGTGACTAGACCTACCGCCGTCCCGAAATAAGGCTTCGGGGTAATCAGCGAGTGATGCGGTATCGTCTCGCCGGGCACAATCAGATTCACCAGCAGGGCATGGCCGTCCTGGTGCAAGCGCTCAATCTTCAGCATGCCGCTTTTAACGTGAAACAAGGAACGGCCTCTCCTTGCCGAAATAAAATTTCACCTTTGTGAACCATCATGTACTTGTTCCTCCTCTTGCTTGACACGATTTCATCATAGCTTAAGCAGGAGGAGGGGTTCAAGGGAGAGCCGTTGATGGAGGTGCTGTATAAGTATAAATTTGATCCTTAGGACAGCCTCTGTTCATTTCTTGAGCAAAGTTAGCAAAAAGTATAGACAGCGTTTATATTTTTCACTTCGATAAAAAGACCGCTTTCAATATCGGCAAGCTTATTTGACTGATGTGAGTTACGACAAGTTATACCGAGACCAGCGAAGTAGTGGGGTGGTGCAAAGCCTTGTGGATAAGGGCTGGAGGCGTTTTGAGGGATTTAAAAAACGATTCGCATGATATATTGTCATGCGTAGTTATTGCCTGCTTTGAACTCTCAATTATAGATTTTTCTCGAACTATTTAATTGGATCATTTGTAATTTTGGGGTAGTCATATTTCTTATTAGTTATCCAGACCTTATAGGTAATTGATCCTTCTAGATGTTCCTCATCACAATGAACATCATGTCTATGCCCATGAATTGTGTTTGATCTTACTAGTTCAAACAATAGCGCATAAGCTAATTTTGGGTCTTTCGTTTTATAACCATCAAAAAAGTAACCTATATCGTTATAAGCACCACTATAAACCCATTCACGCGCTTCTCGAATTGTCTCAAAGTGCATCTCTTCAACAAACCAGGATATTGAATTTTGATCATTATGATTCATCTATTAATCAATCCCTTCTGGCTTTATGGTTATATGAATTTATGATCTTCTAGTGCTAGCACTAACTACACATAACGTTGTTGTATTTACGAACCTTTACTGGCTTAAAAGCGTCAGAGCTTGGATCATCAGACTTATCCAGTGCAGCGTTGTCCAGCTAATCCCGCTTATCAAAAATTCCTCTGTCGGACCAAGGGCAGAATTTCAGAATGTGTGAATATGTTGTTATCTGAAGGATTGCTCTTCTCAGATTTATCTTATAAGTTTCTAAAAAAAGTCACTCTGGAATAACCTTGAACGAAGAAATCTTCTTCAAAGTCCACCAACTCAAATCCAATTGATTTGTAAAAATCAATCGTCCCTTGATTCTCGGGATGTCCTAATGTATACAGTATTACTTTTTGACTGCCGAGTTTTTTAATACACGAACATATAATCTCTAATAATTCTCTTCCTATTCCCTGTCTCGAATAATCCTTAGAAACAACAACTCCCACTATCTCATACATATTTTTTTCTATATTATAAATGAAGCCTGAATGTCCAATTACTTTATTAAACTTAGTAGCTACGTAAAAGTTTGATTTAGACTCACCTTCATTAGTTACAAAGTGAGCCCACCTAAGCGAATAACGGTCGATTACAAACGTTGGAAACTGAATTGGGTATTCTTTCATTATTAAACAGACACTCACTGAATCCTCTTCTTTAAATTGTCTGAATTCAATCACTACAAATCACCACCAAAGCTTTCGGTTTTTAAATTTATTATCATTCGTGATTGTTTTTATTTCTTTCATCAAATTCTTTGTTTCTTAACTTCACTTTATATATGGAATTTCGAATAAAATTTGTTTGCTTATCAAATAAATAATGTTACTCAGAATAGATATAGCTCCGATCCAATCATTGAGCTCAAAGCTCACATGATAATTGTCTGGAGTATAAGATCCGGCTGCTGCTGAATGTTGTTATGTGAAGCGTGGTGCTTCTTCGAGTTAACTCAAAATCATTGTCTTTCATATGTATAGAGTCTTCCGTTTCTGGGTTTTATAAAGCCCTTCCCCTTATAACCTCTTTACATTTAAGAAGTTTTGAATGATCTTTATCTTCCCCTCGTTTTAGCAAATCTATTTCAAGGACTCGCATATCTTCCCAGGTTCGAACTGCTTTATAGATTTCAAAAGAATTCATCTCTCTGACTACCTCCCGACACAACCGCATTTAATTATTCATACAAATTGGACAAAAGAACTACTCTATCCGCCTGTTAGTTAATTGAATAGGTTTTATTTGATTTTTTCTTGCGCTGATTTCACATAACGTTCCTGTATTCACGACCCAGCGTAGGCTGGGTGTCCGGCGAATACCGGACCAAGGACGAATGTACGCAGCGTGAATATTATGTTATGTGAAGTCAATATTTATTGGTTTCAATTCTCTTTATAACCTATCAATATGTCTTTAAGTTTTTCTAACAACTTTTTTTTATAAACATTATCATCAGTGAAAATTATTTCTTTTATTTCACTAGAGAATCTTTTAATAACATTCACTAAAAAATTCCGGGGTTAATAAGTGGCGAAAGTCTTCTTCTATCAATGTCTTTCTCAATCATTTCTATCAGCAATTTAATTTAATCCTCTTTATATAGCGAGGCGTTGACTAAATATTCTTTTATAAGGTTCAACTGCATCTCTTCGAACTTTTCTATTCGCCAAGATAAACCGTTTGGTTCAATATTATTTTTCTGTTTTAAAATTCTTTTAGCTTGATTGTTCACTAGAAAATCCATGAGTTTCAATACACCTAACATAAAAATAAAGAAAACTATAAATCCAATTGACAACGTGCGAGATTCTTTCCACGCTAATCCTAAAGTTAATCCGTAAATCATTGATAAGATAGATATCACAAAAATTAAAAAAGAGTATCTCATTAGTCGATATTTTATTTTCATAAATCGAAATACTAAATGATACGAAATAACAGGCCCGAATGGCCCGAAGCGTAGATATATTGTTATCTGAGGGGGATGCCTTCTTCGAATCGCTTTCAATATAATTTAATTCGTCTTTTCAATAATGTTTTCATTTTCATTCAATGCTTTGATACATCTTTTCAAATATGATACTATATATTTGATAAAGACCAAGTGCTGCTAACACTTGGTCCATACAATTGGCTTGGATGGTTTATTCCCTTCTAAGTCACAGGAACAAAACCCACCTTCGGCAGCTAACCTTTGGGTGGGTTTTTACTTTCTCTTATTGTTATTGTTAATGTAAGTTAAAAGTGCAAGAATGAATGATCCAAAGAGGAACATTATCGTTAATGCATCCTTTACTTCCATGGCTTCACCTCCTTTCGAAGGGAAACCATGCCCACCCAAGATTCAATTGTAGTTATATTTTACCTTTATTTAAATCTGCGTACAAGCGTTCTTATATATTGACTTTGATCTTTTCATTTTAATCCAATTCGCAGCCCTTTCAGATAACGTTTCGTATATTCACGACGCCCGGCGAATGCCGGGTGTGTCCACAGCAACGCCTTCCTTGAAGCCGCTTCTAGGGCCGAGGGCGAAATCCCAATGCGTGAATATGATGTTATCGGATGTTAATGCCTTCCTTGAGATTCCATCAAAATGTATTCAAAATGATTTGTACTATTCTTTATATTATTGTTTTCCATTCTTTCAATTTCTTTTATTAATCAGTCATTACACTCTTTGCCAGTCTATAGTCATCTTCATTTATTTTAATATTTCTTCTAAGTGATTCCTTTACTTGATAAATACTTATTAAAGTTATATGTCCTTTAAAATCGACTTCATCAACAAATTTGCTTATAAATTTTCGATGTAATACACGATTCCAATCCAATCGATCTGCAAGTTTTCTTTTCATTTCACACCCCCAAACTATCATTCAAAACATATTCTACTGGCATTAATTTCTGATAACGTTCCCGTATCTACGAACCGAGAGGCTTAAGGCGCGAACGCGCCGGGTCCGACGGACTTAGCCTCGCAGGGTTATCTGCCTGATTCCACTTCCACGAACTACCTCAGGCAGATCAAGGGGGCTCGTCCTCCGCAGCGTAGATACTATGTTATCAGAAGTTCCTTGGCAACTTTGATTCACCTTCAACATTCTTTAATTCTCTTAATGTTGGTTTGGATTAAAGTTTGATCTAAACTATCCTCAAAATCCATATTATATTTATATGATAAGAACTCGCTTTGAAAAATGATTGATCAAAACGAGTTAATTCTTTGTGAAATACTATGCGATTTTTATAATAAAGATTGATCATTTTCTACCTAGTAATTCTATAACAATCGCGCTTGATTGCTTTATAAGTATTATATTTTTTGCTAATACTAAGTTTCAAAATTCTGTTAATTAAGGAGGCTATTTTTAGTTGTTATAAGTCGAGACGTTGATAGATTACATTTCTCCCCTAGAAAGCCTATTCTACTAAGGATTCTGTTATTTTCCCATCTAGTTTTTTAATCGCCAACATCGAATTATCCTGAATGATTCCTGTATCTACGAAACCAAATGAAGCGTATAATGTTTTAGCTATGACATTACTTGTTCGATAAAAGAGGCTTACATATTCTGCTTCCCCATATGGCATATTTTCAATATCCATCAACATTTTTTCAAAGGCAAGTTTGCCATATCCTTTCCCCTGATAACTCTTGTCAATCATAATATGCCATATAAAATAGCTCTTCTTCCCGTAAAAAACTTCATTATCAAATGATTCATGATCCAACGTATCATAAATATACATCAAAAATCCAACCGCAACTCCATCGGCATAAATGGCATTGGGAGTCGCTGGTATCCCGTCTGTGTTCAACATATGAGCGTCTGCAAAGCTTCTGAGGTTAGTAGTTTGTATAAAGTCTTTCTGGTTTTCTCCAACTTCAAATGCTATTACTTCATCTATGTTATCCCCGGTTATTTTTCGTAATTCAATCATTTTCTTCTCTCCTCTCCTAAGACAAGCCACTTCCACTTTTATAAGTATGTTTAATCTAATCCTTTCAAGGAATTTCTGATAACGTTACTGTATCCACGACGTCCCACCGACTTAAGGCTGCGCCAGCAGCCGGCCGCGATGCGGTTAGTCGGTGCGGATGTGTCCGCCTGATTCCACTCCTCTGCCATTCTGCTTCGGGCGGACCGAGGAGCCGCCAGGCTCCGATGCGTGGATATAATGTTAGCTGATGTTGCCTCTACGGAGCATTACCTTCGATTAAAAATTTAATGTTCCTATATGTATTTCGCCTTCATGATGCACTTCTATAATTGTTTTCATTTCGAAATTAACTATCCAAGTATCAAATCCTACTGCTACGACATCATCTTCATTATCAATTATATCTTCTAGTTTTGCTTCAATTACGGATAAATTCATTTCATCCCAAATAACATAATATTCCCTTTTTAAATCAAGTTTGAATCCTTCATTTAATTCTTTCAAGTTCTTTAATAAGGTTTTATTCTCAATTTCTTTCCAATCAACCCTACCCCAATTAGTAAATGGAAAAGTTACAACCATAAGGGCTACTATTCTAACTGATTCATCTAAACTATATACTCTAATTTCTTCACCTAAAGCTTCAATACACTCAGTAAATAATGATGAAGTTTGATTTTCTTTTTTGATCTTTAGTTTTAGTTGTTTTATTCTAAATTGACGTGCATTTTTGTCCATTCTATCAACGCCTTGTTCTATAATTATTTAGGAAATTTCAGCTAACTCCATATCTACGAACTTCGCTAATCCACCAAAATACCGCGATTCTAAGAACTTCGCAAATCCAACACACGTTCGCTGTATTCTTGAATCCTACCCTGCACCAGCACAATCGTTGATCGTCTAGCAACTGACGGTGAAGCCATGCTTACCGCTCTCCATGCGCAAAACGCAGTCCATTTCAGCTTTCAGCCACATATCACGTCTCCAATTTCATTTGACCCGCCTACCCAATCCAAAGACCCGCTCATTCCTCGCTCACTTGGTCCTATTTACCTATATTACCACATCCAACATCCTGCACCTCCCAAACCATGAAAAAAAAGACCGAATCTCCTACTCGGCCTTCGAATCTATCACACTTTTTGTATCAGTCTTCTCAACTAGTTCTCTCATTACAGCATATATCTCTCGTCCATCCCCTTCACATACCACCCAACCGCCTCACACACAAACCCAGCCAAATCCCCTTGCTCACTGAACTGATTAATGTACTGCTTGAACCGTGCATCGGATTGATACGTATCCGCAATGCACGTTAACAAATGCGCATCGCAATCCATCGACTGGTCAAGATAGCTCCGCCACTCTGCGACGAGCTGCTGTACCTCATCCGAAGTCGGAGAAAGATGTATGCAGGCGGCTAGTCTTCTAAACACGCGCTCCATATTTTGCTCAAACTCGGCGAATTGGCGCTCTTTTTCGGAAGAGGCTAGCTCTTGCAGCTTCTGCTCGAAAGCTTGGTAGGCTTCCGTCTCGCCGTAGCGCCACTTCGCTTCCTGCGCGTATTGCTCTGGCAAGGGCAGAATAGTGGAATCCTTGAAAATGCCCAAATGGTAGACGTCCTTCCCCGCTACAAACTCATCCAATGCCGTAGAGATCCGTTCAAGGCGCTGTTTTTTCAAGCGTAACGCATGGTTGTGTTGCCTCAATAACTCTCGCTGCTCTTCGAGCGGCAGCTTCAAGATGTCCGCAATCTCTCTGAGGGATACGTCCATTTCCTTAAGGAACAAGATCGTCTGCAGTCTCGCCAAGCCTTCCTGATCGTAGTAACGATAGCCGTTATCGGCGACGAGCGTAGGCTTCAGCAGATCGATCTCATCATAATAATGCAAGGTTCTGGTGGTGATGCCGGTGATTTGCACGATATCTTTAACCGCTAATAGTAGTTGTTTCATTCCAGTATCCTCTGACTTCGTCCAGGATTTGATTCGCCGGCGTAATGGTCGCTTCGACGATCGATTTTCCCGTCTTCTCTAAATAGTATTGTATTAAATAATATCCGCAGGCATAACCCGCGCAGTACGGCATGCCGACCGGTGCGAAGTTCTGGAGTTTGGCCAATTCGTCGCCGTACAGATACGGTGCGATCTGGTCAAAACCCGTCACGTCCAGCCGATCCTTCAACACAGTCTTGATCTGACGATTCAGCGTTTCCGCGTCAGTCTTCGCAACCCAGGGACCGAGTAACTCTTTCCCGTATAGCATGGTCGCAAAATTCTCCGCCAGCCCTTCGCTGACGAGCAACTCGCCTAAGGTGACGGTGTGATCCCACTGGATGTATTGGTAGCGGACATTGTGATTGACTTCATGCGCCAATGCCGCTTTCATGCGAGGCAGTGTATACGCATCCGGTACCAACGTGCACAAAATATAACCGGGAATACCACCGTCGCCGCTATACCCTTCATTTAACATCAAAGACGCGCTCTTCGGATTACCCAGGAGAATCGTGAACAAATAGTCGGATACCGCGAGCTTCACGCCGTTCTCCGTGAATAAGCTCAGGCTTCGACTAACGGCCGCTTCCCATTCCTGCCACAAGGCATCGGACGATATGAGCTCCAGCTCCGCTCTGATCTCCGAGGTAATCTCTTCTGGCGCAAGGCCCATAAAATTGTTCATCGTGATCACGTCAAAACCATGCGGTTCCGCAGCTTTATAAGGGATATGCTGAATCTCCCATTTCTTCATGAACGGTGCCAGCATCTGCTCCCGGTATAGTTCGGTCTTCTCGGCTGGCGGGGCTAACATCACTTGGCGATAAATTTGATCTGAGCGCAATGCTTTAATGTTCATTTAACTTCACCTCTACGAATTGATAGTTCAGAGTATGAACTATAACGTAACGTGAGAGTCAAGGCTCAAATCCGCGCTGGCTAATATAAAACTGCTGCCTGACGTAAGAATATGAATAAGCGAAGGTGCAGCCCGTGTACGGGTTTAATGTATGACTGTATCCATTAAGGAATCCGGTTCCTTTATTGAGCAGTGTCTTTGGCGTTTTATAGTTCACTTCGTGCTTCACTCAAAACACGTTATCAATTTCTTCTATGTATACGATGTCCCTCCCCACATTCTGAATGAAGTGAATCCTAGCACGACCAGCAAATCATAGGGTCGGTCTTTACTTTCTCTTGTTGTTAGAATTAATGTATGTTAAAAGAGCAAGAATAAACGATCCGAATATATACAAATCAATAGAAATCTAGTCTAGTCATTCTGAGTCTAATGTAATTTTGAAACCAGTGAGTCTATTGTCAGCACAACCGTCTAAGTAATATGTTACATTATCGTTTTTGATATCTTTTGAATTTGTTATTCCCGAACAAACAGTTTCTAACACTAATTTGTTACCTTCCCTATCCTCTGTATTGTCATATTTGTAGAATATTTTTTCCTCTTTATACACCAAATCATGATACACAGGGTCACCTTCCTTTGTAATTTTAATTATTCTAATACTGGAATTAATGCCTTCTTTAATTTCTTGAATAAACATTTTGAAATTTTCAACATTTTCAATCCCCTTCGAACTGATAGTAGTAACTTTTCCATATTCATCGCCACTAAAATTCTCGGTTTGATTACTACAAGACAATAACATAGTTAGAAAACTTAAAGTAAGTAACATTCTACCCAGCATTCCACCAGCCCCCTTCTGCTTTTTATTTATATTCTATTGATTAATTTTCAACTATGGATACTTTAATCTTGATAATGACGATACTTTTGAATTAAACTCACTTAATCATGAAGAAAGAAACTTGAAAGAGAAACTTAAGAAGGAAACATTCAATAAATATCAACCCCAGTTCTAATATACAAGTAGGTTTACTGGTACTCAAATCATAATTAATGCCTCTCTTAGGATAATTTCCTTTTGAGGGGCACTTCTTTGCACCTGACGATATAAACGATTTGAACGCAATGCAGAGTATGAACTATCACGTAACGTGAGAGTCAAGGCTCAAATCCGCACTGGCTAATAAATAGCTGCTCCTCCGCAAAAACCTGCCGGAACCGCTCGTACACGACTCGGTATGCGTCTGGATCGTACCATTCCGTAAGCTCCAGTTCCTCGTATAACTGCTCGATGGGTAGTCTCTTCGTCCGTTTGCCACCGCTGCCATCCCCCATGAAGTAATCGTCGATGCAGACTCGGTTCACCAGTGGCTTCAACTTCTCGGCAAAAGCCTCCGAGCTCGGCAGCACCGGCGCCACGGTCGCCTGTGCCGGAATGCCCGCGTCCCGCAGCGCGGCCAAAGCCTGCAAGCGGCCGCCAATCGGCGGCGCCGATGGTGTAAAATGCTTACGGATATCCTCCCGGTCCGTCTCCACCGTCATGCTCACCCGTACTCGATCCCCAAGCTTGTGTAAGAGGTCAATATCCCGCCGAACCAAGGGACTACGCGTCTGCACGAACAGGAAATCCGGCGGCTCCCCCACCATCACTTCGAGCAGCGCCCGCGTCACTTCTTCCTTAGCCTCCACCGGCTGATACGGATCGGTGCTGGAAGACATGAAGATCGTGACGGGTCCCTTGCTCTTGGCCCGCTTCAGTTCTCTACGAAGAATCGCGGCTGACTCCAGCTTCACGTCCACCCAGCTTCCCCACTCTTCTGCGCGGAACAGCGACACCGGCATTTGTCTGACGTAACAATATGAACAAGCGAAGGTGCAGCCCGTGTACGGATTTAACGTATGACTGTATCCATTCAGAAATCCGGTTCCTTTATTGAGCAGTGTCTTCGGTGTTTTATAATTCACTTCGTGCTTCACTCAAGACCCCCCATTGTCTATACTTTCTTCTATTATAAGATGTCCCACCCCACATTCTGAATGAAGTGAATCCAAGCACGTCTGCACCTCACTTCGCATCATGAAAAATAACGCCAAGGCTGTACCTTGTCCCGGACGTGATCGTGCTGACGCCGTGTCGCAGCGTCGTCCGGTAATACCCCCGCGTTCCCTGCACGGGACGATGGTTGGTCGGAAAGATCAACCCCGCACCTTGCTCCAAGGTAATAACATGCCCGCGGCTCTGGGCTCGCGGCCGTTGTTCCACTAGCAGAAATTCGCCACCGTCGTAATCCACTTCCTTCTTATTCAGCCCGAACACGACCTGAAACGGGAAGAACTCATCGCCGTACAAATCCTGATGCAGGCAGTTGTATCCCCCCGCTTCATACTTCAAAATAAGCGGTGTGGAGCGCTCCTGCCCTTGCGCATGACATAGGTCAAGGAACTCACTCAAGCTTGCAGGGTATCGTTCCTCCCCTCCAAGCTGGGATAGCCAGCGGTTAGCCGTCTGCGCAAGATGCGGATAGAAGCCCTCCCGAAGCTGCTGCAGCCATTCGGGCAGCGGTGCCTGATAATACTTGTACTCTCCCACGCCAAAGCGATACCTGGCCATGTCAATGGTACGGCGAAACCGCTCCTCTTCCGTGTACGTGTTCATCATCTCCGAGCACTCTTCCGGCGTCAGCAGCTTTGGGATACGGGCATATCCCTGTTCATCCAAAGCTGCCTGAATGCCTCCCAATCCAGCCCTGCTATGCGTGCTGACAAAGGTCTAGGCATACTCCGTCTTCTCCTTGATCAAGGCATGTTCCCGTTCGAGCTCCAGCAGACGCGTCTTCATCTCCAGCCCACCCCGATACCCTGTCAGAGCACCGCTCTTGCCAATCACCCGATGGCACGGCACGGTGATGAGATTTGGATTAGCTCCGATCGCTGCCCCAACGGCCCGAACGGCTGCAGGTCTGCCAATCTGATTGGCAATGTCCGAATACGTGAAGGTCTGCCCATAAGGAATGTCACATAGCGCATTCCACACAGCCAATTGAAAAGCAGTACCCCTGTAATCCATTGCCAGCTCGAACCGGTCCCGCTTCCCTTGCAAATACTCCGTCAACTCTGTTACATAAGGCTGCAGCGCTGCATCATCCTGAACGATCCTGAATCCAGGAAATCTCGCCTTCGCCCAGTCTACCAACTCTTTAAGCGGCTTATCCGGCGATCCGACATAGCATAAACCTTGCTCCGTAGCTGCGATATACATATTCCAGATGCCGCTTGCCAGTAGCGTCCAACGAATCACCTTATGACTCGATTCCATCATCATCCTGCACCTCCATATTCGTATGGCTCACTTGAGTTAATTCGCGGTAATGAAGCGGAGTCACCCCCGTCTTCTTTTTGAACAGAGTGATGAAGTAAGCCGAATTCTCCATCCCTACTTGATGACCGACATCCGAGATCGATGCATCGGAATGCCGAAGAAGCTCCTTCGCCTTATCGATTCGGCATGCCTGGATATACGCCATCGGAGTCACACCCTTGACACGCTTGAAAATCCGGTGCAGATGATACGGACTGCCATGGCTTATCTCAGCCAACACATCGAGCGTCAAATGCTCGGTGTAGTGCTGATCGATATAAGTCGTGACGATTTCGATCCATTCCTGATCAGGGAGACGCTCCCCCGTCGGCTTGCATCGTTTGCATGGCCGAAACTGTTCGGATCTCGCTTCTGCAGCAGATTGGAATACACGCACATTTTCATACTTCGGGGGTCTGGATTTGCAAGAAGGCCGACAGAATATCTTCGTAGTCTGCACTGCATAGAAAAACTTACCGTCACTCTGCGAGTCATTGTCGATAATCGCCTTCCACTGTGCTTCTGTTGGCGCAATTCGGTTTGCCACGGTTCATCACCTCCGCTAACATTATAACCACAGGCTGGATGCACTGTACGCTTTTTGGAATGTAAGAGCAAGATAACGAAATTATACGATCCGCATATATGTTACAACTAGTATAGATAAGTTCATGAACGAAAGGAACCGGTGACGATGATAGAACCCAATCCATTACCTGACGACAGTCAACGATATAGGTTAGACAACCACCTACCACCAGACAGCTGGGTGGATCACCAGCATTCGTTAAAGCTATACGTACCGCAAGAATTCAGCTTTATCGAGAACCTCAACTATTTGCAGCGATCGCCCAACGAATGTCTGTATCATATCCGAGACCATGCGATCTACCGGGCTATTGCCCTTGGTTCAGAGACCGTTGTGATCGAAGTCACGGCAGAGCCTAAGGAGCAGGCGATCCTCGTTCGCTTTCTGGGCGACACGGCCCCAGTCGACCCGAGCCTGCGTGCGGAAATCGCGGGTTATGTCCGCGACTGGTTCGATCTGAACACCGATCTGGTGCCGTTCTACGCCATGGCGAAGACCGATCCCCTGCTCAGTCAAGCCGTGCAATCCTTCTACGGACTGCGCAATATGGGAATTCCCGATCTATTCGAGGCGCTTTGTTGGGGTATCCTTGGACAGCAAATCAACCTGACCTATGCTTATACGCTAAAAAGGCGCTTCGTGGAAACGTTCGGCCACCGAGTGGAATGCGAAGGCAAGATCTACTGGCTATTCCCTCGGCCCGAGGATATCGCCCATTTGAACGTGCAGGACCTGGACGGGCTGAGGATGACGGTCAAAAAATGCGAGTATCTCATCGGGGTCGCGCAGCTTATGGCAACAGGGGAACTGACGAAGGAGCAACTGCTCGAATCGAGCAGTTTGAAGCAAGCGGAGAAACGACTGGTCAGCATCCGCGGAATCGGTCCGTGGACCGCCAACTATGTGCTGATGCGCTGCCTGCGGATGCCGGCGGCCTTTCCGATCGATGATGTCGGGCTGCACAACGCGATCAAGCATGTGCTGGGCATGGAGCAGAAACCGACGAAGAAGGAGATTCAAACACTGGCGGCTGCTTGGGTGAACTGGGAGTCCTACGCCACCTTTTATCTATGGAGATTTCTATATTAGCCATCCTGCATAAGCTTCTATTCATATTCATAGAAAGAGTGCCCTTACTAGAGCACTCTTTCCCATTACTTCACTTTTTCAATTTTTATTGCTTCGCCCTGGGCCGGATTGCTTTCCTCATATTGTTCTGTAGTCCATACCTTTACTTGGTCACCAACTTCGGCGACGTAATCTATATCCTTCGTGATAAGCCTATATTTTGACCCCGAATTGTCCACAGTAATGGTTGTCTCGTCTTGCTCTATAACTACGGCCTGAAAAGTTTCATGGATACTCACGCCCTCTTGCATCTCCCCATGAATAAGCTGATTTGCATCCGTACCACATCCAATTAACACGAATGACATCCATAACGCAACGAACAACGAGCTTAATAAAGTTTTCATGATCACGCTCCCATATAATCTTCGTTATATAAGATTCGACGCAACAAACCGCAATTTAGTTCCAACCTGAACTCCTGTAATTTGAACAAGAAAAAAGAATGTTCCCCTACGCAGCCATTACTGGCTGGAGGAGAACATCCCTTGATCTAATATCTCGGAGCCTTGCTCATCGATATAAAGTCTGGCTATTCAATGAAATACAGCTTGCCGTCCACCTCAAGCGAGATCGCGGATTGCGACAGATCGTTCTTCAGCTTCTTCGCATAGTCCACCACTTGATTGAGGGAATCCTTATCCAGTTTCTCAGCAAAGGCGTAGACGATCGTTACTTTTTCTTTGATCAGGGTTTTGTTGTTGTCCACCCATGCACCTTCACCCGGAATTGCCGTCGCACCGCCAAACCAGCCGGACAGCTTCGTTAACGTCTGATCGACGATCTTCTGATGTGCTGCATCCGTAATCGGGATGTCCCCCTTCACGGTGGAAGGCACGTAAATCTTCACGACATGATCCAGGTGGAACTGATCATTCAGCGCGCTTTGCGTAATAGCCGTTGCCGTTGGGTTCCCCTCGGCACTGAACGACTGTTGAACCGGAACCACGACGAGCGTCAACAATAAGGCCACAGCGAATGCGATAAGCCAACCTTTTCTCTTCATCTCCATCTCTCCTCTATGTAAACTGCTCATATTATATACTGCACCGCCATGAGCATCTATGGGACATCCGCATTATTTTATGTGGATTTGTGCAAATATCTGATATTTCCGATCAATAAAATGAGATATTGACTTATTTTGAAGAAAAAAAAAGACCGCAAATAGCGGTCTTCTCCCCATCCGGCTAGGATTATGTCACTATTGGATCGTGCCGATCCAGGTCAAACTCTCAACGGAACGGTGATCCATGCTGCCATTCAGAATGGCCTGTACGTCATGTAACATATCTTGTAGTGCAACCCGCTCCCCGGCTCGGCCTGTGAAGGGCTCGGCCACATGAAACGGCTGCGTTAGATAAGCTTCCAAGCGCTCTCCACGTTCGTACGTCTTCAGATCTGCCGAAGGTATGGCCGCCAGTCCCCTTACGTTGACCAAGGAACGCAGTTCACGATAACGACGCAGCAGCTTCTGCGCTCGCTGTTGGATGGAGACATGATTCTGATCGAGGTGAACTCCTTCCAACACCGATGAAGTGGAATAGAGCGGATTGACTGCCGGGAACTTATACCTTGCCGCCAGATCGGCATCGAAGTACCATAAGGTTTCGAGCGGACCATAAGGAATATCCTCGTCCACAACTGCACCCTTCAGATCGACCAGAAAGGTCGTGACATTGTATAAACCTGCCTGTTGCAGACGTTCTTGAAGATCATAGATCTTCCCCGTCATGACATGCTCCCGATCCGCGGCGAAGATCACGTCCTTGCCGAGTCCCGCGGACTTTATGATCTCGTAGGTTTCATCGATCGTATTCGTGACCTGCTCCACGTCATCCAGAATATCCTGTAATTCCGGGTACTCACCATCCGGCTTGAGCAGGATCACCAAATACCCCTCCTGTCGGAATTGGTAAAACAGTTCGCCGAGCACGACGAGCTGCCCCATCCCTGGCCGTGCGACGAGTCCAACCGTGCCGCCCTTCGCCAGCGGTGCGAACAGATCGAGCGGCTTGATGCCGGTCTCGATCATATCGACCGTCTCCCCGCGCAGGATGAGCTCATCCAGGCTGCATTTTGCCAAGGACGCAAGCGCTGCGATGGTGCGAACTTCGGCGCGCCCTACCGGGATTTTTCCCGTGCATAAATTCGATACCGTCGCTGGCCTCAAACCCACGGATTTGGCTGCGCTGGTTAGGTTGGGTACCCGTTGTCTTAATAGATTTACATTGAGCTTTAGATTATCCAAGTGCGTACACCCTTTGTATTCGTTGTCGATGAATTATGGTTGCTATTGCTGATCTCATTCATGAATGAATCCGCTGTGCGGACGAATGTATCCACATCCGGCTCGAACAGATTATGATCATGCTCCTCGAACGCTACCACAATCGCATGTGGCAACACTCGCTTATATTGTTCCACTGCTTCTAATGATAACCCGGGATGCGGTTTTACGCCATGTATTATGAGTACCGGACATTCCAGCTTGGGCAACTCGTCCCATAACTCGACCTTGCTGGATTCTCGCTGAAGTGCCTGCACGGCTTCGACCGTCATTCGCTCATACAACGTCTTCCCTCGCCAAGGCGGCAACGATGCGAAGAAATCCACCCAGCCTGGCGGCAACTGCGTATGAACAGCCGGATAATCGCCGATGATCAATCCTTGAATGCGCTCAGGATGCTGGACAGCATAGCTTAGCTGGTAGGACACGCCGCGGGAATAGCCCATCAGAATGAACTGTTCAAGTTCCAGATGCCGTATCACCGCATCAATGTCACGAACATGATCCTCCAGCCTATATCCAGATACCGGCGAATCACTCTGGCCACGACCTCGCATGGTAATAACGATCGTATGCCTTGGCGCCAACTGCTCCAGTACATGCACATAATCCTCGGGCCGATTCGGATAATCCGGGAATGATCACCAGCGGCAGCTCCTGCTTCATGTCTCGATATACCTCGGTCACATGAAGATTGACGCCTTGATTGTTTATCATACTTTCGAATATTTGCATCTGTATTTCCTCCTCATCATTATGCGCAGTTTGTGCTTGGGGTTGTTTTGTTGTCAGTCACAAATGATTGCAAAAGTGCATCTTTTCCGATGGAAATGAACCGATAAGAGGTGAATTGCTGCTAAAGTGCATCTTTTTTGTTGTTTTATCCTCCATAATCGATGAAAGCGCTGAAAAAGCTGCATTTTTGCAGCAATATCCGATCGCGAACCACTTTTGCTCATAAAAAACTGCACTTTCGCAGCTTTTATGCCAAGCCAACTACGTGCCCTAAGCGTCTTTTTACCGTCATACCTTCTGCCCCAAATGCTTCTAGGCATCAAGTCAATCATATCTTTTTACATCATCTCCACTTGCGCCTTCCTACCCACCTGCTCCATAACCTCTCATCATCATGTCAAATATAACTTCCTGTACGTGCACGCGCTCACCTCAACGCATCAAATGGCAGAAAAGCATGCACACCCTTGACCGTGTTCACAACCTGCGTTATTCGCAAATCGACGGTCATGGTGGCATAGGCGTACGCTTCCGTGCGAGAGATCGCATATAGCTCCGTCATAAGATCAAGCATCTCCCCGAGGGCCATCCACATCGCCTCATCCAGATCTTCGTGGAATCCCATCGTCAACCAGCCCGAGGGCGTCTTCGCCCGCGGCAATTTCATGGCGATGTCATCGCGAACATGGAAGGTCAGGCCCACCTTCTCCATCGGGCATTCGAGCGCCGGACCGCTAACCTCGCCGTCTCCCTGCGCCGCATGACCGTCTCCCGTTGAGAATAACGCGCCCTCCACCGGAATCGGCAGGTACAAAATGCTCCCGGCCGTCAGCTCCTTACAGTCAAGATTGCCCCCATACGGCCTCGGAATAAAGGTCGTATGTTTGCCTGTTTCCGGTGGCGGCATTCCCATGATGCCCATGAAGGGCTTCAGCCCCACGCTGTAACTGAAGTTTCCGAACTGGCTCCGCCCGGTCATCGTTCTGGCATCCAGCCGAAAGTCCAGGGTGAGCTCCGGCCCTTCCGTCATTCCGAGCTTCTCGTTCCAGTAACTTGGAAACCCTCCGGCCGCTGTCCAGCCCCACGAACCAGGAATTACTTCATCTATCCGGACTTCCAGCGTCTGCCCCGGCTTTGCGCCCTCAATGTGCACAGGTCCCAGCAGCGCGTGCCCAAACCGCTCCTCTTGCCGTTCCGGCGTTCGTTCCGTGAATTTCTGCCGGGCTGCACCCGGTGCGGACCTCTCGACCACCCCCCACGAGGCATCCAGCGTCTGAAACACTACCGTATCTCCTGATTGAATATGGATAGCCGGCTGCAGATCCTTGCTGAAAAAACCATGCAATGTCGCACTTGTCGGGGTCAATACATGCGTCTTTGCCATTGTTCACACTCCTCGTCCCTATGTAAACGATGCATCGTTATTTGGGCGAGAACTTAATAACAAAAAATCACGTCGCATCGTTACTTCAAAGGGTAATTTAAATTACGGTATAAGTCAATTATTATTTCTTTATAGCGTAATTTAAATTACTTTCAAACACAAAAAACTCCCATAAACCGTATCTACTCACGGTAATATGGGAGCTGCTCTGCTCTAAATTTTATCAACACTATTATTGGCTAACCATTCTTGCCTGCCAACACTTTCTGTCTAAGCCAGTGGATGCGCGTCCGACTCGAATACTTGACCTTCTGGGTTGGCAGCTTCATTCGAAGCCAGCTCTCCCGGAAGCCGTATAATGTTTCTTCATCCCGAGGAACGCCACATGACGATGTCCTGCTGACAACTGATCACGCTAATAATCCGATAATTAAGCCCCGCCTTTACCGGCTGCCCACATGCCGCCATTACGAATAAGTTTCCGCACCTCTTCGATCTGGAACGAGGGCAGATGATGCCCCGGCATCAGATAGACCACCCGTCCAGCGCCATATGTATGTACCCACGCCGCGGGCCAGCGCTCTCCTTCATGCTCATAATCCGCGATGATGATCGTCGACTCATGCGGGCTCAGCTCGAATCGATACGGCTCCTCGTCCATCGTGAAATCCTGCAATCCCGCAATCACGGGATGATGGCATCCTTGATTGTAACGGATCGGCAAGGCCGTGTATTCGGGATGCCCCGTGAATCGTCCGCCAATCAACTGCGCAAGCTGCTTATTTCTCTGCAGCGAGATGCCGTTATGTATTACAAGCAAGCCACCGCCATCCTCCACATATGATACCAGCGCCTGTGCTTGCTCTTCGGTAATCTCCTGATCGGAGAACTCCGCATACGATATAAACAGATCATATGTTTTCAGCTTATCCGCTTGCAATGCAGCATAATCCTCTGTGCACTCGATCTCCATCACATCCGAGAATATCGCCTTGATCTCATCATCAACGAGAGTGAACGGATGATACCGCGCTCCTTCGTACTGTCCTAACGCAATCGCTTTCATGATTCAGCACCTCTCTTTGTTATACTGGCTGGCAAGCCTTTTTACCACGGCCATTCCTGACCCTCATAATCCAGAAAAATCGGTTGTTCACGCTTATAAGCTTCATGATTCGTAACCAGCTTCATAATGCCGTCCGCGGATACGTCAGGTGAAATCGGCGCAGACATGTTCAAATCCCCGCCCATGTATGATTGCAGCCATCCCGGATAGATGACCATCACTTGTCCCCCTTGCGGCCGCAAATGCTGGTGCAGAATCGAAGATTGCATATTGAGCGCTGACTTGGACATGCAATAACCGTACATGACATTTCTTTGATTGCGACTAACGCTGCCCGCCTCCGAAGATATATTGACGATCAACTTGTCGGTTCCTTGCAGCAGCAGTTCCATTAAGGCATGACTCACCCGAAGGGCACCCAGCGTATTCACATTATAGATTTGCATCATCGAATCGAAATCCAGATCCCCTTCAACCGTCGCCTGATCCGTTGCCTTGGTAATGCCGGCATTGTTAATGATAAGATCGAGATGGGGCGCCTTGTCCCCTATCGCAGCAGCTGCTTGTTCAACGCTATCCGCATTGCCAACATCTAGCGCTACAAGCTCTAGTTTCTGCGGATAGATCCGTTTCAGCTGATCAAGTTCTTCCCATTCTTGCATATAGCGCCCTGCAAATACGGTAAATCCATGTTCGAGCAGCCAGCGTGTCAGGCTTAAGCCCAAGCCGCGATCAGCCCCGGTGACGCAAGCAATTCGGTTCATAACGTCAGCACCCTTTCCTATGTGAATTCATAATAATAGATAGAGCCTCTTGATAGAATAGTACGTTATTTTCGGCCATTTGTAAAAAACTTCCGCTTGGCGCCACTTGAATTCGACTCTATTCATCTAAGATTCATCCTGATCCATCTTGGTCTCTAGAGCGAATTACCAGCCAGACCAGTACCTTATCTCCACTCGTGTACTTGACCCATGCTGTGCAATCTTTCCAATCGGCCATTTTCCGAGAAAGCTCAAACTCTGCATATCCGTGAATACGTAAAAAGATGCGTATGTGCAGTTATTTTCATCAGTATCTATCCCTTCAGCAGAAAAAGATGCAAAAATGCAGGTTTTTATCCCTTATTTGTCCAATTAGCCCCAATTCGAGCTAAAAGCCTGCACATTTGCAGGCTTTTGGTATATATCGCAGCTTCAGCCCGCAAATTCCTGCATTTTTGCAGGAATTTCTTTCACTGATAATGCAGGACGTCGCCTCAACCACCTCAGTTGTGATTCGTCGGTAGTAGTGCGAGAACATTTGGGTCTCGGGGTTGCCCCAGGGGCTGTCACGTTCTCCCGGCTATAGAGTTTGATCCTATTCTATTGCTCAGGAAACAAACCTTCAACGGACAGATACCTTTCCCCTGTATCCGGAAGCAAGACGACGATCACCTTGTTGCTAGATTCGGGTCTCCTGGCAATTTGGGAAGCAGCATAGACCGCTGCGCCTGATGATATTCCTGCTAACAAACCTTCACTTTTAGCCAGATCTCGCGTTGTTTGATATGCATGTTCATTCTCAACTTGAATAATTTCATCGACTACAGCACTATTGAAATTATCAGGTACAAAACCTGCTCCTATACCTTGAATCTTATGCATCCCCCGATTGCCACCTGAAAGAACGGGTGAATCCGCTGGCTCCACGGCCATGATTTTTACGGTAGCTTTCTCGCCTTTAAGATTTCACCAACTCCGGATATGGTACCTCCCGTTCCTACTCCACACACAAATATATCAACCTCTCCGTCCGTATCCCTCCAGATTTCTTCGGCAGTCGTTGTTTTATGAATACCAGGGTTAGCTGGATTCATGAATTGCTGTGGTATGTATGAATTCGGAATGGTTGCTGCCAACTCCTCGGCTTTGCGAATGGCACCTGACATCCCCTCCTGCACAGGCGTCAAAATCAGTTCCGCTCCGAGTGCGATTAATAGTTTTCTGCGTTCCAGACTAAAGCTCTCAGGTAGCGTGATGATCAATCGATAGCCTAATGCTGCTGCTGCAAAAGCAAGACCTACACCTGTATTGCCGCTAGTCGGCTCTATAATTACAGTCTCCTGATTGATAAGCCCTTGCTTTTCCGCATCCTTTAGCATAGCGACTCCGATTCTATCTTTCACGCTTCCAGCCGGATTAAAGTATTCTAATTTAGCTATAATCGATGAACTCAACTGCTGCTTAGCAGAATAGTTAGTTAACTCTAGCAAAGGTGTATTACCTATGAGTTCGGTTAGATTTTTTGCAATCTTAGGCAAGACCATCCCTCCAATTCCAATACTATTAGTTGGATTAATAAATTAACCATAGCACCAGTGGAAGATAAATACAATCCTGTCATACCGATTTCCCAAGCAGGAACCAGACTAAACGGAAAAGCCTTTAACATCTCCAGCGCTAAGGGATCGGTCGAATCGATCTCACCCTCTAGCATCTGATTTCAACAGTCTTTACTATATTGAATCTGACGGGTGGTAAGCTGAAGCTCAGGTTGTCGGGCGGCTGTATGACCGGATAAGTATCAAGCCACTTGTCATCATCGGTGTGATGCAATAATGGGCTAGGCGTATTGATTGTGGCGATGATGCTGGCTGGTTCCAGTCAAGCATTGGATACCATGTCTTTGAACGCTTTTGTTCTGAAGGTTGCTCCGCCTGCGTTGATCAGTCGCGTGACCTCATTAAATAATGCTTCACAGCGGATGGATGTGATACCTACCAACTGTCCAGCTGAAATACATTGGAATAACCCCTATGGGAAAGCAAACAGCTGCCGATACAATTCCTGAGCTGTTTGCTTGGCGAGTGATCATATATTTGGTCTGAAGAGTCGATTAATGATTGGTAATCATTCAATCATTAAAGCGGCAGACCAATTTCTAGTCTGCCGCTCTGTCCACCAATTGTTCTGTTTTCAGGGCTTACGTTATCTGGTAGCCATTCGATTACAATTTCCGTATCAACGGAAACTCGCCGATTCGCAGCTTGGCGCTTCCATATGGAACTAACTCCAATTCTGTAACGGGCTGTCCATCAGTGTTCGGATGCAGCGGAGGGTTTCCGGCGTTGTTGCCCTCCATCTTCCAATCACGAATCAACTGACCCTTGACCTTCACGCGCACAGGTGCGTTCTTGGCCAGAAACGGTTGGCGAACCATATCCCCTTCCTGAACTTCGAAATCCGTATTCGCCATCAGACCATATTTCCACGGTGATGCCGGATACACCTCCCAGTCGTGAAACTGCTCGCGCTGCTGAATCATTTGCCAATTCTCCTTCACCGGCAGCACATAGACGAGGGGTCCCCTCTCGATGCTCGTCGCGTACATGCTTCGTGACGTCGTCTTCACTTCCATAGGAAGGTGAACATCCAGGCGGTCGCCGTTATGCCAATCTTGTACGATTTTTGCATAACCGTTCTTGACCTGGATCGGCAATACACGACCATTGACGCTAATGACCGGATGATCGCACCATTCCGGGATTCGGAGGGAAATAGGGAACGACACCGGACGCTCTAATCCCAGTTCGACTCGAATATGCTCCTTGAACGGATATTCCCCTGAGACTTCTAAGGTAGCCGCTACCCCGTGTCCAACCGTAGTACTCAATGTGCAAGGCGCATAGGATACCGCAACGAGTCCGTCTTCCTGATCCTTCATCCAGAGGTGCGAGGCCAGCTTGGGCCAGCCCTGGTGCATGTTGGCGGTACAACATCCGAAATTCGGTTCCAAGCCGAACACGTTGGCATCGGGACTGTTGCTCCACGCTCGAGGCGCAACGTTGCACAGCATCTGATTGACTTGTTGATCATATTGATGTGAAGTCCAGTCGGCGGAGATTGCCGCCGGCAGCGCGTTAAAGGCTACTTTCTCCAAGATGTCCCCGAACCGTCCTTCGCCGAAGATTCGCGTTAACTGTTCCATGGAGAACATGTACTCAACAACGGCACATAATTCCACTCCCTGACTCGGATGTGTGCCGGACAGCCACTCATCTCCCGAGAACATGCCATGGGCTTGACCGTGATAGGTCATCAACGAATCGATGCCTTGATGCACGCTTACGCGTTCTGCTTCCTCCCCGTTCAATTCGAATAATACGCCGGGAGTTTTGATGCCCATCGCGACATTCACGACATGTGTCGTCCAATCCCACTGCTCCACCTTTCGCCAGAACGGAAAATCGTGAAAGATCTCGCTCCAATTCGTTGTCTGCTTCGCCACGATATCGGCAAGGTCCAGCAAGTAAGGTTGTTCCGTTCGCCGATATAACCATACGATGCATAACAGCATCTCGGCTCCCCTGGTCTTGGCCCAGCCCCGCAGCGGCTGCTGCTTAATCACAGAGTGAACATAACGGAAGAACTTCGTGAGGAATGGCTGAACCCTCTCGTCACCCGTTGCTTCTTCATGCAGCATCATCACTTTCAGCATGATCATATAATGCCACCAGTCCTGCTCCTTATCGATATCCTGATTCACGGATGTAATGCGGTTCGGGCCGAACATGCCATTCTCCTGCTGGCTTGCAAGCGACCACTCGACCCAGCGATTTGCCTTCTGAATCAATCTCTCATCTTCCAGCAGATACGCTAATGGAAGCAGGCCGTCAACATAATACGGCCCCCGCTCCCAACTTTCCCCTTGTCCGCCCAGCCATCCATTGTCCGGACCGACATCCTTCCATTGTTCTTCCAGATGCCCCGTCAAACCATTTGCCTGAATTTCTAGTTGGTCTTTTAACCAGCCGCGAGGTTTGATCGCCCCAAGCGGTAAATGTTCAAAAGCCGTCTTATGCAACATCGACTGTTCACGCTCCTTGTCCCTGACTTATAATCGCGCCCTGGTTGAAATATACCACTTCAACCGAGGGTGTCCGATATTCAGAAACAACTTGCTTTTATCCAATTACAACCTGATCACGAATTGAATTCCATCCAAAGAAACCGTTATCATAGAAAAAAGCAACGAAGACAGGAGGCTTGGTAACGGATGATCTTTCAGTTCACGGCACCGCCGCTACCCCATTATATCGTCGGTGGAGAAGATACGTACCAGACAGGCAGAAAGCATCCAGACCGGTTTAACATCGGCGTATTTGATTTGATTGTAGTGACGAGAGGGGCTTTATTCATAGAGGATGCGGGCATTCCTTACAGCGTTACCTCCGGCCGATATCTGATTCTAAGACCGGACGCGGCCCATCGAACATATCGTCCATGTCAAGATGTGACTCATTTTTATTGGTTGCATTTTCAGACGTTGGGTCCTTGGAGCGAATCGGAAGAACCGACCATGATTGCCTTATCACAATCGGATCAACCCGATGTATCCGTTGCAAACTTCTCCTTCTATTTGCCGAAATGCAGGGAACTCCCTGCGAAGGAGCAAGTATATCCATGGTTTGAACAATTACAGCGGCTTGAACAATCTCCTTCCTCTTCCGCCCGGTGGAAGCAGCAGCAGATCCTGCAAGAGCTTCTGCAACTACTGCAAGCTGAAGAAGAAGAAACTTATCCATGGAGCCCGCATTACGTTATCGCTGAGCGAACAGCCGACTATCTTAAGAAACACTATAAAGAGGCTATCAGTTACCAGAGGTTATCCGAAGCCATGCATTTTCACCAGAACTACCTATCCATATGCATGAAAAAAACGTTCGGCTGTACACCGCTGGAATATCTCACCCGGCATCGTATTCAACAAGCGAAGCATTTGTTGATTCATACTAATGATCCGGTCGGTCGCGTAGCAGAAGAATGTGGCTTTGGTTCTTTTCCATACTTCATACGTTGCTTCTCTAAGCATACCGGTTTCAAACCGAAAGCTTTCAGGCAGAATTACCGTTCCTGACATTAGAACACGCTGCGCACCAAGCCCCCATCTACCCGAAGCGCGGCGCCATTAATGGCCGATGACTTCGGGCTGCTGAGATAAGCAACGAAATCCGCAATCTCCTCCGGTCGAATTAGTCGCTGAATAATCGACGTTGGCCGATTCTCCTTCATGAACCGCTTCTCGGCTTGTTCCATCGTTAATCCTTCATCCGCATACAAATTATTTAACATCGTCTCCACACCTTCAGTCAGCGTCGTTCCGGGCATGACCGTATTGACCGTCACCCCGGTCCCCGTCGTCATTTCAGCCAAGCTGCGAGATAACGAAAGCTGCATCGTCTTGGTTGCACTATAATGCGCCATTTCTTGCGAGGGCATAATCGCCGCTTCACTTGCTATGAAAATAATGCGACCTTTATCCCGGTTCAACATATTCTGCAAATAATGCCGGGCTAGGCGGACACCGCTCATAACATTGGTTTCAAAGAACGCAAACCAGTCCTGATCGGATATATCGAAGAAATCGGCTGGTTCGAAGATACCCAAATTATTCACGAGAATATCAATAACGGGATTCGCCTCCCTCACCTGATGGCAGCCGGCCTCCGTAGCCAGATCAGCCGTCACGTATCTTACGTTCGCATCCGGATGCCGATCATGAATCTCCTTGATGGTCTTCTTGATTTTGTCCTCATGCCTTCCGTTGACAATCACGGAAGCTCCCTCACCCGCCAGCGACATGGCAATCGCCTTCCCGATGCCTGAGGTAGAGCCGGTCACGAGGCTGTTAGACCTTGTAATCCTAAATCCATGTGGTTTCTTCCCCTTTCCAATCCGGATCTTTGATTCGTTACGCAACAGAAACTCCATAACATCGAACATCTGTCACTCTCTCTAGTCTTCCCCGGAGCCATGACGGTTATGAAGAATAGCAAATCATAAGAAACCGTTGACACGTAAGCATGATACATTGATTTTTAATAATAACTAAACCCGAGAAAAAGGAGTGCTGGACATGTCCAGAGTATTTGCTGAAATGTCGATATCGCTAGACGGTTTTATTACCGGTCCTGACCATAGTTTGAAGCTTCCGCTGGGACGCGGAGGGGAGAAATTGCATGAATGGATCTACCAGCTAGCCAGTTGGCGTGAGCTTCACGGTTTGGACGGAGGCGAACAGAACCCCGAGGCAGAACTGTTGGCAGCACACAACAGCAGAACGGGAGCGGTCATCCTGGGCAAGACCATGTTTGATCATGGCTCCCCTTTCTGGGGAGAGGAGCCTCCATTTCATATACCCGTCTTCATATTAACGACGGAGTCACTGCCACCCGAAGTGAAACGGGGCGGTACGACGTATACCTTCGTCAAGGAAGGGATTGAAGCGGCTCTTCGCCTGGCCAAAGAAGCCGCCGGAACGAAAGACGTCAAAGTTGCCGGTGGTGCAAAAGCGATTCAACAGTTTCTGCGGGCGGGATTGTTGGACGAAATCTTGATTAGCCAGGTTCCCATCCTGCTGGGTGGCGGTGAACGATTATTTAACGATCTTGAGGACAGCATCGCGAGTACGTTCATCAACACGGAAATTCTTAAATCCGCGGAAGTCATTCATCTGAGGTACGACATTCAGCACGATTGAAAAAAGGATCGAGGACATCATCTCTTTTCAGAGATTGTCTTCGATCCTTTTCACGTCTAAACCTTAGCTGCCATTCTAGCCTTTCCCGAGATGCAAATAAAAATCGAGATCCGCTTGCAGATGCTCTTGCATCAGCCGCTCCGCCTCCGGCGCATCATGCTTCCGAATGGCGTCCAAGATCAACTGATGCTCGTCAATTAAGAACGGGCGCTTATGGTAGACCACTGCACGCCGAAACAGATAGATGATAGATTGCATCCGGTCGATGATGTCAATGATTTCAGGATTCCGGCTGGCCTGAACGATGATGTCATGAAATCGTTTATTTACGTCCATGGTTTGCTTCACGTCGCCGGTCCGCGCGACATCGATGCATTCTTGCAGCCGCTCGGCAGTTTCCTCGTCCATGTAAGAAGCCGCGCAGCGGCAAGCGTAGCCCTCCAGTAAGATACGGACCTCGAATATGTGACGCAGATCCTCCACCGTAGGCTGAACCACACGCTTGCGTTTGATCAGACCCTCCTGCTCCAGTTTCCGAATGGATTCGCGTACCGGCGTCCGGCTGACACCCATTTCTTCCGCGAGCCGCTCTTCCACTAACTTCGTACCTCCGGCCAAATCCCCATTCAATATCTTATCCCTGATCTGCTCATAGCATTGAATAAAAGCGGATTGTGATTCTGACTTGCGCATGATCGGTTCCCTTCCTTTTCCCACACACATAAATAATGTCCTGAAAACAAAGACTATTTTTAAATTATAAAGATAACGATCGTTCTTTGAAAGCTTATTCCAATATTTTTTTGTATCCATTTTTAATATTTTGTATACAATTTTAAAAATTATGTGTACAATACTCTTTGAAAACACTTACAACTCACTTTACTGGAGGCACGTCAACATGAAAATAGGATTTGTAGGACTCGGAATTATGGGCAAACCGATGGCCCTGAACCTCATTAAGAAAGGGTACCAACTTACCGTCAATGACCTTAACCAAGAAGCAGTAGCGGAATTGGTCCAAGCGGGAGCTGAGCAAGCCGAATCTCCGCAAGCCGTAGCGCAAACCTGCGACATGATCGTCACCATGCTGCCAAACAATGCGATTGTGAAGAGCGTCATCCTTGGAGATAACGGCATCGTTCACGGCGCCAAAGCTGGATCGATTGTGATCGACATGAGTTCCATCTCTCCTGTCGTCGCCACCGAGATCGCAGATGCTCTAAGAGCACGTGGCATCGAGATGATCGACGCTCCCGTTAGCGGCGGTGAACCGAAGGCGATCGACGGTACCTTGGCTATTATGGCTGGCGGAGATGAAAACGCATTTACCAAGGCTCAGCCTGTCCTCTTGTCTATGGGCAAGGATGTGACCCGAGTCGGTCCGAACGGAAGTGGTGCCACGGCGAAGCTGGCCAATCAGATCATCGTGAATGTGAACATTGCAGCCATGTCTGAAGCACTTGTACTTGCAGCCAAAGCCGGAATTGACATTGAGAAGTTATACCACGCCATACGCGGCGGACTCGCTGGAAGCGCTGTACTGGACGCCAAAGTACCCATGATTCTGGAACGCAATTTCAAAGCTGGTGGACGCGTGGATATTAACCTGAAGGATTTAACGAATGTGATGGAGACGGCAGAAGCCTACGAGCTCTCCCTTCCACTGACCGAACATGTGCGTCATATATTCGAAACGCTGCGGGATGAAGGCAAGCAAGATCATGATCATGCGGGAATCGTTAAATATTATGAGAAATTCGCGAACGTGGAAGTCGGTAAGTAAGAATCCAAGAGATCTGCAGGAAATGACCCGCACATTAAACAAGTAAAGGTGGAAGACGCATGTTAACAGGACCTATGCTAATCGCAGCCTTCATCATCGCATTAGCTTTGCTGTTCCTACTCATCATCAAATGGAAGGTTGAGCCCTTTCTCGCACTAACGATCATTGCATTTGTGACAGCCATTGGCATCGGCATTCCGCTGAAGGAAGTTCCGGGCATTGTAACTTCCGGCTTCGGGAGCACCTTAACCGGGGTCGGCATTCTGATCGGCCTCGGTGTAATCTTCGGTCAATTCCTCGGTGCCTCCGGCGCTATCGAACGAATTGCCGATTCACTTCTGAAAATTTTCGGAATCAAGAACTCGCCTGCCGGCCTGGCCGTTTCAGGGACCATCGTATCCATTCCTGTCTTCTTCGATGCGGCATTCGTGATCTTGAGCGGTCTATTGAAAAGCCTGGCTACACGTACAGGAATCTCTATCGTAACGTTCGTTACCGCACTTGGCATCGGTTTGATCACGTCTCACAACATGATTGCACCTACGCCTGGTCCGATGATCGTAGCGGAGAACACGGGTTCCGACCTGGGTCTCTTTATCCTCTACGGCATCATCTGTGCCATCCCTGCTACACTTGTCGGCGGTTTCCTCTACGGCATGTTTATTGGCAAGCGTGTGAAGACGGAATCCACGATTGAAGATGAAGCAATAGAGAACGAAGAACTGGGCCAACGCAAACAAATCAGCACAGGCTTGTCTTTCGGGATGCTGGCTCTGCCAATCGTACTCATTCTGGCGAATACCTTTTCGAAAATGCTGGTTCCCGGCACTTCGATTGAGACATTCTTCGGTTTCATTGGGGACAAGAACATTGCCTTGTTGATCAGTGTTCTGGTAGCCATTATTGCACTGCGTCCGTATATCGCCGAAAATTACAACAAGCTATACTCGGAAGCGATCGCAACGGCAGGTATGATCGTCCTCATTACCGGAGCGGGCGGTGCCTTCGGTGCGGTTATCAACCATAGTGGTATTGGCGACTACCTGATTACAACGATGCAGAGCTGGAGCATTCCGGTATTAATGCTGGCATTCATCTTCTCCCAGATTTTGCGTGCATCACTCGGTTCTTCCACGGTTGCGCTAGTTACCACATCCACGATTATGGGACCACTCATTGTGGACTTGGGCGTATCCCCGATTCTACTTGGACTGGCGATTTGTGCCGGCGGTATCGGTCTGTCCCTTCCGAATGACTCCGGGTTCTGGGTGGTGAATCGTTTCGGTAAACTGACGGTGCCTCAGACGCTGAAAGTTTGGACGCTTGGCGGCTTCATCGCAGGCTTAACCGCACTAGCTACCGTCTATGTGTTAAGTCTGTTCAGCGGTATTTTGCCAGGATTGTAAGAGCTGCAAATTTATAATTGCTTCAAATTCACAATCATTAATAGATAAATAGTTACTATACAGATAAAGGTGTTGAAACCTAATGGATACTGGAAAAAGATTGGCGAGAGACGTATTTGATCGACTGCCTGCTGTAGACAGCAATGAGGTTGAACTTAAACTACAAGAAGAATTACGAAGCTTCGATCATAAAATCATCGTACTCGACGATGATCCAACCGGCGTGCAAACCGTACATGATATCTCGGTCTATACCGATTGGTCACTCGATACCATGAAGCAAGGATTCGCTGAGGAACAATCGATGTTCTTCATCCTGACGAATTCACGCGGCCTGATCGCCAGTGAAACCGAAGCGGTCCATCGCGAAATCGCCCGTCACGCTGCCGAAGCCTCCATGGCGATGAATAACAAGCCTTATCTCATTGTCAGTCGCGGTGACTCCACCCTTCGCGGTCACTACCCGCTCGAGACGGAGACGTTAAAGCGTACCCTGGAGGACGAATTCGGCGCCGCTTACGACGGTGAAGTCATCCTGCCTTTCTTCAAGGCGGGAGGTCGCTTCACGATCGATAACACTCACTATGTGCAATACGGCGAAGAGCTCGTGCCTGCGGGAGAAACGGAGTTCGCCCGTGATCGAACGTTCGGCTACACCCAATCCGACTTAGGAAAATGGGTGGAAGAGAAATCCGAAGGAACGTTCAAAGCATCGGACACGACCTACATTACGCTCGATAGCCTTCGCGCTCTGAATATTGAAGGAATTGTCGCTCAGTTAATGCAGGTTAACGATTTTAATAAAGTGGTCGTGAACGCAGCGGATGACGTGGACGTCAAAATATTTGCGATCGCGCTGGTCAAGGCAATGAAACAAGGCAAGCAGTTTCTGTTCCGAACCGCAGCGACCTTCACCAAAGTCATTGGCGGCGTCACGGATAGACCTCTTCTCAGTAAAGAGGAAGTTGTCGGCGGACAATCCGGAAGCGGCGGGCTTATTCTGGTCGGTTCTCATGTGAAAAAGACAACCGAGCAGCTTGAACAGCTCATGACATGCGACTTCATCACCTTCATTGAATTCAATGTTCACCTCGTAACCGACGACAAGGCTTTCCAAGCGGAAGTTGACCGTGTTATTACAGAGACGGAAACCGGTATTGCCGCTGGCAAGACCGTTACAGTCTATACAAGAAGAGAACGCTTGGATCTAGGTGAAGGCATGAAGGAAGAAGAACTGAAACAATCGGTGAAGATCTCGGACGCGGTTACCAGCATTGTACAGCGATTACAGGCCAGACCGAGATATATCATCGCCAAAGGCGGGATTACCTCAAGCGATATCGGCACCAAGGGACTACGCGTGAAGCGGGCAACGGTAGCAGGGCAGATTCAACCAGGAATTCCGGTATGGATCACCGGTGAGGAGAGCAAGTTTCCCGGCCTGTACTATGTCATTTTCCCAGGCAATGTTGGCTCCGAACATACGTTGATGGATACGGCGGTCATGCTTGAAGGGTAGTGCATATTCCTTCAGCCCTTGACGTCTGGGCATCCTTTCCACTACAATGATATCAATCAAATGAGGCGATGGAGTTCGCCATAACCGCTGTTTGCAGCTAATGACTCCTACCAGAGGTCGCTACCCTGGTAGGAGTCTGTTTGTGTACATATAGGTTAGCGGCGAATGAACAGAAATGGGTGAACGAATGATGAGAACGAAATGGCTGAATATTGCTGAAAGATGGCCGATTGCTCTGCTCGGTGGTTACTTCCTCAAATGGATCGCTCTAGGGGGCATCGTCGGGATCATGACGGGCAGTGCATCTGCTTTGTTTCTCCATAGTCTGAATTATGTAACCACCCTGCGTGTAAGCACCCCCTGGCTGTTGTTCTTGCTTCCGCTCGGGGGTGCAGCCGTCAGTTACCTCTATTATAAAATGGGCAAGAATAGTTCCAAAGGCAACAACCTCATTCTGGATCAGATCCATGGCGGCACCGAAGCCATTCCACTGCGAATGACACCCCTGGTACTTGCGGGAACATTGATCACGCATCTATTCGGGGGATCTGCGGGGCGTGAAGGGACAGCCGTTCAAATGGGCGGAAGTTTATCGGAGTGGTTCGGCAAGCTCATTCGCGTGACGCCGCTAGATCGCAAAATTTTACTGATCTGCGGCATCAGCGGTGGTTTTGGCTCCATATTCGGTACACCACTGGCGGGAACGCTGTTTGGACTCGAGGTTCTTGCCATCGGCCTAATCTCGCATCAGGCTTTAATACCAGCATTCATTGCAAGTTTGGTCGGGAATATTACAGCGACATCTCTATGGGGAGTCAGCCACCTGCATTACTCCATTGGACCTATTCCGCCACTTAGCCTGACGTTGGTGCTTAAGATCATCTTGGCTTCCATTCTGTTTGGCTTGACCAGTCGATTGTTCAGCGAGCTCACCCATTCCTTGAAGCGGTGGTACAGTTACTTGTTCAAAAATCCGATGATAAAGAGTGCTGCCGGCGGTATGATCATCATCGGGCTTGTATACCTCCTGGGAACGCGTGATTACTTAGGGCTTGGTCTGCCCTTGATTGAACAATCCTTCACTGGCGAAGTCTCGCCACTGGCTTTCTTGGGGAAAATCCTGTTCACCTCACTCACCTTAGGGGCTGGCTTTCAAGGCGGCGAAGTGACTCCATTGTTCACCATCGGGGCCACGCTTGGGAACGCGTTAGCCGATTGGATTTCGTTGGGGGCTCCCTTCCTGGCCGCTTTAGGATTCATTGCTGTATTTTGCGGTGCGACCAATACGCCGATCGCGTGCTTCATCATGGGAATAGAGTTATTCGGTGGGGAGGGTGCCTTATATATGTTCATGGCTTGCATCATCAGCTATCTGTTCTCCGGGCATTCGGGCATCTATACTTCCCAGCAAATCGGCACCCCCAAGCACCCCCTCCTATCCTATCTTCAAGGAACCACTTTGGCTGACAGCAAAGAAAACCAGCGACAACGTAAAAAACACAGATCGTCTGATTAAATCCAGACGATCTGCGTTCGTTTTACCTAGTTATACCGTAGCTTTACGCAAAAACTGGCGTGAACAGATCGCAATTACAAATGATATTGGAATGAACCAAAGCGACAGTTGAAACGCTGTATTATCGGCAAACCAATCGAATATCGCTTTCCACCAGCCGCCACTCGTTGCGATTAAGGCGAGTGCGGACAACATGACAGCAACGACAGCAAGCATGATAAACGTTCGAATTCCCCTAAATCTCAAGAAGAAGCTCCCGATCCCCACGCCAATCAGTGAAATCGAGGTGAGCAGAATGACATACATAAGAAACTGAATCAGTATAGGACCATCATGGAGATACGGCAGATGGAAGAAGTAAATACTGTCGCCCCATGCCCCGGTCCAGACTTCAATACCTCCAAGCAGCAACAGGATAATCGCTGTGATCATACTGATCAACATTATAAAAATTAACGTGCCTGCAAAAAAGTCACTTCGGCGAATACTGAATCCGATGGAGAACGGGAATAGCTGTATCGTCGTCGTCATCGCCGTAACAAACATGAAGACGAATATCGTTATAAGACCACCCGTATAGAAAGCCCCATCACCAATCAATGCACTCACCAGCATGTTGATCATAAAGCTGAATAACACGACGGCCCATGGCAAATAGAACCATGTCAGCTTCTGTCTTAGATGAATCTGCAGTACATTGGATATTCCTTTCATCAGCGGTTCCCCACCTTTCTGTTTTTCGTTAATTGAACAATGAGCTGTTGAAGAGATACAGGTGCTGTTTCCAGGCCGGCTTGCTCAGCCTCACGTTTGATCGAGGTTTCCGATCCTCCCATGACCATAGCCGAAATCGTTGAACCCAAAGCTTCCTGATGAATAACATCTCGGCCTTGTATGAACGATTCCACTGCAGATTGATGCCCGATTACGTTATGCGTACGTCCCCGCAATTCATCCGTATCCGTATCCAGCAGAATTCGTCCATCATCGATCACGATAATATGCTCCAACAATCGGCTGACTTCATCGATCAAATGCGTGGACAATATGATGGTGCGCGGATGCTCGGTGTAGTCCTCGATCAATAGATCGTAGAACATCTCTCTGGCAACAGCGTCAAGTCCAAGATAAGGCTCATCAAAAATCGTGAGTGGTGCCCGGCTGGCCAAGCCTACAACGATACCGACAGAGGATAACATCCCTCTGGACAGTCGCTTAACAAGGCGTTTGCTTGGCAATCGGAACAACCCAATCAACTGTTCCGCATAGGCCTGATCCCAATTCGCATACACTTTGGAAGCTACAATCATCACATCTTGAACCGTAAACAAATCCGAGTATTTCTGACCTTCCTTAATGAAACAAATCCTTTCGATCACGTTTAAATTCTCATAAGGAGATTCACCGAATACCCGGATCTCTCCACTCGTTGCAAATAACTGCGAAGTGATCATCTGCATGATTGAAGTTTTCCCTGCTCCGTTCCTGCCAAGCAGCCCATAGATTTTATCTGCTTCAATTCGGAAGCTTACCTGATCGACGGCCGTAGCATCATGATATCTCTTCGTTAAATTTATGACTTCAATAACCGGTTGGCTCATTACCCCTGCTCCCCTCTGCGGATCATTTCCGATAACTGATCCTTCGTAATCCCAAGCTTAGCCGCTTCCTTCACCATCGTTACAACATATTGTTCGTAAAACTCCGTCTTCCGCTTCTCCATTAGCACATGCTGAGCGCCAGTCGCTACAAACATTCCAATCCCCCGCTTCTTATACAGAATCCCTTGATCAACCAGCAGATTCACGCCCTTTGCTGCGGTTGCCGGATTGATCTGGTAAAAGGCTGCGAACTGATTCGTTGACGGCACCTGAGACTCTTCCGGCAATCGTCCTTCAATGATATCGTCCTCTATCTTATCCGCGATCTGCATGAATATCGGCCTGCTGTCATCAATCTGAAATGCCATTTACTTGTCACCACTTTCATTTATGACCTTCATTGCATAATTGGTTAGTTACTCATGTAATTAACCATATAAGAGAATGAGTAATATGTCAATAGACTCTCCGAGGATTCTAACAGCAGATTTTCTAATCCACGGACTTTAGTCCTAAATAAATAGTCCTGTTCAGCCGATATAGAAGGGGCATAAGAAATGGAAAATAGATACATAACAAAGGAGTTTGAAAGAAACATGAAACGAATCATTGCACTCACCGTCATCCTTATGTTCACGCTGATGACACCGCATTATGCTGCATCTGCCGCCACACCCAAAATGATGGCCTATGTGGATAAGAACAGCCATTCCTTCATTCCGGTAGGACTACTCAAGACTTATGATGGTGTAAAGGTCTCTTATAAAGCATCAGAGAAGAAGCTTGATATTTCCAGCGAGAATACACAGCTTACCCTCAACTTAGGTAGTCGAACTGCTTACGTAGATGGCAAAAAAGTAACCTTAAAGCTGCGCCTTTCTCCGAAAACGGCAGTACGTACGTCCCTCTTCAGTTCATTCAACAATACCTGGGGTTCAAGTCAAGCTGGGGCTCGAACCGCGCAACCGTGAGTCTGACGGACGGTACGAGCATACACACGCTTCCCGTTCTGTCCGGGAAGTTCATACCGAGTAATTCGAATCCCGTTACCTCTCAGCGCAAAACGTTTAAGGTGGGGTCTCGCTCTTTTCAAGCGAACGTCGTAACGGTTTCGCTTCTTCACCCCAAAGTTAATCTTGACGTTGTTCTGGCGGGCAACAAAGCTGGCAAAGTCGAAGATCTGCGCAGCATGGCCAAACGAAGCAATGCGGTAGTTGCGATTAACGGGACATTCTTTGACGCTTATACCTCCGGGGCTTATAAAGCACCCTATGGTTATCTTATTAGCCAAGGAAATATTCTCCATAAAGCTTCAGGCGATAATCGAACCATCTTCACGTACGATCACAACAATCTGGCTTCGATGATACCAGGGCTTGATTTCAAGGCGGTGTACGATTCAGGACGTATGAGCGGGGCCCTGCAAGCCGGTCCGCGATTACTGACGGATGGCAAAGTGACCTTGGACGTGAAGAAGGAAGGATTCAAAGATCCGAAGATTCTGACAGGCGGTGGCGCGCGAAGCGCACTCGGGATTACGAAGGATCACAAGCTGATATTGTTAACGACCGGAGGGGCAACCATTCCTCAGCTGGCTGAAATAATGAAACAAGCCGGTGCATATCAAGCGATGAACCTCGATGGCGGGGCATCAAGCGGCCTGTATTATAATGGCTCTTACATCACGACACCAGGCCGGCAAATCAGCAATGCCATCGTGGTTAAATATAAGTAAGACGCAACAACTCCTCGAGTTTCCAGGATATTCTCTTCTGGACACTAGAGGAGTTTTTTTATATTGAGAAGCTATACCTTGCTCTGTTGCCGCATATGCTGGTCGAGAAATTGTTTCTCTTCAAGACCATTTGTGTAAATATATAGCAAACTGTCCATGGTGTTCGATTGGTATTTCGAGGCGCATTCAGTGAGGGGGCGAAAACCATTTTATCTTCAATGAAGATCATTCGAACGAGAACCAGGGACGCGTTCGAAAGCGTGCATCGTGTATGGAGCGCATGGATCGAGAAATATCCATTTATCGTCAAGACCTATCATCTATTTTCCTGGCTGTCCCTTGTCGTGCTTGTGATAAGTCTCATGCTGGTCAAAGAATCGCGTACGATGCTCTTGCAATATATGTGGTCCCTTTACGTGGTGTTGCAATTCTGGTTCCTGTGCCAAGCAAGACGGTGACCTGGAAACAGGTCAGCCTGTTTGTCCTGTCCGGTGTGCTTGTGGTCATTCCCCTAACCAACTGGACGATGCAAGGACTTCATTTGATATTTGGTGGACAAACAACCGACACCTGGTCTTTTGCCGTTATGACGCCCATTATCGAAGAAGTTTATAAACTACTTCCACTTGCACTATTCTTATTCTTTTCCAGAAGAGCTACTTCGCTCAGCCTAAGTGATTATGTTCTGCTGGGCGCTGCACCGGGTATTGGATTTCAATTCGCAGAAGAGTTATCGAGGCGCTTGACTCAGAGCCATTACGGAGTTTCTTTTCTTGGGGGCAAGACGCTGCATTGGGAATTGTTCGATCTATTCCCGGGTTACTTCGAAGAAAGTTTCATTCCGACCATGATGAACGTAACTCATCCTGTACATAGTGCCATGATAGCACTCGGATTCGGCATCGCTTACCGTTACACCAGCTGTCTCACTCGCTGGGTCTACGTCTTCCCCGCACTATTGTTATGCTGGGCGATCCTCAATCATGCTGCCTGGAATGGTCAGAATCGCCTGCCAGACTGGATCCTGACCATACATGAATGGACCGGCGAGGGCTATCGAACCGAAGGTTTCTTCCTTCTGCTGCTCATGGCAGGCTTGCTCAAGGACTACTGGATCTGCACCGTGTCCGTGAACGGCTGCCCTTTCTTCGAGGCGAAACCATCATAAATCCGATGACGGAACTATGGCACATGATAACCAAACTGTTTACAGACCGTAAACGTTTGATTGACCTCATCGTTTTTTATCGCGATCGGCGCGAGCTGGGCTACTCGATCCTGTATGGGAACCAGGAAGCCGCTACTCAAAGGGAACATGTTCAGGAGAAGGTACGAAGACGCATCGCAATTCTGGGTGCTATCGGCTTTCTGCTCCTGGCTGCCGCGTTATTATCCAACTTGAACACCAGGATGCTGGCAAACGACGCTTCTTGTTTCGCCTGCCTCTTCGACTCCCTTCAGAATTGGTGGGATCGTCTGAGCGGCTGGGAACAAGCTGGCCTTGTTATCGGTGCCTTCGCCTTATCCCTGCTCTTCGTCAGCTTCTGGCCGGCACTAGGCATTGCACTGACCGGAGCGGGCATCGCCGGCGGTGGACATGAAATCGCCGGATATATTCGGAACCCGAAGAAACTCTTATCGCCTCAGAACGCGGCCGCTGTCGTAGTTGCTGTCCTGCTTAGCCGCATTCCGATAGGCAAAGGATTCGACTGGCTATCTAGGAAGTTGGGGCCGCAAGCTAGAAAGTGGCTGAATTCCCTCTCCGAGAAAATCGGCTGGAAATCACGCCGTGAACCGGATACCCCATCAACACATAAACCGGATGAGCCAAATACTGCTCAACCGAATGCGAAAAAACCGGACGAGGAACGACCCAATGACAATAAGCAAGGCGATGAGAAGTCAGATGACTCCGGCAGCACACCACAAGAAATCCCGCGATATTCCGGAGAGCTGCAGAAGGTGAACAAACCGGATGCCGCTGCGGACTCGCTTGCCGAACGGTTGGTGGCGAATCCAGAATGAAGTTTGATTCCGATCCAATCGGCCGTGAATTTGACGCCATAAGCATGAATACATCGCACAGACCAAGCCTGCCCTGCAGCAGGTGAACAAGAAAGTTCGCGACCAGATGAAGGCAACATTTGAAGCTGCCGAGCAGACCGGCAAAAAGGTGTATTACCATTTTGAAGGGGAGCCTGCCCAATCGGTCATTGACAAATTACATGAATACAGCCAAAGATATGGAATAGACGTCCATATCGATACCGATCCATTATAACGACGAGGAGTGAGCATTCATGTATGAATTTCACGGCTGGGCCACGATTCAGGAGAGTCCTGCTGAAGTTGATGCAGGGCAACTGGATACAATCATTCAGAAAATTCAGCTTAAGATTACGGAATTCAACTGGGGCAGCGGTTTATTATCATTAAATGCAGTGAATGGATCATACTATCTGCACGTGGGCGCCTTCACGAATCGCAAAGGCGCTGAGGCCGATGAGATCGCCTCGTTGTATCAATTGATCGCCCGGATCGCACCAGGCTCATACGGGCTCCTCTACACGAGAGATGATGAGAATGCCCAAGGTCTCGATAACGAATTCCGGGTCATGGTGCTGGCACGCGGTCAACTAACGGAGCAGCCTGATCCCTTCCTCTCTCCTTGCATTCCGGTTATTGAGGATGAAGTCGACTAAGAACTCCGTATCCCTCCGATGAAATATAAGAACCCCCGTCAATTTCTCAGAAATGACGGGGGTTTCGATCGGATTATCTCAATTCATCAAGGGTGGTCTGGATCATGATGTGCAGTGCCTTCAGCATGATTTCATGCGATAGCGTGGGCACGGTCGGCTTGTCCAGCGCCATCTCCGTAGAAGCAGGAAAATGTACAAAGCCGCCTAATGAGCTTAATTGCTCGCTGCGTATCTCATTTAATAAAGCATACATCGTATTATTGCATATATACGTACCCGCTGTATTGGATATGGTTGCCGGGATTCCCGCTTCCTTTAACCGGTTGACCATGGCGCGGATCGGCAAGGACGAGAATATTCCGTCCGGCCCCTTCGAATCGATCGGTTCATCCTGTGGTCTTGCGCCACGATTATCGGCAACGGTTGACTCGGTCGGTACATCTTTTACGTTGATCGCGATCCGCTCCGGCGTAATCGCCGTTCTCCCAACTGCAACTCCGCAAGCAATCACAGCATCTGGCCGATACTCCTTCATCTCTTGCAACAGGATCTTCGCGCATTCATCATAGTTAACGGGGAGCAGGATCGTCCTTATCATCGCTTCATGAAAGGAATATTCTGCAATGTCATGAATCAAACGCTCGGTCGGATTAATGGAGCTGCCACCGAAGGGTTCAAAACCGGATACCAGTATTTTTTTCATGTTCACATCTCCTATATCTTTTTATCAAGACATGGCGCGGACAAGCACCCCTTCATGCTCTAACCGGATACGTAACGTCTTTGCAAACACAGAGGCGTGTGCACCGTCCCCGTGAATGCAGATCGTGTCCGCTGTAATCGGAATGATTGAACCGGATAGCGTAATCACAGTCTTGTCTCTCACCATGCGCAATACTTGGTTTAGCGATTGCTCCAAATCGGTTATTACCGCACCCGGAAGCTGTCTTGGTGTTAACGTCCCATCGTCTTGATACGTTCGATCCGCGAATACTTCGCTGGCCGTGCAGAGTCCGGCCGCTTCACCCGCTATAATCAATTCACTTCCCGCTAACCCGTATAGAATCAGCGCTGGATTGATTCGTTGCACAGCCGCGACGATCGCATCTGCCAGCGGTCTTGATACGGCTGCCATGTTATACAGAGCGCCATGGGGCTTAACATGATGCAGTGTACCACCTTCCTGTTGAACGAACGCCATCAATGCTCCGATCTGGTAGGTAACCATATCGTGCGCTTCCTGTGGCGTAATTTCCATCTTCCTTCTGCCGAAACCTGCAAGGTCAGGCAGTCCCGGGTGTGCGCCGACTGCCGCGCCGCTTGCCATTGCTGCTTGAACAGTTGTGCGCATCACGGCAGGGTCTCCGGCATGATAGCCGCAGGCAATATTCGCGGATGTTATGAAGCCCAGCAACTCGGTATCGGAGCCTATCGCGTAATTCCCAAAACTCTCTCCCATGTCGCAGTTCAGATCGACGACAACCATCCTGTTTCCTCCTTCAATTTAAGCCTGATCATATACTCCATGACACGCATCTCCCGGCTGCGACGACAATATAATGATTCCGCTTCGCTTAATGTTACTTCCTCGAATAACAGCCTGCCGCCAGGCGGAATCTGTGCAATACGTGGAATATCCACTGAGATCACCTGCGCGATTTTGGGGTAACCTCCCAGCGTCTGTCGATCTGCCATCAGAATGATCGGCTGCCCATCGGCAGGAACCTGCACGGTTCCAAGCGATACCGGTTCGGATATATATTCCTTGGCGCTAATCAACTGCAAAGGTGAACCAGATAAACGGTAGCCCATCCGATCCGACTGCGGTGTAACTTGGTAAGCTTGGCCGAGCCAGTGCTGCTGACTCTGGTTGTCAAAATCCTCAAATTGGCGCCCTCTCAGCACCCGCACCCTCCGTTGCTCCTTGTGCAGTGCATAATCCTCAGCGGAGACCGACCACGGTACCGCATAATAATCGCCATCATCAAGACGGCTGTCTTCATTTGGGTTTAAAGGTAGATTGGATGGACGTGTATGTAGGACATCCCCCTTCTGGAGCGGTCTGCCTTCGTAACCGCCGATACCAGCCCTAATGTATGTACTATAACTATCCATGACTGGATCAACCTGAAACCCACCAGATATCGCCAGATAAGCGCGACATCCTGTAATCGGCATCTGAAAGCTCAAGACGCTTCCGGCCTTAACGCGTACAGGACGCCACATCGGCAGTTTGCTTCCATTTACTCTCGGCGATAAATCTCCCCCGGTAATGGACAGCCACATCGTCGTCTGAATCTCCAGCGCCAAACCGGACCATGTAATCTCAAGCACGGCCGCGTCAGTTTCGTTACCGACCAGCCAATTTGCGACTTGGCACGCGTAGCATCCATTGCGCCTGCCGCAATAATCCCGTACTTGCCATACGCGTACCTGCCCAAATCCTGGATCGTAGCGAGCATCCCCGGTTTTAGAATCTTTAGGCTCATCTACTCACATCCTTTAAGCGTTCGTATTCCGCACGGCCGATGGAACGAAAGCGGATATATTGCCCTCCCTGCAATAACGTCGGAGGGCGATGATCCGTTCGGAACAAAGATAGCGGCGTGCGGCCGATAATCTGCCATCCTCCTGGCGTTTCAATTGGATAGATGCCGGTCTGTGTCCCTGCAATACCTACCGAGCCTGAAGCAACTTGCAGTCGGGGAGTTTCTTTTCTCGGCGTAGCTATAAGTTCTGACATTCCTCCCATATAGGGGAAGCCCGGGGCGAATCCGATCGCATAGATCAGGTAATCCTGCTCCGTATGAATGCGAATAACGTCCTCCACCGACAGCTTATTCCAATCCGCCACGTAGCCCAGATCGGGTCCAAATTCCTGGCCGTAACACACAGGAACATCGATAATCTCGGCACTGTTGCCGGGCATCATCTTCTCGGAATCGTCTTGTTCCAGCAGTGGTTCCAGTAAGGAACAGATATAAGCATATCTCGTATCGAAGCCCTCCGCTGGACCGACCTGCTCCAGATCATAATAGACGGCAACGGTCGTATATGAAGGGATACACTCAATAAATCCGGGAAAAGGGTACTGAGCGAGCTGCCGAACAAGGCGAATGATTTGCCGGTGTACAGACAGGCTTACCTTCTCGGCTAATTGAACAAGAACCGCGGAGTCACCCAGCGGATAGAACGAATAGGACTTATGCATGCCAATCACTCCATTCTTGTATATAAACAGAAACAATCCTTCTTTATAAAAAATATACTTCTTCTATGATAGCAGACTACCCGAGTCCCGTTGAATACGTAACGATAAGAAAAACAGCATTTGATCCAGTCGAAGCAGATCAAATGCTGGTATTTTGCATAAAAACAGGACATTCTTGGCAGAATAACTTTGTCGTTTCTTGATAAAGGAGGTGCCATCATGAGCAAATCAGACCACAACCAACCGACAAAAGCGGAGGTTCAGACCACGAAGCTGAATCAAATGCCGGTTCCAGGGAAATTCGAAACCGAATTCTCTGCTGAGGAAGCAGCTGAGGTGTTCGAACAGCAACCGAATGCAGATCAACATGCTGAGAACGAACAATAATCGACCATAGCAACCCTGCGAATGATTAGCATGATGCCGATCAATCGTGGGGTTTCCTATTTCTTACCTTGATACTTCCCTGTTCTGATCTCCAGCACATACGTATCTGGATACGGCATGCCCGATTGAATTGCATCCTGAACGGCTTGTTCATTGTCGTAGGGAACCCGTATGAATTGTATAGTAAACGGTCCAGGCTCCTTGCTTTCGTAGTACCCCTCTAATATGACATATGAGGCTTCCGGCAGTTCGAGCGGGTTACCGACGCTGCCGGTATTAAATAGCGTTTTGCCATCCAGGTGTTGAATATAGGCATTATGAATGTCCCCGTAACCAACCACATCCGCCACGTATTCGCTTGCGCAAAGAGCAGAGCCGTGAAAGAGCGTTGCCTGCTTCTCCTTCTCGTCCCAAGGCTGTATCCGCTCATATACGCTGCGAGGCGATGCATGGAATAATCGAATGCGCTTGCCACTCATCACGAATTCAATCGTATAGGGAAGGTTGCCTAAATATTGCAGCCGCTCCCCGCCCAGCCTCTGCTGCTGCCATCGCAGCGCGGTATCGGTTGTATCCTTGCCAATGAAATCATCCCAATTGCCACGAACGACTTGCTGGCAATGCGTTCGAACCAGATCCACCGCGACATGCCCATCCGGGCCTTTACCGGCCAGATCGCCCAGACAATAGATGGTGTCCACCCCACGCCGCTTAATGTCTTCCAATACGGCCCGCAGCGCCGGAATATTGCCATGGATATCAGAGATTAATGCTATCCTCGTTATCATACCCTTGCCTCCTTTCATCTCGACTCAGCATATCCTTTAAGTCATAATATGCATCTGCCAGCCATGGATGGATAACCCTTAGTGAGTCGCGTCTATCCCAGAGATATTGAAGATACGCAAAAGCGGCATGTTCAAGCGATTTATGTAATTGATCCTGTATAGTTTTTAAATATGGCGGGCACCCAACTTGATCCCATTCGATCTTGTCGGCGACGAAGACCACCCGGTCCAACCGTGATGAATTCCCTCTCAAGGTAGTATGGCAGCCTATCGCATGCAATATTTCCGTATCCGTAATCCCGAATAGATCCTCCGCCATGAATTGCGATATCTTCTGGTGAATAATCATCGGAAATTGTTCTTCCTCCGGGAGTACATCGATTCCAATCTCGCGAGCTACCTCCACTCGAGTATGACTGGGGAAGACAGCGCTTATATCATGCAGGTAACCTGCAAATTGTGCTGCCGTTGGATTTGCGCTATAGAGCGTGGCGATTCTTCGCGCTTCATCGCCTACCCTCAGTACGTGATCTGCTGTCTTCGGACACTGATGATCATTTAAAAAACGAAACACATCTTCACGAAGATGACCGGTCAGCACAGGTGTACGCAATTCTCGGTAAGTGTTCATCGTGAATGCCCCCTCAGCCATTAATTTTTTTGCCAAATCATTCGTATCTCTCCATAATAACTGAATTCAAATTAGGTTTGAAGTCTCATATGTCAATATTTACTTCACAAGTGAATGTTTCATTTTATAGTCAATGGTTTGTAAATTGAATCATATATTTGTAACAAGTGCTTGGTAAGTAAATAAGATTACGTTTGACCGACATTCACCATGTTAGGAGGCTGACAATCGTGAACACGCACAGGATGATTAGCTTGGGATTACTGGTTCTGATTATGGTAATTAGCGGGTGTGCGGGTCCTTCGTCAACGGAAAAGACGAAAACGCTTACACTCTGGTACTGGAATCGAAGCTTGGATGATGGAGTAATCAAAGCGGCCGAGCAGCAGTTCCCCGGCATCCGCATTAATGCCCAGAAGATTGGTGGCGATTTCAGATCCAAGATCAAGACGACGCTGGCGGCTGGCTCTGGCGGACCCGATATTGTAGCCATTAATGATTGGGTCGCGGAACTGTTCAACAGCTCCGAGCATTTCTACGATCTATATGATCTGGGAGCTGAAGAAATTCAACCAGACTACCTGGATTGGAAATGGAATCTGGGCGTATCCCCTGATGGCGTCATGGTGGCATTACCGATCGATACCGGTCCGACGGCTCTCTACTACCGGGCGGATTTATTCGAGGAAGCCGGTCTTCCTACTGATCCGGAGGCTGTGCATGAGCAGATGGGTACCTGGGACCAGTATTTTGAAGCAGGGCAACAGCTCCAGGAACACTTCAATGACCAGGTAAAAATGCTGGACAACATCAATAACATCTACACCCAATATATCGCCCAATCCGAGCACATCTACTTCAACGAAGACGGTACGTTTATCGGGGAAGACCCGAACTCGTCCATGAAACCCGCCTGGGACACCGCTGTCAAAGCTGCGGAAATGAAACTGAGCGCTAATGTGACAACTTCCTCCTCCGAATGGAATGCCGCGATGAACAACGGAAGGGTCGCCTCCTTCGTCGGTGCCGTATGGATGAAGGAAATCCTGATGGATGCCGCACCCGATACGGAAGGCAAATGGCGTACAGCCAGGGCTCCTGGCGGTGATGGGAATAATGGCGGCTCCTTCTTAGCCATTATGAATAATAGTCAATATCCCCAAGAAGCATTTGATGTCATTTCGTGGATCCAGAATCCAGACAATCAGGTTGAAGCGTTTACTAATATCAACCTCTTCCCTTCTGCGACCAAGTCTCTGGATACACCCATCATGAAACAGGAAGAGCCCTTCTTCGGCAATCAAGCAACCGGTGAGGTCTTCTCGGAATCGGCGCAGAACGTCAAATCTGTCTTCTTCGGCGACAAATACGCCAACATAAACGGGATTGTTGGACGCGAGCTGACATCAGTAGGCTTACAAGGGAAAAATCCGGACCGTGCTTGGGCAGATGCACTTGCCAGATCCAAGAAAGAACTGCTGCGGTAACTAAAGAAGATTCTTAAGCATTCCATCAATCATGTACTTAACAACGGTAAACAGGAGGTTGTTGTACCATGGGTAATCCGATGCTGAATCACACACCGACAGAGAAAGCTCCCTTACCGAAACGCCAAAAGTCCAAAGAACGTTTGACAGCACAGATCTGGAAACACCGCAAAGAATATTTGGCGATATCCCCGTTCTATATTTTGTTTGCGGTGTTTGGCTTGTTCCCGATTGCATTCTCAATGTTTCTTTCGTTCCAGAAATGGGACGGAATCGGCGAGATGACCTTTAACGGACTGAACAATTATCAATTCATGCTTACCGATCCAGAGTTTTGGAAATCGGTTGGCAACACGCTGTTAATCTGGATCTACTCTACGATCCCGATGCTGTTCATTGCGCTCGTCGTTGCTTTCCTGCTCAACGCTTCCTTCGTCCGGTTTCGCACCTTCTTCCGCATCGGTTATTTCCTGCCAAACGTCACGTCGCTCGTTGCGGTTGCCATCGTATTCGGCACTGTGTTCTCGAACAATTACGGACTGCTGAATTATGTATTGAACCTGATCGGGCTGAACTCCGTGGAATGGTTAAACAAAACCTGGGGGATTCAACTCGCGATCTCTGTCATGGTGATCTGGCGCTGGGCCGGATATAACGCCATCATCTATTTGGCAGGACTTCAGAGCATTCCCACTGTGCTCTATGAGGCGGCCAAGATCGACGGAGCCTCTGGTATTCAGTCCTTCTTCAAAATCACGATTCCGAACCTGCGGCCAATCATTTTGTTTACGGTCATTACATCTACCATCGGCGGCCTGCAAATATTTACGGAACCGCAAGTATTGGTAGGCAATGACGGCGGCGTAAGCGGCGGTGGGCTAACCGTCGTGCTGTATTTATATCGCGAAGCCTTCGTGAACAATTATTTTGGTTATGGTGCGGCTGTCGGTTGGGGCATGTTCGTGTTGATCGCGCTCTTTTCCATCGTGAACTGGAGAATGGTACAAGGCAATCCAGCCAAAGACTGATTAGGGGTGAATCGTATGTTCAAATGGAAATCCATTCTGCTGCATTTTGGGTTAATCGCCGGACTGCTCCTGTCGATTTTCCCCTTCTACTGGCTTATGGTCATGGCCACCCGCACCACGTCCGATATTTACAGTTATCCGCCAAAATTGTGGTTTGGACCGCACCTATTCGATAATATCTCACGGGTACTAAGCAGCATCGATTTCTTTGGTGCTTTCTGGAACACGCTGTTTGTCGCTTCGGCCGTAACGATTCTGGTATTGTTCTTCGACTCCTTGGCCGGATTTACGTTTGCGAAGTTCCAATTCCCGGGTAGAAAATGGCTGTTCGTGCTGCTCCTGGCCACGATGATGGCCCCGGCCCAACTCTCGCTGGTTCCTTCCTTTGTCATCATGGCCCAGTTCGGTTGGGTTGGCACGTTCAAAGCGCTCATTATACCGGGCATGGTGAACGCTTTCGGCATCTTCTGGATTCGTCAATACGCCTCGGAATCCGTGCCGTCCGAACTTCTGGATGCCGGCAAAATCGACGGTTGCGGCTTCTTCCGGCTGTACTGGAACATATCGCTGCCGATTCTGCGCCCCGCACTATCGTTCCTGGCGGCTTTTACCTTTATCGGAGTCTGGAACGACTATCTGTGGCCGCTCATTATTCTAAACGACGAGAGCAAGTTTACGCTTCAGGTCGCTCTCTCGTCCTTGAACGGAATCTATACCACGGATTATTCCATGGTCATAGCCGGAACTTTACTCGCGGTGATTCCATTGATCGTGATGTTCCTGTTCATTAGCAAACAGTTCATCTCGGACATCGCCGCAGGCGCGATTAAGAGTTAAGAGCAAGGGGCTGCCGAGGCGGTTAATCCGAGATCGGACAGCTCCTTTTTCTTCCTCCAACAGACCTCCGGGTATTCTCGTATGCAGTGTCGCAACTGAACATGATAGAATAAGATGTACATCTGAAATGGAGGAAAGCTACATATGGACAATTTCGAGAAAAATCTGGAGAAATACGCAGAGCTCGTTGTCAAGGTTGGCGTTAACATACAACCGGGCCAAGTTCTGCTCGTCAATGCTCCTATTGAAACCGTAGCGTTAACACGTCACATCGTCGCCAAGGCTTATGATGCCGGTGCCAAATACGTGCAAGTCGACTGGGAAGACGAAGCCGTTACCCGCATTCGATACGAGAAAGCTCCGGACGACTCCTTCGGCTATTACCCGCAATGGCAAGCCGATACGATGCAGCAGCTCGCTGAAGGCGGCGGCGCCATCCTGCGGATTAAGGTACCTGACCCGGAACTGTTCCGCGGCATTGATTCAACCAAAGTATCGACGGCGGTGAGAGCAGCGGCGGTGGCTAATGAGAAATATCAAGTCTATGTACGCAACAACAAGATCAGTTGGTCGCTTATCAAAGCTCCGACCCGGGCATGGGCGAACAAGGTATATGCCGACCTGCCGGAAGAAGAACGGGTGCCGGCAATGTGGGAAGCCGTCTTCCAGATGACCCGTGTCCACAGCGATGATCCTGTGGCCGCATGGCGCGATCATATCAGCGAATTGAAGCAGCGCCAGCACGCCATGAATGCGAAACGCTACAAGAGTTTCCATTATCGTGCTCCGGGTACGGATCTGCGCGTCGAGATGCCTGAGGGTTATCAATGGCTTGGCGGCGGTGATGAGAACGAATCAGGCGTATATTTTGTAGCCAATATGCCAACCGAAGAGATTTATACGATGCCGCACCGTACCGGCGTTAACGGAACCGTGACGAGCACGCTGCCGTTAAACCTGAATGGACGACTGGTTGAAGGCTTGAAGCTGACATTCAAGGACGGTAAGGTCACCGAGTACGATGCCGAATCCGGCAGAGAGCATATGACCACGCTGCTTGAAACCGACGAAGGCGCTTCTTATCTCGGAGAAATGGCACTCGTTCCGCACAACTCCCCCATTTCTCAGCTGAATCGGGTGTTCTACAACACCGGGATCGATGAGAACGCTTCGTGTCACTTTGCACTGGGCAGCGCCTATCCGGTCAACATCGAGGGCGGCACTAAGATGAGCAAGGAAGAACTGCTCGCTAAGGGCGCGAATGTAAGTTTGACCCATGTCGATTTCATGATGGGCTCCGCCGAACTGGATATTGATGGAGAACTACCCGACGGGACGGTTGAACCGGTATTCCGTGCGGGACAATGGGTTTGATTTCGTTCTAATACGATTTTCGAAACGGATATAACAATATGGACGAACAAAAGCTGATCAATGACCTGAACTGGGAAGCCCAGGGCTGGCCGATGTATTGACATAAGACAGGCACCCCCTAAAGCATGAGCTTTAAGCGGGTGCCTGTTTCAAACTCGCCTTACATTACTTCTGTACTTGCTCTAGCATACGAAGAATGACCATGACCGCTTCGGCCCGTGTCGTAACTTCCGAAGGTGCGAATCGATTGCCCGAACGTCCGTTTACAATCCCGTTCTCGGCGGCCGCTGTTATTTCCTTCGATGCCCAAGCTGGAATCTGGTCTTGATCGCGGAACCCAGTCTCACTCTGAAGACTGGTTAATCCCAAATATCTCACGATCATGACGGCCATCTCTGCCCGGTTAACCACAAGATTCGGTCTGAGGCTGTTATCGTGATAGCCATTCACGATCCCTTCATCCAAAGCCCACTGCAACGCATTCTTCGCCCAAGCACCGACCGTTTCAGAGTCGCTGAAGTCTGATGAAAGCTCATTCATCGCTGTTCCTTGCAGCGCCTTGGCCATCATGACGATAAATTCGGCACGCGTCACGCTCCGATCCGGCTTAAATGAACCGTCCGGATAGCCATTCACGATACCGAGCGTAAGTGCCTCTTCAATGGCGGTTGTAGCCCAATGTCCCTTGATGTCCTCCAGCTCCGGTACGGGTTGCGGCTCAGGCTTCTGCCCTTCCGTATCTTCCTTTGCTTTACGATGAATCGTTAACGTATAACTCTTCTTGTTGCCGTTCTCGGCGATGATGACCAGTTCAAGGACGTTATCGCCTTCCTTCAAAGCGATTTCACGATCCGGATTCAGCACCTCATTACCCAGCATGACCTTCGCTCCGTTATGTGCTACGTCGAACCTCAACTTAATCGATGACGATTCCGTAGCCAATCGATAACTCGTTATTTGTTCGCTGAATGCCGGAGTCAAGGCGGCAATGACGCCATCAATGACAATCTCCAGCGATTTCAAGCCGGCGTTGCCCGAACGGAAATCCGTCTCCATCGCTGGCGGATTCGTTGACGGAGGATCTACCGGATACGGCATGACAGATGCCGCATACGTTCGTATGGCCGCTTCCAATGCCAGTTGGGCGGACTCGACCTCATCCGCTGTCGCATCGGCTTGATTCGCTACAGAGACCGCAAGTGCAATCGCTGAACGGAACTGGGTCCTTGCGACAGCAGGATACTCTCCAGGCGCGTTCCCTTCCCTCGTAGAATCCAATTTCTGCTGTGCAGCTTCAATCAACGCCGTCAACTCGCTGCGATCGATGGCAGTCGTTATCGTCTTATGCAGTCCGGCACTCTCGCCTGCCTTATTATAAGCCTTGACCGTAAAATGATACCGGGTTCCCTGATCTAGACCCGTCACGCTGTGGGTGTATACGTCGTTCGTGACAGTAATCACAGGCTCCGTTCCCTGGTTCATATAGATGCGGTACCCTTCCACGCCAGCATTGGAAGCAGCTTCAGGCCATTCCAACGTTACCTGATTCGTTGATATATCGGCCGCTGTTAACTCGCCAGTCCCCCAAACGGGTGCATCAGGGTCCACTTCCGCAGCGGTATATACCTCAACTACTTCGCTTGGCGCTGACTCATGACCTTGCTCATCCTCAGCGGTGACATAGAACTCGTATCTCGTATCCGGTGTTAGCTCGCCCGCATCATATACGGAATCCGTTACGGATGCCATTCGTGCACCATCTTGATAGACATGATACTGGATCGATTGTCCTGGTTCAGTGTTAACCGGGTCCCATCCAAGCTTCACGGACGTTGAAGACACCTCTAACGCCGTTAGATTCGTTGGAGCAGCTAAATCTCCCTGCTCATTGGTTGTGAACGTCCAGACGTCCGACACCGTTCTTCCGCCGAATGCATCCTCGGCAATAGCATACCAAGCATAGGCCGAGTTAGGCTGAAGATCACTCCATGACTGCGTCGCTTCGGAACCGCTGGCCACTTGTTGTATATCGCCAATCGTTGCAGCCCTCAGATGATTCACCTGGATGGTATCCGTTGCGACTCGCTTGACGTGTGGCTCCAGATCCAGATTGATGATAAATTCGTCACGACCATCTTTATAATAGTTATATTCGTCCTTATACGGCGAGTACGTATTCACATAAATCTGATTATGATCTTGATCTATATGCAGCAATCTCATAAAGCCCATGCCGCCTTCTGCATGCCCTTGATAATCGGCAAGCATCTGATAGACCGTCCGATCCGGCGTTCCGTCCCCGTTATCGTCCAGGTTATCCTGTTTGAGACTTGCTCCTGTGTAGTGACCGCTAAGGACGGCTACCACGTTCGGGTTCGGAACAACGACCTGTTCGAACAGCTTATTGCCGATCGCAGAGCGATTGCCGTTAGCCAGCATATAATCATGGAAACTGAGGAAGGCAATCCGGTCCGGATGTTCGGCCAGCACTTCGTTCATCCAGGCAATATCCTCATCTTCAATGCCCCATCCCATGTACATCATTATAAAGTCATTACCTTCAACCGAGATCAAGTCATAATGACCGCGGTTATCTTTATATGATCCTCCGTAATATGGTTGATTCATATAACGGGCTTCTCCGAAATATTGACTGTAGGTCGTATAATCCCAGTCGTAACTTCCCACATCATGATTACCGGCCAGCACGCCATGCGGGAGGTTCGCATTCTCCAGCAACTTCATGTATTCATCCGCCCGTTTCCATTGATACTCCGCGGTCGGATCATTCACGATATCACCGGTATGGAACAGATATTTGATGTTCATCTCATCGATGGAATCCACGATCCAGTCGAACTGCTGCTGTTGAATGTGTGGATAAAGTTCCGTCAAGAACTGCGTATCCGATACCCAGGCAAACGTGTAGTCATATTTGTCGCGTGTAGGAATTTCATCCTGTACAATGACGTCCACTTGTCCGTTACGGACATAATCGTCAACAGCCAATTCTCCAGCCAGCGTAAAATCATCTTCCGACTTCGCGATATGATTCGCGATCGCCGTCCACTGGTTCGTGGCATGATTAAAACCATACATCGTTACCTTGCGTCCTTCAAGCGTGTGCCCTTCCCAATTCACTTCGATCTGATCGCCTGGCTCAACCTGATGTTGGAGCTCTACTTCGAAGCGAATATAGGGAAACTGATTGGTTGAATCCACCGTTACATATTGATCATTCGATTCGGCGATGGAGACCCGTTCTTCTTTCGTCAGTTCCGTCTCGCCCGCAGGCGTCTGCTCCTTGGGCGGTTCCTGATCCGTTGCATTCTTGTATATCCTCACATGCTCATGCTTAGAGCGTTATACATGTAGGCCTGATGGAAGGATACCTCCAGCGGATCATCCGTCGGATCGCTAACCTGAACCTTCAACTCGGCGGTCAGGCCACTCAAGGAATCGCGATCAGTTGGCGATACGAGAACAGGGGCGTTCGGATGCTCCTCCGGTGTATGGAACGCAACCGTTCTCTCCGAACGGTTTCCGTGTGTATCGACGGCCGTCACTTCTAGTTTATGCTCACCAGGGGTAAGCTCTGCGGAAGAAGTGTGGAATGGCACAGCAATCGGCTTGCCGTCCAAGTTCACCGTTACGTTCTCAACGTCTGATACGGCATCAAGCGCAGTGACGTTGATTACGATGTTGTCCCTGTACGTCCTTCCATCTTCCAGCGATATATCGATCTCAGGTCCGTTGTTATCTACCAGTACCTCAACGGATACCTCAGGCTGATTATCCGCCGTCAAGGAGATCGTATACGGACCGTCGGCCAGTCCCGCCGTATCCCAGCCGTAAGAGACCGCGTTCAACTTGTCGGCAGGAATTGCGAAGGTGAACGGCACGAATGGCAAAAAGCGTCCGTCGTCACCAAGATCATAGATTTGGGACGGGTTATTGTTGTTCGGATCGGTGATCACCGTTCCATCACCAAGCAGCAGTCTTATGTTACGGGCATTGAAGTCGTCCAGATTGCCGGTCGGCTTATCGTGGTCAAAATAGGTTTTGTCATTGTCGCCGGCACGCAGCGTGATTGTGTTAGGACCTGCTGTCAGCCACTGCGGATCTATCGGTGCCACGATCGTCTGATACCCGTCAATATTCGGCTCGGTTTGGTACAGGATGTCATTCCCGACGGTGACCGTGTTAATGCCATCGTCGATACCGTCCGCTTCAAACAGGAAGTAAGCGGCATATTCCAGCGCAGGCGTTCCTTGAACCGGTTGACCAGCTACCGTCATTTGCAGGTCCGCCGGGACGGCGCCATCGGCCGCACCCCGAAGATACGTGACTCCGCTGACCGTCTGCTGCTCCTCCACATTCAGCCGTATGGATGAGCCGTCGCCTGTCAGATCAACGGTATATTTCTCGCTCTCAACCTCATTGAACGTATTGGACACGGTAAAGAAATATTCCAGTTCCTTCTTACCGAGCAGCTCCAAGTAAGGGATGGTATAGCGATATCCTTGTTGTTCATCGCCTACGAGCTGTGCCGTTTGATAATCGCCTTGTCCATCCGTTCGATAGGAGAGCTCCAGCGTAGTCACCCTGCGCTGATCATGAGCTTGTGCGGAAATCTCCAAATTTTCACCAGGAGCAATGCTCGTTGTATCCGTCCAATTGATAACGGTCGGCTCTTGCGAGGTATCAATATGTACCGGTGAATCAGGTACGATAGAATGTGCTAATGAACCTGGTGTTGCCTTATGTTGCAGATAAGAGATACGCTGCATCTTGATACTGCCGTTCTCGGGATACTTGTAGAAGATTCCGAGATCCTCACCGTTTTGAACTTCCCCGTCATTATAAAAGGCCGACACAACAGGCTGCCCGGTATTCGTTACGATCAGCAGCTCCCTCATACGCGAGTTGGACATGCCGCCGGAGAATATTTTGACAACTTGCGTATTCTCGGTCAGATTCGTGCCGTAATTGCCATTGAAATCGTCAATCGTCGATTTCGCGTTCTGGGCGTTAATAATCCAGAATACGAGCGTCTCTCCGGATGGAATCGTTACCTTATCCGGAACATGCGCCCACAGCGTATCGCTCTCGAGATAGCGGTAGCGAATTTTATAATTGCTGAAATCGATCTCTTGATCGGTATTGTTGTATACCTCAATAAATTCATATCCATCGGCCGTGCCTACATTCGTGGAATCAGGTACAAGCTCGGTAATTAATAATTCGGGTACCAATGGCTGTGCTTTCGTTGTTTGCGCTGACGCTTGATCAAGGCCCACGGTAAGCGAACCGGATGCAACGATGCAAAGAATCAAGAAATACATCAGAAAGCGATTTAAGACGATCTTAGACAATGGAAAACCTCCTAGAAATGATTTGTTGTACCATTCTCAAGTTCCCAATTCTCCAGGTCTCCATGGGATAGCCTAATCAAAAATAAAGCGTTTACATTACAAAATCCTCACATCTTCATGCTATACATCCTCGCGCTCTTGGTGCTTGACACCCGGCACAGGATGAGGTGAATCTAGCAAGTCATTCATCACCTCCCTGATTCATAATTGCATATTTCTGCCGCTTTTTAAACCACTTTATGTAAAATGTGAGAAACGATAGAATAGACCTATACTTTCAGCAAACACTTGCTTCTCAAGCACCATAAGTCATAGTTAGCTTGGTCTATTCAAGGATGAGGTGTCCTTTCACATAAGTTGATTATATGATCCCGATTTACATATGATGGAACCCTGGATCGATTTGTATCGTAATAGATCTGTAAGGAGTGGTGATTTTGTTCTGGATTATTATGGGAGTTGCTTTTGCTTTATTGGGCAGACATACGATCAAGGAACCCGATTCGGATTGGGCGAGGTGGTTATCGAGAATTCCCGAGGATGTGGAGCAGACCGATGTAGATTTGCTACGGATGCAGCGTGGAGGCATTCTTTCGATTGGTTTTGGGATCTTACTATTTCTGATTGGTATATCAGAAGTAGTCCATCTGTTCGCTTTCGGATTCATGGCTGCCGTCATTCTGATTGCAATCGGTATTTCCCTCATTCGATATCGACAATCCTGGTTATACAAAAATTTAGGCGATGGCGGCGATCAGTACATGAGAATTAAATACTTCAAGTTTGCCGGGACGGTCCTGCTTGCGTTAGGTACTCTCGTCATGGTGCTATGCTTCCAGTTTCTCTAGTCTCATGCTAAAAAAGAACAGATGGATCGTCGCACCGACGTGTCCATCTGTTCTTAGCGTTATATTTAGTTCCAGTCCGCTACTCATCCTCTCGAATACCATTGGCCAACTGGAGCAACTTGTTCATCGTTTTCCAATTCCGCATCGTTTGGGGTTCTCCCAGCTTATGGAGCTGACCGGCCAGCTTCGAATGACGTACGCTATCCCTGAAGAGCAGATAGGCATTCTCTCCTGCTACCTCAATCCGTTCATAATCATTCACATAAGATTGAAGCAATGCTAGTCTATCATCTGTTGCAGGTTCAGACAGCATCACAACATACAGGCTTTCATGTTCCGAAGCATTTGCCGCCTCCAGGATCCACTCTTCCGGAAATGGGCATGAACTAACGATTTCTTCGATTTCGCCTGCTGTCCTCAGAATGACAGGGACTGAAAAACCGAATTCGTTCAGAATTGCCTCTTCGATCTGCTCATGCAGGGACTCCTTTTTCTCCCATGATTGAAACAAGACGTTGCCGCTCTGTATATAAGACTGTACGTGATCATAGCCAAGGCTGTTGAACAAAGCACGTAAATCCGCCATCTTGATCTTATGATGTCCGCCAACGTTAATACCGCGGAGCAGCGCAATATAAGTTGTCATCATCACCCACCGCTTCCTTCATTCAAGATTTCGATGCTTGCTCCATAACCAGCCGCGCACTCTGTTCACCGTTCGCAATGCAATCAGGAATGCCCACACCATAGTAGGAACAACCGGCGAGAATGACGCCAGGATAGTAGGTGTCCAGCTGTTGTTCCAGTGATTCTACGACCTGTCTGTGCTGTAAATGATAGTTCGGCATATTGTCATGCCATTTCGTTACCTCACAAGATACGGGCTCTGCCGTAATACCTAGACTTTGTCTGATATCACGTAACGCGACCTGTCCCAGTTCATCATCCGAAAGCTGAATCAAGCGTTCATAGTTCGGATTCGAGCTCTTGTAGAACAGGCGCATGAGCAGCCGGTCATTCTTCGAAGTATGCTCCCATTTGCGGCTTGTCCAGGTACAAGCGTCACATTTCAAATCCGTACCTTCCGTCGTAATGAAGCCTGTCCCGTCATAAGCCAGCTCACTATCCTTAATATCGAAGCCGACGTATACGCTGATTAGTGATTTGGTGATTAGCTGATCGAAATTCTCATCCAGCCGCGGATCTTGCAGGATCGACTGCGCAGCTGATGCAAGCGTACTAAGCACTACATAATCCGCTTCAAGCTTTATGCCGTCAGTCAGAAGCACCTCGTACCCGTTAGCCGTTTTTTCCACCTTTTGCGCCATTCGCCCTGTGTAAATCTCTGCCCCCGCGTTGATACAATGCTGCTCCAGCGCTTCAATCAGAACAGCCGAACCGTTATCGAACGACAGAAACTTTTTGTTGCCCGCTCCCAGATACTTTGCTTTATTCTCCGCCAGCCCCTCATAATACTTCCATACTGATCCTTGTAATCAAGCAGGAACGGAAACGTGGAGGCTATCGTTAACTCATACAAGTCTCCTGAATATACGCCCGAGATGACCGGGGCAATCTGTTTCGCGACCAGTTCCTTGCCGAGGAACGCTTCCAGAAAATGACCAAGCGAATCGGTCTTCGTGAACGACTTGTTCGGCGTATAATAGTCCTTCAAAGCCTCAACTTTGCCTTCGGCAGAGACAAGTTCACTCTCAGCCAGAGCTTGCATGCTAAGCGGGATGCCAAATACACTTTCTTCCGGGATCTTCTTCAGTCCCTGGTCGGTATAGATAAACGAAGTGCCTGTGGCGTTATATACCACGCGACTCGTTAATTGCAGCTCGTCGAGCAGCGGAGCTACGTTGCTCTTGCGTGATACGATGGAATCCGCACCCGTCTCCATAATGAAGTCGCCTTCATGCACCGTTCTGATTTTGCCGCCGAGCGCTTCGCTCGCTTCAATCAAGATCAAGTTCATTTGTTGCGCCTGACGCTTCCGCTCTTTTTGCAGATAATATAGGGTAGAAAGTCCGGTTATCCCTCCGCCAATCACTACGGTAGTTGTCATTACTGTACACCTCAGTCTATGTAAGTCTCTTGGTTCTAATTTCAAATGTTGTACCTTCTATTATATTAGTTATTGCGCAAAAAACAAAAACTCCGCGAGCATACGCTCACAGAGTTTTTAAGGAGTGGGAAGCGGTTCATTCAATCCATGCAATCTTGCAATTGCTAGGCTAACCATTTCGGAATATTTCAGGCTGGGCCATCTCTATTCCAGATTAAGTTCTCCATGGGTATCTACATCCTTTCGGCATTTCCGACTAACGTCATCTTTTCCGTCTGGTATGATCGACTTCCACTTCCCACTTAGGATATATATACCCGGTGACAGAAGAATGAACCACTACGATCCAATTTCTTTTAATCGTTCAGAATTTCAAGCAAACCAGCAGGTAGCTGGTATTTACGGTTGTTAATCTGAATGCTCTTCAGGTCCTCTAGCAGTGAATCGTCAGAATGTGAATCTTTGATGGCCTGCACCTCAAGATGCAACTGCTCCATCTGGCGATCCAGGCATTCGCCGTATCCGCAGCGGACTTTAACTCTTCCAGGAGCCGTTCTGGAACGGATTTATTGTATTTGTAGAAGATCTTATGCTCCAGGCTCGCCCAGAAATCCATCGCAATCGTACGGATCTGAACTTCCACGCATACCTTCTCCACCCGGTCTGAGAAATAGACAGGTACTTGGACAAGCAGATGCAGACTCTGATAACCATTCGGTTTAGGATTCTGGATATAGTCCTTTACGTCAAGAACCGTCAAATCACTCTGATTCTGGAGCATTTCGCTAATTTTATAAATGTCGGATATAAAGGAGCATGTAATTCGCAAGCCCGCGATGTCCTTGATCTGCTCCTCAATGGACGATAAGGATATATTCCCCCCTTTGCGAATCAGCTTCTTCATGATACTTTCCGGTGTCTTCAATCGAGATTTCGTATGTTCAATCGGGCTATAATCATGAAGAGCCTGGAACTCCTCTTTCAATATTTCCATTTTGGTTTCGATCTCATCTAATGCGAATTTGTATTTCATCATAAATCGGGTAATTTCATTCCGAATGATTTTGAGCTGTTCGATTTGCAAAGAATTCATGGGATACTTCCTTTCGATTGTGTGATTCAGAGTCGTTCCGACTCGATCGTTCTGTTCCCTCTCTAAATATTAGTTGAAAAGGAGGGGTGCCTGCAACTTTAGTGCGATAACGCCAAAAAGACGGGGCAACAAAATTGTCGCCCCCGTCTTCATAAAATGCCGATATGCTGTTGTTTGATTTGCTTTACGTCCATTACGATTATTGAGCTTGAGCGTGTTCATTATTTCTCGGGCAATCGCAAAATAATATCGGTTTCGACACCGAGCCGCGCTCTGCAATCATGTCGTTACCCGCTCCATTTTTATTTTGGATATAACCTGCTCCAGTCTGCTCTTATCCTTGTGGAAAGGACTCAACACGGTATGGATGCTCTGGACTCCGTCCGGGACAAATAATGGATGATTGTGCTTTATGAAGGTTGCAAGGGTTCCCCCTGGTCCCAAATCCACAAAAATCTTATCCTCCAGGGGCAACAAAGAATTCAAAGCCTCGCGAAACCGGATTGGTTCTCGCACAACATTCCATAAATATGCAGGTTCAAAAGAAGCGCAGCTTCCTCCCGTTAGAGATGATATGACTGCTGATTGAGGAGACTTTAAGGAACACGAGGCTGCATAACGCTGATATGGCGCTCCGGCAGGATCGATCCATTTAGAGTGAAAGCATAATGAATAGGTAATCGCTGATACATTACTCTACGAGCTTTGATATAAGACTCCGCTTCGGAGAGGCCTGCTGCTCCTCCTGAAACGACAAAATGAGTGTCAAAATTAACGGAAACCAGCTCACACTTCCGATAAAGCTCCGGTTCGTTATGGAACAGCGACACTTGATCAAGGATAGCCATCATGCCTCCGGGTTCACAATGGTTCTGAATGATATCTGCTTGCACGACCAGACTCTCCAATGCGGAAGCGTAATCCAGCGCTCCGGCAACCGTACAAGCCGCAAATTCGCCCAGACTGGTGCCTAGTACATAATCGGGGTAGATCTGTTGCTCCTTGAATACTTGAGCTAAGGCATACTCGATCATGAATATAGCGGGATGCGTGAGTTGCAATGAATCAAACGGTTGACTTATTGGATAATCCTTACCGTACAGCTCGTCGATGACCGAGTTCCCAGTAATCCCATAATAATGTTGGTCCAGATGCTGCATCCAGTGACGGAACACCGGTTGATCCCGAAATAAATCCTTGCCCATCTGGTAGTATTGTGAACCTTGCCCGGAAAACAAAAATACGATGGATTTCCCCACCTTCATTCACTCCCATGTCATTGAAAATTAAAGACGCTTTTCTGATTCGGCCTCATTCGGAAATCCACAAAATGCTTACGCGAATTCAATTGAAAGTAGATGTTCAGATCGTGCAGCTTGCTTATGGCCTGCCCAGGCTCGGCCCCGTAGGAATGTCCGGGATACACGCGCAAGTCCAGAGCTGCCAACGATTTAATCTTTTGAACGCTCTCAAACATCGCCTCGCTGAACCGCCTCTAAAATTACATGCTCCGCAGCCTTCTATAAATAAAGTATCCCCTGTAAAAATACAGTCCTCAAGCAAAAAACACATGCTGCCCGAGGTGTGCCCGGGAGTCCACAGGCAAGTGACTCTTGTTTCCCCGATGAAGATGACTTCTTGATCCGATACGCTTACCAGGTTTGTGCAATGGAATCCGTAGTCTTCGATTTCCGCCTTCGACATGAAGACATCACATTCAAAGATCTCCGTCAGCACCAGTGCTAAATTCACGTGATCATAATGGGAGTGCGTCAACATAATTCCCTTCACGTCTGCATCTATATCGTTCAGCTTGCCCAGAATGGCATCGAGTTCCCACGAAGGATCGATTAACAAGGCAGAACGACTGCTTTTGTCCAAAACGATGTAACAATAATTAATATAGGGGAGCGAGACCGTTCGTAGTGCAAACACTTCGTAATTAACCATTGTCCTTCCTTTCGCATAGGGCATGAAAATTCCCGACTAAGCGCCTTGTATCACAGCTTAGCCGGGATCTGTTCAAACCTTGCTTCCGTGTAAATCTTTCGTTAGGTCTTTAAACTTGCGGAGAAACTCCTGGGTTATGCCATGCTCAGAATATAACTCTTCACAAAATGCAAAAATCGTTTCATACGATTTAGCTTCCGACAACAGCACCATATGATTAGAAGGATCAATGTCCATGACGTGCAGATCCGGGAACTGGCGTTCCCACTCTTCCCAATAGGTTGCTTGGTCAAGAGCCGATGAATCTTCGGTTGTCGAGAAGTACGGCTCCAGCTCCCCGAAGATCAGGCCGCCCTTATTGCGGAAATAGTAGCAGGTTACGGCATTAGGGTCAGCGAGCGGCATTACCGCAAATTGATCGAATTGGTAAGCATGCTGTATCTTGATATTCGCCTCGATCATGGACATAATCTGATCCTCGCTCTTGGTTAGTCCGCGTGTATTGCCGAGCTTAATAAGCTGCTCGAGCAGTTTCGACTCTTCAACATTAAAGTCCAGTTCATCCCTATGAATCAGCGTCTGGATAAATTGATCCGGCTCCTCAAAATTCCTTGAAGCAAGTGCCAGGTTAACCGCCTGCAACACGGCCGTCGTTCTTGAGACGGCTCCTTGCTGGAACTCCTTGCCGTATGGTGAATCCAGCATCACGACCGAATTCACTGAATGCCCCAGCTCCTGCAATTGACGCGTCACCTCATAGGCCAGAACCCCGCCTAAGGAGTATCCTCCCAAATCATAAGGACCGACGGGCTGAACCGATTGAATAATATGGGCATAATAAGCGGCCATGGCTCCCACCCCTTTTAATGGGGGACGGTCAGTCAACCAGCCCCTCGCCTGAATTCCGTAAAATGGCCGCCCGCTCTGCAGCGCCAGCTTCTGGTACATTTCGACGCCGCCCAAGCCTCCATGAAACCAAAATACGGGCAAACCTTGCGTTCCTTTGTTAAGCAGGATGAGCTCGGGAAATTGCGGCCAATTGACGGGTGCAATAGACTCATGATGCGGCTTGGGTATGTGCTGTCTGTCTTCCTCCGGCGTCCATTCGATGATGCCGATAATATCCTGCAGCGTCCTGCACTCCTGCAGCTTGACAAGGTCAACCCCGGGATCCAGCTGATTCTGGAGCTGTTGTAGCAACTGCATCAGTAGAATGGAGTCAAGTCCATATTGATCCAACGGCAGGCCCGGATTCAACTCGGCCGGTTCCATTCCCAGTATCCTCGATACGATCTCACTCACTCGGCCGCTTATATAAGGATCGGTTTCCGTTTCACGCACATCGTCAAGGTTGGGCCAGCACCTTCTCTTCTCAAATGGATAAACGGGAAGAGACAATCGATGGACTCGTTCTCCTGCATGGAGCCCTTCCCAAGGGAATTTCCCGCCTTTTGTCCACTGCGAAGCGATATTGGCCAAGTCGTTGGCTGCAAAAAGCGCCTGAACCGCATCTGCATCCGTCTTGGAGCTTGAGAAGGTGGCATCTCCCGTGAAAATGACGAGATTGGATGCACGCTCCCCGGAATGATTCTGTGACGCTTTCAGGAATAACTTCAAACCGAGGATCAGCTCCTCCCTGCTGCTGGCTACAAAGGCTAAACGGAACTCCATCTGCTCCCTTCCGACCTGTAAGGTATATGCCAAATCTTTTAATGAGCATCCGGCATGGCGTTCTGCGTATTCAAGCATCTGCGAAGCATATTCTTCTAGACGCTCTGGTTTTTTTGCCGACAGCACGATAATCTGAGGCTCACCGGAAGGGTCATCCCGAGGGCTCTCTTCATCTGCAGGAATATACTCTTCCAGAATGACATGCGCATTCACGCCGCCGATCCCGTAGCTATTTATCGCTGCACGCCGTGGAATCGTCTTCCCGTAAACACCGGTTAAGGCTTCCCATTCTTGATGCTCTGCAGAGATTCGCAGCGGGCTGCCCTCCAGCGAAATATGTTCGCTCGGCCTTGTAAATCCGACCACCCCCGGGATAAGTTTATGCCTTATCGCCTGTACGGCCTTGATCAACGAAGCCATACCGGAAGCCACCTCCCCATGACCCAATGCAGGCTTCAGGGTACTGATATAACAAACATTGTCCCGAGGCGATTCGGTTGAAGACGGAGCGGCGTATGACGAGATCTCCTGATATCCCGATCTCAGAGCATTCACTTCAATGCCGTCCGCCATTGGGGATGCAATGCCATGCGCTTCGATATAAGATATCGTCTGGGGATGGACTCCCGAGCCTTTAAAGGCTTGGGACATCGCTGCCTTCATGCCTGCAGCATTGGGAGAGGTCAATGACATCCCCTTGCCCCCATGGGCTACGCCTGTTCCTTTGATTACCGCATAAATAAGGTTATTGTCCTTGATCGCTTTTGACAAAGGCTTGATGATCATCGCACCAACCCCCTCGCTCCGCACGAACCCGTCTGCGTCGGACTGAAAAGATTTAGCGCGTCCATCTGGGCTAAGGTAACCCATGGCATCAAAACCAATGAAGCCTATGGGAGAGATCAGCAAGTTTACGGCACCGACAATGGCTTGTTCGCATTCTTGATTGCGAATCGAGCGAATTGCACGATGCAAGGCTACCAACGTTGAGGAACAAGCGGTTTCATAATATTCGCTCGGCCCTTGCAAATTTAAGGCATAGGAGATGCGGTTCGGAATCAAGGATGGAACTACCCCTGTCATCGCTTGAGGATTCCCTTGCGAAATCGAAGTAATGTTCATATAATCGCCGGGACCTGCGGCTACGAATACGCCCGTAGGATCTTGCGACAGCTTGCTCGGCGCTATACCGGCATCTTCAACCGCCTTCCAAACCTGGGTCAGCAGGAGACGCTGCTGGGGATCCATAATTTCGGCTTCCCTCGGAGAAATGCCGAAGAATAACGGATCAAATTCCTCCACGCCTTTAATGAAGCCTCCCCACTGTAAACTGGTATGCCCGTTAGCCTCCGAAGGATCATCCAAGCACTCCCTCCAGTCCCATCGTTCCTTTGGTATTTCCGTAATACAATCCTTGCCCTCCACGATGTTCTTCCAGAATTCATTCACATCCTGTGCCATCGGAAACTGGCCGCTGATACCCACGATTGCAATCGGCTCAGATTCGGAAGGGGTGTCTTGAGAATCTTGAGAAACCTGCGCTTGCAGTACAGGATGGACCACTTTCGGTGCCCACCCGGAGCGCGATTTTCTGATGGAAGTCACAGCTTCCTTCTCGACCTCTATTGTCTGAACCTCTGAAACGTCCGACTGAACGTCGGATGGATTCTCTGCGGCAAATGCAGCCGGATGTTCCGCGATCAAGTATTCGGCAAAACTATCCAGCGTCGTATATTCAAAAAACACGGTCGGTGTCAATTCAAGGCCGTAGGCATCATTCAGCATATTGGCGAATTGCGTAAGCGAGATCGAATCGAATCCATACTCGCTGAGTTCCGATTGAATATCGATATCTTCCAGCTTAACCTTCAATAGTTTGGACACGTTCTGCATCAATGCCGTCTCTACGCTATCCCGCAGGGTGCCGTCTTCATGTTTGACGGAAGCCGTCATGTTCGGCTGTGGAGTGATGGCTGTTGCTGGACTGATCGCGGTTGCTGGAGGCAGCATTCTAGGTTTCATTCGTGACATCATGCCTGTCATCACCAGAACCTGATCTCTTCCCGAAGCCAGTCCCTGATACAACGCTTGAATTCCTGCAGAGGTCTGCATAGGGACGGTGCCCAAACTCTTCATCATGATTTTCTCAACATCCTCGCCGACACGCATGCCGCCTTCTTTCCACAGCGGCCAATTGATGGATAACATTCGTCCATGCCTTTGCTTGGATGCGGTGAGCGAGTTTCTATACTCCGAGAAGGCATCCATAAACGCATTGGCGGCAGAATAATCAGCCTGGCCCGGATTTCCCGTCGCCCCGGCCACAGAAGAAAAGGCAATAAATAAATCCAGTTGAATATGTTTACTGGCTTCATCCAAATTTAAGAGACCTTTTACTTTTGGGGCCATCACGTCTTGCAGCTCTGCCACGTCTTTTCTAAGAATAAGATTGTCCCGGATGATGCCCGCTCCATGAATGATGCCGTTCAGATGTCCATATTCATCATGGATGCTTTGAATCAAGGCGGAAACCTGCTGCCTGTCCGTCACGTCCACCTGTCTATAGTCCACCTTTGCACCCCGATTACCCAGTTCCTCCAGTTCGGTTAGCATCCCCGCGTGCAGAGGCGAACGTCCGGTAAGAATCAACACGGCTTCTCTGGTTTTATTCATGATTTCTCTGGCAAAAATGATGCCCAGACCCCCAGCACCACCCGTGATCAGGTAGATGCCCCGGTCTTTCCATGGAGCAACCGCTTCCTGACCGTCGGCATGAAGCTCGCCCCATCCGGCAATCCAACGTTTACCGTCCCGATATCGGATGCGTTGATCCAATGGATGGTGGCTATTTCCATGAATACATCAGCCCATTTCATCATTTCGATCGATCCTGATTCTATTTCGATAAATTGACATACCAGCTTGGAGTTTTCCGTCTGTGCTGCCTTCATCAATCCCGAAAGACCCGAGAACAGCAGCCGATCATGCTGTGATAGAGATGCAACCTGAATCAGAACTTTATCTTTCGGCTTCTCTTTCAGGACAGCTTGGATTTCTTCAAATATCCGGCTGGCATAGTTTGTAAACCGATCCTCCATTCGTTCCTGAGACGATTCCATCGTTATACTGCGTGCCTGACTCATCTGTCGGTTCAAACTCTGCTGCAAGTCCAGACCGAGCTCACACAGGAAGACCAGGTGTTTGGCATAACCCTGAGCGCTTACTATCCGAGGAACAGGCTGCTCCCTCCAGATCGGCTCAAGCATAAGCGTACCAGGCGTCTCTGAAACGCCCTGTGACTTCACTTCACCGTCAAGCACCCTGGTTGAAAAGCCCTTCATTTTTACAACCACATTCCCTTGAGCATCACATAAATCGATATCCAGTTTCTGCACTTTACTCTCTGCTTTATTTCCCTCGCTGTACCGGATCAGAGCCCACATTTCGGATGGGCAGCGGCCCAATACTTCAAGTTCCTGAAGTGCGAACGGAAGTCCCGCTTTCAACGCAGCGGACGATGCAGGATCTGAGCTCATCATCATAGAAATCGTTGCTTGCAGAGCCGAATCCATCAAGCTGGGATGCAGGGTAAACGATTGACTTGTTTCGGAAACCACAGCCGGAAGGGACAGCTTAGCCAACGCCTGACCATTTCCTAAATAGACTTCCTGTATCCCTTGGTGAGCCGGACCGTAATGAATGCCCATGGCTTTGTATGTTTCATAAATCGGCCTTGAAGAGATGACATCTCGATTACATTCAGCCTGAAGTGCTTTGATATCCAGCGCTGCATGATCATCCAAGCTGAATAATACCGCACTTCCCTGACTATGCAGGAACGCTTCGCTGGCAGCTTCTTGTTCACTACTGTATACTTCGTAGGCAATTTCGCCGTTGTCTTCATGATACAGATCAATATAGACTTGAACGGGTTTATCCCTCACCGCAATGGGCCGGGCCCAAACCACATTCTTAAGCCGTATTCCCGTGCGGTCTTTCTTCAGCATCTCCCCAGCCGTTTGTTCGACGGCCGCCCGCGCCATTTCGAGATAAGCCACTCCAGGCAGGACTGGCGATCCCTTCACGACATGATCCTTCAGGAAAAACTCGTTCCCGTTATAAATCGAAGTAAACCGCAGCCCCGATAGATCAGAAGTATTCTGATGAAGTAAGGGATGAACAACAGACATCGCTAATGCTTCAGAAGGCTTGCTAGTTCCGGCCTGTGCCTCCGTTTCAGGTATCCAGTACGGTTCTCCGGCAAAAGGATAGGTTGGCAAGCCGATGCGGCTAGGTTTAACATCGCCATAAATCTGGCTCCAGTCCACACTCAGCCCTCTCACCCATAGATTGAGAAGTTTGGCGTACTTTCCTCGCCGGATCCATCTAACGATGGCATCCTGGATTTCTTCATCGGCCTCAAGGAGCGACATCGTCTCCTTATTGCGCTTGACCTGCCCTCTAAACATATCCTTGATATGATCTCGGCCCTCCATGAATTGGTGCAATTTCGCCTTTAGATCGTCCATGGATTCAACGATCATGGCCAAGCGCTCTTCCATGGTCTCGCGTCCCACTTGAAGCGTGTACGCCATATCAGGCAAGCTTGCGTCTGTCAGCTGTTCTTCGCTGATCGCGTGCAACAGCTGCCTGGCCTGTTCCCGGAGTCTGTCTTCATTTTTGGCAGATAAGAGTATCAATGCAGGGCTTTGTGAATGGACGGCAATCTGAGCCTTAGGGCTGTTCTCAGGAATATACTCCTCAACAACGATATGAGCATTGGCTCCCCCTGCACCGAAGGACGAAATTCCGGACCGGCGCGGAACCTCCTGTCCATTGATTGTAGGCCGTTCCCAATACGCCGTTTCCCTCTGCACGACAAAAGGCGTCAGATCGAAGTCAATGTTAGGATTTAGCCCTTGACCATGCATGACATTTTTCACCAGCGTTTGATGCTTTAATTGAAGCAGCACTTTGGTAAGCTGTGCGATGCCAGCCGCTGCCTCTGCATGTCCGATATTCGATTTGACCGAGGAGATGGAGCAATATCCTGTTGCTTTGGTGTGCTTACCGAAAACATCCGTCAAACCTTTAATCTCGATCGGATCACCAAGCGCCGTCCCCGTACCGTGAGCCTCAATGGCGCTGATGCTTCTTGGGTCGATTCCACTTTGGCTAAGGGCGTTCTCGATGGCCTGTGATTGGGACACCGGGCTTGGCACAGTGTAACCGTTCGTCCTGCCCGCGTGACTGACCGCGGTGCCCTTTATGACTCCGTAAATGTAGTCGTGATCCTTGATTGCTTCTTGCAAAGGTTTCAAAAAGACGGCGCCTACCGCCTCAGAAGGTACATAGCCTGTTCCGCCTTCACCAAAAGCACGGCATCTTCCGTCCGAGGCGCTGAATTGCCCCTGGCATAACGTAATATATTTGCTTGGATGGAGGGACAGATTAACGCCGCCTGCGATAGCCATCTTGGACTGCCCGTTTCGGATGCTTTCACAAGCCAAGTGAACAGCATACAGAGATGACGAGCAGGCTGTGTCCACCGTTAAACTTGGTCCCGTGAAGTTCATGATATAGGACACCCTGTTCGCAATCGAGAACATCTGACTCGTCGCCAGATACATATCTTGATTGGCTTGCTTGGCCGCATCGGCCATAAACAGCTGATAATTGTTAAAGGTAGCACCTACAAAAACTCCGATTTGATTGCCATACCCGCCATGCTTCAACGATTCCCGGGTATAACCCGCATTCTCCATGCATCCCCAGGCAACCTCCAGAAACAGCCGTTCCTGAGGATCCATATACATCGCGTCTCTTGGCGAAATATTAAAAAACAAAGGATCGAAATGATCGATGCGATCTAAGAAGCCCCCCCATTTGCTATAACTCAATCCTTTCGCAACGGCTTTCGTCCGATCCGGCTCGTAGAAGCCCTCCAGCGACCAGCGGCTTGCCGGAATCTCTTCAATGCAGTCCTTTCCTTCGTACAGGTTATTCCAGAACTGCGCAAGCGTATCTGCTTTCGGATAGCGGCCAGCCACTCCAACAATGGCAATATCCGTAGGCATGTCTACTTGGCGTTCTGTCAAAGCTACCTGTTGGTTAGACGATCTGGCTATTGGATTGGAGGCCGATGAAGCTTGTTTTTTTGGTGTTTCAACTTGCTTCAGGTTCTTCAGGGCCTGCCCGGCCGCAGCCGTACCGACGAGCTTGGATACCACTTCCTTGTACTCCTGGGCTATATAAGCGGCTAATGCCTTAATGCTGTTGTACGTATAAAAGAGGGTGGTATCCAATTTCCCGACCCATAACTCGATTTTTCGATTCAGTGCAGTAATCATCAAGGAATCCAGTCCTAATTCTTCAAAGGAAGCTTCATCCTCCAATTTATCATTGGAAATTCCGGTAACCTCTCCAAGGAGCATTCTTAATCGCGCTGAGGCTGCTAATACCATCGCTTCCTCATCCACGCTACCCTGATGAGGAGCCTGTTCTTCATTAAATTCCGGCTCCAAATCCTCTATGTGACTAGCAGTTGGATGCTCTTCCGCTTCCACCACGTAATCGAAGCCCGTCTCTTTTTCCACCCATGCAGCTGCCGCCTCGTTTACCGCTGTCTCAGCAGAATCCACCCAATACTCCCCTTTTTCAAAAGGATAGGTTGGAAGTTTTACCTTATAAGGTTGATCTTCGCCAAACAGCAGATTCCACTCGATGTCGTACCCTTGGCAATAAAAATCCGCCAGCGCAAATAACGTCTCTTGAAATGCGCTTTTATTATGATGCTGGGTGCGGATCTTGGTCAGAAGCTCCTGTATATATAATTGCATCGCTTTTTGCCCGGTAAAGTCCCTTGAAACTCTGCCCTTAAATAGATTCGGCGCTTTCTCGCTGCCAGCAGACAACTTCAGCACATACTTCGCATCGCCTAAATCCTGAATGACCACGGCGCAGCGATGGCTGAAATGGCGGCGTCCTTTCAATAACGTATAGCTTATATGCTGGAGATCTTCCTCATTCCATGTCTCATGATCAAGCGTTTGAACCATATCCCGAATCTTTTCATCGAGTGCTTCCTTCGTTTTCGCTGACAGTGCAAGCAAATGGTATGGTGGACGTTCCTTGGACACCTCCCCTTTATCCCTTGTATAACTCTCCAGAACCATATGCGCATTGGTCCCGCTCATGCCAAATGCGCTTACTGCCCCGGTAAGGGCTGCTCCATCCTTGCTGCTCCAGGCTCTCGCTTCCCTGTTAACATAGAACGGACTGGCATCCCAATGGATGTAATCGTTCTTCTGTTCAAAATGGAGGCTTGGCGGAATCCGTTCATGGCGCATAGAAAGCACCAGATTGATCAGACTGACCAGACCGGAAGCTGCAAAGGCATGTCCGAAATTCGTCTTCGAGGAGGTAAGCGCACAATAACCCTGTTTTCCCGTATGCGCTTTGAAAGCTTCATTCAATGCATTGATTTCTACAGGATCGCCCAACTTTGTGCCCGTGCCGTGGGTTACGACGTACTCTATTTCTTCGGGATTTATTTGATATTGAGCATAAATCTCTTGCAATAAATTACTCTGAGCAATTCCGCTTGGAGCCGTAATTCCATTGGTTTTCCCATCGTAGTTCACTCCGCTGCCGCGAATAACCGCCTGGATAGGATCACCATCCGCTTCCGCTTGCGACAAACGCTTGAAGACCAGAGCAGCAACGGCTTCCCCAGGAACGGTCCCGTTCGCCCGATTGTCAAAGGCATAACACTTGCCGTCCTCGGATAAAATCCCTGCCCGGCTAATTCCGGCGTAGGCATGGGGGGTGAGCAGCAAGTTGACGCCAGCCACAATTGCGGTGTCGCATTCTCCATTCCGCAGGCTCATACATGCCTGATGAGCAGCTACCAGCCCTGATGAACATGCCGTATTAATCGCCATATTCGGCCCGCTCAAATTCAGGAAATAGGATAATCGCGCTGCCAGGATCGCGTTGTGATTAGAGGTGATGGTCCCCTGGTCTTTGACAAGCAGATGATAATCGCCATCCTCAACCCCGACAAACATTCCGATCTTGCCTGCACCGAGCTTGTCTTCACCGTACCCGGCATCTTCTAACGCCTTCCAAGATTCCTGGAGCAGCAGCCGCTGCCTCGGATCCATCGTTTTTGCCTCATTAGGCGATATCTCGAAGAACATCGGATCGAATTCGCTGGCGCCCGGAATGGTGCCACTCCATTTGCAATGGATGGGTCCAGACTCCTGTTCATCATCCCCGTAATATTTCCGCCAATCAAACCTCTCAACAGGAACTTCCGACACTGCGCTTCTGCCTTCAGCCAGAATCGTCCACATCTCATCGATATTTCGAGCTTCCGGAAAACGTCCACTCATGCCGATAATCGCGATAGGCTCATGAACGGCCGGTGGTGAGGCCTTTCTCGGCGAGACCTTTCCCGCTGATCCCCGTGCTCGCTTGAATGCCTTTTGCTCAGATCCCGACCTGTCCGCTGGATGCGGCGATTCCACATCGGCGATCTGACTTTCCCTGTAGAATCCAGCCGCCATTTCCTTATGCTCATCGAGGAAATATCGTATTAATTTTCCAAGCGTGGATTGTCCGAAGAACAACGAAGGCGCGATATCCAAGCCATAATGCTCCGTCAAAGCGTTAGCAAACTGGGCAAGATTGATGGAATCGAAGCCGAATTCCGCCAGGTTCTCCTCCAGGTCCAGCTTATCGCGAGGGATTTTAAGCAATTGGCTGACAATTTCCTTCAAATCCCATTCCAGACACTGCTCAAGGCTGAAGCCTTTCATCTCGCTCCTCCAGCCCTTGCCTGGAGCGGATATCGTTTGATCCGTCTTCGGCTCTTGTCCGTTCGCTTCAATGGCGGCACCACGAGCGGCAAGTCCCAGGAATCTGTGCACACGGCTCCGTTGCCCAACCAGTACCAGATGCTGCGGATGGTCGTGAGATAATAGGCGCTCGAATATGTGCAAGCCTTCTTCGGTCTCCAGAAAACGCTGGCCGCTAGATTTTAAATACAGCTCTGTGTTGGCTTTGTCCTGAAAGCCCATACCCCCGTCCTTCCATAACGGCCAGTTGATTACAATGGAACGACCGCTCCGGTTCAGCTCGTTCCGGTGTTGGGCATAAGCCATCTGAAACCGGTTGCCAACGGCATAATCGCAGGAACCAAAATCTCCGAGCACAGCCGAAGTGGACGAAAAATAACAGATAAAGTCCATAGCTTGTTCTTCCTGAAGGATTTCGTCCAGTGCAAGCGTACCTTCGACTTTAGGGGCAAGTATCTTATGGAAATCCTCCATCTTTTTCTCAAGTATATTCTGATTGCTTGATATGCCAGCTGCATGAATAACCCCATGGATGGGTCCAAAGCGATCCGTTGCAGGGGCCAAGGCTTCCCGCATGCCTTCTATATCGCAGATATCAGCCTGAACGTAAACGACGCGGCTGCCCCTATTCTCCAGCTCCTCCAGCCTGGACCGTTTGTCGTCATTCATTCCTGTTCTGCCTGTAAGGATCAGATTTGCGGAATATCGGTCTGCGATATGTCTGGCAAAAAGAAGCCCCAAACCGCCGCAGCCGCCTGTAATAAGGTACGTTCCCCCTTTCTTTAACATGTTGGCGCCGTGCTCCATCACGGTGGGCCTGATCCGTCGAACATGCCGCTTGCCGTTTTGATACAAGACGCTTGTTGCTTGATTGGAGCTTAATTCCGCCCACAGCTTCAAGGTTAGATCTGTCGCGAAAACGTCTCGAGCTGTGCCTCCGCCTCTATGGAAACGACGCTCACGCTCAAATTAGGCAGTACGAGACCGAGTGAACGCTCAAAGCCCGTCCATGATTCCATATAGCAGCGTTCCAGCGGGTTCTCGTATTGGCCTGCCAGTAACAACTGCTTCGGTTTCAGTTTTGAAGAGGAGATAGCCTGAACGAGATGAACGATGCTAGAAACATCCTTAATGTACACGGCATCTTCGATAGGCCACAGATACAGCATGGCATCGACTTCTTTGAAATCCTCCTTGATGCTTGTCAATACCTTCACATACGATTCCCGATCCGTCTCCGCAATGCTGTAATCATACGCAGAGTTTTTGGCAAAGCCGGTGCTTCGCGAAACAAAAATAACCCGGGTGTCCCCACCCAAGCTTGTTACGGTCTCCGAAACGTTCTGTTTGCTCTCATGCCGTGAGAGGAAACAGATTAGCGTCTGGATTCCTTCGTTATGCGTATCCCTTAAAACTTCTTCTTCCCATACCTCTTCAAACGTCATCATTTCGTAAGGCTCTTGCATTTGTTTCATTGAAGCTCCGGCGTGCTCGTCCTTGCTCGGTCTGTTTGTGATCCGCAAGCTTCGTGATTGAGCTCCGGTAACACCCGTGTCAATCTGGGACGTCCAGTACAGTTCTCTGGCAAACGGATACGTCGGAATCGCAAGATGGGTAAGCCCAACCGACTTGCCTTCATATAAATCATCGCCGCTCACTTCATAGCCCTGGCAGTAGAGGTCAGCTAATGCATGCAGAGCCTCCCGGTATTCGTTCGGATTCTCCATCAGAGACGGCGTTGTTCTCAAAAGGTCTTTGACATACTGCTGAATCATACGCTGTCCTTCAAAATCACGCGGCACTTTCCCGCTAAACAGGCCTGGCAGCCGTAACTTATCTGCGCTTGTCGACAATGCATACTCCGCATCCTGTCTACCCCGTATAACGATTGCAGCCCGATGGTTAAAGTGCTGTCGTCCTTCCAGCAAGGTATAAGCCAGTTGGCCCATTTCGTCTTGTGACAGCTCCGCATTCCGCAGCATGGCAACCATGTCTTGAATCTTCTCTTCCAGAGCTTCATTCGTTTTGGCGGAGAACGTAAGCAAATGATAAGGAGGACGGTTTGCAGGCTCTTCAATCGGCTCTCTGGCGTAGCTCTCCAGCACCATATGAACGTTAGTTCCACTCATTCCAAACGCGCTTACCGCTCCCAGGCGGTTTTTTGTGCTGCTCGAGGGCCAAGGTTTGTTGGTTTTATTCACATAAAAAGGACTTTCCGTCCAATGGATAAAATCATTCTCCTCTTCAAAGTTCAAGCTTGCAGGAATCATCTCGTGACGGAATGCCTGTATCAGGTTGATCATATTGACTAAACCGGAAGCGGCAAAGGTATGCCCGAAGTTGGTCTTATTGGAAGTAATCGCACAGTATCCCTGTTTATCGGTATGCGATTTAAATGCTTCTTGTAAAGCGTTGACTTCAACCGGGTCTCCCAATCTGGTTCCGGTACCGTGCGTAACGACATATTCGATATCTTCCGGCGTAACCTTGGACTGCTGGTATACGGCTTTTACAAGATCGGTTTGTGCCACTCCGCTCGGGGCAGTGATGCCGTTTGTTCTGCCGTCATAGTTCATGCTGCTCCCGCGGATGACCGCCAGAATGTGATCCCCGTCTGCTTCAGCTCTGGATAAACGCTTGAGTACCACCACGGCAACCGCTTCTCCGGGAACAAGTCCGTTCGCCCGCTTGTCAAAAGCAAAACATGTTCCATCCAAAGAGAGCATGCCTGCCTGACTCATCCCGATATATGGCTCGGGGGTCAGCATCAGATTGACACCGGCTGCAATGGCCGTATCGCACTCCTCGTTGCGAAGGCTGAGACAAGCCTGATGTGCTGCCGCCAGCCCAGAAGAACATGCGGTATCCACCGTCAGTACAGGTCCCTTCAGATTCAAGAAATAAGACAGCCTTGCTGCCAGAATGGCATTGTGGTTGGAGGTAATTCCTGCTTCCCCTCGAACCAACTGTTGATAATCTCCTTGCTCTGCCCCAACAAACATCCCTATCTTCCCGGCTTCGATTTTTTGGGCGCCATAACCTGCATGCTCCAAGGCTTTCCATGCCTCCTGCAGCAATAAACGCTGTCTCGGATCCATCAACTCCGCATCCTTGGGCGAAATTTCGAAGAACAGCGGATCGAATTCACGGACGCCTGGAATGCAGCCGCACCATTTACTGTCGATCTTGCGATCATCCTTGCCGGAGTCTCTGTAATACGAACGCCAATCAAACCGATCAGAAGGAATCTCTTTCACCGCATTCCTGCCTTCCTCCAGAATGGTCCACATTTCTTCTACATTTCTCGCATCTGGAAAGCGTCCGCTCATGCCAATGATGGCAATCGGTTCGGGTGCCTCTGAGGAAACGTTGCGTGACGTCGCCTTTGGCCTAGCAGCCGGCCGTTCTTTCGTGTGTACGGCAGGTGCAATCGGTCCGCTCGCTTTTGCCTCATAGTAGAATTCTGCAACGACCGCTTGATGCTCGCTCATTAAATAATCCGCTATTTTATCTATTGTGGAATGTCCAAAAAACACCGCAGGCGTGAGTTCGATCCCATAATGCTTCGAAAGCGAGGCTGCCAAGTGGGTCAAGCTTATAGAATCAAACCCGAAATCCGCAAGATTGATTTCACTATCCAGTCGATCCTGCTGGATTTGGAGCAAAGTACCGATCTGCTCCTTCAAATCCCACGCTATGCATTGCCTTGTGTTTAAACCACTTATTTCTCTGCGTCGGCCCTTGCCTGAGTCGGCTCTTCGATTCTCAACCTCGCCATTCGGTGGTTCCATCTTTTCTTCTGCATGCAGCCTCACGGACTCATCCGAATTCAACGGTTCGATGAATGAAACGGGAGTGGATATGAAGCGCTCACCAGCCAGCTTGTCAGCTATAAAGTATCGTTCCTTCGCGAATGGGTAGGTCGGCAAACTCCTGCGGCGCGGTTTAAGCCCCGCGCTATACAGGTTGTTCCAATCCACACTTAGCCCTTGGACCCAAAACCTGGCTATATTTTGATAATCCCGTTGCTGCAACCAAATCCCCAAGTTTGAATTTACTTGCGTTATTTCCTTCTGTTCTTTTCCGGGTTTGATCTGCCCCTTGCAGAGCCCATCAATGTCTTCTTGCCCTTCCATATAACATGTCAGTTTAGCTTGAAGCTCCTCCATAGAACCCACAACGAGCGCAATTCGCTCCTCCATCGCTTCTCGTCCAATTTGAAGGGTATAGGCTATATCCGGCAGGTCGCTGTCCGATAATTCCTCGGCGCGAATGGCTGCCAAGAGTTGCCGTACCCGCTCTTTAAGACTGAATTCATTCTTGGCTGACAAAGGAACGATTACCTTACCATCCATCATCATTCGATCTTCCCGGGATGCTTCCCCGGTATATATTCTTCCAGTAAGACATGTGCGTTGGAGCCGCCCGCCCCAAAGGATGAAACCCCGGCGATTCTCGGGAATTCTCTCATCTCGCCGTCGAGATGAATGACAGGTCTTCGCCATTCTTCTAGCGATTGCTGGACAACAAAAGGTGTTTTGGCAAAAGCAATATTCGGATTGAGCTCTTTGGCATGCAAGCTGGGCACCATCATCTTATGTTTCATTTGCAAGACGATTTTGGTTAATCCCGCCATGCCGGCGGCCGCCTCCAGATGGCCGATGTTGGATTTGGCGGAACCGATGGCGCAAAACCCTGTATCGGCCGTATCTTTGGAAAACGCTTGAGTAAGCCCGGTTATTTCTATAGGGTCACCGAGATCTGTGCCTGTACCATGCGCTTCAATATAACTGACCGTTCTCGCATTTACGCTGGCCTTGTCCAGCGCAGCACGAACAAGTTCGCCTTGGGCCACTGGATTGGGCACAGTATAACCGTTGGTTTTGCCTCCATGATTCGTGCTGGTGCTTTTAATTACGGCATGGATCTGATCCTTATCCGCAATGGCGCGAGACAGAGGTTTCAGCAGAACCGTTCCAACACCTTCGCCGGGTACAAATCCGTTGGCACCCTGACCGAAGCTTTTGCATTTACCGTCCTTCGAGAGCATCTTCTGCACGCTCAGCCAATGGTAATTGGAAGGGTGCAAATACAGATTCACCCCGCCCGCTATCGCCATTTCGCAATCCCCGAGATGGAGATGTTCGCAGGCTTCATGTATCGCCGTCAAGGAGGAGGAACACATGGTATCGATCGGCATGCTCGGGCCTTGCAAATTCAGATAGTACGAAACCCGGTTTGCGACAGAGCTGAAGGATGTATAGGGGTTCACATGCTCCCCCTGCTCCCACAATCCGGGTCCGTACAGGTCGTAGCCCGTTTTCGTTATGCCGGCAAAAACACCTACCCGGCGGTTATGTTGAACCGCCAGCTGCTCGCGAGTGTATCCCGCATCCTCTAGCGCTTCCCAACAGGACTCAATGAACAGCCGCTCTTGCGGGTCCATCATCATGGCTTCCCGGGGAGAAATGTTGAAAAACAAGGGATCAAAATCCGCATATCCGTCTAAAAAACCGCCCCATTTGCTATAACTCTTGCCTTGTGACACGGCCTCATGCGGATCCGGATCGAAGAAATCTTCCATGGGCCAGCGGTCTGCAGGTATTTCGGAAATCGAATCTTTGCCGGACTTTAAGTTCTCCCAGTACTCGCCCAGATTGTTGGCTCCCGGATATCGTCCGCTTAGACCAATGATCGCAATGGGCTCCCGGGTGTTGCGCTCGTATTTATGAACGGGGAAGCTGGTAGAACGTTTCTGTTCCCGTCTAAGCGAAACGAGGACCGGAAAGGAATCGTCCAGACGCGTGTCTGCTGGAATACTTGCAGGTTTACCCTTGACCTGTTCTTGTTCTCCCATCCCGGTCCACTTCACGCATTGTTCCGTATATTCGGCAGCCAGATAATCTATCACTTCTCCTAAGGTCTGATACTCGTAAAATAACGTTTGGAAAGCTCTCCAAAAAGCCCTTCCATCTTCATATTCAATTGGTTGATCATAATCGAATCGATTCCATAATGCTCAAGAGGTTCGTTTATATTGATTTTGGTAGCATCGAGCTGCGTAATCTCACCGAATAAAGCTTTGAATTGCTGACCTGTTCTGTCTCTTAAACGTTCCTGATCCACCTGGGAGCGATCTGCCGTTTCAGAAATCGCCTGCTTAGGAGCGGAACCTGACAGCACCTTTTCTCTTATCTTTGTTGCTTCACCCGACATGATGAGTACTTGACCATGGCCGGAAGCCAGTGCTTGGTACATAGCCTGAATGCCAGTCTCCGTCTCAAGCGGCTTCATGCCCCAGCTATGCATCATCCGGCCCTCAGCATGCGGGTCGATTCCCATCCCCCCATCCTTCCATAATGGCCAGCCGATAGACAAGGTTCTGCCTTGGCGAAGTCCGGATGCTGCCAGGTCGTTACGATGAACGGCGTAGGCATCCATAAATGCATTAGCAGCAGCATAGTCGGCTTGTCCCGGATTTCCAAAACTGCCCGCGATCGAAGAAAAGAATACAAAAAACTCCAAGGGCATCTCCCTGGAGGCAAGATCCAGATTCACGAGTCCCGATACTTTGGGATCCAGCACTTGCTGTATTTCTTGTCTGTTCTTCTTCAGTATGAAGCTGTCACGAATGACGCCCGCACTATGAATGATCCCGTTCAGATTCCCGAATTCCTCTACGATGTACAGGACCAGATGTTCTGCCTGTTCCTTACGGGTCACATCCGCTTGTAGATATTCGATACGGGCTCCTCTTGACCTTAATTCCCGAAGTCTAACTTCTGTTTGCGCGGAAAGCACGGAACGACCGGTAAGAATCAGCACAGGGTCTTTCACTTGCCGCACAATATCATTGGCAAATAGGAGACCTAGTCCCCCGTCCCCCCGGTAATAAGATAAATCCCGTTGTCTTTCCACGGGATGCTCGCCTCTTCCGGAGACACTGCAACTTCATTCCAGCCTGCCGTCATTCTTTTTCCATGGACATACTGCACGCGATCCTCGGCTAGTCCTTTGCTTTCGTTAAGTTTCTGCACGAGGTTGTCGATATTATCCTCAAACTCTGTTGCTATCCATTGCACTCTTAATCGCGGATTCTCCAAATGAGCCGTTTTCAGAAATCCATAAAGCCCGCTGAGCAGTCTCTGTTCACCTTGCCCCGACATGACCAGCTGAACAAGCGCTTTACCCGTTTCTTTCTGCTCTAATATCGTTTGTACCAGATCCAACATTTGTTGGGTATAGGTATGAAATCGTTGATCAATCTCCAGATTTGGCGGGGATTCCAGCATGTGGACTTCTGCGCCTGTCATCGCGGCTTGTAAGCTTTCTCTGGATACGTGCTCCATATTGCACAGGATAACCATATGCCTGGCTACGTCTGCTGCCATGCCTCTGTCCATTAGCTCCGCTTCTCTAAAGTGCGGTGTAAACAAATGGACCGTGGACGCTGCAGCGAATCCATTAGAATTTGAAAGAGTATGTTGTTTTGTCATATTTTTAACCCTCCCCCAACCATGTCGCGACCTACCATATATTTAGCTTTGCTCTCCTTAAACCGGACTGTGAGCCCCTTCATCCTTGCATACACCGTACCGTGTTGATCATACAAGTCCATATCGACTTGAATATCCATATTCCCTTGCCCGCTATATTCGCTGTTTCGTACATGGATCCATACTTGCGGAGTAGGTTTGCCGATACATTGAAGCTCATGCAAGGATAGAGGCAGGGCAGAATGGACGATATCTCTGCTTATTCGCTGATCTCCATTCGCCAATAGGCCAATCGTTGCTTGCACAGCGGCATCTGTAATGCATGGGTGCAGAATAAACGGATGAGACGAATCCATCAAGCAGTATGCAATGAAAGCTTTGCTAGGACCTCGTTCTGTCCGATAAACAGCTCATCCACCACTTGATGTTCAGGCTGTACGCTGCGCCTGCCTCATCATAAACCTTATACCAACTCTCCCTTGAGAAATATTTCACGTTGCACTGTGTCTGTATGAGGTTCAAATCAATCGTTTCGGCTCCTGGTAGTGGATACGACGACACGCTCCCTTGGTTGTGAATAACCGGCTCCTTGCTGTTCAAGCCAGAGCTGCTATAGATATCAAACGAAATGTTACCCTCATCAGGAAAAACATCGATGTGGAGCTCCTGGCCTTCTGTCCCTAACTCGACGGGGTTGGACCACACTATATCCTTCATCCGAATTCCCTCATGAGACCCAAAGTAAACTCCCCCCGACAATTCCACCGCTTTTCGTGCCATCTCCAGATAGGTCATGCCAGGTATGGTTTTTCCTCCCTTGTCATTCCTATAAGCCAGATAAGGTTCACTTCCCTTAAACGTCGTGCTGTAGCGAACGCCGGACAGATCCGACGTGTTCCGATGAAGCAAGGGGTGCAGCACGGCTTGGCCTGATACCGTTATATCAATGGATGGGAAGCTTTGATGTTTGGTATCCGGTACCCAATAGCGTTCTGTTGCAAAAGGATACGTGGGGAGAGACATAATCGAATAGCGTTCACCCGCGAACAATGCTTCATAATCTAGCGCATATCCTTGAACGTATAACTCAGCAATGGTGGATAACCGTTCCGCATAACCATTCGGATCTGCAGCGTGACACTCCTCGATGCATTGATTTCCGTAACGTTTCAGCGAAGGCTGCTCCCGTCGATCATTTTCGTTCAGTTCTGAAACATATACCTGCGGTACTTTGCTCCGGGTCAGCCATTTTCTTAAGAACGATATAAGTTCCTCTACACTGCGAGCAACGCAGGCTAAACGATGGTTGAAATGCTTTCTTCCTGTCAATAAGGTGTAGCTTAGATTACCGCATTCCGCTTGTGGGTTCCGTTCACAGAACTCGATTAGTTGGTCGGCCTGCCGCCGCAGCTGCTCTTGGGTTCGCGCAGATAACACCAACAGATACCCCGGTTTCCCGGTATGGCTCCCTACAGGTTCCGGCGCTTCTTCAATAACGATATGGGCGTTCGTGCCGCTGAATCCGAAAGAGCTTACAGCAGCGCGCCTTCTATCGCTGGAGCCGGTCTCCCAGTCTCTGAGACTCGTATTGACATAGAACGGGCTGTCCTTAAACTGAATATTCGAATTACCCGACTTAAAATTAAGCGTTGGCGGGATCTGCTTATGCTTCAATGACAGCAAGATCTTGATGATTCCGGCTACGCCAGCCGCATGGGCCGCATGCCCGATATTGGTCTTGATTGAACCGATGGCGCAGTATTCCTTGTCGTCGGTATATTTCCTGAAGGCTTTGGTAAGCGCCTGATATTCAATCGGGTCCCCCAGCTTCGTTCCCGTCCCGTGGGCTTCAACGACCTGTATGCCGCTTGGATCAATATGAAATGTTTCGTATACGCTGCGTTCCAAACTCTCCTGCGAAAGGGCGCTCGGCGCCGTAATACCATTGGTGGTTCCGTCCTGATTCATTCCCGACCCGCGAATGACGCCATAAATATGATCTCCGTCATCCATCGCTTCGCTAAGACGCTTCAATACAAGCACCCCGGCCCCTTCACCAGGAACAAATCCATCCGCACGGTCATCAAAAGTATAACTGTGCCCTGTTGCCGAGAGCATTCCGGCTTTGTTGGTGCTCAAATAGTACCAGGGTGTAGACTGGATAAACACGCCGCCCGCCAGCGCCATTTCCGTCTCACCTGACCACAGTCCCTGGCAAGCGATATGAACCGCGATCAGCGAACTGGAACAAGCGGTGTCAATAGCAATGGCCGGTCCCTTGAGATCAAGGTAATAGGCAATCCGGGCCGGAATGACCGATCCGGCTATGCCCCAGAAGGCTTGCGCGGGTGCATCGTCTCCCGACAGCTGGTGATAATCCCCTGCTCCTCCAAGGCAGCCGACATATACGCCGCACTGGCGTCCCTGGATCCTGGATCCGGCATAACCTGAATCCTCGAGTGCCTTCCAGCACTCCTCCATAAACAGCCTCTGCTGGGGATCCATATAATTGGCTTCTAGTCCGTTAATATTGAAAAAGAACGGATCGAACTGATCTATATTCTCTACAAAGCCGCCCCGGTCGCAATAATGGGCATCCTTCGGATAATATTTCGAAAGATCCCAACGCGGCGACTCTCCGATGAGTTCCGCTCCATTGGCCAGATGCGTCCATAATTCATTCACGTTGGCCGATCTTGCATACTTTCCGCTCATTCCGATAATGGCAATCGGCTCCCTTTGCATGGCAGTCTTGAGGGCAGCCCCTTTCGTTTCAAGATTAGCGGGTTGAGAATTCGGCAACGGAGCCACATCCATAAACCTGCCAAAATAAGAATTAGAGATGGATGCTCCACCTTGTTCGGCTACACCCGGCATGTCTTCAACCTCAGCTGTTTCCTTGCTGAGGTTTTGTCCGAACCCACCGGCAACTGCATCTCTGTGATCCGTTAAAATATACGCTGTGAGCTGCTTCACCGAACTGTAATCAAAGAGGCTTGTCGTATCCAGTTCAATGTTGAGGCTTGATTAAGCACTTGTACCAAGTGAACGCCGATAATGGAATCCAAACCATAGTCGGCAAAGGAATCCTCGAGCTCGATTTCATTGCTGTTGACCTTCAAGGCCTCGGAGAGCTTCTCAATGATCGTCTCCTTCACATGATCTTCCAGCATCTGTTCGGTTATGGCCTTGCTTGTTGGCATAGCCTTGATTTGCTTTTCTGGCCTTTCTTTTGCTATAACCGTCGGCTGCATCCGGATCGCCTCTTCGGTTCGTTTTCCCTTAGACATGGTTCTGACCTCAGCAGCTGAGGTCCCTGATTGAAGCACAGCACTCTGCCGCACAACCCCGTTACTTGCTGCTGCAATGATCTGCTGCCCCCGGTCGTGAGCTTCTTGTGCCGGGAAGAAGACGCCTTCGTAGCCCTCGGACTCTAACACGGCTTTCCAGGTTTCAGGATACAGACCGGGGCTTCCCGGAATGCGTATAGCCTCATCTTCATACAGCCACCAACCTTCCAGCAGTCCAAAAGTTAAGTGGGTGAACAGCCGGTTATCGCTGAGCTCATTGATCAGAACGATGCCGTTCTTTTTTAGCACAGATTTGACATTCCGTAATGTCTGGCGAATATTCCGGGTTGCATGAAGCACATTGGTTGCAATCGCGATATCGAATTCTCCCATAGGCGTATTTGGACCGGCTGCGGGTGCATCTACATTGAAGATTTTATAAGTCAAATAGGAATGCTCCGGACCATACTCTTTTTCGGCAAACAATAAAAACGCCTTGGAAATATCGGTATAACAATACTCCTCGATATGGCTGCGGTAAGGCTTCAGTCTGTGGAACAGCATGCTGCTGGTCCCGCCGGTACCTGCCCCGATTTCAATAAGCCGCAGTTTAACGGCAGGCTCTGCCTTGATCCGGTCTTCCACATACGCTATTAAGGCATCTGCAAGTGCTTCATTGAAATAATCTGCAACCGGATTATTTTTATAAATGCCTTCCACCATTCTCATTGAGGAATCAGGAAACATGATATCGGTCGCAGGACGCTCCCCCGTCAGAATGTCAGGCAGCACACGCAGCACCGCCTCCGCCAGTGTCATCCATGCTTTTAAGCTCGGGTCTGCCAGCCATTCATTCTTTCTCAGCTCCCATTCCTGCCATAATGAATCCTTGTCAGCGGATGCCGAATTCACTAATGTGTACGTTTCACCATCCTGATAGAGGAGGTGATTCTGTACAAGCACACGGCGGCTTTCCTCAAGCCATCTTTCGTACATGGGAGCCAATCCCTTACGGGCATTACCATTACCCGCCGCCTTTATGCCCGACTTCAATAACCCCATAGCCGTAAGCTCGCCCAAGAGCATTCTAGATAAGAGGTCCATCATTTCCCTATCTAGGCTCTGACCCTCGTTCAAGAACGAAGTCTGATAACCTGCCGCAGGGTTATCCCCTTTGAAGTTGACGCTGTGGATTGTTGGCGGGACGTGTTCCGGTAGGATCTCGAAACGCTCTTTAGGATTCATCCCTTCCACCAGAAGGGGTTTGGTCGTTGTAATCATCGCCATTTGATGGATTGGGTTCGATATCAGCAGCTCCACGGCTTTCATTCCGTCCTCCGGTGTTATGAGTCCCAGTCCGATGCGGGACAGCTGCTGTACATCCTCGGAAGCAGCAGCATCGGCGCTGCTCCAGTACCCCCAATTCATCACCTTCACCTTACACGGCCACTCGCTCGAGAGCCGATGGGCAAACGCATCCTTGAACGTACACCCGGAGGCATAGTGGCTTTGTTTTGGATTTTTGATCAAAGCGATCAGAGAAGAGAAAAACAAAACGAAATCTAAAGGCTCCCCCTGAAAAACTTGAGCCATGCGTACGCTCACGTCGATCTTAGCCGACAGCCCTGCTTGGAATTGGTCCTCCTCCATATCCGCAAGGCTGCGGTCCGACAGAACCATCGCGGAATGAACGATGCCGTTAATCCCCTGAAATTTCTGTTTAATGGCTGTATAGGCTCCCCTGAGTTCCTCCAGATCGGTTGCATCCGCTGCGATATAGTCCGGTTTGGGTCCAAATTGAGAAATCCGATTCAAATCCGCTTGGATCTGATCATCCATCGGTCTGCGACCGATCCACACGACGTTAGCCTTATAAGTACGGACCATGTATTCACTCCAGGCTTTACCGATTCCTCCGGCTCCTCCTATTACGACGTAGACGCCCCCGACCTTAAAGCTCGATTCCATCAATGGAGGCGTGTTCATGGGTACGAGATGCTGCCTGTACCACTCCTGGTTCCGATGGACCCAAGGGTGTCCGCGCCGATCCGCAGGCAGCGCAAATAGATCCGTTACAGGCCACTCACGGCCAGCTTCCAGATCGACAATCCTTATGTTCCAGTTCGGATATTCTTTGGCCATCGAACCGACCAGCCCGTGAATGCTCGCATGCGCAGGATGAACCGCATCTGTTCTGTGAACGGATTGCGTATCAAATGTAATCACGGTCCAGCCCAAACTGCGAGCAGAATAGCCCAGTCGGATAAGTGCTTTAATCATCCGGAACAACGGCAAAACGCCTATCTCCTGTCGCTTAATCCATTCACCTTCCGCGATGGATTCTGGCGAACGTTCGGGAGGAGCTATCCATATCATATGGTCTATTCGGCCATAAGCCTCTATTTGGGCTGCAATGTCTGTAATCGTATCTTTTGACGTGATATCGATGTATTGCATCCGAGGGTACAGCTGCTGGATCGCACTTCTGTTTTCCGCCCCACCAACAACCAGAACACGATCTGACGCTTGAGGATGACGCTCTCCTTTTGCTGGCGGCACGACATCCCATACCGGAACAAGGTGAATATTCCCTACAGGAGGCTGTACATGAGCCTCTTGCTGACTGGTGCTTGACTGGCTAGCGGCTTGTAAATCTCCTTCCAGCACCCTTGTTGAGAATCCTCTCATACGGACACGGATGCGGCCCTGCCCGTCACACAAATCGATGTCCAGCTTTTGGGTTTTAGCTGCCGTCGAAGCGGCAGGTTGGTCACTGCTTCGTATCCATGCCCACATATTCGGCGTGCAGCCGCCCAATATGTCCAGTTCCTGCAGGGCAAAGGGCATCACGGGTTTAACCGAATCCGGGATCACACCTTCGGAATTCATTAGAAAACCGATGGTAGCCTGCAAGGCTGAATCCATCAGGCTCGGATGAAGGACATATTGGCTCAGGGTGTTTGCTACGGTTGATGGGATGGACAGCTTAACCAGTATGTGCCCCGAGCCCCTATATGCTTCTTCGATTCCCCTGTGCGCCGGGCCATAATCCATGCCCATCGCATTAAAAACCTCGTAAAAGCGGGAGGCCGAGATGAGCTGATCGCCACACTGCATCTTCAACTCATCAATATTCAAGCCCACCTCCGTGCCAAGCTGTACAAGCTCCGCATGGCCTTTGCTGTGTACGGTAAGCTCAGCGCCCGTATTCTCCTGAGGCATACTGTATACTTCGTAGCCAACTCCTCCATGCTCATCAGGGAGCAGCCGAAGGTTCACGAGGGCTGGCGATCCCTCCACGGAAACCGGTCGAATCCAAACCACATTTTTCAAGCGAATTCCTGCCTGATCATCCGGGAGATTTCCAAGCGATTGCATCATTGCAATGCGTGCCATCTCAAGATATGCCACACCCGGCAAGACCTTCTTCTGCTTCACAACATGATCCGACAAGAAAAATTCATTGCCGGTAAACCTGCTGCTGAATCGCTGCTCCTTGAAATCGGACGTGTTCTGGTGCAGCAACGGATGGATGACGACTTCCGCTGCAGCCTCGATTCCCTTACCGGTTACAGGAATCCAATAGCGCTCCCGTGCAAAGGGATAGGTGGGCAAGCTGGTCCGGGAAGGCCTGTTGTTGTCAACATATAGTAAATTCCAATCGATCTCGAACCCCTTAACCCACCACTCAGCCAGATGGCTCATGCGCCCCTCATGAATCCATTGGCTAACGGTTTCCTCATTTGCTTTCCCGGCAGAAGATAATGAAACCAGATCTTTATTTGGTTTGACTCCACCTTTATAGCCGTGTTCAAGCACTTCTTTATTGTCGAGGAAGGCCTGAAGCCCCCGAATCAATTCCGGAATCTCCCGAACGACAAAAACAACTCGTTCTTCCATAGCTTCGCGCCCTACCTGCAGCGTAAAGGCTACGTCTTCCAGGGAGGTTAAGGTCTGATCCTGGTTCTGATCCCCTTCTTCCTGAGTAAAGGCTTCATGATGAACGGCGGTCTCACCCTGGGCTCGCATGAACTCCGGATGCTCGTCCAGCAGATGTGCCGCGACCGAAGCAATCGTGCTCCTCTGAACCCATTCCCTATCGTCGATATCAACGACGAATTCGTCCAGAATCTTATCCTTCAGCTGCCGGATGTGCACGGGTTCGACTCCATATTCACTCCATGGAATTCCTACTTCGATAAGTTCTTCTTGAACATGAATGATCTCGGCAAGTAATCCTCTGATCCTCCCCTCCAAAAAGCTTGTTAGTTGCGCCTCTTCCACCTCTCTATCTGGCGCTTTCTCTCGAGCAGGTATCCCTTGCAGGTATTGGAGTAGCTCTACAGCATAGGATTGGAGCCGCTCCTTATTTTTAGCCGATAGAGGAACAATCACGGGTCGGTCCTGCCGACGCTTCGTCTGTGCGGCTCCCCGTATTGTAGTATCTATGTATTCTTCTAGAATCACATGGGCGTTGGAGCCGGTGGCTCCAAACGAGCTTAATGCCGCCCGCCGCGGGTACCGAACCTGCCGTCCATCTTCCATCAACACGGACGGTTTCCATTGTTCGGTGACACGCTGCACATAAAACGGCGATTGTGCAAAATCGATGTAAGGATTCAATTCCTCCGCGTGAAGTGAAGGAACAAGCGTTTTGTGATAGATTTGGAGCGCTGCTTTCTGGAGACCGATCACCCCGGCTGCCGATTCCGCATGCCCTATATTGGATTTTACGGAACCAATCGAACAAAACTGCCGATCTTGAGTATAGCTGCCGAAGGCTTTCATCAATCCTTCAATCTCAATCGGATCGCCCAGTGAGGTTCCAGTACCATGTGCCTCCACATAACGAATCGTCCGTGGATGGATGCCGGATCGCTTCAGGCAATCGGAAATCGCTTCCCCTTGCGCCACTGGTCCAGGCACCATGATTCCACTTACGGTTCCAACATGGTTAATTACACTGCCCTTCATGATCGCATAAATTCTGTCATGGTCTTCTATGGCTTTATTCAAAGGCTTTAAGAGAACCGCAGCAACGCCTTCGGCTGAGACATAGCCATCGCCTCCTTCGCCGAAGGTACGGCAATAACCGTCACTTGAATGCATCCCCCACATTCCATAGGTCATATACTTAGCCGGATGCAGGGATAAATTTACGCCACCAGCCAAAGCCACTTCGCTTTCGCCTCGTTTTAAACTTTCCATGGCCAGATGGACAGCCGTAAGGGATGAGGAACACAGTGTATCCACGGTCATGCTCGGACCATGAAAATTACAGAAATACGAAACCCGATTAGCGATAGGACCCACATTCAATGAGAGTGGAAACGCCTCACCTTGAGACATGGCCTCTGCCCCCACCAGAGAATAATCCTTATGCATCACCCCGGCAAAAACGCCTACGTTCCGCCTGTTATTATTGCCGCGAGGCTTCACTAATGATTTGGGCGTATATCCCGCATCCTCAATGGCTTCCCAACAAGTTTGCAGAAACAGCCGCTCCTGTGGATCCATCGTTTCCGCTTCGCGAGGAGAGATTCTAAAGAATTTGGGGTCGAAGCAATCCGGATCCTCAATAAATCCACCCCATTTGGACATCGCTTTCCCACCAGTCGATTGGATTCCGTCCAGCCTCTTTCGATCCCACCGAGATTCTGGCACCTCGCTAATGCAGTCTTTTCCCTCCTGCAAGTTCGCCCAGAATTCCTGAAGGTTTCTGGCTTGCGGATATCGGCCGGACATCCCGATTATGGCAATATCATCATCGGCTGCCGTTCTTTCATGGGGATTGGAACCCGATGCAGAAGGAGCAATAGGAGTTGCAGGCATATGCGAGCCCAAGAACTCTGTATCGGAAGGTAATTCAGTAGCGGCTCCCTCTATTGCTGCATGGAATTGCTTGAATGTTGAAGCATAATGCTCTTCGAGATAAGCGGAAAGTTCAGCAATGGTTGTGTATTCAAACAATAAGGTCGGTGATAAGGAGATATTGATCCTAGACTCAATCGATCTCACAATCCCTAACAAGCCCGGGGAGTCCAGCCCCATCTCATAGTAACCGGCATCGGGATGGATATCTTCCACGGATCTTTTCAGTGCATCAGCCATGAGCTGCCGCAAGAACATTTCGATAGAAATAACGGGTGCCGCATCGCCTGCGGCACCCGTATCATGAGCCATCTTATGGGAGGTGACGGGAACTCCGCTGATGGACTCCACCGCTTGAGTTAATGGAGTCGCCATCCTCCGTTCCGGATTGATCAATCCGGCATCGCGAACAAGCTTACCTGCGAAATTTTTTAGCTCCCCGATTTTTTTGCCATCCGCATTAAAAAACTCCATCGTCCAAAACATCAATTCGTTCTTATGGAGCACCGATGCTCTCCGTACCCTTGTGATGCACCGCTGCTGAAGCAGCTCCGAGGCATGAAATACAGCATAGCTGAGAGGCAAAAACAATCGCTGCTCCTGCTCAACACCCGGCGCAAATATTTTCCCTGCCCCTACACCGCTGCCGTCAATCAGCGCAGGATGGAATAGGAATTGCTGCGAGCTGGAGCTAGCGACCGGGCTCACGGAAAGATCCAGAATCACTGCGGTATCGAGTTCATAGATTAGGCCTTCTGCTTCATAAATCCGGTATGAACCAATTCCTGGCTTCGATACTCTTCATATATATCATGCAGTCTGAGCTCTCTGTTGACCGACCGCTTCACGAGGCTCATATCCAATGTATCCTCATACGACACCGGATCGATAAGAACCATCTCGGCCGTAGCATACAAGGTTATTTCCGGTTCCAGTAAGCCATCGCGCTGATTCTGGCCCTCGAGACGAATCTGCCATGTACCTGCAGAAATTTCATTGCAATGCACGCCAAGTCTGACAGAATAACCCGGCACAGCAGCAAGCGGCTTAAAAATACTCAAGTTTCGAAGTTCAAGTCTGTCGAAAGAATAGTGGTTCTTCTTATACGCTTGATATATAAGATCGATATATGCCAGTCCAGGCAATAACTCTTGTCCGTACACCTTATGGTTGCTGATAATCGGATTCTTCGCTGACAGGTTAAATTGTTCGTACATACGCTTGCTCCTTCCTAGTCGAATTTGTCCCAAAAAATATCCTCAGGAACGTTAGCTGCTATTGTGCTGCTTGGCACCGTCATGGAATGTCTCTGCCAAAGCCGCTGTTTGTTTAATGCCGGAATCGGTATGGGCTGCCTTGTATTGCGTTGAAGAGCCAAATCCGTGCCTTCCTCCAGAATCACATGGGCGTTAGTGCCCCCGTCGGCAAAACAGTTAATGGCAGCCGTTCTCGATGTATGGGTCCACTCGGTATTTTCTCTGCTAAAATAAAACGGCGAGGTCTCTATGTCATAATGCGTCATAGCTTCTCCACCAGATAAGAAAGGAACAAACCGCCCATGCTGCATCATCAATACCACTTTAATAAAACTCGCAATACCTTCGGCACATAGCGGATGCCCGATATTAGGTTTCATCGATCCCAGCCCCAGCGGAACCATGCTCGATTCCCGATAAACCGAATGAATCGCCTTAAGCTCCAGCAGATCGGTCACCGTCGTTCCGGAACCATTGGTCTCAATATAACTGATCTCCTCAGGGGTCCTTCCACTCTTGCGCAATGCCGATTGTAAAACTTCCCGCTGTGCTTGGATATTCGGAGTTGAAGGTCCTGCCGTCCGCCCATCATTGTTAACGGCGAGGGCCTTGATGACAGCGTAGATCCGGTCACCGTCTGCAAGAGCCTGTTCCACAGTCTTCAAGAGTACCATGCCTGCGCCTTCTCCTAGCACCACACCATTTGCTCGTTTGTCAAACATATGAAAGTCCTGCACCGGACTTAATATCCCCCGTTGCTCGAATATTCTGTGCGCGCTATTCGTTGTCAACAGGCTTGCGCCGCCGACAATGGCTGAATCGATATCTCCTGCATGCAGCGCTTGTATTGCCATGTTCATCGCAACCAGGGCCGAAGAGCATGCTGTATCCATTACAACGCTTGGACCGCGGAGGTCAAGAAATTGCGAGATGTTGGCAGCCAAATAGTTCTGCCCGACGGCCACTATGGGATTACGTGCTTGATATAAACTTGATTCTTCCGGTTGATGCTGCGTTCGAGCTCCGAGGTAGACACCTGTCGGTTTGCCCTTCATCTCGTGTTGCGTATACCCGGCATGGCATAGCAGCTTCAGGCTCTCTTCCAGCACCAATAGTGCCTGAGGATCCATGGCTCGGGCATCTGCTTCAGGGATGAGGAAGAATGACGGATCAAAGCTTGTAATGTCATTCAACAATCCGGCATAGAACTGGCTTGATTCCCCCCATCTTTCATGCGGGACCTGACGAATCGCGGATCTTCCCTCTGATAATACCCTCCAATATTCTTCAAGCGACTCGGCACCCGGGAATCGGCATGACAAACCCACCACCGCTATATCAGAAGAAACGGCTCCACGAATACGATGATTCGATGGCCCTCTTTCTATTGTAGCCACGGGTACACGCGATGAAGAATCTTTCATTTCGATATCAGTTTCTTCGATATTTGCAGGTTCCAGCACCTGTGATACGGCTCCTGGATGGGTACTGACGAGCCATGACGCCAATGATTCGATGGTCGGATATTCAAATAACAGAGTAGGCTCCAGATCCAACTCGGCTAGTTGATTCATTCGGCGCAGCAATTGAGCGATCATAATCGAATCTACGCCGTAGTCCTGAAATGCTGTATCCAGCTCAAGCCGGGACAACGGAATTTTCAATTCTTCTGCCAACAATTCGGTAAGCCACTCCTGCGTTATATTCAACAGGCTCTCGGCGGTCTTAGAAGAAGTCGGCATGGGTTTCTGCCTGCCTCGCTTCTGTCCCCTGCCTCCCTCCGAGCTCTCCTGGACGGCAATATGCATAAGCTTGCCAGGATTCCATAACTCCGGGTTCACAACAGCCGGCAGAACCACCGATCTTGTTCTGCTTGCGAGAATCCGATCTAACAACTGTAGCCCCTCTTCATTCGTCACGCTCAGCAAACCCGTTTGCTCGTAAGCCCTGCTCCTCACCTCTCCCATCCCGATCTCTTTCCAGCTCGGCCACTGGATGCTGACTACGGGATTTACGTATTGTTCCTTCTCCGCGAAATAGTCCATGTAAGCGTTCGCCATAACATAATCGCTTTGTCCAGAACCTAAAACCGGAATCGTAGACGATACCGACGAGAAAAGCACAAACAATGATAAAGATTCTTGCCTAAAGCAATCATAGAGTACCTGTAGTCCCGCCACTTTCGGGTCAAAAACCTGATTGATTCCTTCAACCGGCTTTCTTATGAACGCCGGATTATACGTATCAATGAGTCCAGCACAATGTATAACGCCTCCAATAGGTCCCATCGACTTTTTGACCAATTCCTTGCTCTCCCGCATCGCACGCTCATCCGTTAAGGATACCGCTAGGACCCTCACTTCTATATGTTGTGCTTCCAAAGCCTGAATCGCTTCAATTTTGCGAGCTGTGGCCGTATGCTGACCCTTGTAAAATCCCCATTCCTCTCGTGGAGGCAGCGCTTCCCGACCGGTTAGAACCAGCTTCTTAACACCGTATTTCCTTACAAAATGCACGGCAGATGCATACCCAATTCCCCGGGTCCCGCCTGTAATCCAAAGTACATGACCCTTTGGAAAAGTGAACGGTGACTTGCCAGTGCTGAGATCCTGCACCTCTTGCAGGGCTGCCCGGTATCGCTTGCCGCTGCGGTAAGCAATTTCCGTATCCTGACATTCAGCTGCGAATTCGCTCACGATTTGCTCAGCCGTGATAAGAACATCACTTGCTGTATCCACATCCATATGACGAGATTTCAAGCGGCTATACTCACTTTGCAGCATTCGATACAATCCCGCGCGATCAGCGCCGGACAAATTGACCTCATCATTGAGGAACGACTCCAGCCCTTGCGTTACGCCAAGCAGTATCAGACCCGCTTCGTCAGCATGTTCAATCACTTTTTGAAGCCAGGGAATCCATCCGGTCAGACCCGCTGCCTGCCTGCCGCAACCGACAACGTCAATACAGCCGCCATATTGCTTCCAGTCCTGCTCGGTCTGATGAAATTCCTGTGCCATATTCTGAATATCAATGATCCGGCTGTTTGTGAAATGTCCGGACACCTGGACGGCTAATTCCATCGTTTCCTGGGTCGCCAATACGGCAATGGTTCGATTCTTAAAGCGATTCATGTCAATTGAAACTTCTATTAATGCTGGTATCCACGTCTTGTTCAACAAACACATCTTACGCTCGACATTACCTTCAAGGCGAGCAGGAGTGACGGCATGTTTTGTTACCGAACTGCTTCCCGACGAGTCCATATTCGCTTGAGGGTACCAGTAACGGTCTTGAGCAAACGGATAGACCGGCAGGCTGATCCGGTGCGGTCGAGTATCGCCGTAAAGCAAGCTCCATTCCACATTCAAACCTTTTACCCAGAGACTTGCGAGTTTGTTGTATTTTTTGCGCTGTATCCATTTAACGATGGCTTCCTGCAACTCCTCATCCCTGGCAAACACAGATAATGCCTCTTTGTTGCGTTTAACTTGGCCATCATGCACGCCCTCCACATGATCTCGGCCTTCGATATAATCCGTAAGTTTATCCGCCAGTTCTCTCATCGTGGATACCATCACGGCCAGTCGCTCCTCCATGCTTCCCGTCCGATTTGAAGGGTATACGCCATATCAATCAGGCTGTCTTCCGGATACGATTGATCCGCGATATCCTTAAGGAGGCGCTGCGCCTGCAGCTTCAGCTGCTCCTGATTTTTCGCTGACAACACGATGATGACCGGATTATGACTATCTACTATGATTGGCGAAGATCTTTCGTATGTTGGGATATATTCTTCTACAACGATATGGGCATTCGACCCTCCCGCACCGAAGGACGATACGCCCGCTATTCTCGGGTATTCCTTCCGTTCTCCATCGATCTCTAACACGGGTCTTTTCCAGTCGACAAGATCCTGCTGAACGACAAACGGCGTACCGGTAAAATCGATGTTGGGATTCAGTACGCGGGAATGGAGCGAAGGAGCTAACTGCTTGTATTTAAGCTGCAGCAGCACCTTGGTCAAACCTGCGATTCCCGCCGCACTCTCGCAATGCCCGATATTTGATTTTGCCGAACCGAGAGCACAGAACTGCTTATCATCCGTATACTCCTGGAATATACTGTTCAAACCGGCGATTTCAATGGGATCTCCGAGTGAAGTCCCTGTCCCGTGCGCCTCCATGTAACTGATCGCCCGCGGCTCAATCCCCGCCTTCTTAAAGGCCCGGCCAATTACGCTCGCTTGGGCCTTAGGATTAGGGACCGTGTATCCGTTGGTTTTTCCCCCATGATTAATTGCCGTTGCTTTAATAATTCCATAGATTTGGTCACGGTCCTCAACCGCTTGGGACAGCGGTTTAAGCAGCACCGCGCCTACGCCTTCACCGGGTACGTATCCCTCTGCTCCCTCGCCAAAGCTCTCGCATCTTCCCCTGCTGGATATGAACTTTCCTTGTGACAGATACAAATATTTATTGGGATGAATCGAGACGTTGACCCCGCCTGCGATGGAAACCTCGCATTCCCCTCTCTGCAGGCTTTGACATGCGAGATGAATCGCTGTGATGGAGGAGGAGCACATCGTATCTACGGTCATGCTCGGACCATGGAAATTGCAATAGTAAGATACGCGATTAGCGATGGATGCCGGAAGTCCGGGCAGCGCAAGGGGATTTCCCTGGATTTGTTCCTGAGCCCCATACAGCTGATATTCCTGATACATGGCCCCGACATAGACGCCAACATTGCCCTCCAACCCAAAGCCGTTGTATAGGCCGAGGTTATCCCGGGTATAACCCGCATCCTCAAGGGTTTCATAAACGCATTGCAAAAAGAGACGTTCTTGCGGATCCATCATTTCCGCCTCGCGCGGCGATATATTGAAAAACAACGGATCGAACTGGTCTACGCCCTGCAGAAATCCGCCCCATTTGCTGTACGTTTTTCCCGGTTTGTTGCGATCCTCATCAAAATATAAATGGTAATCCCAGCGGTCATTCGGTATTTCCGTAATGCAATCCTGGCCATTCTTCAGTACCTCCCAGAACTGGTGGAGATTCTCGGCACCGGGATAACGTCCGGACACGCCGATAATGGCAATATCCATCGCTTCGTTCATGCGCTCATTCCGTTCGTCCCTGGTTGGCAATGATAGCCTTGAACGTCTAAGGCTCGCAAAGTTCCGCATCGTCGACCCTTGTGTCGAAAGGAATGGCTCCGCTTGTTGAACAGCAACAGGTTCTGCGAATTCTGCAGGTTGTACGGCTTCCCTCTCTCCCAGAACCTCCATCAATTTATCCTCGTATGCCGTGATGAAATACCCGGTCAATTCGCGAATATTTTGATATTCGAAGAATAGCGTTTTGGACAATGAGCCAAAGGTTTTCTCCAATTCGTTCGTCAATTGAGTGGTCATGATGGAATCGATGCCATAATGCTCCATCGGTGCATCCGCTTCTATTCGCTGAACGGGCAGTTTCAAGACGGCTGATAGCTGCTTCTTTATGAAGGTGATCGCTTTTTCCGTTAACACTTCTTCGCTCTTTTGAAGGAAAGGGACATTTTCCGAAGTCGGAAGAGTGGCCTGCAACGGTACCGCAGGCTTCACAACTTGCTGCTCCGTCAATTTGGCATAGAAAAGCTCTGGATTGCCTGCCATGACAAGCACCTGATCTCTACCGGACATCCAGGCATGATTGAAAGCAAGCATTGCTGAACGCGTGTCGATAGCTGTCATCCCTAACCGCTGTTTCATCATCTGCGCGGATTGTTCATCTACCTGCATGCCGCCGTCTTTCCATAAAGGCCAATTCACGGACAAGGTGTGCCCGCTTCGCTCCTTCGCCTGCACAAGTTCATTTCTATATGATGCATACGCATCCATAAAGCATTGGCCGAACAATAATCTGCCTGTCCCGGATTGCCCATAACTCCATATACCGATGAAAAAACGACAAAAAGATCAAGCTTCAATTCCTTGCTGGCCTGATCCAAATTAACGAGCCCTGCAACTTTTGGTGCCAAAACGGCCTGCAGTTCTTCCGTTGTTTTATTGAGCATGAGACGGTCTTTAATCACACCGGCGCTGTGAAGGATTCCCTGAAGCCCCCCAAATTCGGCTGCAGCGTTATGAACGAGCTGCTCTACCTCTTTGAGGTTCGACACATCTGCCTGTCTGTACTCCACCCTGGCGCCTTGCGATCTTAATGCCTCCAGTTGAAGCGCTGATTCGGTACCGAGCGCAGAACGGCCGGTAAGAATGAGCGTCACTTCCTTCGTCTGTTTAGCGATCTCATTGGCAAAGATCAACCCCAGACCTCCCATGCCACCCGTAATCAAATACGTACCATTCTCTTTCCAAGGAGGGCTTTCTTCTGTAGCGGGAGTCTTCATGACGTCCCAGCCTTTAACCAGATGCTTCCCTTCCAGATAACGAATATGGAACTCCCCGGGGTTGAGATAATTCTCTCTCAACGCGTCGACCAACCGCTCCGTCGTTACCCGCTGATCAACCTCAATCATCTGCCCCACCACTTTAGGGTTCTCCAGTCTCGCTGTTTTCAAAAGCCCCGATAAACCGGTAAACAGCTGATGCTCACCCTGCGCTGGGATTACAATTTGAACGAATACATTCTTTTTGGAGCCGTCTTTCAGAATGCTTTGAATTTCATCAAGCAGGTTGCCCGAGTAAGCTTGAAACCGTTCCTTCAGGTTTTTGCGTTTCGATTGCAAGGACAGGACACGGACGCCTTCCATTTGCGATTCAATGCTCTTCTTTGCCGCTTCGTCCATTTCACATAACACAACACAATGGTCATCATTATTCAAGAATGTCTTATCCCCCGCAGCGTCCTGTTCCTTCCAGGAAGGATGGAGCAAGATCGTGCCCGTGTTAACCTGGGTTTGGAGTAAGGCCTCTTCTACAGCAAGTATCCTCCAGGATAAACCTATCATCCTTACGCATAAAGTCCCATGTCCATCATAGAGTTCAAGATCGACTTTCTCTGACTTTCCTGAGCTTCTGTCTTGAAGACTATACCGAACCTGCGCCCACATGATCGATGAGCAGCTATGCATAACATCAAGCTCCTGCAATGCAAACGGCAAGAACAGCCTCGGTGCAACCTTGCCGTCCAACACGTCCGTCAGGTCCGAGCCAAGCATCAGGATCATGGCCGCCTGGAGCGCCGAATCCAGTAAGCTGGGGTGCAGGATATAGGGATCCTCCCCGGTGCCCTGAACCGAGGAAGGGATCGACAGCTTAGCCAAGACACTGTCGGCTCCCGCGTATACCTCTTCTAATCCTTGATGTGCAGGTCCATAATGTATTCCCATTAGCTTGAAAACATCATAGTATTGCGCGATTGCAACATCGACTCTGGCTAGCTGTTTTTTTAAATCATCGATATTCACCTGGTTCGTTTCGTTGACCAGCTCTGGACGAACTGCAATATTTCCCTGGCTATGAACAACGGACTCCTCATTTCCCTCTTCTGGCTCGCTGTAAATTTCGTAGGAAACATCGCCCTGCTCATCAGGAAAAAGCGCAATATGAACTTGAACCGGATGGTTCCCAACCGCGATAGGTTTGGCCCAAACCACATGTTCCATTCGCATCGGGAAGTTGGCTAGGGATGAAGATCCAGCGGCCTTCGAGACGGCTTCCCGAGCCATTTCAAGGTAAGCGACGCCGGGTAAGACACGCTGATTATTCACCATATGATCTTTCAGGAAAAACTCTTCGCCCGAAAAGGTAGAGCTGTAGCGCTGTTCTGAGAAATCCGATGTATTCTGGTGCAGAAGCGGGTGAATATAGGAGGCTGCTGCACGCTCAGCTGCCGCGCCGACCTCCGAAATCCCTAGTTCGGGTTCGGGTATCCAATAGCGCTCCCTCGCAAAAGGATAGGTGGGGAGATGGACATGAGCTATCTTATCGGCCGGGAATATGGCCTTCCAATCCACCTCATACCCTTTGACATACAATTCTGCCAATGCCGTCAGTTTATGGCCGTATTCTTGCACGCTGCTCTTCTTGATAGATTGAAGCTCGGTTACTAGCACCTTGCCCAGATGTTCAAAGAGCGGCTCTTCCTTCTTCCCTGTCAACGGGATTCGATCATGAAAATACCCTTCAGGTTTACTTTTGTCGGCTGCTTGTTGTAATTTCTCGCGAAGCTCATGCAAATCCCTGACGACATAAGCAGATCTTACGTCAAAATGTTCCCGGCGAAGAAGCAGGGTTGCGCTGACATCCGTTAGCGAGATGCCCTGCCCGTGTTTGTTAAGCCATTGTGCCAGATCTTGTTCCCTTTGGCGAAGCGATTCTTCTGTTTTAGCAGATAAACAGACTACATATTGAGGGAGTTTTTTGCTCTGCTTTTTCTTGGCAACGGGTGCTTCTTCAAGGACGACATGCGCATTGGTTCCACCGAACCCGAAAGAGCTAATGCCCGCGCGCCTCGGATAGGTCTGTCCATCTTCGCTCTCAAGCAGCTTCCACTCTCGGAGCTTATCGACCATGTAAAACGGGCTCTCTTCGATTGATATACGATGATTCAGTTTTTTGAAATTTTGCAAGCCGGGCAGCTGTTTATATTTCATGGACATCAGAACCTTAATCACGCCAGCAATGCCAGCCGCGGATTCCAGATGCCCGATATTCGTTTTCACTGAGCCAGGCCGCAGTAATTATGGTTCAGCTTGTCGGAGTCTTCCGGACTGAGTAATTGAAAAGCTTTCACAAGCCCTTGAAACTCCATGGGATCTCCCTTCGGCGTGCCGGTCCCATGAGCCTCTATGTAACTGATGCTCTCCACGGGTATACCGGCTTTCCGATGGGCTTCGGCTATGACATCAGCCTGTGCTTCCGGATTGGGATAGGTGAGCGTATGCGTCTTGCCATTATGGTTAACGGCCGTTCCCTTCAGGACGCCATAGATGGAGTCCCCGTCTTCCAGCGCCTTCTCAAGCGGCTTAAGCAGCACGACGCCTGCACCTTCACTGCGCACATAGCCGTCAGCACTGTCGTCGAATGTTTTACACGAACCGGTTGGAGACAGCATGCCGGCCTTAGAGAAGGAAATATGGCGGGAAGGCGTGAGGATAAGGCTGATGCCACCTACAAGCGCCATGTTGCTCTCTCCGAGCAGGATGGACTGGGCTGCGGAATGGATCGCGTTGAAAGAGCTTGAGCAAGCGGTGTCGATCGGAAAACTCGGACCCTTCAAGTTAAAATAATGCGAGATCCGATTCGCGATGACGGCCGAAGCCGTGCCTATGGAATGATAGGTTTCAATAACCTGATCGCTTTGCTCCTGCAATCCTTTGTAATCAAAATTAAAGACCCCCATATAAACGCCGATCTTGTCCCCTGATAGTTCGGATGGGCGAATTCCGGCATCCTCTAGGCAAGACCACGATAATTCCAGCATGATCCGCTGCTGGGGATCGGTCGCCTCCACTTCCCTAGCCGAGAGACCAAAAAAGCCCGGGTCAAAAGCGTCCGCGTCTTGAATAAAACCGCCCCACTTGCTGTTGCTCTTGTTCTTAGTCTGTGGGTCGCCCCAATATTCCTGCCAATCCCAGCGCTCCTTCGGAATCTCCTGAATGCTCGAACGGCCATCTTTTAGATTATCCCAGAATTCTTCATAGTTCTGTGCTCCCGGAAACCGGCAAGCTATACCAATAATCGCGATCTCGTTCTTCATTTATAGGTACACCTCACTTTTAATAAACCGCTTGAGTGATTCGACTGTCATGATGACCCGCTGCGCCATTCGCCTCTGAAAGCATGCAGAAGCTCTTATATCTCCGGTCCAGCAGAGCCGCCGTTTCCACCATCAGTTTCTCTGCAATCTCATCCACATGGCGGTTCCGCCACGGCTCAAGCTGAGTTCCTTTAACCCATTGATTAAACGCACCTAAAGCCGGTCCGCAATGAATTTGATAATCGACTTTATTTTCTTGGTCGCCCTGTAATGCCAAGCGTGTACTATAACTGAAATACCATCTGAATATCATGGCCATTTTATATTTCGGATTCCGTTCTGCTTTCTCGACAATTTGTGGATAGCGCGTTCTGACCGTATCATATACGCTCTCAAAACTGCGCTTGAAGTACTTGTCTTGTATCTGCGCCTTGGTCTTCTCGTCTATCTCATCAATGGAGTTGTACTGACGGTATAAGTCGTATAATTTATTGGAGCGCGCTGGGAAAAAAAGTCCCTTTTTCAGCACCTGCACCCTCGCCCCCATCTCAAACATATCTCCGGCAGGCGCGTATTCCGTATCCTGAACGTTCATTTGCTGCAGCAGATCCTTGGCTTCGTCGCTGGTTCCGGCCTCCACCGTGCATTGATTGATTGAACCGGTGACGATAAAGTCAGCCCCTAATGTAAAAGCTGCCGATATTGCATCTGGCGTACCGATTCCACCGGCAGCTCCGATCCTGATTTTTTTGTGGTATCGATACTTATCCATCATTTCATCCCGCAATTTAATCATGGCCGGCATTAACGCATACGCCACGGCCCCGTCCGTATGGCCACCGGAATCCGCCTCGGCACAAATATCATCGGCAACCGGAATTTCCCTAAGCATTAGAGCCTCGTCCGGGGTGATTTTGTTGTCCTCCAACAGCTTGGTAATGATCCGCTCAGGTGCAGGACTTAGAAACACTTCCGCAACTTCCGGCCGCGACACCTTGGCAATGATTTTCTTTGAAGAAACAACCCTTCCGTATTCATCGCGTGTCAAGCCCTTGGCACGATATTTAACCAATGCTGGCGTAATATTCATGAAAGCTGCCGCTTCCATAACCTTCACGCCGCTCCGCAGAAAAAGATCCACGGTTTGTTCCTCAACCTCAGGTTCAGTAGGATTGTGCACCAAGTTCATGCCGTAGGATTGGCCTTGCGAAAGTTCTTGCTGTATGTATAGAATTGCATCCGCAATCTGCGGTAATTTCAAGCCACCGGCACCGAAGAAACCCATCATTCCTGCCTTTCCCATTCTTACAACCATTTCCTTGGAGGCAATGCCGCGGTACATAGCGCCGGTCATATAGGCGTATTTCAGATTATAGTCCCGCTTGAAGTCGGCGCTTCCCAGTGATGAAGGAAGAATATTATATTCTGCTGATGGTTCCGCAGCCGCCGGTTCCACCCTTGATGCTTCCACAGTCGTTGACTCCAATACCAACGGTAACTCCACGCCACTTTCGATACATTCTTCATCCAGGCTTTCAGTTGCGAATTCCTCAACTATTTCAGGCTCATTGACGACCAGCGCGCTTGCCTCTGACCTGATTCTGGTTATTAGATCCGTCAGAACCCTCCCGGGTCCAATCTCTTCATATTCTTGTACGCCAAGCCCCATTAAATAGCGGATGCTCTCCGTCCATTTAACGGAACTGGTAATCTGCTGGACCAGATTACGTTTAACATCCGTTGGTCGATATCGTCTGGCATGCACATTGGAAATGACCGGAATACGCAATGCGTTAAACGTAAAGCTTTCCAGGAAAGCATCATATTCCCTCGCTGCATCCTCCATATGCCGGGAATGAAAAGCTCCGCTCGTTCGCAAGGGAATGCACATCGTCACGTCTTTGTGGAACTCGATAACTTTCATGGCATGATCCATGTCCGCTTTAGCGCCGGAAATCACGATTTGATGGGGGCTGTTCAGATTGGCAATGTCAATGCCATCCAGCTTATGCTCCTGCAGCACCGCTGTCAGTTTATCCTCGTTTAGTCCGATAACTGCTGCCATCCCGCCGCCTGCAGCCCGGCTCATCAATTCACCTCTTTTTTGCACAAGCTTCAATCCTGTCGCAAAGTCAAAAGCGCCTGCTGCCAACAGGGCGTTGTATTCCCCCAGACTATGTCCGGCAACAAAGTCGACGCTGCTCCCCGAATCTTTGATCCTCTTAAAGTAGCTTAATGCACTAACGGTGTATAATGCGGGTTGGGTAAATTGCGTCTTATTCAGCTCGGAATCCTGATCTTCCAAACAGAGCCTCTTAATCGAATATCCCAGAATACTATCCGCTTGCGCAGTCAAATCCTCAAACTCATCAAAAAGCCCTTCGCCCATTCCTTTTTTCTGGGCACCCTGTCCCGGAAATACATAAGCCAGCATAAGTCTCTACCATCCTCCCAATTAGATTCGTATCGGTATGTCTAATCCTTTTTTGATCGCCTCAATATTGGGCCCCATCCCCTTCGGATACGTAATTGAACAGACAAAGGAATCTAGCATGAAAGAAACCGTTTCGTATTGATAGAAATTTTCATAACAACTCACAAAAACATCATTCTTGACGTTGATTTGCTGCAATTCAAATATGCCAAATGGCGTGGATAAACCCGTTTTCAACACTTTGGACAGTGCTTCTTTAGCCGTCCAGACCAATGTCAGCAATTGGTCCTCAGAATATGGCAGGGATTGAATCAGGTTTAATTCTTTGGCTGTTATTTGGTTATGTAGAACATCCCGGTTGCCCTCACAAATCTGCTCGATATCGATTCCCATGGGGAACTTCTCCGAGAATGCGACCGCGGCGGCTAGATGGCCAGAATGCGTTATGCTAACTTGTACATTCTGTGCATGAACCACGAGGGGCTGGTTAAAAACGCCCCGTTCAATACGAATTTGGCTCAGATCATCCTCCTTTAAGTACATGCTAATCGCTTTTTTAGCCGCATACCTGCCTGCCAGATAACTTCTGATCCTTCGTTCAAACTGGAGAGAGCGATAATATTTCCATTCTTCATGATGAAGAAGCTCTGTCGTCTTCAGTAGCTGTTCCTCTTCAGTACAAGAAAAGAGGCATAAACTTGCCGCGTTCAGACTCGTTCCTTCATCGGACATTACATGTTCAACCATCACTTCCCAGCATGAATTTGTCATCCCTCTTCAGGAGGCCCCCTTGATACAGATTAAAGTGGAACTTGTGCATCGGTTTTCCAAAAAAGAACATAAAAATGCCTACGAGGCCCTCCCCCAAATTGCAGGAGACTTCGTAAGCATTAACACTAATCACGTGTATGTGTATGGCCCTTAAATACTCTTAACGCGCCGAAACGTCGATTAAGTCCGTTTAAGTTGTTGTTAAATTAAGTCATTCATTACCAATATATTATTATATAATAATTTATTTGTAAACTATTAGTCTTTATATGATTAGCAGTTTATTTTTTGTTTTAATTCCTTATTTCGACATTTTTTTCTTGAATTATTTGATATGATCTTCATCATCTAATAAGAAGGGAGGATTACTTATGTCATGGTATGCTTTATTTGTGAAGACCGGATACGAATCTTCCATCAAACGATGGCTTGATACCAGATTCGATAACAACTTGCTGCATAGTGTGATTCCTAAAAGAAAAGTACCGGAGAAAAAGGACCGTAACGTACAGCCTGTCATAAAAACGCTCTTTCCCGGATACGTGTTTGTCGAAACGAAGATGAGTTTTTCCATATATTATACATTAAAGGAAAATCCTTTTATTTACAACACACTAAATTATCTGAATAACAAGGATAAAAAATCAATTCTCCCGGATGCTCAAGTGCTTAGCGTTACATCTGAAAGACCAGAAGAATCACACTTCTTCAAGGAAATCCCCAGCGAAGAGATGCATGTCGTTCTGAAGCTGATCAACGAAAATGAAGTTATCGAATATTCCCAGGTCTATTTCCAAGATTCCCATGTTATCGTCCAATCGGGTCCGTTGAAAGGTATGGAAAGCCTGATCAAAAAGGTCGATAAACATAAAAAGCGAGCCAAAGTGCTCATGAATATTATGGGGAGAGAACAGTTGGTCGACTTTGGAATTGAGATCTTGGAGTGATGCATTGAGGCTTGCCTATGGGGAGATCTTGCGAAATACCCTTTTGCTGCTGGGCGACGCTCCGCGTACGAATCGTTCCTCCCCTGCTGTTGCTCTCACATTTCTTGGAATGGTTCTAGGCAAGGATGAAATGTGAGAGCAAAGCATATGCTTTCGAAGTAGCTTTCTTTGTGGAAAGCTTTTAGACGACCGCTACCGCTTGTCCGGAATCGATTCGCCCTCTCTGCTACACCGTGCGGATGCTCTACTTTCAGTTTCTGGCCGAGGAGAATTACATCAAGTCGAACATTACTTTGTGAACGGCATATTCATTCACAAACCTATCTAATCCCTGCTCTTAGCTCTGTACCACTGACGCCCCCACCCGCTTCCGCGCCACCAGCTGCGGATATGCAATCCCAAGCAGGATGATCAGGACGCCAAACCACTGAATAGCATGTACCTGCTCGCTTAAGAGGAGCACTGAAGCCGTAACGGCTACCGGAAGTTCTCCAGCCCCAAGAATGGTAGCTAGCCCTGTGCTGATTTTAGGAGCGCCAAGAGCAAACAACAGTACAGGCAATACAACGCCGAATACCCCCAAGATGAAGCCGTACAGCCACAATCCATTGTCAAAAAGAGATACCTCCGTATACACCTTCGGCGTGAACAAGATGGTCAGCAGAATCAGACCACCCGTTGAGGTATAAAAGCTGCGGGTGATTGGTGACATCTGCGTCTCGACCCGACCACTGAAAAATACAAACAAAGCCATCATCAGTGCAGCTCCCAGTCCCAGCAAAGTTCCCTTCAAATTCAGTTGAATCTCGCCTGTACCCAGGATTCCTCCGGCCATAATCGTTCCAATGAACAAGATGATAACCGAGATGACGGTGGATTTATCCGGCCGTTGCCGTTTCACGATGGCCTCGATTATGACGCCGATCCAGGTAAATTGAAATAACAATACAACCGCGATCGATGCCGGAATGCTCTGCAACGCCAGATAATAGGTCACGCCCGTCAAGCATGTGCATACGCCGACGCCAGCAAGACGGATGAACTGCTTGCCTGTAATCTTCTGCCTGCCAAAGATCAGCATGAGGACAAGCAGAATAAACCAGCCTGTACCGAATTGGCTCATCATCACCTCTTGAAAGACGAACCCTTCCCGATAGGCCAGCTTTACCACCGTAGATAAGATCCCAAAACAACATGCTCCCAAAAACACATACAACGAATTTTTTAGTAATTGAAACAAGTTTTCTCTACCCCCACACGACAAAAACCCCACCTCTCATTGTTTTGGAGACCAGAAAACAATAAAAAGTGGGGAAGCTTTTGTATGATATTAATTTAATGCCATTTTAGAACAGAACACGCAAAGTTGTAAATACGTCTTCACCGTTTTTTTACAGATCTAATGTTCTGTAGATCTCTTTGAGCACGTCTAAGGCCTGATATTCCAAAGCCTTAATCTCCTGAACTAAAGCGATAGTTGTTACGGATTGAGCCTTTACATTCGGTTCTCCACCATCCGGGAAGGGAAACATTTGATGAAGAACATTCAATTTGTCATACATGCCGTTGTACAGCGTTGTGGCTTTTACGAATAAATCAGTCAAGTGTGGGTGTACATCGCTGTCATCCGGCCATGATGCAATCAATTCTTGGAAGAATTGGGATGCATGGAATCGAGCATCTCGCAGAACAGCGATACTGTAGGCGTGTCCATTAGGCTCCACCTCACCACCCTCCAGTGATGTCATCCACGCATCATAGGCGGCTAATCCTATAACGGCGGTTGGAACGGCATTCTCGATACCCTCATAGTGTTCGATAACCGTTTCAAGGGCACGTTGAAGCTGTTGCTTTAACGTCAATTCAATGGAACCTTCAATTATCAATACAAAGATTTCTTCCAATACACTCCGGCCAAGATTCTCATAGGGAAGTGTATCCAATCTTCCACATTGTTCCGCGTATAACGTTCTCGTATCGTCGTCATATCCATACACCGTTCCAAACTCAGGGAAGAATATATCCCATGCCAGTGCCGGATAACCGCGATCCAATGAGCTGTGGATCAGATCCAGTGCCTTGGGCAACTCTTGGTGTATGCTGCGTTTGTCCATAGCACTCTTTTCCATAACGGATGGATCCAGCAGATTGGTGTTGGGACCGATCTCTGATGTCATGCCGTCAACATATTTGGAGTCATACCCGATATTATGGAGCCCCCGGGAGATCACCTTCCCAAAAGAGTATGCGGTTGGTCCTGCAATGTGCACATTGGGCGCGATGATGTTTATCCTAAAGGCATGGCCTGTTAATCCCATCACCATCGGCATGGATAATTTGCGGTCGGTAAAATGCAGCATCTTATACACTGCATCAGCTGCAGAGGTCCAACTGTTAGCATCGGTTAATGCACCTTCATACGTCAATTGTTGCTTGTTCATCGTTCCCCAATCCCTTCTCGTTCTAATATAAGCGTCAACGGTAACGCGAATTTTCTCTTGAATCACTTTTTTTCGTGACCTCGAGATGATCTGATACACATTAGCGGAAGAGAGGTTGAACAGCTTTGCAATTTCCTGCGGCGACAGTTGGTCGAAGAAATGGGATTCGAAAACAAGGCGTTCTCGCGGCTTCAGGCATTGAATAATTCCCGTGATCACTTGCAGCGTCTCCTGCTGCACAAGTCGCTCCTCCGGCACATTGAAGCTTCGGTCGCCTCCTTGGCAGAACGGTTTAACCTGCGGAGTATGCTGTCAAGGTCATTCCATTGCTGGTTGTCGGTACCATCGCTTGGGCCAGCCCCTTCAAGATCCGTGAAAGTAAGCTCTTTTCCAGAAGTCTTTCCCTTCAGACGAGTGTACGCCTGATTACGGACAATCCGGTGCACCCAAGGCAGAAAGCGCTGGACATCCACCAATTTACCGAGATGCATAAATGCGCGTACCAGGGCATCCTGTACGATGTCCTCCGCCATGTAAGACTCCCGCGTGATGGACCTGGCATATCCGTATACCTTGGACCGATGTCGCCTGACAAGCTCACTGAATGCCTCCTGTTCTCCTGCCTGCGCGTATCGGACCAGTTCGGAATCCTCAAGTTCTTCCCACTGAACGAATGTAGATGCTATCCCAACTGTCGATTCCAACTTCACAACCCTCTTTCGTATCGTTGACTACTCATATGACTCGAAAGGCTTCGTATTTCTGACAATACTGGTGAAAAAATAATAAGTCCTAGATACTTAGACATTAGTACCTCTATTATACGGCACTACTTGAGCTCGTTGGGCAATGAACTTCTTCCGCGCTTTACAAGTCTTCGTGGCGAGACTTGCTCCTCAGAATAAAATAACGATGAACATGTCCATTGGACCAGTCCATCGTTATCACACACATCATTTACTCATTTCACCGCTGCCTGCACAGACTCCTTACGGAAATGCCCGACACCAGGCCGCTCCAAGCCCAAATGCTCTCTTAATGTAGAACCGGTGTATTCGGTTCGAAAAAGGCCTCGCTCCTGTAGCAATGGAATCACCGAATCCACAAAATCCTCCAGATCACCCGGCAATACCGGAGGCATGATGTTGAATCCGTCGCAAGCACGCTCCGCAAACCAGTCCTCCATCATGTCGGCCAGTTGTTCCGGCGTTCCGACAAACTGCATATGTCCTCGCGCGCTTAAGATTTTCCTACCCAGTTCCAGTATGGACAAATTATCCTGGTAGGCCATATCCATATAGAGTTGAACTCGGCTCTTCATCCCGTTCGAGGCAGCAACCGGGTCTGGAATGTCGCTTGGCAGCGGCTGATCCAGCGGGTAGTTGCTCAAATCGTAGTTTAAAAAACCAGATAGAACCGTAACCGCTGCAGATGCCGGAATCAGTGACTGCAGCTCATTGAACTTCTGCCAAGCTTCCTCTTCCGTTGCCCCGATTACAGGGGATAAGCCGGGCATGATCTTTAAGCTTCCAGGCTTACGTCCATACTGACTCAGTTTACTGTTGACACGCTGATAGAAATCTTGCGCTGCTCGCTTCGACTGCTGCGCTGTAAAGATAACCTCACCGTACTGAGCTGCAAAATTCTGTCCAGGGTCGGATGACCCGGCTTGAATCAGAACAGGGTAACCTTGCGGTGGTCTCGGAACGTTAAGCGGTCCTTTGGTAGAATACCACTGACCTGTATAATCCGCAGCCTGCACTTTCGCACCCTCTGCGAATGAGCCTTGCTCACGATCAAGCACAAGTGCGTCATCTTCCCATGTGTCCCATAATCTTGTAACAACCTCAACGAATTCCCGAGCCATCTCGTAACGCAAGCCATGTTCTGGATGCTTCAGCTTACCATAATTATGGGCTTCTATATCCAATTGCGAGGTCACGATATTCCAGCCTGCTCGGCCGCCGCTGATCCAATCGAGCGAGGCGAACTTCCTCGCCACATTGTAGGGCTCATTATAGGTTGTGGACACAGTAGCCGTAAGGCCCAACTTGTCCGTGACCGTGGAAAGTGCGGGCAACAGTGTGAGTGGATCAAGCATGCCCGATGCGGAATGCTCTACTTGTGTGACATACAGTAAATCGGCAAAAAACATCATATCAAATTTACCGCGCTCAGCCGTGATTGCCAGTTTCTTATAGAGCTCTACGCCAAACAGTCCTTCTACTTCAGAATCCGGATGGCGCCAGCCGGCATAATGATGTCCCGTATAATATATAAATGCACCCAGATGCATCTGATCTTGCCTTCGATTGGTTGTTACCATCTCTTTAGCACTCCTCTCAACAGCGCCCTACTCTACTCCAGCTTCAATAGCGTGATGATACCTTAGTTATGCAGTCCCTAACCCTAACCTTTATAGGTCTCTCTCCATCCAAGCAGCCTGGATTCTAATTGCCGTACAATCGAATCTGACAATTTACCTACTATCGCGAATATAATGATCCCTACAAAAACGATATCTGTCTGCGAGTAAGCTCTCGCGTCCTGAATCATATACCGATGCCCGCACTCGTACCCATCATCTCGGCAACAACCAAGACAAGCCACGATACTCCTAACGATAACCGAATCCCCAGCAGGATATTCGGCAGTGCCGATGGAATGATTAACTTCGTTAACAATCTCAGCTTCGAGTATTGAAATATCCGCGACACTTCATATAGCTTCACATCCACGCTGCGAATGCCAAGAAAGGTGTTCACATACATCGGAAAGAATGCCCCGAGCGAAATCATGAGAATCTTCGAGAATTCCCCAATACCGAACCAGAGAATAAAAAGTGGTATCAGCGATAACAGCGGTACCGTCCGCAGCATCTGAATGGAAGGGTCCAACGTACGCTCCGCCATTTTGCCGAGCCCAGTAGACAACCCTAAAACTAGCCCGGTTAACCCGCCTAGGAAAAAGCCAGATAGTGCCCGCATCATACTGATTCCAAAATGCTCCCATAGCTCACCGCTAAATCCCAAACTCACGAACTGCTTAGCAATGACCAGCGGTGTAGGCAACAAGGTCGCCGAAATCCAGCCGAAATCTCCTGCGGCCTGCCATGCAGCAACAATGATGATGGGCAACAGCCAAGCATGCAGCGGGGCCGGAATTGCAATGAGTCCATCTTTCTTTACGGACGCTTGTGGTGTTAACTCGGTCTTCATGAACGGCCGCCTCCCTTATAACTGTCCCGCCAACGCAACAGCCTGCCTTCAAGCCATTTCACGAGAGAATCCGAAAGCTTTCCGACGAGTGCAAACACAATGATTCCGACGAATACGACGGTCGTCCATGAGAAAGAACGTGCATCATTAATGATATAGCCGATACCGGAGCTGGAGCCCATCAGTTCAGCTACCACCAGTCCAAGCCACGCAACGCCAATCGAGAGACGGATCCCGAGAAATATGTTGGGCAGCGATGCCGGGACGATCAATCTACGGATCAAATCCCAGCGGCTAAACTGCAGCACGCGCGCAACATCAAACAGCCTGTTGTCCACGGATCGGATCCCGAGAAAAGTATTCACGTACAACGGGAAGAACGAGCCTTTGGCGATTAACAGTATTTTCGAGGTTTCGCCAAAACCAAACCATAAGATAAATAGCGGCGCTATCGCCAAATGGGGAAGTGTCCTCAGCATTTGCAACGACGGATCGACAAGCCGTTCCGCTTTATAGGAGAAGCCTACCCATAGGCCAGCAGCCAAACCCAGGCCGCCGCCGAGCAAAAATCCAAGCAGCGCTCGCCAGGATGAAATGCCAAGATGATGGATTAACTCGCCCGTGCTTGTTAGCAGAACGAATTCATTCCAAATTTCGAGCGGAGTCGGGAGCAAAATCGGATTAAGCCACCCTAATGATCCTGCAATCTGCCACACGATGACGATGAAGAGAGGAACAAGCCAGCCTATCAATGCATTAGTAAACTTGATTAGAACTTGGCGCTCTACTCGTTTCAGACTTTTTACAGGCTCGGTGGGAATAACCACCGCCCCTTTACTGATTCCTTCTTGGAGCATATAACACGCCTCCTCTCACCTTCGTTTTGCACTATTTGGATGCGGCCTCTATGTATTGATTATCAAATACCTCCTTAACCTGGATTTTTTTGCGGATGGTTTTCTGTTCGAATTGAAAATCTGCCGTTTTCTGTTGTTCTGCTATAATCTCATCTGTTACCGGGATATTGATGGATCTAGATCGGTCAAAAGTACCCTGGATCACTTCCTCTGGAACGTCCCGCTCGTCAGCATATCGCTTAAGGGCCTCCGCTTCATTCTCCTTCTCCCAAGTCAGCGTCTGGTTCAGCACTTTAAGATAGAGCGTCACGAGATCCGGATATTGATCGGCAAAATCCTTCCGTACAATATTGAAAGATGGCGACAGAACGCCAATCTGCTCGCCATCGACCAGCACTTTGCCTTTCCCTGTCAACGTATTCAAGGTTATATAAGGGTCCCACGTTGCCCATGCATCTACCCCGCCTGATTCAAAAGCCGGTTGAGCTTCGTCAGGCTGAAGCTGAATGATCTCAATGTCAGACACTTTGACTCCCGCATCCGCCAGTCCCCGGTAAAGAAAGTTAAACGCGTTGCTTCCCTTGGTTACGGCTATCTTCTTGCCTTTCAGATCAGTCAGCGACTGGGCCGTACTGTCTGGCGGCACAATAATGGCCACATTCTTCTGACCATGCAGACTCTGGGATATAACCTTAAATGGAATATCTGCCGCCTGAGCCGCGATAATCGGCATATTGCCTAAGCCCGCAAAATCCAGACGATTCGAAGCCATCGCTTCCGTCATCGGCGGTCCGCTTTGAAACTCTGCCCACTCCACCTTGACCCCCAGCTTGCCGAACTCATCCTCAAACCACTTTGCCTCGCGGGCCTTGCCAAACAACCCCCCGCTTCCCTGTACGCCGAGCCTGACGATCAGATCATCATACTGACCGTCCGCCCCCTTCGCTACGGCACGAACCTGAGATTCGCTGTCTGTGCCTGCGCATCCGGAAGCCAATACAGAAATGATGAATAGTAGAATGAATACAGCGCTCTTGTTCTTTGATCTCATGATTACGTCTCTCCCCCGTTATCTATCGTTTAACTGTCCAAAACTTTACGTATGTTAAATTCCCGCTCCCGTATCGAACTCCGGTTCTTCTACCTTCTCGAATTCACGTAATACCAATGTTCGCAGCTCCTGGAACGAAGCCCCCGTCCGCTTGCGCGGAAAAGGCAGATCGATTGGTAATATTGAACGAATATGACCAGGTCGCGGATTCATGATCACGACCCGCTCGCCGAGAAATACCGCTTCATCCAGGTCGTGAGTAACAAACAGCATCGTCGTGCGATTGTTCTGCCAAATATCCAGCAGCACCTCCTGCATATGCGAGCGAGTGAATGCATCCAGTGCGCCGAACGGTTCATCCAGCAGCAGCACGTCCGGATTTCGCAGCAGTGCCCGCGCTATGGCTACACGCTGAGCCATTCCTCCTGACAACTCTCGTGGATAAGATTTCTCGAACCCCTTCAACCTTACCAGTTCGATGAGTTCATCTACTTTGGCTCGTACTTCCTTCTGCTTGAGAGACAGATTACCCGCGATATTCTTCTCCACCGTCAACCAAGGAAACAAGCGCGGTTCTTGAAAAATAAATCCCTTCTCGATACTCGGTCCAAAGATCGGCTTGTCGTTAAGGTGCACACTCCCCTCGAACGATGTGTCCAACCCTGCCACAATCTTGAGCAACGTGCTCTTACCACAGCCGCTAGGGCCGATTAAGGTGACGAACTCTCCCTTGCGTACGCGCAGATCGATTCCCTGTAACGCAATCACATTTCCGGTCGGAGTATGAAAAACCTTGTTCACTTGCTCAATAACGAGTGTATCTGCGGACATATAGCTCACCATCCTCTCAAATTAATTATTCTTACCTGTTTACTTGGTTAAAAGCATAAAAAATAGAGATATAACGCCTAACAAGTGCCATAATCATCAGGTCCTTGTACAACAGCGCAATATCTCCAGTTATCTGGTCGATTCACTTGGTATTCGATTCGTATGCCGTTTATATTACAACTGCTGGTAAAGGTTGTCAAACCTTTTTTTGAAAGACTGCATCACCCTCGATAATCACTTAGTCCAGCAGATTCGATAGACACATGAGCCCAATAATGCGACAATATAATCTGCATAACATACTTATATAGTATTACAACGCATTGCGTTACAGAAAGAAAGGACGTTACAGCATGGCCCAATTATTTTTCAAGTATGGATCGATGAACAGCGGCAAGTCCATTGAAATTTTGAAAGTCGCTCATAACTACGAAGAACAGAACAAGCCCGTATTACTCTTCACCTCAGCCTTGGATGACCGTGATTCCGTGGGTTATGTATCCTCTCGAATCGGCCTGCGAAGAGAAGCTATTCCGATTACGGAATCAACCGACATATTCGGCATCGTTAGCGCTCACCACCCCAAACCTTATTGCGTGCTTGTGGACGAGTGCCAATTCCTAGGTAAAGATAGCATACTCCAGCTCGTACGCATCGTTGATGAATTGAACGTTCCTGTGATGGGTTTCGGCCTTAAGAATGATTTTCGCAACGAGCTCTTTGAAGGGAGCCGGTGGATGCTCATATACGCCGACAAAATCGAAGAAATGAAGACAATCTGCTGGTTCTGCGAACGCAAAGCGATCATGAATCTCCGCGTTATTGACGGCAAGCCGGTATTCACGGGTGAGCAGATCCTGATCGGTGGCAACGACACCTACTTCCCCGTATGCCGCAAGTGCCACACCAATCCACCACTGGACAAAACTTAGTTAAGGAGGATAGATTCGTGCCTATTGTCAGACCGTTAATGACTGATCCCGACTTTCAGGAAGTAATGGATCAAGGAATCCCCATACGCATCTTCAAAGATAATCATCTAATTGAGTCTGGAAGTCGTGTAATTCGGTTCACCGACGACACCATCATTACGCAGTCCAGCGTGAGCTCTCTGGGTTACCATAAGCGTGAGGAGTGCGAGTTTTTTGAAGTAAGGAAATAAGCATAACACTGCAAAAAACAGACCTTTGCGATCTTGCTGCAAAGGTCTGTTCATCTTGACATGTACCTAGTGAATATCCGCTTTGGCTGCATTGCCACCAAGAACATCCGCCACATTCTGAATCGAAATAAAGGCATTCTTATCAATTTCCTGGACGACTGTCTTCAACTTGGCAATCTCAAGCCGGGTGACTACGCAGTATATCATTTGCGTATCGGTCTGGGAATAGCCGCCTTTCGCATAAATCATCGTGGTGCTCCGTCCCAAGCGTTGCATGATCGCGCTGGATATTTCCTCATATTCGTTAGATATAATTGTGACAGATTTGGATTCGTCTAAGCCCTCCACGACAATATCCATCATCTTCGCTGCAATGTAGTAGGAGAAGATGGAGTACATCGCCGAATCCGCACCAAATACGAAGCCAGCCGTAATGAAGATGAAGACGTTGATGATCATAATGATCTGGCCGACTGGTATTCTCAGCCTCTTGGAGAGCAGAATCGCTACAATCTCCGTTCCGTCCAGCGCACCGCCGAACCGAATCACAAGCCCCACGCCCAGTCCGAGAATTAAACCACCGAACAGAACGGCGAGAATCTTCTCGTTCGTAAAAGGCTCAAAATGGTGCAGGTACATTGTCGTCAGCGACAGTACAATAATGCCGTACAAGGTTGAAAACGCAAACGTCTTGCCAATCTGCTTGTACCCCACGTACAGAAAGGGAAGGTTGATCAGAAACAGGAAGACCCCCAACTTTAAGGGGGTGATCGCTGACAGTACGATAGAAATACCGGTAATGCCCCCGTCAATAATTTGATTGGGAACGAGGAAAACCTCAAGTGCCACAGCCATCAAAATGGCTCCGATCGTTATAAAGATAAACCGTTTCACAATTTCGCCGACCGTCATTTTTTTATGATTTTTGACCATGCTTTTCTCCTTTATGTATATTTTTGCACACGAAACATCCGTTCGAAGAACCATTGTATTAGAAAAATGATCCTTGTGTCAATAATGACACAAGGATTTAGGGTTCAAACGATCCTTTTCCATGCTCAATATACATAAGGGATTGAAGATGTTGTTCAATAATCCGCTCGATCTTCTCGACGCTAAGCCGGCGTGGTCTCATCATATAATGAATCCCTAAACCATCAATCAGTGCGTATAGTCGCTCGGCCTCATGCTCTATATTTGCCCCTGGAGACAAGAGTTTGTGCTCAGCTAGAAATTGGATGGCAGCATAACATGTTTTGCCTACCGCATCAAACATCTCATGTATGATTTCTCCCAGTTCGGGGTAAATCAGTCCCTTGGCAACGATCGACATACAGACTTCCATCTCCATGCGTCGTTCGTTATCGAGCGGAAGCGAAAGTAATAACATATCCTTTAGATCGTTTATGAGATCCCCACGAAGAATCAATTCGTCATAACGCTTATGTATTCGTTGATTGATCTGATTCATGCAATACGCAAACAATTCCGCTTGGCTTGAAAAGTAATGCCTCATCGAGCCGACCGACAGTCCCGCTTCCACGGCGATGTTACGCACGGTCGCTTTATCAAGTCCCTCTCTCTGAATAACGCGAAGGGCTGCTTCAGCCACGTGCTGCCGTTGTTTCCCATGATCTACGATTTTCGGCATGGCAATGTTATACACATCCAATATAATAAATTCATGGTTTCGATCACCCTGTTCATATAATGGAAATTCTGTGGATAAGAGGTTATAAAAGGAACTAATTACCATGTTTGAGCGATTTATAATGTCTTCTTCCGTTATGCTATAATATATTCCATATTCCGATGGAATGAAATGACATCATTTAATTGAACATAAGAGAGGTTTCACAGCATGATGGAGTGGTTTCACAGCATTGGGACTAACCTGAAACATATCGACCTGGATCAGGTGCAAGGATGGTTACAGCAATACTCGCGATTAGGGCCCCTGCCCGGAATATTGCTACCGTTCATCGAGGCCTTTCTACCCGTACTCCCGCTTATCGTTCTCGTCATGGGCAACTCCGCTGCCTACGGCTTATGGTGGGGCTTCTTATTCTCCTGGATCGGTGTCTGCCTTGGCTCCATTACCGTATTCTGGATCGTGCGTAAATTGGGTGGTAATTTAGGCGTTCATATACAGCGTCGTATCCCCGGCTCCAAGCGGTTCTTTCATTGGATCGAAGAGAAAGGCTTCACCCCTATCTTCATCTTGTACTGCTTCCCGTTCACACCATCGTCGCTCGTTAACATCGCGTCAGGACTCAGCACCGTATCTGGATCTACGTTCATGATAGCCGTGATGGCCGGCAAATCCGTGATGATCTTTATGGTCGCCTTTATCGGACATGATTGGCAGGCATTTATCTATCAGCCGTGGCGGATTCTGATAGCTGCACTCGTGTTGTGGCTGTTATGGTTCGCCGGCAAGAGAATGGAGAATCGCTATCACTCCGATGAGCATCTGGAACCGATATTGCCACCGAAAAAATAGGACAACACCCGCCCGCTAAGCCGCGATTCGGGCCTGGCGGGTGTCTTTTGGCTTGCGCTCATCCCATCATAACACGTACGACGATAATTTATGGACCGTACGAAATCCAGTGGCGTTATACAAGCCAATAGCTGCATGATTGGAATATTCCACGCACAATGAGATTTCAGTTGCCTTCACTTCTCGGAACAGGAATTGCAGCGCTTTTTCTAATAAAGACTGACCGTAGCCAAGCCTCCGATACCTTTCCGATACGGCAATGTACTCGATGCTTCCATCTTGGATATCCGAATCTCCTTCGACGTATACATAACCTGCAAGTTGGCCTTGGTCGACAATGACGAACAGTCTGCGATCTTGATCCAGCATCTTCAGGATACGCTCAGCGTCATAATATGTATCTGGAAAAGCGTTATCGTGTAACTCCTGGAAATCTTCCGTGTAGTTAGGAGTAAACTCTACTACATGAGGACTGGTTTCGGATGGAGATGACGAAGGTTCTGCTCTCAGAACGATATGCTCTCCAGTCCGTCGACCGCCCTTCTTAAGGATAAATCGCTTAGCGAACTGATTCGCCTCATTATAAAATCCGAACATGCGATCAACTTGACCTTCGAGCTTCGTCATGCCCGTAGCCCATAGTTGCTCTGCAATCGCGCTCCATTCATCTTCTGCCTCGATAAATGGACCCCATATTTCAGCCGTTCGGCTATCTGGATCCACATTGAAGCCCAGCGCAGCCCGAATATCCCCCTTATCATCCATCAGCAGCGTAAACCATCGATCCATCTCGCCCGCGTCAGCGAAATCTTCTCTGAGCGTGCTGTGAATCTCCTCCGGGTCCTCACCGCAGTACCCAACATGGTGTCGGTCCTTACGGTTTAGTCGAGCTATAAATAAGGACAAAGGTTCAATTAAACTCACGATATCTTGTTGATAAATCTGCATTTCCATAATCTCCTTATATCTTGATAATCGATATGAATCCACATCGGTATGCACCTAATTCTACCATAATCTTTATGTATGCATAACAAAAAGGCAGAAGCTAATTACAGCTTCTACCCATTCATGTCGTAGTGAAGTCAAATTTCTGTAACGAATTATGCCTTACCTGACGCCTCAGCTCGTGCCTGCGCCTGTTCCTGCTCCTGTCGCTCGCGTTCCCGTTTAAGTTCAGGCTTCAATTCATCTCGAACGCTCTTCTCCCACAAGGACACACCCGATCGATAGGCGGCTCTACCATTGAGATGGCCTGCAAGCGGACCCGTAATGAATACAAAGAAAATACCGAGCAGGAGCTTAGCACTGACGTACTCCAGATAGAACGTAAAGTATAGAAATGCGCCCAGCAGGATCAATAACACCCCGAGTGTAGCACTCTTCGTAGCCGCATGCGACCGCGTATACACATCGGGCAGTCGTATTAGTCCGTAAGCGCTAAGCACACCGAGAATCGATCCAAGCAATACGCCCAGTGCAATCAGAAACTCACCGATCTGGCTCATCGTGAACTCGTTCAATGACATCACCCCTCTCTATATACCGTGAAAAGGCCGTCGTTCCGATAAAGGTAAGGATCCCGATCAACAAAATGATATCGAAGTATGAAGAAGTTTTGAACTTCATTCCGAGTACTGCAATCATGGATAACATCAGGATCCCGATCGTATCAAGCGACATAATTCGGTCGTTTATGGAAGGTCCTTTGAGCAACCGATAGAGACAACCGATGATGCCAAGCGACAAGAATAGTAATGACGCTATCAGCATGCCGTTGATCATCCTCGCGTCACCTCCCTAATTACTTTTTCAAACGTTCCCCGGATTTGGGATACCATCTCATCTGCGTCATGGATGTCCATGGCGTGGATATACAAGGTCTGTCCTTGCCTTGAGACCTCTAAAGTCAATGTTCCGGGGGTAAGACATATCAGGAGGGAGAGCACGGTAATCTCCCAATCCGTCTCCAGTTCCGTCGTGTACGAGAATATGCCGGGCCTCACATCCAATTTCGGTTTCAAGATTTGACCGATGACGATGAGGCTAGATTTCACAAGTTCCCTTAAGAGATACAGCGTCAAGCGAAACACATACCATAACTTGCGTGCGTAAAATTTCTGCGGCCAGAACCTTCGAAGCAAGAAGATTAACAACAGTCCTAATAAATATCCAACAATGAATTGCTGCGGGGTCCATTCGTTATTAAGAAACATCCAGACAACGCCGATGATGATATTCAGTAATATTTGAAAGCCCATATCCACTACTCCTTTAGCACGGCATTAATATATAGTGTTGGATCCGATAGCACGGCGCCTGCTTGAGAGGTAAAGGAATAGATCCATTCGGATCCGAGTCCCATGAAGATCACAACCAAGGTTAATCCGATCGCCGCCGTATAGTCACTCCAGCGAATGCTTACAGGCGTAGTACGGGCTGCCGGGGCTTCACCCCAGAATGCAGCCATAAATACTTTGATCAGTGAATATAGAACGATGATGCTTGAGCCCAAACCGATAAAGGTTAGAGCATAGTGACCACCACTGATCCCGCCGCTGACAATTAACACTTTGCCTAAGAAACCGCTTAACGGAGGTATACCTACGAGCGCGAGCGCAACTATGAAGAACAGCCAGCCAATCAGAGGATAACGTTTCATTAATCCTCCCATCTCGCTTAGCTTACTTGTGCCAGCAGCAGCGATCAGCATCCCGCCTAGAATGAAGAGCAGTGCTTTAGCAACCATATCGTGCATCAAGTAGTAAATAACCCCGTTTAAGGCATCCGGCGAAGCACAGCAATACCGAAAGCGATGAAGCCGACGCTTATCACGATATTATAGTTCAGAATCCGGCCCAGGTCCTTATAGGCCAATGCGCCAAGGCCTCCAAGAATCATGGTCGCCGCAGCCATCCAGCCCATGACGACTTGGACGGTACTCGGATCGTGATAGAAGATTAAGGTGAAGAAGCGCGTTATCGCATATAATCCCACCTTCGTGAGCAGTGCACCGAATAGTGCCGTGATGGCAATAGGCGGCGCATTATAGGAACCAGGCAGCCAGAAGAACAGGAACAATCCTGCTTTTAGAGCAAACACAATCAAGAAAAATATGCCGATAACGGATAAGATCCCTGCTTGCTGCACCTCGGCAACGCGCACCGACAGATGCGCTAAGTTGAGCGTGCCTACCGTACCGTAGATATACGCTACCCCTGCCACGAACATGGCTGAAGATATGATATTGATCAACATGTATTTCAAGGTTTCTCTAAGCTGACGTTTCGTTCCCCCCAGTACGATCAGTGCATATGAGGAGATCAACATCACTTCAAAACAGACGAACAGGTTAAATAAATCACCGGTCAGGAAGGACCCGATCACGCCCGCAATCAAGAATTGGAAGAACGGATAGAAATAATATTTCTCTCTCTCCGCTCCAACATTTTGGAACGCATATAGCAAGCATCCAAGTGATGCAATCAAGGTTGTCAGAACCAATAGGGCAGCGAACATATCTGCGACAAAGACGATGCCGTAGGGTGGAAGCCAGCCCCCCATATGCAGGGTTTGGATCCCGGATTCATGAACCTGATTGATAATGAATATAGTTACCGCCATATTTGTTATGACGCTAATGACGCTGAACCAGCGTTGAAAACTCGTAAACTTCGACAAGAAAATAAGAATGACCGCCGTCAAGAGTGGTATAAGCAGCGGGAGAACGATCACATTATTCATCTTCCGTCCCCCTCAACTCCTCCATATTGTCTGTGCCCAAGCGCTGATAAGCCTTATACGCTAGGACGAAAAAGAACGATGTTACACCGAAGTTAATGACGATGGAAGTCAGGATGAGCGCCTGAGGAACCGGATCCACATAAGTTGAGGCTTGTTCCCCAAGCAGCGGTGCCGCACCGGTCTTCAGTCCTGACATCGTGAGCAATAGTAGATGAACACCATGGGTGATCAGTGAGGTACCGAGGATAATCCGCAGCAGGCTTTTGGACAGGATTTGATACACGCCAACGGCAAAGATGATCCCGATTGCTATAGCCATATATAGTTCCATGTTATTCATCCCTCCCTATCGTATTGATCATCGTCATCGTCACGCCAACAACCGCCAGATAAACGCCAAGGTCGAACAGGACAGCGGTTGCCAGCTCGGTTTCGCCTAATAACGGTAGTGTACGATATTCGAACGCATGACTTAGGAATGGCAGCCCAAAAGCAAACGAACCGATTCCGGTCAAGAAAGCAATAATTAGGCCGATCGCTGTTACTTTTTTATAATCGAGCGGCAGTATCTTCTTCGTCATATCCATGCCATATACAACTGACAGCAGCACGAGCGCAGCAGCAGTCATCAATCCGCCGATAAATCCGCCTCCCGGCGCATTATGGCCTGCACTAAACAAGTACCACGAGAAGGTGACAACGATAAAGACGATCACTTTGGAAACGGTTTGCAAAATGACGTCATTACTATTAGGCAGGTACATGTTCTCCATGTGTGCACCTTTGCCGATGATGTCTCCTCGATCAATCTTAATCAAGGCATAAATGGCGTACGATGCAATGCCCAACACGGTAATTTCGAGCATCGTATCAAAACCTCTGAAGTCAACCAAGATCACGTTGACGATATTTTTACCGCCTGCTAAAGGATAGCTCTCTCTGATAAAGAAATCGGCAATCGAATCAAATACCCGTCCACTGGACGCGGCGAGTGTCATCCAGGTAACAATTGCGCCTACGCCGATTGCTATCATCAAATTTCTGGCGCGCAGCCTAGGCGATATTTTCTCGCGCTTCAGTTTAGGCAGATGGTAGAAACATAACAAGAACAGCATGACGGATACCGTCTCAACAATCATCTGCGTCAACGCCAAATCAGGTGCACGTAGAAGTACATAGAACAACGTAACAATATACCCTGCTGCGCCTGTCAATATAATCGCCATCAGACGGGACCTTACGAATGGCAGAGCAATGACAGGTACGATCAGTGCTGAAAGTGTGACGGCCTCATACACGGTAATTGGGGCGTAAGAGCTTGTATCGATCTGGAATGGTCCAGCAACAATAAGGCTAACCCCCAGTGTAACGATGAAAAAAGCAAAGATATAAATGACGTAATGACGAATGGAACCCGTCATGTAAGTCGTAGTGAGCGATCTTGAACCTTTCTCCAACAGACGCAAACCACCATCATACAAGCCATTCCAGGAAACTCGGGTAGACAATGGCTGACTCAAAACAGCTGATTTACGATGAAGTTTGTACAGTATGGTTCCGATGACAACAATCCCAATCGTCATATAGATCTCCGTTGTCCATCCGTGCCACATCTCGATATTGACCATGAATCGATCCCCCGGAGCCAACATCCGTGGATGCACGGCAGCAAGTGCCGGTTCAATGAGAGAATAGGACAACAGGTTCGGGAACAATCCAATCACGACCGCGAGTGATGCCAGGATAGCGGGAGAAATAAGCATCCCGATCGGAGCTTCATGCGGCTTCTTCTCCAGCATCTCAGGCTTATATTTACCTGTGAAAGTTCTGAATACCAGAATCATGCTGTAGACGAAGGTAAACACGCTAGCAACCCATGCGATCACAGGAATAAGCGCACCCCATACATCGACGCTCCAGAAATTCATCTCCGCAGCTTTCAACACCGCAGTAAAGAACATCTCTTTACTTAAGAAGCCGTTAAACGGTGGCAGACCCGCCATAGAAAATGCCCCGATTACCGCTACGCTGAATGTGATCGGCATGAGCGTCATCAGTCCGCCCAGCTTGCGCAGGTCGCGTGTTCCTGTCTCATGATCGACAATGCCGACCACCATAAAGAGCGCGCCCTTAAAGACGGCGTGATTGATCAAGTGGAAAATAGCCGCAGTTGTCGCTTTCGTATACAGCAGCGTATCGACACCGCCCCCATAATATGCGGCGGCAGATCCAAGCCCGAACAGGCTCATAATCAAGCCAAGCTGGCTGATCGTCGAATAAGCAAGTAGCGCCTTGAGATCCGTTTGTTTAACCGCGCGAACGGAAGCATAGATCAAGGTCACCAAGCCCGTTACCGTCACGATCCAGAACCAAGAAGCTTCCCCTGCGAATACAGGACTAATGCGGGCAACCAAATAGATACCCGCCTTGACCATCGTCGCAGAGTGCAAGTAAGCACTGACCGGAGTTGGCGCTTCCATCGCATCTGGCAGCCAGATATGGAAAGGGAACTGCGCTGATTTCGTAAACGCCCCTAATAGAACAAGAATCATAGCAGGTATAAACAGGCCTTCGCCGGATATCGTACCGATCTCGCCGATAATCTCTCGAACGCTGAACGTTCCGGTCATCACATACAGCATCACGAAGCCGGCTAACATCGCTAGACCGCCAAATACGGTGATCAGCATCGACTTGAGCGCACCGTATCTCGAACGGTCACGATGGTTCCAGAAAGCAATCAACAGAAAGGACGAAATACTGGTTAACTCCCAGAAACCATACAATACTAGTAGGTTATCAGATAACACTACACCCAGCATCGCACCCATAAATAAGAGGAGATAAATATAAAATCGATGGACAGCCTCTATATTCTTGTCCATATAGTAAATGGAATACAAGACAACAAGCGAACCTATGCCCGTTATTAAGAGTGCAAAGATTAGACTTAACCCATCCAAATATACTGCAAAATTAATACCTAAACTCGGTATCCAATCGGCAATCGCAAGAATCTGCTCGCCTCCCTGGATAGTAGGAATAAGACCAGCGAAATAGATGAACAGTACGACAGGCACCGGCAGAATAATCCAACCGATGTGAACACGTCCAATGAGCTTGTAAGTTAGCATAACTACAAGCGCTGCTATGATGGGTGTAAGAACGGCGATGTGCAGCAAAGACAAATTCTACTCCTCCTAATTTCTGATTTTTCCTCAACAGTATTACCCTATTTATCAAGCATGAATCCAGAATAAAACAAAAAGAGCCCGTTGGTGACAGGCTCCCCCTATAAAATGATGATTAATTGTAAGATTCATACTGACATTTATTATATCTTGAGATCAAAACTTTGTCAAAGCGCTTTGAATGAAAATTATGTGAACAGGGAACCAATGAAGGTAAAGGAGTGGTTACCCGCATGATTCGAAAAGCAACGATATGTATCACGATTTTGCTGGCCATGAGCGCAATAGCCCTATGGGCAAATATGTATTTAACGACCCGTTATCCCGTTTCTGATCCTGCGGGTACGCGAATTTATCAATTGTCTCCAAATGGTACGGCAATTCCGATTAGATACGCGCCGAGAGAATACGTTAAGATTATTCGTATGTCACCTAATGTTGATTCCAAATGGGAAGAACAGCCCGCCATTTATCCGTGAAAATGTATCTCTTGCTCCGATTTGCTTCTTTTATTTCTTCGCATGAACCTGCTGATGATCCAAAGCGCAACCAATAGCGAAACGGCACCAACTACATAATAACCATATTTATTAATAAAGACCCCGATATGATCAATGACTTTATCCCCAACAACTAAACCAAGCGAATAATAGATGGACGTCCACAGAAATGAAGCCGTGTACGAGAACAAGGCAAAATTCGGGTATGGCATCCCCTTCATCCCGACAGCATAAGGGGTGACATTACGCAGAATCGGCAGGAACGCACTAATGCAGATGGCATAGTTACCATACTGTCGCGTCAGCTTCTCGGAAACTTCGAGAAACTGGCGTATTTTCTGACGATCACTGAATCGATCTAATAATCGACTGGCTGTAAACCGACTCAGCATATATCCAACCGTAGATCCGGAGCAGATCCCCAGGTAAATCATAAAAAAGGATGGCACGGGCGACAGTATGCCGGATGCCGCTAACGTCCCGCCTGTCATCGCCACGACCTCATTAGGTACTGGCAGCCCTACTAATCCAAGACATAATACAAGAAACAAGGCATAATGCCCGATCTGTTCAATAAATTGCAGTAGCGTATCCACGTTTCGGCCTCCTACCCACATCGTAATTCCAGTTTATAGGAAACCGTGGTTGCCGCAACCGATCTTGAGACGAGGATACGAACTAGACCTGGGACCAGGTCTGCTTGGAAGGATTACATATTTTTGTATGCCTTGATGAACGACTGCGGATCATGTTTAACGGTATAAGAATACACACCTTGTTGCGTGTGCAAATACAACAACCCGCCCCCATCACCCATGGGACGGAAAGAAAGATCGAATACTTGCTTGATCGGAAATTCACGGTATTGGGTTACGATTTTATCCTGATAAAGGAACATTTCTCGACCCTGTTCCTCTGTTCTTTGTTCAATACCGTCCACAACGCGTTGAATCTTATAATACGGTTGTACAGCAATCCAGCTCACTTTTCTTCCCTCCCGTTGATGTGATCTTTAATTACGCTTGGAAGACTTCGTGCGACTCTTCGTTATCCTTCGCTTCTTTATTCGTTCCATTAACTCAAGCGCTCCTACGAACATAACAAACAGCACAAACAGTGACGCTGCCCTACCCGGTTCCATGAGACCGGCAATAGAAGCGATGACACCTGTAATACCTACTATAATAATACCTAGTACGGAAAGTTTCCAACCTGTCAACATATGTATTCTCCTAGCCTTTATGATGGGGAACACACGGAATGTACCACATGAAAATAGGACTTTCAAGTGTCCTGCCCATAATGACACTGGGTCATTACGATTTTTGATTGCCAAGGATCAGTTTCATTGTAATAATAAATACAGGGCTAGAGAAAGCATATCCTTACAGACATCCATACGACAGGAGGTACGATATGAATTCATTAACCTGGCTACTGTTGGCTCTATTTATCCTCGTGGATATTGTAATCATTGCTTACTTCATTAAACGATTTGTTAAGAAAAAAAATGAGCACCCACCATTAAGACAACGAAACCGAAGACAGCGGTTCCTACATGCACCGGAACCTCCCGCCGTGACAGAACCGCAAAGTCCAGCGCACGCCATTGCAGCCCGATTAGAGTCGTCCATGCCATCGTCCCTGCCTGGCATGGTTAGACAAAGGGTTCTTACCGAGCATACAGAAATGACAGAGCGAGAGTATGAGTGGCGCTGGCTTGAGCTTAAACGTTTCTTCGTGATGTGTGCGGTACTGGATCGGGTGCCGATGTTCAGTAAGGCCGTCGATGAAATATGGCATGAGATGCTAATGTATACATACGAATATCAACAGTTCTCCGACCGTTTCCTAGGACGCATGCTGCACCACGCCCCTAACCCAGGGGGAGAGAATATTCCGATGCATCATGAACGGGCTTGGTTTGATACGATTTACGTGGAACTATTCGGCTGGAGCGAATACAGTGCTGCGTTATGGGGCCCCTTCTTCCGTGTGCCATTGCCGCGAGAGGAACTGGAGGAGTTCCGATATCCGAATTCATTCGTTGAGAACGAGCGCTTTAATCAGTGGACCTACGAGCATATTCCCGAAGCAGCGATCGCGATCGATACGGTGACCAATAACCTCAAACAGAGATTAATCGAAGCCCAGGATTCGCCTGACCACGAAACGCACGGCAAACAAAAAGTGAATTTCGGCAACCAGGAAGTTCTGCTCGCTGCTGCGGTATATTTCGCTTGGTATCATGCTGATGATTATGCCAACCAGATGGTGCCTGATGACCGCTTCGCGGGTAAAAACAGCGGCGCAGCTGCAGTTATGCAGCTGCTTGCGGTTCTGGAGGGGACAACAAGGGAGATGCCTCGAGCAGCAACGACAGCGGGTCTTCCTGCAGCGGCAGTAGCTGTTCTTCTTGCGGCGGGGGCGGCTGCAGCAGTTAGCCGTTGCATACCAAGAACGCGTGCAGCGAATGAATACACATCCCTTGCACGCGTTCTTATTCGTTCATATTGAATTAGGAGGACGTACGGGTTGAGGAGAGGGTCATCCCTGCGCGAGTCTGCGGACCAATCTTGCGAACTGATATTTGGTTTCGCTCTGCCCAGTCGGTTAATTCCTGAATACCTAAACAGTTCTTATCTTCGAACTTAAAGCTGGTGAACATCGCACGGGTAGGCTTCCCCTTTAGCTGGATTTGAAAGGTAGCCTTATGGCAGCCCGACACCTTAATTTCACGAATTTGTCCTGCCTGAATCTCTTGACCATGAATATTGAGCGAACTTCCATCCGTTGGTATGGCGAGTTCTCGTTTAACTAACCTGGCGTATGCCTCGATGCCAAGGGCTGCAACGATAACCACATTAACAACCATCTGCATGTAGAATAACACGGGATAGGAATACTCAGTTAATGTAGCGACTTGGAACATCACAACACTAATTACCAAAGATAACAAGATAATGTCTTTCATTCGCGTGGAATATTGAATGGCATGCTTCATAACGATCAACTCCGTTCATTCTGTAAGGGTTTACAATGTCTCATGTCTTATTATATCACCATTGTACATATTTTTGACACATATCATTCACATTTTTGTCAAATAAACAATGTGCATGATATCACAATATGTGCTTCCCCCTGCAAATAACAGGCAAAAGGGATATCCAAACATGAATTCACTCATGATTGGATATCCCTTTTTGGAAAGTGTGTTACTTTTTGCTAACGATGGCTTTGACATTTCCATTCTTGAAGATCTTCATAACATGCGAAATCGTATCGATCGCCGTAATCGCAATAATCACGAAGAGCAGTCCGTCTTTAAATTTGTTCCAAATATCAAAGACGACATCATAGGCTTCTCCGCTTGGCGGCACAATGCCAGACTCAACCAGTCCCTCCATGAATGCCGGGTTCCAGACCGCTGAATCAGAGAATACAATTACCATGGCAACCACGGATGCCAGATTAAAAATGATATGCATCACAAATATTTGCGTCGTCCATCTTCTTACAACCAACTTCATCGCATTGATCATGATGCTAATCGCTGTCAAAATCCATATGAGCGGTAGATACTTGGCAAACGCATCGATATCAAACACCGGAGTAACAAATGAAATATTCTCCATGAAACGATGGACGCCGACTTGTTCCAACGAGAAGGTAAAGATAACGAAGACTACAACGGCGAACATGATGCCAAGCACTGGCTCTATCGGCTTAATCCGACCGGTAGATGGCGGCAGCGACGGCAGATCATGCGGTGTCCACGTGGAACCTGTCGTTACCTTGTAGCTGCCGCGATATTCAATATAGGCAAAGATGACCGTCACCCACGCAAAGCTTTGGATACTTACACTAATCACTGTGACCACATAATCGAGCAAGCTCTGCGGAATGTTCGCGGCCGTGCTTGTGAAATACTCCAATATGGACACAATCCCCATGACAACAACCAGGGAATATATCACAATCTTCAATACAGACCAGTAGTGATCAATCAAACCAGGACCAATTAAATATCGTTGCTTCTCTCGATAACGTGCAGCCATAGCATAGGGTGGGCCCAGTTCGATAAGTACCTGCTCTACATCATTGGCAGTTGCTTCCTCGTTCAAACCTCGCTCTTCAAGCATATCTTCAATGAGTCCCCTTAATTCTTGTTCAATATCTGCACGCTGTGATTCAGGCAGCTTCAGCGAGACCGCGTAGACATATCGGTCAATTAACTCTCTCATTCCGATTCCTCCCTATGATCTATAAGCCCTTCCAGACTAGTCATCATATCCTTCCATTCACTGTATAACTGACGGTAGATAACTTTACCTGTCTCACTTATGATGTAATATTTCCGCGGCCGCGCCTCATTCGTATCCCACTCGCTGCTGAGAAGTCCTTGCTTCTCTAACCTTCTCAATAAGGGATATAAGGTACCTGCTTCCACATTCATTCCTCTTTCCTGCAGTCTAACTACCAATGAATACCCGTATTGAGGCTTAGATACTTGACTTAGCACACCTAGGATAATCGTCCCTCTTCGTAGTTCCTGAACCAAACCAATCAATATGGAATCTTGTTCTTCAGACATTTCATCAGCTCCTGGAAATGATTATACTGTATGTCACACACTAATGTAAATAAACAAATAATAATTATTATACTTTATTAAATAGGCTTATAGAGGTATGATTTACACGGCTATCTAACAATGTAAAAGCCATGGCAATGCAAGGATCAATTCCTAGGCACGGCCATGGCTTTTTAAATTTGTTTTCTCGATGCTGGTCGACTGCATCCACGTTGCGCGCCAACGCGGATATGATCGTCTGACCATAGTCGAAGTCTCCAAGCCGCTGTTTCAATCGTCAAACGGTTACGAACCCGCGTGGTGCCAAAAGGACCGCGCCAAGGCACGGTCCTTCTACATCATATAAAATATAATTGGGTTCAGATTAAACGGTTATGCTTCTCTCTGCGGAATCCACCGTATGCTTGAGCAGCGTGGCGATTGTAACCGGACCCACACCGGCAGGTACTGGCGTAATAGCAGAGGCGTTCTTCGCACAAGCTTCGAAGTCACAGTCACCGATATTGCCTTTGTTATAGCCGGCATCCAGCACTACCGCTCCCGGTTTAATCCACTCCCCTTGAATGAAGTTAGGTTTGCCTACTGCCGCAACAACGATATCGGCTTGTGACACGATCTCTCCGAGCTGATTCGTTCTGGAATGACAGATCGTCACGGTCGCGTTCCGGTTGAGCAGCATCATGGATACCGGTTTACCTAAGATCGGACTTCGTCCGACAACAACAGCGTGTTTACCCTCGATCGGCAGATCGTAATAATCCATAATCGCAATAATGGCAGCAGGCGTACAAGAAGGATACTCGGCAAAACCAAATGCATTTTGCGAGAATCCAAGCGTGGTGACGCCGTCCACGTCTTTGGCAATGTCGATGGCATCGAAGGCTGCGCGCTCATCGATATGATGAGGTACCGGATGCTGAAGCAGGATGCCATGGACATTCGGATCCTCGTTCAATTCCTGAATGGCCGTGATCAACTCGTCCGTCGTTGTTGACTCATCCAGCACGACCTTTCTGGAGATAATACCGAGTCGTTCACAAGCATTTCCCTTCATCCGCACATAAGTCGCCGAAGCCGGATCATCTCCTACCAAGATCGTCGCCAGACAAGGGGTTACCCCTTTCTCTTTAAGCTCCTGCACCTTCACAGCCAGCTTGGCCTTGATATCGTCTGACACCTTTTTTCCATCCAAAATAACAGGTTCCATACTCATTGCAAATCCGCTCCCTCGCCAATGTTATTGAGATAAACATAAAGAGGCAAGGCGACACGAATGTCTCCTTACCTCTTGCCCAGGCGTACGGCATATGATCCTATGTGCTCCCTCTTGGTGACCCAAGCTACGCCAGTAACACATAGATAACTTTTTTTAATATACCATGACTTCGAGATCGATGCTACCGAATATCTTAGAATGTGGCCACATTAATAATCCCTAGAATAATTTACTTCCATGATGTCCATAAAAGGAACTTTCGTAATGGCGCCATTCTGTCTCATATGTACCTTCCCGGTACGGGAGTCCATCTGATCAATCTGCCCAACCACCGTCTCTTCCCAGCCCCATACCGTTAGTACAATCACGGATTCCTCATGATAAGCTTCTGTAAGCTGATTACCCAGCTCTTCAAGTACAAACTCGTCTCGTGTCGGTCGCTTTGCGACCTTGGTTTTGGCCATATTCCTAATCCTCCTGATCGTTGCTGTTCATGTTGTTTACCTTTCCTTCCAGTATACATGATGGCTCTTGAAAATGCTTCGCTGCCACAAATCCCGTTAGATTACAAAAAAGAACAAGCCCTATACTCAAGATTAAGGCTTGTTCTTAGTGTTTATTCTATGTCATTCTCTCGAACTATAATCGTAATAATTACGATTAAATTCAAACAAAAAAATATAGTCTTTACAGGGCGTCTTCATTACTCTCTATCGCCATCCATGGCAGTGGGTTATGAAACGCCGACCAATCCAACTGCATCTCCTCCGGTGTCAACAAACATTCGTCAAGCTCTTGCTCGATGTGCTCCTGTTCCATTTGTATCCCGATCATCACAAGTTCGGTCATCCGATCCCCCCAAAAAGGATCCCATTTTCTCCGTATACCCGGCTCGCTCTGAATGAGCTCTTGCTGCTCCTGCTCCGTAAGTGCCGCAATCCAATATCCTGCCGGTCCGAACTGAATGGACGGTCCGGCCTGACTTATGCTGGCAGCAACATCCTCTCGTATAGCAAGCCAGGCAATGCCCTTGGCTCGTACAACCTCTTCTGGCCAATAACTCAAAAATTCCGCCAGCCGTTCAGGGTGGAACGGCCTCCTTCTGCGATAGACGAACGAGCTAATACCGTATTCATCCGTTTCGGGCACATGCTCTTCTCGCTGAAGCTCCTGAATCCAGCCGGGTGCCTGGCTCGCTTTTTCAAAATCGAACAAACCGGTATTCAGTATTTTCCGGGGAGCTACCCGTCCTCTCACCGTTCGAATGATTGTGGCGCTAGGCTGAAGCTTGCGTAGTATGCCTTCTACTTTGGTCAATTCGTCTCCGCTTACCAGATCGCACTTGTTCAATAACAGCACATCACACATCTCGATCTGATCGATCAAGAGATCCACAACTTCACGCGCATCATCTTCGCCCAGTGCTTCCTTGCGATCTAGCAGGCTTTGACCGGAAGAGAAGTCCTTCCAGAAGCGATTAGCATCCACGACCGTCACCATGCAATCTAGCCTAGCGAGGTCAGACAACTTTACGCCGGACACCTCATCCGGATAAACAAAGGTTTGCGCGACCGGCGTTGGTTCTGATATTCCCGTCGATTCAATCAGAATATAGTCAAAGCGTTTCTCTTCCGCCAACTTCTGTACTTCCTGCACGAGATCCTCTCGCAGCGTACAGCAGATGCACCCGTTCGACATTTCCACCAACTTCTCATCCGTGCGCGACAGACTACCTTCTCCACGAACGAGATCAGCATCGATATTGACCTCGCTCATATCGTTTACAATCACAGCCACCTTCAAACCCTCACGATTATGCAGCACATGATTAAGCACGGTCGTTTTGCCAGATCCGAGGTATCCGCTAAGCACGGTCACGGGTATTCTAGTATCGTTCATATGATTTTGCCTCCATCCTTTAATCGTAATAATTACGATTTACTCGTAACGATCTTATATTGCTCTTGATGGATTGTCAAGGGAACAATGAAGACGCAAGGATTATTCCGGCAAACTGGTAAAAAACAATTAAGCCTGTTTATTCACTTTAATCGTCACGGTCCGCCGTGGTTTAATATAAGTGTCCCGGCGGATAAGTAATTAGGAAAGGAGGCTGAACGAATTGATTCAGAATATGGAGGTGGCGTTCGCGTAAGCGGATGTCACGACAAAAGGGAGTCCCTCCGGACTCCCTTTTTTGCTTACCTGTTATTCATAAATAACGGCTTGAATTTCTTCGCTATCGATATTGGACTGATCATACCAGTAGAAACCGGTGTCGATCTGCGGTTCGACAGGCTCGCCCTTGATGGCAGCCACAGCGGCTTTAACCGTCTCATACCCGATGCCTACCGGATTCTGAGTAATGGCGCCAGCCATCGCTCCGCTCTTAATCGCATCAATCTGCTGTTTACCGGAGTCGAAGCCGATTACCACAATTTGACCAGCTTTCTTCATCTCCGCCACGGCGTTGACGATGCCTACGGCAGAGCCTTCATTCGCGCCGAATATTCCCTTCAAGTCCGGATGTGCTTGCATCATCGCTTTAGCCAAGTCCGTGGATTTCAGATGGTCACCACCGCCGTATTGGATATCTACGATCTCAATATCGGGATATTTCTCCTCGATTTGATTCTTGAAGCCATCGCGGCGGTTAGACCCCGTTACACTCGTCTGGTCGTGAACAACCATCGCAATCTTGCCTTCATTGCCGATGAGCTCCGCCATCTTATCCGCTGCCATAGCCGAAGCGGCAATGTTATCTGTAGATGCCGTCGTCACCGGAATATCACCTTCCACTCCGGAATCGAACGCAATGACCGGGATGTTGGCATCCTGCGCTCTCTTCAGGTAAGGAAGCGCGGCCTGACTGTCGAGTGCGGCAAATCCGATCGCACTCGGTTTCTTATCGAGTGCAGCTTGCAGCATCTCGATCTGCTTGTCGACTTGAGTCTCTGTCTCCGGACCTTCAAAAGTAATCCGTACCCCGAACTCTTCCCCGGCTTGTTCCGCTCCATTTTTCACAGCTTGCCAGATTGATGCTGGAATCCCTTGGAAATAATCGGAATATAGATTTCGCCTTCGCCACCTGACCCAGCACCTCCCTCGGAACTCTCATTGGACGAGGCACATGCGGCTAACAAACTTGTCGTCAGTAACAATACCAACGCCAGTACAGATATCTTCTTCATCATTCATTCTCCCCTTATTCATCAATATGACAACCTCTATAGAACCCCCGATATCGGGAGCATCTACCATCTCTTAAGCCTTACGTCTGCGCAGAATGTCCGCATATACCGCAAGGATAATGACTAAACCAACGACAACGGTCTGCCATTCCTGCGGAACGGACAGAATACGCAGACCATTCGTAAGCACGCTCATAATCAACGCGCCAATGACCGTTCCGACAATCGTGCCTTTGCCTCCGCTTAGCGAGGTTCCCCCGATCACGACGGCTGCAATCGCTTCCAATTCATAGCCGGTGCCAAGTGCCGGATTTGCTGAATTCAATCTGGATGCCATCAGCACCCCTGCTAAACCTGTGAAAGCCCCTGTTAAGGTGTAGATCACGATCTTCCAGAAGCTCACATTGACCCCGGACAGACGCGTGGCTTCCTCATTGCTGCCGAGTGCAAAATTGTATCTACCGATAATCGTCTTGGATAAGATGAAGTAACCGACAATCGCGGCGATAAAGAAGATGAATACAGCATTCGGAATTTCCAAGCCTGGAATCAGGTTTCCAAGTGAAATTTCCATAAATCCTTCTGCATCGGTAAAATATATGGGCTTCGCACCGGAGATAATCAGAGCCAAACCCTTGGCGATCATCATCATGGCCAGCGTTGCGATGAACGGCGGGATTTTCAGCTTGGCGACGGCCGTCCCTGACAGCAAACCGCACAGTGCTCCTGTCATGATCCCGCCAAGTATGCCGAGCGGAACCGGAACATCCCAGAACGTAATGAATACGCCTGTCATCACGGCACTCAGGGTCATGACCGTACCTACTGACAGATCGATCCCGCCGGTAATGATGACAAAGGTCGAACCAAGAGCCAGTACCCCGATGACAGCAGTGGAGAGCAGGATACCGATGATATTGGAAAATTGAAAAAAGTTGCTGGACGTAATCGAGAAGAACAGAATCAGCACCACTAAACTTGCAAGGGCTAGCAATTGCTGCAAGGCACCTGATTTCATTTGTATTTTCATCGTAAAGATTCCTCCTGACATGTATTCAAGGCGGCTTACATTCTTGCTGTAGCCAATTCCATGATCTTCTCCTGGGTTGCTTCCGAATAATCCAGTTCACCGGTGATGCGACCTTCGCACATGACGAGAATGCGATGGCTCATCCGCAATATCTCCGGAAGCTCGGAGGAGATCATGATGATGGACTTGCCTTGCGCAGCCAGATCGTTCAGCAGCTTGTAAATCTCGCTCTTCGCCCCCACATCAATTCCTCGTGTAGGTTCATCGAAGATCAGAACATCGCAGTCGCGAGTCAGCCACTTGCCGATGACGACCTTCTGCTGATTACCGCCGGATAGAAATCTCACTTCCTGATCGATATGCGGCGTCTTCACCTTCAGCCTCTGCACCATTTCCTCCGCCTGCTTGCGAATCTTCCCGGTCCGCATCCAGCCGAGCGGATTCACATATTTACGATAAGCAGCAATGGTGACATTGCTCTTCACATCGAGGTCCACGACACAGCCGAACCGCTTCCGGTCTTCCGATAAATATCCGATGCCATGCCGCACGGCATCATGCGGGCCGCGCAGCTTGACAGGCTGGCCGTGAACATGGATCTCGCCGCTTTGAATCCGGTCCGCACCGAATATGGCGCGGGCCAACTCTGTTCGGCCTGCTCCTACGAGCCCGGCAAATCCAAGAATCTCACCTTTGTTCAGCTTGAAGTTAATATCCTTAAGCAGCCTGCTTTGACTAAGCTCCTTCACTTCAAGCACGGTTTCTTGTGCGCCTTGGGAAGCCTCCGGCTCAGAGGTGTCGTAGATCTGCCTGCCAACCATCATGGAGATAATGTCCTGCGTTGATACATCCTCGGTCATCACGGTATTGATGTATTGACCATCCCGCATGACGGTTATCCGATCGGTGATACGCTTAATTTCGTCCATCCGGTGGGAAATGTAAACGATTCCAACTCCGCTGTTGCGAAGCTGTTTAATCATGCGAAACAAATCATCGATTTCGGTCTCGCTCAGTGCCGCTGTCGGCTCATCCATCACAAGAACATCGGCATTATATGATAGCGCTTTCGCAATTTCGACCATTTGCTGCTTGGCTACGGTCAAATCCGCTACTAGTGTGGAAGGATCCATCTGAACCCCCATTCGTGCAAACAACTGGTTCACTTGTTCCTCAAGTGCCTTCTCATCCAGGATGAGACGAAACTTGCGTCTAGGCTCCCTGCCGATGAATATGTTCTGTGCAATCGTCAGATCCGGGGCCAGGTTCAATTCTTGGTGAATCATGCTAATGCCCGCATCCTGAGCCGCCTTCGGCGTCGTCAGTTCAACAACTTCTCCCTTGTACGTAACCGTACCGGCATCCTTCTGATATACGCCGGTCAATATTTTCATCATCGTTGATTTACCCGCACCATTCTCGCCCATGAGTGCATGCACTTCTCCGCTCAGCAGTTCGAATTGACAGCTATCCAGTGCGAGCACACCGGGAAACTCCTTCGTAATTTTATCCATTCGTAACAGTACTTCGCTCAATGTCTCTCACCCCGCTTACGTTGTAACAATCAATTTAAGAATCATTGTATAAGCTGCGAATGCCGATCGGAATGGAATATTCTCTGCTCAATGTTGAATAATCTCTGATTCATCATCCCAGAAATCATAAAAAAAACTACTCTTCCACAAAGGGAAAGAGCAGTTTTTGGTTCTCTTCGAAATACATATTCTCTTTATTGATTACTACCGAATCAGTATGGATTAGTGGCGGAACTTTAGCTCCGTCAATGACGGACACGGCTGTTTTGAGTCCCAAATAACCAATGCTGAACGGTTTTTGAACGACGATGGATTGTAGAACACCTTCCTCGAGCAGCTTCACTTCTTTGATGGAGCTGTCGAACCCGACAAGCTTAACGTCGCCAATCAGATCCAACTCGCGAATGACCCGGCCAGCTCCCACTGTGGAAGGCTCGTTCAAGCTCACAATCCCGTCAAGATCCGGATGTTCATGCAGCAGCTCTTTCGTCACGTCATAAGCGACCGACTCCATCCCTTCACTGTAGAACGTGCCGACGATCTCCGTTCCGGGGATTTCCTCGAACACGCTCCGTACTCCAAGTTCGCGGTCAATCTGGGTTGAAGTCCCCTGAACGAAGCTTACGATAGCTACCTTGGCTGTGGGAGGGAGAAGAGCCGCAAGCTCCTGTCCCGCTTTTTGACCAGCATTGTAATTGTCCGTTGCGATGAGGCTTCTGGCTGATTTGCCTTCCACGGCGGAATCGATCATCACAAGCGGGATGTTCGCCTCGCGAATGGCCTCGGTCACCGGCACAAGTCGCTGAAAGTCACCAGCTGCCATCACAATGGCATCAGGCTGCTGCTGCAGCGCTGCCTCCAGCAGTTCGATCTGCAGATCAACCTCAACCTCCCGCGGAGGACCTATCACCGTCACCTCTACCCCGAACTCTCGTGCAGCCGTATTCACCCCATCGATGAGCACGCGCCAGAATTCGATCTCCTCCATCGCCTTTACAGCAACCACGACCCGCTTGGTCCTCGGCTCGTCTTGCGAGAAATAGTACACCGCGGCAACCCCGATTCCGATCGATACAAGCACGATGATCAGGTAACGGGTAAATCTATGATTCGAATATGTCCTCAAGGCTGATCGTCCTCCCTGTTCTTCCACTCCCCCGCTTGAACCGCAGGGATCACAATATGAACAACGGTCCCCGCACCCAGCTCGCTTTCATAATGCAATCCATATTCCACGCCAAAGTACAACTGGATCCGCTGATGCACGTTCGCAATCCCGACGCTGCTTCTGGAGCTTTGCCCGCCTGGTGACGTCAGCAGGGACGCCACTTTCTCCTCCGCCATTCCGACGCCATCATCGATTACTCGAAATTCCACCCGATCGCCTAGAAGTCGGCCAGTAATGACAATCGTTCCGCTTCCTTGCTTATTCTTGATCCCATGATAAATGGCGTTCTCCACAATCGGCTGAAGCAATACCTTGAGCGTTAGATACGCATGAAGATCAGGGTCGACATCCAGCTTGAAATGAATTTTGTCTTGGTACCTCATCTGCTGGATTTTCAGATAGCTGGCGATATGCTCTGTTTCCGTTGCAACCGGAATTAGTTCCTTCCCTTTGCTAAGCGACGCTCGAAACAGTCTTGCGAGCGCAGACGTCATGAGAATCACTTCATCATGCTTCTTGCTCTCCGCCATCCAGATAATCGAATCCAGCGTATTATACAGAAAATGCGGGTTAATCTGCGCCTGCAGCGCATTCAACTCACTACGGCGTTTGAATTCCTGCTCCATCACGATCTGGTTCATCAGATCTTTGATCTTCAGCACCATAATGTTAAAGCTTCGCGCAAGTCCTGACATCTCCCTGGAGTGACCGACCGGAACTCGAATATCGAAATTCCCCTTCTCAACCTCGGACATCTTGACCTGAAAATCCTTGATCGGACGAGTGAGATTGCGCGAAATGACGATCGAGACCATGACGCCTACGGCCAAGCAAATAAGTCCTGCGCCGGCAAAGGAAAGCTGCATTTGTTTTTTGTTATCAACCAACTCATTCTCATAAAATACGCCGACGATCTTCCAACCGAAATCGGTATTCTTAATGTTATAGATACGGCTAATCCCGTCTTCCTTTACAGCAAAACCGCCCTGCGTGTCCTCCATCACCTCATCCAGTCTTTCAGTCTTCAGGTTGCTGTAGAGCAGTTGCTGCTGGGGGTGATAGACAATCCGGCCATCGCGATCAATAACGAATACATACCCCCGGTTGCCTAAATCCAGCTTGCTGAGCATATCGTTAATGACTTTGAAGTTCAGGTCAATCAACAGTACGCCGAGCCCCTCCGCAGTATCTATTCCGCTCAGCTCCCTGCTCAAAGATACGACCCAGCGATATTCATCCTTAATGACAGGCTGGACGTGAGAAGAGGAGATTACCGCTTCCCCGTCGCCTGCTTGGGCCTGCCTATACCATGGCAATTCCGCAATATCGATATGGGGATTAAGTTCGGCCTCCGGCCTGTCCGAAATAAACGTTCCGTTATAACCGAATAAGTTAATGGATGCAATGTCTTTGCGCGAGACGAGAATCGAATGGAAATACTCCGATACCCTTGCATGAAGAGCAGCAAGCTGCTGAGGTTCGTTATCTTCTCCTGCCGCCAGAAACTCACGCACATCGGTTGGTTCATAGCCGCCAGCGAAATATCCTTCATACCGGATATATACGTCTCGATATTGGCATTCACTTGATTGATCAGTTCTGACGTATAATTCTCTGCCGTCTGTCTCACGGCGGATTCAGACAGACGATATGATATGAAGATCAGCAAGAGTGCAGTAAACAGCACCAACATGACAAACGAGCCGGTTATACGAGACTGGATGCTCTTAATCCGCTGTGACGATTTCATGGCTGAACGCCACCCGAAGTCATCTGATTACGGTATTCCGTTGGCGTGATTCCTGTATATTTTTTGAACAGCACACTGAAATACTGTGGGTCCTGATACCCTGTCTTGGCTGCAATTTCAAATGATTTCAGCCGTGTATGCTTAAGCAACTCCTTCGCTTTGTTCATTCGTATATCCGTTACGTACTCGACAAACGTCTTTCCCGTATGCGACTTGAACAAAGCGCTAAAATAACTGGTACTCATGAAGATGCGGCTGCATACCGACTTCACGGAGAGCTCCGGGTCCTCATAGTTGTGCTGGATGAACGCAACAGCCTCCAGCATCTGGGTACGCGTCATATCTTGCCTGACTGCCAGAACGCCTCTTAGCGCCTGATTGCAAACATCTCTCAGCCATGTCTCGATCTCGTCGAGTGAACGGAACGAGTACAAATCCTCCAGCAATTGCTTTTCCTTGCCGAATAACTCATGCTCATCACTCCCGATCTCCATCAGCGTCTGCATGATAGCCAGCACTACGCGTACAATCCGTAAATACAGTTGATCGATCGACATTGAAGCGCTTCCAAGATCATGAATGAGCCGTCGAATACATATCTCTACTTCAGCGGCAGTACCCGTACGGATGGCAGCGATGAGCGCGGATTCCGTATCGATCCCGTCATATAGCGGTCGTGCACCGCGGTTCTCCAGATCGGTAATGTTGATGATCTGGTCAGGTCCCATGAGAAGGCGGTATTCCAGAGCAGCCTCGGAAGCGGCACAGGAATATCGTATGTCCTCAAGCTGATGACAGAGCGTGCCGACGCCTATCGTAATCGTAAACGTCATGAATTGTTTGATCGCCTTCCGAATTTCTTCCGCCAAGTCCTGCGCACTGCAGTACATATCCTCTTCACTCGATCCGGAGAGAATCGTGATGACTGCATTCTCTTTGTATCGAAATACGGCAGAGCCCGATTCCTTCGCCATAATCTCTTGGATGATATTATACAGGGCAAACGCATACAGCTCATTATCCGCGTAGCGCTCATCCGAGCGAAGCTCATCTATATCGGCGGACAAAGCAATATACAACGGACCTGTAAGTGGAATGTTGAAATACACAAGCTTCGCCGCGATCTCCGATTTCTTCATCGGAGAGGTTGCCAGTCGCTCCAGAAAGCGTTCCTGCAGCAGGACCATGCTCTCGCTTATCTGTTGTTTCAAGCGGCTTACATGCTCATTGTAGCCGCGCTCCTCATCCATCTCCAGCTTAAGCTTGTCCAACACCTCGCTTAGCTCCACTGATGTAATCGGTTTCAGAATAAAGTCCGTTACTTGCAGCTTCACCGCTTGCTGTGCATACTCGAAATCGTCAAACCCGGTCAAGATCACGATCTTGGTCTGAGGGTAACGCGCCATCACTTCGTGTGACAGCTCCAATCCGTCCATAAAGGGCATGTAAATGTCCGTCAACAAGACATCGGGCCGCATTCGCGTAATGGTCTCCAGCGCATCCCGTCCGTTCTCGCTGACCCCAATGCATTCGTATCCGTGCTCCGCCCAGTCTATACGATTCCGAATGCCTTCCCTTACGATCGGTTCATCATCCACGATCAGAATCTTATACATTTGAATCCTCCCCGTCGTTGTGTCGTGCGCGTGAAAACATGATAGATTGAAGGTTTATGATGAGAATATACAGGAAGAGCCCCTTGCAGACAACTGCCAAAGGGATCCATTTCCGGTGCTGCTTTGTGTAACTTCACATAGCCTATCACCATGATATCCGGCTGTCAAAATGTTCCGCTATCCACTTCCGCTAAGTTCGAATTCATGACTCGCAAGCGGATAACGTAACCGTACATGCGGAAGGATAGCCCGTCCTCGTTATCGGCAATGATCAGCCGATGATCAAGCGCTCCCGAACTTGATTCACATAATCTGCATCCGACACACCGTAGGTGACCGCCAACGAAACCGGAAGTGCATACATATCGATGGGAATCCACTTCCGCTTCGTTGAGACGACAACCGCATGGGCTGTCCCGCCAATTACGAACGCGAACAGCTCTGAATCTCTGGCAATCGTCAAGCCAAGTGTCTTCTCCATCCAGTTGCGGGCCGCAACCGGATCCTCGACAGGCATCCCGACTTCCCGCAAGTAGAGCACGCGATAGCTTCCGTGTGGTTCAAAGCCAGTATCTGCAACTTGTTCGTGGGCTATGAACTCGAGTAAATTACCGTCACCATCCTTGAAATAAACGTTTGCTCCACCCTCATAGTATTCAGCCGTTGTTCCATCCGGCCATGCCAGCAGCGGTAAGGCCTTATCGAGTCTTTGCACGATATCCCCAAACTCAGCATACGGCACTTCGAAAGCCAGATGCACCGGAGCGATCGGCTCATATTTCTGCTCGAATATCAAGCGTATCTTGGGAGTAGGCTTGAACACGATCCAGTCCTCATTCTCACGTTCGATCGGAAAATGCAACACCCCATGGTAGAACTGTCTGACGCCTTGAATGGACAACGTCTTCAATGTTAATTCGGCAAAATGAGTAATCATGATGATATCATATCCTCTCGGGCACGGATTGTTCGTACCAAGTCCACAAACCGGGTCAGCGCTTCCTTGGCACGATAATCCAGTATGACTGCATCATCCGGAACATCGGCTTCATACATCGCGCGCTGGGTGCCTCCTAGCGAAATCCACTCCGGACTATTAATGCCATGGAGGTTACGAACGGTTGTCTGTAATTGCTGCAGCGAGCTGACACCAACCGCACCGCCAGCAGAACTAACCGACAGTACCGGTTTGCCGGTAAAGTGAACCTGGCTTGCATAATCCAGCGCGTTCTTCAGTACACCGCTCATCCCGCCGTGATACTCAGGCGTCGTCAGTATAATCCCATCGGCCTCCATTAACAATCGTTGAAGCTCGCGCACCCCTTCGTGCCGAGTCGATGCGTCGTCCGGTGAATAGAACGGGAGCGGCTTCTCATATAAATCAAACAGGCTTACATCAACGAACTGTCTTCTCATCTGGTGCTCTAAAGATTTGGCGAGTGCGGTGCTCGTGGCTTTCTTGCGGTTACTCCCTGACAAAATCACAATCTTCATGGCTTTTGGCCTCCTTCAATAGGTTAGTTGTTATTCACATTGTAGTTTAGGAAGCAGCTTCCAGTCGTCAGCATATGGTGTGATTTCACATACAAAAGCTCTCATGCCAATGGCTGAGAGCTTCTGCAACTATAGTCGTATGTGCAAGCGATATCCTCATTAAGCAATTCCGTTCTTCAATGCAAAAATCGCAGCCTGCGTTCGGTCCGCGAGCCCCAGCTTATCGAGGAGATGGCTGACGTGTGTTTTAACCGTCTTTTCTGTGATGAACAACGCTTCACTTATTTCTCGATTGTTCATTCCGGAGGCAATCAATTGCAGCACCTCTGTCTCTCGTGGAGTAAGCGAAGCCAGCTCTTGCGGTTTAGGATCAGGCTGTATCCCTACGCCCGCACCTTCCACATTTCCAGGGGAGGTCACATGCGTCATCAATAATCCCGCTGCTTCCGGATGCAATTCGACCTGACCATTCGATACCCGCCGAATGGCGGTCACCAAATCCTCTGGCTCGATATCCTTCTGAAGATAACCTTTTGCACCAGCACGAATGGCAGGCAGGACGTGATCATAATCAACAAATGAAGTCAAAACGATGACCTTAACATGCGGTTGCTCCAACGTAAGCCGCGATGTCGTCTCAATGCCGTTCAGAATCGGCATTTGCAGATCCATCAGAATAATGTCCGGTTTGACTGACTGCGCCACAGTCAGCACTTCTTCGCCATTCACAGCCTCACCCACGATCATTAGATCCGTCTGTGTGGATAGAAACACTTGCAGCCCCTTGCGGACCATCGCATGATCATCGGCAATTAACAATCGAATCATAGCTGATCTCCCCCTTCCTTCCCCCTATACCGATCTAAGGGCAACACGACTTCAATCGTTGTTCCCTTGGTGTACACGCTATGTAATTGAAATTGTCCCCCTAGCGACTCTGCACGTTCTCTCATGCTGGACATGCCGATCGAATGCTCCGTCAGCTCCAAAAAGCGCTGCTCGGTCATTCCCCGCCCGTGATCCGTGACAAGCAGGGTAACTTGCCTTTCATTCTGTATCAGCGACAGCTCAACATCGCTGGTATCGGCATGCTTGCTGACATTGTTCAGAGCTTCCTGACCGATTCTCCACAGCACTTCCTCCTGGGCTCTCGGTAATGCTTGCATGCCGCTTAGTTTCGTATGCACTTCCAGATTCAGTCGTTCGCCATAAGATTTCAGACCCGTTATGAGACCTCCCTCGAGTTCCGATGGACGCAGCTTCGTTATCAGTTCACGCATTTCCTTAAGTGCGCTTTGCGACAGCGATTGCATGTCATGAATCGATTCAGCTAGCAGTTTGGCTTGTGCTTCAGGTATCGTTCCCAACTTGCTTCGCACGCCCTTCGACATCATCACCAAGGAGAACAGCGTCTGGCTGACGGAATCATGCATATCTCGTGCAAGTCGATTTCGTTCGTCCAATCGAGCAAGCTCCCGCCTGTTATCTTCCAGACGCATCCGCTGAAAGGTGAGACCAATAAACTCCGCGATCGCTTCAACGACTTCCGAATCGGCCTGTTCCACAACGCCCCGAAGACCGACATCCACCCACAGTATGCTCTTGCTGGATGAGACATCGTCACTCTTCAGCACCACGGATGCTGCTAGCGCTCGCTGAACGTGCTGGATCACTCTTCGCTGTTTCAGTTGCGAGGACAGATAATCAGCATCCGCGGAGCAAAGTAACCCTATCGGAACCGACACCTGCTCAGGCTTAATCTCATACTGTACACGCTGTGGAAAACGAGCGTACGGCAGGGTGGTTCTACCATCACTGTACAAGGCTCGCAGCGTGAAGACGTCGCCTGTCATCTCAAACAGCGCAGCCGCTGGCCATTCAAAATAGCTCCCCAGCAAGTGCATCGCTTGCTCGCTCACATCTATGCGGTTCGTTGCTTCTGATACATACATACCGACAGCACTCATGTATTCGCCAAACTTAGCGTACAATTCCGCGCGACGCTGCTCCACTGCGTACAACCGCATACGCTCGATCGCGCTGCCAATCTGAAAGGCTACCGACTCAAGCAAAGCCAGTTCTTCGTTAGAGAAATGGAGTTTGCCTGGTGCAGCTACATTCAGTACACCCAAGCGACGGTTGCCGGATCTTATAGGAACCGTGGCATGATGGGTGATGTCCTTCGTATCCCCCCATTGATATCGCACAGCATTATCCAGACGCTTACACGTCAATATGTTAACCGCATTCTTCAGCCTGCCGTCTCCATAACGCTCCAGACACCAGCATGCACCGCATCGCAATGGCTCATAATCATTACCGGTTAGCGCCGGGGGTAAATTCCGATGGGCCACAAATTCATGCACACCCGTCTCCTCTACCAGGAACATCCAACCGGTGCTCAGTCCTGTGAGCTCCAGCAGCTTACCGATCACGGTATCCAGCATAGATGCCAGTTCGTTCCCCTCATTCAGCGTCTCGGCAATGGTCTTCAGCGTAACCAGTTCACGCACGTGCGGATCAGGATTGGTCATTTGCGGACGCTCCTTTTAAGTATTTTCTTTTGCTTTATCAACAGGTTTATTATATAATCCTGTCGCAACCATTGAAATAGCTCAACGCCAATGTATAATGTGCAGAACATAATTAATGGCATGAATTATGGTAAAGAACAATTTTTGTTGTTTTTACCCTTGCATATTTCAATCAATCTATGGCTTAATATAGAAGTCGGGCCGACGAAATGAGCTGAAAGGAGGCTGATTGAAATGATTCAGATCCATGAGGTGGTATTCGCTTAAAGCGAATATCCGTTAAATGGGAGCCCCGCCGGGGCTCCCTATATCTATTTTAATATGATGATAATGAAACGTAACAACCCAACATTTAAATTCACGAAAGGAGGAGGGAAAGCATGATCAACACAATTGTTAAGAACACCAACGATAGCTTTAACGTTTACACAGAAAGAGGAGGGCATCGATGGGCCAATACAAGAATGGAAGAGAAGTGCTTCCCCCCGAGCTGCTGCAGCAAATTCAACAGTATATAGACGGAGAACTACTCTACATACCGAAACAGAGCGAGCAAAGAGCCGGCTGGGGAGAGTTAAGCGGTTCCAAAAAGCGCATAGAGAGTCGCAACATCGAGATGTACCGCGCCTATTGCAAAGGGCGGTCCATTGAAGAATTGGAACGGACCTACTTTCTCTCTGGAGAAAGCGTCCGCAAGATCATAAGTAAACTTACCCGCGTGGGGACTTAGAACCATGAGACAGTGGCAGTCTTCACGCAAACTATAACGGGACTGCCCCCTGGGAGCAGTCCCTTTCATATTTTTAAATATAGAAGCCCCGCACGATCCTGATGCAGCACCAGGTCATGCGGGGCTTCATTGGATTACACCTCCACTACATCCAGCGATGGCGATATTTCTCCAATCTGGGATGTAAATAAGGCGGCTCGGTCAAGACGATCAGTCTCAGCTTAACAATCCACGACTCGAAGGATGCGTAGGAGGCAAGCGCGTTCGCCATCTCTGCGGTAACGAGTAGGAAATAGGGAGCCGAGTACTTCTCACTCAAATGCCTGAGCGCTGTATCCACCGGTGTATATTTCTTGCGCTTGGCTTCGAAAGGCTCAATGACAGCCACCTTCCTGCCGTGCTCTTCCAGCCATGCCTTGATAGCCTTCTCGCGCTTGTGATAAGCACTGACAGGTTCTTTGAACATCCGTCTTGCCGTCTCCTCATGCAACGGGTACAAGACAAGCTTCGTAAATGCACGCTGTTCCTTCACGGCGACCGCCAATGCAAGCTGCTCCTGCACATGTTCAAAGAGATCATAGAAGATCAGCGTTCCTTTGGAAGACGGCTTGGGCGGTTCGTACCCATAAGGGACATATTCCAGATTACGCGGCATGGTTCAAATCTCACCTCCCTTAGATTGTTGTCGTTCCTTCAGTAAGCGTTGGGGGGAAACGATGCCGGGTTGCCTGCTCGAAGCTGTAAGCGAGCTTGATCAGAGTGGGTTCGCTGTAGGCCGTCCCGACGAACGTGATGCCTTGCGGACCCGAGGTTTGATAACCTCCCGGAGCAATTACGCCGTTCTTGGCATAACCGCCCGGAACAGTGATCGACGGATAACCGGCTCTCGCCGCCAGATCCGATCCATATTCATTACCCAGAAACAACAACGTGTCCAAACGATGCTCCTCCAGCGCATGGTCGATCCCACGGGGACCCGCCCATTGCTGATTCCGCTGTAAACTCGCCCGATACTCCGGCTCCGTTAACGTGCCGCTGGTCTGCTCCGCCCATATCAGGGTTTCCTGGCCGTATTTGAGGGCCTTCTCCGCATGTGCTGCGTTGTAAGCTATCACTTCAGCGAGCGAGTGGACAGGAACGGAAGCATCCAATTGACGCAAATAATCGTTCACGTATTTCTTGAACTCGTAACGAAGCACGTTCGAATCCCACTTCGTGTCCTGACACGGCAGCTCTACCGGATCAACGATCGTTGCCCCGAGATCACGCAGCACTTGCATCGCAGCTTCCACAATCTCTAGTCTATCCGGATCGAGATGCTTGTAGTAGTAACGCGGAATGCCGATTCGGGCTTGTTTCATATAAGCCGTATCCAAAAAGACCGTGTAATCGGGATGCACATGACCCGCATCGATCAGCGTCACCTCATCCTGCTCATCTCTACCCGCCATCGCACTCAGCAATATCGTTGCATCTTTAACCGTTCTGGCCATCGGCCCCGCGGTATCTTGTGTATTCGTAATTGGGATGATACCTGTACGGCTAACCAAGCCAATGGTTGGCTTGATGCCAACCAGACTGCATTGACTGGAAGGGCTAATGATGGAACCCGAGGTCTCGGTGCCTACCGCAGCCGCTGCCAAATTAGCCGCTACGGCTGCACCCGAGCCGGAGCTTGACCCTCCAATGAAGAACTCGCCCGGACCGTACGGATTCAGGGTCAGACCATTCCTGGAGCTATATCCTGCCCACATCGTGTTCGACATAAAATTGGCCCATTCCGTCATGTTTGCCTTCCCTAGCAGTACCGCACCGGCGCGCCTTAGCTGAGCCGCCACAAATGAATCGCATGCAGCATAGGAATCTGCAAGTGAGATCGACCCCGCACTGGTGTGCATCTTGTCTCCCGTGTCCAGGTTGTCCTTCAGAAGGACAGGAATGCCGTGCAGTGGCCCGCGAACGCTCCTGCTTCACGCTCCTGATCCAGCTCCTTCGCAATGCGCAAAGCATCCGGGTTGAGCTCAATGATGGAACGCAGTTCTCCATCATACGTTTGGATCCGTTCCAAATACAATTGAACGAGATCCATGCTTGTTAATGCGCCACTCGCCATGGCCTGCTGCATATCCGTGATCGTCGCTTCGATAATCCAGCTTTTTTTATCCGATATCATATAGGGTCCCCCTGTTGATTGTTCGGTTCATATTCAATGTCGATTGGGAATGAATTCTTCATGTTCTGGCCTCCAAACAGGTAGTATCCTTAATCATTTCGCAATCATATGAACGCAATCCTCTATTTCGTGCCAATGAACACAGAAAAACGCGCATTTGCAGAAATCCGAGATTTCCACAAATGCGCGTTGCTTAGGATGAAGCGATAACTCCTTTTTTGAGGATGATATTGGCATACAATGCCGTTTCACCCGTCGATACGATAGCATATGCCTTCCGCGCACGCTCGTAGAAGCTGAAGCGCTCTACCTCTTCAAACTCGATCGACACCGGATGAAACTCCGCTACGATCTTCCGATATTCGTCCCATACCGGCGTCTTCACCGTATCCCCCGGCATTACAGCCATTAGTGACACGGGTGAATCCACATAAGAATCAAGCGGGAATACGGGCAGAATCGCGCGCAGCAGATCCGGTATAGCGTGCCCGTCGGCACGAACCAGCCGCTGAGCATGACTCACGGCGGGAAAATTCGCATCCCCTAGCACGATCTCATCGGAATGACCCATCTCCATCAGGATTTTGAGCATCTCCGGCGAAATGATGTTGGATATTCCTTTTAGCATCCTATTACTCCTTCACGAAAGCGACTTGGACGTTACTTCACTCGTTGCTCGATTGTAATGCTCTTGTATACCGAATAAGCATGATCCCATTCCATGACCGCCTGCGGGTGATATAGGTCCAGTGGGAACGAGCGTCTAACCAGCTCTGCCCCCTCTTCCCGGTTCTTCAAAGTTCCATTCGCCACGAATTGCACCAGCATATTGCCAATCGCACTCGCTTCCGTCGGTCCGGCCCAGACGGTCCGGCCCAGCGCATTGGCCGTGAACTGGCAGAGCCTTTGATTCTGAATCCCGCCACCCACCATATGCAGGCCTTCATACCGCTTGCCCGTGAGATGCTCCATACGCTCCAGCACTTCCCGGTATCGAAGCGCCAGGCTCTGCAGGATGCATTGTACAACTTCGCCAACGCCTACTGGTACCGGCTGTCCGCTCTCGCGGCAAAAGTCTTCGATTTCACCAATCATATTCGCAGGATTCATAAACCGCAGATCGTCGGGATGGATGAAACTGCGGAAAGTCGCAGCAGAATCAGCGAGTTCAATCAGTTCATGATAAGAATAGCTTGCTCCAGCGCTCTCCCATTGCCGTTTGCACTCCTGCAAGATCCAGAGACCCATGATGTTCTTCAATAGCTGGAAAGTATCATACGCTCCGCCCTCGTTGGAGAAATCCTCTGCCAGCACATCCGGGTGGATGAGCGGCTGCTCAAGTTCGGTTCCGAGCAAGGACCACGTTCCGCAGACCAGATATGCAAAGTCCCGTGACGCCGCCGGTATGGCAACTACTGCGGATTCCGTATCGTGAGAAGCGACCGCAATCGCATGGATGCCAGGAACACCAAGCTCCTTAGCCACCTCCTCACGCAGCGATCCGACTTTGGTACCCGGCTGAATCGGATCGATGAAGATGGACGGATTCAGCCCTAATTCCTCGATCAGCCGCTCATTCCACTTCTGCTCCTGGACATGGTAGAGCTGCGTGGTGGTTGCCATCGTGAACTCGCATGCCTTGACCCCGGTCAGGAAATAATTGATTAAATCCGGCGTCAGTAGGAGCGAGTCGGCAATATCCAAGTGCGGTGATCCAGACTTAACCATCGCATTCAGTTGGAAAATCGTATTGAATGGCATGAACTGCAGACCGCTTTCGTTGAACAGGCGTTCCTTGCCCACTTGCTCGCACGTCTCTTCTACCATCCCGTCCGTACGCAGATCCCGGTAATGATAGGGAATCCCGATGAGGTGACCGAGACGATCAAGAAGTCCATAATCGACGCCCCAGGAATCAATCCCGTAGGATATCGGTTCATGGCCAGCCAGAAAGGCTTTGCGTATACCTTGCTTGACCTCCTGTAGCAGCATCGGGAAGTTCCAGTGCAGGTGATCACCAATCTGAACGGGTATATTCGCATAACGGTGAATCTCCGTAATCTTTAGAATGCCGGGCGAATTGGCGTCCTGCGATATGATCTCTCCCAGCAGTGCCCGGCCGCTGCTGGCACCCATATCAAACGCAAGTACCGCAGACGATTTACTCATATGCCGCATCCTTTCTAACCCTTCGTTCTATTTCATCTTCTGGAGCAGTTGGATACGGTAATCTTCACTCTCCAAAGCTGCGATATCATCAACTTCTTGATCCGTTAGCGGTACCGGATTTCCAGCCGCCTTCGCGCTGAGATAAATCTTGGCACTCTCTTCCACCACCTGCGTACGGTAGTAGGCCTCGCGCAGATTGCGTCCGGTCGTTACGAGACCATGATTGCCAAGCAAGATGGAACTAGCCGTCACAACCTTCTCGGCCACAGCATCCGCTAACAGATCCGTAGTCGGAATAATGTATGGAACATACGCGGTTCTACCGACAAGTGCTGCCTGATCGGGAAACATCACCGGAAGCTCCTGCTCAACCAGCGTAAACGCGATACAGTGTGACGGATGCGTATGTACCATCGCACCGATATTCGGGTTCGCCCGGTATCCATATAGATGCATTAATACCTCGGACGAAGGTCTTAGTCCGATGTCCGTGATGTTACCTGTCTGGATATCAACCTCAATCCACTGTTCCGGCTCGATCTCTTCCAACGCGAAACCGCTGGGCGAGAGATACATATAGTCTCCAGCCCTCGCGCTAATATTTCCGCCAGGCCCAACAACAAGCCCACTGTTCACAATTTTCTGAGCGTATTTGCATAACTCTTGCCGGGTCTCCATGTTCAGCATGATTACTTCTCCCCTTCTACACGTATCAACTATTTATATATCGGGCCAAAATTCTGGCATGCGCGGAAATCAGCATTTTCTGGGTCGGACGTACCGAACATCCCCCACGCACGCGGACGGAATACTTGCTCTGCCGCTACGTTGTGCATGTTCACCGGAATTCGCAATACAGACGCCAGCGTAATCAGATCGGCGCCGATATGGCCATAGCTGATGACACCATGATTCGCTCCCCACTGATTCATAACTTCATATACGCTTGTGAACGCGCCTTGACCCGTAATGTTCGGTACGAACCAAGTCGTTGGCCACGTTGGATCTGTGCGCTTGTCAAGCGTATCATGTACTTCGGCCGGCAGATCGACCGAGTAACCTTCTGCGATTTGCAGTACCGGACCAAGGCCCTTCACCAGGTTCAAACGGAACATCGTCATGGGCATTCCACCACGTGTAAGATAATCCGTTGAGTAACCGCCGCCTCTGAAATATTCCAGATTCGCTGGTCGGAATTCAGTCGCTTCAAGGGAACGTTTCACTTCTTCCTCCGTGATCTCCCAGAACGGCTTCATAGCCGGCTTGCCGTCGATCTCTTGCTCACCCGTTCCATCCAGCGCGGCCGATCCGGAATTGATCAGATGTAGAATACCGTTCTCCGCTTTGCCTTCAAGCTTGTAACCCGTTACGCGTTCTACTGAAGCCGGACTCCAGTACGTACGCACGTCGGCAAATATCTGTGCCGTGTTCGTCAACAGGTTACCGAACAACATCCCGACCCCGTTCAAGGCATCGTTCTCGGTTGCTACGACATACGGAGCGCGAGTCCCGTTCCAATCGAAGGATGAGTTCAGAATGGTCTCAAGGAAGTCGCCATTGGGCGAATGATCGGTCCATTGCCGCTGCCCTTGGAAACCCGAAGCAATTGCATGATGACCTTGCGCTTCCTCTTCGAAGCCAAGTTCGGCAAGGCGCGGATTACCGATCATCAGATCGCGCGTAATCAGCGTCATTTTTACAACCGTTTCCCATTCCCAATCCTTGCGGTCACGGCCATTCTGAAGCTCAGCTGCATTGATATCTGGACCTTCCTTGCAATTCTCTTTCGCCCAAGCCAGTGCCGCTTTGTATTCCTCCGGATCATAAATCTCTTCCTCAATCCGGCGGGTGAACTCACTCATATCGATGTATTCATTTCGCATGCCCAAATATTCCTGGAAGAAGCTATCGTTTACGATCGATCCCGCGATCCCCATCGATACGGAGCCCATCGCGAGGTAGGCTTGACCCCGCATGTACGCAACGGTCAAGCCGCTGCGTGCAAATCGCAGCAGTTTCTCTTCCACATCTTGCGGAATGCGAGTATCGCCTTCATCCTGCACATCTTCGCCGTAGATCCCGAAGGCCGGAAGGCCTTTCTGTGCATGTGCGGACAATACCGCAGCCAGATAAACTGCACCTGGACGTCCTGTACCATTGAAGCCCCATACGGCTTTAGGTAAGGAAGGATCGGTATCCATCGTCTCCGTACCATAACACCAGCACGGCGTTACCGTAATCGTCAAACCAACCTCTTCATTTTTGAATTTCTTTGCTGCCGCCGCTGCTTCCGCTACCCCACCGATGCAGGTATCTGCGATAACGCATTCGACTGGGGTGCCGTTCGGATAACGAAGCTTCTCGGAAAGGAGCTGGGCAACGGCTTTTGCCAAATTCATGGTCTGTTCTTCGAGAGACTCCCGTACGCCTCTGCGTCTTCCATCTATAGTTGGTCGAATCCCGATTTTCGGAAATCCATTTCTCCATCTGTAATCGTTTTCAATTGTCATAAGTGAAAGCCTCCCTATTCGGATGATGACTCCATTGTAAAGCGATTTTGAACGAGGGTTAACCCACTATATTGTTGAATCCAACCAGCATTACAGCAAAACAGTATACCCTCGCGGCCAACAGCCCGTCCAAGAGCGGCATAAATGGGCGGAATACATTATAATAGAAACAGCGATGTTGTATTGGGAGGATGAAATACCGTGCCAAAGATTGAAATCTCGCACAGCAAAAGCGATCACTTCCGATTTATTAAAAATCCACAGCTGCTGTTTGCCGGGCAAGTCGTAGATGAGAGCTTGTTTTACGGACCGCCGCAGATCCATGATTTTTGCGAAATCCTGTATGTTGTTGAAGGGCGCGGGGAATTCACGATTGCCGGCAAAAAATACGAATTGCACCAAGGCGATGTAGCGATCTATAATCCAGGGATTCCACATGAAGAGAGATCCATGACCAACGGGTTGTTCAAAGTTATCTACTGTGGAGTAGATTCCGTTCATATTGAAGGAGTCCCGCAAGGGATGCTGCTCCCCGCTTCCGTTGAGCCGGTGATATCCTGCGAGAAGTACGCATACAAAGTCGAGAGTTATCTATCGGAAATATTAAGAGAATGTGATTCGCAGGTACTTGGTTATGAGACACTCAGCACGAATCTGTTGATGTCGCTGATCACCGTCATTTATCGCATTGTGGATGTTAAACATCAGTTCCAGACCTTGAAGGGCAAAAATGAGATTGCACTGCGCACGAAACAATTCATTGATACCAACTATACCCAAAGCATCAGCCTGAAAGATATGGCCGATACGATGTATGTCAGTCAGCATTATTTGTCCCATCTGTTCAAAAAAGAGCTTGGTGACTCACCGTTCAATTATCTGATCTCCCGCCGAATTGAAGAGGCGAAGCGGTTACTATCCGATTCGGAAGCACCGATACATGAGGTTGCTGCTCAGGTAGGGTACGGGAATGACAAGTATTTTTCCATGCTGTTCAAGAAGATTACAGGTCAGACGCCAAGCGCGTATCGCGAACAGAGCAAATTGAGAAGTTAATCCCCGAGGGATAAGAATGATCTTCTTCAAGCGTAAGGTAACAGATTGCCCATAGACATAAAAACTGCACCTCAAACCATCGTCACCCTGACGAAGATTTGGTGGTGCAGTTCCATTATGAACAGGGGACAACCCTGCTATAACTATCAGAAATACGGAGAATGCTTAATTTTAACCGGACCCACCGCTTCAATCTTACTCTGGCATCCAAGCCGGTAGCCTTCCTCAAGCTCTTCCGGATCCAGCCGCCGTTCTTCCTCAAGATTAGGTTCCGACAGATATTGAACCCCCTCTATCACCATGCAACGGCAACGTGCGCAAGTCCCCCTCTTGCAAAATGAATTCCAATCCACTTCATTCCGTTCTGCCAAATCGAGCACCGTCATCCCCAGCACAGGCGCTACGTTGCGCTGGACCTCGCGGCCCGTCAACTCAATCATTCGGTCCGGTACAGCTTCCGTTAATTCCTCGGAGGATTTAGTTCCTGGTTGTTCCCCTGAATTATTCGTTCGGTTACGCTTCCAAAATTTAAACACATTATGCCCCCCAGATTCGAGATCATCAGGTTCGTACGAGATACCTTGTTTATTATACTAGAAAGTTTAATAAATCTACATCTCCACTTCCGCTCGATTTTGTGACAACAGCAAGGTGATGAAGTTGTTATTCTATGAAAGTTCTTGCTATACTAATCATTGCTAGATTATGTAACTCATATTCTAGTTATTGGAAGGGAGATTTGTGTGATGCTATCTAAAATGATCGGAAAGACGGCGGTTTCTGCAATTGTTGCCGCTTCGCTACTCGTTACGCTATCAGATATTCGCCCTGCTCATGCTTCCCCGTCCGTCTCAGTTAAACTCGATGATGTGCCGCTACAATTCGATGCAGCGCCGCGAGTGGACAAGGGAATTACTTACGTCCCATTCCGGACGGTGGGAGAGGCGCTGGGAATTCAAATGAATTGGGATAACAACAATCAGACATTGTCCGCAGTCGGCACTGTCCAAGGCGTACAAACCAAGGTACAGCTTCAAGTAGGCAGCACCATCGCTACAGTTAACGGATTGAAAGTAACACTACCCGCGCCGCCGATACATAGTGAAGGTCGAGTACTTATTCCGCTTAGTTCATTCAGCAATCAGTTCGGAGTCAAGGTAAGCTGGAATCAAGCCACTCGTACCGTGTCGATGGTGTCCCCACAGCGGGAAATACACTTGCGAGGCTTCTACGCAATCAGTGCCTTCAAAGAAATCGATCTCATTCAGTCGATGAATTCCGTGGCATTCGGATGGAGTCGCATTGATCGTAACGGCCTGTTTACGCTGGAGGGAGAAGAATATCAAATCCCACCAGCGGCAGGCGAGATTACGCCTCAATCCATCGTCGAAGATGCAGCCGCCCAGAGTATAAAGCCTTATCTCATGGTTTATTCTCTGGATGGACAAGGTGAATTAACCAAGATGCTGAGTGATAGCAGCCTAAGCCAAGCTTCAATCGAAGGCATCAGGCAAGCTGTCGCTGATAACGGATTTGGCGGAGTATGCCTTGACTTTGAGGGGTTGGGATTCAAGTTAGATGCAGCCGGACAGCAGAAGCTATTGAACGACTATGTCAAACGACTGCGGGCCGCCCTACCTAAGGATATCTCCTTGTCGATCGCCGTTCCGCCGCTTAATAGCGCCTATCAAGGCTATGATTACAAGACGCTTGCCTCTGTCGCAGATGACCTGATCATCATGGCCTATCAGTATAACCCGGTTGGTACGAAGGCGCAGAACCCAGAACCGAACAGCCTTGTCCAACAAGCAATTGAACTTGCGCTCACGGCAGGCGTCCCCAAACATAAACTGCTGCTAGGCATCAGTCTGTTCAGCGAAACGCCTTCTTCCGTTGACGATAAGCTTGGGCTCGCTAAGCGTTATGATCTGAAAGGCGCCGCCTTCTGGAGAATAGGTCTATTCAGAACATACAGTGCAAACATGGAGCAAGCCATCTCGGCTTCTGTCACCAAAGAAGTGGATAGATAAGAAGAAGCCTGACACGAATTCGTGTCAGGCTTCTTCTTATCTATCTAACTTATAATAATCGATTAACTTGCACTGCCAACCAGCTTCGCGAAGCTTTCTTGGCTCAATACTCGTCTTGCTGTAACATAGCGCGGTTGATAATACGAATCAGTCAGTTTACTGATTCTAACCCCTTTGCTGCTCGAAGCGTGCGCAAATTGGCCGTCTCCGACATAAACACCAGCGTGCGAAACGCCTTTGCCGTTCGTATTAAAGAATACTAGATCCCCAACCCTCAGGTCGTCCTTGTCAACATGAACACCTGTCTGGGATTGTCCTTGAGATGTACGAGGAAGTTCGACATCCACGTTTCGGAACATATACATGATGAATCCCGAACAATCAAAGCCGCTTGTGGTCGTGCCACCCCATTTATACGGAGTTCCCACCAGTTGCTTCACTTCATATTGAAAACCCGGTTGTTGATCAGCAAATGCTGTTACGGCACCTGAAGAAAAAATAATCGCAGACCCAAGCAAAGTGATGACAAATTTCTTCAATACGTTCTCTCCTTCGATGCCTACGGAGTTAGCTAAAGGTTCGGTAGAAGGTTCCCTATACTCTCCTGAAACAAGAGTAATTCACCCAAGACGGTTCCCCCGTTTTCACAAGCGAAATTCGGCAAAATTCATTAACGTTTTGTAACCTTCTCTTAATATAGTATACAAGCAAGGAAAGTGTCAATAATATCCTGAAAAATGGTCACTATTTGTTATTCAATGTCGTACAAACGTAACAACTTGCTTCTGAAACGAACAATGACCTGTCATACTCATGACAATTATGTAACTCTCATCTGTTCATAGGACATCATACGGTTTAATTCTTAAAAAGTTAGCAACTTTTCTATCATTGTAACGTTTAGATATACAGATACAATAATGAAGAGGTGATCCGTTACATATGAGTCAAATCACGATGGCAGAGGCGCTGGCCATAAGAGCCGCAATCAATCGCTTGATCAGCCACTTGATGCAAGAACGTATAAATAATAGCAGCACGATTATTGAAAAAGGTGAAACCGCCGAGATGCCGACACGCAGCGTGGACGTTATCACTGCTGAGATCGAGGCAGCCGCGGCCGACTTCAGACGACTCGATTTGCTGATGGCCATCTCCAATACGACGTATACCATTCCATGGAATGATGCCGAGATCACGATTATGGAAGCCATTGAACTTGCCAAGCAGATGCGAAGCGACATTGGACAACTCGCCCATCTTGGATCTCGCAAGAAGCTCGAGCGCCAGAATCGGCGCGGCATGGGTGATAGCGCCGTTACTTTATTCGATATAGCTCTGTACGAGCCTGAAGCTTACCAAGCAGCTGCTCGTAAGAAGGAGCGCGAGGTAACCAAGTTATCTTCCCTGATCGAACACGCTAATCACGTCGCCATGATCACATTTAACGCTTCGAAGTACATGGAGTAATTATGATCGCCGGCTCCAAGCGTGCAGGTCTTACACGAACGGTGTGGGTTTGGAGCCGGCGATCATTGCCGGCGGGTGGGAAAGTGCGGGCAACCGTTTATCGTTTGTCGGATACAAACAACTATTAGTGAACAAACAATCGACTCCAATGCTCAAACGGATGACGGTTTACGATTCACGCCTATCACGTGTTACATGTCACGGACTAATGTGAAACTCCAAAATGAAGCCCCGTTTCCCATCTCTTAAAAAGCAAGACGGTACTGTGCCTTGTTGGCCAGCATCGTTTTGCTTTTTTATTATGTTAAGGGCTATACAGCGCTAATCCCGTCAATTCTGCTACCATAGATCCCTCTGAGGGACTTGTTCGCTCTATTTCCGGCTATTCTGCTGCCACAGATCCCTCTGAGGGACTTGTTCGCTCCATTCCTGGCTATTCCACTGCTACAGATCCCTCTGAGGGACTTGTTCGCTCCATTCCTGGCTATTCCGCTGCTACAGATCCCTCTGAGGGACTTGTTCGCTCCATTCCTGGCTATTCCGCTGCCACAGATCCCTCTGAGGGACTTGTTCGCTCCGGGCAAACCAAACGCCACCGGCGCAATTTACATTACAGCGGTGGCGTTTCGGTAATCCTATATCTATTAATCTCTTTACTCTCCACGATGCGGACTATTTCTATACAAGTTCGCTATATATTATCCACTTCTCTATCCATTACTGAAATAATGCCGCAGCCCCAACGAGACCGACATCGTCCCGCAAACCGGCAGGAACGATTTCATAAGTTCCCTGATAAGAAGGCATTACAAGTTTATGCGTCATTTCACGCAACTGCGGAAACAACAGCTCTCCTGCTCTACTCACGCCGCCGCCAATGACGATTCGATCCGGATTAAAGCTGTGAATCACGTTAACCAACCCCAGCGCCATATAGTATATCGCTCTGTCGATCACTTCAGCGGCAACCGCGTCATGCTGGCGTTTCGCTTCAAACACATGTTTGGCGTTAACAATCGCGCCTGAGTCGCTGCCGCCAACTCGTGGATCAAGCTGGCTTGCTCTTCCATTCGCGCAGCGGCGGCAAGTCCAATCGCGGTTCCGGACGCGAACACCTCCCAGCAACCATGGCTGCCACAGTTGCACTTGGGCCCGTTCGGATCGATAATATGATGTCCAAGCTCGCCAGCGAAGGAATTGCTGCCCAGAAACAGTTTGCCATCCAGGACAATACCCGATCCGATACCCGTGCTCAGAGTTACGTATACCATATTGGTTGAACCTCTTCCAGCACCTCTAGCATACTCTCCCCAAGCTGCTGCATTGGCATCGTTCAATACCTGCACTTCTGTCTGCAGCTCCCGCTCCATCCAGGCTTTGAGTGGTACGTTCGTCCACTCCGGCAGATTCGTGCCGTGAATCACGATTCCTTCCCGACTGTTAACCGTGCCTGGTGAAGCCATACCCACACCCCGGAGGGGCTGACCACCAGACACACTGCGGATCATCGCCGTAATTCGACCGACGACTTCCTCCGCCGTCCGTGCGCCAGAAGTTTCCATCTGCTCACGATTAAGCAGCTGTCCTTCGGAATCGAAGAGCGCCGCTGCGATCTTCGTACCCCCAAGGTCAACGCCAACCACAAATTCTTGTTGTTTATTGAATACGGTCTGCAATTTTTGTTCACCTGTTTCCGATAGGTTTGCTACTTCTAATGATGTATACTGTCTGCCAACGAACGGAGCTCAATCGGATCAATCGGCTTTAATCCAGAACGCCCATATCGCACGGCAGAACCGAAATGCACTTCGGCCACTCCGGTCTGTTGGATGAACTCCTGAATGATCTCCCACTTCAGACCGTTGCCCGCCAAAATCTGAATCCCGCTATTGCGCGACTGCTCAACAAGCTGACGAATGTGCGGCATCGCTTGCGGTGCTGGTTGCGGTCCCCCTGACGTCAATATGCGGGTGACGGCAGGATACTTCTGCAGCACAGCCAGTCCCTCGAACTGATCCTCCAGTTCATCGAACGCACGGTGGAAGGTAACCTGCATCTCCCCCGTCCATTGGAGAACCTCCTGCAGCGCAGCTTCATCGATCTTCCCGTCAGCGGTCAGCATGCCCAGCACGACACCGGCGGCCCCTGTCTGACGTATTGCTTTCACTTCGGCAATCATCGTAGCTATGTCGTGCTTATTATATTGAAAGGAGCGGCTATGTGGCCGAACCATCACATGCACGGGAATCGAAACGGTCTTCACGACTTCCTCCACCAGACCGATCCCGGGGGTAAGTCCCCCCTCCGTAATCGCCGTGATCAGTTCCAGCCGATCAGCTCCGTTCTGCTCGGCAATGATAGCGTCATCAACGCAAGTTGCAATGATTTCAAGCAGCATCCATCCATCACTCCTTATTCTGAAGCGAGTTCAATTTGAAACTGCTTCTCAACATAATCTGCCAGCAATCTGGCACCATATCCAGTAGCACCCGCAGCCGCATGCGGATAATCGCGTTTATATTGAACCGTGCCTGCCATATCGATATGGACCCAGCTCATCGTGTCTGCAACGAAATGACGGATGAAGAGAGCTGCGGTTATCGCTCCGGCCATCGTGGAATTGCTCACGTTGCGTAAATCGGCATAGTCACTACGCAGCTCTGCCACGTATTCTTCAACAAGCGGCATTGGCCATAACCGTTCCCCATTACGCTCTCCGATGCTACCAGGTCACGCGTCATTCCCTCATCGCCCCATATTCCAGCGAGCTCAAGGCCCAGGCTGAGCCTACATTGCCTGTTAAAGTCGCGATATCGATTACTCTATTCACGTCAAGCGTGGCGGCATGCAGCAAAGCATCAGCGATAACAAGTCTGCCTTCGCCATCCGTATTCGCAACCTGAACACTGATTCCGTTCGGATAGTGAACAACCGAGGAAGGGAGTATAGCGTCTGGTCCCGATAAGTTATCCGCCACCGCGATCAGAGCCGTGACTCGCACCGCCGCTTGCTGCTGTACGAGAATTTCCATCGCTCCGACAACAGCCGCGGCCCCGCCCATATCCATGCGAGCATCGCTGATATCTCGGCCGATCTTGACGTTCATGCCACCCATATCAAAGGTTATTCCTTTACCGATCAAGGCGATATGCGGAACCTCGCCACGCTCCGTTGAAACTCCGTCATAGGAGATCTCAATCAGGGCAGGAGCATACTTACTGCCTGCGCCTACAGCAATTAATCCGTTCATCTGACGATCAATCAGCTCTTGACCTCGATATACATGCAGCTTAACCGGAGCATCCTTGAACCGCTTCTCCACCACTTCAACGAAGGCTTCCGGATTCAACGTTTGCGGTGATTCGTTCACCAGATCGCGGGTCCAAGCGGTACCCTTCACACGAATGCTGGCATGAGCAATCACCGTTTCTATTTCAGCAACGGTCATACCGCCCCAATCATCCGAACGAAGCTGCAGCGATACCGTATGCGTTGTGGCAGTGGATACCCGATGCTTGTTGAATTGATACAATCCATACAGAAAGCCCTCGATCCAAGCCTGAAGTTCCTCCTGCATTGAGATCGAAGTACTCGAACCGGCTTTGCCGGAAGATCGCACCAGAGCAGCTTGAGCTTTATTCTCTTTCAACAAGGCTCTCGCTACAGATGCGCCTGTTCTGCGAACCTGCTCCGCAGTTAGCTTCGTGGACTCCCCCATACCAGCAGCGAGATAATCAGGTTCATCATTCGTTCTGCCATACAACCAAGTTAAAACTTGAGCCTTCTTCCTGGATTCGGTTAGTCGAAACGATAAGGCTTCACCTTCGTATACGGCGTAAACGATCGAATCTGGTGTCTGGCTGTTGTCGATGGATATCTGCACCTCTACTCCTCCTCACTCACGTTGCATTCTTTAAACACGCTTCATGATTTCTTCGTCATACAAATGGCAAGCTACCTGGTGTCCTGGCTCCACTTCCCGGAATTCTGGCGCCATTTGCTTGCATACTTCCATAGCAGCAGGACAGCGTGTATGGAATCGGCAACCACTCGGCGGATTCACGGGGCTTGGCAGGTCGCCCTTAAGAATGATTCGCTCCTTCTTCTGCTTCGGATCAGGTACCGGAACCGAAGATAACAACGCTTGGGTATATGGGTGCAGGGGACGATCATACAACGTATCTTTATCCGCCGTTTCCACCAAAGTTCCCAGATACATGACACCGATCCGGTCACTGATATGTTCCACTACGCTAAGATCGTGCGAGATGAACAGATACGTCAGACCATACTCTTCCTGAAGATCTTGAAGCAAATTCAGCACCTGGGACTGGATCGAGACATCGAGCGCCGAGACAGGCTCGTCCGCTACAATCAAACTTGGGCGAACGGACAGCGCTCTTGCGATACCGATCCGTTGACGCTGCCCGCCACTGAACTCATGGGCGAATCTCTCCGCATGATAACTGTTAAGGCCCACCGTCTCCAGCAATTCGCAAGCGAGCTTGTCCCGCTCCTTCGTACTGAGTTTCGTATGGATCAGAAGCGGCTCAGCAACAAGCTCCTTCACTTTCATTCTCGGATTCAGCGAGGCATACGGATCCTGAAACACCATCTGCATGTCCTTGCGCAGCGGGCGCATCTGATTCTCGCTGTAGCCGCTGATATCCGTTCCGTTGAACAGAACCTCTCCGCCATTAGGAGCAAGCAGTCTGGTGACCAAGCGACCCGTGGTCGATTTGCCGCAGCCACTCTCGCCAACCAGACTGAAGGTTTCCCCTTTACGAATGGCGAAAGAGATACCGTCTACAGCACGAAGCTGCTTCGAATTGCCGAAGAATCCTTTTTTGATCAAGAATGATTTCTGCAAGTTGTTAACTTCTAACAATGGCGTTTCTTGCTTCATGCGCTCTCTCCCCCTTCCTGAGGTCCTTCTTGGGTCAACCAGCAGCGGCTCTTCCGCGCCTCGTCGTGCTGAGTGGGAAGCAAGTCAGGCTCCTGACTCAGACATTTCTCCATAACAAACGGACAACGTGGTGCAAATTTGCATCCTTGCGGCATGTTGCGCAGATCCGGCACATTTCCTGGGATGGACTCCAAACGGTGCACCTTCTGTCTTAGCTTCGGCACCGAATTGATCAGCCCTTTGGTATACGGATGCTGCGGATTCTCGAACAATTCATCAACCGTCGCTTCTTCGACCACACGGCCTGCATACATGACAACGACGCGGTCGCACATTTCAGCAACGACGCCCAGATCATGCGTGATCAGCAGCATGCCCATGTTCTGCTCCGTCTTCAGGCGGTTCATGAGATCCAGAATCTGCGCTTGAATCGTAACGTCGAGTGCCGTTGTCGGTTCATCGGCAATCAGCAGCTTCGGATTGCAAGCCATCGCCATTGCAATCATGACGCGCTGTCTCATCCCGCCGGACAATTGGTGCGGATAATCGTCCACCACTTCATCAGCACGCGGAATGCCGACCAGCTTCAAGGCTTCGATCGCGTGAGCACGTGCTTTTTTGCGACTGTAACCAAGATGAAGTTCGATCGACTCTTCCAGCTGTTTGCCGATGCGCAGCACAGGATTCAATGACGTCATCGGTTCCTGGAATATCATCGCCAGCTCGTTGCCGCGATAGCGCCGCATTTCTTTTTCCGATAATTGGACCAAGTCCTTGCCCTCAAAACTTACGGAACCTCCCGAAATCTTGCCGGGCGTATCTTTAAGCAGTCTCATGATGGACAGGGAGGTCACGCTTTTGCCGCAGCCGGATTCACCGACAAGCCCGAGCACTTCGCCTTTATTTATATGGAAGTCTACGCCCGCTACCGCGAGCACCGATGAACCATCGCGTTTGAACTCGGTTTTAAGACCTTTGACTTCAAGCAATGTTTGCGTCACGCTTCATCCCCCCTTTTAATTTTTCTCCTTCGGATCCAGCGCATCATTCAATCCATCACCGATCAGGTTGAATGCCAATACGGTCAGGAATATGATCAGACCCGGGAAATAAACGATATGTGGTGCGATACTCAAATAGTCGCGTCCCATACTGAGCATGGCTCCCCAATCCGGTTCGGTCGGCTTGGCGCCGAGTCCCAAGAAGCTCAGGGATGCCGCTGCCAGAATAGCGCCGCCGATTCTCATCGACACGTTAACAATGATGCTAGGCACGGTTTCCGGGAAAATATGCTTCCAGATAATGCGGTTATGCTTGGCACCCATGGAACGGGCAGCTTCCACATAGAGCGATTCTTTGGCCGACAACGTAACGCTTCGAATGATCCTTGCGAACGAAGGCGTTCCGAATACCGCGACCGCGATCACAACATTGGACAATCCAGGTCCGAGGATTGCGACGATGCCGATCGCAAGCAGCAGATCCGGGAACGAGAACATTACGTCACTGCCTCGCATGATCAGCCGGTCAATCCAGCCGCCATAATAACCGCTTATAAGTCCAAGGATGGTTCCCGCAAGCGCAGAAATGAATACCGCGCTCAAGCTCACGGCCATCGTCAATCGAGTTCCTTCAATCAGGCGACTGAGGATATCACGACCGTACTCATCCGTCCCGGCCCAATGCGCCAACGAAGGTCCTTCCATCATCGCATCGTAATTCGGTTCATTCGGCGGATAAGGCACGATATGTGGACCGATGACGGCGAGTATAAGTAGAAGCAAAATAAAGAAGCTGGAGACAACCGCTAGTTTTTGCTTCATGAATTTAGCCAAGAACGTCTTGAATTTGCCCTTTACCGGGCCTCTGACTTCCGCTTCCTCCGGTACGGAGGATGGATTGAAAGTTGCTGTGGAATTGTCGCTCATGAGTTCCTCCTCCTATTTCGATGCATACCGGATTTTGGGATTCAGTACACCGTACAGTAAATCGACAATCAGGTTAATCAGAATAAATTCTGCCGCAAACAACAACAGTAAAGCTTGAATGACCGTATAGTCGCGGAACGCAATCGAATCCACCAGGAGACGACCCATACCCGGAATACTGAATACGGTCTCAACCATAACCGAGCCCCCCAGCAAAAATCCGAACTGGAGACCGGCCACGGTCACGACCTGGATCAAGGAGTTGCGCAGCGCATGCCGGCCAACGACAACGAACTCACGCAATCCCTTCGCGCGTCCGGTACGAACATAATCTTCGCGCATCGTTTCGAGCATGGAAGTACGCGAATATCTGGCAAGCATGGACATGATTCCTGCGCCGAGCGTAAAGGACGGCAGAATGTAAGATTGCCAGCTGTCCAGGCCACCTGTTGGGAACCAGCCCAGCGTAACCGAGAATAATTGAATAAGTACAAGTCCGAGCCAGAAGCCTGGCAAGGAAATGCCGGAAATTGCCGCTAACATCCCGATGTAATCCGGCCATTTGCCCCGATTCACCGCTGACACGATCCCGATGATCAGGCCGATAACCAAAGCCCAGCCAAGGCTGGTAAACGTAAGGATAATAGTGGGCAGGAAACGAGGTGCAAGCATATCGGTAACGGCCAAGCCGGTCGTAATGGACACCCCGAGGTCACCCTTCAACAGATCACCCATGTAGTTGAAATATTGCTGCCATAGCGGCAAGTTTAAGCCCAGCTGTTCTCGGATCCCGTTGATCTCCTCAAGGGTGGCTTCCTTACCAGCGACAAGACGTGCCGGATCTCCAGGAATAAGGTGAATGAATAAAAACACGAGTATGGATACAACAAACAACAGCGGGATTACGCCCAACAGCCTTTGCACTGCATATCTTCCCAAAGGATGAGCCTCCTTTCAACACGTCAGCTTTTAAAATAAGATGGGCCGCTTCGAGAAACTTCTAGAGGCGGCCCACCATAAGGTATACGTTCAAGCAAGCTCTCGCTGCCTAATTTAACACTTCTGCTTCTCGTACGTTAATCGAACCATCCGGATAAGCTTTTACGCCTTCAAGATGTGCGCGTTTGCCTGTGATCACCTGGTCTACGCCCAGGAATGCCCACGGCGCATCTGACCAGATTTGCTCTTGGATTTTAGCGTAGATATTTCTTGCTTCTTCATCACTTACTGAAGCATTCGCATCTTTGATCCATTGATCCACGTTGTCGTTCTTGTAGTAAGCGGTGTTGGAACCTGCCGGCGGGAAGAAATCGCTGCTGAACAACCCTTTCGTTGCACCGTCAGCATCACCTGAAGATGGTGACCAGCTTACAAACCACATTTGGATCTTCGCATTCTCCGGTGTTGCAGAGTTAATCTGTTCGGACAGCGTCGCGCCTTCCATGGACTTCACGTCTACCGTGATGCCAACAAGAGCCAACTGCTGTTGAATGAACTGCATGCCTTTCATGGTCTCGGAATCGTTCTCTCCCCACAATTCAGCTTCGAAGCCGTCTGGCAATCCCGCTTCAGCCAACAAGGACTTCGCTTTCTCAATATCGTACTCGTAAGCTGGTTGCTCGGAATAGTGCTGCGTCATGGATGACATCGTTGATGTCAACGGTGTACCAAGGCCGGATTTAACCACTTTAATGAAAGCTTCTTTATCAATCGCATGGTTGATAGCCTGACGCACTTTCAAATCGTCATAAGGTTCCTTCATCGTGTTCAGGGTAACGTAGCGAACGATTGTGGAATCGATCGTGTCGATGATAATGTTGGAATCACCCTCAACTTCGGATACTTGCTCGGTCGGCATCGGATAGATGAAGTCCGCCTCGCCAGTCTTCAGCATCGCGATACGCGAGCCGTTCTCAGGTACTGGTCTGAACGTAATGCTATCTACTTTAGGTACGTTTGCTTGCCAATAGTCTTCATTTTTGACCACGGTCAAACGGTCGCCTTGTACCCACTCTTTAAACTTGTATGGCGCAGTACCGACAGGTGTCTTGGTGACGTCAACGCCATCTTCAAGCGCCTTGGGACTGATCATGAGTGCCATCGCTGTTTTGTTCAGGAATGCGTTATAAGGCTGATTCAGTGTGAAGACCACAGTATTCTCATCGGCTGCTTCCACTTTCTCAACGGTTGTAAAACTTCTACGCATTCTCAGATTGTTCTCTTCGTTCATAATACGATCCATGTTCGCAATAACCGCATCTGCGTTAAAATCCGTTCCATCATGGAACTTCACGTTTTGACGCAGTTGGAACGTGTAAGTCAGTCCGTCTTCACTGATGCTGTGGTTCTCAGCCAGTACCGGAATCAGTTCCATTCTTTCGTTAAAGCCCATCAAACCTTCGTACATCGTGCGAGCACCGGAAATGGAGTGTGTATCGCCGGCATTGTGAGGATCAAGTGTCATAAAGTTAGCATTGATGGCAATCACGATATCCTTGTTATCCTTGGTTACCGGCTTTGTCTCGCCACCCTCGCTTCCTCCTTCATTACCGCCACCGTTGCCGCCGCAAGCTGCCGCAACAACCATGAATGCAAGCATCAGTACGAGCAATGACCAAGATTTACCTTTGAATCTCATTTGTTTACTCCCCCTTTGATGTAATTCATATCTATAGATTCACTCAATGACCCGGGTAAAATTGGTTCCACCCAAGTCTCGAGTTCCTCACGGATTAATCATTCCATGCGTAGACAGCCTTGCGCTCGCCTACAAGCGTACCGCCATCATTCAGAATTTCATTCGGCACGATATCATACAGGCGTTCGATGGTCGACTGGTCGCTGTACCCCAGCTTCTCCAGGATGGAGGCGATAATACACGGCCATACTTGTTCCGAGCCATCGGATACTTTCAGCGATATAGCCAGTCGCTCCTTACGGAGCCCGATGCCATACACTCCCTTGGCACCGCCTTTTGCCGTCAGATTGTGATCCTTCAATAGCGCAGAGCACACGAACTTCGTATCGGCGATGATGTCGGGATACTCATTCATCAGCTTGGCCATTCTTGCCGCAGCATCTGCTGTGTCCTGATCTTCGATCAGATCAGGACATGCCAGCTTCAGGAACGAATAAGCGATGCGGTCCAGCGGCAGCGCGAAGATCGGAAGTCCGCAGCCATCGATCCCTTGCGGTATCGAATCAACCGGCACTTCCGCAAAATACGCCAGCGCTTCAAGTATTTCTTGCTGTACGGGATGTTCTGGCTTATAATAGGTAGTCTCGTCCCAGCCCATCTGTTTGCTGAGTGCGATCAAACCGCTATGTTTACCAGAGCAATTGTGGAAGATTCGGCGCTTCTCTTCCCGGTCGCGATGTCGCTGTGCCTTCGCATCTTCATTCAGCGGGTATGTAGCACAACAGTGGAGTGCCTCCTCTTTGATGCCGGTTTTGCCAAGGATCGACTCCAGGGCGTCGATGTGGAAGCTCTCACCGCGATGCGATGCAGCGAACAAGGCCGTCTCTTCACCGGTTAGACCGTAAATTTCATCAATCCGGCGCTTCATCACCGGAATCGCCTGAAAAGGCTTGGCTGCTGATCTAAGATAGGTCATATGGTGAGGATCACCGGCGGCATATATCACCTTGCCACTCTCATCTACAACGGTGATGGCTCCATAGTGAACGTTCTCCAACACACCTGCGCGATATTCCTCTACCAATGGTACAAACTTCATGTAACGCTCCCCCTGTCGTTCTATTAGTTCAGTTGAAAATATCGATCCTGAGCGATAAGTCCGGAGCCGATGATCACACCGTGTTCATGCAGCTTGGAGCGGACGATCGTAAAGGAATCATGAAGCGGCTCCCAAATATATTTGGAGTAACACAAACTCGTAATCTCTTCGTAAACCTCGGGAAACTTATCCAGTATCTCGCCGCTGAGTATGACGCTATCCGGGTTATACATACTGACGACGTTGTTGATTGTGATCGCCATGTACGCAAGAGCTCGATCAATCAGGTAACTCGCCCAGCGGGTTCCGTTACGTCTCTCTTCAAATAATTCCTCTATTGTACGTACCGGTTTGATCTTGTTGGCTTCCGACAATAATGAAGGAATGTTGATATAGGTCTGAAGACAGCCCGCTTTACCACAATCACACATCATCCCCTCAGGATCGACGGTGGTATGACCGATCTCACCGGCGCTGTTCGTCACCCCTCGGTATATCTCGCCTTGCAAGATCAGAGCAGAACCGACGCCGTTACCGAAACCGAGCAGAACCGTACGATTGGAACCAAAGGCCGACCCCTTTAATTGTTCAGCCAGTGCCTTCACCTTCAATTCGTTATCTACGATGGCATGAAATCCGGTTAGTTCTTTCAATCGCTCGGCAAGACGCACGTTCTTCCAGCCCAACTGTACGGAGAAGTTCACAACGCCGACGGCAACGTCGATGATACCCGGCAGGCCCACCCCAATTCCAACAATCCGTTTGGAGTCTATATCGCAATCCCGAATCAGCCCATTGATCGTCTCAGCGATTCGAAGCAACGTCGCTTCCGCAGCCTCATCGGATGTACGAGGGAAGCTCCCGCTGCACATTACATTCCCTTGAACATCGATAAATCCGATGTTGACTTGATAACGGTCCAGTTCAACGCCGATTGAGATCACGGCGGTGTCAAGCAATTGAATGAGGGAAGACTTTCTTCCTCTGCCCGCCGACGCCTGTTCCTCGGTCTCATGAACATATCCCTCTTCCATCAATTCTGAAACGATCCGACTGACGGTCGTTGGACTCATGCCTGTCTGCTTCGCAATGGAAGCTCTGGAAACAGGCTGTTCATTCTTGATGATCTGGAATACGGTCAACCTGTTCTGTCGCTTCATAAAGTCTTGATCATGCTTTTTCATGAAGACATCCCCTATTTAATTTCATCATTAGATTAATCAGTACGTATTTCCAGCTAAATTCAAACTAATTCCATCAAAAATGCTTGAATTATATCATTTTTCGTATTTTTATTCTCCAGTGATATTAATAATAAATGGTGATTATGAAAAGTGTCAATATATATGACACATTTTCTTATCGCTTTTTTTTGATAATGGAAATGTAAGCATTTCAATTGATTTCTGTTGCAGCCACTATCCGCGCAGCAGACACAAGTGACCTCAAATCACGCACAAGTTGACATGTATGTTACATGAATAAGATGAATAGTAATAACAACGATTCAAACGCTCTATTACAACCTCCAGCACTGAAATAAATGAAATATTACCCAGAAAAAACGCGCAGCAATATGGGGAAAATAAGCAAAATAAAACCACCCGCGAAAATGGATGGAGGTTAGATCCTCTCATCATCCTCTTGGATGGTTTATATGTACGTATGACTTCATCGGTGCGAATCTTACTTATTCTTATAGAATTCTACGGCTTTATCAAAGTAATGCTTCTGATCTTCTGGCAAGTCTTCATAATAAAACACGGCGGCTACCGGACAAGCGGCTTCACAGGCTCCACACGAAATGCAAATATCCGTATCGATATAGAACTGGTCATCTCCCTGTTCGATACAATCCACGGGGCATACATCTACGCATTCTCCCGCCTTTTCTTCAATACAAGCTGATCCAATGACATACATCTGTTATTCCACCTTTCCGTGTGTTCTTGACTCTTCTTACGGTCATGTTCATCTTGCCGATAGATAAAGATTGCAACTTGATTTATACTTTTTATACTAAAACATATCATAATTATGTGTCGTTCACTGTAGAATGTCAATCAAAGGACGGAATTCATAGGCTCCGAGACGGCTCAATTGGTTGACTTATAGTGAGCAAAGACATAAGATGGGACATATTGCTCCAAAGCGAGAAACAAGGCGGTGATTGACATGGAACAAGAAGTCGCTTACAGCACGCGCGAGTATATTATGCAAATGTTGAAGATACATGGTGAGCTCAGTACCAAGGCCATCACCGAATCTCTCGGCATCACCGGCATGGCTGTGCGCAGACATCTGGAAAGCTTGAAGAACGACGGATACATTACCTATAGAACGGTGAAGCAACCTATGGGAAGGCCCGTCTCCTTATATAGTTTGACTCATCACGCGGAAGATTTCTTTCCCAAAAATTATCATTCCCTCGCTCTCGATCTGTTGCAGGAACTTCAAGGCGAGGCAGGAGATGAAATCGTCTCGCAATTGTTCGATAAACGAAAAGAGACCCTCCGCAAAAAATACATGCCTATCGTTCAGAATGAAGCATTGGAATCACGGGTTGCGGCACTTGCCCAAATCCAGAACGACAACGGCTACATGGTCGACTACCAGAAGGTATCGGAGAATGAGTACGTGCTTGAGGAATTGAACTGCCCGATCTCGCAAGTGGCGAACCGGTATCAGGACGCTTGTCGATGTGAACTTGACCTGTTCGAATCTTTGCTGGGCGCCGACGTCAAACGTACCGAATGCTTGGCCAGCGGCGGTAAAAAATGCGTATACCATATCCGCCAATCCACATAAGGCAATGAGCATACATGCTATTATCGCCACATCTAGCCCCTTCCATACGGGAGGGGCTTTTCTATGTCTACTTCTTCGCCATTCCTATATGCTCTGTTTATATTCTATTCCGAACATAAGATAACATGAACAGGATGTCCACATTGTCCGGTCAAATTTGCTGCAACATGGATGAATTATTCCATCACCAACAACCGATCGTCGGTTTCCCCAGGATTGCCTCTGCCATCCGTATTGTTTGTTATGATATAAACTTTACCGTTATGCACGCGTACATCTCGGAGTCTTCCCTCGTCCTCTAATGCCACGGACAGGGAAGCATCCTCCGTATTGAAGCGGTACAGCTTCTCACCGCGCAAGGTCGCCATATACAGCTGATCCTGCTCATCAAACGATATGCCCGACGGCGCAATCGCCGTTTCGCCGCTATGATAAATCGGCAGTTCCATTCCTTCCTGCTCCTCATCACCTAGTATTTCGGGCCAGCCATAATTGCTGCCTGCGGTAATGAGATTGATCTCATCATGACCTCCAACCGGATTACCGGATGGGCCGTGTTCCGAGCTGTACAATTCTCCATTCGAATTCCAAGCCAGTCCCTGCGAGTTCCGGTGTCCCAAGGTATATATATACGAACCCGGCAACGGATTATCATCCGGCACTTCACCATCCAGCGTCAGTCGCAATATTTTCCCCGCCAGGCTCTCCTGGTTCTGAGAAAGTTCTCCTTCTCCCGCATCACCCGTCGTTACATATAACATTTCATCAGGACCAATCGCTAATCGACCACCGTTATGCACATTCGCTCCCGGAATCTGGTCCAGCAGTATTTCACTCTCCGTCCACGATTCCTGCTCATGCGTCAGCATGACCAATCGATTCAAAATCACTCCGTTGGCTTCATAAGTGTAAAAGCCATAGGCTTGACCCGTTTCCGTGAAATCCGGTGTGAGTAAAAATCCCAGAAAGCCGCCCTCGCCGATTGCGGCAACCGGCTCCGACGTTTGCAAGTCATGCCTGCTCATATTCCCCTCTTGAATTTGTACAATGGCTCCTTCTCGCTCGCTTATATAGATAGTATCGCCGTCAAAATCAATGGCCCACGGCGTGTTTAATTCCTCTGCCAGTACTTCATAGTTTATACCTCTCCGCCACCAGGCTCCTCCTGACGGTTCTCCTGCGACGTGTCTTCTGGTGGCGGCGGGGAGCCTGGACTACTACATGCCGTGACGATCCAAATCAAGCTACTCCGACCCAAACCAATTTCGCGTATTTCATTTCTTTTGTTCACCTCAGCTCTATTATTTATCGTCCTAGATTTCATTCCAGCGTTATCATCCCAACTTCCTCCGACATCTTTAAGGAGCGGTGCACAATCTCCTCATCACTGAATATATCAATCTGTTTGCCGGTTACATACCTCGTTTCGTGCCCTCTCCCCGTAATCATGATTCGGTCGTCATGACCGGCCATCTCCACTGCGCGCTGAATCGCTTCCTTACGGTTGGGCACCACTTCCCAGTTGCAATTTGGGAATGAAGACAAGCCACCGAGCATCTCGCTAATAATCTGCTCTGGATCCTCTGAGAACGGATTATCGGTAGTGAATAGGACATGATCCGAATAGGTCGCCGCAATCCCTGCCATAATCGGACGCTTAAGACGATCCCGCTCGCCACGACAACCAATCACGCAGATTATTTTGCCGTTCGTTATTTCCCTGGCTGACTGCAATGTAGCTCTCAGACCGTCGGGATTGTGCGCATAGTCGACAACGACTTGAAAGTTTCTGCCAGTATCTATCTCCTGAAATCGACCGCGCACCCCACTGAATTGTGCCAGACTGGCTTTCACTTCCGACCAAGTTACTCCCTCAAGCAGACAAGTCGTCATGGCTGCAAGCGCATTATACACATTATGAGTCCCGTGTACCTTCATCTTGATCGGGCTTTCTCCCCACGGCGACTTTACGGTGAACTGACAGCCTCCTGACGTATGGCGAATATTCTGCGCACGCACATCAGCTTCCTGCACGATGCCATAAGTTACAACCTGCGCGGAAGTGCGTTTGGCATAATAAATCGAAGCCGCATCATCGGCATTCAACACCGCCTTCTTCAACATGTCCTGCGGACCGTTGCCCAGTTGACTGAACAGTAGCTCTTTCGTGTTGCGGTAAGCGTCCATATCATGATGAAAGTCCAGATGATCGTGCGACAGATTCGTAAAGACGACCGTCTGAAAATTACACCCCCGTACTCGGCCCATATCCAGTCCGTGTGAAGACACCTCCAATACAGCATATTGTCCGTTATGCGATACCATCGTGTCAAAATAACGCTGCAACTGCACGATGTCGGGTGTGGTGTTCGCCGTTGTCTCCATGTACTCGCCGATCTTCATATACAACGTGCCGATGACACCCGTCTTCTGCTGCGCATCATTGAGTATCTGCTCGATCATGTGCGTTGTGGTCGTTTTGCCATTGGTCCCTGTCACGCCGATCAGCCGAAGATGCTCTGATGGATTCGCATAAAAAGCGTTTGCCAGAATCGGCAGGACTCTTCTTGTATCCGGAACGACAACCTGCGTTACGCCCTCCGGCAACGAAGAGAGCTTATGCTGAGTCACAAGGGCTACTGCGCCATTCTGTACAGCATGATTGACATACTCATGCCCGTCCACATGGAACCCGGGTACGCAGACGAATAGTCCCCCAGGCAGGATATTTCTTGAATCCGTATCCATGTTCGTGATCTCTACCGTATCATCGCCGGCAATGGTCTTCAAAATCAGCGGCTCCGTCAACGTTTTCAGAATCATGCAAGGCCCCTCTTCTCTCATTTCATGATGTGTATGACCATACGAACCCTCTCTACTGTCGCTATAGAATTAGAATTTACGACTATGTATACTTTTAACCAGCATTTCTTATTAACCTAACCCAGCCTTTAGCTATCTGAAACAGCCAGATGATGACTAGGAGCCGTATTTCATGTTACGCTAATTAAGGAAAGCGGTTGCATTCTGAGAATCAAAGGAGAGAAGGACATGGGGCTGTTTGCAGATCATTTACTTCAGGACAAAGTCATATTGATTACTGGTGGAGCTACCGGGCTTGGTCGGGCCATGAGCGAGAAGTTCGCCCAACTCGGTGCGAAGATTGCCATGTGTGGACGCCGGGCAGAGGTGTTGGAACAGACCGCGGCGGAAATGAGCCAGTTGGGATGTGAGGTGTGGTATCACACCTGCGATGTGCGCGACCCTGCTCAAATCACACAGTTCATTGATGCGGCAGAAGCACATTATGGCACAATTGACGTACTGATTAACAATGCAGCAGGTAACTTTATAAGTCCGACCGAACGTCTTTCCCCCCGGGCTGTGGATGCCGTGCTCAACATTGTGCTGCACGGCACATTCTATATGACGCTGGAAGTGGGCAAGCGTTGGATTCAGCAGCAACGGGGTGGAACCATGCTCAATATCGTTACGACCTATGCCCAAACCGGATCCGGGTATGTCGTTCCATCCGCTGCGGCCAAGGCCGGCGTACTTGCCTTGACCCGCTCTCTCGCAGTCGAATGGGCGCAGTATGGGATACGTCAGGTCGCGATTGCACCCGGACCGTTTCCAACAGAAGGTGCATGGTCCAGACTCTCGCCTACGCCTGAGCTGGAGCAGACGATGATCGAGCGCATTCCGCTTCGCCGGGTCGGCAATTCCGAAGAATTAGCCCATTTGGCGGCGTATCTTATATCGGATTATGCCGGTTATATTAACGGTGATGTGATCACGATCGATGGCGGGGAGTGGCTTCAGGGCGCCGGTCAATTCAACGACTTGTCCAGCGTAACAGGCGAGCAATGGGATCATCTCGCCCAGATTACCCGAAAAGGTAAATAATCTTGATCGATTAAATCTACTTATATTTAAATGTAATAAGATAACTCAAATGAACCCCCTCCTCGTCGACAGCCAAGCTGCACAGAAGGATGGGGTTCAATATCATGAATAACACATGATAAGCAGTTCTCATGAAGAGACGGTATCCACCAATATGGCATACACAATACCTGGCCCGTGCACACCGATCGTCAGATCGTTCTCGATATCAGCCGAACGGCTGGGACCCGAGATGAAATGAATGCCGGCAGGCAACTGCTCCCGTCCGGCTTCATCCAATTGCACGAGGATTTCACCAAGCCGCGTTACCATCCGATCGAGCGGAATAATCGCCATGAGTACCGTAGGCAGCAAGCTTACAGACCTGCCTTTGCCTGACGCTGATTTAACGGTCATCGAGCCTGTGTAAGCTGCTGCATGATCTGCCATCACGACCCCAAAATCCGCTTTGGCGGCTACGGCTCGCCAATCTGTTACCGGGTTATCATTCCAGGTCAACACCAATGCATCTGGCAGTCGTTCCTCAAGCCTCAACTCGTCAAGCGCTTCCTCCTGCTGCCGCAGAATCGTTGCCGCACTCATCTCCAGTGCTTTGGAATGAATAAACGCGGACGCTGCTTCCAAATCACTAACGCGTACCACATGCCCTCCCGCTGCTTCGAAATTCGCTGTAAACTGGACTACCTTCTCCTCGGCAGACCATTCGAAGCTTTGCCAGAAGTCCGGCGCACCGCGGAAAGGATGGGCAGGCGCTTCGCGAACGCGTTCCCTGCCGAGCTTTGCCGCAATGCCGTTCATGAACGCTTCCTGCTTCCTACGCGATTGTTGCTCGAGTTGGATTAACCAATCGCCATGCTCTTGATTAGCCATCGCCGTTAACCCCCTTTCCTTCCTGCTGCCGTTTCCGCTCTTCCAATCGGTTGGTCAGATCAGGTTTCATAGGCTTCGAAGTCCTGCGGAGGTCTGCTTCCATCTCCGGCCACAGATCACGGAAGGACTGCTTGGGTATGCTCGGCGTCACCCGATAGGAATTCCAGCCTTTTAACGGCCCTAACTTGGTGCGGATCTCCCCGTTACGGACGACGAGCTTTTGTCCAAGCTTCCCGAGCGATAGTACGCTTCTGAAACGTTTAGAGTCTCCCATTACCGTAGAGAACCCGCGCATGCCCATCCCCTCAAGCTTGTCACCGCGACCCGCCTCGATCTTCCGCCGTCTCAAGTACACGAGCATATCATGCAGTGGAATCTTCACCGGACACGCTTCGTAACACGCTCCGCACAGGCTGGATGCGTTGGCGATATCGTCCCATTCGGCCACATTCTTGTTAAGGGCTGGCGTCAACACAGCTCCGATCGGACCACTATAAGTCCCGCCATAGGCGTGCCCGCCAATATGACGATACACAGGACAGGCATTCAGACAAGCACCGCAGCGGATGCAATTGAGCAGCTCTTGGAATTCGGGGTCGCCCAGCTGAAGCGAGCGACCGTTATCGATAATAATAATATGCATCTCATCCGGTCCGTCCGCATCCTGCTCTCTTTTGGGTCCACTGATTCCGGACATGTACACCGTCAGCTTCTGGCCCGTGGCTGATCGTGGAAGCAGAGTAGCCATTACTTCGAGATCTGACCAGGATGGAATGATCCGTTCCATGCCCATCAGGGTGATCTGCGTCTTCGGCACGGTGGTAACCATTCTTGCGTTACCCTCATTCTCGAACAAGACCATGGAACCTGTCTCGGCTATGGCAAAATTACAACCGGTCATGCCAATTTCGGCTTCAAGAAACTTCTCACGCAACTTCATTCGAACAAATCCAGCCAGCACGGCTGTATCTGGCGGCAAGGTCTCACCCGCTACTTCGGATAGCACCTCGGCAATCTGATACCGATTCTTGTGAATGGCTGGGATGATGATATGTGAAGGCGTCTCGTCGGATAACTGAATAATATACTCACCAAGATCGGTCTCCACGGCTTCTACCCCGATGGATTCCAACGCCTTGTTCAGGTGCAGCTCCTCGGATACCATCGACTTGGATTTCACGACGGATTTAGCCGATTTCCGCTCGGCGATCTGAAGTGATATCGCTACGGCTTCTTCCGCCGTGTCCGCGAAATGAACATGCACACCGTTCGCTCGCGCCTGTTCTGTGAATTGATCGAGGTAATAGTCCAGATGAGCGATCGTATGCAGGCGAATCTGACGCCCGCGCTCTCTCCAATCATCCCAGTTGCCGTGCTCCTCGGATGCCAGTTTCTTGCCAAGCCTCAGACGCTCTGTCGTGAATCGGACGGCCTTGCGAAGAAAATCATTGTTCAGCGCATCGCCTGCCCGCTGTTTGACGGTCTGCGCTTTCGTATCAGCTGTGTTCATGCCGGCTTACCCCCTCATACAGAAGCTCCGCCAGATGCATGACCTTCACCTTCTCACCACGATGGCGCAGGTTGCCAGCAATGTTCATCAGACAAGCCATATCGAGTCCGACGAGGACGGATGCTTCCGTTTCTAAGATGTGGTCGCTTTTCTCCGTAACCATGGCTCCGGATATGTCCGCCATCTTCACCGCGAACGTCCCGCCAAACCCGCAACAGTCTTCTGCAAAAGGCAATGGAACAAGTTCCAGCCCCTGTACCTGACCGAGCAGCTTCATCGGTTCATCCTTGACGCCAAGTAAACGGCTGCCGTGGCAGGAAGGATGATATGTGACCTTGTGCGGGTAAACCGCACCCACATCCGTAATTCCAAGGACATCGACCAGGAATTGCGTAAATTCATACGATTTGGCCTGCAGTGATTCGGCTTTCTTCAAATAAACAGGATCATCCTTAAATAACTCCGGATAATGATGGATCATATAAGTGCAGGACCCCGATGGCGAAACCACGAAGTCGCTCTGCTCGAATGCGTCAAGTATGGTTCTGGCACTCTTGCGTGCATCGTCCCAATACCCGCTATTATAAGCTGGCTGTCCGCAGCAAGTCTGTACATCAGGGAATTCGAGCTGCACGCCGTATTGGGCCAACAATCTCGCCATGGATTCAGCTACCCGCGGGAACAAGGCATCACTGAGACATGTGACAAACAATGAAATCTTCATTTTTTAACCCCCCGCTCTTCATATCATGCTGTTATCAAGCTTTATACAGAAGTGACGATGATCCCGAGCGCTCTGAACGGTGCTGCCTCTTCATCGGCCAATCTTCCATCGGTAATAATTAAGTCCACTTGGGACAGGTCGGCTACTTGCGTGAAGGCCTGCGTTCCAAATTTGCTGGAATCAGCCAGAATAATCGCTTTATCCGTCATTCCGATCATCTTATGTTTGATCCGCGCTTGAAGCTCATTAGATTCGCTTAAGCCACGGTCGAGATGCACACCTTTGCACGACAGAAAGGCTTTATCCACGTAATAGGCATCCAGTGATCGCTCTGCTAACGGACCCACAAAGGATAGGGAACGATGGGCTAATATTCCGCCTGTCGAGATGACCTGCACCTTTTCTTTGGTACTAAGCTCGGCGGCCACCTTTATGGAATTCGTCAAGACCGTGATCGGGATATCCGGAATGATCTTGGACATATACCACGCCGTTGTACTCGCGTCGAGGAGGATTCGGTCATGCTCGTGAATCAGTTTGACCGCTTCCTCCGCGATCCGCTGCTTCTCCGACGCATTCATGATTTCTCGTTCAGCATACGGTATTTCCGGCTGCGAGCGCTCTGAGTCCGGTTGATCCTTCACACTGACTGCACCTCCGTGCGATCGGCGCAAGCGTCCTGCATGCTCCAGCCTGTCAAGATCGCGACGAATCGTTTCCTCCGTCACCCCGCATAATTGACTCAGCTCAGAGACGCGAATACTCCCTCTTTCGTTGACCAACTGTACAATCTTCTCATATCGTTCTGCAACCAGCATGATACCGCCTCATCCTTAATATAATAAATTCCTTATTACGTTCTATCACCGAATAAACCATAGGCTTCATCCCATAAGCGGACATCTGCGGGTTCATACAATTTAATAGGAAAGGAGTCGCGAATGACCGCTCTAGCTTCCCATATATCCGACAGTTCGCCCTGCGCAATCCATTGGACGACCATATTCCCGATCGCGCTTCCTTCCGCGGGACCTGCCCAGACCGGCTTGCCAATCGCATTTGCCGTCCATTGACACAACGTTTCATTATGAATGCCGCCGCCTACCATATGCAAACCCCGGAAAGACTGTCCCGAGAGTTCTTCTGTCAACTCCAGCACCTGCCGATAGCGAGAGATAGGCTCTCCAGAATACAGCGGACAATGGCTGCAGGCGTCTCTGGGACACGTTGATGAGTCTGGGCAGCATATTCCTTGATTCGCTTGGGCATGTTGCCCGCAGGCAAGAACAGCGGGTCGTCCGGGTCAATGAAACAGGCAAATGCCGGTTCTGCTTCCGCCATCATAACCAATTCCGGATAGCTGTACAATAGTCCTTCGCGTTCCCAGGTATGCTTACATTCCTGCAAAATCCATAGCCCCATGATATTTTTGAGCAATCGATACGTACCATAAGCGCCGCCTTCATTCGTGAAGTTCAGTTCCTGGGCACGCTCGTCTAAGACAGGTTCGGCAACCTCCGTTCCCATCAGGGACCAGGTCCCGCAGCTTAGATAAGCGAACGAGCGCTCTAGAGCCGGTACCGCCACAACAGCAGATGCAGTATCATGCTCCGCAACCGTGTAGATCGGAGTAGACGGAATGCCAAGCTCCTCCGTAATGGAGGAACGCAGAGAGCCCACCATGGTCCCTGGCTGAACGACAGACTGAAAGAGGCGTTCTGGAATATTCAGCGATTTCAGTAGATGATCGTCCCATTGCGCCGTTACCGGGTTGTACAGCTGTGTGGTTGTGGCATTCGTAAATTCGTTAGCCATCTCACCTGTCAGGAAGTATCGAAGCAAATCCGGAATCATGAGCATGCGATCCGCTTCTCGCAGCAGATAAGGCTTATGCCGCTGAAGGGACGCAAACTGGTAAATCGTATTAAACGGGAGAAACTGTATGCCCGTTCTTCTGAAGATCTCTCCCGAGGACAGCTGCCCTACCACATGCTCCATTAGACCATCGGAATGTGTATCACGATAATGATACGGGTTCATTATCAGCTCTCCGCCCGGGTCAATCAACCCGAAGTCGACAGCCCAGGAATCGACGCCGATGCTGGCAGGCTGAACATTCTGCCCCTTTGCCTTCAGCAGTCCTTGCTTCATCTCGTGAAAGAGACGCAATATATCCCAATGCAAACGGTCTCCGATTCGAACCGGGTCATTGCTGAACCGATGGATTTCCCTTACCTCGATCCGCCCTTGGTTCAACTCCCCCAGCATCGCCCTGCCGCTGCTTGCTCCCAAATCGAATGCAAGAACGCTCAACCGCAACACGCCCCCCTCTGACTTTGAATATGGTCCTTAACGCTTGATTAATACTTCCTGCTCATAGGATTTAACTTCAGCCAGCCATTCTTCTCTGACAGGCACACCTGTACGCTCGCAATAATAATCCCAGATGGCGCCAAACGGATAGGATTTGAACTCCTCGGTAAGTGCAAGGCGAGTGGTGTAATCCCCTTCGAGCTCAGCCTGCTTCAATAGTGCTACAGGTTCCAGCTTGGCGCGCAGCAGTGCCTTAATCGTATTCCGTGTTCCGATAACCCAGGCCGCGATTCGGTTTATACTGGCATCAAAAAAATCCAACCCAATATGGGTTTGATCAATCAGATTATGGCGTACAAGCTCGCGCGTAATTTCAATAAGCTCATCATCCATAATAACAACATGATCGCTGTCCCACCGCATCGGACGGCTGACATGCAGCAGAAGCCCCTCCGTAAACAAGGCGAGTGATGACAGCTTACCGGCTATGCTCTCCGTCGGATGGAAATGTCCCGCATCCAGACAGATCAGCTTATTATTCTTCATACCATAACCCATGTAAAATTCATGCGATCCTACCACATACGCTTCCGAACCGATGCCGAACAACTTGCTCTCTACTGCATCAAGGTTCCATTTCGGATTGATCTCCTCGGCAAAAATCTCGTCCAAGGCATCCTTCAATCGTTGTCTTGGCGCCATGCGGTCAATCGGATTATCCTTGTAGCCATCCGGAACCCAAATATTCGTTACACAGGTCTGGCCGAGTTGTTCGCCGAAATAGGCTCCGATTCGGCGCGAGGCTTTACAGTGATCGATCCAGAATTGACGGATCTGTGGATCGGAATGGCTCAGCGTGAAGCCATCTTTCGACTTATCATGGGAGAAACACGTTGGATTGAAATCCAGGCCAACCCCTTGTTCCTTGGCCCAATCTACCCATGGTTGAAAATGCTTCGGTTCCAGTTGATCCAAATCGACAGCTTCTTCCGTGTCCGCATAGATGGCGTGAAGACTTACTTTGTGTGAGCCTGGAATCAATGACAGCGCTTTCTCTAAATCGGCGCGCAATTGCTGCGGCGTTCTTGCTGCTCCTGGATATTCACCCGTTACAGAGATACCGCCCGACAATTCCCGCTCTTGAAAGAGAAAGCCCTTAACATCGTCGCCTTGCCAGCAATGGATGGAGACTTTGATCTGCTCCAGTTCATCCAATACTTGATCCACATCGATACCGTGTTGTTGATATAGCTTCTTCGCTTCTTCGTAGTTCCTGACTACATCCTGTCTCATCTCGAAACCTCCCGCTTGGAATGAGGATGGCCGGGCGAAAGAGCCCAGCCTCATCATTCGAATTAGATTATCATGTAGGGTATAAGGACATCTTCATACGATCAACATAGCTGATACTGATATTAGCGAGTAAACGCGGCGGGAACACCACCATCAATCGTTAACATACAGCCTGTTGTCTTTGCCGATTTCGATGAAGCAAAGAAGGCAATTCCTTCTGCGATATCCTGCGGATAGATATTCACCAGCAACGTAGTGCGCTTACGGTAGTGCTCCTCAAGCTGATCCGGTTCGATACCGTACGCAGCCGCACGTTCGTTTCTCCAATTAGAATTCCAGATCGCCGAGCTTGAAGAATCGCATCCGGCAGAATCGTATTCACCCGAATACCATACTCTCCGCCCTCGGCCGCGATGCAACGTGCCAAGTGAGCTTCGAGTGCTTTGACCGAGCTGTACGCGGTCACGTTCTTGCCAGCATAGACAGAGTTCTTCGATCCGACGAAGACCATGCTGCCTCCGAATGCTTGCACTTTCATCATTTTGAACGCTTCCCGGGCAACGAGGAAATAACCAGTACCCAGCACGTTGATGTTCATGTTCCATTCTTTCAGCGTCGTTTCGTCGAATGGACTTGAGGTGGCAAGACCTGCATTGTTGACGATAACATCGACACCGCCGTATACTCGTGCCGTTTCAAGGTACGCGTGCTTAACCGCTTCTTCATCCGTTACATCCATTTTTACTGCATACGCGCGGTTGTCGCCGAATTGCTCGTTAATTTCCTTGGCGACCTGCTGCGCTCCTTCCAGATTAAGATCGGCCAGTACACATGTGCGCCTTCGGCTACCAGTCTTCTTGCTGTAGCACTGCCAATGCCGCCTGCTCCACCTGTAATAAAAGCAACCTGACGAGAGAATTCGGCTTCCGCAGGTGCCAGCGTCAGCTTATACAGTTCAAGCGGCCAGTATTCCACATTGTACGACTCGTTCTCACTAAGCGATACGAAATCGCCAAGCGCCGTTGCTCCGCGCATTACAGCGATCGCCCGATGGTATAGCGCACCACTAACCTGCGACATAGCCCAGCTCTTACCGGTATTGATCATGCCAATACCTGGTATAAGTATAACGCGTGGTGCCGCTTCGAACATGACATCGCCTTCGTGGCGGTTCCGTTCGAAATAAGCCTGATATTGTTCTTTGTATAAAGCGATGCCCTCCACCAATTTGCTGCGAAGACCTTCCACATCATCTGCATTCGGCGTCCAATCGATGAAGAGCGGAACGACTTTCGTGTGAACGAGATGGTCCGGACAAGCTGCACCGATTTGTGACAACTGCGGTGATTGGTGACCACTTACAAATGCCAGCACATCTTCCTCGTCATCAAAGGAGAGGATCATCTTCTTTACATCGCTGACAGCTCCGCGAATCGCTGGCATGACTTCAGCAGCAATCTTGCGGCGCACATCGGATGACAACGGAGCGTGCTTCACACCACCGAACAGCGTTTCTTCATTGACTCTCGCTTCAATAAATGCCTCCGCTTCACTGATGATACGAATCGTCTGAGCATAACAAGCCTCCGAAGTATCGCCCCAGGTAACAAGTCCATGCTTCTCCATCAAGACAAGTTCTGCATTCGGATTGGCTAATACGCCTTCGGCAATCATCTTCGACAAGGTAAATCCAGGCCTTACATAGGGCACCCATACAAAGCGGTCAGCGAAAATCTCTTGGGCCAATTCCTTACCGTTATGAGCGCAGCATAAGCTGATAATCGCATCAGGATGCGTATGATCGACATGAGCATAAGGCAGAAATGCATGCAGCAGTGTCTCGATCGAAGCACGCGGATGCTTGGAGTCGACCATACAGTGACCAAGGTAAGCTACCATCTCTTCATCCGTCATGGATTCCCGTTCAAATAATGGGCGGATATCTTCCATCCGTAGTCCCGTGAAATTACCGGCTTTCATTGTGGCCAGATCCGATCCGCTTCCTTTCACGTACATCACTTCTACATCCTGACCGCGGAAGTCTTTGATGACGGCCTTACTCGATGTGTTGCCCCGCCCAATTGCATACCCGGCGATCTGTACCAATCAAATTCGAACGATACACCAATTCATCCAGTGTGTTTGACGCTTGTTGTGCCTTCGCTTGTTCCCATAAGCTCTGAACCATGAAGTTTCACCCTCCGATTGTCTACAATGATTTGCTTTCATTTGATTACCATCATAACACGCCCGTTTATGTTTGAATACAACTTTATCAAAAATAAACACAGATTTGTATTCGTTTTCAAACCTGTACTTTCGCGTATATTCAATAAAAAAGCAGTTCAATCAAGGGTTTATCCCTCATTGAACTGCTTATAAATGACAAAATTATGATTCCGTGACGCGATCACCTTCCATCTGATCGACCTTCCGGATACCTTCTACGAGCGCATCACGAAGGTAACTTCCTCTTCATTGACATAACCCATAAATACAATGTCTGAGATATCGTTATGATTGAAGAAGATATTGGAGTCTTTTGTCAAGTTACCATGTGGATAGAAACAGGCGACATAGTCCCATCGCTTCCGCGTGTTTGAATCATTCTGCATTCTTCCATATATCATTAATGTTTGATCCCAGTCCTTGAATTTAACAACGGAGCCAATCGGCAGCAGTTGTTGTTCTTGCTGTGCTGGTTGTTCCATTCTTCTTCAACTCCTTAACCATTTATGTCCAATCCAGTGGACGACCCATACCACAATAGGAACCGCGATCAGATAGGTCAGACAGACGACCGCCTTTTCTCCTGCGGAATACTCCGTATTCAGCAAATTAGGGATCACGGTGCCAAATACACCTACAACGCCAATGATTATCATTATGTATTTAAATCTCTTCTGCTTGTCATTCATGGCGCGTTCCCTCCTTATTACTTAATCGATACGTTGCCGCCTAATCCGAACAGACCGATGCCTGGACCTAGCGGAACGTGGAAGCTGAGTCCATTCTTCCCGACCTCGGCGGAACCGCCAACTACTCCCAATGATGCAGAACCGCCAACATTAAGGGATTTATCCGTGAACGGCAGCGGAATGCTTACGCCGCCTTCGTACTTGGTCAGTGTCGCCTCCGCACCCACGCTTAAGGACCCATCCTTAATGGATGCACCAACCTCAGCATTGAACACACTCACCGAACCGTTCACGTAATCATTACTATAGCCCGCATCGACTACAGATCCGCCAACCTCGACGCCTTCCATCAGTCCTGCACTTGCATAACCTGAGAATGCATTGGCATACAGACCATTCTTACCGTTGCCAGCCACGCTTCCCTCCACTTCAACTCCCTCCATGGCTTTATTCAGCAATGAATCGGATGAGTCTGGCTTGGCTGGATTTGAAGTTGCCGTTGTTGTGTGCCCGTTATTTTTCGTTCCAGTTCCCTGACCCAGGCCGCCAGCTAAGCCCGTTCCCGCCAGGATACCGGAACCTGCGGCTAATCCACCCACAACCGCACCGTTCACCGTTTCGTCGGCAGTACGAAATTTAACTGAGATTTGCTTCAGCTCTGTCGATATCTTCTGCAAACTCTCCACATATTGCAGCATCGTCGATCTCGCCTGCTGATAATCGCCGTAGAACCGCTCTCGCGTCATCCCCTGCCATTGGCCCTCCATCTCATGAATGCTGCGCTGCAACCGATCAACCATCTCGCGGCCGCTTGCACCCGATTGTGCAAATTGTGCTGATACCTGTTCCAAATGTTCTGGTGTGACCAATATACGTTTGGACATAGAAACAAAACGCCCCTTTCTAGTAAAACCGTAAACATATTAACCAATCCAGCCAATTCCTAAACACATTTTTCCATAAATACGTGCCCGGCAGAAGCCCAGTTCCATATCAGTAAACAAAAAAAAGAGACAGGGAGCCAGAGAAAGCATCTCTGGGTCCTGTCTCTTCTATTAAAAGCAATGATTGCCTAACCTTCGCGCAAGCTTAGATGAAGAGGAACGGAATCAGGAATAACAAAGCAATCGCTTCCCAAGCAATGACGTTGCGTCCCCAACCATATCCGTATCCTCCGCCATATCCGCCATATCCCCCATAACCGTATGGTCCAAATGCGGACGTCTTGGCAGACTTTGAAGGTTTCTTTCCCTTTTTGCCTTTAGTAGACAACGTATATGCAGTACCATATCCACCATACCCAAAATCCATTTCAAGGCCTTTATCGGATACACCGCGAATCGTACCCACAACCTCTCTTCCATCATGCATGACTGCACATATGGATTTACCGACATAACTTCTGCAGCCATCTGCCGAAACTGGTAATTGGTGCACTTTTCTTCCCCCTTCCAGCGTTTGTGTATTATATTCCCGCTGGTAGGATGTCGGCAGAGATATATGTCCACCTTGCAAAAAATCCGCGCTTAACCGTCGTGGTTCGTGGCTTTGCGAACGGCTCTAATCATGCGATCCTCATCAATGGCACCTTGAAATCTCTCCGAAATAATGCCGTCCGGTGAAATCGCGTACGTTGTGGGATAAGCCACGACATTATACAGCGCCGTAGCCGAACCCTGCTCGTCATAAACGATGGGGAAGGTCAAACCATGATCCATCGCAAACGTCTGGGGGTCTTGTGGACTCTTCTCCAAATGGGTCATGTTAACCGACAGAATGACTACGTCATCCTGCTTATATTTTTCATAGAAATCCTGCATATAAGGCATCTCGACCTTGCAGGGCGGACACCAAGAGGCCCAAAAATTAAGCAGTACGGTCTGCCCCTGATACTGAGACAAGCGAATATCATGCCCTGCTTGATCCTGCAAGATAAAGTCTGGCGCTCTAAGCCCTGGCTTCAAACCTTCCGCAATTTCCTCGGACGACAGACGATGGCCCTGATTCGATGCGTTTCGGTCCAGGGTAAAATCAACAACCACCCAGGCAAGCAAAGCTGCCATAACGACAACCACTGCTTTATTTCGCCCAAGGCCGAGGGTTAAGAATTCGGACAACGGTTTGTTGAACTGCATCCAAGCCGTGATCAGCAGCAAGAGGAACGCGATACCGAGGATAAGATGCCAGGCGCTTCCCCCTTCAGCTCCCACTAACGACTGGAACAGCAACCAACTCAATCCAAACGTCAAGCCAGCAATCCAAGCTGATTGGGTCCAAATGGTAATAAAGTTCCGATTCCGGTTCAAACGCCATGCCATATAGATGAAGCCAACTGTAACCCCTAGCCATATTCCTTGATGCCTCCCGTCATATACAGGAGTGACGTCGGGTTCTGCCAGGTGCGAATCGGATCAAATACAAGCATGCCAAACTTCCAGCACACAAAGCCGATCAACAATGCATTCACATAAAGATCCAACATCCATGGCTGCTCTGGCAGTTGACGAAGCCGCAGACGTAGCACAATGTAACCGGCCAGTGCGCATACGAGAAACACCACAATGTCCGCTCGTATCATAAGGGGGCCGATCGAAATGATGCTCAATTTGATACCTCCTTAGAAAGGATTTATCCTGTTTCCATTCGAACTACCTATAGGGGTATATTGCTTCTATCATATCTTTTCCTCATCACACTGTAAACCTCAAGTCATTCAGTGAAGCACCTATTCCGCTATCGCAAAGCTATCTTCATCCAATTTATTGGGCAGATCGGTAATCGTCTTGTTCTGAACGGACGCCCTTTTCAGTGAACACATGCACTGGATCAGAAAATCAATCTGCGACTCTTCCCCTTGCAACTCTGCTTCTACGCTTCCATCCTTCAAATTCCTTACCCATCCCGTTAACTTCAGTCTGCGGGCAATGCAATCCAACTCCATGCGAAACCCTACCTTTTGCACCTTCCCGGCAAAGACTACCTTCTTTCTGACAACGCGGCTGGATGTAAAACTCGGAATCGATATACGTTTGGCATGCCAAAGCACATATCCATTTCTTAATTTCCGCAAAACACTCACGCGTGTGTTTCCCCCTTTTAATACGTAACCGTACAATGAATAACGATCAAAGCAACTCTTCAGTCCATTTACAACGAGTTGCCCTTGTTATAGTGAATAAAGACCAAGTGCTGCTAACACTCGGCCCCTACAAATTAACGGTAGCTATATTTTACCTGTATTCCCCTCTACGTACAAGTGTTCTTATTATGACAGTTTCCCAGGTCTTATTACCAACGATTATGAGTTTATAACCGTTCATTCAACCATGAATATGGATATTAATTCATGTAAGTCATCGATAACGATGTCAGCATGCAAAAGTTCATCTGCCTGTGCATAATCAAAATTGCATCCTATCGCAACTAAGCCATTATCTTTAGCCGCATTGATATCCGAGAGACGATCCCCTACCACGGCTCCATGGGTAATACCGTACTTTTCGATGATGGTCATAACCAGTTCCGATTTATTCAACGATTCGATCTGCTGGATACTAAAGGTTTCCGTAACCCAATGATTCAAATGATAATAATCCACAATTGCAGCTAAGTAATCCTTTAAGCCATTACTTGCTATGAACACGGCAATCTTGTTCCTGGTTAGGTAATCTAATACGAGCTGAACATTAGGATACAATGCTCCTCTTCCAGCCCGTATATTATCGATTAATCTTTCAAGAAAAAGAGCATCCATTCGTTCCCTTACTTCAATAGAATGATGGGGCAACAAGGCTTCCCATACTTTGGGCAAAGGCACTCCCATAATTTCACGGTACTTTTCAATCGGGGCTTCTTGATCCCATTCATTCAAAGACTTCAAAACATTGAAGGTATCTACGAGCGAAATCTCCAAAATCTTGTCTGTTTGAAAAAGCGTACCATCCATATCAAAGATAATTGACTGCACCACTAATGTTCTCCTTTTCGCTTTGATCTCCTAATCACCTAGCTGATCCAGATCATCCCATACAAGCGCAATTTCGTTATGGGTACGGCTGCCGATCACGATTTCTTTGCGTTCCCGTTCCTGCCCGCCGAGATGCCGATAGAATTGTTCCGCCTTGTTGCCTTCGAGCACCCACACCATCAAAGCCGTATGCCCATGGGCAAGCAGGAATTCCTTCATCCTGGCAAAAAGCTGCCGCCCGACCCCCTGCCCTTGGGCTGCTTCGAGCAAGTAGATTGCATACAACTCCCCTTCATGTGGAAGCTGACGCTCCCGCTCCGGTCCGTATGTCATGAATCCACAGATATCGTCATTCTCATCAGTCACGACAAGAACCTGCTCACGCTCGGGCAGATTATTAAGCTTCCAGCGCCATCCTTCTTCCCTCTTCGCGGCTTCCAGCGAGTCTAAATAATCATTGTCCACGATCCCCTGATATGTGGTTCTCCAGCTATTTACATGCACGTGTGCGATGCCTTTGGCGTCTTCGATTACAGCCGTTCTAATCTGCATAAAGTGAATCCTCCTGCTAACATTGATAATTACACATATTCGCGAGGTAATGGCATGATCCTGCTTATTTCAACTTACCGGACAAGTTAAAGTGAGCATGGTATACTTTGATATAGCTTGTTCATGTAAAGGTTCTAATCGTAACTACGAATTTGTCTGGAGGGTTACAATCATGACTTCCACCGCGACTGACATCAAACCTGTAAAATTAATAAAGCCAAAGCTGCCCAAGCAATTGGAGCCTGTTCAGCTCTCCGCGTACCCCATCGATGACGAAACGGCAATCACCCAATCACAGTGCCAAGACGAGACGATAACGGATGTTACTGCTAACAAAGTGCTGTTTGACCAGACGGTGTTCAACAACGTAACGTTTCAGCAGGTTTCCTTGCAGCATGCCGAGCTCACTGATGTTGTCTTCAACCACTGCGATCTGTCGAACGTAGATTTCAGTGAAGCCATTCTTTATCGGGTCCAGTTCCATCATTGCAAAATTATCGGGATCGACATGACCGCGGCCACGATGCGCAACGTCTTGTTCCATCATTGCGCCGGCGACTACGCAACATTCCGATTCGCCAACATGAAGCAGGTTGCCTATCACAGCACCTCACTGCTCAAATCGGATTTCTATCACACTGAACTGGCGAAGGTCGAATTTCCAGAATGTATGATTGACCAGGCACAATTCTCTGGCACCAAACTTGCCGGCGTTGACCTGAGTCGAACCGATTTTCATAACCTTGGCGTTACGCTGGAGGATCTGCAGGGGTGTATTATCTCTCCTTCCCAGGCCATTCTCTTCACCAAAGTGTTCGGCCTTGTCGTGAAGGAATAGAACAATAGGCTTTCCCCAGGAAACCGGGGAAAGCCTATTTGTATTTCTATATTCTATTGATCCAGCGTATACTTCGGCAAGTCTTGCGGAAGTGGTGCAGGCGCTGCGCAAGTACTGCTCATCTCGTACTGCTTGCCTTGATCAGAAGCGTCATGGAAGCCCCACATGGCTTCTAATACGTGGTAAGCCAACTCACCGCTCGCCCGGTGCGGACGACCGCTGCGGATCGCATAGGCCATATCCGCCGGACCGATGCCTCTGGTATTCTCATGATAGCCTTCCAGCAAAGGTTCTTCGATCCAATCATTCTCGCCCAGCAATCGATATTTCACAGGTCCGCCGAAGGAGTTCGGATCTGGTACGAGCATGCTGCCCTTGGTACCGTAGATTTCGATTGGAGGCAATGTGCTTCCGCCGAATACGTCAAAGCTGGTGATCATCGTACCGATCGCACCGCTTTCGAATTGCATGAGTCCCGCAACATGCGTCGGAATATCGACCGGTATCTTCTGCCCATGCTTCTTCTCGCTCGTGATCGTGCGCTCCGCAAGCGCCGTTCCCGTCATCCCGCTGATGCTGCGGATCGGACCGAGCAGTTGAACAAGCGCAGTTAAATAATACGGTCCCATATCAAACATCGGTCCGCCGCCGGCAGCATAATAGAACTCCGGATCCGGATGCCAATGCTCATGGCCTCTGCTCATCATAAATGCTGTAGCCGCTATCGGTGTTCCGATCCGATCTTCCTTAACCAGCTTCAGCGCGGTCTGAATTCCCGCACCAAGGAACGTCTCCGGTGCGCAGCCAACCAGAAGGCCTTTCTCCTTGGCTAATTTGAGCACGGCCTCCCCTTCCTCTCTCGTCACTCCAAGTGGCTTCTCCACGTAGACGTGCTTACCCGCTTGAAGCGCCTCCAGCATGATTCGCGCATGAAGTGCAGGTATCGTCAGGTTAATCACAAGTTCGATCTCAGGATCCGCCAACAGCTCTTCGGTTGTATATACGTTCGGAATATTATACATCGCAGCTTGCTCTTCGGCACGCGCACGATCGATGTCAGCACACGCCGTCAACTCAAGAATATCGAACTTATGACAATTCTCCATATAAATGCCACTGATCTTCCCGCAGCCGATAATACCAACCTTAACCTTTTTCATCTTCCTCAGATCCCCTCTGCTTATTGACTGTCTCCCATGCCGGTATACCCTTGTCCTTCGGTGAACACATTCATATCCGATCCCGCGTATAATGTCTTGCCTTCCGCTGCCCAGAGCAAGCCTCTGCGCATTAATTCCTTTACTTCCGGCATATCCACGATATCGGCATGATGACCGAGCGCGTTATAATACACTCTTCCGTAACCCCAGCGTTTGGTCCACACGACCGGCATATCCACCGCTTTGTTCAAAATATGCGGCCCTGCCGTTACCGGAAAGCGTGTTGTCGCCAGCACTTCCACCGCAGGATCCACGTGCAGATAATACTGCTCAGACGCAACTTGGAAATCCTGCATGTTGTCTACCAGCGGGCTTGAGCTCGATTTAATCTCAACCTTGTATTCCACTCCATCGTTCCCTGGATGCGCTACCCACTGTCCGCCCGTCATGAACTGCCAGTCAACGTTATTGCGGAAGGAATCACACATTCCGCCATGACAGCCGGCTAGCCCTGTTCCGGCTTGTACCGCCGCTGATACGTTGGCTACCTGCTCATTAGAGATCTCGCCCATGGTCCATACTGGCACGATGAGATCCAGACCCTTCAACTTCTCACCATCATTAAATGCATCGAGTGTATCGGACACTTCAACCTCGAACCCGGCAGCCTGCAGCAAACCCTCAAAAATGGCAGCCACCTGTTGCGGTTCGTGACCATCCCAGCCGCCCCATACGATAAGTGCTTTTTTCATGTGTATAACCCCTCTCTCCACGTGCCTTAGACATCTTCTGTTGTCTTACATTTCCGATAATTGAACCCAACGACGTTCTTCAATCGATTTATCCACGGCTTCCAGCACGGCCTGACATTTCACGCCGTCTTTAAAGCTAGGAACCGGCTGTCTTCCTTCAGAGATCGCATTGACGAGTTCCAACACTTCATGAATGAAGGTATGTTCGAACCCGATCGTATGTCCCGGCGGCCACCATGCCTCCATATAGTCATGGACCGGATCCGTTGCCAGCACCCGGCGGAAGCCCTGTACGTCTTCGTCATCGGATGTGAAGTAAACCTCCAACTCATTCATGCGTTCGAAATCAAACTTCACACTGCCCAGACTGCCGTTGATTTCGAAGGAATTGGTGCTGCGATGACCTGCCGCAAAGCGAGTTGCCTCAAAGCTGCCAAGTGCACCGTTCTCGAAGCGGGTCATGAACAGCGTCGCATCGTCCACGGTCACCTTACCCTTCGGCCCATCATGACTGCCTTTTGCACTCAAGCCTGTCATTTCGCTCGCAATCGGCCGCTCTTTGATGAACGTCTCACTCATACCGATGACCTCTTGCATGTCGCCTACCAGATAATGGGCAAGATCGATCAAGTGAGCACCCAGATCGCCATGAGAACCGGAACCGGCAACTTCCTTCTGAAGGCGCCAGACAAGCGGGAACTGCGGGTCCATAATCCAATCTTGCAGGAACCACGCCCGGAAGTGATAGATTTGACCAAGTCTTCCGCTATCAATCAGCTTCTTCGCTAGTTTGACAGCAGGTGAGAATCTATAATTAAATCCGACCATGTGCGTCACGCCAGCTTCTTCGGCAGCCTGAAGCATTTCCCTTGCATCTGCCAAGGACAACGCCAACGGCTTCTCACAGAATAGGTGCTTGCCTGCCTTGGCTGCTGCAATTGCAATCTCCTTATGCGCGTCACTTGGGGCATTGATATCAATCAGATCAATATCCTCCCGTGCAATGAGCGCCTTCCAGTCGGTTACGCTCTCATTCCAACTCAACTGCTCCGCCGCCGCCTTCACCGCGTCCTCATTGCGACCGCAAATAGCAACCATCTCAGGCTTCATAGCCTCAGGGAAAAACATCGGCAGACTGCGGTATGCATTACTGTGCGCCTTGCCCATAAATTTATAACCAATCATTCCAACGCGTAATTGCTTCATCTTTCGTTCCTCCTCGTCGTTTCGTCACTAGTTATTTTCGATTCAGCGAAGATGCTCGGATAACCAATCGGGTGGGGAGTTGACGATGAAGTGGCTTCTGTAGCTGCGAGCCTTCTTCCTTTATAGCCGCTTCCGGTTGCCCCAACCTGTGCAACACATGTTCAGCAGCGAGGCAGCCCAATTCATAGAAAGGCACGCGAACGCTTGTTAATGGCGGCGTGCTGAGCTCAGCTGCTTCCGAATCATCATATCCGACGAATGCTGGCATGTCTGATTCAGCGACCCCGCACATGCGGAGACCTTGCTGTAATCCGATCGCCATACGGTCGTTGGCGGCAAAGATCGCGTCAATTCGATCAAGCTTGCTCACCATATGCTCGGCAGCAGCGATTCCACTCTTGCGGCTGAAATTACCCTCGAACAACAAGGGATCCTCCTGCTGCAATCCTGCTTCAGTCAGAGCCCGAACATAACCCTCCATTCGATCCCTGCTGTTGGAATACTCAGGAGGACCGTTCAAGAAGGCGATTCTCTTGAAGCCTTGTTGAGTTAGATGTCGTACAGCTTGATAACTGCCCTCCACATGATCCGCATCGATGACATGAAAGGATTCGTTCTCAAAGCGCTGATTAATGAGGCAATAGGGATGTCCAGCCTCGGCCATGGCCTTGATGGCAAGCCGCTCTTCCTCTTCTTCCCTCGCTCCGAGAATGATGCAGCCATCCACCTTCTGCGTGCGGAACAGATTCAGATAATCCATCGAACCGCCAGGTTCGCGAAACAGCATGAGCAAATCCACCTTGCTCTCCAGCGCTTTGCTGCCGATCCCGCTTAGAATTTCTGAGAAATAATAAGCGGAGAAAATCCGAGCCTTCGGCAAATAAGGCATAACAACGCCCAAGTTGCCGCTTCTTCGTCGTGCAAAACTACGCGCAAGCGCACTCGGAGTATACCCAAGCTGCTGTGCAGCTTCATTTACACGTCGTTTCGTTTCTTCCTTAATCGGTCCAACCCCATTAAGCACACGGGATACGGTCGCTTCTGATACACCGGCAAGCTGTGCCACTTCCTTGCGACTAGCTATAATAATCACGCCTCCTGCAATTTATGTACGCGCGTACATTTTCTCATGCATAATCCGCAATGTCAACATCCTTTCTGGACGAATGTCGCTCGACATAATTAGAGGGGTAACAGAGCTTTATTCGGTTTGATTCTTACGACCGGCTTGGTGGTTAGACGATTATGTTTATGCGATAGGGCTTCACAGCTGAATCATCAACAAAAAGTATTGCACGATAAGGCAGGATATGTAATAATTTTCAACATACTTTTGGGAACCATGATTGGGGAAACCACGTGCATACGAATACGGAACAACAACGAACCAAACCTAAACTCAACAAAAATTACACGCTGCACCTCGCTACGATCTTTTTAGGATTCATTGTATTTGGCATATCCGAAAATATCAAAGGTCCCGCGATCCCGCGAATTCAGTTCGATTTTCACTTGGATGAAATGCAGATTGGCACTTTGTTGTCGCTCAATGCGCTCGGATACTTAATTGCCTGCTCGTTTACAGCCATCCTGACGCGAACCATCGGCATCAAATGGGTTAGCATGCTGGCCTTCGGCTCCATGGCGATTTCAGGTATATTCATATTTCTGTCCCATAGCTATCCGCTGTTCACAGCCTCTTATTTCTTAATGTATATCGGGAACGGGATGCTGGAGATCGGGCTTGCGATTCTGGCCGCGAGAATATTCATTAGAAACACAGGCACGATGATGAATCTATCGCATTTCTTCTACGGTCTTAGCTCAACGGTAGCCCCGATGATCGCGACCGGGTTGATGACAGTCACCCTGTTTGGCCATACGCTCGACTGGCGCGGGATGTATCTGGCGATGTTGATGTTATCCGTGTTGCCGATGATACCTGCACTCATGAGCAAATTCCCGGGTGACGACGAGACGGCTACCGACCGGATCCCGCTGAAGCGGTTGGTCAAAGACCCTGCCCTTTGGCTTGTTGTTATGATCCTCTCGTTCGGCGTTGTCTCTGAGATGGCGGTCGGCGGATGGCTCGTCAATTTTCTGGAAAAATCGTATAACTGGGAACCTGCGGCGGCAGCGGGAATGCTATCCGCCTTCTTTCTCTGCTTCTCGGCGGCTCGGCTGTTACTCGGCCCGCTCATCGACCGGATCGGCTTCACACTGTCGATTATCATCCTGTCTGGTTTAACCGGGATATGTACATTCATCGCCATCTTCGGTGGAGAGTCGTATGCATTTCTATTTGCGGCAGCAGGGATCGGCATTGCTCCTATCTACCCTACAGTCATGGCGCTCATTGCCAAGAAGTATCCGAAGGAGAGCGATACCGCCATTACGTTCACAGTAACCATGATGGGGATCGGCAGCGTCATCGGCAACTATGCGATTGGTGCCATCACGAACGGCTTCAAGAATATGTATGGAAGCAGCACCGATTTGGGGCTGCTGCGCGGATTACAGGCAGGATACGGCTTCATTGGATTATGTGCCATACTCTGCTCCATTTTCGGTATGATCCTATATCGATATTTGAAGAAACGCAATCAATTGATTTAGTAAACCTATAACAATCAAAAAGAGTTGTACTATAGTACAACTCTTTTTAAATGATTTTACAATACGAATTAGGAGACGGTCTTGTGATCGGATTGGACATTCCTCGGCGATTGTCTGTTCAATCGAACGATCATAAGCGATAGCCCTGCGGATATGGCGATAAATACCGCTCCCACGATGTAGACCATGCGGATACCCATCGTATCTGCGATAAACCCGATAAAGGCAATCGATATGCTCGTGATCGTGGAGATCAAAATATCATGGGAGGCATATACCTTGGAGAGAATCCCGGGCTCCACACTGGACTGAAACGCCGTCTGTTGGGCTACATCCCTCATTTGATAGGCGGGACCCATGGCAATACATAACACCAAGGCTATGATTGGCGTACTATTTAAACCGTACCAGAGTGTAAGCAAACTAAAGATGGCTGATCCGATAGCCATACTGAAGACCAGGTTCTTCTGAATAAACGACGCGAACATGTAGGATAGCAAGCCGCCTAATATCGCCCCAGCGTAATAACTTGCGTTAATGAATCCCCACCATTCTTCACCCTGGTTCAGCACTTCCTTCACGTATACGAGCGTTATTGCCCCCACCCATATCGTACCCGCCACTCCTTCTATCATATCCATCAAGGTCACCATTCGCAGCGTGGGTATTCTCCATAGCAGAGTCCAACCTTCCCGCATCACTTGCCAGCTTGGTTTCGCTGGTCCACTGGCTTGATGGTCGTCCTTCGCTGAATATGAGGCTAACCCCAGGCCTGCCACCGAGACCCAGATCAGAATGCAAGCGATAACCAAGGTTGGTATATGCCCATATTGAATAACGATAAATCCGGTAAACGTATACCCTGCAATCTGGAGCGATTGACTAGACACCGATAATGAACTGTTCGCCTTCACCAGACGATCTGCAGGAACAATTCTTGGTACCAGCGAGCGGATTAACGGATTTCCCCAGCCTTCCGTGAACGCGATAAGCAGAATAAACAAGCAGATCAATTCAATGCGCGAATATATGTATGGGAACAGAACAACAAGCGTTGACATGAAGATGCCTTTGCATACCTGCAAGCGAACCAACAATTTGGAGAAATCGAACTTCTCCATGATCAAAGGTGCGGTTAATCCTGCAACCAACCGGGCCAAGGCGCTGATTAGAGGGTATAAAGACGCCATAAAGGCAGAGCCTGTTTCTTGATACATGAAGGTTGTCAGCACCATGATGTATACAACACTTGCTAACGAGATGCTGGAATGGGCCATCCAATAGAACCCAAATGCCCCTCTCTTAATCATACCTTCCCCTCCTTTGACGCACATTCCGGCCATTCAATTGTAATATCATGGAAAGTCGGCTGCTGTAAAGGAAGTTCATTCAATCTTCATGTGAAAAAGCCAACTGCCACCGTTTTATACGTAGACAGCTGGCTCGCTATGCATAATGTTACCCAACTTGGACAGCCTCAGCCCAGCGATCATCACCGGGATAGGGGCATCGTTTGTCTCTCATCTTGGCTGTAATCTGAACAATACAGCCACATAACATGCAAGTCGTTCCCCCCTGTAACTTGGGACAGGACATGCATGCCTCCAAGCGGGCATCGTACCATTCATCCGATACATTATCGTCGGTATGGAACATCGCAGCCGCGAGGACTCTTTCGATCTGCTCCGAACTGACCCGGTAATCATCACGGCAACCTTTGCAGCGATTATCTGCCATAGGCTGTCTTACCCTTCCACAATCTCAAGCACCGTAACCGACATCGGTGCCAACGTTGCCCTTACGACATCACCGGTTAACTCATAGTTCTCAAACACAGCAGGTTCAAGCGCAGTCGGGTTCTCGAATGTGTTATGCGCATCCATGGAATTAGCATTGAGGGTCCGGCCCTGGACGCTCGCGATTGTTCCATTCAAACCACGCAATTGAATCGATACCTCACCCGAGTGTTCATGATGCAGATTACAGAGACTTACATGTAGCTTCCCGGTTGCATCTCTGGACGCGGAAGCTGAAATCTGAGGAATCTTCTCACCATCCAGTTCATAATCCTCGCCGCTGTAGTGCGTGACGAGGCGTTCCGCATCCTGAAATACCTTGTACATCTCGAATACATGGTAAGTAGGCGTAAGCAGCATCTTATCCCCTTCTGTCAGTACGACCGACTGCAGCACATTCACAAGCTGAGCGATGTTGGCCATCACCACTCGGTCGTTGTGCTCGTGGAATATATGCAGCGTAAGACCGGCGACAAGCGCGTCGCGAATCGTATTTTGCTGATATAAAAATCCCGGGTTCGTGCCTGGCTCTACATCATACCAGGTTCCCCACTCATCCACGATCAGACCGATGCGCTTCTTCGGATCATATTGATCCATAATGGCTGAATGTCTGGTAATCAGCTCATCCATGTGCAGCGCTTTCTTCAATGTATGGAACCATTCCTGATTCGAGAATCCGGTTGCCGCCCCCTTCTGGTCCAGAACTCGCCAGGTATCGTGTAATAATGCAAACTGATTGCATCCATGTATGGATGGGCTTCGCGCATCACTGTCTCCATCCAGTGGTAATCATCGACATTCGGCCCACAGGCAATCTTATAGATTTTATTCTCACCGTAATTCCGCACATACGTCTGATAGCGACGATACAGGTCTGCGTAATATTCAGGACGCATATTACCGCCGCAGCCCCAGTTCTCGTTCCCTACACCGAAATATTTAAGCTGCCACGGCTGCTGGCGTCCATTCTGCTCGCGCCACTTCGCCATCGGCGATACCCCGTCAAAGGTCATGTATTCCACCCATTCGGACATCTCCTGTACCGTGCCGCTTCCCACGTTGCCTGATATGTACGGTTCGCAATCCAGCAACTCGCAGAGCCTCAGGAACTCATGCGTCCCAAAATGATTGTTCTCCACAACACCGCCCCAATGGGTGTTCACCATCTGTTTGCGTCCCTCACGCGGGCCGATGCCATCTTTCCAATGATACTCATCGGCAAAACAGCCTCCCGGCCAACGCAGCACCGGTATGCCCAGTTTCTTCAAGGCCGCCAGCACATCGTTGCGGATGCCATCGGTATTCGGAATCGCAGAATCTTCTCCGACCCATAACCCTTCATAGATACAGCGTCCCAAATGCTCGGAGAAATGACCGTAGATATTACGGTTAATCTTCCCTGCAGATAAATCGGAATGAACAGTAATGACATGACTCATCGTAAATCCGCTCCTCTTTTGTAAATAAATATATGAATCAATTCATTAAACTTTAAAATAATAATATCGAGGTCTTCACGTCTCGTCAACCTTTATTTCAAGCGCTTTCATAAATAAATCATGATGGATCTGATGCTCTATCATGTATTTTCATCCCATTTTAAGGTTATTTTAAGGATGAGTTCAGTTTATCCGGCAACACTGATGGACTGTAAGGCCAAACCATGAGAAAGGCGGTAATCGACAATGGCAACACACATCAAATCCATGCAACGCATCATGCTTCTATGCATTGCGGTGATCATGGGTCTCGCGTATCTACCCGTTTCTGTCTCGGCGGAGCCAAATCAAGTAAGCGAATCCCCGGCTGTGCCTTCATCACAGGATGGCCCGGGACAACATAAACCTGGACAAATGTTCAGAACCCTCTCCGAGTTCCTCAAGCTGGAGCCGCAAGTACTGCGCGACAAGCTGAAGACGGCTACGCTTGCTGAAATCGCCAATGAGCAGGGCATTACGCGCGAGGTGATGAAGGACAAGCTCATTGAGCTGCTGAAGGAGAAAATCTCCGCCAGACCGAATCATCTCGGCAAATCGATGGACTTCTCGGCTGCAGCTGACAAACTGCTGGATGCTAAGGGTGGCTGGCAAAGGCACGCACCTCACCGTCATGGCAGGCTCGTCTCGGATCGCGAGGGACTCGCACAGCTTTTGAAGATGACACCGGATGAGCTCAAGCAGTCACTGCAAGATGGGAAATCGTTAGCTCAAATCGCTGAAGCCAAGCACATTCCTGTGCAATCCGTGATTGATCAGCAGGTACAGGCGCTGACCAAGCGTCTGGATGAGAAGCTAGCCGAAGGAACTATTACCAGAGAAGAATACGAACAACGTAAAGCTAAAATCGCTCCGTTCGTGAATGACGTGGTCAACGGCAAATTAAAACCACTTCAGCATCATAACAAAGCGAAATAACATCGCAAAAAGCCGCAAGTGATCGGGTTGCGTAACAACCTGAACACTTGCGGCTTTATTGTACTCTGTTGTATATCATTAAGGTACGTATTGTTGAATAAGTTTAACGACTACGCCGTCCTCGATCGTGATATGGAATGGGAACCACTTCATGTCCACGATATCGTCTTTACGATAGATTTCCGTGAATTTGTTCAAGCTCACCAGTTGATTCCAAGAAATCTGCGCATCCTCATATCGTCCTGTGTGATCATACAGCTGTAACAAGACTTCCGCATCATCAGCGACAGGCAGTACGATGTTCTCTTCCGTATCGTTCACGATGTAGTAGCCATCAGGCGCTTCCGTCATGTCCGGATCTTGCTCCCGCTCACGGAAGATTTGATTCGCTTCCTCTCCTTCGTACCACTCAATCGGATCTACTTCCAAATAGACCTTACCGTCCCTTATCTTAAGTCCATTAATATAGGCAGCCTCCTGATTCGAAGCATGCTGAACCGGCTCATAATTGTTGCTAGAAGCCACACCTACTGTTGTCATCGTAACTAGTATCAGCAGCAGCATTGCACCCAATCTCCAAACCGATCTCTTCATGTTCTCCTCGCCCCTCTCACGAACTTGTCTTATGCTTGTCTATATATGTAAACCAAATACTGGTATATGAAACAGAATATTCACGGTTTACGATAATTTCATTATACGACTCAAACGTTGAAAAAGGATGTCAAATCCATGTAAATTCATTACAATATTTCAATCTTCTATTCCGGGGCTAAACATCATTAAATAAAAACAAGCCTGACCAGCTATCCAGAGCCGGTCAGGCTTGATGTGATGTTCGAATTATTGCGCAAAAGCGTCCGTCAGGACAGGTACGATCTGCGATTTGCGTGATACAACACCTTTGAGCAGCGCTTTATTGTCGCTAAGCGATACGTTGTATGCTTTCTCAACCGCTTTTGCTTCTTGGCCCAGTGCAAGTGCGATGGAATCATTGTTGAGGATATCCGTCACAACGAACACGAACAGATCAAGCTTCTTGTCCGCGATGATGGATTGGATAGCGTACTCGAGCTCCGCTTGACGAGCCAGTACGTCATTCGTATCCACCGCATTGACTTGTGCGATTTCGACTTTGGCTCCACCCATGCTAAATTCTTTAGCATCCAGTGAGATCAGCTGCGCGATAGTTTTATCGCTCAGATCGGCGCCGGCTTTAAGCATCTCCAAGCCGTAGCTGTCTGCATCCACGCCTGCAATTTCCGCAAGCTCGCGAGCGGCAGCAATATCTTCTTCCGTGCAGGTCGGGGATTTGAACAACAAAGAATCCGAGATGATAGCAGACAGCATGAGTCCTGCGATCTCTTTGCGAACAGCAACGCCCTTCTCTTTATAAATCTTAAGCAGAATCGTAGCGGTGCAGCCAACAGGCTCAGCCCGATAGTACAGCGGATGGCTTGTCTCAAAGTTAGCAATACGATGATGATCAATGACCTCAACCACACGAACCTGATCAATATCGGAAGCGCTTTGTTGACGCTCGTTATGATCGACAAGAATCACATCCGCCGCTTCACCCGCTACCGTCTCAACTAAACGTGGTGCATCCACCTTGAAATAGTCGAGTGCGAATTGCGTTTCACCGTTAACATCGCCAAGGCGCACTGGCTCTGCTTCCAGGCCAAGCTGATTCTTCAGATCAGCATAAGCGATGGCTGAGCAGATCGTATCCGTATCCGGATTTTTGTGTCCAAAAATTAATGTTTTTGCCATATGTAATACCCCTCTCACATCATTAATTTCACTGCTTACCACGATAAACAGATGATCACCTATCTGATTATATCCTTAAATTCTACTTATTCCAATTCCTTTACAGAGATTATTTTTATATCCAATCTTTACACCAGAACAATCTCGGGTTCAGGCACGAATCCAAATTGCCTATCAATCGATTCCGAGATCAAATTCATTAAATACCGTATATCTGAAGCCTTGGCCTGATTTTGGTTGAGTATCATATTGCCGTGATGCGGAGAGATGATGGCGCCTCCATATTCCGTACCTTTAATATTCAACTGATCGACAAGCGCTCCAACGGCCACCCCGTAATTATAATTATTTTTAAATACGGAACCGCACGACGGGTAATCAAAATGACGCTTGCTCGTACGATACTTGATGATATCCAGCATCGATTGTGGTGTCGGAATCCCTTGCCCTGCCAGCGCGTGCACTTCGCCCAGGAAAAAAGAGAAGAACGACGGCAAGGAGGACGGGTGACTGCCGCGGGATTTCCAATCTTTTAATAGTTGAGCGGTCGATAGGACCTGCTCTTCGCTACTGACCGGAATGTTTAAATCAGCACCGACAACAATCCACGGATGCTGCTGAAAAATCGATTGTTTATAGGCGAACTGGCAGTCCGAGACCGCAACAGACTGTATATGGAGACCAGGTTCCATGGTGTCAATATAGTAAACCGTATCCAGAATATCGCAGATTTGACGGTGATTATATTTGGCGTTCATGTAGATACCGGCACCGAGGCAGCCCGGCAGCAAAAAAGTGAAATCGAGCAGATCGTGGCGACCCATCAAGCCCATCAGCGAGAGCAATGACATCGGCGTCCCTGATGAGACGTGCCATTTTCCATTCGTCACTCGGAGGTCTACGAGATTCTTCAACGATATAAACACAAGATCATGCTCCGGCTCATCCGGGAACAGAATATTAGAGCCCATACCAAAAATGTACCACGGCATTCCCCGCAGCTTGCAGTCTTGAAGCAGGTCGGCAAGGTCCTCCGACGTTTCCGGCATGGCCAAGTAATTGGCTTTACCGCCAATCCCGTAAGTTGAGAAAGCAGACAGCTCCACATGGCGCATGCACAATCGTTCGATTGCAGATTTATGTAGGATCATCGCAAACATGTCACTCCTATCGGTTCACATTCGGACACAAGCCTCATCACACTGCTCATGGATGTTTTGTTACATCATTATGATGCAACTCCGCGGGTGGTGTCAATTCAGCGGCGTGCATCCTCCAACTGGTCAAAAAAAGAACCCCTGAATGGCAGCCAATTGCTGCCATTAGGGGCTCGTATACGCTCAGGAAATTTCTACTGTCTCTAAATTTATTCCAGGAAATCCTTCAGCCGTTTGCTGCGGCTAGGGTGGCGGAGCTTGCGCAGCGCCTTCGCTTCAATCTGACGGATACGTTCACGAGTAACACCGAATACCTGGCCTACTTCCTCCAGCGTACGCGTGCGTCCATCCTCCAAGCCAAAGCGGAGACGGAGTACGTTCTCTTCCCGCTCTGTCAACGTATCCAGTACCTCTTCCAACTGTTCTTTCAATAATTCGAAGGCTGCTGCATCAGCAGGTGCCAATGCATCCTGATCCTCTATGAAGTCTCCCAGATTGGAGTCACTCTCTTCACCGACAGGCGTCTCAAGGGAAACCGGCTCCTGGGACACCTTCTGAATCTCCCTAACCTTCTCCGGTGTAATCTCCATCTCTTTGGCGATTTCTTCCGGTGTTGGTTCACGCCCCAACTCCTGCAGGAGTTGGCGGGAGACCCGCACCAGTTTATTAATCGTTTCTACCATATGGACCGGAATTCGAATTGTTCTCGCTTGGTCCGCAATGGAGCGAGTAATCGCCTGGCGAATCCACCATGTAGCATACGTGCTGAACTTAAAGCCCTTCGAATAGTCAAACTTCTCGACCGCTTTGATCAGGCCCATATTGCCTTCCTGAATCAGATCAAGGAATTGCATGCCCCGGCCAGCATATCTTCTGGCAATACTTACAACGAGACGAAGATTCGCTTCGGCCAAACGGCGCTTCGCTTCTTCATCCCCCTCCTCAATTCGTTTGGACAGTTCCACTTCTTCATCGGCTGAGAGGAGGGGAACACGACCGATTTCTTTCAGGTACATGCGAACTGGATCGCTGATCTTGATGCCTGGTGGAAGCGAGAGATCATCGTGAACGGAGAAATCCTCGGTAGGAGAATTCACCGCTTTCTCTGTTTCCGGAACCTCGCGTCCCAATGCAAAATCCGCGCTTTGACGGTTTTCCATTCTATGCCCCCCTGTTGACAATTCCATATTATTATGCTAATCTAGCATTAGGTCATTATGACAATTGCTTAATAGTTATTTACCCCTCATTCTAGCATATTCTAATCATTATATCAACTTTTAATATTTTTGACTATTAAAACCCCCGATCTGATATCAGATCGGGGGTTTCTGTTTTCGTTAGCGCCGATGGAGTGGATTGCTTTAACGGGAACGCTGCTCGTTGCCACAAGTCCCTCTCAGGGACTTGCTCGGCCACTAAGAGGACCATAACACTACTATCTGGCCTCCACTTGCTCAACAACCTCCTTGGTTGCTTGATTCAAGTCTTTAATATCCGGTGCCTCCAGCGCTTGATCGTCCAAGCCATACTTGTGTTTCAGTTCCAGCGTAGTCCTCACGCGCTCATCCAACATCTCCTCGGATATAACACCGCTATTGACAGCATCCGTCAACGCGTGGATTACCGCCTCCTGCTTCGAAAATTCATGTCCGATCAGAACAATGTTGGTTCCCGCCACGATCGATTTCACCGAGGCCTCACCCACATCCGTGGTACCCGTAATCGCCCCCATCGTCATATCATCCGTGATGACAACCCCCTCAAACCCAAGCTCGCCACGCAGCAGATCGGTTATAACCGGCTTGGAATACGAAGATGGCGTCTTCGGATCAATGTCCTGCATCAACAGATGCGCGACCATCACCACGTCGGCACCCTGCTGGATAGCTGCCTGGAAAGGTGCCAACTCCAACTCGTGCAACCGCTGCCGATCGTGCTCAACAACAGGCAGACCCAGATGCGAATCAACCGAGGTATCCCCATGTCCCGGGAAATGCTTGACAACCGGCACCACGCCTCCCGCCTGGATGCCTTGCATCGAAGCGATGCCTTGCGCCGTTACCATCTCAGCCGTATCGCCGAATGAGCGGTCGCCGATCACCGGATTATCCGGATTACTGTTAATATCCAGCACAGGCGCAAATACCATATTCATGCCAATTCCGGCTACTTTTTGTGCGATCAGGCTGCCCACGTCCTTGGATAGTTGTTCGTCATGCAGGCTACCGATCTTCCCGCTGGAAGGCAGCCGTTCATACGTGTCAGGAAATCGGGTAACCCGCCCGCCTTCCTCATCGATACTCAGCCAAAGCGGAACGGGATTAACTGCATTGCCGTGCTTCAGATCATTTAGTAGCCGAACGACTTGCTCAGTATCCGTGATGTTATCCTTGAACAGAATAAATCCTCCCACCTGATACTGCTCCAGCATTTTGCGAGAAGCATCGTCCACGGCCGTTCCGTCGAGACCGACAATGACAAGCTGACCGATCTTCTCCTGAACTGTCATCTCCGATAGCAGAGTCGCCACTTCATCTTCAGGCTCATTCGCTCCTGGCAGCCCCTCCGGTTCAGCGTCCGTCCCCTCCCCTGAATCCGATGGCGGTTCTTCCTTAACGTCATTCGGCGGGGAAACCTGCTCTTTCGTTCCGTTACTCTCCGTGCTGCCGGCCCCTTGGTTTCCCTGGCAAGCCGCCAAGAAGAAAACCATGAGCCCTATCCACAGCACGGAGATCATCAATTTGGCGATCGTTGTCCTATTCATTCCATCATCTTCTTTCTTATCATTCATCAATACTCAATCATCATTCAGCATATCGTTGTTTCATTACACTCATTTCATCATATCATTGTTATAGTGTTAGTCCCAAATTCAAGCGATCATTGATACGCATAAAAAAGAAGAACTGCTCTCCCGCAGTCCTTCTCTCCATCTTAAATCCATAGTGCCAAGCGAATCATTATAAGATCAGACCAAGTTGACGGGCTTGCTCCTCCGTCAAGATAAACTGCTCTTTCTCCCATACTTCATTATCGTCGGTTAAGCCGAACATGAGCATGACTTCGCCCCAGATCTTTTTTTTCGATAGCTTCCGCCTGTGTAATAATGACCTTCATCAGAGTCCATTCCTTTCTAACCAAAGGTTCATATAGCCATATTCCCTTACTACTAATACAACCGAATAACCCAATTCAGAATCGTCAACATAAAAAAACCTGCATCAAACAGTTGCAGGTTTTCGTTGGAATATTCATTAAGTAAACGCCGGATGCTGTTTGATCCAGCACAACGCAATTGTGCCTTCCCCGGCATGGACGCCTACCACCGGAATAAATGTCATGACTTCGGTCTTTAACGAAGGATCCGCATCCTCAATCTCCTGCCTGATCTCTTCGGCAATTTCTATATTGTTAGCATGCATAATGCACACTTTTTTGATTTTCTCGAAATCCTGCTTCACGGTCTCCATAATGCGCCGCTTCGCTTTCTTAAAGGTCCTGATCTTCTCTTCTACAATCACCTTACCCTCGTCAAAGCGGAGCAGAAGATGGATGGACAACAAATTACTAAGCAAGAGCTGCGTTCCGGATACCCGTCCGCTGCTGTGCAGTCGATGCAAGCTGGCCGGTATCAAATAGAACTCCATGTTACGCACCATGGTCTGAATCTTTTCCTTGATCATATCAATCGTATCGCCTTGTTTATGCCACTGAACGCCCGATTTAATCATCTCACGCAGCGGAAATGCGCCTGCTCTGGAATCAATGCCAACGACAGGTACCTCTGCAATCTCTGCCGCATGAACCGACGTATTCAAGGTCCCACTCAACTCGGACGAGCAATGAATCGCGATAATATCGTCATACTTCCCTTTCAATGATTCATAGAGTTCAATAAACTCGCCGATCGGTGGTTGCGAACTGCTTATTTTCGGTTCATTCTTCATTCTTTCATAGAACGCTTCCGGGGTAATATCGATGCCTTCCCGGTATGCATCCTCACCCAGAATCAATCGCAATGGTACTACGTAAATATGATTTTGTCTGGCAAAATCCGGGTCAATCGTACTCGTGCTGTCAGTAACCCATGCAAGGGATCTCATGATTGTGTTCACGTCTCGCTTTCGTGTAGGAAAAGTAGGAATGGAAGCGATTCAAGCCGCTCATATAATCATATCTCACCCCGGCTATGCATGCAAATGGAAGGAATATCATATCCCTTCCTTATGCTAGCTTCCTACACAGAAAACGGAGAATGTTTAATTCGGTTTGGGGGTATTGTATCCTCTGTCACCGAAAGGGTTCAAGGTTTCAAGCCAATGCGCCTCTCGCTTGCGAACAGCGTCCTTCAGATCGAAATAAGGGTCCGGCTTGACCTCGATTGTCTCCAGAATTTCAAATACAAATGCATCCTCACCGTACTCGTTCCAATCCTGCTGGAGTTCCTTATTATAACTCGTATTCATTTGGAGCTCGAAACGTTTGCCGTTCATCGTCTTGAAATTATTCGTTCCGGCTACCCATACCTTCCCGTTCACCGTATTTCGAATTTGATAGACACCTGACTCGATCTTGATTTCTTTATACTGTTGATTCAGTTCGCTTCTGCGATTCATGATCTTTCTTCTCCTCCTTCAACTACACGGTCAGCCAATACTCACTGCCATCGTCCATGCGATCCATAAACCCATATTCGATCATATAGCGGCGAATGGTCACATGGTCCGGGTTATCAAGGCCAATGATTTCATTCACTTCTTTCTCCGAATAACGCATGTTGGGTTCGAATCTGGTTGCGATCTCCCGCAGAACCACATACCGCTGCTTCTCCTTTAGCTTAAATGTCCTGAGCGGTCCCGTTGTACCCTCTGGAAATACTTTGGCGAGGATCTGCTGCCGCTCCTCCTCCGTGACGTTATACCGCTCATCGACCATCCGGGCATGCTTCGGAATCTCCACAATAGCAGGGGCATGATCGTCCCGCTGCTTCAAGAGCTCCATCATCGTCAGCATCACCTTCGCCTGGCGTTCTTTCTCCTTCAGGGCAAACCGATGATTCCGGATCGTAGATGCACTTCCTATGCCAAGCTCCTGCTGCACCTCTTTATCGCTCTTCCCCTCATAAAAAAGCTGCAACAGACGATTCTGATGATCCGTAAGTCCTGTCAGCTTCTTGTCGAGCCCTGCCAAATATGCAAACACCGAGCCATGCTCGCGCTGTATGTGCACCGTCATATATCGCTGCGCATCGTACAGCTTATCCTGATCCGGATAAATGATCCCTTGTTCCAGCGTCTTACCGCATAACAGACATACCCAATATTGCCCTTCTTCAACGTAGCCTAGCTTTAATTCATCTATCGTGGCGTTCCAGAAACGATCATTCACATCCATTCGACAACACCCTCGTTATAATTTATAGACACAATGATAATATGTCTATGAATAATTGTCAAATTGAGACGACGCAAAGAACTCATGGAATGACGTGTTCGCCATTCCATGAGCAAGAGAGTAGATATCAAACCAATAGCCTTGTTTCATCGTGTATTACTTATAGGCATTCATATTAAGTATCCGTACTTGGCCGTTCTTATGGAGTTCCACTGATACATCAGTCGATATCAGGCTTTCCGGCTCGCTCATCGGTACTTCCCCGATAATACAGATAGCGTGCCTGCTCTGTAACAGACGGATAGATCACAGAGAAGAGAGTGATACAACCAAAGATCATCCATCTCCGAACGAATATCCCAGATCATGCTCGGCCATGAAGATCAGGCTGATCAGTATCACGATCAGTGATATAACAAATTTCCTATTCAATTCTCTTACACTCCTGTCCAGTGGTATCACAAGGCAAATCGTATGCATTCGTTGTTAGCTTCCGCCTTATTTTACCATGGACCCGCTATATTTCCCACGATTTCCCGCGCCTGATGAATGCCGAATATTTCCTTCCTCCCTTTAACATTACCTGTTAGAATAGAGGGGTTGCTGCTGTAAAATTTAGGGGGAATCATCATGGGGTTCGCACATCAATTAGCCAAGGATTATCGCGACTGGCCACGCAATATTAAACTGTTCTTTCTAGCTAACGTGCTGTATCAGATCGGTACAGGCATGTTCATGATACTCTACAATCTGTACATACAAAGTCTTGGTTATGATGCCTCCATGAATGGAACAGTGGTCAGTATTCAATCACTGGCTACCGCGCTGATGTTTATTCCGATTGGCTTTATCGGGGACCGCGGCAACCGCAAGCGGATCCTCATACTTGGAGCCTTGTTAAGCGGTGCCGGCCTGATTGTCCGCGCTTTTCTCGAAAGTGAATTCAGCCTACTTGGCCTTGCCGTCTATACCGGTTTATTCGCTTCGTTCTTTCAGGTGTTGGCTATTCCGTTTCTCGCCGAGAATACGGCGAAGTCACAGCGCATGCGCATCTTCAGCATTCACGCTTCGTTGGTACTCGCCTCACAAGTGCTCGGCAGCATGGGCGGCGGATTTCTCGCTGATGCCTTGCAGGCCATCGGCATGAGTAAAGTCGGCAGTCTGAAGACTGTGTTGTTTATCGGTGGGCTGGCTACGTTCACTGCATTTATACCACTGCTGTTTACGACGAATCAGCGCCAGGCAATGGATCAGCCATCTGTCAAACCAGTTACGAACACGCCGCCCGTTGCCCATTCCGGGCAAGCTGCTCCCGCCTCGGGAATCGGAGATTTCAAGATCATCGGACAATTCGCACTCACCAATCTGCTGATCGGTCTCGGATCAGGTCTCGTGGTACCTTATCTCAATTTATACTTCACTAATCGGTTCTCAGTCTCTTTATCGGCTGTCGGCATCCTCATATCGCTCGGACAAGTTATGACGATTGTATCCATGCTGATCGGACCGACACTCGTGAATCGCGTTGGTGCCGTAAGGGCTGTAGTCTTGTTCCAAGTAATGTCGTTACCGTTCTTGTTACTAACCGGATTCACGAATATGCTGATGATCGCCTCGGTAGGTTTCCTGTTCCGTCAAGCGCTGATGAACGCAGCGAATCCGATTCAAGCTTCCATTCTAATCGACCGGGTAGCGGAACGAAGAAGAGGGATTGCCAACTCCTTCACCCAGGCAGCCTTTATGCTGGGATGGGCGACGATGGGTCCGGTTCAATCCAAGCTGGTCACAACCTATGGCAACTATTGGGGATATGCCATCACCTTTTGCATCACAGGAACCCTGTACGTTGTAGCGTCCTTCCTGTATTACCGCATGTTCCGTGAATCCAAGAATAAGGACAACGAGGCGGTTACCGCCGCTACGCTCTAGCTTCTTCCCGGAGCGGCTTTACATGCTCTGGCACCCGACCATCCGCTACGACCACCGTGTGGGCCTGAAATCTTCCTTTGTAACGGAAGACAGGCCCCAACAGCGGGTTGCGTACCTCCACCGAAATCCGGTATTCTCGGTTCTTGTCATCATACCATTCACATACATCCGCCTTACCGGTCAATACAGCAGGGAGTCTCAGCCGAAGCCATCCTTCGTAGAACCGCTGATCACCAGACTCGATTCGGATACCTCCATTCTCCGCTATCGATACGTCAAGATCTACAGCGAGATGCTGCTTCGTTCCCAGATAATCCACAACGCATGCCCGCTCCAGGCTATAAATCATCGTGGCATCAAACCACCGCTGTCTTTGGCTGAATTGAAAGCTGCGGCACCATGTGACCGTCTCCCGCCCATACTTATCCGAGTATGCGTAATTTTCAATCCGAAAGGGAATACCCTTTCCTTTATTAGGGAACATAATATGCCGTGTGACGCCGATATGAAGTGGTATTGCGGCCCAGGACGAATACCAGATCTCGTCCATCACCCCTTCCCCGATCGAAGCAATGCCGTCACGGCTGCCAAATCCGAACCGCTCCTGGATCTTGGGATGCAGCCGATGGAAATCACCGCCTAATGCCTGTTCATAAATGGAGGTCATGCTCGTACCCTCCTTGTTCCTTCACTTCGATTGATGACGGTGTTCTTGCACATCGATAAATGCTGGGTACATCGGAAGCCGAGCAGGCGGCATGATACAGAAAGCGATCATGGAGCCGCTAAGTGTAACCGGATTGAACGGTGCTTGAAGCAAGCCAGGGTCCGTGATCAGGGCACCAAGCATAAGACTAAACAACAATACTCCCAAGATGCTGTACCACAATCTGCTCTTGTGAAGCCAAATTGTCATGAACCCGATTCCAATTTCGGCCATGCCGAGCAGTCCGATCGCGATTCCCTCCTGACCGCCAAACCAGCCGGTTTGCCGGAGCAGATCCAGTTCGCCTGCCTCCGGGAAGAGCAATTTCGGTACTACCCCTTCATAACACCATAGAAGGAACAGCATACCCACGCTCACCGCATGGATAATCGCTTTGCTGATCGACGCCGCAGGTGGGATACCTTTTTCCAGCCACAGACGCAGAACATCGAAACTCCAAGCCGTCGCGGCACCGAACATCGGCCGAAACAGCAGCTTGTCAAACCAAGCTCCCAGCAGGCCGAATCTCGTTTGGTAGTCGTATTTCGTAATAAACGTGATGCAACCGCTGCCATTATCGTGGTAACGCCAATATCCACCGCCTTTGCGGATAAGCGATATTTGCTGATCGGAGCCAAATTTCAAGACCGACATCCTGGCATAGTGCTCCTGCTGCTTGACCTCTCTCGTTACACCGATTCCTGTTATCTCCAAACCCAACCCGATTCGGGTCTTATAGAGGAAACGTTGAAATTCGGCCCGATCGCGTGGCAAATAATGAATTTCAGAGAACCGCAGATCCCATTGCTGATGCAGTTCTGGCGTTTGCGTATAGCTCCACAGCCGATCCATTTCCGTCATTATGACGGTCTCAACATAAATCGGTTTTTGCTTCATATGTACAATCAACTCCTGTATACTTCTCGATATCGCATGTACAGGATCATTGTACTTCGCGTATGATAATCCGGTCAGTTCTCTCTTTCATAGAACAAAGAGAGAAAGAGGTACTACGAATCGTAGTACCTCTTTCATGAATCTACCTAATATACAACTGTACACAAAGCTCGCAAAGAAGCTGCACTACGAACTCACCTTAATCCCGTTTTTCCTTTACGATGCCTTTGCGCCGAATTTTCTCTACGGCTTCCTTCCCGCTCTTTACCCCGAGTTTTTTGAGCATCTTGTTAATCTGGTTCTTTAGGGTACTCTCGGTTTTGTACAGCTTGGTTTCGATTTGAGTATGCGTGTATCCGTCATTCAGCAGCTCGAACACTTCGCGCTCGGCCGGCGTTAAATTCCGCAGCGCCTCCTCCCGTTTCATACGCGCATAATCCTTTAATAGAACGTCCATCGAGCTTGGACCCTGCATGGCGCTGCGAATTGCAGCCGGCAGGTCTTTGAACTTCGTCTTCTCGATATAATTTACGGCCCCAGCGTGAAAGATTGGGTAATCACCCTCTCATCATCTAACGAAGTAAGCATAATAATCTTAGACTCGGGTGTAAGTTCATGAATTTCTGCTGCAGTGTAAATACCGTCCAGATGACCTGTCGACAATTGTATATCCATCAGGATGATGTCAAACGACAAAACTCCAGCCATCGCGACAGCCTGTTCTGACGATTCGGCTGTACCGACGACGATCATATCCTCCTGACTGTTCAAGAATATCGTCATCGCTTTAATCCAGTCCGGATCATCCTCCACGAGGAAAATACGTATTCGGCTCAAGCTTCTTCCCTCCCGGCGATTCGAATCATAGCGCTGCGGGGAAAATACAACGTTACCTCGGTCCCAACCCCTTCCACGCTCTCTATGTCAACGGAACCTCCGCTCTTCTTCATGACCTTGTATACATAAGACAAACCAAGCCCATAGTTATGCTGATGGTGTGCTTTCGTGCTGTAAAAGGGTTCGAATACGTGGGACTGCGCCACGCGCGGAATGCCAATCCCTTGGTCCTTGACGGTAACAGCCACCCCTTTTCGGTCGGCTCTTAACCGTATAATCAAATGACCGCCCTCCGGCATCGCTTCGACTGCATTGCGAATCAGATTCCCCATTGTTTCCTTCATGTGCACCCGGTCGATCAACAGCCATGGCTTCTGGCTAATCTGTAGTTCGAACGTGACTCTGTGCTTCGTTAGAAAATCCTGCTCAAGCCGTAGCACCTCAGCGAGCCAAGCATCCATTCGCACAGCTTCTTCAACTAATCGAAATTCGATCATCTGTCGTTGAATCCGACTCATCATAGCCAGCAAATGCTCAGAGGCATGCGTGATCACGTTCAGCTGATCCTTAATCGAATCGTGCTCCTGCGGCAGCATTTGCTTCACATTTTCCGTGCTGATTGCAATCTTTCCCAGCTCATTCTTGATCGAATGATTCAACATGGATGTCCCGGATGTCACAGCCTCCATCGTTCGCTCAAGCGGATCGCGCTCAATCTTCAGCTTCACCCCAAGCACGCCATATACGAATGTACAAATGAGCGCTACAACAAACGAATAGAGAATAAACAACGATACATATTGAAAGGAATCATAATTGGGCCAGATCAGATACCCGACATTGATCAACAGCATCACGCCGAGCAGCGTTGGTACCATAATGACCGTTGTGATCAGCAAGCTCCTGCGTTTCTGAGGGTTCATTTCTTGAGATAATGCACGGAGCAGCAGAATGCAGGAGCATACATAATAAGGAGCCGTCCAGAAGAAGAGCAATCCGTAATGAATCTGATAATCGGTACTCAACAAGACTTGGACCAGCATGATCATAACAGGTACTATCAAACCCAGCTTGAGAGATCTCAAGCGCTTGATACCTTCGGGAATGCGAGTGTACACCATGCAAAATATTAACACCCCATATGGTGTCAGCGTATGGTTCAGGAATTGAATCCAGGGTTCATAAACCGGGTCAATAAACCCCACCGGCTGCAGCAGATCCGTTAAGCCTCCCGTACCTGCACTCAGAAGAAAAAAAGCAGCCCAGCGGTTAACCGTACTCCGCGGCTGGTGAATCAACAACACTGCTGCGGCGCTCCATAGTGCAGCCACATAATACAACATCAGGCATCGTCCTGTTCTTCACTCAAATATAGTCTCATCCTACCACATTCACGCTGAAGCGTGGATCCCGCCCGGGAGATATTTTACATTGCGATAACATTCAGTTTACATTCAGCCGCCCTTAAGATAGCTATCAGGATCGATTGGTAGGATAAATCTCGTAGCAAGGCATCGAACTTGTAATGAATGATGAAGCGAGGTGAAATGATGAAGACAACATTGAAATACCGCAATGAGCTGAAGTTTTTTGTCAACGCCCATCAACATCAAGTGCTGCGTCAACGATTGAAGAATCTTGTCAACCATGACCAGCATGCTGGACCAAGCGGTGAATACCACATCCGCAGCCTGTATTTTGACGACATCAACAACAAAGCACTACACGAGAAGCTAGCGGGCGTTCGCGATCGGGTGAAGTATCGCATTCGAATCTATAACGTACAGGATTCAACCATTCATTTTGAGAAAAAGATCAAGTTCCGCGATTACATTGCCAAGCAGAAGGTGTACTTACGCGTGAGATGGTCAACCAGATTCTGGACGGACAATATGATTGTCTGTACCAGCCGGAGCAACCTTTAATGCTTGAATTATATCACGAACTGAAGCATAAATTGCTGCGCCCGAAGGTGATCATCGATTATGTGCGCGAACCTTACGTATGCCATAACGGCAACGTTCGCATTACGTTTGATAAGGAACTGCGGACAGGCCTTCACTCGGTTGACTTGTTCAACCAGAGCCTGATGCCGATTCGGGCGATCGATGAGAATTTCAGCATTCTGGAAGTGAAGTACGATGAATACATGCCAGACTATATCAAAATCGCACTGCAGCTCGACGGGCTTAACCGTCAGTCGGCCTCCAAATACGTGATCTGCCGGAAATTTCTGAAATACAATACATGGGAGGATCAATAATACATGAACGCCACCACAACGAATAATGAATCAATAACGAATTTCTCGAATATCATCAAGAAGTCCGTGATGGAGAATTTCGTCTCCGACATCAGCATCTCCAACATCTTGATTACGCTTGCCGTGGCCTTTGTAATCGGACTATTTATCTATTTACTCTACAAAAGAGTGTTTAGCGGCGTACTATATTCCAAGAGTTTCAACGTCTCCTTGATTGGCATGACGATGATTACCGCTGTCGTAATCATTGCTATAAATTCCAACCTGGTGCTCTCGCTCGGGATGGTCGGGGCGCTGTCTATCGTCAGATTCCGCACGCCCATCAAAGATCCAACCGATCTTATTTTCCTGTTCTGGTCGGCTGTTGCCGGAATCGTCACCGGTGCCGGGTTCTATACGCTCGCGGTCATCGGCTCGATCATTGTCGGTCTGATTCTATTTCTATTCATTAAGAAAGCAACGGTGGATACTCCCTATCTGTTAGTCGTGCATTGTGACAACGATCAGAGTGAGCAGGCTGTCAAGGGACACATGGAGCAAACGGTCAAACGATACAATCTGAAACAGAAGACGGTCACACAGGATAGCATAGAACTAACGCTAGAGCTGCGCCTTCGCGATGCGGAGGGGCAGTTCGTGAACAAGCTTACCCAGATTCCCGGCGTCCATAATGCCGTGCTGATCAGTTACAGTGGCGACTATGTATCTTAAACTCAGGAGGTGGTCGAAGATGCGCAAGCTGCGAACAACCCGATTCCTCCTGCCCTCTCTGTTAACCATCATCCTGTTGATCACTGGGTGCCAGCAGACAGGATCGGGATATTCTGCAGAGATGAATGGAATCGGGGAGGGTAGCGCAGATCCAGAAGCGATGACCACGCAAGCAGATTCCATTGATTCCATCATATTTCCGAAGGACCAAGTCGTTGACGTGAAAATCACGATTGATGAGGAGGACTTTCAAGATATGCTGGAGAACGCCAGTGCTGAAGAATATAAGGAAGCATCCGTCAATTACAACGGCGTGCAGTTTGATCATGTGGGGATAAGGACCAAAGGCAATCTGAGCTTGCGAAGTGTGGTCAACTCGGATTCCGACCGATACAGCTTCAAAATATCGTTTGACGAATATATCAACCAGACGTTTCAAGGCATCAGCAAGATCAATCTGAACAACAATTATAGTGACGCTTCTTACATGCGCGAATTTCTGACGTATGAATTGGCGCAGTCGGTGGGTTTGCCTACGCCCAAGTTCTCCTATGTGAATGTATACGTGAACGAGGAGCTGTGGGGGTTCTATCTGGCCATCGAACAGATCGGCACTTCCTACCTGGAACGACATTTCGATCAGGCCTATGGCGCGTTGTACAAAGCTGAAATGACCGGCGTCGGCGGCGACTTGGCCTGGCTTGGAAGTGATGCGGATGCCTATACGGGCTTAGTCAAAAAATCCAAGAAATCCAAAGATGATGCACTGATCGAGATGCTAGATGAGCTCAACAACGGCTCCCAATATGAACAGGTGCTCGATGTGGACAATGTACTCAAATATGTCGCGCTTAACGTGGTCGCATCCAATATGGACAGTTATCTCGGGATGAATAAACAGAACTATTATTTATATGAGACGGACGGTGTGTTCTCCGTGCTGCCTTGGGATTATAATATGGCCTTCGGCGGGTTCGGCGGCTCCGAGATTCTCATTGACGAACCGACGCAGGGGGCGCTCGCAGAACGCCCGCTCATTGCCAAGCTGCTGGAGGTAGATGCGTATAAAGAGCGCTATCACGAGATTATCTCGAATATGTTGCAAGGCTATATGAAGCAGGAGTCCTTTGACGATCGCGTGGAACAGTTGAAGACCCTCATTTCCGAACATGTACAAGCCGATCCAAGACCGTTCTTCTCCTATGAAGAGTATGAGGAGTCCTTGCCGATCCTGACAGCGTTCGCCGAGTCTTCTTCGAACCATATTCAACAGCAACTGGATGGAACCATTGCGTCAGCAGGAGATGGCAGCGGCAGCGGGATGGGTCCCGGCGGAGGCATGGGTGGTATGGGCCAAATGGGTGGAATGGGCAGCATGCGTCCAGGAGGCGGAGGCGTTCCGCCGGATCAAGGCAATGGGGCAAATCCGACAGACACTCCGATGCCCGCAGACGGAGCTCTGCAAGCCCCTCCTGGAATGCAAGGGCAGAATGGGCAGGCAGAGCTGCGGAATTTTCAACAAGGTCCGTTCGGAAATGGCGCCGGCGGCATGCCGGGTGGAAGAGGAAACGGGATGATGGGGCGTCCGGGGGATTGGGGATTTGCGCCAGCCTCGGAACAAGGCAATTTGCAAGAAGCGATATACGCGGGCGTCTCCGTCGTTCTGTTGTTGCTTGCATGTGCATTCGTCACAATGTTCAGACGCAAACGTCTATAATTGATGCTGGACCAGGCAAATCAAAGGAGCTTCGGACATGCTGCCCGAAGCTCCTTTGATTTCTATCTAAACTTAAGTGGATAACCAATTGACCAACAGCGGCATCAAGATGAGTACGATTCCAGATATAATCAGCACTTGGGATACGGGTTTCGCAAGTTTCTTCTGCGTCCTTGAAGAACGATAGAAGCCGGTAAACTGTAATCGATTCCGATAAAAAACGAAGAATAGCAAAATATTGGCCACCAAAAGCAATAGGTTATACTCCTCCCGCCAAGTGATCCAAAACTTCAATATCCCCCGTTCGATACTTCCCAATACCGTAATCGCGATCATCATGATGAGTATCATGCGCAGGATTTCCAAAACAGCCGTTATAAGCTTCGTCATGCCCTCACCCCAGCTTATTTGTACGAATTCCAAAGTTAACCAATACCAATTATAGCAAGATTCCCAGGATAATGAAAATTCAAACAGGCGATAGGGTAAACTACGCTCCCTATCGCCTCATATGTTAGATCATCTAACCTTGTTGCCCTTCCTTAACCCAACCAGCCACTGTCACCGTACGTTTCGCCTGATGAATGACCGCATCTTTCACATCTTCCTTCAGGTTGCCTTCTTGATCCACGGTTACGCTCGTACCGTAAGGATTGCCACCAGCAGCGAAGGTAACAGGATCTGTATAGCCCGGTGCTGCAACAATTGCACCCCAGTGATACATCGTCGTATAGATGGATAGAATCGTGGCCTCTTGTCCGCCGTGCGGGTTGCTTGCGCTGGACATCGCGCTCACAACTTTATTCGCCAGCTTGCCTTGAGCCCATAACCCCCCGTTGATATCAAGGAATTGCTTGAACTGGGAAGGCACATTGCCAAACCGAGTCGGTGCGCTAAAGATGATCGCATCAGCCATTCCAGATCATCCGGCGTGGCAACAGGAACATCGCCTGTCTTCTCCACATGTGCTTTCCATGCTGGATTACTGGCAATCGCGGACTCTGGCGCAAGTTCTTGCACCTTAAGTATCTTGACTTCAGCACCGGCAGCACTTGCTCCCTCTGCTGCCCACTGGGCAAGCTGATAATTGGTTCCTGTTGAACTGTAATAAATAACAGCGAGTTTCATATTGGACACGATCATTCCACCTTTCAACGATTTTGATAGGTTATCTTCACTCAACGCACGCATAGTTTCCTACGGTTACAATTTAACCAGAATCAGGGTGCGCTATTCAGGAAGATAACCATACCTTTGAAAGGAAGACTGGATCTGCTCATCCGTCCAATCATCGACACCGAGCACAGCCTCGTATGGATCACCGGTTAATCCTAGTATTTTGCTAAAGGCCGGTTCGGTCTTCGATCCCTCTCGTTTGAGTTTCAGAATGGCTTGTCTAACGCTCTCTCCTAACAAACGAAGCACGCGATGCTCAATGACCATATGTCGGTAACCGTTCTGCTGAGTCGTCGGAATCGGTTGGCCAAAAACCTCAAACGCCCAACCACCGAATTGAAAATGAAATACCATTCGTTCTACACCTGCAACCGTTCTGTGATTTATGGCTAATCCCGGAATTCGCTTCTCGTAATACTGCAACATACACTGTTTGAACTCGGAAAAATCCACTACGTAGCAAATGATATCCAAATCGCTCTCCGGCAGATCGATGCCGATGGGAATCGTACCGACAAGGATCGGATCATACGACTTCAAATGACGCAATAAATCCAATTCGTCCAACACGACCGCAGCACGCTGCTGCTTATCCGTTCCGACCCTCAAATACTCAATATCGGAAAAGTTCACTGAATCATACAGCGTTCATACACCTGCCTCTCAGATTCCTCATGAGCCAGCGGCAGTCCATGTGGTTCTCACATAACCGATTTTCATCCCTGCAGCTTCCATGTTGCGGTGACTCTGAGACAAGAAGGCGCACTGGCCCATGACAAGGGACGCGTCCTCTTCTGCCGCATCTTGTATTCTTCTATGTATAAATGCCTGATGCAATCGCTGTCGTCGATACTCCGGTAAAGTTGCGGCAAAGGTCAATGACCCGGCATCCTCCTTGACATGCATGACCGCGACCGCAGCTGGGCGCTTGTTGACGTATGCTATATAGAAACGCCAGTCCGGCCTGTTATACAAAACCTCGTTGTTCCTGGCGACCGAAGGGATGCCTTGATCCGGTAAGCCGGTTGCACGGCAATGAATCGTGGCATAGGATTCGAACTCATCCGCCGCAAGTCTGCGAATCTCCACATCGTCAGTATCAGCAGTCCCCTTCCATACCTGACGCCGATCATCGGAATGAATATACATCGAATTATGAAAACCGGACTGATAGAATCCACGCGCCGCCAATTCTTGAAGCAGCTCTGCGTTGACAAGGGAAGGAATGATTTCGAATTGAAATTTGCGGCCTCTGTCTTGGTAGAACGACAGAATCCGATCCAGATCCTGCAACTGATTTGCCTGGATTCCTTTTACCGTGTTGAAGGATGCCCATGGCATCGTCTTACTGTAGATGCACAGTGCTGATCCGAACCACTCCAGTTCGACTCCTTCCGGGTTACCCTCTCGCTGCTGGATCGCCTGCATGCGGTCATACATATACATCCGTTCCGATCGCTCGATCCGTTCAATCAGCTCAGAAGAAGGGAGATTCATATAAAGTCCTCCTACGTAAATTGAATTTAAAAAAGCTCGAAGAATCATGATTCTTCGAGCTTATCATATCATAAAGTCTTATTTTTTGGCGTTGCCCGGAACATCGCAAGATCCGTCTGCACACATACCGTCACCGCTGCCGCCATCGTTAACCATGACGAGCGGATTCTCTTCACGGTAAGCCTTCTCCAGCGCGTCCAGGAATACCTCCACCGGCTGAGCACCGGATACCGCATATTTGCCGCCGAATACGAAGAATGGCACACCTCGAATGCCCAAACTTTGTGCCATGGATTCATCCGCACGCACCTCTGTGCTGAATTCATCACTGTCCAGTACAGCAACAGCACGATCGTGGTCCAGTCCCACTTCTGCTGCCAGCTTAGCCAGCAGTCCTTTGTCTTCGAGATTCTCGGTCTCCGTGAAATAAGCGAACAACAGACGCTCGGTCATCTCATGCATCTTCCCATGCTGTGCTGCAAAATGAACCAATCGATGGGCATCGAAGGAATTCGCCGGAACGATTCGATCCAGGTGATACGTTAGGCCAACACTTGCTGCCTGCTGCGTTACGTTTGCATTCATAGCCTGAGCTTGTTCGATACTCATGTTATATTTGACGGACAGCAATTGATCCATCGAAACACCTGGTTGATACGCCGCGCTTGGATCCAGCTCGAAACTGCGATACACGACCTCCACCCCACTCTGATGTGGGAACTTCTCCAAAGCTTGCTCAAAACGGCGTTTGCCAATATAACAAAACGGACACATAAAGTCCGACCAGATTTCAACTTTCATCGTACCTATCGCCTCCTACATTATATAGTAATGCTTACTTATTGTAACCCGCTTTCCAGATTACTTCAACCTGCTTGATCGGACTATCAAGGCTAGTTTCAGCTGCGTTCCTGCAATCTTACGCGAATCCAATCCAATACGACCTGCGTGCCGAGGTCACCCCCTGTAGAACCATTCATAATGAGATCTGCATACCAGCGGGTGGGCTCAACATATTCATCATGACGATAGCGAACAAGCTGCAAATACTCTTGTGTCACCTCATCCCTTGAATAGCCCTTATTGATAAACCACTCACTTCTGGGAACCATCCGTTCATCAGCAGGACAATCCACATACAGTTTCAAATCCAATGTCTCCCGCAGCCGCTCAAAGTGAAAGAGGAGGAACCCTTCAATGATGACAACATCATAATCTCCACTTAACAGCGCCTGATCATAATCCGTAGAGAGACGTTGCAGATCAACGCCGTCCGGATGATTGAAATCCTCCAATACATTACCGGTAAAAGGCGCCTTGGCCAAAGGTCTGACGGATTTATAATATTTATCCATATGGTACACAGCGATCCGACAATCTTTTAATTGATCTTCCAGCACTAAACTTAAGGTTGTCTTGCCACTTCCCGAACCGCCACTAATGCCAATGGTTATGCAAGGTTTAGATATCATAACGTCTCCTGAATAGATGATATGTATTTAAAAAAGCAGGCAGCCAGGCTGCCTGCTACTTATAGTTCTTCCAATTCATCTCACTATGTTCAAGTAAATATTCAAAATCATTGTCTCGCCGCTTCTGCTCCGCTTTACGAGCATCCTCCCGCTCCTGTCTCTCCTGCTCCAGGCGCTGCGCCTCACTCGCTTTCAACGATTCGGTTGTCTCCTTCAACTTCGCGAGCACTTGCGGGTCCAGCATATCTTTCAGCGTAGCCGGCTTATCCGTGGTTTCCACACGCTTCACAGGAGCATTTCGTTTCTTCTTCGCCATCCTATTCACCTCAATTTCCACTCTATTATATCATGTTCTTAGCAGATCTGACATCGGTGTACCGGTCGGTCGCAGCGAAGGGAAGTACCGTTGATTTCTACTCCAAGTTCAGTCTATACTTACATGAACTTCTTCTACATCGGATCGAATGTAAGATTCGAAAATACCGGATACATCAACGGAGGATCAACCATGATATATCGTGTTAACTATCGTTCGGAAGATTTACATATCAAGGGTTATCTCGGCTTGCCGCCAGAACTGCCAGCAGCGCTCAGTCATTCCATGGCTGCAGAAGCAGATGGTCTGCACGATGTCACCATAATGGAAACCTTGGCATGCTCCATCTTAAATACTGGAACCAATGTATCCGAATCATCGATCGATCTAGTCTGGGAAGCAGATCCTCTGCCTCGCTGCCGAAACTGCCACTCGTCATCTATTGCCGTGGCGGGATCGGCCGTGTGGGTGCCGTCAAGTTCAAATGGGTTGAAGAGTTCGCAGCACAGGGATATGCCGTATTTGCTCCAACCTATCGGGGCAATGAAGGAGCCAAGGTCGCGATGAATTTGGTGGATCTGATATGGAGGATGTGATGACCGCATTGGAATGGTTATCCAAACTGTCCTGGATCGATCATCGACGGATCCACTTGCTGGGATTCTCGCGAGGGGCGATTAATGCCGCATACGCCGCAGCACATTCGCCGCTCGTCTCCAAAATCATTCTGTGGAGTGGTGTATCCGATCTTGCGGATACGTATGAGCAGCGAATTGACCTGCGCAGAATGATGAAGCGAGTCATCGGCGGCACACCTGCCAGATTGCCGGAAGCATACCGACTACGCTCACCGCTATACTATGCAGAACGAATCCACTGCCCTGTTCTGATCGTGCACGGCACCGTGGACGAGCAAGTCAGTTTACAGCACAGTCTCCGTATGATCACAAGATTGCAAGAGGTCGGCAACGCACCCACAAGTCATCTATATGACGGTTTAGGGCATCATTTTCCTCCGCCACAGCACATCGCTGCCATTCAGAGGATGTTTGATTGGTTGAAGGCGTAAGGATCGGATGTCTGCTTGTTATGTTGTCGATCCTTTCGTCTCAATCCTCGCATGCGTAAGCTATACCTCTACTTGAAATATGGAGTCGACTATGACGGGAAGCTGATCTCGCAACGAGACGGCACCCAGTACGGATCTTGCATGATTACCTCTGTCACCGAATACATCCATCATTAAATCCGAGAAGCCGTCCAGCACTTTATGAGGCTCTTCATAGTCTGGCGTGGCATTCACGAACCCCTGTACCTTCACTACACGCCTCACTCGGTCCAACGAACCGAGTGCTTCCCTCAGCACAGCGAGTACCTCAATTCCGGCTGATCTGGCCAAATCATAGCCATCCGCAGTCGTGAAATGCTCACCCAGCTTCCCTCTTGGTCGACCCGCAGGCCCCTTGCCTGAGACGTACATCAAACCATCTACTATGACGACATTGGCATACTTCGCCGCTGGCGAGCTTGCTCCGGGCAGAACAATACCCAATTGCAATAATCGATTCTCAACTTCACTCGACACTTCCGCCATCCCCCTATTTGAAAAATATGCCTATCCTATTTTTCAATCATTGTATCACGGAAAGTGAGGTTTACAAGATCCATTCATCACAAAAACCACCCCCATACGACCTGGTATAGGGGTGGTTTAGAATACCTATTGTTTATCGAATTAGAAATGAATAAGACCCGTAACGCTCTGCATTCGCAATGGCCTGCCACACGTCTGGCGTCTCAGCTCCTGGGTACCAGTAAGCATAACCGGCTACTTGATACGTTGCAGCCATCAGATGCTTATGAGATAAAGAACGAGCTTCCTCCGTCCATATGCGATGTGGAACACTCGCGGAGGTATAGGCCGCTTCGTATTGCGCAAGGACGCTGTTCCATTGCAGCGTCGCTTTTTGCTGCCGAATTCGCTTGCCTTGTTCGGTTAATGTGATATCCTGGGCAGAAACTGTAGGACCTACTTTCCAATCCCTTGTATACAACGGATAGGCGATGATTGTCTTCTTGGCGGGCACCTGACTCACAAGCTTAGCCAATGCTGATTCCGACCATGGCAGAGAGGATACGGTACCAGCCTTAGGCGAACCGTTCCAATGCTGATCATAGCTCATCAGAACCATGTAATCCACCTGTTTACCCAGAGCAGCATAATCGAATGCAGCGGTCCAATCCGTATTCAGATCAGGTGACACGTCAATCGACAATTCAGCGCCAAGCCGCCTCATTTCAACAGATAATTGCGTGATGAACAACGTCAGGTTCTCCCTGTCCTGCGGCAAGACATTCTCGAAGTCAATGTTGATCCCGTCCAGCTTGTATTGACTCACTTTGGCACTGATGCTGTTAATGAGCGACTGGCGCAACTTCGCATCACTCAATACCTGATGAGTTCCGGCATCATTCGCACGATTCCCAACCATGGCCCAGACCTTCCGTCCATGATTATGTGCCCACTTCAAAAGCTCCTGATCCGTATGGTCCGTCAACTTGCCCGATGGCTCCATGAAATACCAGCGAGGTACTAATACGTTCAGTTCGGCACGTTTGGCATAGGCAATGTATTGCTGGGTCGTGCCATTGTACAGCCAGCCCATATGAACTTTGGAAACGGCTTTCCTGTCAATGACGGACTGTACATTACCTGACTTGAGAACACGATTCAACAACATCGCTGTCTCCTCCCGCGTAATGGCCGCATTCGGGCGAAAGGATCCTTTGCTGCCGACGAGCCATCCCGTATCCGTCGCGCGGCCGACGGCATCCCACGCCCACTTGGCAATGGATCCTGCATCAACATATTTTCCTGCCGTCCGGGATAAAGCGGCTTGATCGCTCTCTTTCATGGCCCTGATGACCATCACGGCCGCTTCCTGCCTTGTGATGGAATCCATAGGATGAAACCGATCTCCGCTGCCCTCCGTGATGGATAGATTCAAGCCAGCATGCACAGCGCCATAATACCAAGCGGACGGTAGCACATCTCGGAATGCCGACAAATCGTTATGAACAGGCCTCAACTCCAACATTCTGCCGAGCATCGCGATAAATTCGGCACGTGTAACGGGATTGCGCGGCAAAAAAGCTCCATGACCATCCCCGCTTACGACTCCTCGATCTGCCAGAGAATTAATAGCCTCTTCGGCAAAACTTCCGGAAATATCGTGAAATACAGGTTGGCCTGGAGCTTGATCAGCTGATATGGGCATCGAGCTTAAGAGACAAGACAAGGATAGCCATAAACCAAGCATGCGCATAAAGTTGTTCAATTCGTAACCCTCGATTCTAGTAAATGATATCCACAGCATAGCAGATCTTCATAGAATCGAGCATTATTCATTTTTTGGAAGGTTTGGAACTATGTCTTAGCTTATGTTGAACCTGTTCCCACTCCTCTTTGGTTATCCTACGACTTCCGTATCGTGCTTCTTCATACAACTCAATAAGGGATTCGGGAATCGTATCCGTGTGATTGTCCCATGACTTCAAATCCCGTTCCGTTTCCCTTGGGGTCAATGCTGACCGCCACAGATAGCCCTTGCGAATGCTGCGGGACAGGATGTTCCGATACGTTGCTCGCACCGCTTGATTGGGACTAGCTTGATCCTCATTCGATGCTCCCCCGCTTCTCTTCATACTCGCGATGAAACGTCTAAACCGATGTGACGCCGGTTCATGATCGATACGCTCAACCTCATCCTCATAACCAAGAGCGGTTACTTCCCCTTGCCGGTTCATCATTCGGTTCATCCACTCGGATAGACGGCTGGTCAGTTTAGGCAATACCCTCAGAATCTTATACAGCAGAAACAATACGCCTGCACCCAATATCGCAAACACGGCATACATAAGAATCTGTTCCATCATTTTCATAAACGGACTTGGTCCGCTCGGCTCCTCCTCCATGAGAGGCATCTCGGGTACTGCTTCAGGCATAGACGGCGTCTCCGGCGGTTGCTCCGCACCTGGACCGAATAAGCCGGCCAACCAGGCGGCTATCCCACGAGCCAACTCCGAAAACCACTGCTGTAACTGGGGCAGAAATGCAACGATGGCGATTAGAACAAGTAGAACCAGAATGAAAGAACGGTTATAGCGCAACACCCGTCGTTCCAAGACAGGCTGCTTGTCACCAGGCAGCGTCTCATTTAATACTCGCTGATGATTCGTCATAAGCAGAGTTATAATGAGCGCCGCACCGCCCATCCATGCAAGGACCGCACTGCCTGTATCGAAGGACTCCATGAAGTGCAGGATGAAGCTGCTTACGCCATATACGATTAAGCCAACCAGATAGGATGTGCCTGGAAACATCATATGCCAGCTTACCTGTCCCATTCGACTACCCCTGTAGGTTGTCATGAATAACAACGGGATCGTATAGGCGAGCATAAGATCCATTCCAAGTACGGCAAATGAGATGGCAATGGATACAAGGAGCGCCCAGAACACGGCAGCATAACGTCTGCTAATCTTGAACAGGATGCCTCCTAAATAACCGATAACATAACTGCCAAAGACAATGAATGGCCATGCCACGACAAGATGCTGCGGGAACAGATAGAAGGCGGGAACGAACAGTACTGGAAAAACAGCACACACTCTATGAATCCGTGCCAGCCGGCTCTGACCAACCCCGTCACACGATTCATCATGCCGTCACCTCCTTCGCACTGGAAGGAACGCTGTGGGATTCCAGGTAGACGATCTGAATCGTATGCCCAAGATCTCGGAACTGCTGAAGCATTTGTTCCAACCTTGGACTGACATAAGTCGTCAGGATTAAGATATCCCTGATTTCACGATGACGGTGCAGTTCCTGTCCCAGATAATCATGAAAAGACAGCCTTCTGATCAGTTCCAGTCTGGCGAGCATCTCTAGTATCAGATCCTGCTGTGATCGTCCGCCTGCAATCGGAATAAACGCATCCTCGGAAGACTCTTCACCCAGCATTCCATTGCTGCCAAATCCGACCTCCATCCCTTGCGACAACAAGTGAGCGGCAATGCCGGCACTTTGGCGGATACCATATTCGATCGGTTCCGGCTTCGTTACCTTGCTCCACATCTGTTCATGATCTTCGATATTCAGATAGATCATTAAACGGCTGTCCGCCGTTGTATCCCGTCGATGAACTTGTAGTTGCCCCGTTCGTGCGGTAGCCTTCCATTGAATGTCCTTCAATGGATCTCCGTCCCGATATTCGCGTACTCCCGAGATGTAGAACGGGTCTTCCATAATCCAGCGTTTGACGAGCAAATCACCCATCCATGTCTGTACCGGTAGTTCCATGTCCGATACATCTATCGGCATGGGGTACACAACAATCCCCCCAGCTAACGTATGACTCTTGACCATTGATTCCATTCCGAGCAGATCCCCCGTGGTCATCGAGACGGTTCCGAGCTTGTACACCCCTCGGCGTCCCGCCTTGATTCGGTGCCTGCGTACGATCTTGGTCCAGGGCAGCAGGCTGAAGAAACTTTTATGGTTCTGATTGAATTGACCTTCGCTAATATCCAGGTTCAGTTGGCTGTCGAACACCAAACCGGTTCGGAATTGAGATTCCACTCTCAGCCACGGAACGGGAAATGCCTTGCGGTTCTCAATCGTCTCGACGAGTTCAACAGCATCCCCTTCGTAACAAGCGTTAACCTTGAACGCTCGGCGGTAACTTAATTTTTTGAATGAAAAAGATCGGAACAACTTCCCTTGAATCAGGACCATGATTGCGGCAATAATTAAGATCCAATATGCTCCCATAGAAGATCGCCTCCTATGACGTTATGCCTTCTTCTGTTGGTACACGTACCTGTTGTAACAGTCGTTCAATCACTTCTGCCGCGGCCGTTGCTCCACCTCGGCTATGCAGCGTGCCGCGCAGCTTCAAACGGTGTGCCCACGTCGGTACGGCCAGTTCTTTAACATCGTCCGGCGTAACAAAATCCCGGCCTTGCAGCACTGCCTGCACCTGCACAGCCTTTAACAGCGCCTGGCATCCTCTCGGACTTACCCCGGACAACACGGCCTCATCCTGCCGCGACTCTTCAGCTAAAGCGATAATATAAGCCAGCATTTCATCGCTGACATGCACTTTGTTAACGACTTGGCCTGCTTGTACAATACTTTCAGCTGAAGCGACTGCGTTCAAGGATTCAAGCGGCTGATTGTCTATGAAGCGCTTGAGGATATCGATGCTTTCGCCTGAAGTCGGATAACCCATATTTAGCTTGAACAAGAATCGATCAAGCTGCGCCTCCGGCAGCGGGAATGTGCCTTGCTGCTCCAGCGGATTCTGCGTAGCCATTACCAGAAACGGCTCCTTAAGCCGATGCGTCACGCCGTCAATGCTAATCTGCCGCTCCTCCATACATTCGAGCAGACTGGACTGTGTGCGGGGCGTAGCTCGATTAATCTCATCGGCGAGCAGAATATTCGTGAACAGCGCGCCGGGACGGAATTCAAATTCCGACGTCTTTTGATTATAGAAATAAATACCACTTAGATCGGACGGCAGTAAATCCGGTGTGAACTGAACTCGCTTGAACGTGCAATCCACGGATTTGGAGATCGATTTGGCGAGCAAGGTTTTACCTGTGCCCGGTACATCCTCCAGCAGTACATGACCCGAGGTGACCATGGCGATGAACAATCTGTCAATCAGCAGCTCTTTGCCGACCATGACTTTGGAAACGTTTACCCGAATTTGTTCGGCAAGTCGGCGTACGCTTCGTAATCTGTAATGATGGTAACCACTCCTTCTGTAGTTTAACTTACAAGATTCGCCATAACCTCTAAAGATTCCTGTTCGAATCATGAATATTAAGCATGAAAAATAAGACCGGATCAGCTGCAGCAGCCATCCAGTCGCATCGATAACTCAGAATGTATAAGTTCGGGCTTAAGCCTCGCCTTCAGTTTCAACACGTTCCGCTTCGCTATGGGCAAACCATTCATCCATTTCCAATTCGGCTTGCTCCCTGCTATCAGTTCGAATATCAATGTAATGCTTAACCTCGGGTGAACGAGCATAGAAAGGTTCGAGCTCGGCGACCCATTTCGTATAATCCGGGTGATGCTTGAAGCCGACCAGACGATCCTTAATGCCTTTCCAGCGAACCAAGAGTACATACTCATCCCGTTTCTCCACACATTTATGCAGCTCATGTTCGACATAACCTTTTTTCGATAACAGGACATTGGAGGCGCTGCGGAACGCACTTTCGAAATCACTTGACAGACCGGGCTTGATATATAGAGCTGCTGTTTCGAGAATCATCCTTCGTTCCCCCTTTGAATAGCTTGAACGGATTGGCGGATATCGGGCACAGATTAGGCGTAGTCTAGTATATGCTGATATAATGAGAAGCATGAATATATCATTAAGGATGAACACATATGGCATTCGGCATTAATCGAGAAGAACTTAAACATTGGAAGAAGCAAGTTGCCCAGGGCGATATCGCTTTTCTAACCCATTACTGGTTCGACAAACGCTTTCCGCAATTCAACACGGTTACGAAGGTGGCTGCGCCGACATTCACCGTCTTCAGGAATGGTGCGTCGCCAACGATCTTAACCCGGATTACATTCACTATCGACTTCCGTATCCGCACTTCGATCTCATCGGTCCGAAACAGACCGAACTGCTTCGCAAATACGAGCTGTACGACCATATACAGCGGTTTGATCTCAGCTAAATCTCAAGCACAAATACCCCCGCGATGGATGGGTCACATAAGTTCACCAAGAACTGTGCCTTTTGCGCCCGCGGGGGCAGCTTGAATTTTTAGCGCTCAGCCACCGGCATTCATCTTTTTCAATGCCTTGTTGATCCAGATGGCTGCGGTTGCGCCCTCACCCATGGCGACCGTCGTCAGTTCCGAATGCACGCCAACGTCTCCGGCAACCCACAAATTTTCTACGCAAGTCATTTTCGATCTGGGATCACTCTTCACATGTTTATTATGTTCAAGCTCCGCCCCTAACTGCTGCGCCAACTCGGAATAGATTGCGTTGCCGCCGAACGATATAAACCCACGTTCTGTTTGAAGTGTTGTGCCATCCTTGAATATCACCGAAGATATGGTTCCGGCTTCACCCTTAATCTCAGCAACCTCCTCCTCAATATAAGGAATGCCTTTCGCCTCCAGTTGCCGTCGGTGCTCCTCCGATACAGCGTGCCCCTCATGATTGATATAGGTGATGTCTTTCGTGCGCTCGGATAACAGGATGGCCATCGAAGCGCCTGGGTCTCCAGACCCGATCACGACGGTCCGGCGATCTTGAATCTCGTAGCCGTCGCAATCCGGGCAGACGAAGACAGACGTGCCGAGCAGTGACGATAATCCGGCTATATCCGGGTAGCGATCCATAAGGCCTGTTGCCAGCAATAGCGTTCTTCCCTCATATTGTGTTCCATTCTTGTTCGTCAATCGAAACCCTCGTGCTTCAGTCTGCGTCGCCGAAGCGATATCATCCTTCACGAACTTGACGCCAACTGACTCCGCTTGTTTACGGCCGCGAGCTCGCAGCTCATCACCGGACACGCCGTCAGGCCAGCCGAGAATATTGCGGTAACTCTTGCAGATCGTGGAACGACCGTAGCCCCGGTCGATGACAAGCACTCGATGAGCAGAATATCGTCCCAACTGGATAGCTGCCTGTAATCCGGCAATGCCACCTCCGACGATGATGCAATCTTCCACTTCCTTGTTATTCATGTAAACAGTTCCACCCATTTCTATATCTGATTTCGTTACACTAAAGTCTACCCTCATTATTTAACCAATCGGGCATGATTTACTCCCTCATAACAAATAGACCTTAACCAATCACGTTAAGGTCTAGATCCGAACTCCTGATTTCTATAATAGTATTTGACCAGCTAACGCCCCAGCCAAGACAACTAGCCACGGTGGGCATTTCCAGAACATCAGCATCCCGAAGAGTGCAGCCCCGATCACAAATTCAAGTGGGCTATGAATAGAGGAAGTCCATATCGGATCATACAATGCAGCCAGCAAGATCCCTACCACGGCAGCATTCATTCCCGTTAGCATCCCTTGTAATTTCGGGTTGCTTCGAATGCCATTCCAGAATGGCAGTACCCCGGCAATTAGTAGATAACCCGGCAAGAAAATAGCTAGCGTCGCCACGAGACCACCAGGGATTCCATGAAGGATTACACCCAGATAGGCTGCAAAAGTAAACAGCGGACCCGGTACGGCCTGCGTCGCGCCGTAACCGGCCAAGAAATCGTCTTGGGCCATCCAGCCGCTGGATACGGTTTCGTGCTCGAGCAACGGCAGCACAACATGTCCGCCGCCAAATACGAGTGACCCTGCGCGATAAAAGCTATCCAGCAGCGTGACCCATTCATTGCCCCATACTCCAGCCAAAAGTGGAAGGCCTAACAACAACAAGACAAAGCAGCCAAGATGAAATAGACCGGCCGTTTTACCTAACGGAACCTTGAACTCAGAAATCATAACATTCGGCCGTTGCTGATGATATATGCCCAGCCCGACAAGACCAGCCACCACGATCACGCTGACTTGTGATAACGGCGAATGCCATAGCAGTACAACCGACATGGCCAAGATGGCTATGAGGGCTCGACTTGGACCGTTTGCCAGCTTCGAGGCCATACCAAGAACCGCTTGGGCCACAATCGCGACTGCTACAATCTTCAAGCCTTGCAGCCAGCCCGCGGCGCCTGGATCGAGGGATTGCATCACATAGGCGAATACCATCAAGGCAACGACGGATGGCAGCGTAAATCCCAGCCAGGCAGCCAGCCCTCCCCACACTCCAGCCCGCATCATCCCTACGCCGATGCCGACTTGGCTGCTGGCCGGTCCAGGTAGGAATTGCGCCAACGCTACGAGATCCGCATAATTTTGTTCACTGAGCCACTGTTTACGTTTTACATACATTTGATGAAAATATCCAATATGTGCGATGGGTCCCCCAAATGAGGTTAGTCCAAGCTGCAATGCCGTCCACCCTGTTTCCCACACATCTCTCCAATTCGAACGCGGTGTCACATTCGTGCTCGAAGACGGTTCCAGTGGCATCTCTTTATTCAATTCGTTAACCTCCTCCGCAATTCCCAGTTTACCCAACTTCCAGAATAACGGCCGGACATCTCGCCAACTACCGATTTATGTTAACGGAATGTAAAATATCATCAAAAAAAGACATAGAAGCTCTCTACAAAAGAGAAAGCCTCTATGCCTAGCAGTTTTATACTTTTACGGTTTCATATGCTTAGTATATTCCAATACGAATCCATATATTCCTATCGTGCTTCGCGTTCGAGAGGTCCCGAGATCGTGCCCGGTTTAGCGGCACCAAACCCGAATATAAACAAGATCACCACAACGACGGAGAGGATCATGAGCGGCGCTTTCCAGCCGTCTGTTGCATCATGCATGAATCCAATTAACATCGGACCGACAGCCGCCAGCAAATAACCTAGCGATTGTGCCATGCCGGATAAAGCCGCTGCTTCGTGAGCCGTCTTAGTTCGCAAGGTGAAGAACATTAAGGACAGACTGAAGTTGGCACCGCCGGCAATCCCCACGAGCATAACCCACAGCAGCGTAAGTGAAGTCAGACCCGACAGCAGCCCCAGATAACCGGTTAACATGAACAAGGCCGACACGGTGACGAGTACACGCTGATTCGGATTCCGACCAGCCAGCACCGGGATGATGAAAGAGAACGGTATACTGACAAATTGCAATATCGATAACATCCAGCCGGCAGCGCTGTAATCCATGCCTTGGCTTCTCAAGATTTCCGGCATCCATGAGATATTGACGTAGAACGTGAAGGATTGAAAGCCCATAAACAAGGTGACGCACCAGGCGATCGGGGAACGGAGGACGCTCGTTGATTTTGGAGCGCTGCCGGAGATCTCGGCCGGGCTATCCGCGATACGTCGGCGGAATACCCATACCAGCACGCCAAGCACCGACAGACTGCCCCAGAGCAGCAACGAACCTTGCCATCCCAGACCCGCTTGTACGGCCAAAGGCACACTGACCCCAGAAGCGATCGCTGCAAGCAGATTCATCGATGCGGAATACGTACCGGTCATCAGCCCTATCTGATGCGGGAAATCTCGTTTGACCAAGCTCGGGAGCAATACATTGCCTGCCGCTATCGCCATCCCTAATAGAGCAGTGCCGACCAGTAATGTAATCGGTGAAGATATGGAACGGATGCCAATGCCGAATGTCAGCACGACCATACTGACCAATAATGTCGTCTCCAGCCCCCATCTCCGAGCGATCCCCGGCGCGAAGGGCGACAGAAGCGCAAAAGCCAACAATGGCAGTGTTGTCAACATGCCCGCCAGCGTGTTGGAGATTCCCGTTTGCTCCCGGATGAGACCGATTAATGGCCCCACCGACGTGATCGCCGCCCTCAGGTTAATGGCGATCAGCATGACGCCCATGATAAGCAGCCATGTAGGCTTAGTGGAACGTTGATTCTCGTTATGAATGGTTCTTGATGTCATACTACAGGACTCCTAACTCGTTACATATGTCAAAATAAACTTATTCGATCTTAGCATACTTCCAACGACATAAGCTAGACCTTTAACCAATTTAAACAATCGGACTCCACGCAAAGACCGATAGCTTCTGTACTTGACTCATAAGTTCGGCGTAACGCTCCTTCGTCTCTTCCGAGGCTTGATGGCGGAACTGCTCGAACAGCCCCATGCATCGGAGGATGCCTTTGTCGCTTTTGATTCGTAAAGATGATGACATGCTATCAACAATATAGGAGAGTCCACGGTCATAATTTTTAGAGTGGATGTAATAAATGCCGAGTTCAACTAGTAATCTCGTATAGCGATTCAGTATAACTTGATTGTTATACTTTCCAGTGAGGTTTCTGAATTCTCTATAGACAATATGTTCACTAAAACGTTCAATAATATGATCAATATCTAGCTTTTGTTTATTGGCGGTTATAACAATATCACATAAAGCTTGAAAAATTTCATCATCTACTGCTGCAACACATTCAATATAATCATCCAGAACTTCAACATTACCAGACATTAATTGATATAAGTACAGATTTAATTTGCCCCACTCGTTGTACTGACGGATATACAACAGTTCGTCATTGTTCGGATTTACTATCCAAATTGGATTAAAATATAGTTCCACATATTCTAATGCTTTAATATAATCACCAAATTCGCTACTAACTTTAGAGCGAATCAGATAGCCATATAGAATATACACGATTAATGGTCGCTTGGTGTTTATATTATTCTTATTAGTTTTAAGGTATAGACGATACTGGACCATTGCTTTGTTAATCATTTTTTCTGCAAGCTCATCAACCTTCTCCCAACTATTCAGGGTCAAATTCACATTAATTAAATTACCAAGTGCATCCAATTGATAATCCTCATCCAAACGGTCTATAAATGGCTCGAATTGTACCACCGCCAGTAAGTTTGAATCCAGATCATTACTGAGACGAAGAGTAAATAATCGGTATTGACATAAAGCTAAACGTTCAGAATGCTGGTATCTCTCGATTTCTGCTAAACATTTGTAAATCAAAATGGCAGCCTCATCTTTACCGTCTTTATAAAAGCCCTCAGCAGTATCAAATAATTGTGTAATATAGGAGTTACTATCCAGACTCAAGTTAACCGCTTGTTCCAAACATTTCAGCTTATTAAGCTCAGCACAGCGTTGGAGAAAAACCCCCAAACGACGCCAGTTCGGTACAACATGAAAGATGCATTCTTCTATATAAATTTCATAGAAATAACCTTCCGAAAGCTTCATACCTGCCGTAATCCTGTCTAGCTGTTGCATTGAAATTGGACGATTCCCATTAATAATATTGCTCAATGTCCCACTATTTACTTTCGAAATATCGGCAAATCGATTAATGGTCATATGATGTTCACGCAAGTATAAATCTAACTGTTCTCTAATCGTGGTTGTCGATTGCATAGTAACAGCACCCCTAAGAAAATAATCAACAATTTATAACCACATAATTAAATCAAAGGTCTCCATTCATAAATGGATGATTTCTGTACTTGATAGATTAACTCAGCATAACGATTAATCGTTTCCGGAGTTGCTTTATGACGATATTGCTGAAAGATCCCCATGCATCGCAGTACCCCTTTATCACTTTTAATCATTAAAGAATAAGACAAGCTGTCAACGATGTATGAGAGCCCGCTATCATACTCTTCTGAATAAATATAATAAATTCCAAGCTCAGCCAGTAGGCGTGTATAACGGGTCATCGTCACTTGCTCATTAATCTTGGCGAATGAACATGAGTGATTCTTGAGTACAAGGTAATCCTGATACCGTTTCAATATGTCATCAATATTAATTCGATGACGGTTAGCTACAATCATAATATTACATAATGCCGGAAAAATTTCATCTGTTCTTGAATCAATAAAGTCTATGTAATTACTTAACTCACTTAGCTTTCCATTCATTATTGAAAAAAGATAACGATTAGCTGTCGCCCATTCGCTAAATTGATTAATAATAACCATTTCTTCTTCGTTAGAATTTTTCACCCATGAAGGTTTGTCATATTGTGAAACATAATATAAAGCACGATCATATTCACCACGTTCTCGATGAACAGAACCTAACATTAAATTAGCGTATAATACGTATAAAATAATCGGTTTCTTAGGGATTTTACTCGATATAAAAAGATATCGATCTATCTGGTAGTGAATTTCAGCTTTCTGCTTCATTCGTATAGCTAACTCTTCAACTTTATCCCACCTACTTAGGGATCGATAAATGTTGATCAACTTCATATAGGCATCAAATTGATAATTTTCTTCCAATCGATCTAAATATGGTTCAAAAAGAACTGAATTCTCTAAATTCACTTCTTGTTCATGACCCAATCCAAGGACAAAAATCCGAAATTGGCAGAGAGCTAATCGCTCAGATTGTAACCATTTCTCACACTCAGCAACACATTTATACAATATGAGTGCAGAATCATTTTTTTCATTATAAAAAAAATGATTCTGCCGTTTCAAACAACAATGGTGCATAATTTAGATTCTCCATCGTCATTCTAGCAGCTTTCCGCAAGCAATCCAATTTACCCAATTCTGCACATCTCTGAAGAAAGGGACCTAATCTACGCCAGTCGGGGATAGCGTGAAATATACATTCATGAATATACGAATCATAAAAATATCCGGCTTCCAACCTCATACCTTCAGTTATTCGATCTAATTGATGCATCGACATTGGTCGATTACCATTAATGATACTACTAAGGGTTCCACTATTAATTCCTGATATTCGAGCAAATTGATTTATTGTCATTCGATGCTTCTGCAGATAGTTTGATAACTTCTCGCGTATCGTGGCTGTCGTATGCATTTAACCACACCCCTGCAAGATATTATTCCCGCTAGCTAGAAAGATTAAAAAAAAGACTCCAATTTAATGGAATCATCTTTTTGTTATTAATTTATGCTATTCTGCACCAACGCCATGAGTACTACTCAGGGTACTAATTCCACCGTTATCAAAATTGCCGTTAAATGAAGGATTAATAAACACCAACAAAAAACTACATATAACTAGCAGACAAGCCAATTTTCTTCTCATTTAATTTATGCACCTCATTTACCATTTTTTTATATTTGGACTGAGATTCATCTGATGAGAGATGTCGATATTTTTCAAATAATCCCATAGATCTCAACATTCCAGTATTACTATTGATTATAATACTATATTTTAAACTTTCCAACACATAATCAATGCCTTTTACAATATTATTTGAGTTTAAATAATACACTCCTAACTCGGCTTGTAATCGTGTAAAACTATTTAATACAACATGTTTGTTTACATTTAACATACTATATCTTTGTTCCTTATACGTTAGATGCTCTTTAAAACGATCTAATATATGATCCACATTAATCCCGTATAAATTCGCAGCTATAATAATATTGCATACAGCTGAAAACACCTCATTTTCTCTACTTGCAATAAACTCTTCATATTCTGATAATACTTCGATTTGTCCGTTCAATAATTGATGTTGAAATTTGTTAGCAATCGACCATTCATGAAATTGATCCAATATTTTACGCTCGTCAATAGTAACAGGGTTTATCCAATCTGGTGCTTCATATAACGATAAATAGTATAGTGCTTTTTCATGGTCTCCTCTCTCACTACAACTATGTTCTTGAGTTAAATAAGAATATAGAATATAAAAAATCAAAGGATTTTTAGGCCCAAGTCCAGCAGTTAAAGTAGGATGACCTTTCTTCAATTTATAAAGAATCTTTGCTTTATCACACAACTTTTCTGATATTGTATCAACTTTTTTCCACCTGGCTAATGATATAAATACATTTAATAATTTGACCAGTGCATCCAACTGATATCTTTCTTCCAATCGATCCACAAAAGGCTCGAAATGAACAGCCGCCTGTGAGTTCGCATCCTGATCATCACTGAGCCCAAGCGTAAACAAACGATACTGACACAGCGCCAGTCGTTCGGAATGCTGGAATCTCTCGCTCTCAGCAACACTCTTGTAAATTAGAATAGCAGCCTCGTTCTTGCCTTCTTTGAAAAAGGTCTCGGCTGTTTCAAATAATTGCGGGATATAGGAAATATTATCCATAGTCAAATTAATTGCTTTATCCAGACAATCCAATCTGTTCAGCTCGGCACATCGCTGAAGAAACGGTCCCAGTCTGCGCCAGTCTGGTGTTGTGTGGAAGATGCATTCTTCTATATACAAATCGTAAAATGAGCCTTCTGGAAGGTTCATTCCCATTGTGATTCGGTCCAACTGCTGCATGGAGATTGGACGGTTCCCGTTGATAATGTTGCTCAGTGTTCCGCTATTCACCCCCGATATATCGGCAAATCGATTAATGGTCATCACATGCTCATGCAAATATGATTCTAACTGTTCTCTAATCGTGGCTGTCTTTACCAAGCTAACACCACCCTCTAGGATCACAACCCAAATTTTAGTATATTTATGTATACTCTTATATTATTCATTAATATAACAGCGGTCAATACAAATATTAGTAATAATATGATATATTATTCCATTAAATCTACTAAAAGGGTTCGAAATCGTCTGCCCAAATCAAAAAAAGAAGTGCCTTGATTTCTCAAGACACCTCTACTTCTACTATTCAACTTGCTCTATTCGCCTAACCCAACACCATGCGATCATCGGACAGCTTATGCCCACTGATCTGCTCGAATTCACCGAGCAGCTCTTCAACGGTCAAGGACTGCTTGCGATCCTCATCTACATCGAGGATAATGCGTCCCTTATCCATCATGATCAGCCGGTTACCGAGGCGAATCGCTTGTTCCATATTATGCGTAACCATCAGAGTGGTCAGATTCATATCACGCACGATCTCTTCGGTAATTCGGGTGATCAGCTCTGCACGAGCTGGGTCTAGCGCTGCCGTATGTTCGTCAAGCAGCAATATTTGCGGTTCGGTGAAGGTAGCCATCAACAAACTGAGCGCTTGGCGCTCCCCGCCGGATAGCATTCCGACCTTTGCACGTAATCGACCTTCAAGGCCAATTCCTAATCGCTCCAGTTGCTCACGGTATATGGCTCGTTTAGCGGTGGTAACGCCAAAACTTAGTCCGCGCGACTTCCCTCGGCGGTGAGCCATCGCCAGGTTCTCCTCAATCGTCATATGCGGAGCAGTACCCGCCATAGGATCCTGAAATACACGGCCGATCCAGCGGCTGCGCCGATACTCAGGTAGATGGCCAATACTGTTGCCATCTATCCGCACCTCTCCCGCGTCCGGCTTCATGACTCCCGAGATAATATTCATCAGCGTCGATTTGCCCGCTCCGTTACTGCCGATCACCGTGACGAAGTCTCCCGCCTTCAAATGCAGGTTCACATCGATCAAAGCGATCTTCTCATCTACGGTTCCCGGGTTAAACAGCTTGGACACATGATTCATCTCCAGCATCAGCGCGCACCCCCTTTGCTATTACCATAGGTCGATAATATCTCAGCGGAGCGCTTCCGGGCCAGCGATCGCTGTCTTACAGCCCTGCGTGCAGTTGGTACTACGAGCGCTACGATAACGATGATCGCCGTGATCAGCTTCAAGTCGGAAGCTTCCAGCCACGGGATTTCATATGCGGCTGCGACCACGATCCGGTAAATAATCGAACCGCACACCACAGCCAGTGTCGTCCGGAAGACTGAACCGGTACCCAACACGCTTCGCCGATGATAACAGAAGCCAGTCCAATCACGATCATCCCGATACCGGAGCTGATATCAGCGAAACTGGACTGCTGAGCGATGAGTGCTCCTGACAAGGCAACGAGACCGTTCGAGATGCTAAGACCAAGAATCGTGGTCGAATCGGTATTCGCACCAAAGCTGCGAATCATCCGCTTGTTGTCTCCGGTAGCGCGGAGCGCCAGCCCCAAGTCCGTACGGAAAAAGACATCCAGCAGCAGTTTGCCCACAATGACAATAATGAGCGCAATATAGATGGGGTCAATCGAACCGAAGACATTGTCCAACCGGCTCAATGAGATATTCGGCTTGCCCAATATTCTCATGTTAATGGAGTAGAGTGCGATCATCATAATAATACCGGATAATAATCCGTTAATTTTCCCTTTGGTATGCAGCAGCCCCGTGCAGGTACCTGCCAACATTCCCCCTGCAAATGCAAGAATGGTAGCGAGCCATGGATTAACGTCATTCGTAATCAGAACGGCAGCAATAGCTCCGCCCGTGGTGAAGCTTCCGTCCACTGTAAGATCCGGGAAGTCCAGAATGCGAAACGTGATATACACGCCAAGAGCCATCAGCGCGTACAAAAGCCCCAATTCGATCGGACTATCCAGTCTCATCAGGAAATCCAACATGTCCTTGACCTCCTTATAAGATTAAGCAAGGCGCGGAGTTGTTTCCGCGCCTTACCGCTATTCAATGATGTTGTTGTCAGGATCTTTGACTTCCTGCTTCATGGCGTCGGTCACTTCAATGCCGTAATCGGCGGCAACCTTCGTATTGATGATCAGATCCAGCTTATCAGGCTTCGTGATTTCCATATCCGCTGGATTCTTGCCGTTCTTCAGAATATCGACGGCCATCTGGCCGACTTGATAACCATGGTCGAAGTATTTGAATCCGACCGTTGCAAACGCACCAGCTTCCACCGTATCCCGGTCGCTTGAGAAAAATGGGATTTTATTCTGTTGTGCGGTTTGAATAACGGCATCAACTCCGCTTACTACGTTGTTGTCCAGCGTAATGAAGAAAGCGTCGACTTTACCGACCAGCGATTCAGCAGCCTGCTTCACTTCAGAAGTGTTCGTTACGGCTGCTCTGACTAACTCAATTCCATGTTCCGCCAGCGCTTCCTCAGCGGATTTCGCCATAACGACAGCGTTCGCTTCGCCTTCATTGATGACAAGCCCGATCTTCTTCACTTCTGGAAAATGCGTACTTACAAAATTCATCAGCTGTTTGGTTGCCTCCGGATTCGTATCCGATGCACCCGTAACATTACCGCCTGGCTTCTCCAGACTGTCGACCAGCTTCGCGTCAAGCGGATCGGTCACGGCTGCGAACAAGACCGGCTTCGTCGTCACATTCTCGGCTATAGCCATCGCTGACGGAGTAGCAATCGCAACAACCAGGTCAGACTTCGTATCCTTCAGCTTCTGCCCGATGGACAGGTTGTTAGATGCATCACCCTGAGCATTGTTGTAATCAATCTTGAGCGTATTATCTTCTTCCGATATTCCCGCTTCCTTCAGTGCAGCCAGAATACCTTCTCTGGTGGCATCAAGCGAAGGATGCTCCACATACTGCGAAATCGCGATACTGTACGATTTTTGCTCCGTGTCCCCGCCGCTTCCAGCAGTTCCGTTGCCTGCCGGTTTATCCCCGCAACCTGCTGCCGTAACTAGCAATGCCGATAACGTAAGCGATAACCACATTTTTTTCTTCATCCTTATTCCCCTCTCATTTTCCATGACCGTTCATCATCGTTTCAATCAACATAAAGCGACAACGCTTCCCCGCTTTTATTGAACAAAGTATTAAAGTCAAAAAATAGGCTGTTCACATTTGAACAACGGTCTATTTTAAATATTTTATATGTACTCTCGCATATTCGTCAATCGTCATTTTCTATTTAAACCTCATATATTCATGCTACGCCGCGATGAATCTAGTCATTATAATAAGAGGAAGCGCTGCCCAAGCGTATAGAATTGGGAAGCGCTTAATTAATTTATATTAGTTGGTCCTGCGAGCGAATGCCAGCTTACAAGATCGTGTTCCCTTTCATCGCGGCTAACCATGCTTCTGCGATTAAGGCATGACCTGCCGGTGATGGATGCACACCGTCCGGCGCCCAATAAGCCATCTCCATCTTGGTGCTTGCTGCAGCAAATATCCCGTCTAGGGGCACGTATAACGTCTCAAACTCTCGTGCAAGCTCACGTACCGCCTGAATTTTGGGATCAAGATCTTCCCGCCATTCTTTCTTCGCTTCCGTTACTGGCAGCAAGAACGGTTCCAGCAGGATGAAGCTGGCTCCCGTCTTCTCGCGAGTCTGGATGAGTATTTCACGGTACCCTTCATAATACGCTTCTACTGAAGTGGCTTCTCCTCGGTTATACTTGCGTCCGGTTTCATTGATTCCGACGAGAATGGACACCCATGTCGGATCTAACTCCATACAATCCTTTTCCCAGCGTGCTCGCAAATCCACCACACGATGCCCGCTTATGCCTCGATTCATGAATTGCAATCGCTTTGTCGGCTGTTCCATTCCAAGCCGGGCGGCAGCCATTAACGCGTATCCCTGCCCCAGACTGCCTGGGTCTCCATAATCGCGACCACAGTCCGTAATGCTGTCCCCTTGGAACAATACGATGGCATTCTGTTCGATATGTACCATGCTGTTCAACGCCTCCACTCTCATGAATGATCTTCTCGCCTGTTCCCCTCCATCATAACCCCATCACCCTGTACTTGGAACCCTGGAATTTCACATTTCATGGAAAACTTACTATACATTTAAGTTGACTATGTTACGCGAATTCACTACAATTCTATAAGTAAACTTATGGGCTGAATACTTAAAAGAACAGGTGATTAAATCATGACAGAACCAGCTAAATACCAGATCCTTCTGTATTATAAATTCGTTCACATTCCGGATCCGGAAGCATTCAAGAATGAACATTTGCAATATTGCAAGGATCTTAATCTGAAAGGACGCATCCTCGTTGCATCAGAAGGCATTAACGGTACCGTCTCCGGAACAATTGAACAGACAGAACAATATATGCAAGATATGCATGCAAATCCATTATTCGCAGATATGGTATTCAAGATCGATCCTTCGGAGGAGCATGCCTTTAAGAAAATGTTCGTTCGTCACCGGGAAGAACTCGTGACCTTCCGCGTAGAAGATGAGCTTGATCCGAATGTCATCAGCGGCGCGCGCCTGTCTCCTCAACAATTCTATGAACAGTTACAACGTGACGACGTCATCGTCATCGACGGACGTAACGACTATGAATATGATATCGGCCATTTTCGTAATGCCATCCGCCCCAAGGTGCAGTCCTTCCGTGAATTCCCGGAGTGGATTCGGGAGAATCTAAGCGAGCATAAAGACAAGACCATTCTCACCTACTGCACAGGCGGTATTCGTTGTGAGAAGCTCACCGGCTTCATGATGAAAGAAGGCTTTAAGGATGTCGCACAACTGGATGGCGGCATTGTAACGTACGGCAAAGATCCGGAGGTGCAGGGCCGCTTGTTCGACGGGAAATGTTACGTATTTGATGAGCGGATCTCCGTGCCAATCAACCAGACGGAAGAAGACATCATTGTCGGCAAATGCCATCACTGCGGCAAGCCGGAAGATCGTTACATCAACTGCGATAACGATGCCTGCCACCTGCAGCATGTATGCTGTGAAGACTGCGAGGAGTTGCATCACGGCTGCTGCTCCGATGCTTGTGAAGAGGTCGTAGCGGCAAGTCATAACGCTTCCTAACGACAGACAACCTGAACTACAATAGCCAGAGGACAATGCTCCTCTGGCTATTATTGTGCCCAGCAACATGAAAGAGGCATAGCGTCATCGACGCCATGCCTCAAACCTTATTCGCCCATAAGGACGAATTACTATTATAAGAAAACAGCCAATTCAGCTTCGATGGCTGCTTTGATCTTCTCGACGCATTCTTCCGTTGTTGCTGCGAAGACACGCTTGCCATTCACCAAGGCGTATGGACGCAGCTTGCATAGACCACATAAATTCATGCAATCCGCTCGCAGGACAGCGATTTCGGGATAGAGATCCTCCAAATGCTCAAGCTCCAAAGCACTCATCAAATTGCTGTCGCATATTTCCACAACGACGATACCCATATTTATCACCACATTCTGATTTGACAATACGTTCATTTATTATGAGGAATCACCTCGAATTTGTCAAATCGCTACATGCTTAGTAAATCAGCGATTCCGCACCGTCGATATAAATCTCGGTACCTGTGATATAAGAAGCATCATCCGAAGCGAGGAAGGCTACCAATTTAGGCTACTATATCACCTTGCGAAGACGGCTGGCTTCACGCAGACAGGCTTCGACTGTGAAACGGCATAACCGGTGTAGTCTAATTTGCCATCCTCCGGATCGACGGTGTACAGTACCAGATTATTTCCATCTCGATTGGCGACAATCAGGAACTGACCATTAGGACTCAAGCGAAGTGCCGAGGATGCCCCCCTTCGGTCGATATATATTGGACCGGTGACAAACGTCCCGTACCCTCATGCACCGAGAATACCACGATGCTGTCATGTCCTCGATTGGAGCCGTACACTGTCCGACCATCTTCCGCAACCGCAATCTCCGCACAATAGCTTTCACCGTCGAAATCCACGGGCAGCGTCGACACCGTCTCAAGTGGCGATAGTCTCCCTGTCTCATATTGAAGGACTGTCACACTCGAGTTCAGTTCGTTGATCACGTACGCATACTTGCCACTTGGATGAAACGCGAGATGACGAGGTCCTACTCCCTCATCCAATACGGTCTCACCCACATAATTCAATGTTTCGTTAACCAGCGTGTAGCTAAGGATCTTGTCCAGACCCAAATCCTGCACAAATATGTATTTCTCGTCCGGGCTATAGAACGCAGAATGCGCTCTTGGCTGTTGATCGTCTCGGATCGCTACCAGCTCCGCATGCTTCTTCTCATCCAGCAGCTCCCCGGCCACTCCGTCCTCGTCGATACGGTGAAGCCCAACAAGACCGCCATGATAACTTGTAACAATAAGATGCTTACCGGCTTCATCTCTTTGAATATGGCAGGTAGAGCTGCTGACACTGCGAACCCGATTCAGCTCAGTCAACTTACCTGATGCCGGATCGATTGCAAACGTAACAATCTCTGCCGCTTTCTCTCCATCGTCCGAAATTTCGCCAATCGCATATAAACGCTCGGTTCCAGGGTTCACGTTAACAAACGTCGGGTTTTTAATCCCAGATACCTCATCGAGCAATTCCATCTTGCCACTCTCGTCGTCGAAGCTATATACACATACACCCGTCTGGGTTGCTTCTGCATAAGCACCTGTAAATATCAATGTGCGTGCCTTCTTTGTCATATCTGATCTCTCCTCCCAGAATTGTCTCCGCATCTATAGTCATGTTAACTTGATCCTATTAGAAAATCAAACCAAGCCATTCCACTAAAAAGGTCGCATGGGCTACCCCATGCGACCTTTGGTCGAACTCTATTATGCGGAAGCTTAGCCTTCCAGCAACAAGGATTCCGGATCTTCCAGAAGCTCCTTCACCGTCACCAGGAAGCGAACCGCTTCGGAACCATCCACGATACGGTGATCGTACGACAATGCGATATACATCATCGGACGGTTCTCCATGCGCTCAGCATCAATCGCAACAGGACGAAGCTGAATTTTGTGCATTCCGAGAATACCGACTTGAGGTGTGTTCAGGATTGGTGTGGACAACAGCGATCCGAATACGCCGCCGTTCGTAATCGTGAACGTTCCGCCTTGCAGCTCAGACAATGCGAGCGCATTGTTACGAGCCTTACCAGCAAGATTACCGATTTCTTTCTCGATTTCAGCAAAGCCCAGACGATCTGCATCACGAACAACTGGTACGACCAGGCCTTCTTTGGCAGATACAGCGATGCCGATATCATAAAATTTCTTCACAACAATATCGTCGCCATCAATTTCGGCATTCAGGTGAGGGTACTTCTTCAATGCACCCACGACAGCTTCGTGAAGAAGGACATAAAGCCCAAGCCACATCATGCTTCTCTTGGAAAGCTTGCTTGCGACGCTTACGAACGTCCAAGATTGCTGTCATATCCACTTCGTTAAACGTTGTGAGCATTGCTGCCGTATGTTGGGCTTCTACCAGACGATTCGCGATCGTCTGACGGCGACGTGACATACGTGTACGCTCAACCGGTTTGCCATATTCAGCAGCAGGCGCTTGAGCAGCAGGAGCTGTCGCTGGCTTGCTTGGTGCTGCAGCCGGCTTGCTACCTTCGTTGTGAGTCTTCACGTCGTCATGATAAATACGACCGATTGGATCACGGCCCTGTACCTGGTCCAGATCAATCCCGCGCTCACGAGCCAGCTTGCGTGCGGATGGCGATGCAGTCAGCCCTGATCCTTCCCCGTTCTCTGCCGGTACTGGTGCAGAAGCTGCTTTCGGTGTCTCTGAAACTTTCGGCGCCTCTGCTGGTGCAGATGCCTCCTCTGCTTTCGATGCCGGTGCATTCGAAACGCCTTCCTGTGCGGAGATTTGGCCGATCACTTCGCCGATCGTCACATTCTCCCCTTCTTGACGAAGGATTTTTTGCACAACGCCTTCTGACTCTGCGCTAATCTCAAGATTAACCTTATCCGTTTCTAACTCGAGCAGAACATCACCAATGTTAACGCTATCCCCTTCTTTAACGTGCCATTTGAATATCGTTCCTTCGGTGATGGATTCGCCCATAGCTGGTACAGTAATTTCGCTCACAGCCGCTACCTCCCCAATGAGATCTCTTGATTTATAGTTTTACGATTAAGGGCAAATGAAATGATGGTCTGTTGCTCATACACATGAACATCCTGATAGCCTGTTGCGGGGCTTGAACGCTCAGGACGTCCGCTGTAACGGACCTCAGTGCCTTTCGGTGCAATTTCACGGATTTTCGGCTCCATAAAGCTCCAGCCGCCCATGTTCTGTGGCTCTTCCTGTACCCACAAAATTTCTTTCAAGTTCGGATACTTCTGCAACACACGGGAAATTTCTTCTTTCGGGAACGGATACAGCTGTTCCACCCGGAGAATATGCACCCAGGATTGATCCTCGTCCTGCTGTTTATCGATCGCTTCCTCCAGATCGATGGCCACCTTACCGGAGCAAAGTACAAGACGCTCTACCTTCTTCGGTGATTTGCCAAGCCCCGGCTGTTCGATGACCTTCTGGAAGCCGCCTTCGCTAAACGCATTTACCGTAGAGGCTGCGCGTGGATTGCGAATCAAACTCTTCGGTGACATCACGATCAGCGGACGCGCATCTTCGGTTTCCGTCTGTGATGCCTGCTTGCGAAGGAGATGAAAATATTGAGCAGCGGAAGATAAATTCACAACGGTCCAGTTATCTTCACCGCTAAGTTGTAAGAAACGTTCCAGACGAGCACTGGAGTGCTCAGGACCGTTGCCTTCATAACCGTGCGGCAGCAGCATGACAAGACTTGATTTCTGTCTCCACTTCGAGCGTCCCGCGGAAATAAACTGATCGATCAGCACTTGCGCACAGTTCGTGAAATCACCATATTGCGCTTCCCAGATCACCAAGGTTTCCGGAGAATATACATTGTAGCCGTATTCGAATCCAACGACAGCAGCCTCCGTAAGCGGGCTGTTGTGGATAGCGAACGACGCCTTCGCTTGCGGCAATCGATGCAGCGGGCAGAACGTATCTCCGTTAACAGAGTCGTGCAACACGAGATTACGGAAGGCAAACGTCGCGCGTTCCGCGTCCTGTCCGGTAATACGAATCGGCTTGCCGTCAGCAAGAATCGTAGCGAATGCCAGTGTCTCGGCATGTCCCCAATCGACCTTCTCGCCTTCGTTCAGCGAGTTACTGCGACGCTCAAGAATACGCTTCAGCTTCGGATACACCGTGAAGCCTTCCGGCCAATGCAGCAGCTCACGGTTGATTCCACGCAGAACTTCGGCAGACACGTTCGTGTTAGCTTCTACGGCGGATTTACCATCGGTTGCATTCAAACCAAGCAGCGTATGATCGACAGGTTCTTTGGACTTCACTTCTTCATAAGCCTTCTTTAATACATCGATGACGGAAGTCTTCAATTGATCAGCTTGCTCTTGTGAAAGAACCGTACCTTCAACCAGTTTCTTCGCGTACAGCGTGCTGACAGAAGGGTGACTCTTTACCTTCTGGTAAATCAGCGGCTGGGTGGTTTCCGGATCATCCGTTTCGTTGTGTCCGTATTTGCGGTAGCCGACCAGATCGATCAGAATGCTCTTCTTGAATTTGTTGCGATATTCGCTCGCAAGACGGGCAACGGCAACACACGCTTCCGGATCATCCGCATTCACGTGAATAATCGGAATTTCGTAGCCTTTGGCCAAATCGCTTGCATAGTGCGTAGATCTGGAGTCTTTACCTTCTGTCGTAAATCCGATCCGGTTATTCACGATGATGTGAATCGATCCGCCTGTACGGAATCCCGGCAATTTGTTAAAGTTCAACGTTTCTGGTACGATGCCTTCCCCCGGGAAAGCGGAATCACCGTGAATTTGAATGCTCAGTGCTTTATTAACATCCTGCTTCGGATATCCGGCTTGACTGCGGTCTTCCTGAGCAGCACGTGCATAGCCCTCAACCACTGGGTTCACGTATTCCAGATGACTCGGATTGTTCGCAAGGTTAATCCGCACTTGACGAACTTCGTCCTTCTTCAAGTAACGGTCAGCACCCAGATGGTACTTCACATCACCGGTCCAACCATAGTTAATGCCCATGGAGCCTTCGGAAGGCACAAGATGTTTGTTCGGAGAATGCATGAACTCCGAGAAAATCTTGCCGTAATCCTTACCCATCACATGGGCAAGTACGTTCAAACGGCCACGGTGAGCCATACCGACCAGAATGGAATCCACTTCACGCTCTGCCGATTGACGTACGATCTCTTCGAGCAGCGGCACGAGAGATTCGTTGCCTTCAACCGAGAATCGCTTGGCGCCTACGAATGTACGGTGTAGGAATTCTTCGAATTGTTCGGCTTGGAGCAGCTGTTTGAGAAGTGCTTCGCGTTCTTGTGCATTTAGCGAAGACGGGCCTTCCTCAGCACGTTGGTTAAGCCATTTACGCTCTTCTTCGTCGTGAATATGACTGAACTCATATGCGATCGTGCCTGTATATAATTGCAACAGCCGCTGGATAGCCTCATAACCGTTCTTGATATCACCAGGAGCCTCCTCCCAGACGATCTCTGCCGGCAGGGCTGCCAAATCAGCTTGACTGAGCTGGTAGCTTTCCGGTTGAAGAAGACGTGTGTCTGCTTCGTTCCCAATTCCAATGGGATCAATGTCGGCCGCAAGATGACCATAGGTTCTAATATTCCATACCAATTTGCCAGCATCCACGCCTTTTTTCAGCAGTCGTGAATCGAAACCTGTGCCATGGTTTTGCGAATCCGCTTTCTTTTCATTGTGCTCTAACGCCGGGGGTGGCCCCCAACTAGCAAACAATTCACGATATCCAGGTTCCACTGATTCCGGGTCTTGCAAAAACTTCTCATACTGATCTTGGATGTACCCCAAGTTCGGACCGTGATATTTCTGCCAAGGTCCCTCTGCCATTCTGTCAAGGGTCTTCATCGCTGACTCCCTCCGTCAGATTATTTTGATTGTTCAAGGACGGAATTTCTCTGAATAATACCTAATTTTCGCATTATCTAACAGATACATTATAATACACTTGGCCTTCATACCGAAAATACCCTTTATATATAATAATCATCTCGGAAACAGATCAATTTGCGTCAATTTGTTGACGATTGTCCAAACCTTCATCAATTCTCTGTCATTGGTTCCATTTCCAGTAATTAATCTACAAAAATATCCTCGTCCAGCCAATCCATCTGCCTCAAAGGTGCTGGTCCGGAATCGAGTCCGAACATCTCCAGAAGCTGCTTGGCATTATCCGCTGCATCACCGCCGGAATTGTTATTGAATATTACCCAGCATTGATCGGATTGCTTCAGCAATTGATTGATCCATGACTTCCACTCTTCTAGTTCTTCTCGGCTATATCGGTATAGGTAACGTATCTCGCGCCAATTCGGCTGTCCACTGGAGTGCCATCCTTCAGCGTTGCGACCGTGCAGGCGTACCATAACGGCTTGACGCATCGAGCTTTCTAACACAACCGGTACGGAACCTAATCCTGCCTGTGGCTCATCAGCAATACTGTGAATCCAGCCCTCCGTGCACATCAGATCCATCGTCTTCTGTCTGTACTCCGGTGCGTACCAGCTCTGATGGCGGAATTCGAGTGCCACCGGATAATCTCGCATCCACTCGCGCGTGCGCTTCAATACTTCTACATGCTTTCGCTCACATTGAAACCATGGCGGGTATTGGAACAGAACCGTCCTTAATTTCCCGGCTGAATGCAATGTTTCCACAGATCGAATAAACGTCTCGAACATCAATTTGGCATTCGGATAATGGTTCCTGTCGTTGCCGCGGGTATGACCCGTCATTCCCTGATAGGCTTTGACGATATAACCGAAATCATTCGGTACGGCATTCGACCACTTCTCCATCTGCTCCGGCGAGGGAATGGCATAAAAAGAGTTATCCATCTCCACAATCGGAAAATGCCGACTATACATCGGCAGTCGATCCGATGATCTCGCGCCATCGTCGTATAATTGAGGGTGATCTCCCCAACCCGATAAGCCAACCTGAAGTCGCTTCTCTTGCCCGTCGTTCATCGCATTCTAATCCTCTCACTAACATGATTGACATCATCAGTTGCGCTTATGAATGAATCCGGTACACGCCTTCTATCCTACCAAATTTCCGGCGTCAATGAAAATCATGTATCGCCCTGACAATCGAAAGCAGTCGCTCCAAAGAGATTGATTTTCCATATTATAGGTATTACTTTCTCCTCTGTATGAATACAATGTACGAGCATAGGCGTACAAGCACCATATAGCCTTAGTTCCTTTTATTTCCTGAAAGGTGGAGCGATTATGACTGTTTTTCTAAGTTATTTACTTCTCGGACTTTCACTTTCTGCACCGATTGGACCCATCAATGCTGCCCAGCTTGACAAAGGAATCAAGCATGGATTCTGGCATTCCTGGATGTTTGGCATTGGTGCTGCATTCGCAGACGTCTTCTATATGGTACTCGTGTACCTTGGGGTTGTGCACTTTTTGAATACGCCGTTCATGCAGACGTTTCTGTGGCTGTTCGGTGCGTTCGTACTGATCTATTCCGGCTTTGAAAGCATCATGAATGCCGGTAAAGTAACGATCAGCCAGGCTCGCAATGAGGATTCCATCCCCAAAACCATGTTTGCCGGATTCGTATTGTCGGTCTCCAACCCCATGACGATCCTGTTCTGGCTTGGCATATATGGCTCCATTCTAGTGAAGACTGCAGCGGATGATGATGGAACAGGCCATATTCTGCTCTATAGCTTTGCCGTTATTGCCGGCGTTCTGATCTGGGATTTCATCATGGCTACGCTTGGAAGCATCTTCCGTAAATATTTGAATCAAAAAGCATTGTCCACAATTTCCATACTCTCCGGTTTATCGCTAATGATATTCGGAATCTATTTTGCATTAAGAGCCCTTGCATTGCTGTACCCACTTGTCTTCTAACGACTAGATCCCTTTTATTCATTGTGTTGCGGAAGCCTGGAGCTCCGTTTACGATCGTTCTTCTTCCATAACGCATTCATCATGAGCACAATCAATCCAATCGCGAGGAGAAAACCCAAGCTAATGAACATTCCGGGTCGGCTGCTTCGCTGAACAGCTGTTCCACTGACCGCCAGAATAATCAATAACATAGCCGTAAAACGTTTGAATTGTCCCCACGTCGTAAATTTGATCATCCTCCCTGCACTAAGTAGTATGAACAGCCAGTTGTACAACAGCATGAGTCCGGCGGCCGTCGTAAGATACTCGTAAATTTTTCCAGGGATTAACAAAGATAGTACGATTGATATACAGAGACCGCCTGCCGTGAGTGATAAAGCATATATGGGAACCTTACGTTCCCGCTTGGTTATCGCAAATATCCGCGGTGCATCGTGATCCTCCGACAAAGTTACCAACATGGTGGTTACTGCATACAAGGAAGCCACCATCGTGGAGAAGCCCGCAACAATTAATACGGCATTGAAGACATGAGGCACGAACGGAAGATGATACGAATCTAACACGGCAACGAATGGGCTTCTGTCTGCCGAGAATTGATGCCAGGACATCATCATGACCACCATGCCAATGGAGAGAATATAGATAACGGACAACAGCAAGATCATCACCTTGCCAGCCCTTGGTGCTTCATTCGGTTTTCGAAGACGCAGCGCCATCAGCCCCATCACTTCAATCCCTCCAAATGTATAGAACGCAAAGATCAACGATGCCCATACCCCCTTGGCACCTGTCGGATAGAAATCATGCCAATTCGCGGGCAAGGCCGGTCTGCTCCCTCCCCGAAGCCAACCCAGCCATGCCGCCGCGGCAATGATCAGAAACATGATGATCGCTGCAACCTTTATGCACGCCAATAAAGTCTCCAGCCGATCGAATGCTTTGTTTCCAATCCAGATCACTCCTAGCCCAAGTACAGCATAGCCGAGCGCGCACAACCACATCGGCACTCCCGGAAACCAGAAGCGGGTGAATATCGCCAAAGCGGTCATTTGGCTTCCCATAATGAGCACTTCGGAACACCAGTACATCCAGCCTGTGGAGAACCCGGCCCATCGGCCGTACGCTTGTTTGGCATACGTCCTGAAGGATCCTTCTTCCGGATCGGCAGCGTCATGCGTGCAAGTACGTCGAATACGAAATAGGTTGCTGCTGCTGCAATTCCAATGGACAACACAAATGCTGGGCCACCCAGACGAATTCCGAGTGCCGATCCGAGAAAATATCCAGTACCTATCGTAGAGGCTACACCTAGCAGCGACAGCTGCCACCATTTCAGATTCCCGCGATTTTTTTCTGCCTTCGCGCCACGCTCCATATCCCTCACCCGCCTTATCCAACTCCAATTTGAAGTTAGTATGAAGGAAACCATGCCGGGATTATTCAGATTACTGGTTGATCTCGCATAATTTGGCTGGGCCTCGTGAACCATAAAGCAGAAATTCAGACGCTGGAAACGGGGGATATGTGTGGCGGGTGCACGAGGAATGCCGATGAATCAGGTGTTTATGATCATGATGTTGACGGCAGGTCTGACCAATCATGTCATAATCATACCTGTCTTGTTAGAAAAATCTGGCCGTGACGCCTGGATTACGATTATCGTTTCGGCTTTTCTCTTCGTGCCATGGGTGCTGCTTGTATTCGGAATCATCCGGAAAATCGGCGACCGTTCCATTCGTCAAGCTATAGAAGACAGCAGCGGAAAAACAGCAAGAATCATCATTTCGGCTATGTCGAGCGTTTATTTCTTTCTGTTTGCCTTCTACACGTTGAAGGAAGTCGTGGATTGGACTAAATCCACGTATATGATTCAAACTCCGGTCATTGCGACGTCACTCATACTGATCGTGTTATGTCTCATCACCGCCCGAAAAGGAATGGGCGTTCTCGGAACGACAGCGGGCATTCTGCTGCCGGTTGTTGTGCTATTAGGCATTTTTGTGTCCATCGCTAATATTAAAGTGAAGAACTACAATTACCTGTTTCCCGTTCTCGAATATGGATTTATGCCCGTACTCGAAGGTATCCCCGTCATGTTCGGCGGGTTAGCCCAATTCGTACTGATCTTGTTTCTTCGCCCCCATCTTCAGAAAAAACCTGGATTCATCACGCTGCTGCTGATTCACGTTGTTTTGATTTGTCTGACATTTGGCCCTACGGTTGCCGGCATCGCCGAATTCGGGCCAGAGGAGATGACGCTACAACGTTATCCCGCTTACGAGCAGTGGCGGCTCGTAAAGCTGGGGAAATTCGTGGAGCACGTCGATTTCCTGTCCATCTTCCAGTGGCTTAGCGGTGCATATATTTCGATATCATTATGCATCTATTTACTTAGTGAAACCTTATTCAGCAAACCGAAGCAGAACGCCGGAATATTTGCGATCTCTGTGCTGCTCATCGTCTTATGCATCTCGCCCATCAGTAACTTAAAGATGTACTATTTCATGTCTGATTACTTTCTCCCGGCATCAGCCGGATATATCACCGTGCTAATTATTCTCATGTTCTTCCTGATTCGTAAACCTGCTTCACTAGAACAAACACCTGGGAAAGGAACACAGCAGCCATGATGCTAACAGAACAACAGCTGAAAGACCGATTCATTCATTGCGATGACGTTTATATTTCCCGTTTCCCCGAGACAGAGACGACAGGTGAGCCGTGGGGAATCATGATCTACAATACGATGATGTGCGACCCCGATTTGATATCCAAAACTTTCTTACCCGTCTTGCATGAAGCTTGGGATACGACGGTTAAAAAAGGGACATTCGAACCCGTCGGTCTCGAATCCCATCTGGCCATTGATAAGCATGAAGCTGATGAGGAGATAATTGTAGAGACGGTATTCTCCGGTTACGTTGCTCTATATATCCCGGAAGATCAGAGTCTGTTCAGCTTCAACGCCGCGAAAGATATTGGGCGTTCTCCAGAAGAGAGTGGATCCGAAACGTCCATTAAAGGTCCGAGAGACGGATTCATTGAAGAGCTTGATATCAACGTATCCTTAATTCGCAAACGAATGAAATCCACTGATTTGGTATACCGTTCCTTTAAGCTTGGTGATCGCAGCAAAACGGAACTCGGCATCATGTACATCCCGGATAAAGTAATCCCTGAAACCGTAAAGCAAATTATTGATCAAATTGAGAGCTACACCGGCGATTCCCCTGTTGGAGTCGGAGAATTAACAGAACATTTGTCGCCGTACCGTTTCTCCGTACTGCCCATATTCGATTATACCGGTCGACCAGATTTAGCTTACGATTCGTTAGTACGCGGCCGATTGATTATTATTATGCAGGGAAGTCCTGTCGTCCTCATTACGCCAGCCAGTTTTATGCAGCTTGTATTCGCCGCGGAAGATCCCCAAATGCCGTTCTACTTCGTCATGCCTTATCGGCTGCTGCGATTACTCGGCTTCTTCCTCTCGATTTTGCTGCCGGGCTTCTATATCACCTTGATGTCGTTCCATCAGGATCAGATTCCATTTCCGCTATTGGCCACTATTGCCAATACCAGGCTCGGACTGCCGATACCTACCGGTTTCGAGATGCTCATTATTCTCTTCCTGCTGACGCTGCTGCGGGAAGTCGGCATGCAGATGCCGACTCCCATCGCGTCAACCATAACCGTCGTTTCCGGTATTATTATCGGCGATGCCGCAATTCGAGGGGGGCTCTTCTCGCCCACGATGACATTTATAGCTGCATTGTCTTTTGTGTCCGGTGCCGTGCACTCCAACCAGGACTTCGTGATCTCTCAGACGCTTATGCGCTTCTTTGTGCTAGCATTTTCTTCGTTTCTCGGCTTGTTTGGATTCTTCATCGCCATTTTCTTTATCGTTCAATATACAGCGGGTCATCAACCCTTCGGTCAACCGTTTCTTGCTCCCTTCTCCCCGTTCTCCTTACCTAAAATCGTAGGTAATCTGTTGAGGTTCCCGGGAAACGCAAAAAGGGCGGGGCGTTATGAAACGCATATGGACAATGCTCGTTATATTCTCGGTGCTCATAACCCAGACAGGGTGCTGGGATAACAAAGAGGTGCAAGACATTAATTACATCGCAGCCCTTGGTATCGATTACCAAGACGGAGAGTTTATTACTTATGTACAGATGTTGGATTTCGCAACCATCGCCAAACAAGAAACCGGGAAACAAACCGAATCCGCCCCGATATGTGGGTAGAGGCAAAAGCAGCACCCTGTCGGGATCTCTCATCGAACTATATGCAACAAGTCAGCAAAGGGTTTCTTGGGGCCATGTCACGGCACTTGTGTTAAGTGAATCCATGCTCCAACACGATCGATTATCACAAGTCTTCGACATGACGAATCGCTCTCAAGAAATTAGGTACACGAAGTGGATTTATGGTACGAAGATCAGCATGAAAGACCTATTTACGGTCTCCCCATTCTTCCAGTTGTCACCACTGCACTCCTTGCTCCATGAGCCGGAGGAGAATTATGAACAATTCTCGTTTATTCCACCGATCCAATTCGTGAATTTCATAAGACAGTACCGCGATAAAGCGGCAACGGTGACCCTTCCCACTCTTCATATAACGAACCAGACCTGGACAGAGAATCTTAAACAACATCCGCTGCTAGAAGTGAACGGGGGGTTCTTGCTGAAGAATCAGGAAGTAAATGGATGGCTTAGCCGTAATGACTTGCTTGGCGCGCGATGGCTTGCTACCTCAAAATCACACGCCGCACTCATTGTGAAGGAAAACGACGAGGCAATAGGCAGTATCAGCCTTCAAAGACCTCAGCATGCTATTGAAATTCTCCGCGATAAGGGAGAGATTGGCTATCGGATCAAGCTTAATGTGACGGGCACCGTACAAAATATGTATAAAAAAGTCTCCGTAGCTGAAATGAGGGAGATGACAGAAAAAACATTGCGTGACGAACTTATGAACACGTTTCATAAAGGAGTGAAGCTGAACGCCGATCCCTTCCAGCTTAGCGTCCAGCTTCATCGCAAAGACCCGAGCAAATGGAAGGAACTCGCCGAGCAGAAGCTGGATATAACCGATGAATCCTTGCGTGAAGTCGATGTGAATGTTGATCTTCGATTCTGGGGGCAACGTAAGAACTTGAACCGCTGATGCCCATATGCAAACGGACCTGAGTAATCTTACTTACTCAGGTCCGGTTCTTCACGAGTCATAGTAGTGTGAGGAGTTTAGAGATTACCTCTGAGATTTGCACAGGCTTCTGTACATACCCTGTTGCTTCATCATCCATGTGCTGAACTTGCCCTTGCCTAATCCACGCAGGTGATGCCATAACCATAACCGGAAGTCTGTTCCAATCCGGATGCTCCCTTATCCGCTTAATTGTCTCGCACCCATCCATCTCGGGCATGTTCATATCCAGTAAGACAGCATCAATCGAATGAAGTTTCTCCAGCAATTCGAGACACTCATAACCGTTCCGTGCAGTATGAACTGTCAGATTCAGCTTCTCCAGCCCATTCATCAGTCCGTAGACGTTACGTATATCATCGTCTACAACCAGAATGGTCATATCCTCGAGCAGTCGAAGTTCCTCCTGTTCAAACCCGCCCATGGAAAATCAGCCTCCGTCTCATCCAGCTTCTCCCTCGTAATAGCAACCTCGGAGAGCATAAACAGACTGTCTGTAGCTCCCAAATCTGTGACCAGCGGCATATAGAAGATAAATGTACTACCTTACCTTCTTCACTCTCAACCATAATATAGCCACCGAGCAATTTCGCCAGATGAAGCGATATCGATAAACCAAGACCGGTTCCACCAAACTTCCGCGCTGCGGCCTCTTCACCTTGATGAAACGCCTCAAAGATAGGAGATAAATGTTCCGCCGCAATGCCGATGCCGGTATCCTCGACAGAGAAAGCGATGACGTCGCCACCAATGACGAAATCATGAGTCGCCACCGAATCCAGCTTCATCACCCGAAGAGTGACGCTCCCGCTCTCCGTAAATTTAATCGCGTTCGAGAGTAAATTTCTTAGAATTTGATGCAGCCGTAACCCATCGCTGTACATCATATCCGGTAGGTTGGAACCCATCTCAATTACAAAATCCAGATTCTTGGATTCTGCGCTCTTCGCGAAATAATCCTGCATAAGTTCAGGCAGCTCGGTCAGATTAACGAGATCCATTTCAATTTGCATTTTACCTGCTTCTACCTTGGACAAATCCAGAATATCATTGATTAAATTCAACAATTCTCCACCTGAGTTATGGATAACCGACGCGTAATGCTGCTCTTCTTCGGTCAAACTACCCTGCTTGTTCTCAGCGAGTATCTGAGACAATATGAGCATGCTGTTCAGAGGTGTGCGTAACTCATGAGACATGTTAGCCAGGAATTGAGATTTGTACTTCGAACTCTTCTCTAATTCTTGTGCATACTTCTCCAGTTCCTGTGCGGCGATTAAAGCTGCTTGATTCTGCGTCTCCAGCCGCTCATTCAGCATCTGCATTTCAATAGAATGCGTCTGCAATTCTTCTGTTTGAGCCTGAAGCTCTTCTGTCTGACTCTGCAGCTCTTCATTTAACGTCTGGGATTCATGATACAGCTGCTGGATTTCGATCTTGTTACGGATTGAATTCAAAGCAATGCCAAGCTGTTGATTCATCTGCTCCAATAATTGGATTTCCAACGCATCAAACGGAGAGAACTTCGCGAGTTCCACTACGCCGACAACTTGGGACTCGAACATCACAGGTGCAAGCAGTAACGTTGAAGGCTCCGCATCCCCAAGACCCGACTCAATCCGGACGTAATGCGGCGGCAGATCATCCAGCAAGATCATCCGCTTCTCCAGCATGCATTGACCAACCAGACCTTCCCCAGGCAAGAATCGATCCCTAACCTTATTCCATGGCTCTCCGTCTGGATCTGCAAAAGCTGCCGACTTAACCAACTCGGTTCCGTTGCGATTGATATAAAAGGCTCCATAGGGCAGCTTCATGATGGAGGCTACTTTATGAATATAGAATTGTGACGCCGTCTCCACTTTGTCGGCTGATTGGAGTAATGTCGCCATGACTGTAACATGGTCCTTAGCCCAGTTCTGCCGACTGACTTGGGCGAGCAATTCATTCGTCTGATCAGCTAAGTGACGGACCTCATCATTAGAATGTACCTGGACTCGCTGCCCCAAGTTCCCCCCGTTGGTGATATCCGTAATCATGGCTGTTACCTGAGTAATAGGTCTGACGATACTCTTAGAAATGATCCAAGCCGCACAGATTGTAATAATGGCTGCCCCTGCCCACAAGCCGTACATCGTGTACAAGAGTTGGGTGTTACTGCTCTTCATCTCCTCAATTCGGTTCGAGGTCAGCTCACGTTCGGTCATGCGAAAGGTGAGGAATAGTTGATGAATGGAATTCATCGCCTGCTGTCCAGGATCATTAAGGAAGAAGTGAAGCGCCTCATCATCTTGACCCAGTTGTTTTAATTGCACGGCCGGTTGCCCGGCGTTGGCAATCCAGTACTGGATATTTTCCTTGATATTGTCGAGTAGATTCGTCTGTTCTGTGCTATTCCCAATCAGTTGATAGAGCTTGTTGTAGTGAATTTGCCAGGACGACAGCGCTTGATTGAACGGTTCAAGGTATGTATCATCGCCCGTAATGACGTAGCCCCGCTGTCCTGTCTCCATCTCAAGCAAGTCCTTCTCAATCTCATGCGTTAGATTATGTACCTCAATATCGTGCTTTTCTATAAAATCAGCCTCGCGCTGCAGCGAGGATATCCGTTCACTTACAATCCAGAGAAAGGCCCCAAGACATAATAGTATTAACAGGTAGCCGATCACGATCTTGCTGCGAATGTTAAACTTCAGGTTGTTAGACACATGGCTAACCTCCCTCTTTCTCTATCATTTTCAAGAACAGTCATAGTCTCATAGTAATTGTTATGAAATGGGTTTACAAGGTTTATCCAGTACAGATCACAGCAACGTTACTTTAGTCTTAGGGAGTAAGTTTCAAGGATTAGATGCATATATTGGAAACAGGCATGTCTCATGCATTGATTAGAATCACGCAAACCTAAAGAGGGGGTCGGCTCCATGATGTTTACCCATGCAATCATCACGGATATGTTAAATTGAACAGACATGTATACGATCCACGTCGTCAGGCTTCCAGCATTTCGGGAAAAGGTCGCGCCCAAATCTCCTTTGTTGAGCTGCCTATGATGAAGGATATGTTTCTTTCCGAACTTCACCTTAAGATAGGTGAAGGGCTGGATCCACATTACCATCCGGAAGCAGATGAACTATGTTATATCATCCGTGGAGAGATTCATGTTCGGATGGTGAATCCAGGTCAACAGGCGCAGAATCAGACCTACCGAGTGACTGCCGGGCAGATCGTTCATACTCCCGCAGGATGGTACCACTGGTTAACCTCCTTCGCATCGGACAGCATCCTCCTTATGATGCATAACCGAAGTAACCCGTTTCAATGTGATGCCGCATCTGTATGGTCTGAGTTGACCTGCGATGCTTCGAACCATGCCCATCCCATGGTCAAAGACAGACTACAAGCCGTCCAGTCGAGGAGCCCAACAGTACCTGCTGCTCCTACGCTGTTTATACCAAAACGAAGCAACAAAACCACAAATCACTCCTGACGGTGATTGTGGTTTTGTTGTCTGTTTATGTAATGATTCCAATTACTTAATCAATGAAATACTTCTGCTCCGGCCGTATCTGCTTCTTCAGCAGCTTCAAATTCACCTCTAGCTTGGCAACCGTCTCTTCCAAGGCTGCCTGGTCAAGCTCAGGGTGGGCCGGATCAGCTTCCGGTTCGGCCTTAACACCTGCCTTCAAATTACGAATGATAATCTGCTGTTCCTGCCATTTATCCATCAGATCTGAAATGGTCGCGTAGAAGCGTTCGTAATCTTGAATTACGTTATCCAGGTAAGCGTCGACCTCCTCAGGGTCATAACCCTTCAAACGCTTAGTAGAAAACGTCTTCTCATGGACAGATAAAGCGTCCAGTTGAATGCCGAGTTGACGAAATAGCTTTTTCTGTTTATCCAGTCGACGTTTCATGTGTTCATCCATATGATTTTACCTCCAAAATATGGGTACAGCCCGAAATAAAGCCCTTCTCTCTATTCTTGTTTATATCATACCCGACACGGTGAATAAAACACTTAGGGGCTTTTTTTGGAGAATGTTCCAAAAACCTAGCCGCCGCGTTGCCATTATTGATATGATTTCGTTCGAGAAGTTTCGGGTATTGTTTTATTATGACTTAATGACAACATCAAGTAACTGAGAGGAGTGCGAAACAATGACTACCATCACAAATCAACAATTGAAGTCTCTAAGACAACGATTACTTGAAGATAAAGATCAATTGAAATCGCAATTGGCCTCCCAAGAAGAAGACCACCAATCAAACTCGCTTCGGGATTCCACAGGAGAATTAAGTGCCGCCGATAACCACCCTGGCGACGTTGGTACCGAAGTGTTCGAACGCGGACGCGATCTTGCCCTTCAGGACAAGCTTCAGCAGGAACTCGACGAGACAGTGGAAGCCCTGAAGCGGATCGATCAGGGGGATTATGGTACATGTGCCCAATGCGGCAAAGATATCCCTTATGAACGTCTAGATGCTCTTCCCTCCACTGCTTACTGCATAGAGCATACCCCAAGGCGCGATCTGTCCGAAGACAGACCTGTAGAAGAAGATGTGATGACCCCTCCGCCTGCTGGAGTCGGCCGTAACAGGCAGCGCAGTAGCGGTAGATTCGATGATGCTGGGGCTTGGGACGCCGTGTCTGAATATGGGACTTCCACTTCTCCCGGTATGAAGGCTGAGCCTGAGCAAGACGACTATAAGAAAAATATATGAAGCGCGCAACTACACAATACAGAGCTGGTACCGACAACGTGGGCACCAGCTCTGTTTCTGTCTTTACAGATGATTATAAGTTCTCATCATAATGGCGAACATTGGTAGCAAAGAATTCATATTTGTGACAATCTTCATTCTCCCGCATCTTCTTATAAGGTTTCAGCAGCTCATCGACTTTCTTGTATAGATCGTTAGCTTCATCATCTGTCATAAACAGGGATGTTGTGGTTAGCATCGATTCCGTCTTATGTTGAAGACTCATCTGCTTGAAGAAGAAATCCCGATTCTGATCAAAGAGCTCAGCCAATAGCTTGTGCGTCTCTGACCGCATCAATTCCTTCACGATAGGTTCGGACTCATTCTTCTCGTGATTAATCTTAATACTGCCGGCGAAGGGCTCGTAATATTTGGCGATGATACCGTTAATCTCCTTCGTCGATACCATCTTAACGAGGCCGATTCGCTCCAGTTTCTTCATATGATAATGGACTTTGGCGGGTACATCCCCAATCTTATCGGCAACTTCCTTGACCGTTGCTGCTCTGCCCATCCTGCCCAGAACATTCAATATCTTCAATCGATATGGATCAGAATAGATCTTAACTTCTTCCAATGTAGTCAATTCCTTCGTTTCCACACCGGACACCTCGGTTTCACATTAAATTTATTACTTATACCATTATAGCGGAGGATCGTAAAATTACAAAAAAGACAAGAGCTTAGATCGCCCGGAAACTCGCTTTTCGGATCAAGAAGAACACGGGCAGCACCATGATGACACCCATAATCATAAACAGGACCGGAGGCGACTGGTGTTCGGCAACAATACCTGTAAGCAATCCACCTACCGGAATGGCCGCCGTACAGAGCACGGTCATTAGAGCACCGATTCTGCCGAGCATGTGTTTGGGAGTTACCTCCATAAGATAAGTTGAGATGGGAGCGTTCAATACCGATACAGCGAATCCGACGATGAACATTGAGGCAGCGGCGACTTCCACCCGAAATGCCGGAAGTTGTCCCGGGATACCGAGTGCAAAATAGCCTAGCGCTAGCAGGACGGAACCCGACATAATCAACGTGCTTTTCCTGAATCTCTTCCCGTGACGGCCGATCCATAAACCGCTGCTAATCATGCCTATCAACAAGGCTGTACCGAGAATACTCATCCCACCTGGTCCCGCTCCCAGCGTCTCTCGTACGTAAACCGGCTGCAGCACGTTAAGCGGTGCCAAGCAAAAGTTATTGATCATGGCCAAAACGGTGGTGATCATAAGGAGCGAATGGGTCTTCACAAAAGCCAGCGCTTCTTTGATATCAGCAAGAACGCTTGGCTTTATGGCCGTTTCTGTATTAGAAGCCTCTGCGATTACCTCCAAATCCCTTTCCCCTGCCTCCGGGTTTGGCATGAATGACACGATCAAGGCACCTATCATAAAGATGGCGGCATCAATCAGAATCGTGCCGGCAATGCCGATTACAGCGATCAACGCCCCAGCAAGCGACAAGCCGATTAGTTCGGCGCTGCGGTTAATGGAAGTTGAGAAGGAATTTCCCATAAGCAGCTTATCTTTTGGCAATAATCGCGGAACGACGGACATCTCAGCAGGACGGGAGAAGCATTCCAGCGTTGAATTTATGAATGTAACAAGAAACAGATGCCACACTTCGAGCATACCTAATCCGTATAGAATAGCCGTTATCGTTACCATGGAGCCGCGACCGAGATAAGTAAGCGCAAGGACCAACTTTTTCGACCAACGATCTACGAAGGTACCTGTAATCAAGCTAAAGAGCAATCCCGGCAAAAAGTTAAAGGCGAATATCGTTCCCATCAATAGTTCGGAACCAGTCAACATATAAACCATCCAACTGTAGGCGATTGAATCAATAGAATCTCCCAAACGAGTCATGCTTGCGCGGACAAATAAATCATGTACGGCCGAATTTTCATCAATTGCCCAAATCCTTGTTTCTCTGCAACCGCTGTACTTTGCATACTCATTCTCCTCATCCAACTAAGATACCATCGATAAACTTTGCATAACGATAAATTATTTAGTGTCGTTAAAATAATTTTAACGTTAATTTTATTTTAACGATGCGAGAGGAAAATGCAATAGTCAAAATAAAAAAAATCGCCAATTGGCGATTTAATATGATTGTTCTTATCATTAGCGCTTATATCAAGTGCTTATAACGATTCTCGACGATGATCGTGCCGCACGAAGCGTGGCCTCAATCGCCCGTATGTTCGCGATTGCATCCTCCGGTCCATAAGGGAGAGCAGCCCCGTCCATGACAGCCGCGGCCAGCGCATCCGCTTGCAGCGCAAAATGATTGTAGATTCCCACCTTCTCTTCTCTTGAGCCCTTGGCGGTATGGATAAAGATCTGCGCCATATCCTCCATTCGCTCCCAGCCAAACGCAGACGGCAGCTCGATTCGGCCATCGGTGCCGGCGATTTCTAAGGAGCACTTCGCATATGTCCACATCCCGCATTCGAATGTAAGCCCAAGACCGCCTCCGAATTCCATCATCCCGTGAACCATCATATCCACGCCATCATGCTCTTCGGAGAAGAATCCGTGTGCCGTCACTGCGACCGGTTCCTGCTTAAAGAGCATACGAGCCGCCGATATGGGATAACAACCCACATCGTAAATCGAGCCGCCCCCCATATCCTTGTTATATCTCACATTGTGCTGATCCTGAGCATTATTGAACGTGAAGGAGCCATGAATCCCGCGCAGCTCGCCGATTTCCCCGCTCTCGATAATCTCCTGGACGCGGGCATGCTTCGGATGATAGCGGTACATGAACGCTTCGACGAATAATACACCGTTAGCTGCCACTGCATCTATCATCTCTTGTACATCTTCCTCTGTCAGGGAAGCCGGCTTCTCACACAATATATGCTTACCGGCTTGTGCCGCCTTGATGCTCCAATCCTTATGAAGATGATTCGGGAGCGGAATGTACACAGCATCGATCTGCGGATCTTGCAACAGTTCTTCATAAGAACCATAGTATTTATCAATATGATAGCGTTCAGCCAATTCCTGTGCCTTATTCATATCTCGGCTGGCGACAGCCTCTACTTGACAACGTTCAGACTTCAAGATGCCGGGTATCATGGCGTTTCTAGCGATCTTGGCGGTACTCATAATCCCAAAGCGAAGTTTGCTGCTCAATATGTCCTTCCTCCTCTGGCATTCGCCATGTCATCCCTTGGCTGCTCCGTAGTTATCTTGAACCGCCTTGTGTAGAATGCCTAAACAGCGGTCCAGGTCTGTCTTCACTTGCTTTTTATACAATTTGGCTTTCTCGGCACCATCGTTCGTAAAATGATACAGCACAATCTCCTGGAAATCGACCCGCGGATCATTGCCCTTTAACTGTTTCGTACGATATAGAATCCCCTCTTGCACCAGTTCATGCAATGCACGATAGATCTCGCTTTGCGGGGGTGAATAACCGTGACTCTTGAAGTCCTGTCTTAACTCCTCCAGCATCTGATACCCGTAGCCACGCTGCTGTTCCACCATTGTGATGAGATATACTTTGATAAAAGCACGCTGCGCGATCATAAACGCCATTCAAAACACCTCCCCTTAATTACGTGCTGCCCGGACGCTGACCGACTTAACCATGATCACGGATCGGACAGGTTGGTATACCGATTATAAACCATAGATTCCCAGTGTGCACAATAAGGGGTAATGTCCTTTTTTAACCTGATCTAACAAGATTGAATCGTGTAGAGTAACATGTTTCACTAAAAGGAACTAGGTACAGAAATTGTATTTTCTATTGTGAATTTTTCATATAATGAAATTATATAAAAAAGACCACCCATGAAGGTGATCTTTCGTTTAATTTTTGAGCACAAGATATGCAAATAAATCACATTTTTAGGTTATTATGTTTATTAGTGCCAATTGAATGCTTCAATTCTCGCCTCTTTGTCCGTTTGCTTCGGATTCCAACGATCCATTTGCCGAACGGCAGCATGGATATTAATCTTGTACCGCATAAGCGGCGATCACACTAATCAGCCAAGATGCGACGATTCGAATAAGAGGATGCGCAGCAGTCAACCAAGCCTCATCCACAACATAACTGAAACGCAGCGTAAGAAGATGCATCAAATAGGCACCATAGGAATACAGACCAATGGAACTTAGCACCGCTTTGGTTCTTGCTCCTGCTTTACGGCATATCCAGACTGCCATATCATACATTGCCAGTATAGAACTGATGAGGAACAACGCCATGCCTGGCTGGAGCAAGTTAAGCGAATAGAACGTAATGCCCTCTCCCGACTTGGACTGAATCTCTTGAATGACCTCGACTAACCTCCAAATGAAGAGCACGGCAAAAGTTCCCCAGATCAACAGTCTTGCTTTGTGCAATCCATTTTTCCATTCCCGATGATATAATCCAGCAGCTGCCCCCAGCACGAAGTAAAAATAATAGTAGAGCGCATTCCGGTCTGCATACGTGGTCAGCAGGTCACTAATCACGGGAAGGGTTAGAGGCATATGTTCCATCCAGCGGCTGATGTCATGAATCAAGCCGGTAAGAACGACATAGAGCGCACCTGCAGCGACTACGGCAAACCATTGTGTTCGCGTGCTCCATTTGTTCCTAACCGCCAATATAACCGAACGAAACAGCGGATAGAGCAAATAGAACTGAAACAACATGATGATGTACCAAAAATGAGAGCTTGCTTTCCCTGTGATCAGTACTTGCCCTAATTGATACCAGTCTCCCCACATAAACGGATGAAAACCACGGTTGATCAGGATCGTAATGAACGTCCAGATCGCGAACGGAACATAAATATCTCCAAAGCGCTTTTTGATGAATTTTGAATATTGAAAACCGTCGTGATCGTTGTAGAATAGCACCAATCCCGTTAAGAAAATGAATACCGGAACGGCGAATTTGGTCAGCATCAGCACGACAGCCATCCAGATACCGTCTCCGCTCGTCATGCCAGGTTCAACGGAATAATGCGCAACGGAATGTTGCAGTACGACAGCCAAAAAGGCGAGGCCTCGCAGTTGCTCGACCTCAAGTATTCTTTCTCTGGACACGAAGCTCCCTCCTCTGTGCCAGTTATCGAGCTATGTATCATTGTAACTTAGAACCATCAAGAGAATGTAAGCCAATTTTGTGCAACAAAAAAAGGCCGACTCCTGGCCTCGCTGACCAAGAGTCAAGCCCATTTCGATCACAGCAGATACGTACCGCGCGGCTGCGCCCGGTCCTCTTCCGTAGCCTCAACTTCCGCCGAATCTCGCCGGTCTACATTGCTCAGCTCATAGTCGCGGAAAATATCATAAATGCCTGTGTTCTCCTGATCGGCGTCCACGAGTACGAGTATTCGTCCTTGTTCAACATAGGACTCATACGTCTTGGCTTCGTCTTCCGGAATGCCAAGCCCGATGAAACCGCCGACCAAGCCACCTGCACCCGCTCCAACGGCAGCGCCTGTCAATGTGGCTGCAATCGGACCCGCCGCCAGGATCGGACCGATACCTGGAATGGCCAAGGCTCCAAGACCTGCCAACAGGCCGGCTGTACCTCCCAGGATGCCACCGGTTGCCGCACCTGCCGCAACGCCTTCAGGGGCCATCGTCCCGGTCTGTTCAGCAAGCTTCTCCGCTTCTTGCTGATCCTTCGCGATGATGGATATCGAATCGTTCGGTATGCCGTGCCGCTGTAGCTGTTCTATCGCTTCTGCTGCTTCATGTTCGGTTCGAAACACGCCAACAAGCTTCTTCTCCATGATGAGTCCTCCTCAAGAGTACGTAATGACGTTCTTGTTCTAACCTTACCCCACGGAGAGAAAATTAAACGTTAGCGGATCATGATTCATGTCTTGGGTCGAGTCCGACGGGTGGCTTCCGCTTCCAATGGCTGATCCGGCCAGTAATGCTTCGGATACCTACCTTTCAGGTCTTTCTTCACGTCAAAGTACCCATTCCTCCAGAAACTGGATAAGTCCGAGGTCACTTGCACAGGACGCTGAGCCGGCGACAACAGATGCATGGTCAACGGTACCTTCCCGCTGCCTATTCGCGGGGTTTCCAGCATCCCGAATACCTCTTGCAGACGAACCGCCAGATAAGGCTGCTCCGGGTTCTCGTAATGGACGGGAATACGGGAACCGCTCGGCACGACGATATGTGTCGGCGCATCCTGATCAAGTCGTTGGCGTTGGTCCCAGCTCAGCATATGCTCAAGTAATTGGCCCGGGGCCAGCCGATTGAGGGCTTGCCGACTGGATACGCCATCCAGATAGGGCAAAAGCCATGTATCGGCTTGTTCCAGCAAGGATTCCTCCGATACGTTCGGCCAATCTCCACTGGAATCGTGCAGGAACATGAATGCAAGCCGCGCTCGCAATTGATCCGCCGATTTTGACCAATTGAGTAGTCCTAGCCCCTCTTGTCTAATTCCATCCAGTACAGCTTCTGCAACCTGTTCTTTTGCAGGGGCGGGTTCATTCTGCTCGTTAATGACGATCCCCCCAGCAGTTGCCTTCGCTTAGCGCGAACCCTCCCAGCTTCGCGATCCCATGACACGTCACTGACCAGCGTAATATCATGTTTAAAATGCCGCTGTATCCAGGCCAACTCCAGTTCCGCCGCCAATTGAATCGTACTGTCTGCTCCGGTATCCTCGACGTTTGCGATCACCATATACGCAGCCCGGCTTAAGGTTTGCGGAACCGGTAGCTTCGCTCCCCTCCCGCTCCTCATGATAAAGCTGCCGTCACCCCGGTTCTTGGCTATTCGGTCCGGATATGCGAAAGACAATAGCCCCCCGATATCGGTGTATGGGTGTTCAGCTTCCAGCACATGTTCCTGGTCAGGGAGCCCTAACTGCCTCTGCATCTTCTTGGTTTCTTGCAGCAAACTTGTAAGGTTCGATTCCAATCCAGAATCAAACTCTGCAGACTTTCCTTGCCGTTCGTAGGTGCACAACATGTCTAATCGTGAACGCAAATCCTGATCTCGCCAATGGGATGGACCACGCAGAATATCCCGTCCCTGAAGCAATGCGGCAATTCTTGTCGCGATGCTCCCTTGATTCATCTTCTGAGCCAGCAGCAGCATATGCGCGAGCCTTGGATGCATGCCGAGCGCTGCCATCTGACGTCCATGCGGAGTGATATGCAGCTTCTCATCAAGCGCCTGTAATTGAGTCAGTAGTTCTTGCCCCTGCCTAAATGCATAATCCGGAGGTGCATCAAGCCAGCTTAGCTGATTCGGATCACCAACCCCCCAGGCGGCCAATTCCAGCGCCAAGGAAGTTAAATCGGATTCCATGATTTCCGGAATATTGCGGCTGAGCAAATGTCCATGTTCTTCTTCACTCCACATCCGATAACACACGCCGGCGGTTACACGCCCAGCCCGGCCTCTTCTTTGATCCGCTGACGCTTTTGACACCCTTCTCGTCACGAGCTGCGGAAGACCTGACTTGGGCGAATATATTTCAGTACGTGAATAGCCCGCATCGATGACAGTCGTGATGCCCCGAATCGTGATACTGCTCTCGGCGATGCTGGTGGAGAGCACGATTTTACGGCGTCCCGAAGCATCTGGTCCGATCGCCAGATCTTGCTGCTGCGCAGGAAGAGCACTGTACAGCTCACGGATCATCATATTTGAATCTAGACCTGCCCGCAGCAGTTCTTGAGCCGTTCGCCTGATCTCTCGAGCACCCGGCAAAAACACCAGCAAGTCCCCTTCTTGCTCTGAAAGGGCGCGCTGAATAACCCGGGAGGTGCGCTTAGGTAGTTCTTCTACTCCATTGGTAGGTACGTAGATCGTCGAGACCGGGTACGTTCGGCCTTCGCTTACAATAACAGGCACTCCGCCTAGTAACTCAGCGATGGGCTCGGCTTCAAGCGTAGCCGACATAATGAGCAGCCTTAAATCTTCTCGCAATGCAGCTTGGGCCTCCAGCGCGAATGCCAGTCCTGTATCCGCATGCAGACTGCGCTCGTGATATTCATCGAATATAATCAACCCTACGCCATGCAATTCAGGATCATGCTGCAGCATGCGGGTCAGCACACCTTCGGTGACAACTTCGATCCGCGTCCTTGCGCCGACCCTGCTCTCCATTCGAACACGGTAACCGACGCATTCGCCTACATGTTCACCGAGTGACGCAGCCATATAAGTCGCAGCGGATCGAGCTGCAAGCTTCCTTGGCTCCAGCATAATAATCTTCTGTCCTGAGAGCCACGGTTCTTCTAATAATGCCAGCGGGACCGTTGTGGTCTTGCCTGCACCCGGCTCGGCAATCAGAACAGCAGCGCTTCTTTCAGATAAAGCATCCTTCAATTGCGGAAGGACTTGATACACCGGAAGATGAGTCATCACATTCTCTCCATAATCTATCGATTGTTACATACAGTTCTTTAATTATAATGGACCGCCTTATTACGTCAAGCGAGCCTTGAGCCGATGGGCCTACTGGCAAACGCCATGCTTCATAAGCTACAATTAAGGTAACTTATACTTATGAACGTATAGTCGGAAGGTGAAAGAGATGCCGCAGCACAACCCCATTCGCGGACGCTTTGCCCCAACTCCATCAGGTAAGATGCATATCGGCAATGCGATGACCGCTTTACTCGGATGGCTGCAAATAAGAAGCGAGCAAGGTGAATTTATTCTTCGAATCGAAGATATTGATCAGCAGCGTTCACGGCCGGAGCTTGCTCAAGGAATCGTGCATGACCTGAAATGGCTCGGTCTTGACTGGGATGAAGGACCTGATCGCGGCGGTCCACATTCCCCTTACAATCAAGCTGAGCGACATGCGCTATATAAGGAGGCACTGAGCAAGCTTAATGCTGCCGATCTACTGTATCCTTGCTATTGCAGCCGTGCAGATATAACAGCAGCGGCCAGCGCCCCCCACGGCATCGCTTCAGAAGGAAGACGCTACCCCGGGACCTGCCGTTATCTTGCACAGGCTGAGATCAAACACAGAGAACGCATAAAGAAACCCTCGTTACGCTTCAAAGTGCCCGATGAAACCATCACCTTTACGGATGGAATTGCCGGCGAGCAATCCCATCGTCCAGCGGAGGGCGGGGACTTTGTCGTTCGACGCGCTGATGGAATTATATCTTATCAGCTCGCCGTCGTTGTAGACGATGCTCTGATGGGCATTACGCACGTGCTGCGCGGCATGGATCTCCTGGACTCGACACCGCGTCAGCTGCTACTCTATCAAGCGCTTGGTTACCACCCGCCACAGTTCGTTCATACTCCGCTTATAGCTGATGCTGAAGGTAAGAGACTGGCTAAGCGCTCACGGGGTCTTAGCCTCTCCTTCCTGCGCGGGCAAGGTATCATACCTGAGCGAATTGTAGGATGGATCGCCTGGGCGGCTGGGCTGATCGACCGGCCGGAGCTGGTAACACCGAGCGATTTGGTGCCGCACTATCACATCGCATCGATTCCCCGGACGGTGATTCGACTAACTGAAGAAGCTCGGCAATTATTGCTTGAGCCAGATAACAACCCGCTTTGAACGCAGTGGCGCCAGTCCTCCGCTAATGGGAAAGACTGGCGCCACTGCATTATTTATTTGATTCGGAAGTGACCCTGTTCTGGGGCTTGTACGCACTGCATGAATGCACTGCTGCTATCCAGGACGATGCTTAGAGCAAGGATTCTGCCCCATCGATAAAGATTTGTGCACCCGTAATATGTTTGGACTGATCCGAAGCGAGGAAGGCAACCAATTCCGCTACCTCTTCCGGTTGGCCGGGCCCATCAGACAACGGCTGGCTCCCTTCCGGATACTCAACCGGAATCACGATATCTTCCAGGTCCTCTTGCTTCTTCGTGCTCTGATCGATATTGGTCGATATCGCGCCGGGACATATGACATTGACCCGAATCTTGAATTGTGCCAACTCCAGGGCGGCCATCTTGGCAAACGCCACCTGGCCCGCTTTTGTTGTGCTGTATGCACTCATTCCGAAGTTCGAGAAGGTACGCGTTCCATTCACCGAACTCGTGATAATAATGCTGCCTGCCCCTCTTTTTTTCAAATGCGGCAGCGCATATTTTACCGTTAGGAACGTACCATTCAGGTTGACATTCAACGTCTTATTCCAATCCTCCAGCTTCATCTCTTCAATCGGCGCAAGCACACCGTTGATACCTGCGTTTGCGAACACGATATCAATCCCGCCGAAGATTTCGACCGTTTCAAGGACTGCCTTCTCCACCCGGTCAGCATCGCTTGTATCCACGTCGAACGCTCTGGCAGCTCCATTGCGCAACTGGTTGATTTCACGTTCAGCCTGCTGCGTTCTTTCGTCTAACAGATCGAACAAAGCGACATTCGCGCCTTCCTTGGCAAGCTGTATCGCCGTAGCTTTACCAATGCCCGAACCAGCTCCTGTCACGATAGCTGTTCTTCCTTGAAAACGTCCAATACCTTCATTCATAACAAAACACGCTCCTTCATAGGGTATCCGTAATCCTTTATCTGTCACAAGATTACCCAAAAGAGCGTGTTTTATAATCATTTACTTTAGAATTAATGCTTTTGCTCATGATGTTACCACATAATCTCGAGAAAGGATGCGTCATCCTCCAATCCCCCGGTATGCTGTGCATTGAGCAGCAACTGCACTTGCTCATCTGGTATCGGTTCCTTCACCGGGTCCAGATCAATCAGACCGTCGCTGTATACCTGCAAACGATATCCGTCGTCAGCTTCAAGACTGCCCTGATATACATGGGGCTTGCCGCCTATCGGTCCTCTTCGGGATGACCAGCGCTCTGCTGTGCGAAATCCGTCACCGAAGACAGAGGTTAACTCTTGCTGCTGATGCCATAAGCGCACCCTGGAATCACCCTGCCAAGCTAACCAGATCTGACCCTTTCGGTGCGTCCGCGAAGGCAAAATAATACGTCCGCATATGTACATAGCCTCGCTACCCAGTCGCTGCTTCTCCTCCAACACCTCACGCAGCAGCTTCGGCGTTGCAGAGTCCAGCGTTAGTTCCGACAATTCACGGTTCGTCGTAAGCGTCAGATTTTGCAACTTGCGCTCCAGCGAAACCGATGTCAGATCCTGACGGGTATCAAGCCATTTCATCAACCCCTGCCCCAGCATTCGGGAAGCTATATCCCCCCGGTAGCTGAGACCTACTCCGTCACATAGTACAAAATGACATATGTCCTCATCCATTGAGAAGGCGACATAATCCTGTCCCTTCTCAGATAATCTCACGGATTCTGCTGCTCTGCCATATGCGTATCGGCAGGTAAAGGCATCGGAGATCGTCATAACCGGTTCATCCGCTGTCTGTTTGCTCTCATAATAATAGGCGCTTGCCTCTGACTTCGATTTACGCAGGCTCCGAGCAACGATACGACTAGGGCATTCTCGCTTCATCGCGGGTTACCTCACCGGTGTGGCGGCCGACATTTGGAATCCGATCGACACCAGCTCCGAGCACGTGCCAGGAAGCATCATCAACGCCCCTGGACCTAGCTGATAATCAGCCTCCACCAGCATCTCGCGATAGCTGTCAGGCAGCACGGAAGACATCGCTCTCAGCTTGCGCGCATGTTCATCCACGAGTGGGGTTTCAGCCATGATTCCTTTCCAGCGCCTCGGCTCCGTAATCGGCTGATCCATCAGATGGTCGGAAATAAAGATATTCTCGACGAGCACGCTGCCATCGGGCACGCTCATGCTCATAATACGGCGGGCAATCGGAGCAGGGTCTTCACCGGTGGATACCCCATCGGTCATATGGCATACGAGCGGAGCAGGACAATCCTGCATATTCGGGAGCTCCGATTGCAGAATTTTCTCGGCTTGGAGGAATGCTTTTGCTGAATCGGAGAACCTTTTCGGCGTCAAGTCTGGCAGTGACCCGATCGCGGCAATCTCGTCGATCGGCTTGATGCCATTTAACAGATCATACACGTCATCGCTATATGCAAGAATCGCAATCCGGTACCTTGGTGTCAAGCGGTTGCCCTTGGTGGATCGGAATACCATTTGCCGAATAGCCAATGACAAAGCTTCATAAACCACATCAATCCGTCTGCGGTTCTCCATCAGCATGTTCATGGATGCAGAAATATCGATTAAATATATAATGAGCGCAGGCGTGCGCTGCGAAGCTTGAATGGTATAGTTCATCGTGACAATCGTTCACCCCTTGGTCATCTCAAATTCTCTACAGCTTTGGTATCCAGTGGCTGTCGTCATTTAGGAAAGCATTAAGATTATTGCGACGACTGCTCATCTTCCCAACCGTTTTATAATAAGCGGTGTCCTTGTTATATACATCCATAAACTCGCGGGCAAAATTCTTGGCACGCGGCTTGTTCCCGGCAACCTGGGCATTATATGCCTTGTTATACAGCGCGACAAGCTCGATCACATTCTCTGAGCGCTGCTTCTGAAGCTGTTGTGCTTGAGCTGCTTTAGCTGCTTGAGCAGCCTGCTGGGCAGCCTTTGCTTGTGCTTGTTGGCGCTTAGCCTCAGCGTCAGCAGCGACTTTGGCTGCAGCCTCCGCCTCGGCAGCTTTTTTCTTCTGCTCTGCTTGCTGGGCCAGGTATGCTTCATACTTCGCTTGGTTATCGTATTTTGCTTGCAATTCCTGCCGCTGCTTCTTCTCTTCGACGGATGCCAAATACGCCTCGTACTTGGCTTGTCGATCATACTTCTCCTGCAATGCTGCACGCTCTTTTTCTTTCTGTGCGATGGCTTCCTGTTCAGCCGCCTCGTCCTTTAGCCTCTGTTCTTCAGCCAGCTTCGCGGCTTCTGCCTGTTTAGCTGCTGCTTCTTCCTCCTGCAATTGTCGGGCTTTCTCCTCCTCTTGCAAACGCAGTGCAGCCTCAGCCTCTTGCTCGGCGAGCAGTTGTGCTTCCAATTGCCTACTCTCCGTCTTGTCCGCCAGAATTTGATTAACGGTCACGACGGAACCTGCCAAGATCACGATTGCGGCTGCCCCTGCAATCATAAATTTACGAGATTGCAGGATGGCCCTGAACCCTTTGTTCGTAGTATCTTCAGCCGGTTCCAACTGTGCTTTAAGTCCTTGAATGGCAGCAGCAAGCTCCACTTCGAGCGGACTATCCTTCTTGACGAAATGATAGGCAGACTTAAATATCTCTAATGCCCCGGACAAATTACCCGCTTGCTCCAAATCCCGCGCTTGATGAAACAGCCTCTCAACGACGTGATCATTCACAGCTCTGGTCCCAGGCTCGATCCCGAGCGACGCCATGATTTCGGCAGGAATTTCCTTCACTTCCTCTGTACCTTCATCCTGCTTAACTGCTGGTTCTTCTGTATCGGATGCAGCCGATGCCTCCACCGACGATGGTTCTACTACTTGCGAATCAACAGCAGCGACTTCTTCTTCGGACAATGCGGATATGGCAATCAGCCACTCCCCAAAAGTCGGGCAACTGCTCAGATCCTGACTATCCCATGCTCGGCTGAATAGTTCGGAGATCCCGTTACCCCATCGCTGTCCCAGCGATTTCTTCAGTAAGAAATAACGCTCACAAGGGGTTTGCATCTCGTGCTGGTCAAAATAGCTTTCTCCCCAGGCCCGATTGACAATGGCAGGGTCGCACCAGCCGAGCATCTCCCCCATGATAATCGCTCCGGCAAAACGGTCTGCGTAGGCACTCCATAGTCCGCTGTGCACGGTTCGATGCGCCGCATAGCCGGGGGACCCAGCGAGCAGGACGTCTGGCCTATCCATCTTCGGGCTATACATCTGTTCCACATCGACCAGTTCAACTGCAGCAGAACCTTCTGGCAGCTTCACTTCCGAAAAAAACGGAAGCATGACGTTAGGCGCAGATAAGTCGCAGTGAGCCAATCCGCGCTGCTCCATGCTCGAACCGATCGCCGCCAAAGCCTTGGCCAGCATCAAGCTTTCAGATCGCGCCAAATTCCGCTGATCGCTTACGACATCAAACCATGTATTCCCATGGATCCATGGCATCATGACCGCATACAGCAAATCCGGATATTTCGCAATCAAATCTCCGTTTCTTTCGGGAGTGAGCACCTCACGGCTGCTGACTCGCAATCCCGGCATTTCTCGATAATTGCCCAAATGCTCGGATTGATAGACCATGGCGGGTATTCTAAATTTCGGAAAAAATACTTTCAGTGCCTTGGCTTCGTAAACTTCGCCTCGGACTGGTATAAGCTGGTATACGATTCCCTGCCTTCCTGCTTGGCATATGCTACACCCGGAGCTGCGGGATGCTGGCCTACGGTATAAGCTCTTCCATTGACCATTATCTCATCGCCCGGATTTGGCTGAAACGTCATAAACATCACCTCTCTTGAACTCCTTCACCGGTGTAAATCACTGGTGTTACATGGCATTCTCACCTAAGATTGCAAGAAAACCGGGTTATCAGAACACCCGGTTTTTTCTTTATGAAACATATGAAAAAAAAGTCCTCAGCCGCCAGTTTCGTCTTAACGAGATTCGTCCGCCATCCGGAACTTTTGCGCGATGGCTTTCAACTCATTACTGATGCTGTCGAGTGTTTGAACAAAAGAATTCATCAAACGGCTGGCTTCCTGGAACTCTTGGAAAAAGCGCTGTTTGGTCATACCGTCCCATTGACCTTCCATTCCGTTAACGGATTGAGTCAGGCTATTTACGATCTGTTGACTCTGATCCCCACTTTGCTTGAATTGATTCGCTACTTGTTCTACTTGTTCTGGTGTAATTAAAATGCGTCCTGCCATGTATGAAACCTCCTTGAAATTCAATTACTGGTGACACCTGACATCTTAGCCTAAGACCTTTAGATTATCAAAATGTCCTCAGACCTAATTTCCAGTTACCCTATATGACCCAATTTGAAACATTTGCCAACCCATATTATCCCAATGAAGCGAAACTCATCAATTCGCAATACCCAAGTTTGACGGATCTGTAAAGGTCCAGCTTTGGCCAGCCAAAGCCGCTTGTTTAGCCGAGTTTCCATTATCGCCACTCGACATGCCGACAGCTGCAGCAACAGAGCTCGGGTTCGATATCACATTGATGGTGTTTCCATATTCGGGCAGAATACGTCCATCCATTCCAGATGCATTAAACAACGTTGCCGGAGAAACGGTACTATGGATGACATGGTCCAGAATCGAATGGTATTGATGGTCCGTTTCTTGGAATTGATCCGCTTTACGTTGGAGCTGCTTGCCCATTTGCCCTAGAAGAACACCCAGATGTTCTCCCAGGCTTTGAGCGGAGTGCCACTCATCAACAACCGCCGCCTTGAGAGAAGTCTCCCAGACGAGTGAATTCATTGCGTGGCTCAGCGTTCTTGTGATCGCCAAATATTCATCGCCACTGTGCAGCAGCTGACGGCTTAACGTCCGGAGAGATTCCGGCTCGACAGAAATACGCATGGTTCCTCACCTTTCATACAGGCTCTATTACTGTTTTAACCACGTAAGAATCATATGACGAAACTGTTCTTTGGTTGCTGGCGCCGCCGTTAACCAATCCTGGTCTCCCTCCAGGCTCATACGGAGCAGCCAATTCATGGACTCGTTCACGATAAATGCTGCATTTTGACTTTCCCAACTGATTCCGTTCCATATAGACAGTTGGAGTTCCCCCGACGATACTCTGTTCTTCAAACATTTCGCAAGTGCGATCGATCCTTCCGCATCATCTGTAAGCCGCGCAAGTCGATCGCTGATGTCAGCGCTCTTGTAATCCGTAGCTGACGTATAGATATCCCCGAATTCCTTGCGACTAAGCAGTAACGCAGGGATATCTCCCCAATTCTGTTCACTTAAAGCCAGATCCCCCACGATTGAATCACATGTTTGTTCAATCGTTCCTAATTCACTTAACATATAGCACCGATGATCATCTTCACTCTTGCACACTTGTATAACACGTTCGTCAGTCACGTGTAAATATCCTTCAAACGAAGATTCTTCATTCTCATATTTCAACCAACACGCACGTTCTGCAAGCCCGGCAATTGCAACCCGAGAGAAGACTTCTGGCGGAATTGACAATTCCCCGCCTTCCTCTTGGATTAAGTATTGCTTACCCAGAAGCGATTGTTTGGCATTCTCCCATTCAACTGCGATATCCTCGGTCAAAAATCCGATGAAAGGATCTTCCACACCCAGCAATCGGTCTGATCCGATAATCCCAGCCAGGAAAAAGAATTCCTTGTCATTGAGTGTTATCGTCTCTTGTTTGGAAGCATGAATCGTCAACATTATGAGCCACCTCCCCTCAAACTACAACATGCCATCGGTCACGAATTTCTGCGACCCATTTTTGTGCGTTCCACTCGTTGTCGAACGGAACTGCGCCTTTTACTCTGGAAAACTTGCGTTTCATATAGTACCCTTGACCCGGCGGGAGCGATTTTAGTCCTCCGGAACTATTCGTTGACTCGGAGAATGGAATTCGGAAGAACGATAAATCATTAGAATCTAAAGTCCCGAACAGAAATCCATTCTGCAAAGCTTTGATGTCCGTAAACCAGTCAACGCCATACGTCGGGAAATCGGCTGGAATGCCCGCAATGACGACATGCACTCTCCGATCTCTGCCCAACCTCACGATGGCTGACAACTGATCCTTGAGGGTAAAATCGGATATCTGCTTACTCAGCACGTCAGCATCATCGATCATGAACAAGATAGCCGGATCATCGCCATCCTTCGACCTCGTCTGAACACGCTCATAGAGGCTCGAAACGATAGAGGCCAATTCTTCCTCATTCTCGGCGTGACCACGAACGTGCGGAATAGCGCTCAGCAGGCTTAAGCCATTGCTTCCGTAACGGGTATCCACCGTGTATATCTCCAATTGCTCTGGCGAAGTATGATAAGTAAGCGAGAGCAGCCAGCTAAGCATGAACGATGTCTTGCCCCCCTCCATCGGACTGGCCACAATAAAATGCGGCCCATCCTGCAGATTAATCGTGAATGGAGCGAGATCATCGGTAACGACGCCCACCGGCACGCGATAGATTGAACTTGTCGTTTCACCGCCCGAATAAGACTTGAGCAGCGGATACAGTGCAATCTGCTCCGGCAACGATTCAATTGCGGGCGCTGCTTCTCCTTGCCAGCCCTCTTGGAGCAAGCGGATCATTTCGCGCAGGGCCGAGGATCGATCCCCCTCATCCGATCCCGAAGCCGGAAGTGCCGTCTGGAACTCGAGTGGCGGAACCTGACCTTTAACAAGTCCCCTGCCAGGCGGAAGCTGGCTTGGGGCCCTTGATGGCCGCCCGACTGCATAGTAATAATCGGCCGGATCCGCCAACTCAAACGTAACAGCCTGTGAGATGTTACTCCGAACTTTCTCGAACATATCCGAAATCCGATTTGCAGTAATGATGAATGTAAGCCCTAGGCTGCCACCTTCTCGCAGCAAGTATTCGAGCATCTCGTTCTCATCCGGATAGGAATTTCTGAAATTCAGGTATCCATCGATGACAACCACCAATTGCGGTATCGGATCGGTATTAAACCGGCGATAGGAGGCAACGGTCTTCACACCTGCCTCTGCGATCATCTCCTTGCGCAAAGACGTCGTTTTCGCCAGAAAACGGAATAAGCGTTTGACACGGTCTTCTTCTTCTATCGTCATAACTCCACCGATATTTGGTAGTCCTGTAAAATCTCGCATCATTCGTCCCATATCCATAATATATCCCTGCCATTGGTCCGGGGTATACTGTCTTGCCAGCGACATTAGCATACTCTGGACGAACGTCGTCTTGCCTAGTCCAGGCATACCATATACCGCCCAATGTCCCTGCTCGAGATTAAGAACTAGCGGTTTCTGACATTGATTAGGGAGATCATCCACCATGCCCACATAGGACAGAAGGCCGGATTTCTCCAATACGTCCGAGCTTCTCTGTTCAATTACGGACAATACATCATCCAGATCCAAACTCTCTGGTAGCGGTGGCAACCACGGTCCAGGCAAACGCTCGATTCCTTGATTGGAAGCAGACTTGGCTAGATGATCAATAAATACTTGAAGCTGTTTAGGTAATTCCCGATTCGATCCGGATGCCGGTTCGGTCGTGAGCATGGGCATTGACTTGCCATTAATTCGAACTTCTTGAATAATGACGGTTCCCTGTGCATCCTTCTCTTCTACATAAGGTGCACCACTCCAAGCGAACTGCATTTCTTCGAACACTTCATCGCTACCGACTTGAAAATAACCACGGCCTGGCTTGTTAATCCAGGCAGCGTTCGGAATTTTCAGCATGTCCCGACTATCTCCCTCGCTTTGTACTCGCAGACATATTCGGAAGCGAGAATTGCTCCAAATCTTATCATCGACTACACCAGCTGGTTTCTGGGTGGCAAGAATAAGATGCACCCCGAGCGTACGACCGATGGCCGCAATGCTGATCAGTTCATCCATAAATTCTGGCTGATCTTTCTTGAGCTGCGCAAATTCGTCAATGATGATGACCAGATGCGGCAGCGGCTCACCGTGACGATTCCGTAGCAGCTTGTAATATTCGTCGATATGCTGCAAATTGCCGGCATCATTCAATATTTTTTGTCTGCGAACAAGCTCTGCCTTAAGAGATACTTTCGCTCTCTCAATCAGATTGCTGTCGAGATTCGTAATGGTGCCGACAACATGCGGCAAATCAATAAAGGTGTTGGACATGCCGCCCCCCTTGTAATCGATCAGCATGAAAGCCAGATCATGAGGGTGGAATTCCGCCGCCAATGAGGCAACAATCGATTGGATTACTTCACTTTTGCCAGATCCGGTCGTGCCGGCGATGAGTCCGTGTGGTCCATGACCTTGACGTTCTATTTTATCATGCAAATTCAATTTAATCCGCTTGCCCCCAGCTCTAACCCCCATTGGTACTGGCAGCGAATCCGGGAACCGGTTACTCATCCATCGGTTATGTACGTCCAGTTCCTGTATGTGCTGGAAGTCCATCATCTCGAATAGTGTCAGCACGCTTGGAATGTCCGAGGCCGAAGATCTCTTCAACCGAATCGGTGCCATATAACGGGAAAGCCCATCCATATGCTCCCTGCTGATATGATGAGATTGAAAAGATTGCCTTGAAACCGTGCCGTCTTGCTTCTTCATTGTATATCCTGCCTGATTACCATCCACTTCAAAGATGAGCTGACAATGCATAGGCAGACTCTCTTTGCGGTCGGACAAGATGATCGTTACCACATCAATCGCTTCAGCATCTTCCATTAATAATGGAAGCAGTGGCTCCTCCTCGATTAAATGGGTCTCCGAAAGAATGACGATATATGCAGGAATGTTGATCGATTTCTTGCCGTGCTCAGACCGATTGCTCTTTCGTCGGTATAACTGGGTGAACAGCTCATCAGCAAGCTGGTGTGCGCTACTTCTGCGCTCGGCCAAATAACGGCTGTCACGCTCATCGTCCCACGTATGGGGCAGCCAGCGCAGCCATTGCCAATCCGTAGATTCCTTCTCCTCGTAGAAAGCCGCAATCTTCACCTCGTCCGGGGAATGGCGCACAGCAGCTTGTGCTACCATAACCCGAAGCATATTCAGCACTTGTTCACGTCCGCCCACAACACCGATAATCTTGGATTCGAATAACGGGAGAGCGATAGACGCATTCTCCACCGTCTGGAATTCGGAAGTCAGCGCTTCGGCCGATTCAATTAGCGGATCTTTATCGTAACCGTCAGGACGCGGCGGCTTCAGTTGAACATGAAAAGGTATCTGACCTTTGCCCACACATAGCTCCAGAAAGTCTGAGTCTTCCGGGGAACGTTCCCACAGACGGCTGCTCCGATTCTTGACCACTTGATAGCAAGCTTCGGGATCACCATGGATATCAAACATCGTATGAACTTGATCCTCTTGCCTTACCTTCATCTCCTCACGGAGTAAGTCGAGCTGTGCACGATAGTTCTGATTTCGTTCTGCCAGCTTCTTCTGATAGACCTTCTTATTGCTTAAGTACATAAAGAACGGCAGAGTAAATGATGTAATCATCATAAAAATAGACAACATCATGTAATTCGGGCCTGCCATCCTACCGCTCATATTCATATAAACATAAAAACCGATGATCGCTGCCGTCATAATAATCGGAATAATGATGGAGACCATGGAGAACGACGGCTTAGCCGGTTCTGAAGGGGGTCTGAATATCTCCAATTCCTCGTTGGATAATGCTGGTTTAATTCGCGGCGAACGTTGATACAACACGTTCATAGTCTCTTCCTCCTAATCCGAAGCATCTCATGAAGCTCATTGTTTCAATTCAAATCAATGGGATACTTACCCAAATCTATCCTTCTTGAAACAACGATCTTCTGCCAAAGACAGGCGCCTCTTCATCTGTTGTGGAGAACGCCCGCTGCAAGCGGATGTAAGAGCCTTCACGTAGTCCGGCCTCTACCAGGCTGGTGTGACCGTTTACCGTAAACCACATGCCTTCCGGAAATCTAGCTTCTAGTATATATTGAATCTCTTTGCCAGCGGGTTCTTGAAACAAACGTAGTCCCAGCAGATCAATTAACTGCACATGCGTGCATCCATCGGGTACATCAATGTCAAACCAGTCCTCGTCGTTCCGCCCGCTGATCACGGTGAGTATCATGCGGTTTACCTACCTTCCATTGTAATGCGATATTCATTATATTATATATTTCCACAGACCAAGGCTAAAAACCTATATCAAACGGCGTATAAAATAGTTACATTATTGTAATAATATCATTGAGGCTGTCATTCTGTCAATTTGTGTCATATTACCTAACTCCTATTTATTGAAAGATATTGCTAGTTCTATGGAACCATTTATATATTATCTATAGGCTGTAATACGTTTTTTGCAGCCATAAGAAGGCACGTTCACAGAAATGTCACTCTCTCAAAAATGATTCTGATTAATTGTTTGAATTTAAGGTTATTTTAAGATTGGTTAATTATAATGCAATTATCATGAAATAACTTTTCGTGAGGTGATAGGATAATGAAAACATTAATTATGTTCCAGAATAAGCCGGTGCCTGTCTATTTTACAACAGATAGCAAGCAACCAGTACAGAAAGTGCTCAAGCTACTGACCAGCGCGCTAGAGCATAAAATTGCTTACGGTAAAAATGCGCTGCAAAAATGCCTCAACTCCCTGATCAGCATTGAGATCGAAGGATCCGAGGCAATTCTTCACAGCAAAAGTGAAAACGACTCTCTTGCGCTATCCCTCTTCTAAATAAAGAGGGGTAGCCCTTTTTTTGTTTATTTATTCCTACTCTCTACCACTATAACTCATACAGACGACGCTCTTGCTCAATCTGTGCACGCTCAATGCGAATCAAAAATAACTTCAGTAAATTTCTACGCGTCGTTCTCTCCTCGCAATTGTTCAACTTCGTTAGAATAAACCGGTCGATATTGGACATCTTCGCTCATCCCTCCACTCGAATTGGAAAAACGATCCTAATGTTCAGTTAACTTCTATATAACCGTGGCCTCTCTTCTTCAAACGAATTTGCCAATCTCATACAAATGTTCTTATGATTCGACCTCTTTCCCCTTTGATAGGCTTTAATAGGCGTATTAAGTATTTTATATTCAGTATCTTGCATTAATCAGTACCGGATGTTATCTTAAATATGGTTCACTACTGATTATTAATTACTACCTCGAAATTTACATCATGAGCAACCGACCAGAAAGGGGAACGACCGGATGGATGTCAGCATTCAATTTAAGAAAGGGGTTCTTGAACTGTGCGTGCTCGTGCTTATTCACCGCAAAGATCAGTATGGCTACGAACTGGCACAAGCCGTATCCAAACATATTGAAGTCGCTGAGGGCGCCTTATATCCCCTGCTTCGCAGACTTGTTAACGAGGGATACTGCACAACCTATCTTCAGGAATCCAGTGAGGGCCCGCCCCGTAAGTATTACAGGCTAACGGACATCGGCGTGATCTATATGCGAGCCATGGTCAAGGAATGGACGACTTTTGTGGGCAACGTGTTCAATTTAATTGAGGAAGGAAATTTATATGACTAAACAACAATTCATTGCAATTCTGGAGTCTCGTCTAGCTCCTCTGCCTCCCCATGAGCGGAAGGAGTTCATACAGGACGTTGAATCCCATTTTATCATCGGTATGCAGAACGGCCGAAATGAACAAGAGATTGCACGTGAGCTTGGTGATCCGTTTGAAATGGCCAAGGAAGCGCTCGGTGACCGATTTATCGAAATGGACCCGCCTCCCCCACCGTTTTTCAAGCTAATCATAGCGCGTCTTTCTCATTACGGAAATACGTCATCGGAGCAGGACTCTTTTTTTGCGCGCTCGTTATGATACCCTTCCTGGCCGCACTGTGGTCTGGCGGAGCCGCGCTTGCCATAGGCGCACTCGTCACTTTGATCAGTCCCTTATTCGTCCTGCTTGATTTTATGATGAACGGGACTTTTTATCCAGCCAAACTATTCTTGACCGTAAGCTTGGTGGGAATCGGTATCCTGCTCTACATCGCCACCCGCTCCGCAGTGACGGGGTTACTAACGTTAACGCGGAGATACTCCCTTTGGAACGTTCAACTATGGAAAGGGCGTGATCAGCAATGAAGATCATGAACAAGAAATGGCTGTTTACCCTGGCATTCGTTCTGATCCTGGTGGGTATCGTCGGCATGGCCATGAACAAATTCAAATTTTACGAAGATCTTGTCTCTTATGAGAAGCGTTGGGACCTGCAAGCGTCTCAAGACATTAAGCTTCTTGAGATCAGAAGTAATCTGAATTTGAATATTACCTTCGAATCAAGTCTTGATGACACAGGTTATATCAACTTGGAAGGTAACATCAAGCCAGAACACGCGGAAATATTAAACGCATTTCAACCGATAGATGCAAATATACGAATGGATTTTAGCGATGCAAATACATTTGAATTCCTGGGCTTCGATTTTCGAATGCCCAAAGCAAACATGACCATCGTGCTGCCACAGCATACGAGTCTTCAAGAACTGGACATGGTTGCACTTACCGGCAATATTCAGTTGAATGATGCAACTGCTGATGACATGAACCTTCTTGTGGCAGCAGGCAATATAGAGCTTAATCGAATCCAGGCAAATCGATTAGTCGTAAAGAATGTGGCCGGCAAGATCACCGGCAATAACATTCAGGCAGAGGCCGAGATGAATACTGTTGCTGGTGATATCGTGTTGAAAGATATGGAAGGTCCTCTTGACATTCAAGTAACGACAGGCTCTGTCCAAGCAGACTTGACGGGCGTACACAAGGTCAACATACTGTGCAGGGCGGGTAACGTTAAGGTTGCGCCAGACGCCTCATTCCGCGGTTATTATAATCTGAAAGCGCTGGCTGGCACGGTCAAAGCTCCCAAGGCAATGGAAGAAACCAACGATATGATTCAAGTGGAAACCTATTCCGGCAATATTACAATCGTTCATTGATAGGATTGACAAACGATATAAATGAAATATACTATACTTTATAAAGTAAACCATACAACTAAGGAGAGTCACAATCATCATGGCAAATATACTATTCATCAAGGCAAATAACCGAGCAATTGAACAGTCCGTAAGCGTTAAGATGTACCACGAGTTTCTGGAATCTTTCAAGTCGAATCATCCGGAAGACCAAATTACGGAACTAGATTTGTTCGCAGAGAATCTTCCGTATTATGACGGCACAGCGATCAACGGCATGTTCAAATCAGGTCGTGGATTGGAAACGACACCGGAAGAGCAGACCGCAGCCGACAATGTCAACAAATATATTGATCAGTTCCTCGCTGCAGACAAGATTGTCATCGCATTCCCGCTCTGGAACATGACGGTTCCAGCCGTACTGCATACGTACATCGATTACTTGAACCAGGCAGGCAAGACGTTTAAATATACGCCACAAGGCGCTGTAGGGCTCGTAACTGGCAAGAAAGTGGTCATTCTGAATGCACGTGGCGGCAACTATTCGGAAGGACCGATGGCTGCTGCGGAGATGGCGGTTAATTTCGTAACAGCGAATCTTCGCCAATGGGGCGTACAGGATATTGAGACCTTGATTATCGAAGGGCATAACCAATTCCCGGACGAGGCTGAGGTTATTGTGCAGAACGGACTTGAGCTTGTAAAGAATGCTGCTGCTGGTTTTTAATTAACTTATAAATAGTGTATAACAATCACCTTCCGGTATCCTTCGGGTTGACGGAAGGTGATTTTTTTTGTTGGTTTACTCTCGGCCATTCAGATCTGCTCCCACTTGGTCCACATGTCACGTGGGTTGCATTCATAAATTTCTGTGTTTCGTCTCATATAGTGATGAATGATGAACTCTCTGCGAATGGTTGCATAATCCGCATGGAATTGCTGGATGAAGTCGTTGATTTCCTTCTCAGGGTACGTTCGCCCCAACTCCAGTTGCTCGGCCATATACTCCAGAATGATGATCTTCTTCTTGTACTTCGCAGGGATCTGGCTTATCCGCCCATCTTCTGTCAGAAAGTTCCGCAACACACTCGCTTTGTAAGCTGCGTTCGCTGTTTGCTCCATTGGATTCCTCACCTCCTCCAGTGGTAATCTAATTTAATATACATCTAATTTATATAACATCTAATTAGATGTTAATCAAATTTGAAGTCGCTGTCAATCACCGATTCTGGATTTATCGTTGTAGATGCTGTAGGATTATAATGCTGATTCATAGCGTAAGGTTATTACATAAGGAGGTTCACCATGCTAGACGTCTTAATTATCGGCGCGGGACCATGCGGTCTGGCCGCTGCGATTGAGTGCGGCCGCCAAGGCCTCAGCAGCGAAATCATTGACAAACACAATGTCGTTCATTCCATTTACCTCTATCCGACACATATGCAGTTCTTCAGTACGGCTGAGATGCTTGAAATCGGGGATGTCCCGTTTGCCATATCAAATGATAAACCCTTTCGGCACGAGGCACTCGCCTATTATAGACGGGTAGCTCGTCATTATAATCTTAAGATATCCCCATATGAAGAAGCTCTGACCATCACTAAACTAAACGACGGTACCTTCGAGGTGCAAACGAGGCTGCGGAGCGGTGATGAAACAACGCGGCAGGCCCGGCATGTCGTAATTGCAACTGGTTATTTTGACCATCCGAATTATATTGGCATTCCCGGTGAAGACTTGGAGAAAGTAACTCATTACTTCCGCGAAGCCCATCCGTATGCCGGGATGCAGACTGCCATCATTGGCGGCAGTAATTCCGCCGTGGATGCGGCCATGGAATTGCTTCGCGTTGGAGCAGACGTTACGATGGTCTACCGCGGTGAGACGATATCGCCGAATATTAAGCCCTGGGTAAGACCTCTGTTCGAAGGCATGGTACAGAAAGGCCGCATCAAGCTGCACCTGAGCTCCTCGGTCGTGAATATTGATGAAACCTCCATTACACTGATAACGCCAGAAGCCGGAGAGCAGCACATCCCTAACGACTTTGTACTCGCCCTGACCGGCTTCCGGCCAGATCGCAAACTCCTGGCTTCTTCCGGTGTCCAAATGGATGATGAGATGGAGAAACCGTTATATAACCCGGATACGATGGAGACAAACGTGGCAGGACTCTTCGTAGCCGGCGTGATCGCATCGGGTCGGAACGCGAACGAAGTGTTTATCGAAACGGGACGTTTCCACGGCAGGTTGATTGCTCAGCACCTGGCTACTAACGCTTAAGTATAAAGGAGTGAATCTCCATGGATGTGACGTCTCTCATTCTGCTTGCGATGGCGGCACTCGGTATTATCAGCAGCAATTCAGCCGTCACGATTGCGATGCTCACGCTGTTGCTGCTCCGGGTAACCGGTTTCCAACAGGCATTCCCCTGGCTGGAGAAGTACGGTCTAACCATCGGCATTATCATACTGACAATTGGTGTCATGTCCCCTCTCGCTAGCGGGAAGATCAGCCTGCAAACCATCGGCGAGTCGTTCTTGAACTGGAAGTCGCTCCTAGCCATTGCCGTAGGCATGCTGGTAGCTTACTTGGGAGGACGCGGAGCCACTCTGATGGGAAGTAATCCAACGGTGGTTGCCGGGCTGCTCGTTGGCACCGTGCTTGGTGTGGCGCTCTTTCGCGGTGTACCGGTGGGGCCGCTTATCGCCGCCGGGCTGTTGTCGCTGCTGATTGGCAAATCCTAATCAAAGATACATGAACAAAGGTCGAAGACAAGACTCATACAGAGCTTGTCTTCGACCTTTGTTAGCTGTTGCTTCTTTATACCTCCAGATGCTGTACATTGTACAACCGGGCATAGCTGCCCTCGAGGTTCATCAATTCCGAATGCGTGCCTTGCTCCGTAATCATGCCATTCTCAAGGACCACAATCTGGTCCGCGTGGGTAATCGTCGAGAGGCGATGAGCCACAATCAGTGTCGTACGATTAGTGGACAGCGATTGCAGCGCCTGCTGAATCAAATGCTCGGACTCGAGATCGAGCGCCGAGGTGGCCTCGTCCAGCACGAGAATGTCTGGGTTCTTCAGGAAAACGCGAGCAATGGCAAGCCGCTGCTTCTGGCCGCCGGACAATTTCACACCTCTCTCACCAACCTCCGTATCATATCCTTGCGGCAACTGGGAGATAAACTCATGTGCGTTGGCCGCTTGCGCAGCGGCGATAATCGCCTCCTCGCTCGCCTCCGGGTTCCCGAACAGAATATTCTCGCGGACCGATCCGCTAAACAAGAAATTATCCTGCAGCACCATTCCGACAGATCCACGCAGACTATCCAGCGTAAGGTCCCTTACATCCTGACCGCTAATCTTAACCGCCCCTTGCTGCACATCGTAGAATCGTGGAATCAATCCGATCAGTGACGATTTCCCCCACCGCTCATACCGACAAACGCTACTGTCTGTCCTTGGCGGATCGTCAGATTGATGTCCTTCAGTACCCACTCCCCATTATCATTGTATTTAAAATACACATGATCAAACTCGATTTGTCCAGCCGATTTGAGTGTTTTGGCATCTGGACGGTCGACAATATCATAAGGCTCGTCCATTAGCTCCTTAACCCGCTCCAGGGACGCTGAAGCCTGCGTTAACACCGTGGACGAATTGATCAAACGGCGGAGGGGCGCATACAATCGGTCCAGATAACCGAAGAACGCTACAAATGTACCGAGCGTCAAGTCTCCTTGAATGACGCGGTATCCTCCGTAGCCGATCACGAGAATCGGCGCGATGTCCGTCAAGGTGTTAATCACCGAGAAGGTCAATGCGTTCCATCGGGTCTGTGCCATCGCTTTATTAAGAAAGTTTCCGTTGATGCCTTCGAACTTCTTCTGATCATAGCGCTCCATCGTGAAACTGCGGATAACCGAGATCCCGGATATCCGTTCATGCAAATAAGCCTGTATGCCGGCCAGTGCTTGGGAGCGATCCTTCGTGAGCTTCTTCAATCGTTTGTATAGCAGGTTAACAGCAAGCCCATACAAGGGAAGTACGGCAATTGAAACCAAGGTAAGCACCGTTCATGAAGAACATGATGACAAGGACGAACAACAGCGTGAACATATCCAACCAGATGTTCATCATGCCGACTTCGACTAAATTCTTCGACTGCTCCACATCGTTAATGAAACGGGAGATGCCCTCCCCAACCTTCGTATTCTGATAATACCGCAGCGACAGACGCTGCAAATGGGCGTACAGCCGGTTCCGCATATCAAATAGGATACGGCTCGTTATAAACTGGGCGAAATATTGTCTTAAATACTCCACGGGACCTCGGACGATGACAAACAACGCGAGGGTTCCGCCAAGTATCCACATCAATTGCTCGATCTTCTGTTCGATGGACAACGTCTGATCGATCAGCAGATCATCCACCACATATTTCATGATCATCGGCAGCAACAGTGGAATACCGAACTTGATCATGCCTATAATGAGCGTGAGGATGATCCATTTCATATAGGGCTTAACGAACGGATAATAGATTCTCCATGATTTCAATGGTGATAACAGCCCCTCTCTTATGTAACATTCACCTGGCTGCAGCAGCAAGAGCAGTTGACAATTATGCGCTTCAGTGCTTTATTAGTTCTAAAACTTATGCATTGTATCTTGTCACGCAGGAGGATTTAATACATGACCAGAACATTCGTGACGGAAGCCGTCATGTTGGCGATATATGGCCAATTGCTTGTACCCCCTAAGCCTGTGGAATACATTATTCCTTACACAACGATCCTGGAATTATACGAACTTCATGCAACCGATGAACACCTCATGAATAATAGTGCTGACGATCAGCATGTTAAAATAAAGATCGGCGAACTGATCTCCTACTTCGAGGAACCGCTGAACAAAAAGAAGATCGAACGCGCATTGCAGGTTCCATGGGCAACGAGCCCGTCCATCCCGGTCGGTGAATCCACGCGGGTATCCATTATGAACGCGATGGATACAGCACCTTACGGCGAATCATTCGATCCGGTGGAAACCGAGCTGCTGTTAACATCCCAGCGGGTCGAGGCCCCGATCCTTACCGATCAATACGAATTGATTCAGCGCATCGTTGAAAGCGCTCTTCCCGTGCAAGTGTATGATATTGATGATTTCGACTTTGCACTCGAGATCCCGATACTCGAACAGCCGTAAAGAACGTCAAGTGTCACTATCTCAATATGTATAGCGGCTTTCAGCAGCAAAGGAGTCCCTCCCCGGTAGTATGGGGTGGGACTCCTCCATGACGGAACGATTAACGTCGATTGCGTATTTTGTCCAATAAATGAATCGTAATGGCATCCATGCTCGGCATTTCGTCCAAGCTATAAAACTTCAGCGACACCTCCGCACTCGGTGACAAATGGATGGCGCTATGCAGACCGGTCGCCTCATAGACGCCGATCACATAATACTCCTCGTCCCCGCCAGGATGCTTCTTCATATACTCCGGACCCGATACCAGATCCAAGAGCCGCATATCATCCGCAGTCAGCCCGCTCTCTTCCCACAGCTCACGCGAAGCTGTGTCCTCAAGAGCCTCACCCGGCTTCAAATTTCCCATGGGGAGCCCCCACACGTCCTTATTCTGCCGTTTCAACAGCAGGATCTGCCCATTCTCGTTCGGCACCAGTACCGCCGCTTTCACGCGGACCACCGAACGTTTGCCGAAATACTGGCGAATATCGCGGTGATATACGCTCATCTTGGGGAACCTCCTCTCCCTAGATGGCGCTGCAGTTATCTACTAGGTTAATTTACTGCGCCCTCTTCTTCATAAATATAGGAAATGTCATCCATGGATTCCTCATATTTCACACGAAGTGTGTAACCCTTCAAGTACCACAAATCCTGTTCTTCCATAAAAAACGTAACTTCCTCCGAGCGCTCGGTCAAACCAGCATCTCTCGGCTCCTCTACAGATATACCGAGCGAAAAACCAGGGTGAAGCCCGCCACCAGAACTATATCGCGGAAAGAAACGCACAAATGTGCCCTCTTGTAGCTCGAGCTCTTTTTTATACCAACGTGCTGCCTGATCACTGACTTGTATTTGCATGGTGCATACACCTTCCTTAACATCATATTCTGATGATCCGCATGACTCAAAATTGAAGGGGCAAGGAATCGTATGTTTCAGGTTGTATAAGTATCATAACGCAAAGGGACACCTCGTTACAAATCATTTTGATAACAAAATAGTGACATAAGAACGAAGCGCAATCTATCCTTTGGAAAAAATGCTTTGACACATTCTAGTTCGTGGTGATAAAATTCAGTCCATACCAGATCATTTGAATTATATGTAAAATTACGAAGAAAGGGTGAGTGTCATGTTTAATCTCGTCGGTATGGATAAAGATCATCTGGATGACAACCGACAACTGAATATGGATCGACTCCCCGATGGTGCTGTCTCATAAACACCCAGCCTTATATGACTGTAAGCAATCCCGTTCATATAGACTGGTAACCGCTGCACGGAAGTCACGATCGCCGTGCGAATGATAAGTGAATAATGACCCTAAAGCATATCGTCCGTTATCGGAGGATGTGCTTTTTTTATGGCTGCGGACGGATATGATCCATAGCGCTATATTTGGAAAGGAAGGGATATTTGTGTTTGCCGTACTAAAAAATTTAAGCTGGTTTTTCAAGCGTGAGAAGAAACGCTATCTGATCGGGCTTGCTCTCCTGATCTTCTGCGGACTCGTTGAATTACTGCCGCCGTTGCTGCTTGGAAACGCCATTGACGATATCGTCAGCAGCTCGATTACCTGGGCTTCTCTCACCAAATATTTACTTATGATTGTCGGGATCGTAGCCGTTGTGTACTGCGCCACGTACATATGGATGCACCGTTTGTTCGGAGGAGCGAACCTCGTTGAACGACTGCTTCGCACGCGATACATGAACCACTTGCTCGGAATGCTCCCCCCGTTTTTTGAGCGTAACCGGACCGGGGATCTCATGGCCAAAGCAACCAATGACCTGCGTTCCGTTGCCGCTACCGCCGGATTCGGGATGCTGGTGATGACCGACTCGACCATTTATTTGATTGTTGTTCTGTTTGCCATGGGCTTCATCGTAAGCTGGAAGTTAACGCTGGCGGCTATTCTGCCGATGCCGATCATCGCCATTGGTATGGTAATCTATGGCAAGGCCATCCATAAACGTTATACCTTGGCCCAGAACGCCTTTGGCGACATGAACGATCAAGTACTGGAGTCGGTAGCCGGCATTCGCGTCGTCCGTGCCTATGTGCAAGAACGTGCGGACCAGAAGCGATTCCAAGACATCACCGATGATGTATACCGTAAGAATCTGGCTGTTGCCAAAGTCGATGCACTCTTCGAGCCAACCATTAATTTCTCGATTGGACTCAGCTATGTCATTGGATTAACCTACGGGGTCTACCTCGTATTCCAGAATCAGATTACCCTTGGCGATCTCGTCGCCTTCAATATGTATCTCGGGATGATGATCTGGCCGATGTTCGCCATCGGAGAACTGATCAACATTATGCAACGAGGAAATGCATCACTGGATCGCGTGAACCAAACGCTGCATACCCCTGCGGATGTGAAGGATCCCGAGAATCCTGTCAGCCTGGACAATCCGGAACAAATTCAGTTCCAGGATGTGACCTTCAAGTATCCGACTTCAACGATCAACAATCTGCAGCACATTAATTTTACATTGGAGAAAGGTCAAACACTTGGCGTGGTTGGACGTACCGGCAGTGGCAAATCAACATTGCTGAAGCAGCTTCTCCATGAGTATCCGACTGGTAGCGGCGACATTCTCATATCGGGCGTGCGCATCACGGATCTCGCAGCTAACCAACTGCACAGCTGGATCGGCTATGTGCCGCAAGAACAGATCCTGTTCTCCAAGACCGTACGCGCAAATATTCAATTCGGTAAAAAGGACGCCAGTGATGAACTGATTATGGAAGCGATCACGACGGCCGCCTTTGATCGGGATTTGATTACGTTGTCCGACGGATTAGATACGCTTGTAGGGGAAAAGGGCGTCGCGCTTTCAGGCGGACAAAAACAACGTGTCTCACTCGCACGCGCTTTTATCAGCGATCCCGAGATTCTCATTCTTGACGACTCTCTCTCTGCCGTCGATGCAAGAACAGAAGCGAGAATCATCGACAATATACGGAACAAGCGTGCCGGTAAAACCACACTCATCTCGACCCACCGTCTGTCCGCCGTGCAGCATGCCGATCTGATTGTCGTGCTGGAGAACGGGCAGATTGTAGAGCAGGGCACTCATGAAGAGCTCTTGCAACTAGACGGCTGGTACCGTGAGCAGTATGAGCGCCAGCAGGTCGAACACAACTTAACCTCTGAGGAGGTGTCTTAATTGACTCCGACTGAAATGACAGATCACACGATCTCTAAAGAATCCGGAATTGCCAAACGGCTGTTCCGATATGCACTTACAGCAAAAGGTACTTTCATCACCGCATTAATTCTGCTTGCGATCGGGGTTGCCGCTGAGCTTGCGGGTCCGTTCATCGCCAAGGCGATGATCGATGACCATATTCTCGGCATAGAGCGCCCCTATTATGAAGCAACGCAAGCTGACAACGCTGCAGAATACAATGGCAGCTACTATAAGCGCGAGGACCGCTTTCAAGAAGGCGAATCTCGTGGACAGGAAGTAAGAATCGTGCAGGCAGGGAGCAGCTTTTATTTTATTGATGAGCCTGTCGAGCGGGTGGAAGGCAAACGTGACTTCCAAAATGGCATCATGACGATCGCTTACGCTTCAGAGCAGCGCCAGTATCCTGCCGTCAAACTGTCGACCGATCAGTTATTTGAATTTTACAAGCCGGAGCTTCCCAGCATCTTCAAGCTCGTCGGATTGTTCATGATCTGTCTGTTGATCTCGATGATTACCGTCTTCGGCCGTACGTACTGGCTGCAATCTGCCGCGAACCGAGTGATTCAGAAGCTTCGAACCGATGTTTACGCGCATATTCAACGACTGCCGGTCAATTTCTTTGACAATCTGCCGGCCGGTAAAGTCGTCTCCAGGGTCACGAACGATACGGAAGCGGTCAAGGATTTGTTCGTTGCGGTTCTGTCCAACTTCAGTTCCGGAGCCGTATACATCACCGGAGTATATATAGCCCTGTTCCTGTTAGACGTTAAGCTGGGCCTCATTAGCCTCTTTGTGATTCCGATGCTGATTGTCTGGACGATACTCTATCGTAAATTCGCCACTCGCTATAACACGGTCATCCGGTCCCGATTGAGTGAGATTAATGCGATTATTAATGAATCCATTCAAGGCATGGCCATTATCCGTGTATTCCGCCGTCAAAAAGCGACGCAAGAAGAGTTTGAAGCCTTGAATGCGGACTATATGGCTCATCAGAACAAGATGCTGAACCTAAACTCGTTCACGACTCATAACCTTGTCAACGTGCTTCGAAACATCTCGTTTGTCGTGGTACTCTGGTATTTCGGCTCATCGTCACTCAATGGTGCCGGCATCGTATCCATCGGTGTCCTGTACGCCTTTGTCGACTTGCTCGGCCGCATGTTTCAACCGATTACCGGCATGGTCAATCAGTTGGCCGCGCTCGATACCTCCATCGTCTCCGCGAAACGCGTATTCGAATTGATGGATGAAACCGGGGAGAACGTAACGGACGGTACAATGCCACGTTATCTTGGCAATGTGGAATTCAAGGATGTTTCATTTGCTTACAATAAGGATTACGTACTAAAGAATATCTCCTTCGAGGCGAAACAAGGACAGACGGTCGCTTTGGTAGGACACACAGGGTCAGGAAAGAGTTCCATCATCAATCTGTTATTCCGTTTCTATGATCCGCAGAAAGGGACGATTACGATTGACGGCAAACCCGTTACGGAGATGCCGAAACAGTGGCTGCGCAAGCATATGGGCATTGTGCTGCAGGATCCGTATCTCTTCACAGGCACCATCGCCTCCAATGTGAGCCTGGGCGATCCAGAAATCACACGTGAACAAGTGGAGAAGGCTCTGCGTGACGTCGGAGCGGAGCAGTTGCTGTCTCATTTGCCTCAAGGCTTTGACGAGCCCGTGTTAGAGAAAGGGAGCACATTGTCTGCCGGACAACGACAATTGATCTCCTTCGCGCGTGCACTTTCTTTCAACCCAGCCATTCTCATACTGGATGAGGCCACGGCCAATATTGACACTGAAACAGAAGCCTTGATCCAGGAAGCGCTGGAGGTGCTGAAGCGAGGACGTACTACGTTTATCATCGCCCACCGCCTGTCTACCATACGCAGTGCGGACCAGATTCTCGTCCTGCATCGCGGTGAGATCGTAGAACAGGGATCGCATGATGAGCTAATGTCCTTGAATGGGCGTTATTATAAAATGTATCAGCTCCAGCAAGGAAGTGTGACCTCAGCCCCCGATCAGAAGGAATCCAGCAACGCGCTGCCAGCTGGTGAGCTGGCTAGCGGTCATGTGTAATCGCATAGCCAGCTAAACAAGAAGGTTGTCTTGCATGAGAATTCGGATTCTCACAAGACAACCTTCTTTGCGCATTATTTCTTAAATTCAAGCGTACCCGCTGATTTGACGGTAATCTTCGTATACTTGGCAGGTACCAACACATCGTCCGATGAACTGGAAATCACTTGCGGATACATTTTGTCCGGGTCCGGCTGTACGATCTTGTAATAAATAACGGCTTCTGTATCACTCACATAGTCTACGGAAGTAATGTCGATACCATAACCAGGATGCGGCAGATCTTCCTTGGTTACCGTAACTTTATTCTGCTCGTCATCCACTTTCACTACGCTAGTGGTTACACCAGGTTCAGACTGCTCCGGCTCTGCAGGTACCGTATTCTTCTGATGTTCTTCGATGAATTCGATCGAGTTATACACGAGTTCAGCCGCCTCCAGGCGAGTCAAGGATCGAAGCGGATCGAATTCGTTGCTGGCGTTCAAGCTTGCGATCTTGGTCAACAACAGGAACTGTACTGCTCCCCGGCTTTCTTCCTTCATATCTTCTTCATCGGCCACATGGATATACATCATCACCACCGGATAGTTCCCGGTTTGTTGAATGGCCTCGGACAGTAAAGTTGCAAAATCCTCACGCGTAATCGGATCATTCCACTTCATATCGCTCGTCACCGATAACTCGTTCTGGACGGCAATATTGACCGCTTTAGCGTACCAAGCACCCTGCGGTACACTATCGAATGAGCGTCCGCTGAAGTTCGGCTGCTCTTCTAAGCCCGTCGCCTGTACAATCATCTTGATTGCTTGGGCGGTCGTAATCGCTTGATTAGGCGCGAATCGGTCTACGCTGATTCCATTAACAATCCCTTTGGACTGCAGCTCCTTCACCATCCGTAACGGCTGCTCCTCTTTCACATCTGTAAAAGCAGAGGCGGCGCCAGCACCTAGAAGCGATGAAGTGACAAGCAGTGCCGTTAACATTTTAGTTGTTTTTTTCATAATTACACCTCCTATCCTCTCAGACGCAGATAAACTGGAATATGTTTCATACTGGCCTTAGTTTCTACTAAACACTTTTCTCTCCATCCAAACCTAATTTCACGTACATTTCACGGGAATATCCCTGCAGCTTCTGCTCGAGCGCTTGGGCCTGGTCTTTAAAAGCACTCAGTTCCCGGATCATTCTGGTCCGTCCCGCAGGGCTGAAAGTCTCGTGAATACGTTCCTTAAAATAATCATGAACAATATGATTCCGCTGCTTCCATACTTCTTTTAATTGCTGTGTCTCTTCCTCCGAAAAAGGGAAGTAGTGCTGAATTTCATGTACCAACTGACCGAGGGAACTGCTTAATTTGCGTTGATATAGTTGGGTGAAATCTTCCTCGGAAGGTACGTTGCCTTGAGAGAGCTTGATGAGCATCAACAGATTGGCGAGCTGCTGTTCAAGGGCTTGAGAGTAATATACCGCTAATCCGAAATAGGCAAACAGCTCTTTGGAGTGGTCACTGTCCAGCAGTCGAGATTGTTTCATTGTATCCTCCTCTATATTGGGCTGTTCTTTACCGATTCTATTCAAGTTATCCCTATCGTAATGGAAGTCCCATGCTACATCAACCTACTTTTCGGATTAATGCAGCCGCATCCTTACGGATCGATAATGTCATATAAATCACAAGTAAAGCTACGCTGTACAGTAAACAATAAACACATGTTAATATAACGGTCAACGTTAAGCTTCCTTCGTTATGGATCATCATATTTATCATGACGGATACCGGTGGAAGCAGATAAGGAACAAATTCCAGCGCAACAGGCAGCTTGTTCACCACGGATTGCCCCGCCAATGAACAGATCATCACAATCAGCAGCATACCTGCTGCTCTCCCCTGATTCTCAATCCACCCGAACTGAAAAAACAAGGACAAGGTAACACCCAGCAAGGCTAGCAGTGCATGTCCGAGAAACCCCAGGAGAAGATCGTTTCCTGTGACGGGCCGATCGAACATCCCAGTCAGAATCGGATAAACCAAAGCAAAGAAATACAGTGCCACGGTTATCAAGTTGATGGTAAGGTACTGGGCACAATAATAACGCTTCGCACTGCCGGCATGAATGATAAGCAGCATTGCTTGGCGACCTTGATCATGGTTCAAAAAATTTAGCCCTAGCCAGGCAGATCCTATAAATAATATGGCTGACGTCACAGCATAACTGTCCATGACCGGGTTAGGACGATAAGAGTATATAAACAACGTGGATATGAGGATAAAAGCGATCGGCGCAAAATATCGATACGACCTGGTGTAGCTGGCTAACATGTATTTGATGAGTGGGTACATCATTGTTGCATCACGCCGCTTTCCGAAGAAGGTAACGAACGGGCCAAGCCTTCCTCTCCATTCCATGGCTCCACCCTGACAATGGAACCTCCCATTCGCAAGATCAGCAGAAGCAGTTCATCGGCACGACGCTCGTGAACAATCAGGGCAGTCGGAGTTCCCGTGGATCTCCAGTATAAGAAACCAGCGTGCTGTTCCAGTTCCATCTTATCGGCTTCATTTAAACCGGAACACTCAAGTTTCATTCTAGGGAGGGGGCGCTTGCGCTCAAGCATGCCATCACGTTCAATCCGGCCTTGATCGATCTGGGTCACGCGATCGGCTACCGAGGAGATGAGCAGCGGTTCATGAACGGACATCGCAATCGCGGTTCCCTGTCGCTTAATCTCGGTTAGAACTCGGATCATTTCCATCTGTGACGACTCATCCAGACCTGACAACGGCTCGTCCAATACAAGAAGATCCGGCTCCATCAGCAGAGCCTGCATGACATTTACTTTCTGCAGCATGCCCTTCGAACTGAGCGTCATTCTCGTATCTTGCAGCCGGAACACACTCATGATCGCATCAATGCGCTTGGCAGCCGCTTTCTGGCTCATGCCCCGTATAGCAGCCATATGACTCAAATACTCCGAAGGCTTGAATCGCAAGGCGGGAAATCGTTCGGGAACAAACCCGATCATGATCGGTTCCATATGTTCGATCCTCGAACCGGTTGTCGGATGAGCAAGCTTGGCGATCAACTGAAGCAGGGTGCTCTTGCCCGCTCCGTTGCCTCCAGTCAAAGCGACGCATTCCCCCTTGGATATCGTCCAATTCACCTGCTGCAGGACCGTTAATGTACCGTAACGCTTATGTACGTCGCTTAATGTAAGCAGTTGCTGCAAAGTGCTCTCAACCCCGTTTCAGAATCTCCAAAATAACGATCATCCGTACCGCCATATTATACCACAATCCTGGGCTGGAACGGCTGCTTGAACACCATGTGATCATGTAAATTCCATCAAAATAACCTGACCTCCAGAGAGGAGATCAGGTTCGAATCGTTATCCTTATGGATTAGGCAATTTCCAGCAGTTCACGGCATGCTTCCGCACATTTGCGGCATGCTTCCGCGCATTGTTTGCAATGGTCATGCTCATGCTTTCCACATTCTTCTGCACAGTCAAGGCAGACCTTAATGCACAGTTCTACAATTTCTTTCGTATAGGGACTCTTCCGTGACATCGCTTGTGCGGCTAAAGAACAGATGTCTGCACATTCACGGTCCAGCGTAATACAATCGCGCAGCATCGCCAGTTCGTACTCTTTAAGGCAGGATACATAACATACATTACAAGCGTTCATACATTCAAGAGCAGCTTCGATCGTTTGTTTATATTTGAGTTCATTCAACATATGGTTATCCTCCTTGCAGTGATTATGCTATGCCTAGATATTAAACCCTCATGTGCTGATTGAATCACTTTCTTGCTGCCCACCGGAACGCTATGTAGTCAATTGGTCATGCTTCTTCAGCATTGCATCCGTTTCGTTCAAGCGACTGAAGCTGCTGTTTTAGCTCGGATTTGTGAAAATGCTCCCCGATAAATACCGCCACATCCGGGACGCTCTCCGGCGGCGTAATTTTCATATAATCCGACTCTCGAAAGGCATACTGAAACAGAAAGCGACTGTTCGTATCGCTGAAACTAAGAATCCCTTTGGCCCGGTACACATCACGCGGGAGATTGGCTACAAAACGCTCAAACGCCACACTATTTACGGGATGGCTAAAATAGTAGGTATACGACATTACATGTTCATGAGAATCATGATCATGAGCCGGGTGGCTTCTCTCGATGGACGATAAACGAATGTCGCCGAAATCGCCATCTGTCGCTAGAGCAGCCTGAATGTCAAGCTCACACTTCACAGTGGACAGGATCGGCGCGTGGGGATTCCAGCGCTGCACCACGCTTTTCACGACACCCTGCTCCTGCTCGTTGATCCGGTCCGTTTTATTTAATACCAGTAAGGTTGCAGCTCGGATCTGTTCCTGCATCAGTCGGTAGGTCTTGCCCTTCTGCTCAGCGTGCAGTGTGAGCAAATGGGCTGAATCGATCACTGTTATCATTTGTCTGACATCGATTCTCATATAAAGCGAAGCTTCCGCCGTAGCATCCAGAATCTCCATCGGGTTAGCAATGCCTGTCGCCTCGATTACGATTACATCCGGCTGTTCCCGCTTAATGAGCATGGCCAATTCGGAGGGCAGATTAGAGCGAATCGTACAGCAGATACATCCGCTTAGCATCTCTGACGTTGGCACGTCACTGTCTGCTGCGAGACCATCGATATTCACTTCCCCGATCTCATTCATAATAACCGCAGGCTTGAGGCCGCGTTCCTTCCAATGGGCAATGAGGCGCGTGAGCAAAGTTGTTTTTCCACTGCCAAGAAAACCTGATAGAATATAGATTGGAGTTATAGGTTCCACGATTAACAAGCTCCTTTGTTGGCTTCAAATGACTATGCTAGCGAGTGTACTACATTTAAGAAGTCAACGGCAAGTCTTATCCCAATCCGAGGAGTTGCTTATGCACAATCCAAATTCAGTCGAAGAACATAAACAGCAAGCCGGCGCTTCCGTCCAATGCATGGTCATCACCGTCTCCGATACACGTACGGTCCATACGGATAAGAGCGGTCCATTAATGATAAGCTTGCTCGAAGAAGCAGGTCATCACATAACAGGTTACACGATTGTACGGGACGATGATCAACTCATCCGTGATTTGATTACAGAGTCGGCCAAAAAAGACAATATCGATGTAGTCTTGCTCACCGGCGGCACGGGAATTTCCAGCCGAGATACGACGTACGAAGCCGTATCCTCCTTGCTCGATAAAGAGCTGCCTGGATTCGGAGAGATATTCCGATACCTTAGCTTCGCCGAGGATATCGGCACTGCCGCGATTCTCAGCCGCGCCATCGGCGGTACACTGAAGAATACCGCCATCTTCTCCATGCCCGGATCAACTGGAGCGGTTCGTCTGGCTATGAGCCGGATTTTACTGCCAGAGCTAAGCCATATCAAACATGAGCTATATAAACATCAGGAATAGCTGATAGGCATGAAACTTGGAGATGCCAGCATATAAAAAAAAATCGCTCCTACAGGAATTATGGAAGCATTAAGCTGCCATCCTGGGGAGCGATTTTTGTGCGAGATGATGTTAACTGCTTGTTCTTCGCGGATATTTCGCTAATAACTCGGGAACAATCTTCTTCACTTGATCATAATAATTATCGGTCTTGTCGCCTGTCGAACTATATACGATCGCTGTTTCTCCATGACTGATAATCAGATTATGACCACCTGCGGAATTGGCATCCCCTTCGGTAACGCCGTAGATTTCTTTCATCCCTTGTTCCCGGTAGCCTTGATCTTGATAGACGAAAACCGTGATAAACTGGCTGGCATCGTAATTAATCCGATATTGGTACGTAATATTACCAATGTTGTCTTCCGTGTAACTCTCATTGGTCAATCGAATGTCCGCATCACGGAATGATTGCTGCAAATTCTCGAGAAACTTGCCGTTCAATCCTCGCCCGGAATTCCTGGCTTCCCGCGCGCCTTCTTCGTAAGCCTTCATGTTATATAAGCGCATTTCATCCTTGGCTACTTGCTTGGAGCAGCCTGTTGATGCAACGAGAATCGCACTAATCATCATGATCGATACAGCCCATCGATAGAACATATTGCACTCACCCTTCCTCAGCATCTCATCATTACTCCTGTTCCTTAGGATGCCTGTGGGTGAGCTACATTATGCGAACATGCCAAACAATCGATAAGGCAAGTTTACAGTCGAATCACTGATCGACCCACCGCTTCACCTTGCAAGATGCCTTGAAGCAGCACTGGCAAATCAGTCAACTCATATTCCACGGTCCCTTCAACCAATACGCTCTCTGGCTTCCACTCTCCAGCCAATCGGGACCATATCGCTTCCCGCTTCTTCATCGGACAATATACGGAATCAATGCCGAGCAGATTCACGCCACGCAGGATGAAGGGAAATACCGAAGATTCGAACCTTCCACCGCCTGTCATCCCTGATACCGCAACACTGCCGCCATACTGCACTTGCTTGAGGATCGTGCTGAGTGCCGGACCTCCAACCGGGTCGATGACACCAGCCCATGTCTCGGCAGCGATGGCTCCCTTCGTTGCGACAGACGCTTCAATTCGTGGGATGACTTCTTGAGCTCCCAGCTTATGAAGCCAACCCGATTGATCTGTTTTACCTGTGGAGGCGACTACCTCGTATCCAAGACGACTCAGCATGGAGATCGCAAAGCTTCCCACTCCGCCAGTCGCCCCAGTTACAAGCACCGGGCCTTGGGAGGGGTGTAGACCGTTGTGAATTAACCGTTCGATCGATAAAGCTGCCGTAAACCCCGCGGTTCCGATGGCCATGGCATCCCGAAGGGACAGCGACTGGGGCAGCGGTAGGAGCCATTCCCCTTTCAACCGGACGTATTGACTGTACCCGCCCTCATGAGATACGCCTAGTTCGTATCCGGTGCATATAACCTCATCACCTTCGCGATATTCAGGGTGATCAGACGCTACGACGGTCCCGGCCATATCAATGCCAGGAATAAACGGATAACGGCGGACAATTTGTCCGTTCGATGTACTTGCAAGGCCATCCTTATAATTAACGCCGCTGTAAGCAACTTTAACCACAACATTCCCTTCCGGCAAATGGTTTAGCGATAACTGCTCAACAGAGCCTGTAACCTCTCCGTGTTCGTCTTGGCGGATGACAAAGGCGCGAAACTCGGTTTCGTTGTTCAACTGGATCACTCCTTCTTATATAAGACAAAGACATCCTGAAAGCACGAATACATCGTCTGCCAGGATGTCTCTAAACTCACCGTATCCGTAGAATACGCCTATTCCTCGTGCATGTCCATAAACTCAGCCATCATGCGCTGTTTCACTTCCCAGACGGCTTCACTCAGATTTACGCGATAGATTTCCGGATTTAGCTTACGCAAATATTCCGGCCAGAACTGGTCCAGCTGTGCGTTATGATAAGCACGTATCTCTTCCAGCCGCGGCAGATCATACACCAGCTCTCCGTTCATGAACACAGGCTCCAGCATAGGAATCGCTTCGAAATTTTGCACATTTTTACGCATATATGGATGGAGCGGATTAAACAGCTTCAGCTTTCCATTCTCCGGCGGCATTTCTTCGCCCGGAAAACAGATGTAATCAGCAATCGCCTTCCCGCTGCCTTTGGAGATGATGCGATAGACATCTTTTTTTCCCGGGGTTGATACTTTCTCCGGGTTGCCCGAAATTTTGATCGTCGGCACCATCTGCCCATCCACTTCTCGTTCCACGAGCTTGTATACACCACCAAGGGCCGGTTGATCCGCAGCCGTAATCAATTGCGTGCCTACGCCCCACGTATCAACCTTAGCGCCTTGAGCCTTCAAATCCAATATCGTTCCTTCATCCAGATCATTGGAAGCCACGATACCTACGTAGGATAACCCTGCCTCATCGAGCATTTTTCGTGCCTGAATGGACAGATAAGCCAAGTCGCCGCTGTCCAATCGAATGGCATTCATGCGCTTGCCTTTGGCCTCAAGTTTCTTCGCGGTAACAATCGCATGCGGAATGCCACTCTTCAACGTATCAAACGTATCGACAAGCAGCGTAACTTGATCCGGCATCACCTCGGCATAGATATCGAATGCTTCCTGCTCACTGCGGAACGTCTGAACCCAGGAGTGGGCATGCGTGCCTTTCGTTGGTATGCCGAACTTCTCGCCGGCCAGCATGTTGGACGTGGCATGGAATCCCGCGACATAAGCCGCACGTGCCCCCCAGACCGCGGCATCCGCCTCCTGCGCCCGTCTCGTTCCGAACTCCAGCAGGGTGTCGTTGCCAGCCACCTGGCGTATACGAGAAGCTTGGTGGCGATCAGCGTCTGAAAGTTCATGAAGTTTAGCAGCGCTGTCTCCACAAGCTGAGTTTCGAAGATAGAACCCTCTACTCGAATGAGCGGTTGGTTGGGAAATACCAACGCCCCTTCTTTCATGGAATATATATTTCCGGTGAAGCGAAACCGGCGCAGCTCCTCCAGAAATTCGGGCTGGTATTTCTCTTCTTGCTTCGCAAGATAAGCGATATCATCATCGGAGAATCGCAAAGATTCGATATAATGAACGATGCGCTCTAAACCAGCGAACACGGCATACCCGTTCCCGAAGGGAAGCTTGCGGAAGTATCCTTCGAATACAGCTTTCGTTCGGTGAGAGCCGTTGATCCAATGCGCGTACATCATGTTGATCTGATATTTGTCTGTGTGCAATGCTAAACCAGCTGTCTGCATAGCGATCATCCTCCAGTATAACCTGACAGCCAAAGTGGCAGGCCAGGTGGTACAAGCTGTAAGTTATCGGTTGTCGCCGCTACGGACGACCGTCGCGCCAAGACTGCTTTCGAAATGCCCAAGCGCCCAAGCATGGCCATCCGAATTAAAACTGGCGACGGCATCCTCATATACTGTTATGGCGTAACCGAGGTTATAAGCATCAACGGCGGTATGAAGAACGCATATATCCGTACACACTCCGACTAGGTGTACTTCCGTTATGCCCCGTTCACGTAGTTTATGGTGAAGGTCCGTCCCGCTAAAAGCACTATAACGCGTTTTGTCCATCCAATAGATAGAAGATTGCCGCTGGTCATATACCTCTTGCAGCGCTCCATACAATTCACGTCCGCTAGTACCCCGAATGTTATGCGGCGGGAACAACTTGGTCTCCGGGTGGTAGGGGTCGTTCTCTTCATGCAAATCCACTGCCATAACCACGTAATCACCACGATCGGAGCAGGTCGCAGTCAATTCAGCAATGCGGTGCTGAATCGCAATCGCTGGTTCTCCAACGGGCAGACTTCCATCCACGAAATCATTCGTGAAATCAATCACGATCAAAGCCTTCATTGAACATCCTCCTCTTTGATTGGCATGACCTGCCGAGTACCGGTGGTCTTGTTACCTCATTAGGTGTAGATCGACAATAAGGGTACGTGATCCGTGAACCGGTACAATTGTGCTGGTCGCTGAGAATATTGATTCGAGCTTAGCGGTTTGCCGTTCTCGTCTCTGGCCTCTTCTAATATACCCTGTCTACTGCGCGTAGACGTGATCTTACGAATAAAATTCGGTTCCTTAAACTCAGGCACCACCGTCTGGATAACCTGATATAACTCGCTTAACGTAAAATGAACTGGCAAGAACTGTCTCGCAATCGTCGTCTGCAGCATCTGCTGCTGAATCTTCCGATATGCATCCATTATAATATCGCGGTGATCGAAGGCAAGCTCCAGTTCCTCCAGTGCTTCTGTAACCGTGAAGAGGCCTACCTCCTCTGCATCGTCGGCAGCCTGTCGGTGCTCCAGCATCCACTCCTCTACAAGCGCATAGAATGCGTGACTGATAATCCAGCCGCGTGGATCGCGCCCGGGTGCGCTGTATACGCCCAGGTATTCCAGATGTCCTCCATCGACGCCAGTCTCTTCCTTCAGTTCGCGCTTGGCGGCATCGTAAATCGACTCGCTCTCCAAGCAGAATCCGCCCGGAAGCGCCCACATTCCTGCACATGGCCACGATCTACGCCTGATCAACATTACCTTTAGTTCTCGAATGGGCAGAGTCTTGGTGAAGGTCTTTCTCTCCCGCTTCGTCAATGTAAACATAACAATGTCAGCGGGAACACCATCGGGTGTCCTGTATTTCTTGGCGCTATCCAGTGGCGCCTGTTCATGATCCGTCATTTCCATCATCACCATAAATATTAATTTGATAATTTCATTATGACATACTTATCAATGATGTCAAGGATTTCCTGCATGCAGGGAACTTTGGATTATTATCCCCCATTACCCCGAATTCTTGCATAACACAGAAAAGGTGCGGAGTCATGATCCGCACCTTGTAAACCTCTAACCGCAGCTGCTTGGCGGCGTATCTTTCCCTGTCTCTACATTGACTTTTTCCGATACTGTATCGTGAATAACGGACACAACCAACTGAAGCAGATAATTTATATCGCTCTGACTTTGCTGAAATTCCATCACGAGCGGAATACCATCAATCTCCTCTTGCAGTTCTTCGATCTCTCGCTCAATTTTGGCAACCATATCCTTATTCTGAAACGTCTCGAAGGCTACGATCTCCTTCTGCTTCTTCTTAATCGTCTTAATCAGATTCTGCACCCGTTCGTGGTTCTGAATCTTCTGCTCCGCCTGTTTAAACATCTGCACTTCTTCACTCGTGGAGATCAGGTTTGCGAGCTCGCCTGCTTTTGCCAATATATCATCGCTTATAATTAATTCGCGTGAATTGTGGGACTGCATTCCATATGTGTTCGTACGAACATGATCGTGTGCCAAGGTTCATCGCTCCAATTCTTCATCATCTGTCGTTCGCTTGCAATGCTCGCGCCCTTGCGGATTATTATACCGCATCTGACGCTGTAATTTGTTCCTGTATCATGTCACCTTTGATGTACCACGTCTTCGTATCCGTAATCTGCACGTGCACAAAGCCTCCAACAAGATCAGCCGTTCCTTCGAAGTGAACAAGCTTGTTCGTTCGCGTACGTCCCGAGAGCATCGAATCGTTATTCTTGCTGACACCTTCCACCAGCACCTCCACAATGGCTCCCATCATGCTGTCGTTGCTCTTGCGGCTATATTCTTTAATCGCATCATTCAGTCGCTGTAACCTTTGGCTCTTAACTTCCATCGGCACATTGTCCTCCATGACGGCCGCTGGTGTGCCTTCACGAGGAGAATAAATGAACGTAAAGGCGGAGTCAAATCCCACCTCACGCACCAAGGTCAGTGTCTCCTCGAATTGCTCATCTGTTTCGCCAGGGAACCCTACGATGATGTCCGTTGTCAGAACAACCTCCGGAATCGCCTTCTTGATCTTATGAGCCAGTTCCAAGAAAGCTTCCCGCGTGTATTTGCGGCTCATCTTCTTGAGGATTTGCGTGCTGCCCGACTGCACAGGGAGATGGATATGCTCTACCAGGTTTCCGCCCTTGGCAAGCACCTCGATTAGGTGATCGTCGAAATCCCTCGGATGTGAAGTCGTAAATCGCACTCTTGGAATATCAATCTTGTGAATATCATCCATCAGATCGCCGAAACGATATTCTAGATCCGAGAAGTCTTTACCGTATGCGTTCACATTTTGGCCGAGTAACGTAATTTCCTTGTACCCTTGACGTGCAAGTTCCCGCACTTCTGCGATGACGTCTTCCGGCCGGCGGCTGCGTTCTTTGCCACGAGTGTATGGAACGATGCAATATGTACAGAATTTGTCGCAACCATACATAATGTTAACCCATCCGCGAAGACCCTCTCGCTTCTTCGGCAGATTCTCTACGATATCGCCTTCCTTGGACCATACCTCAACGACCATCTCCTTGCTGAGGAGCGCCTCTTGAATCAGATGTGGCAAGCGATGCACGTTATGCGTACCGAAGATCAGGTCTACGAAACCATGCTTCTGCAAGATGCGGTTCACGACGGATTCCTCTTGGGACATACAACCGCATACGCCGAGCAGCATATCCGGCTTCTCCGTCTTCAGATGCTTCAGGTGGCCAAGTTCGCCAAACACCTTGTCCTCTGCATTCTCGCGAATCGCACAGGTGTTTAGCAGAATGACGTCCGCCTGCTTCCGGTCTTCTGTCGCTTGATAACCCATCTGCTCCAGCAAACCTTTGATGGTCTCCGAGTCATGCTCGTTCATCTGGCAGCCGTACGTATAGACGATGTAATGCTTGCCAGTTCCGATCGTCTTGAATTCCTCCGGCAATTCTGTATCGTACAGCACCTCGATGCTCTGCTTGCCGCGCTGTTTCTCCTGTCTATGATTAGGCTCCGATAGAATGTTGATTTCCCGCCCATTGATACGGATTCTCTTCCCATGCTCATCTTCGGAAAGAATCTTGGCTCCAGAAAAATCAAAATACTTGGAGTAGTCCTTACTATCCTTGGCCATGCTAGGTCACTCCTTAATTCCACTGAATCTCTGTCATGCAAGTTTGACTGTATCAAATTATATCATGATCTTTAGGGCTAAGCTACCATCCTAGAGCTTCAGAAGCTCTATTCCAACGAAAGAAGAGCCTGAAATCGACTAAGCATCGGTTTCAGACTCTTCTTTCTTAAATGACAGACTAATCGATAATTTCTGCTGTGTCTCCGTTGTTTGCACCTGCAGCATTAGCTTCATCCGTGTCGATATGCATATCCAGTGCAAAATGCTCTGATACGCGTGCAACCACGTTCTCCAGCACCAGTCCGCGCTCACCGCCGAGACGAACCTTCAGCATATCTTTGTCTTGAATCCCCCATTGCTCGGCATCGGATGTATGGAAATGAATATGACGGGCAGCAACAATGACCCCTTGCTGGATCGTCACTTCCCCGGCAGCCCTTAATCGTGATCCCTGGCGTTCCTTCAATATTGCCAGATTCGCGTACAGGCGCTTTTACGCCAATCGCAAAAGAATCTGTGCGAGATATTTCTAATTGGGTAGCCGGACGGGCTGGACCCAAAATTCTTACTTTATCGAATTGTCCCTTCGTTCCGATCACCGCAACCGTTTCGTTAGCGGCGAATTGCCCTGGTTGGGACAGTGGCTTAAGCTCTGTCAGCTCATATCCCTGGCCGAATAGCACCTCGATATGCTCCTGAGTTAAATGAATATGGCGGGCGGATACACCCACAGGTACCTTTTTACTCATCTGTCTCTCACTCCTTGATTATCTCTCTAGGTTTTCTAAGATGTACTTTCCTCCCCTATTATACTCTTTATGACGGCAAAATAAAAAGGCACCCCCAGCTTTCCAGGCGCCTTATTGTGTCTTTTTGCATGAACGCAACAATATTGTCAAATTTTTAGCTTCGTTATCTTTCTCGCACAGTGTCTGGTTTCGAAGGCAGGTTCGTCTCCAGAAAACGAAGTGCATTACCCGACATCCAGCCTTGAACTATCGGCTCAGGATAATGTTTCAGCAACATCTCAACGAAATCTGGATACTTACCGGCATGCTCCAAGCCTTCGATCCATTCGTCAATTCCGTCAAAATCCGAACCCATCATAATGTGCCGCTCTCCGCCAAGCTCGCATATCTTCTCCAGGTGAGGAAGCAAATCTTCCGACTTCACCTTCTTCACCCCACTGCGAACAAACCAGGGTACGAAAGTGATCCCTATCATGCCGTTTAAAGCGATCAGCGCCCGAATCTGGTCGTCGTCTAAATTCCGGGGGTGCGAACATACCGAATGAACATTCGAGTGGGAAGCGATGATAGGTCGCTTGGTCAGGTCGGTCAGTTCCCAGAAGCCTGCTCTGGATAGATGAGATACGTCGAGTATAATCCTGTCTCATGGCACTTCTCCACAAGCTCGCGTCCGCGCTCCGTGAAACCTCCATTTCGCTGCTCTAGCACACCATCCGCCGCCCAGTTGGCATAATTCCAGGTAATCCCCATAAAGCGTACGCCAAGCTCATAACAGAGCTGGACATAGTGCAGATTACTTTCGATCCCGTCAACGCCTTCCAATGACAGAATCCCATATCGTTTCCGTCGACTGTGTCCGATCTGCTGAACCTGCTCCCGCCACAACAATGCTTCCAGAAGAGCTGGCCTGACCATTCGATTACGGAAGATTTCCAGTTGGGATAACACACGCTCAAAGGAAGCACGCCCGTAATGATTCGATAGAAATACGGCGAACACTTGCAGTGCTACATCGCCCTCCGTCATCCGTTCCCTTGATACATCGAGTTTTGGATCGTCGACAAACGAAGCTTTCGGATCCTCCCATAACTTGCTCAGCGCATCACAATGAAAATCGACCGTCAGCACCATGGCTCAGCTCCCTTCCCATCTATCACAGCAAAAAGCCTGTTTACCCCCTGAAGGTAAACAGGCTAAATCCTCAAGTGGTCACAAATCTATCTAGGCTCCACGATCAATTTAATCGCCGTCCGGTCCTCGCCATCAATCACAATATCCGTAAAAGCAGGAATGCAGATCAAGTCCACTCCGCTCGGTGCTACAAACCCCCTGGCAATTGCTACTGCCTTAATAGCCTGGTTTAGTGCCCCCGCTCCGATTGCTTGCAGCTCTGCCCCGCCACGTTCCCTTAGAACTCCAGCGAGCGCCCCTGCAACTGAATTGGGATTGGATTTTGCTGAAACTTTTAATACTTCCATGGTAAGTACCTCCCCTGGGAATGTTGAGTGATGGTTTGCTTCCGCTTACTAGATGTTATTCGTGAGAGGGGAAAAGATTCCTTCTTTTTTCCAACCGTACCTAATTTAATTAAACGGATTTCAAAATTTTTAATCCATACGCCATTCATCTTCATACATGCGGATTTTCTGAATCTTCCGGGCCCGCCCAGTCTCCTCATCCATATCCACACATACGGCATGAAAATGCCACTTGCCCTCATCTACCTGGAAACGAGCTGGGAGCTGTGTCTGGAACTTGTATAACACGGCATCGCGCTGCATGCCGAGCACGCCTTCCTTAGAACCGACCATACCCGTATCGGTGATATAGGCTGTTCCCCCTGGTAGGATGATATCGTCATTGCTCTGTACATGGGTATGCGTACCAACTACCATCGAAGCTCGTCCATCCAAATGCCAGCCCATCGAGATCTTCTCCGAGGTTGCCTCCGCATGGAAGTCCACGAGTATACACGCATGCTTCTGTCGAAGCTCGTCCACAATCTCATCCGCTGCACGGAACGGACAATCGATCGCTGGCAGGAAGGTTCTCCCCTGAAGATTCACAATCGCCAGTTGTTTCCCGTTCGCTTTGATCACGGTGTAGCCGCGCCCCGGTGTTCCTGGAGGAAAATTGGCAGGGCGAATCATTCTCGGTTCATCGTCGATAAATTCAAAAATCTCTTTATTATCCCATGTGTGATTACCCAGCGTAATGCCATGCACACCCCAATTGAAAAATTCGTTCGCAATGGCCGAGGTGATGCCCCGGCCCGATGCCGCATTCTCGCCATTGGCAATAATGATATGCGGATTATATTTGGACTTCAGCTCCGGAAGCGAAGCCTTTAATGCTTTACGTCCCGTGCTGCCGACGATATCTCCGATAAATAAAACGTTGATGACAATCACTCCCTCAAAAAAAATACCAATTAAAGATAAAAAGTGGCCGTTATACCGGCCACTTTTCTCGAACTCATTCTATTTCGCGTAATCTACCGCGCGGGTTTCGCGAATAACGGTCACCTTGATATGACCTGGATAATCCAGTTCATTCTCAATGGTCTTCGTAATATCGCGCGCCAGGCGGAACGCTTCCGCATCGTCGATCTTCTCAGGCTGTACCATCACGCGAACCTCACGGCCCGCTTGGATAGCGTACGATTTCTCAACGCCTTCGAAGGATTCCGATATCGCTTCAAGCTTCTCCAGACGACGAATATACGTCTCAAGCGTCTCTCTGCGCGCGCCTGGTCTGGCTGCCGACAAGGCGTCTGCTGCGCCGACCAGCATCGCAATAACCGATGTTGCTTCGCAATCTCCATGGTGAGACGCAATACTGTTGATAACCACCGGATGTTCCTTGTACTTTTTCGCCAGCTCCACGCCGATTTCAACGTGCGAACCTTCCACTTCATGATCCAGCGCTTTACCGATGTCATGCAACAGTCCTGCGCGTTTCGCAAGCACGATGTCTTCGCCTAATTCCCCAGCCATCAAGCCGGTCAGATAGGCCACTTCCATGGAATGCTTCAGCACATTTTGTCCATAGCTTGTACGGAACTTCAGTCGACCCAGAATCTTGATCAGATCCGGGTGCAGACCGTGCACGCCAACCTCAAAGGTCGCCTGCTCCCCATACTCGCGAATGCGGTCATCCACTTCCTTGCGGGATTTCTCCACCATTTCTTCGATACGTGCCGGATGAATCCGTCCGTCAGCTACCAGCTTCTCAAGCGCGGTACGCGCGATCTCGCGACGAATCGGATCGAATCCGGAGAGAATAACAGCTTCCGGAGTATCATCGATAATAAGGTCAATCCCGGTAAGGGTCTCAAGCGCACGGATGTTTCGGCCTTCACGTCCGATGATCCGGCCTTTCATCTCTTCATTTGGCAAGGTGACAACAGAAACCGTCGTTTCCGCCACATGATCGGCTGCACAGCGTTGAATAGCCAATGTAATGATCTCGCGGGATTTCTTGTCTGCCTCTTCCTTCGCCTGCTGCTCGATTTCTTTGATCATCTGAGCCGTCTCATGGCGAACTTCTTGCTCTACATTGCTAAGAATAATGCTGCGTGCATCTTCCATCGTCAGGTTGGAGATTCGCTCCAACTCCGTCGTTTGCTTCTTGTAGATTGCGTCGATTTGCTGCTGGGTCTCTTCTATTCGTTTCTCTTTGTTCGCCACTTGCTCTTCTTTACGTTCCAAAGATTCTATTTTTTTATCCAGCGACTCTTCCTTTTGCAACAATCTGCGCTCCTGCCGTTGAATTTCGTTACGGCGCTCGCGAGTGTCTTTTTCAGCTTCGGCTCTAATCTTGTGAACTTCATCTTTAGCTTCAAGAACCGTTTCTTTCTTCAATGCTTCTGCTTCCTTCTTCGCACTCTCTACAATCTGCAAAGCGGCATGCTCGGCACTGGAAATTTTAGCTTCTGCAAGGGATTTGCGAATAAAATAACCGGACCAAAAGAATATAGCGGCTACAGCGAGAACGATTATGATCCAGATCCATGTCTCCAGCATCTGTTTCACCTCCTCGTTGTTTCCTCCAAGGCATCCCTTGGGAAATGTGCAATTGTCAGGTTACTCATTCATACATAAAATTTTCCGACAGCATGCTGTCGTCCATACTGCGTACATCTTATCATGGACGCAAATTCCGCTTTCAGTAACGGAATACATTTCACTATGAATTGTCGTTATAAGAATCTTTCACAAAGTAGTCACTTTTTTGGAAGGAAAAAGGTTTCTAATTTATGATGATAAAGATTCATATTTATTTTAGTATTTATAAAAAGATATTGTCAAGGGAAAGCAATGGGTAAACGTCAGAATCATCCAGCAAATGTAGTAAACTCAGCTCATATAAATGGAAAACACTGTTTATTCGAATGGATAAAGTTCGTCATCCTCATCATCGTGCGCCTCATCCTCTTCCATCAGCGTCTTCAAAGTCTGCCTCACTTGCTCTCCACTAAAGCCGCGCCGCATTAAGAATGCCCCTGTCTTACGCCTGCGATCCTGTACGTCGCCGCTCGTCTGCTGCCACTTCTTCCGTCCGATTGCCATCGCGCTCTGAAGCTCGGCATCGGCACTGACTTCCCCCAGCGCCTCCGCTATATTCGCGGAATCGATCCCTTTCTGCCTCAATTCCTGCTTGACCCATAATCGCCCCTTCTTATGATTCGTAATACGCTGCTCAGCCCACATCTTGGCGTATAGGGCATCATCAATAAGCCGCTCCTGCTGCAGCCGCTCTATCGTCGTCTCTATGCAGCCCTGTTCGTATCCCTTCTGTTGCAGCCTCTGTCGGATCTCCTGGGATGTGCGTGGTTTCCTGGACAGGTGATAGAGCGAATCAACATAAGCCCGCTGCCGCTCGTCTGCTATCACGATCTCAAGCAGTTCCTCCTTACGAAACACATTCCCCTTCAGCATGCGGTACTTGAGCATGACATCTTCATGAACCGTCATCGAATACATACCGAAGACAATCCGGTATCGATGCCTAGGCTTGCGCAGCATTTCGATCGAGGTTACGGTCAATTCCTCATGATCCGGAAAATCTGCAACCCCTGCTGATTCGGCCTGATCCACCTCTGGCTTGTTATCGTCCTTCATCGCGTTCTCCTTCCGGGTATGGTTATGGCATCTCACCAAAATAAATAAAGAGGACCGCCTGGCGTATAAAACACCGGACGGTCCTCCCGCCTATACTATTAGAGGGCTGGCACTATTCCACTTTGAACAGCTCTTGTTCTTCAAGTTCCTCTTGTTCCTTGTCTTTGTCAGATGCCTCAGGAACAGCGGTTGACAAGTTGCTCGCCTCTCGGACCTTGTTCTCGATGATGAGTGCGACCTCAGGATGCTCCTTCAAGAATTGCTTCGCATTCTCTCGGCCTTGCCCAAGACGGTCACCGGAGAAGGAGTACCATGCACCGCTCTTGTCCACGATATCCAGTTCCGTGCCGATATCAATCAGGCTACCCTCTCTGGAAATCCCCTCGCCGTACATAATATCTAATTCAGCCTGCTTAAACGGCGGGGCTACCTTGTTCTTCACGACTTTAATCCGCGTGCGGTTACCCACAACATCGTTACCCATCTTGATGCTCTCGATCCGGCGTACGTCCAAACGAACGGTGGAGTAGAACTTCAAGGCACGTCCGCCAGGCGTCGTTTCGGGGTTACCGAACATAACGCCGACCTTCTCACGCAGTTGGTTAATAAAGATCGTTATCGTCTTTGATTTATTAATTGCACCGGACAATTTGCGAAGAGCCTGAGACATCAGACGCGCTTGCAGACCCACGTGCGAATCCCCCATGTCACCTTCGATCTCAGCCTTAGGTACAAGCGCAGCTACCGAGTCGATAACGATGATATCAACAGCGCCGCTTCGGACCAAAGCTTCTGCGATCTCCAAAGCTTGTTCACCCGTATCTGGCTGGGAGAGCAGCAACTCATCGATATTTACACCTAGCTTGCTGGCATACGAAGGATCCAAAGCATGCTCTGCATCGATGAAAGCAGCTTGTCCACCTGTCTTCTGTACTTCAGCTATAGCATGTAGCGCAACGGTTGTCTTACCGGAGGACTCTGGTCCATATACTTCAATAATTCGGCCTCTCGGCAGGCCGCCTGTTCCTAAAGCTATATCCAATGCCAGTGATCCGCTTGGCACAATCTCTACTTGCATATGGGTGGACTCACCCAGTTTCATAATCGAGCCTTTACCGAACTGTTTCTCTATTTGACGAAGCGCCATATCCAGCGCTGCACGACGATCTGACAATTATTCCACAACCCTTCACTGTTGATTGATAGTCATATCATACCTTGTTTTGGTACGTTTGCCAAGCTTTTTTTCGAACATACATTCGTTTTTTTGGGAACGGGCTCCCTCCCTCTTGATTCCCGAAGAGCGCATATAAACAATGAGAACCGTGGCAGTATCTATCGATATGCCACGGTTCTTCCGTACTTCCTATTATACTTATACTTCGTGTTAATTTCAATAAGCCACACAAATCAATGTGTAAAATATTTACTGTTCCTCTTCCTTAGAGCTCATGAGTCGCTGCCACAGCCTATAGAGGAGCGCTTTCGCGGCACGAAGGCGAATCGTCTCGCGGTTGCCTTGCAGATGCAGTTCATGCACCTCGGTCGCCTTGCCCCGTTGAGCTAACCCGATGTAGACCAGGCCGACAGGCTTCCGTTCTGCGTACCCCGGTCCAGCCACTCCGGTTACCGAGATCCCGAAGTCGCTGTCCATTACCATACGCACGTTCTCGGCCAATGCTTCAGCTACTTCACCGCTGACAGCCCCAGGCACGTCTTCGCCTTCGAGCAACCCATGCGGGATATGCACCAGCTTTTCTTTTATCTGGTTCGTATAACAGATGATGCCTCCAAGGAACATGCTCGCACTGCCAGGAATCGAAGTCAGGCTCTCAGCTACCAATCCGCCAGTACAACTCTCGGCCGCACTTAAGGTCCAGCCGCGATCTGCCATAAAGTCGACGATGACCTTCTCAATCGGCACGTCCTCGCTTGCGTACATAAATTCAGGTCCCCGCTCCCGGATCCGCTCCTCCAGTTCTTCCAGCCGTGCCATCGCCTCCGCTTCGCCCGCTGCCTTCGTCGATATTCGGACCGTAACCTCGCCATCCTTGGCATACAAAGCGATCGTAGGGTCCGTCTGCGCAGTTATGAGATCTTCCAGACGCTCGTCCAGCGCCGATTCCCCAATCCCGGCGAACTTTAACATCTTGGAGTAAATAGGCAGTTCATGGGTCAGTACATGCTGTAGCAACCATGCTTCGCCTCTTGCTCGAACATCGGGATTAATTCCTTCGGCGGACCAGGCAGCACTATATAATGTGTATCTTCATGCGTGATGGCATTACCTACGGCAAGTCCCGTTTCGTTCGGCAGCGGCGTTCCGCCCTCAACCGCCAGCGCTTGCCTTCGATTGTTCTCTGTCATAACCACGCCGCGATCCATGAAGAATCGCTCGATCCGGTCCATCGCGATCCGGTCAATATGGATCGATCTGCCCAGGAAGGAAGCCAATGCATCCTTGGTCAAGTCATCCTGCGTAGGTCCGAGTCCACCGGACAACAACACGATGTCCGCACGGCTGCTTGACAGCCGCAGCGCTTCTTGGAGCCGGTCCATATTGTCACCGACAACCGTCTGGTAATAGACGTCAATTCCCATGGAAGCGAGCTGCCTGGACAAGTACTGGGCGTTCGTGTTCACGATTTGTCCGAGCAAGAGCTCGGTCCCAACTGCAATAATTTCTGCTCTCATGTTCTGAATTGATTCCTCCGTATCTGTCAGTCTCAGTCTTGTCTGTCGTACATGACGTTCACATACATCAATACTTCGTTAACATGGAAGAAAAAAGCAATAGGAGAAGTTCCTATTGCTATGATGTCCCGGTTCCCTTCAGCAGGTGCCTGTTCTGGACAAAATATTCGATTCCCGAATAGATCGTTATAATGGCAGCTGCCCAGATGGCAATAATGTCAAACGGAATCCCCAGATAAACGAACGGGAAGTTATTGATCAGCAGCGCAACAATCGCCACGATCTGAATGACCGTTTTGATCTTGCCGGACTGGCCAGCCGCTACAACGGAGCCATCCAGCAGAGCGATCTGGCGAAGGCCGGTCACCGCGAATTCCCTGCTGATAATAACCACTGCAATCCAGGATTCAATCTTCCCCATTTCTACGAGAGATATTAGAATGGCCGCAACCAGCAGTTTATCCGCCAGCGGATCGAGGAGTTTCCCCAAATTGGTTACCATATTGTTCTTCCGCGCGAGGTAACCGTCAATTCCATCGGTGCTTGCCGCTATGATAAAGATCAAAGCCGCAATCAACTGATTGTATGGCAGTTTGAACTGTCCCCAGACAATCGGATCTGGATAAAAACCAAAGTCGACCAGCAGAAAGATCATCATGACAGGGATCAAGCAAATCCGGGCCAACGTGATACGATTGGGCAAATTCATGGGGCAACCTCCTTGCTTCTTTCTGTCATTCTTTCATCCCCCGGCAATCTATGTATACGTTAATCCTTATATATCGTGTTTAAGTATAATATTTCCTCTGACGCCCTGTCAAAAAAGCATGCCCTACTTGAAATTGGTAAACTGGAGATCAAGCGAAAGATCCGCTTTGCGCAACAGCTGCATTATCTCTTGCAAATCGTCCTTGTTCTTCCCCGTTACCCGTATCTGATCCCCTTGGATCTGACTCTTGACCTTCAGCTTCGAATCGCGAATCAGCACGTTTATCTTCTTGGAATTCTCTTGATCAATCCCCTGTTTCAAAGATAGACGCTGTCTAACCGTGCCCATCGATGCCGGTTCGATCTTACCATAGTCGACATTTTTGAGAGAAAGTCCGCGCTTGACCATTTTGGTCTGCAAAATATCAATGACCGCATTCAGTTTATACTCATCATCCGATGCTATAATCAATGCTTCCTTCTCAAGTTTCAAGCTGCTCTTGCTCCCCTTGAAGTCAAAGCGATTCTCAATTTCGCGCTCTGCCTGATTAACGGCATTACTGAGTTCCTGCATGTCCATCTTCGAAACGATATCAAATGAATTTTCTGAGGCCATGTGAATCCTTCCTTTCATGTTCATAATGCTTCTATTATAGGGAAAAGCTCACCTCAAGTCTAATCTTGCATAGCCCTCTAAGCCAAAAGAAGACCTCGTCACCGCCAACAGCCTGGCGATAACGAAGCCTGCCACATTAATTGCCAGCTTTCTCCTGGCGCATCGGACGGCGGAACATGCTCAGAATACCAAGCAAAATATGTGCCAGCCCGAAACCCAATATTCCATATCCCCAATCACTCGGAATCAAATAATATCCCAAGAGGCTTACGATTACACCTAAGCCGAATACGATCCAGTTTACCGTCACTTTAGGTCCACCTCTTTCGAGAAGCGAAAATAACAGCATGTTCTCACATGCCATTATGTATCGTTTCCGGGAAGAGAGTGGATTATTCGCCAGCGGTAGCCGGTTCTAATACGATATTGGAGGTCGACTTGCCATCGGTTACGGTCTGATCGCCAACCGTAATGGTCGTGGCAGCAGAGTTGCCTGACTTAATAAACAATCCTTGGCCATCCAGATCATAACTGACTTCTGCACCGTTCTGCAGCATATCGAAGAACAGCTTCTCGCCAGAAGCACTGCTGCCTCGGTACACTTCCACCCAACTCTGGGCGTCGCTGCCGGCCACAATCTGTACCTTAACCTCTGTACCGGTTACCTTGAATACCGTGCGCCGACCTTCGGTACGATCTTGCGTCACCGTAATCTCGCCTGATGTTGTCTCATCGGGCTCGTCCGTTCCAGTCTCGTCCGTCTCATCATCGCCGGCTCCATCATTTGAGCCGTCACCGCCGCCTTGTCCGTCTTCGCCTTCGCCGTCACCTGGAACCTCTGGTGGATCCTGCGGCGTCTGCGCCTGATTATTATCCGTCTGTGTCTGATCATTGTTGCCAACGGGCGGCTCGTCATCACTATTGTTATTCATGACTGCCACCCAGTAGATGACACCCACGATCAGAATCGGGAACGTCCACATCAGCAAGGTAGGCAGCCATTTCATGTTCCGCTCTGCCGCCGGTCTGCTGGCCCGCTTCTGAATAACGGGTTCCATTGTCGCTTCAGGTTCATTCTTCGGTACATCCTGCTTATGTCCTTCGAGCAGTTCTTCCGGATCAATCCCCACCGCTTCCGCGTAGGTTTTGATGAATGCACGCACGTAAAAACTGCCGGGAAGAACTTTGTAATCCCCTGCCTCGATGGCTTCCAAGTATCGCTTGCGTATCTTTGTCATTTCCTGCACGTCATCAAGGCTCATGCCTTTTTGCAGACGCGCTTCCCTTAATTGTTGTCCCAGTTCGGACATGCCATCACCTCCTACTTGGATTGTTGTGGTTATTTACATTATAAATCGTCACTATAAGAGCCCGTGAATGTATCATAAACGATTTCCTCGTCCGGATTGTTTCGCAATTCGATTATAATATCAAAATCGTCAAAGGAATATTCGGATTCACGCACGAATATATCCGGATGCTCAATCACTTTCGTGCTCTCCATGCCCATGATATCCTGCAACAACTGATAGTGACGCTCATTCGATCGGATCGTACTCACAATCCCGTCAATGATAAAAATATTGTTAGGGTTCATCTCATCCTCGGAGAGCTGGCTGCGAATCGTTTGACGCAGGAGCGTAGAGGAAACAAATGCCCAGCGCTTCATGGCGCAGACACTGCCGGCAATAATCGACTCTGTCTTGCCGACACGCGGCATACCGCGGAGACCAATAACTTGATTACCTTCCCTCTTGAACATTTCACCCAAAAAGTCAACAAGTAAACCGAGCTCATCGCGCGTAAAACGAAAAGTTTTACGATCGTCGGAGTCCCGGTCGATGTATCGTCCATGTCGCACAGCCAAAATATCAACCAGCTTAGGCGGTCTTAAGGCCGTAACCGTAATATTGTTCACCTTGTTCAACATTCTGCCCATCAGAATGATTTTTTCTTCATCATCCGTTTCCAGCAGCATACCTCTCGTCTGTCCTTCGACACCGTTGATCGTCAGGATGTTGACCTCGAGCATACCAAGCACGGAAGCGATATCCCCAAGCAAACCGGGACGGTTCTTATGTATCTTGTATTCCATATACCATTGATTCGATTCCACAAAGACACCTCTTTGCACTTCTTTTCCATCATTATTCGACAAATTGCAGCGAAAAAAAGCCTGCAGAAACAGGTCAAATTATAAATGGGTCACGTTAATGATATATAAAATGAAATTGAAAGGCAAGTATTAACGGTGACAGGAAAATTACATTCTTTTTTCTTGACAAAAAGCCCCCGCTATCGGGGGGCTTTTTGCGTATGAATTATGCGTTATTCTTGGCCAACTTCACCATCAGCCTTGCGATAACGTGACGCTCTTCCTCGTTACCCACATCCCACAGTTCTTTGAGTGCGCGGTTGGATGCGTTTTGCGGATCCACCTTCTCATCGAGGAAATCACCGATTTCATAAGCCAGCTTAGAGATGGTATCTTCACTCATGCCTGCTTTTTCGGCCTGTACGACGCGTTCGCCCAGAAATTTCTTCCAGGAGTCAAAGTTTTTGATTACGGATGACATGAATTAAATCCTCCTTTTGCTCGCTCGCAATTGAGATTTAAGTAACAATAGTAATATGTCCCCGTAACCAATCGCTTATGAGTGGTGAATTGCACCACCATGATGAATCAGGTTACCAAACCGCCATTTGGGCTGATGACCTGTCCCGTAATGTAGCCTGACTCCGGCAGTGCCAAAAAATACACGAGTGAAGAGATCTCGTCGGGCTGAGCTAACCGGCCAGCGGGAATCTCATCCTCCAGCATCCGGATTTCATCGGGCTGCAGATGACTGAGCATCGCGGTATCGACGGCGCCGGGCGCGACGGCATTCACTGTCACACCCGATGGCGCGAGCTCCTTTGCAAGCGACTTCGTGAACGCATTAACTCCACCCTTGCTTGTTGAATACAGCACCTCACAAGAGGCACCGGACAACCCCCAGATGGAAGAGACGTTAATAATGCGGCCATAACGCTGAGAGATCATGCGCCCCATAAACGCCTGCGAGCAAAGAAACATCCCCCGCAAATTAATGGACATCAAGCTATCCCACTGCTCCTCCGTCACGTCAGACAATAATCCATAGTGCGACACGCCTGCATTGTTTACGAGGATATCCGGCTCCATATCATGGCTTTGGAGCTTCTCCTTCATTCGCAAGATTTGTTCCTTATCGCGCAAATCGGCCGAGATCGTCATAACCCTCGCACCATAAGCCATACAGCGGCGTGCCACTTCATTAGCCGCTTCGTGCGAATTCATGTAGTGAATAACCACGTTCATGCGAACCGAGGCGAACCTCTCCGCAATTGCTGCCCCGATTCCTCTGCTGGCGCCCGTAATGAGCACCGTCATTTCCCCGATCGGTTTCAGTTCCTTTCCCATGCCTGACGTCATTACGGACTCACAACGATGGATACAGCCAGTTGATTCCAGTCTATATGTTCCTGCAGACGACGATTGACGTCTTCCACCGTGATCGATTCATAAACCGGGAGCACCTTAAACAGATCCGCCCCTCTGAACTGGTAGCGTGTAAATTCATGCGCGATATTCTCCGGGGAATTGAGCATTCGCAAGTATCCGCCCATCTTCTTCTTCCGAGCACGTTCAAAGTCGGACGACTCAAACCCGCTCTCCTTCAGTTTATCAACCTTTTGGCGAATCCGGGCGAGCAGTGCATCCGGGTCTTTCGTGTCTCCGCCGATGGCAGAGAACGCATATTGAGGTGAGCTGTTAAACTCATGGCCAAAGCTATCGGAGATCAGATCGTCTTCATACAGCTTCTGATATAATTCCGTACTGGAGCCAAACAACAGATCCATCATCAGCTTGGTTGTCAGATCGCGCCGCAGTTGATCCTCGCCTGTCAACCCCACCTGCTTCTCCTTGAAGCCGAACAGACATTTGGGCAAAGATACGGCAAGCTTACTCTCCCTGCGCTTCTCCCCAACCTCTACCGGTTCCGGATCGAATATCCGTTCAATCGAACCTTGCTTGTCATACGACTTCCCTTTTTGGTTGGAGCGAACCAAATCGATCGTTGCTTGCGGATCCACGCCGCCCACCACAAAGAGCAGCATATTGCTTGGATGATAAAACGCATTGTAGCAGTTATAAAGATCCTCTTTGGTAATCGTACCGATCGATTCTACCGTTCCGGCAATATCGATGTGGACCGGATGCACCTTGTACATGGCCTCAATTAGGCCAAAATAAACGCGCCAATCGGGATTATCCTGATACATGTTGATCTCTTGTCCGATGATACCCTTTTCTTTCTCCACATTCTGGTCCGTGAAATACGGGTTCTGTACAAAATCGATCAGCGTCTCCAAATTCTCATGAATCTTCTCGGTAGCCGAGAACAGATATACCGTCTGATCAAAGCTTGTGAAGGCGTTAGCGGATGCACCGTTCGAAGCAAATTTGGCGAAAATATCGCCCTCAGGTTCCTCAAACATTTTGTGTTCAAGGAAATGCGCAATGCCATCGGGTACTCGCAATGCCTCTTGTCCTTGCACTTTAAAATGATTGTCCACTGACCCGTATTTCGTCGCAAAGGTGGCGTACGTCTTCTGGAAACCCGATTTGGGCAGTACGTACACATGCAAGCCATTGTCCATCACTTCGTAGTACAGCGTCTCCTGCAGATTATCATAACGAATGCTCTCCACCGGCTATTCCTCCTTTTGGCCTTTCAGGAAATAGATCGTATCCAGCGAAAATGCCGAAGCCGCCTGCTTCACATCATCCACCGATATGCCTTCCACCTGACGCAGCAGTTCATCTGGCGTCCGTTCGCGGCCTGAGAGCTGGCGGTTAAAATCATACGCAATCATCTCAAAAGCCGAATCTTGCATTTCCTTAATCACGTTGCGGATCATCGCCTTGGTCTGATTCATCTCGATATCGGTAATGGCCCCCTTCTCCATATCACCTAGCTGCTGCTTGATGATGTCCACCGCTTGATCAAAGTTCTGGACCTCGATACCGGACTGAATCGTGGCAATGCCTTATGACCGTCATAACGCGAAGAAGCATAATATGCAAGACTAGCTTTTTCCCGTACGTTGACAAACAGCTTCGAGTGCGGATACCCACCTAATATGCCGTTATATAACAGCGCCGCGGCGTACTCGTCATCGCCATATGTGATCGTGCTTCGCAGACCCATATTCAGCTTACCCTGATTGATCTCGAGCTTCTCGACGACCGTCTGCGTTTCATTAGCGGATGTACGTGTTGTGGACGATACGTAATCCTTCGCTCCCGTGCGCCCCAGTTTAAAGTATTCCGTCACCAGCCCCTGAACTTCCTCAAGGCTCGTATCCCCGACCACATAAAGGTCAAGCACCGATTCATTCAGCCACTGCTGATAAGATTCGTATAACCCTTCCGCGGTAATCCCCACCAGATCCTTACGTTCTCCAAGCGGGTGAAGTCGATAAGGCTCATTCTTGCACATAACCTCGATACAGCGCTCGGCGGCATAACGAATTTTATCATTCACGATCGCTTCCAGCTTCTTGCGTACGGTATCGCGTTCGGTTTGAACGTAAGATTTACGGAAGGCGCCATTCTCGAGCACCGGGTCAGTAAATGCCTCACCAAGGAAAGCGAACGAAGAACGAAGCAGACTCTCTTGACTCTTTACAAAAGAATCATTAATCGTGTCCATGCGAAAGTGCACGATCTGATAATCCCCACGCTTGTAGACGTCAAACCCGAACCCGGCACCATACAGCTGTTCAAGCTGTTCCCTGAAAGCACGTGTCTCCGGATAAGATGTGGTCCCCCTGCGCAGCACGAACGGGGTCAGTGCCGTGGATGTAACGGTATCCTCCGATAGCGGACTTCCGGCATAAAGCGATATCGCAAAAGTCTTGAACCGGTTCGTCGGAAGCACATGAATCCGGATACCCCCGGCAGATCCGTGTTCAAATTCAGTTTTCGTCAAGGTCCATATCCCCTTACATCATGGATTGATATTGCCATAATTTGCATTATAATTAACTTTCATTCTAACCCATTGCAAAGTGAAGAAGCAACCGAAGACAGGCCCCGGTTGCTCTTATGATCACGTTACATACAGAAAATATGCTGTCCGATCGTCTTCACTTGAGGACGCGTCCATATCCATTCGGAAGTAGCGGTTTTCGGGTTGAAATAGTACAGGCATCCGCCTGATGGATCCCATCCATTCAAGGCCTGTTCCACAGCTTTGCGGGCTTGTTCGTTGGGCTCGAGCCAGATTTGGCCGTCTGCCACAGCAGTAAATGCTCTTGGTTCAAAAATAACGCCATGCGGTGTATTCGGAAAGCTTGGCGATTTCACGCGGTTGAGAATGACGGCAGCTACTGCTACTTGACCTTCGAATGGCTCGCCGCGGGCTTCGCCGTAAACCGCATTGGCCATGATCTTCAGATCGTTCTCCGAGACACCCAGATTGTTGGCCGATGATAGATTGCTGCTCGTTTCATTCTTGCCTGAGCCGCCTCCAGCATTACCTCCAGCACCGGTACCGCCGCCCTCATGCATCTTAGGCTCGGTGGGCTTAAAGTCCTTCGTTGCGTTGTACAGTCGGAGTTTGACCTTCGGTCCGACGACACCGTCAACCTTCATGCCGAATTCCGATTGAAACCATTTGACCGCTCCCTGGGTTTTGGAGCCGAATACGCTGTCTATTTTTCCATGGTAAAATCCCAGATACTTAAGACGGCCTTGAAGCTCGTAAACATCCTCGCCCGTCGAACCGAATTTTACGGTCTGTAGGCTGAATGTCGGAATGGCTTCCTGAATCAATGATGGTTGTTGACTTGGTTCTGCTTTAAGCTTGCCTTGGGCAAATACGGCACCAGACAACAGAATTGCAATGCTCATCAGAATCCAGACTCTTGAGTTTTTCATGCTGCGCTCTACCTTTCTCTTGTGGTTTAACAAGCCTCGCTAACGTTATTATGACAAGCCTGCCATTTTCCTATGCACCATCTTAAGAGGAGTTGCAGCGCGTTCCTTGATCCATTGAAGAATTGCTTACGAAAGTACGCAAATAGAGCGGTTCCACCGGAGTGAGAACCGCTCTGAATACCTATAAGGAAGCAAGCGATCGACGACATTTATTACAAATTCTAGGATTTACCAAGCTCTATGCAGGCCATAATAAGCGCCCCAACACCATGTAAATCATTCTCGCACTTCGGCCGCTCCACATAGTGCTTGTAATCTCCCACTCCTGTCCCGATACAAATGTCAGGCATGACAAGATGGCCTTGTTCGTTGAAGTAAAGGACTTGGAGCAACCCTTGATACCCTCGTTGCGCATGAGACAAGTAAGCAGGATCCAAATAACCGAGCCGTACGCCTTTGGCAAGAGTATAGATAAACAAACTGGAACAGGAGGTTTCCGGCCAATTGTCTGCCTGCTCTCCCTTGTCCATCACTTGATACCATAGACCATGTCGTGGATCTTGATAGGTGACGATGGCCTCGCATAATTGCAGGAACACAGGGGTTATGACAAGCCGCCCGGGATGCTCTTGCGGCAACAGATCTAGAAACTCAACAAGCGACAAAGCATACCAGCCAAGCGAACGTCCCCATATCACGGGCGAGCGGCCATGGCTCGGATTTGCCCACGGCATCGACCGACGTTCATCCCACGCATGATAATATAATCCGGTTGCAGCATCATACGTATGTGCTCGCATGAGCTGCTCTTGAAATAAAGCATCGTCGAACAGGCGCGGCTGCTCATACTGCGAGGCATATTTCATCGTGAAGACGCCTCCCATGTAAAGCCCATCCAGCCACATCTGATAAGGATATCGATCCTTATGCCAGTATCCACCTTCTGTCGTGCGATTCTGCGTGTACAGTAAATGCAGCAGCTTGTCTGCTGCCCTGCGGTATCTGGCCTCTGAGCAATGGGCATCCAGTTCGAACAGTAGCAGTCCTGCTTGAACGGAATCCAGTTCCCCCCGTTCCAGCAGCAGATTTCCACTATCGTCCACCAAATGATCTACGTAGTCTTTCATATACAACAGATACTTCAATTCTCCTGTATGTTGCCACAACTGTGTTAACCCGACCAGAAAAACGCCTTGATGATAATGCCAACGTCCTGCGGGTGGAAGCTGTTGCGGAGAATAGGTTTCCATAATAGCTCGGCTGGCTTCGCGGCCGAGCTCTAAAGGCAACGTGGTGGACTGAACCTGATGCTTGGTTTGTTCGAACATCCAATGCCCCTCCTCGGTTTAAAAAATCATTTTTTTATAAGATAACGCCATCCTTGAAGATGGAAATTTCTCGAAATCCGTGGGATTCATTTCGCGTCATTGTATTTCCCGAAGCCAGGTTTAGAATATAACCCCAAAGATCCTCATTTAACTCATCCATGCTTTTCCCTTCCAGCAAATGCCCTGCGTTGAAATCGATCCAATGCTTCTTGCGCGTGGCAAGCTCCGAATTCGTGGAAATCTTCACCGTTGGTACCGGGCCGCCAAACGGAGTGCCGCGTCCGGTTGTGAACAGCACCAAATGGGCTCCAGCCGCCGCCAGTGCCGTTACAGACACAAGATCATTACCGGGTCCCTGAATCAGGTTCAAGCCCTTTACCGTCGATCTTGCGCCGTAAGGGAGCACATCCGACACAATGGCGGTGCCGCCTTTCTGCGTACAGCCAAGCGATTTCTCCTCCAGGGTCGTGATGCCACCTTCTTTATTCCCGGGTGAAGGGTTCTCGTAGATCTCCTGACCATGATCAATAAAATATTGCTTAAAATTATTAATCAACCGCGTAATATCGTTGAACACGGCCTCATTGGCCGCCCGCTCCATCAGAATGGTCTCCGCCCCGAACATCTCTGGAACTTCGGTGAGCAGCGCCGTTCCCCCGTAGCCAGTTACTGTATCTGCGACACGGCCCGCCAGCGGATTAGCCGTCACTCCCGATAATCCATCTGACCCACCGCACTTCAGGCCGATCTTGAGGGAAGACAGCGGAACCTCCACCCGCTGGAACCCTGACGCGTACTCTACCAGTTCAGAGATATAATTCATGCCTTGCTCAAGCTCATCATCCATGTCTTGTGCGCGCATATACCGGATACGGTCCGCCTGGTCCTCCCCGATCATCGCCTTCATCTGATCGATCTGATTGTTCTCACACCCTAGACCTACGATCAGGACACCGGCTGCATTCCCGTGCTGGGCCAGCGATGCGAGCAGCTGTTGCGTATGTGTCAGATCGTCTCCAAGCTGGGAGCAGCCATACGGATGGGGAAAATGGTATACGCCATCAATCCCCTGCCCCTTAAACTGCTGGTCCGCCATCCGCGCCAGCAATTCACAAGTCTTGTTAATGCAACCGACCGTATTAATAATCCAGATTTCGTTCCGAATGCCTACTTCCCCGTTGGGTCTGATGTAACCCTGAAAGGTATTCGAACCCGCAGCAGACAGACTAGTGTTTGCCGCTTGTTGTTGATGGTGTGGAGTGTACTGGTACTCTACTTCACCTGACAACCCCGTTTTAAGATTATGGGAATGAATCCACTGCCCTTGTTCAATCCCCTCCGTGGCTACACCGATAGAGTAGCCGAACTTGAGAACGTGGCTCCCGGGCTCCAAGCTGCGCAGGGCAATCTTATGTCCCTTCGGCACGTCCTGGACGACTTCTACTCTATATTCCTGATCTTCGATCCGTCCAACAACCGTATCTCCAACGGTCAACGGACGAAGTGCAATACCGACATCATCTTTGCTGTGAAGTATGACTATGTCGCTCATGTCGCTTTCAGCTCCATTTCCATAATTTCGCTTGTAACCGCTTCGTGAAGCCCCTGGATCTTGTTCAGATCCTCACCCCATAATGGTTCACTGCCCAGAATGAAGTCCACTAGCTCGTCAACATCCGATTCTCCTGCGCTGACCTTATCCCAAGCTTCTGCAAACAATGCAAGTGTTGCGGCATCGTCTCTGATTAGCACCTCTTGGCCATCAAGCCTTGTTCCATACCATTGATCTTCTAACTGTTTGACATGATACAACCGGATCAACGAGGCTAAGCTGCTTACAATGAGCGGTGGCAGAACATGAAACCGTTCAACATAGCCTTTCAAAGTTGGAAGCAGCCTGACCTTAAACTTGGATATACTGTTCATGGAGATGTCCTGCAGCTTGTGGCGTATATACGGATTACGGAATCTCTCCCACACCGATGCAGCGTAAGCACGAACCTCCTCTAACTCAAGCGGTACTAACGGCACAATCTCTTGCAGCATCGCCTCATAAATGCGCGCTCCCCATTCCGGATGCTCTGCCGTCTCTCTCACCTCGGCGAAACCGCGAAGCAGACCAATGCCAGCCATCAACGTATGCGTTCCATTAAGGATTCGTACCTTCCGCAGTTGATAGGGCGTGAGATCAGGAACCCACTGCACTTGAAGACCTGCTGTTTGCAACGGCAATCTGGCATCCAAGCGTGCATCCCCTTCAATCGCCCAGAAGTAATAAGGCTCCGCCGTATTCAGCAGACGATCTTCCAATCCCCACTCACCGAAAAATTCCTCCGCTTTCTCCGGGTACCCGGTTACGATCCGATCAACCAATGAATTCAGGAACACATTATGCTCCGTGACCCAGCGCCTAAAGGAGGAGGGCAAGTTCCAGTCTTGTGCATGTCTTAGTACAATGGATTTCAGAATGTCACCGTTTCGCTCCAGCAGCTCACAGGGCAGTATCATCCATCCTTTATCCGGTGAACCGCTAAAACATTCGTAACGCCGATACAGCAGCAAGGTTAGTTTACCGGGAAAAGAAAGCACAGGTTCGTTCGGATTCCACTCGCTTGGCTGATAGTCCAGCCCAGCTTCCGTTGTGTTGGAGACGATGATATCAAGATCGGGGTTCTCCGCCAGCTTTAAGAACGCCGCCCATTCGCTATAAGGCTCAACCATCTTGGAGAAAACCGGTATCCACTGTTGCAGCTCGATTTTCTCTCCATCCTGCAGCCCCCGGGTCATCAAGCCGTAGATGCCATCCTGCTGACGCAATTGTTCTAATTTATGGCGTCCGCCGGGCCGCGGCTGGCTGACTGCTATACTGCCATGAAACAACCCCTTCCGGTTGCACTCATAAATCATCCAATCGAAAAATCCACGCAGGAAGTTGCCTTCGCCAATCTGCAGCACCTTCACCGGGTAGTCGAGCATCTGTAGATCCGATTCGATACCTGGTAGCTGCTGAATCCGTTCCTTGTTAAGCAGCGGCCATGTTGAAGTATTCTGAGTCCTCATATTGGCTAGTTTCCTTCCGTATGCCCGAATCTGAAATAGGCATCAGCATTGTTGTAACAAATATCTTGGACGATACTGCCCAGCCATGGCAGATCATGCGGTGCTTCCCCCTTGACAACCCAGCTCCCGAGAAGATCACAAAGGATACGCCGGAAATATTCGTGGCGCGTATAGGAGAGAAAGCTGCGGGAATCGGTCAACATGCCGACAAATTGGCTTAATAGCCCCATGTTGCCAAGCTTGCTCATCTGATCAACCATGCCGTCCTTCGTATCATTAAACCACCATGCAGATCCGTGTTGAATCTTGCCTGGTATGCCATCACCCTGGAAGCTGCCGATCAGCGCGGCCAGAATATCGTTGTCACCCGGGTTGAGCGAATACAGGATCGTCCTTGGCAGTGCATCTTCCTGGTCCAGAAGATCCAGCAATTTGACAACAGGTACGGCGATCTTGCTGTCATGAATGGAGTCAAAGCCTGTATCGGGGCCGAGCTTATGAAACATGCGTGTGTTATTGTTGCGTTGCGCATTAATATGGAACTGCATGACCCACCTAAACGGGCATAGATCCGTCCGAGATATAGTAAGGTAAACGTCTTGTACTGCTCTTCCTCTTGGCGAGATACGTTCTCTCCTTGAAGCGCTTTCAGAAAGATTTCCGCCGCCTGCTGCTCCGTCGCTTCTTGATAAGGTACATAATCAAGCGCATGATCAGATACCCGTCCGCCAACAGAATGGAAAAATTCGATACGCTGCTCTAGCGCTTCGAGGAATGAGGTATAATCGGATATGTCCTTCCCGCTTGCTTCTGATAACTTGATCACCCATGGCACGAACGTATACCGATTAATCTCAAGTCCTTTATCCGGTCGGAATGAAGGCAGCATTAAGAAGTCAGAATCTCCGTCTTGGGCTAGCTTGATGTGATATTCCAAATCATCCACGGGATCGTCCGTCGTACAGACCACCTTCACGTTACTAGCGGTTATTAAGCCCCTCGTAGTAGAGACATCCTCTTGCAGACGCTGATTAGCTGCTTCCCAAATTCTTGGTGCATTCTCTTCATTAATCATTTCATGGATACCGAAAATACGCTGCAGCTCCAAGTGCGACCAATGAAATAATGGATTTCCGATTGTCTTCGGCACCGTGCGGGACCATGCAAGGAAGCGGTCATAATCTTCCACGCCTGCTCCGCCAGTAATGTAAGCTTCATCCACTCCGGCAGCTCGCATGGCCCGCCATTTATAGTGATCACCATGAATCCATGCTTCGGTTAGATTGTCAAAGCGATGATTCTCATAAATCATCTGTGGACTAAGATGACAGTGATAGTCAATAATAGGCATGTGTTTCGCATAATCGTGATATAGGGTACGAGCTGGTTCGTTAGTCAGCAAGAAATGTTCATCCATAAAAGGTTTCATCGATTCACCGCCATTTCTGTAGATTACCTACCATTCTACGGCATCATCAGTTGCACTTCTGCACGATTATTGCGCATTTCGATCATTATTCAACATATCTTGCTTTTTTTCATAAATGAAACTTGTTAGAATGGAGGGACACGCTTTATTGCGTACCATTCGCCATAACCCTTGAGAATGAGAGAAACGGAGCGACTTATAGCATGTCCACTGAGAATCGCACGATCACCTTCGGTCAGGAAGAGGAAGAATTTTATTATGACCGCATTTACCGTACGAAACCTTTTGAGAGGAATAACCATTATCATGGCACTTATGAAATTTATTATCTCATATCAGGCGAACGCAATTACTTCATAAAGGAAAAACTGTATGCCATCCATGCGGGAGACCTGATTCTCATCAACAAGTTTGACGTCCATAAAACATCAGGTGCCAATCATCCCGAGCATGAACGAGTTGTCATTAACTTCAGTGACTCCTTTCTCGGTAAGGGCCACCCTTTGCTGCCATCCGGGCTGTTGAATATGTTCGATCAGGATATGCCCTTGATCCGTCTGACCTCATCAGAACAAGCCTTGGTTGTGCACATTCTCGATAAAATGGCGCACGAGATACAGCACCGCTCCGCAGCTTATGAACATATGCTCCGTGTACTATTGTTGGAATTACTGCTGATTACGAATCGCTTATCCCGGTTGACGGTGCTGCCGGAAGATAATGCCGTGAACCCGCTTCATCAGAAGATCACGGATGTCGTGAAATATATCCATCTCCACTATGCGGACAAAATAACACTGCAGCAGCTATCCGCCACCTTCTATATCAGTCCGTTCTACTTGTCGCGCATATTTAAGGAGATTACCGGGTTTACGATTATCAATTATCTTAATCTCATCCGAATCCGGGAAGCGCAGCGACTGTTGATTGAAACGGAACTCAAAATCATCGATATTGCCGTTCAGATCGGGTTTGAGAGCTTAACACATTTTGACCGGACCTTCAAAAAGATCATGAAGATGACGGCCAGTAAATATCGCAAACTCAACACATAATCGATACGAATCGCAAACAATCGGTCATGAATACAAAAAAGATCGCAAACGAGAACTCGTAAGAGTCTGTCTGCGATCTTTTTGTGAACCACCCATCATAATCAAGCAAGTCCTTAACTGATGCGGTTCTGTTGCTGTTGTTGATACTGTTCCAGTGACATAAGAACTTCACGCGGCTTACTGCCCTCATATGGACCGATAACCCCACGCGATTCCATAGAGTCGATCAGACGAGCAGCTCGGGTATAACCCACACGCATTCGGCGCTGCAAAAGTGATACCGATGCCTGCTTCGCTTCCAGCACGATCGTGACCGCCTGTTCATACAGCTCGTCCAGTTCTTCATCCTCCGCATTAGTCGATTCATCAATCTCGGGAACGAGTGATTCATCATACTCCGCCTGCCCTTGATCCCGGACGAATCCGACAATGTTCTCCACTTCCTGATCGCTCATGAAAGCGCCCTGAACACGGATCGGCTTGGATGATCCCATTGGCATAAACAGCATATCTCCCCGACCAAGCAGCTTCTCAGCTCCCGCCATGTCGAGTATCGTTCTGGAATCGACCTGTGAGGATACGCCAAAGGCAATTCTTGACGGAATATTCGCCTTAATGACACCGGTAATAACGTCAACGGAAGGACGCTGTGTAGCAATAATGAGATGAATCCCCGCTGCGCGGGCCATTTGGGCCAGACGCGTGATCGCATCTTCTACATCATTGGCCGCCACCATCATCAAGTCTGCCAATTCGTCAACAATGACGACAATATAAGGCAGTATCGCTGGCAGATTGTCTTTCATTAGGGTGTTATAGCCTTCAATATTCCTAGTGCCCGACTTGGAAAAAAGTTCATACCGCTTCTCCATCTCAACTACGATCTTCTTCAATGCCAGCGAGGCTCGTTTCGGGTCCGTTACGACCGGAGCCATCAGATGGGGAATGCCGTTATACACGTTCAACTCGACCATTTTCGGATCAACCATGAGAAATTTAACCTCATCGGGCTTCGCTTTGTATAGGATACTGGTAATGATGCCATTAATGCATACAGATTTACCTGATCCGGTTGCTCCTGCTACGAGCAAATGTGGCATTCGTGCCAAATTGCCGACAATCGTCTGACCTGATATGTCACGTCCAAACGCAATCGACAGTTTCGCTTCCGCGTCCTGGAACGTCGGTGTTTCCATGACTTCACGCATCGTCACGATGGAAACCTCCGGGTTCGGCACCTCAATCCCGATCGCGGACTTACCCGGAATAGGGGCTTCCATACGAATGTCTTTAGCGGCAAGTGCGAGAGCGATATCGTCGGTCAGATTCACGATACGACTCACTTTCACCCCAATATCCGGTTGAATCTCATAGCGTGTTACGGATGGGCCTCTTACAACCTCCAGTACCTTAGCGCGAACCCCGAAGCTCTCCAGCGTAGCTTCAAGCTTACGTGCAGTCTGCATATAATCACTCTGATCGCCGCCTTTGCCACCGTTATTCGGCTTGGATAAGAGCCGGAACGGTGGCAGTTTGTATGGCTTTGGCGGTGGTGCAGGAGATACGACTGGTTCACCCGTACTCTGGCCCCCGTCCGTTGATTCATCCACCCCTTCAGGTGAGCCCTCCGCGCTCTCCGAAGAAGTCACATCTCCGGGTACATGATGGAGACTATCCTCTTCTTGCATGGTTGCTTCGGGTTCATCCACTTCATCCTCAACCCGGCCTTCCTGTCGTACTTGTTCGAAGAAATCACGGATAATAGGAGAATTCGTTACAGGTGTCTCCACTTCGGAACCTAACTCTTCTTGTGTGGAATCCGAAGGATTTGAATGACTGTACAAGACAACCTCATCCTTCTCGTTTCCACCGGTGAATACAGGGGCTTGGTCATCCAGCTCCATATCATTCTCCGCTTGCCTAACATCATCTTCCTTGGCACTCTTGGTACTAAACAACTGGAAGAATTGCGGCGCTTTCCGGCGCGGCAATCTCACATCATCCATATCGTCCATATCATCTGCGTCTTCATCAAGGTCGTCAGGGATCTGTATCGGCTTAGATTTGTTGCTGGTCTTGGCCGCAGCTCTCGATGTGGTCTGCCGACTGTTCATACTCTTCTGAATCCGTTCTCCCACCTTAACGACTCTGGTCCGAATCATGCGCATGAGATCCACGTAGGATAAATTCGTAATAAGCATAAAGCTGATGAACAGCATGACGATCATGATCAATCTGGCACCAATACTACCAAAGAGCATTAGCAGCAGCGAGAACTGTAATGCACCGACGTATCCACCGCTGATGTCCCTTCCCATCACAGGATGGCGGCCATCGTTGACCCCGCTGTTAAGCAGTTCACCCTGCAGATCACTATGTATTTGACTCATCGCATTGGATGCTGTCAATTGCCCTATGGGAGCAAGCTTCGATTCCAGCCCCGCAATACTGCTCATCAAGGTTAACGACAGTATTAAGAGTAGAATACCGGTTCTTCTGCTATTCCACTTCTTTGGCCATTTTCGGTTAATCATTACCATCAATCCATAATAAATGCCGATCAAGGGGATGATGAAATAATATTTGCCTAGCAAATATCCCGACATCTTAGACAAAGAACGTCCAACCGGTGCTTCTCCGGATAATGCAATGACTGAGAGAGTCATCAATACAATTCCATATATTTCATATTTCAATACCGCTGCAAAGGCTGCCTTCTTCTTACGTCTTCGCTTTGCCAATAATGTCACCCCCGAATCCATATTATAGCATAATATTCGGTGGCGTACCTATGTTCTGTTTTCAGACATTATCCTCTTCCTCTAATGTCGGGATATAGCAAATAATGCCGCCGGGAGCGAAGCGGGGATTTAGATAATCGTCTAAACCGCAATCCAGCAATCTCACAATCTTCGCATGGGTTTTCGACAAGGGTTCAACTTCCATTAGCACGCCTTCTACTCTGATTTCAGTCGAGGAGTCCGGCTTTGGTTCCGTGGAGGTCATATCTAGCGGCATAACACTGTACCAGATCATTGCGTTATCCCTCCATGTTGGATGGCCTTACGTTCACCAATCATGATGTTCAGGCGCCCAAGCGCTTGCCCGATACCACCAACTTCGTTCATCAGACCGAATTTAACAGCGTCCTCACCGGATACCGCCGTACCAATATCCCGGTTAAGCTCACCGGTTTTGAACATCAGATCTTTGAACTGCTCTTCAGAGATCGCTGAGTGCTTCGTTACGAATCGTACCACCCGCTCCTGCATTTTCTCCATATACTCAAACGTTTGCGGTACGCCAATTACAAGACCATTCATACGAATCGGATGAATCGTCATGGTTGCACTTTCAGCAATGATGGCATGATCGGCAGCAACCGCAATCGGTACCCCAATACTATGACCTCCACCGATAACTACCGTCACGGTTGGCTTGCTAAGCGACGAGATCATTTCTGCAATCGCGAGGCCAGCCTCGACATCTCCGCCTACCGTATTGAGTATAATCAACAGTCCCTCGATTTTTGGATTCTGCTCGGCTGCAACAAGCTGTGGTATCAAGTGCTCGTATTTCGTTGTCTTATTCTGGGGCGGAAGCACAATATGTCCTTCAATCTGACCGATAATAGTCATGCAAAACACATTCGTTTCACCGCCTGTTGGTACCCCCGTTTGTCCAAGCTGTTGAATCGTTTCGGTGACTTGTTGTGCCGCCTCTTTCTTCCCGTCTTCATTAGGAACAGCGGGCGGAGCCCCCGTCTCTCCGGCGTATTCGCTTTTTCGATTTCCTAAGGGCTGTCGTTGATTATCCATGTATATTTCCCTGCCTTCCCAGTTCATGTTCAGCTTCATTCTTTTGACATAGCTGAGCATTAGTATGGCAACTGACAGGGTTCTTTTATCCCTTTTGATTGAAAACAAACATAAAAAGCCCCTCTTTCGCGGGAACCGTCCAATTATTGCCGGCGAAAGAGGGGCGACTGTGTGCCTGATTATTATATTATCTTGTATTAGACTTCCATAATGATCGGCAGAATCATAGGTCTGCGGCGTGTTTGCTCATACAAGAAGCGTCCCAAAGCGTCCTTGACGCTTGTTTTTAGTGACGCCCACTCATTCACGTTCTCGCTCATCAGCTTCTGCAGTGTGCTGGAAACGATGCGGTTCGCCTCATCCAGGAGTCCTTCCGATTCCCGAACGTATACAAAGCCGCGTGAAATGATATCAGGACCGGATACGATGGAGCCATTCTGTTTACTAAGCGTGACGACAACAACCAGAATCCCGTCTTGGGACAGTAGTTTACGATCACGCAACACGATGTTGCCGACATCTCCGACACCAAGTCCGTCAATCAAGACGTTGCCAGCCGTTACTTTACCCGCTTTACGAGCGGAGTCGCCCTGAATTTCTACAATTTCACCGAGATCGGTAATAAAGATGTTGTCAGGATCTACGCCCACGGATTCGGCAAGCAGAGCATGGCGGCGCTGCATCCGGTATTCTCCGTGAACCGGGATGAAGTATTTCGGCTTCATCAGATTCAGCATCAACTTCAATTCTTCCTGGCTGCCGTGACCCGATACGTGAACTCCGGAATTGGAACCGCTATAGATCACATCAGCTCCAAGTCGGAACAGTTCATCAATCGTGCGCCCTACGTATTTCTCGTTACCCGGAACCGGAGTTGCGGCGATGATGACCGTATCACCAGGAAGTATATCGACCTTGCGATGTGTTGAACGCGCCATGCGCGTGAGCGCTGACATCGGTTCACCCTGGCTGCCTGTACATAGGACAACAACCCGATCGGCTGACATGCGATTTACTTCTTCCGGCTCAATTAACATGCCATCCGGAATATGCAAATACCCAAGCTCTGAAGCAATGGATACCACATTCACCATACTTCGGCCGATTACCGTAATCTTACGGCCTGTCGTTTCTGCTGCATTAACGACCTGCTGAATTCGGTGAACATTAGAGGCGAAAGTTGCCACTACGACCCGTTGTTCCGCTTTGCGGAAAATATCCTCGAGAACGATACCAACATTTTTCTCCGACGGTGTGAATCCTGGTCTCTCAGCATTTGTACTATCAGAGAGCAAAGCTAATACACCCTTGCTTCCGATTTCAGCCATACGCTGAAGATCGGCATATTGGTCGTTAACCGGCGTATGATCGAACTTGAAATCCCCGGTATGCACGACATTGCCTTCCGGAGTCTCTACACAGATACCGACAGAATCGGGAATGCTGTGATTGGTCTTGAAGAATGTGGCTTTCAGCGTATTGCCGAGTTGAACCTCAGAGTCCGCATTGATCAGAATTCGCTTGGTTTCTCCGAGCAGATTGGCTTCTCTTAACTTATTTTCCACCAGTCCGAGCGTCAATTTCGTTCCATACACGGGAACGTTCAGATGTTTGAGCACATAAGGGAGGCCGCCAATATGGTCCTCGTGACCGTGAGTCAATAAAATCCCTCTCACTTTGTCGCGATTCTCCGTTAAATAGCTAATATCAGGAATAACGATATCAATCCCGAGCATATCTTCTTCCGGGAACTTCAATCCCGCATCCACGACAACGATGTCATTGGCATATTGGATGACATACATGTTCTTCCCGATCTCACCGACGCCGCCCAAGGCAAAAATCGATAGTTTATCGCTGCTTATTTTCTTAGACAAATGAATCTAACCCTCCTATAGTATTGGACGTCGTACCATTGTTATATTAAATTTCAAAAATATACCGCACCCAGTCATTGATTTCATTATACATGATGAAAAACTCAAAACACAAGTCAGCCGCCACTATGTAGCATAGCTTACCCCAAACCGGCGCCTCTCATAGCAAGAAGCCGCTTCCTGGACATTCCCGGGAAGCGGCTTCAAGCGAAACGGATTTGATTAATATGAGTAAGAAGACAACAATCGACTTATATAAGCTGCCTCGCTTTCGCTCGGAGAGATTAACGGTAGACGAACATCGCCAACGATGTATCCACGTTGATTGAGTGCGAACTTAACGGCAGATGGATTCGGAAGCGGTTCAGGACATTCAAACAAACCTTTGAATAATGGGAACAAGGATCGATGCAGTCTGGCTGCTTCCTTAGTATCCCCTTCAATGTAGGCGTTAATCATATCCTTCATTGCAGCCCCGCACACATGACTAGCCACACTAACGATGCCGTATGCCCCTACAGATAGTGCGGGCAAGGCAGCAGAATCATCACCGGAATATACGATGAAGCCCTCCGGTGCTCCCATAACGATGCTGGTAACCTGGTCAATGGAGGCACACTCTTTGGTTGCAACTATATTCGGGATTTGGGCAAGGCGCAGGGTCGTTGCCGTGCTGATACTGATCCCGGTCCGTCCAGGAACGTTATACAGCATGACCGGCAAGCTGGTTGCCGCCGCAATTGCAGCAAAGTGCTGGAACAGTCCCTCTTGATTCGGTTTATTGTAGTACGGCGCGACCAAGAGGATTCCGTCCACACCACAATCCTCTGCTTGTTTGGTCAACGCTGCAGAATGCGCCGTGTTGTTGCTTCCGGTTCCAGCGATAATCTTACTGCGTCCGTTCGCTTGTTTCACGGCAAAAGCAAACAATTCAAGCTTTTCCTCTTCACTCAATGTCGGTGACTCACCTGTCGTTCCCGCGACTACAAGCGAATCGGACTTCTGCTCCACAATCAGATATTCAATCAGTCTTGCCGTCTCGTCCCAATTGATCCTGCCCTCTTGATCAAATGGGGTTACCATGGCTGTTATCAGCCTTCCGAAATCCACCACAATGACTCCTCCTTCATGATTTCCCGCAAACGATGGAAAACACACTTCGCTATATGTGTAATTTAGAAATAAATCCCTTTATCGATGAAGCTCAAATTTATGATGAAGCGCTCTAAGCGCTTGTGCCATATCTTCTTTTTTCACCAGAACCCATATGGTCGTGTTCGAGTCCGCAGATTGCAAGATAGAGATATCGTGCTCGCATAACGATTCTACGATCTTGGCCATAATACCTGGAACTCCGTTAATTCCGCCGCCAATGACCGATACCTTGGCGCAACCGGATAGGCTCTTGGGCTTGAGATTCAGACTTTGCAGCACTTCAATCGCTTTCTCTGAATCGCTATCAAAGACCGTATAGAGCACACCCGTAGGGGTTACATTAATAAAATCTACACTGATGGAGTTTTCCGCCATGGATTGAAATACCTTCAACTGCAATCCTTCCGTACGATCACACTCCACCGAGATTTGCGTGATGTTGCTGACATACGCAACTCCCGTAACAAAGCGGTCTACGATGCCGGTTTGTATATCGCGGAAGCCCTCAGGCTGTGTAACCAATGTTCCTTCATCATCGGAGAACGTTGATCTTACTGACCGGGATTTGAGACTGCATCGCAATTTCAACGGCTCTCGGATGGATCACCTTGGCTCCTTGATGGGCCATGTTGCAAATTTCCGTATAACTTACATAGCTAAGCGGTCTTGCGTCCTCAACGATTCGCGGGTCCGCAGTCAGAATACCGTTGACATCCGTATAAATGTCTACCATCTCGGCCCGGAGAGAAGCTCCGAGCGCTGTTGCCGACGTATCGCTTCCTCCCCGGCCCAGCGTAGTCATATCACCCGTCTCGGTCTGGCCTTGAAAGCCGGTCACGATAACGACCTCGTACAACTCCAATTCCTTCAACACCCGCTCTGGCCTAACATCCTTGATACGCGCATTTCCGAATTGATCGTCTGTTACAAATCCGGCTTGAGCCCCCGTCATTACCGTTGCGGTTATCCCTTCGTGCTGCAGCAGGCTGCAAAGCGTCGTTGCCGAGATGATCTCACCACAACCGAGAAGCAAGTCCTTCTCCCGATTAGGCAGCGCATTTCCATTATGCTGTATCCAGTCCAGCAGGGTATCTGTCGCATAAGGCTCCCCGCGGCGCCCCATGGCGGAGACAACGACAACCAGGCGATATTGATTAGCCAATTCACGCCGGATATGCCCAATCACATGGGTTCTAGCTTGTGATGTTGATAACGAAGTCCCGCCGAATTTTTGAACTAAGATGCGCATGAAATATTCCTCCGTTTATATATGCCCAGGAGACGTAAATAGCGGGCCGACCGACTGAAACGGCCGGCTGTTAAGCCAGGCCGTTTCGTTAGTAAATGAATAATGGTTGTCACTTCCAAAGATTTATATCTCTGGAAACTACCTAATTTCTCAAATCATGACCCAGCTTATCTTGACTCGCCGTTATCTTTTAATATGGGAACGTTACCCCTGCTGCTTAAGCGTATTCTATAATCATGGGCTGGAGCTGTTTGCCTTCCAGTGCGGCATAACATGCTTCCGGTATCAGGTTCATCTTGGCGACGAGCGAGTTCGGCTTCTGCTGCGGATTATCCTGTCCGAAGGGAACAAAGTAAATGTTCTTCGTGACGAGCAGTTTTGCGATATTCGCCGCATTCAATCCAAGTCCATCATTCGTTGATATCGCCAGAACCAAGGGACGACAATTTCTCATCTGCGCCTTGGCAGCCATTAATACCGGACTGTCTGTCATAGCATTCGCCAGCTTGCTGGTTGTGTTTCCCGTACAAGGCGCGATCACCAGTACGTCAAGCAGCTTGGATGGACCCAGTGGCTCCGCCGCGACAATTGTAGAAATAATATCATTCCCCGTTATATCTTTCAACTGTTTCTGCCAATTTTCCGATGTACCAAAACGGGTATCCGTTGTCATAATGGTACTGGAGACAATGGGTACTACATTGGCTCCCCCGTCCTTAAACCGCTGAATTTGAGGCATAACCTCTTCAAGTGTACAATGAGACCCTGTCAATGCATAGCCCACTGTTATACCATTCCAATCCATTTACGCGTCCCCCCGAATCTTGATTTCTTCAGAAATCAGCTCCACCAGCGTATTGGCCATGATGATGCCGGCTGATTTTGGAGCCACGATTCCGGGTAGTCCGGGTGCGAGCATAGCTTTGATACCTCGTTTCTCGGCATAGCGAAAATCGCATCCGCCAGGAGCGGAGGCGAGATCGATAATAACGGCCTCCCGAGGCATTTTCGAGATGATCTGTGCTGTGACTATCATAGTTGGAATCGTGTTAAAAAGCAAGTCAACCGCAGGTACATGAGCGCCCAAATCCCTTATCAGAAAAGGCTTCCAGCCCATTTCTTCCGCTCTTGCATAATGCTCGGATCTACGTACGCCCATCATGACTTTGGCCCCCAGCCCTTGCAAGCTGCGCGCCATCGTAAAGCCGGTTCTTCCCATGCCGAGCACCATGCTGGTCGATCCGTGAATCGTAAAATCCGTGTTCTGGATAGCCATCATCAATGCCCCTTCCGCAGTCGGAATGGAATTGTAAATGGCCACATCGTCGCGTTCCAGAATTTCAACCAGTTTGATATGATATTGATCACACAGTGACCGCAAATAAGGCTTAGCCATACCTGTATATATCACTCCATGATCGGGCATAGCCGCGATATGTTCCTCCGTAATCCGCAACGGCCCCTCCGAGAACAAAGCACTGACACGCCCTTCATCATCACAACCAACCACGGGCAGTATGAGGGCATCAACATCACTTAGCAGTTCTGGTGCAAGTGCCTCGCGACTAACCCCTTGAAAAGAATCCTGCAGCTTCTCAAACCCGACAATTATGACGGAGGCATCCATCTCAGCACATTTGCGTATTACTTCGATTTGCCGTGCGTCTCCCCCAACAAAGACGGTCCGGACTCCAGTCAGCATGGAAGGCGTCGCTCCTTTCTTCAAACGAAACGTATAAACCATCTTATGCCGACGCCTATGGGGTGGTGAGCGCAAATCAGCTAAACGTTCACTTTCACGCAAAAAAACACCGCTCCGATATGTAACGGAGCGGTGTGGATGCTTCTGTATGATGCCAATAGATGCTAACGTACGTACTACTTGCCGGTATGACCGAAACCACCAACACCCCGAACGGTATCGGTCAGCTCTTCCACCTCGGTAAATGCAACAGCTGGTACGGTTTTGAATACCATCTGCGCGATGCGCTCATTGCGTTCGATGGTAAAGGACTCTTGTCCAAGATTAATGAGCAGCACCTTTACTTCACCGCGATAATCCGCATCAATCGTACCTGGCGAATTCAGGCAAGTAATCCCGTGTTTATAAGCCAGGCCGCTTCGTGGGCGGATCTGTGCTTCGAGTTCTGCCGGCATCGCTATGGCGAAGCCTGTCGGGATCAACTGCCGTTCTCCCGGATGAAGAACGACAGGGGACTCCACGGCTGCGTGCAGGTCAAATCCAGCCGCAAGCTCGGACATTTTGACAGGTAGCTTCACATCTTCATTACCCGATAATCTATTGATTTGAACGTAATGCAACAAATTCATTCCTCCTAAGTACATTCAGTGCTTTATCTGAGGTTCCTACCATCGCTAGTGCGTACGGAGTCCCAAACATGCGATCCAGAACCGCATCTACATCCTTCATCTCAACTTGCTCAATCCGTTCAATGATCTCATCCAGACTATAGTGTCGACCCAGCATAAGCTCGTTCTTGCCAAGACGGTTCATTCGGCTGCTTGTGCTCTCCAAACTAAGGATCAAACTGCCCTTAAGCTGTTCCTTGCCTTTCCGTATCTCTTCCTCGGACATCCCGTTCACGGCCAGATCACGCATCATTTCGGTCGTCAACTCCAGCACTTCCTTCGTCTGTTTAGGCGCTGTACCCGCATAAATCGTAAACATGCCGTTGTCGGCATTCGAGCTGTGATAGGAGTACACGGAGTACGCGAGTCCACGTTTCTCACGGATTTCTTGGAATAATCTGGAGCTCATGCCGCCACCAATCGCGTTATTCAACAACACCATTGCGTATTGAAGCTCATCGCCGATGGAGCAACCTGGAAATGACATGCAGATATGATTTTGCTCTGTCTTTTTCTTACGGAACTGGAGTCCATCCAGGAAGGCCGGTGGTGTCAGTGCCGCTGACGCTCCATGATTCGCAAACCCACCGAAATGACGCTCCAGCAGTTCCACGACTTCTTCTGTAATGTTGCCTGCAAGTGCGATTACAGTATTCTCAATCGTGTAATGGCTATCCATATATGACTTCAACGCCTGAGAATCCATCGATTCCAGTCGGTCCTTCGTCCTAGGATCGGGTAAGCCAGTGGATGATCGCCATACACTGATAAGGACATTAGATCATGAACCAGGTCATCCGGCGTATCCTCATACATCGCGATTTCTTCCAGAATGACATTCTTCTCTTTGGCCAATTCACCGGCATCCAGCTTGGAGTTAAAGAACATGTCGGACAAGACGTCAACCGCAATCGGCAAATGTTCATCCAACACTTTAGCATAATAACACGTATATTCTTTCGACGTAAACGCGTTCACATTGCCGCCGATCGCATCGAATTGCTCAGCAATAGCACGGGCATCAAAACGTTCCGTCCCTTTGAACATCATATGTTCTATAAAATGCGTGATTCCGTTAATTTCCGGCGTTTCGTTACGAGATCCGGTCTTCACCCAGATACCGAAAGATACGGAGCGACTGGTCGGAATTTGTTCCATTACCACTCTCAGGCCGTTTTTCAACTGTATTTTCTTCAAAGATTGGGCCCCCTAACTATTCCATCCAGATTGGTTCATTTCCACTGAATTCTCAGTGCCATGCCAATTTATTCATTCTATCAAACTTTACCACGGGAACTCAACTTCCGCCAGGCATTATTCGATCGGATGACAACGTCTGACTTACGGTTCCAATCTGCAGCCCTTTTGCCCTAATGCCGTCGATCATCCCCTTTAGAGCCGCTGACGAAGTATCGGTAGGGTGCATCAGAATTAGAAATCCCGGTTCAACCTTACTGGAGATTTTCTGCACGACAGCGTCGGGTGCCGGATGTTTCCAATCAATCGTGTCCAGGGTCCAGAGCACGGTTTTTAATCCGCGAGCAGCTGCGATGGACACCGTCTGCTGATTGAAATCGCCCGATGGTGGTGCGAACCATTTGTTGTCCACCCCCAGACTTGATTTGAGCAGGTCCTGCGTCTTGGCAATCTCGAGTTCGGCACGCTCCCGACTGAGTCGACTCATATTCGGATGGGTATAGGCGTGATTTTCGACTTCATGGCCGCGTTTCAATATTTCGCCCGCCAGCTCGGGATTCTTCTTCAGCCAGCTGCCATCAAGGAAAAACGTAGTTTTTACCTGCTCAGCATCAAGCGTATTTAACATCGGAACGAGATATTCATTGCCCCAAGCGACGTTGATCATGAGGGACACCATCGGTTTGTTGGGATTTCCACGATAGATCGGATGTTCCCCGAGATCATCCAGCGTGACCTTGGCAGGTATCTGCCGATATATATACGTCAATGAATCACCTGGCTTAAACTTCTTAGTTGTGGCTGATTTAAATGTCGCTTCCACATCGATTTCTAAACCGTTATAACCCGGCACCGCTTTCCAGACCGAATCCACCTTGGCATCCACCGGCTCAATTCGCGTTTTGGCAGCCTCCGCCTCGATTTGGGCAAGCAAATCCAAATCTACTGCAGTCTCGTTAACACTCGTAAGCCGCGATTCCGGATGGCTGCTCAGACTCGATACGTAGTTCCATGCACCGCTGAACACAGCAACAGCCGACACCAAAGCGGCGCCGGTCAGCAGCACTGCAATCTTTTTACCATACATGGGCTTTTCCACCCTTCCTATAAGGAGCTTTGTCCCATCTTATGAGAAAAGAGTAGAAAATATGTGCAGCGTTGATTCAAAGACCCACATCAAAAAAAGAGCCAGAATATAGGTTCTGTCTCTTTTTTCTATCTGATTCTATGTTGGTCTATTCCTAAGAAGCAAGCAAGATCCTTATACTAGGACCCGCTCTTGCTTGCTTCTGCAGTTAATACCGCTTTGCGGGACAGATTAATTCTGCCTTGCTGATCGATTTCCGTAACCTTAACGGTGATGACATCACCGATCGCAATGACATCCTCGACCTTCGCTACACGCTCGGTCGAAAGCTGGGAAATGTGAACCAGTCCGTCTTTGTTCGGCAGAATTTCAACGAAGGCACCGAATTTCTCAATTCGCTTCACCGTACCTGTGTAAATTTCACCTACAGCCACTTCGCGAACGATGCCCTCAATAATGGAAAGAGCTTTCTTGTTCATTTCATCGTTGGATGAAGCAATAAAGACGCGTCCATCCTGTTCGATGTCGATTTTCACGCCGGTTTCTTCAATGATCTTGTTGATAATCTTGCCGCCTGCACCGATGACATCACGAATCTTATCCGGATTGATATGCATTGTGATGATTTTTGGTGCATACTGCGACAGGCTTTCTCGTGGCTGCTGGATCGACTCTGCCATCTTGCCAAGGATATGAATACGTCCTTCTTTGGCCTGCTGCAACGCTTCCTGCAGAATGGAGCGATCAATGCCGTCGATCTTGATATCCATCTGGATTGCCGTTACCCCTGCCGGAGTACCCGCAACCTTGAAATCCATATCGCCGAGGTGATCTTCCATGCCTTGAATATCGGTCAGGATCGATACATGCTCGCCGTCTTTGATTAAGCCCATAGCCACACCTGCAACTGGAGCTTTAATCGGTACACCAGCATCCATCATTGCGAGTGTGCTTGCACAGATGCTCGCTTGGGAAGTCGATCCGTTAGACTCGATAACCTCGGATACGAGACGAATCGTGTAAGGAAAATCGACTTCATTCGGAATGACTTTAGAGAGCGCACGCTCGCCAAGGGCACCATGACCGATCTCACGACGGCCAGGAGCACGCAGTGGGCGGGCTTCACCTACGCTGAACGGCGGGAAGTTGTAATGATGCATGAAGCGCTTCGTCTCTTCCAGATCAATACCATCCAAAATTTGAACATCGCCGAGAGCACCGAGTGTACACACACTGAGGGCCTGGGTTTGTCCACGTGTGAACAGACCAGAACCATGCGTTCTTGGAAGCAAGCTCGTATCGCAATCGATCGGACGGATCTCCGACAGCCCACGACCATCTGGACGTACCTTATCGTGCGTAATAAGACGCCGCACTTCTTCTTTCACGATATCATGGAGAACTTCCTTGACATCCTTCAGCAATTCCGGTGTTTCGATATATTTCTCTTCAAATACAGCATACGCTTCGTTGTTAATTTCGTCGATTGCATCTTGACGTGCATGCTTCTCTTCGATTCGAACCGCCTCGACAAGACGAGCCTCCGCATATGTACGAACGTCACGATCTACCGTTTCGTTAACCGCATGCAGCTTCACTTCCATCTTCGGTTTACCGCAAGCAGCTACCAGCTCTTCAATCTTCGCTACGATGCCCTTGATCTCTTCATGTCCGAACATAATCGCTTCGAGCATAACTTCCTCAGGCAGTTCGTTCGCTTCGGCTTCTACCATCATGATCGCATCTTTGGTACCGGCTACGACCAGATAAAGATCACTCGCTTCCTGCTGGGCGATATCAGGGTTAACGACGAACTTCCCGTCGATGCGACCTACCGCCACGCCTCCGATTGGACCATTAAATGGAACATCCGATATGCTCAGAGCAGCAGAAGTACCGATCATTGCGGCAATCTCCGGCTCACAATCCTGATCCACGCTCATGACCAGGTTCAGCACCTGTACGTCATTACGGAATCCTTCCGGGAACAATGGACGAATCGGACGGTCGGTCAGACGGCTCGCAAGAATCGCTTTCTCGCTCGGTCTGCCTTCGCGCTTAATAAATCCGCCGGGGATTTTACCTACTGCGTACAAGCGCTCCTCGTAGTTGACCGTCAGTGGAAAAAAGTCCAAATCTTTCGGTTCACTGGAAGCTGTCACTGTACACAAGACTGCTGTTTCGCCGTAGCGAACCATAACAGCCGCATTAGCCTGTTTCGCGAGTCGCCCTGTTTCGAATACCAAGGGTCTGCCACCAAGCTGCATTTCGACACGTGTTTCCATGTAATCCCTCCTTATGGGGATAGAATTTTTTTGGTTAATTGGATATATGAAAATTCCCTATCGAAGCGGAATCAATAGCGGGCCTACTTAGAAAAGAGCCCGGCTGTGCCGCTGTCGTTCCAAGAAGGACAGTGGACAACCAGGCTGTTTTTTCGTAAATCTTATGGATGATTAGCGACGCAATCCAAGCTTCTCGATCAAAGCACTGTAACGTTTAACATCCTTGTTCTTCAAGTATGCAAGCAACTTACGGCGTTGGCCGACCATCTTCAACAAACCACGACGGGAATGATGATCCTTCTTGTGCGTACGCAAGTGGTCAGTCAGACTCGTAATGTTTTCCGTTAGGATAGCGATTTGCACCTCTGGGGATCCTGTATCGGACTCATGAGTTTTGTGCTCGTCAATCAGTTGTTGTTTACGTTCTTGAGTCAATGCCATCCTGTTCACCTCCTTCATTATAATCGCCATTGGCCTAGGTACCGACGGTGAGATCGAACATCCAAGCCAAGGTTAATATTGCCCATATTCAGGCAACCTCTAAAAGTATAGCACACATTGTCTGAAAAAGAAAATCAGACCCGCACAATTTATGGCACATAAATTACGATTCGCCGACTTTTAGAATCTTGCGTGCTTCCACTGCGTCCCGCTGGATCCATTCAATCAGTTCTTGAACCGATTCAAACTTATGCTCCTTGCGGATATACTGCACCAAATCGACTGTCATGATTTGATCATAGAGATCGCCTTCGAAGTCGAGCAGATGAACTTCAAAGATCGGTTTCGTTATTCCATCATGGAAGGTCGGCTTGACACCAACGTTCATCACACCCGGGATCCACTCCTCCTGGGCGTCTGTCTTGGCTAGCACGGCATATACACCAAGCGCGGGAATAACATACGCATCCGTAAGCTCCAGATTCGCTGTCGGAAATCCGATCTTTCTCCCCCGCTTCTCCCCATGCACAACGCTGCCGCGGATCCGATAATTCCGCCCGAACCAGCGATTGGCATCTGCTAACTGCCCCGTCTTCAGAGCGATTCGGATCGAGGAGCTTCCAACCTTCTCCCCCTCTACGAGCAAGGGAGGAATGGTAACCACCGACATTCTGCCTTCTCCCAGAGCTTGCAGCCTTACTGCGTCACCCTCTCCCTTATGTCCAAAGCGGAAGTCAAATCCGACAACCGCGGTTTGCAGCTTCAGCGGAAGCAAGACCTCCTCCACGAACGCCTCAGGACTTACTCGAGAAAATTCCAGGTTGAATTCAACGACGTACAGAATATCGATTCCCATCGCCTCAAGCAGTTCTTGCTTGTCCTGCTGAGGCGTCAAATAACCTTCGTAATTCCCTTTTCCGATCACATCTTTCGGATGAGGGAAAAAAGTGATCATGGCTGCCGGCACTCCTTGCTCACGAGCAATGCGGATTGCTTCAGCCAGTACGCTGGTATGACCAAGATGCAGACCGTCAAATTGGCCGATCGCAGCAACTTTAGGTTCCACTCCTTCCTGCTCCAGATCAACGGATACAGGATAAGATATAGGTACGATTCTCATCTTCTCACCTCCACTAACCAATCCCAGTCTTCATGATTAAGAAAATACCTTCACAGGAACGATAGCCCCAGTCTCTTCCTGAATTTTATAGATTCCAAGGAAATCATCCTTCGCGTCATACAATCGGATGGGACCCTGACTATCTACCGTGGGCTCCACTGCCCTTGAGGACAGCCGCTGACCTTGCAGCGCTGCTTCTCTTTTCTCATCCGCTACGGTATGTTTCGGCAGAAAAGAAATCGCCTGATCCACAGGGATAAGTCTAGATTTCAGCTGGTCTTCCTTCATCAAGGATTCAATCTGCTCGATCGTCAGACACTGGTCTTCCGTAATGCCGGCTGATTGTGTACGCACAAGCTTTACCATTACCGATGGTACGCCCAGCTTACGGCCGATATCCACGCATAACGTGCGAATATATGTACCTTTGGAGCAGGACACTCTAAACGCCATTTCCGGCCACATTCCTGTGGTGTTCCAGTCTGTCATTTCAATTTCATGTATCGTTACGGTTCTGCTCTGGCGCTCTACGGTTTTGCCTTCTCTGGCAAGTTCGTACAGTCGTTTGCCATTGATCTTGACAGCAGAGTACATCGGGGGAACTTGAGAGATCGGTCCGATAAAAGACTCCAACGCCGCCTGAGCTTCTTCTTTACTTACCTGAACAGCATCAGCTGTCTCGATGGTAGTGCCGGTAATATCTTCGGTATCTGTGGCATAACCGAGCCGAAGGACAGCATTATACTCCTTGGGCAGTTCCTGCATGTATTCGACAACTCGTGTTGCTCTGCCAAGACATAATGGAAGCACCCCAGTTACTTCAGGATCCAAGGTACCTGTATGACCAATTCTCTTCAGACGGAGAATGCCACGAACCTTGGCTACCACATCGTGTGAAGTCCAACCCGCCGGCTTGAGAACAGCAAGATGCCTTCTAATTGCGTCATAACTTTAACTTCACCTGCTCTACTACTCTAGGAATAATGTCGTCAAGCTTGCCTTCAATGCTGCAACCTGCAGCTCTTACATGACCACCACCACCAAAAATTTGAGCCAATTCAGCAACGTCGACTCTTCCCGCTGATCTCAGGCTCGCTTTAACCATGCCCGATTTCAACGATTTAAAGAGTATGCCCACCTCAACTCCTTGAATGTTCCGTGGATAGTTGACGATGCCTTCCAAATCTTCGCTGATTGCACCGCAGCGGTCCATAACGTCTGGTGTCACATATACCCAGGCGATTCTGCCGTCTTCTGACAGACGAAGCGTGTTCAGTGCCTCAACAAGCACCTTAATTTGTGGCAGTGTCATCTCTTCCAGCAGCGTCTCGGCGAGCTCCGGGCCATTTACCCCGTAAGACAACAGTTCCGACGCGATACTCATCACTTTAGGAGATGTATTCGAGTAGCGGAATCCGCCTGTATCGGTTAGCAGCCCCGTATAGATCGCGGTTGCGATGTCAGCATTCCATTCGATATCGAATACATTCAGGACGTCGTACAGGATCTCCGCAGTGGCCGCAGCTTCGGCAAGTACCAGATTCACGGTTCCGTATCGATCATTAGTCGGATGATGATCGATATTCAGAATATTGGCGCCATCCTCAAAGACCGTCCGGGTGTACCCTACTCTTGCAAAATCAGCACAATCTACACAGATGATATTCGAGTAGGTTCTTCCAGGTTGCTGTTCTGATAAATTCAGAATTTGATCCGCATGCCACAGGCTGTTCATTCTTTTGGGAATAGCTCCCTCATTAATCATGGTGTATTTCTTGCCCAGACATGAGAGAAGCCAGCCCACCGCAAGGGTGGAACTGACTGCATCTCCGTCGGGCTGCACATGCGACACAACCAAATAATCATCGTGCTGGAGCAGATAAGCCTTTACCTGCTCAAGCTCTTGTTCATAGGTTCGCATTCGCCCTCTCCTTTATAAGAAACACGTCTTCTGCTATAGATTTCAAGCAGTGTGACCCGCCTCTACTTCTCCTCGCGATCCCCGATTTCGGTCAACAGCTTCTCAATTCGGCTGCCGTACGCGATGGAATCATCAAACTTGAAGATGAGCTCCGGCACGTGCCGGAGTCTAACCCGCTTGCCAAGTTCGGAGCGCAGATAACCGTTAGCTTTCTCCAGACCCTTCAAGGAAGCAGCCTTCTGCTCGTCATCGCCGAGCACGCTCAGATATACCTTCGCTTGTGAGAGGTCATTGGTCACATCAACGCCCGTAACCGTGATGAAGCCGATTCGCGGATCTTTGATTTCGGTTTGAATCAATTGGCTGAGCTCTTTCTTGATCTGCTCACCCACACGTCCCGTTCTGATTTTTGCCATAGCTTGATCACCTCATTCGATTAACGCTCTACCGTCTCCATGATATAGGCTTCGATAACGTCCCCTTCTCTGACGTCGGTATAGCTAACCAAGGTAATACCGCATTCGTAACCTTGCGCTACCTCTTTGGCGTCGTCTTTAAAACGCTTAAGGGAATCAATCTTGCCTTCATGTACGACGATGCCATCACGGACCAATCGAGCCTCCGCGTTGCGCGTAATTTTACCGGATGTCACCATACATCCTGCAATCGTACCCACTTTGCTCACTTTGAAGGTATTGCGAACTTCCGCATGACCAATCACGGATTCTTTATACTCTGGATCGAGCATCCCCTTCATAGCTTGCTCAATTTCCTCGATTACATTATATATTACACGGTGTTGGCGAATATCAACCTTCTCCTGATCCGCGGTTTGCTTCGCTTGCACGTCCGGACGAACGTTGAAGCCGATAACAATCGCATTGGAGCTGCTGCCAAAATAATATCGGATTCGGTAATGGCACCGGCACCGCTGTGGATGATTTTGACGCGAACGCCTTCCACTTCAATTTTGTTCAAGGAGCCTTTGAGGGCTTCAACAGAACCTTGCACGTCACCTTTGATGATAACGTTAAGATCTTTGATCTCACCGTCTTTAATATGCTTGAACAGATCGTCCAGCGTAACCCGGGTGTTCGTGTTCAACTCGGATTGACGGTGCGTAATCATACGCTTATCTGCAATCGTACGCGCCTTACGCTCATCCTCAAATACCATAAATGGATCTCCGGCACCTGGAACTTCGGTCAGACCCGTAATCTCAACCGGCGTAGATGGACCAGCTCTTTAAGGCGACGACCTTTATCATTCACCATCGCACGAATACGACCGAAACAGTTACCGGCGACAAACGCATCTCCAACCTTCAACGTACCATGTTGAACGAGAATACGTGCTACCGGACCTCTGCCTTTATCCAGCTCAGCCTCAATAACCGTACCGCGTGCACGCTTGTCAGGATTGGCTTTGTACTCGTTCACTTCAGCTACCAGAAGGATCATTTCAAGCAAGTCTTCCAGACCCATCCGCTGCTTCGCCGAGACGTTAACGAAAATTGTATCTCCGCCCCATTCCTCGGGTACTAGTTCATATTCCGTCAATTCTTGTTTCACTTTATCCGGATTCGCATCCGGCTTATCGATCTTGTTTACTGCAACGATGATCGGCAAACCTGCCGCCTTGGCATGGTTGATCGCTTCCACCGTCTGAGGCATTACACCGTCATCGGCTGCCACTACGATAATCGTCATATCCGTCACCTGCGCACCACGAGCACGCATAGCGGTGAACGCTTCGTGACCCGGTGTATCCAGGAACGTAATTTTCTTATTGTTAATTTCAACTTGGTAAGCACCGATATGCTGGGTAATGCCGCCTGCTTCGCCGCCCGTAACATTCGTAGAACGGATTGCATCCAGCAACGTTGTTTTACCGTGATCGACGTGTCCCATAATCGTTACAACCGGTGGGCGCTCTCTAAGATCCTCAGCTGCATCATTTTCTTCCACCGTTTCAAACCGGTCTTCCTCAACCGGAATTTTCACCTCAACCTCGACACCATACTCGCCTGCGAGCAGCAGAACCGTATCGATATCAAGCTCCTGGTTAATGGTGGCCATCACGCCGAGGAAAATCAGCTTCTTGATGACCTCGGAAGCGTCCTTGTGAAGCAGCTTCGCCGTTTCACCGACGGTCATATTACCGCGGACGATAATTTTCTTCGGCGTGTTGTCGATTTTCTCACGAGGCGGTTGCTGGTTGTGGTTACGACCGCGATTGTTCTTGCCGCCACGGTTGTTGCCACGGAATCCACGGTTGTCATCAAACCGTTTGGAGTCGCGACCATTATTATTGTTATTCCGGCCACCACGATTCTGACCGCTGTTGTTGTTACTATTATTATTATTATTGGAGAACCCACTGCTTGGAGAATCCCCGCTGCGCCCAGGTTTATTCTGTGGACGCGTACTTCCTTGCGCATTGTTGCCTTGCGGACGATTGGCACCTTGGCCACCGCCTTGTGGACGTGAGCCAGCCTGCGCGGATGCGCCTGGTCTAGACCCTTGACTGCGGTTGTTTTGCTGGCTGCCTTGAGATTGGCCGGACGACGTTCTCCGGGAATCCTGTCCGCCTTGCGGACGTTGGGAGCCTGTAGCATTCTGGTTATTTTGATTTCTACTGTTCATACCTACCTGCTTTTCCTGTTGTTTTTGAGGCTGGCTTTGTCCTTGTTGTCCTGATACTCGTTGACCTGAATTACGCAAACCGTCCTGCCCCGTACGGCTGCCATCATGACTTGCTTTCGATACCGACCCTTCAGTCTTGCTGTTCGATGGTGCAGCCGGGCTGGAAGCCACGGACACCGCGGGTTTACGGTTATCACTTTTTGAAGAATCTGATCCCTCACGTTTAGCGGCAGCATTCGATTTGATATCCTTAAAAAACTGCTCCACTTTGGACACCGCATCGTTCTCCATAACGCTCATGTGATTATTGACCGGAACGTTCAAGCGCTTGAGGATCGTAATAATTTCTTTACTGCTCATGTTCAACGACTTAGCATATTCATATACACGAAGCTTATTGTCTTTGTTTTCCTGTTTACTCAATATACTCCACCTCCGACATTGTCTCCATCTTCTTGGAGATCATTTCTGCGAATCCTTGATCCGTAACTGCCAGCACAACCCGCTCGGGTTTACCTACACTTGTGCCCAGACTTTCCCGGTCAAATCCGATTACCAGAGGGATTTTGTAAGAACCGCATTTATCGCGGAACTTTTTTAAAGTATTATCTGAGGCGTCACCCGCCAGAATAACCAATTTTGCTTCAGAAGACCGGATGGCTTTGAGCACGATCTCATCTCCGGTAACCACCTTACCTGCCGCATGGCCAGGCCGAGCTGAGAAAGCGCCCTATTCATCATCGGCAGCACTCTCTTTAGCAGCCAGGAATTCATCTTCTACCTTGATAAAATCCTGTGCCAATTGTTCATAGATCTCAGGTTTCACATGTTGTTTTAGCGCTCGATCCAGCGCCTTGTTCTTATGTGCCAGCTTGAAACACGAAACATTACCGCACAAATAAGCTCCCCGACCGGACTTCTTGCCGGTAAGATCGATCAGAACAGCTTCATCTGGAGTTCTGACGACTCGGATTAGCTCTCTCTTCGGTTTCATCTCCTGGCACGCTACACATTTACGTAGTGGTATCTTTCTTTGTTTCAAGACGACAACCCCCCGTCAGGCCAGAATTAATCAACAGAGACGGAATCCTGGTGCATCTCGCTCGCTTGGGATTTCGGCCGGCCAAATTCCTGTTCCGCCTGGCTTTCACTCTTAATATCGATCTTCCATCCAGTCAGCTTCGCCGCTAGGCGAGCGTTCTGACCTTTGATTCCGATCGCAAGCGAGAGTTGATAGTCCGGAACGATCACGCGAGCCATTTTCTCATCCTCGTATACTTGAACCTCAAGCACTTTAGAAGGACTGAGTGCATTAGCCACGTATTCCTCGACTTGATCGGAATAGCGCACGATATCGATCTTTTCACCGCGAAGCTCATTCACAATAGTCTGTACGCGCATGCCTTTAGGACCCACGCAGGAACCTACCGGATCTACTTCATCGTTACGGGAAAAGACCGCGATTTTGGAACGGAAGCCAGCTTCACGCGCTACCGAGCGAATCTCCACGACGCCATCGAATATCTCGGGTACTTCAAGCTCAAACAGTCGCTTCAACAGACCCGGATGGGTGCGAGACAACATAATTTGCGGACCTTTGGTCGTGTTCTCGACCTTGGTAATGTAAGCTTTAATCCGATCACCATGTTTGAACTTCTCGTTAGGCATTAATTCCGTTAACGGCAGTGCAGCTTCGATCTTACCAAGATCGATATAAATATTGCGCATGTCCTGCCGCTGCAGGGTACCGGTAACGATATCGTCTTCCTTGTCAATAAAAGCGCTGTAGATCAGGCCTCGTTCGGCTTCTCTAATGCGCTGAGTAACGACTTGCTTCGCTGTTTGCGCAGCAATCCGACCGAAATCACGAGGCGTTACCTCGATCTCCGCGATATCCTCGATCTGGAAGTGCGGATTAATTTCACGGGCTGCATGCAGTGAGATTTCTGTGCGCGGATCCAATACCTCGTCAACAATCAGCTTACGTGCAAACACCTTGATCACGCCGGTATTCCGGTTCATATCTACCCGTACGTTCTGCGCGGTGTTAAAATTACGCTTGTAACTAGAGATCAGTGCCGCTTCAATGGCCTCAAACAGCACATCTTTGCTAATGCCCTTATCCCGTTCCAACTCATTCATCGCTTCAATAAAATCCATACTCATTGAAAATCGGTTCCCCCTTTCAAAACTTCCATTTAAAAAATGATGGCCAATCTGGCACTGGCTACTTTTGCATAAGGAATTACGTGTTGCTTTTTCACCGTCTGGATGAGGAGCTCTTCATTCTCGAACGATTCCAGCTTACCCTCAAACTCCTTGAGTCCGTTAATCGGCTCATATACGGTGACAAACACATTCTTGCCTACGGATTTCGCGACATCTTCCTTCTTCTTCAGTGGACGTTCCGCTCCAGGAGAGGATACTTCCAGGAAGTAAGCTGTCGGGATTGGATCATTCTCATCCAGCTTCTGGCTCAAGTGCTCACTGATCAAACCGCAATCATCGATATCTATGCCACCGTCTTTATCTACGAAGACGCGCAAGAACCAGTTGCTTCCTTCCTTAACGTATTCCACATCGACCAGTTCAAAGCCGTGTTCATCCAAATAAGGCTGCACCATTTCTTCAACAGTCGCTTTAATCTTTGAAGTGCTCAAAGAACATAACCTCCAACTTCATTTCCTATATACCAAAGAGTAAAGAGTGGGTTGCCCCACTCTTTACACAACGGTTTTATCTCCATGATTACCAAAAAAATTATAACATAGTCTGGTAATAGTGACAAGTATGACTCCTTGACTGTCAAGGCGTTACGATAAAAAACCATGACAACAATTAGAACAATGACAACTGATTGCTCTCAGGCAGTCCGCGGAAGCACCCCATCTGAGTCAGCAGCTCCACTGCGGTTTTACTCGCCTTGGCTTTCTGCTGGAAATCCTCAATGGAAAGGAACTCACCCAATTCTTTTGCAGCCGCGATGTTGCGAGCGGCATTGTCTCCGATTCCCTGCAAGGCGGAGAACGGGGGGATGAGCGAATTGCCATCGACGGTGAACCGGACCGCTTCGGAACGGTACAGATCGATATTCTTGATTGACAATCCTCTCGCCGTCATCTCCAGCGCCATCTCCAGAACAGGCAGCGAGCCTTTCTCCTTCGGCGTAGCTCCGAAGCCAAGCTGCTCGATCTCTTCAATCCGTCGATAGATCGCTTCATAACCTTGAGCACATAATTCGATATCGAAATCCTCTGCACGCACCGAGAAATAGGTAGCATAATATTCAATCGGATGATAGAGCTTGAAGTAAGCCGTTCGAACCGCTGAGATAACATAAGCGGCGGCATGGGCTTTCGGGAACATGTACTGGATTTTGAGACAGGAATCGATATACCATTGCGGTACTTTGCACTTCTTCATCTCGTCAATCCATTCCTGAGAGAGCCCTCTGCCTTTGCGTACACTTTCCGTTATTTTAAAGGCAAGACTTGCTTCCATACCTGCCTTATATATCAGGAACAACATAATGTCATCCCGACAACCGATAACCGTCTTGATGTTACAGGTCCCGTTCTTAATTAGCTCTTGCGCGTTGCCAAGCCAAACCCCCGTTCCGTGAGACAGACCGGATATTTGCAATAAGTCGGCAAAGCTCGACGGCTGGGACTCTACGAGCATCTGCCGTACGAACTTCGTTCCCATCTCCGGCACCCCGAACGTGGCGACTGGCGAGCGAATCTGATCTGGTGTTACGCCGAGCGATTCGGTGGAGTTGAACATGCTCATGACCTTCGGATCATTCATCGGGATCGTAGTCGGATCGACGCCGGTTAAATCCTGCAGCATCCTCATCATGGTCGGATCATCGTGGCCGAGAATATCAAGTTTAAGCAGGTTGGCTTCAAACGCGTGATAATCAAAATGGGTTGTTTTCCATTCCGCGTTAACATCATCGGCCGGGAATTGAACAGGCGTAATCTCTTCTACTTCAATATAATCCGGCACAACCACAATTCCGCCGGGATGCTGACCCGTGCTTCGCTTAACCCCTGTACAGCCTGAGGCTAGACGATTCAGCTCCGCTCCCCGCCAGCGCTTATTGTTATGCTCCTCATACTTCTTGGCAAATCCGAATGCCGTCTTCTCGGCCACTGTACCGATCGTTCCCGCTCGAAAGACATTCTTCTCACCGAACATCTCCTTGGTGAAATTATGAGCATGGGGCTGATACTCCCCCGAAAAGTTCAAATCAATATCAGGCACTTTGTCACCTTTGAAGCCGAGGAACGTTTCGAACGGAATATCTTGTCCTTCACCTTTCATCATCTTACCGCACTGTGGGCAAGCCTTGCCCGGTAGATCGAATCCGCTCGGTATGCTTCCATCTAGAAACCATTCGCTATGTTTGCAATCACTGTTCAGACAGATATAATGTGCCGGTAGCGGATTAACCTCGGAGATGCCCAGGAATGTAGCAACAACGGAGGAGCCTACCGATCCCCGCGAGCCTACCAGATATCCGTCTCTATTCGATTTCTTCACGAGTTTCTCCGAAATTAGATAGTTCGCTGAGAAACCGTATTTGATGATCGGCTCGAGTTCCTTCTCCAGCCGTGCAACAACCACCTCTGGTAAATGCTCTCCGTATATGGATTTAGCGGTCTCATAACACGTATTACGTATTTCGTCATCGGCACCGTCCAGAATCGGCGTAAACAGCTTATCCGGAAATAGCTCCAGCTCCTCGAATCGGTCCGCAAGCTGACTTGTGTTTGTCACGACAACTTCATAGCATTTATCCTGTCCGAGAAACTCGAACTCTTCCAACATTTCCTCCGTTGTCCGCAGATGAGCATCCGGCTTACGCTGATCCTTCAATGGACTAAAACCGGTAATCCCGTGAATCGTAATATCCCGAAACAGCTTGTCTCTCGGATCAAGGTAATGCACATTGCCCGTCGCGATTACCGGTTTATCCAACTTCTCACCGATTCGGACAATTTTGGACATCGCCGTTTTGATTTCCTCCGGGCTTCCAACCAAACCCTTATCCACCAAATGCATATACATCGTCAGGGGCTGAATCTCAAGGACATCGTAGAAGCCGGCAATTTCCTCTGCCTCTTCCTCGGTCTTATTGAGGACCGTTTCGAAGAATTCTCCCTTTTCACATCCGGAGAGCACTAGTAGGCCATCACGCATTTCCTGCAGCTTGGACTTAGGAATCGTAGGTACCCGCTTGAAAAATTGAGTATGAGACATGGATACGAGCTTGTACAGATTCTTTTTGCCAGCCATATTCAGCGCATAGATGCCGCAGTGAAAAGGGCGAGTATTGGAGAGGTCCATCCCCACATAATCATTAAGCCGGTCCAGCATTTTAATGCTCTTCTGCTTGTCCACATCACTCAGCAAGCCGTTGAGAATGCCCGCAAGCGCAATCGTATCATCAATCGCCCGGTGATGGCTCTCCAGCAGCACTTTATACTTGTCAGCCAATGTGTTCAATCGGTGGTTCTTCATTCCTGGATGAATCAGACGGGCCAGCTCCAAGGTATCGAGATACGGATTATCCAGGGTAGCCATGCCTGAATTTTTCAAGGCTGCCTGGATGAATCCCATATCAAATCTCGCATTATGTGCCACAAGCACAGCGTCGCCAACAAATTCCACAAATTCCTTAAGCACCGGCACAAGTTCAGGAGCATTTTTCACCATATCATCATTAATATTGGTTAATTGCTGAATGTGGTATGGAATTCGTTCATGCGGATTTACGAAGGTTGCATAGCGGTCGACTTCTTTGCCTTCTACCATCTTGACGGCAGCCAACTCAATAATCTTGTTAGCCGTGATCGACAATCCGGTGGTTTCAATATCGAAGACGACATAAGTAGCGCTGCTCAGCTCAAGCGGCTGCGCTTGTTCAACGATATTCACGCATCGTTGACCACATTCGCCTCAATGCCGTACATCATCTTAATCCCATTCTTCTTGGCATTCTTCGCCGCTTCCGGGTAACATTGCACACCGCCATGGTCACTCACGGCAATCGCCTTATGTCCCCATGCAGCTGCTGTTTTGATGTATCGATCAATTGGCGTCACCGCGTCCATCGTGCTCATCGTCGTATGAAGATGAAATTCGACTCGTTTCTCTGCCGCGTTGTCCTTGCGGCTTGGAGGAGAAGAAACTTCGCCGAGATCCGAAGGGATCATCACGAGCTCTGGCACTTGCATAAATCGGTCATACTCTACGCGCCCACGCGCTTTGACCCACTTCCCGTTCTCCAGCAAGCCTAATACCTTGAGATCATCTTTCGTTTTGCCAAACATCTTCATCTGTAAGGAATCACTGAAATCGGTTAGATTAAAAGTAAATAGGGTACTGCCGTTGCGGAGCTCTTTCCGGTCCAAGCCAAAAATAGTGCCTTGTATCGTAATCTTCTTCTCCTCATCCTGAATTTCCTGAATGGGAACAGGCTGATCCTTGATGTCGTACCCGACTTGAAGCTTTATCGCTTCCTCGTCGTCATCATCACTATCCATCTCGGCCTCCAGGCTGCTCATGAGCTGCTCGATGACCTCGCGTTCTTCCTCGCGCTTCTTCTGCTCGAATTCTTCATAGGCCGCTTGACCGTTATCGCCAACCTGCATCTTGACTCGAAGCGTCAGATCGAAATACTGTCCGAAGAAACGGGTAATCGCACCATCAATCCCTTTTTTACGGGCAAGTTCCAGTGACATTCCATCCGACATCGACAGCAGGACCTGTCCATCCTCCACTTCATGGCGAGCACGAGACATCCAACCATTAACCGACGGAATCTCCCGGTGCGCCCATTCCAGAAACAGCCCCCAATATTCCTGCACTATCTCCGCTTCATGCACGCCGTTATAACGGAATACGAATCGGATTTTAGCAATATGGCTCATCTTCTCTTGAATCCTCAAACAAAACGTCCGATAGATTTCGGACGGAACAAGCGAATCCTTAAGAATCGTAATCTTCCAATCCTTACTTGCCCGGCTGGTCTCCACTTGCTCAATCACACCGTCCAGAAAATAGGGTTCCACCAGATTGGCTGGAACTTCTCCCTGCTTCATTAGCAGTTCAAACCGCTTCCTTTTATCTTCTGTTGTGCCCATGGCGCCCTCCCCTGTGTGGCAAATTGCATTAACATGAAGAAAGCTTCCGCCGGCAGCACAATGTCAGGCCTCTTATCGAAACAGAGCGTCCGTCGTACTGCCATCCGGAAGCTGACTCCAGATGATAGACCACCAATTATTACTGGCAATCCATAATTTCAGTTAATTTAGTACGCTCTGGCAAACAACACCGTATGATCAGCGTTTTCCCCGCATACAAGGCATTTGGTCTTTCTTTCTGACGGTTCAAACGGAATGTTACGGCTTGTTGCCCCTGTCTCTTGCTTTACGGTATCTTCACAAGCTGCAGAGCCGCACCATCCGGCTAATGTAAAGCCGCGCTTCTCTTCCATGCTGTCTTTCATTTCGTCCAGCGTTTCTACGGAATAAAAATGATCTTCCCGGAACTGCTGTGCGCGGTTATACATTTCTTCATGAACTTGCGCAAGCATGTCCTGAACTTCCTGGACCAAATTCGCCTGCTCCACCGTTTTCTTCTCGCCGGTCACGCGCGAGACGAGCACACAGACACCGTTCTCCATATCACGCGGGCCGATTTCCAGTCTTACTGGCACACCGCGCATCTCATATTCATTAAACTTCCAACCTGGGCGCACGTCGGGATTGTCGTCGACTCGAACGCGAATACCGGCGGATTTCAGTTCACGGAACAGCTCATCCGTACGGCCAACCACGGCTTCTCTCGTCTTAGGCGGTCCGATCGGGATCATAATCACCTGAGTAGGAGCTACCTTCGGCGGCAGTACGAGTCCACGATCATCCCCGTGAACCATAATCAAGGAACCGATAAGACGCGTGCTGACCCCCCAAGAGGTGGTATGGGCATATTCTAACGTGTTCTCACGGTTCAAATATTGAATATCAAAGGCTTGAGAGAAGTTCGTCCCCATATAGTGGGAAGTTCCCGCCTGAACAGCACGTCCATCTTTCATCATCGCTTCGATGGAGTACGTATCAACAGCGCCTGCAAATTTCTCCGAAGGTGTCTTTTGTCCTTTAATAACCGGAATCGCAAGGTAGTCTTCAACGAATTGCTGATAAATATCCAGCATTTGCATCGTCTCGCCTCTGGCCTCCGTTTCCGTCTCATGGGCAGTATGTCCCTCCTGCCACAAAAACTCGCTGGTACGCAAGAACGGCAAAGTGCGTTTTTCCCATCTCACTACGTTCGCCCATTGATTAATGAGCAATGGCAGATCACGATAAGACTGAATCCACTTGGAATACATGTGGCCGAACATCGTTTCGGAAGTTGGTCGGATCGCCAGTCGTTCCTCCAATTTCTCACCCGCTGCTTCGGTTACCCATGGAAGCTCAGGGTTAAATCCCTCGACATGCTCTTTCTCCTTCTGGAAGAAGCTCTCGGGAATAAAGAGCGGAAAATAGGCGTTACGATGACCTGTTGCCTTGAATCGGCGATCCAGCTCTGCCTGAATGTGTTCCCAAATCTCATAGCCGTCGGGCTTAAATACGATGCAACCTCTGACAGGCGAATAATCCATCAGATCCGCTTTTTTGATGACATCGATATACCAGCGGGAGAAATCTTCTCCTTGCGACGTGATCTCTGCCACGAACTGTTTATCCTTCGATTCCTTAGACATAATAAATCGTGTTCCTCCCATTATTAAGAACGCTTTACATGCGTAGCTATCGCTGCGCCTTTCCACGTTGCATCTAATCCTTACTCGTCTTTAACCGTTAATCAAACGGAGTATATCGTTATACGTTACCGCGATCATAAGCAGGAACAGCATGGCAAAACCTATGAAGTGTACCATCCCTTCCTTGTTCGGATCGACCGGTTTTCCTCGTAATGCTTCAATGCCGAGGAATATGAGACGGCTTCCGTCCAGTGCAGGCACTGGGAGCAGGTTGAAGATCCCGAGATACAAGCTTAGAATCGCAGCCCAGTAGGTCAACTGCTCAATCCCTTGTTTGGCAATTTGACCCGTCACTTCAAACGTTCGCACCGGTCCTCCAAGATCATCCATAGAGAATTGTTGGATTAATTGCCTGAACCCCTGAAATATAATCGTAGTTGTATCGACCATCGCTGTACCTGAGCCAGTAATGGTCTCACCGAAGCCAGCGCTACGGGTTGGCAGTTCCGGGACGATTCCAACCTTCCCGCCTTCTTGGCCTTCCATTGTTCGTGGGGTCAACGTCAAATCAAAAGACTCATCACCGCGGCGAACAGTCCAATCCATCGGCTTGTCCTTGGATGCGGCGATCAGTTCGATCATCATCTGATAATCCGCTCCAATCGCCGTACCGTTAATGCTCTCGATAATATCGCCTTTCTTCAAATCGGCTTCATCGGCTGGCATGCCTTGCGTGATACCGCCAATCTTCACATAGGTAGGATTCTCAACGGGAATCCCAGCCATCTGAATATGTAAAGCGAACAGCACAAAGGCCAAGATAAAGTTCATCACGGGACCAGCAAAAATCGCGAGTGCTCTCTGACCCACCGTCTTACTTCCAAATTGACGATCCCTCGGTGCAATCTGTGTCTCCACGCCTTTAGCAACCATCATTGCTTGCGGATGGATCTCGTATTGCTGGAATTCACCATCAACATCAAGTCGCACCGATAGTCGGTCTACCATGTCCATGAACTGAACTTCACCGCGAAGCACGTTCTTGCGGTTATCGAGCTGATCCAGATAAATCTTCTTCACCTGATTCTCTGTATTCAGGCGAACGGCAATCGTCTGCCCCGGATGAACCTCGACCAATTCCGGGTCTTCTCCCGCCATCCTTGCATAACCGCCAAAAGGCAGTAACCGGAGCGTGAACTGGGTTTCATTGCGTTTATATGAGAACAGCTTAGGACCGAATCCAATGGCAAACTCTCTCACCAAAATTCCGGCACGCCTAGCAAAATAATAGTGCCCCCATTCATGCACAGTGACTATAACAAAAAACATGAGCACCGTTAAGAAGACGATCCGAACCATTTCCAATGTGGTACATCCCCCTTTTCCTCTGAGAACGCAGTATGTCCCTATAGATTATCATTATTCTCCTACCGTCCACAAGAGAATCACAAGCAACCAACTTTTTTTTCAGGGAGATTTACAAAATAACTTCAGCTCTTACAAATGAAGAGCTACTTCCCGTGCTAACGCGTCCGCTTCCTCAATAGCCCCAAGCTCCGGATTAGAGATGTTGACATGGCGTTCAACGACCTGCTCTATGATCTCTTCAATCCGAAGGAACGATATCTCACCGCCAAGGAAGCGAGCAACGGCTATTTCATTCGCGGCATTGAATACCGTAGGTGCCGTCCCCCCCATTTTACCACATTCATAAGCAAGCCTTAAACATGGGAAGCGCTCAAAGTCCATTTCGCTGAAATGAAGCTTGCCTGCCTCGGCAAGGGACAGACGCGGAGCGGGAGAAGTCCATCGCTCAGGGTAAGTTAAAGCGTATTGTATCGGCACCCTCATATCGGGGTTTCCAAGCTGGGCGATAATGCTGGAATCCCGAAATTCCACATAGGAATGGATAATGCTCTCTGGGTGCAATAAAACAGAAATCCGATCATACGGTATATGATAAAGCCAATGTGCCTCCATTACCTCAAGGCCTTTATTGACCATCGTTGCAGAATCAATGGTAATCTTGGCTCCCATGGACCAATTTGGATGCTTAAGCGCATCCTCCACCGTGACGTTAATTAACTGATCACGACGATAATCACGGAACGAGCCGCCCGAAGCAGTCAGCGTGATTCGCTCAATATCTTCGTAACGTTCACCATTCAGACACTGAAATATAGCAGAGTGCTCGCTATCGATTGGTAGTAACTTGACGCCTTTCGCTGCAGCACGGGCCGTCACAATATGACCTGCTGTTACAAGCGTCTCCTTGTTCGCGAGCCCGATCGTCTTGCCCGCATCAATTGCAGCAAGCGTAGAAGGCAAGCCCATGCTGCCTACAACCGCGGTTACAACCGTATCTGCTTCCGTTCCCGCCGCAATCTCGATCAAGCCTTCCCGTCCATAGTACAATTCTGTACCCGCAGGGAGCTCATGCCTTATGCGTTCAGCCAATTCCTTCGTTGCGACGGATACTTTGCGGGGAGCGAATTCCTTCACTTGCTGCAGCAGTAAATCGGTATTGCTTCCTGCCGCCAATCCTTCGATCTGAATTTGCTCCGGGTGCAATCTTGCGACATCCATCGTTTGAGTGCCGATGGAGCCGGTTGAACCCAGCACGCTGATTTTTTTCATACGAATCTTTCCTTTCATCAATAAGGGAGAAGACTTAATATATGTACGAATGGAAATACGACGATCCAACTGTCACAGCGATCCAGAATCCCGCCATGTCCCGGCAATAACTTGCCCGAATCCTTAATGCCGTAAACCCGCTTGTATGCGGATTGTACAAGATCGCCTAACTGACCGATAACTGCGCAAGATAGACCGATCCATACCGCTTGTCCAGCCGATAGCAATCCACCCGAAAACCAAGCGAACAGCAAGGCCGTAAATACGGCGATAATCACACCGCCGACTGCGCCTTCAATCGTTTTGTTAGGACTGATCGACGGCCATAACTTGTGACGCCCCATTGCCTTGCCGACAAAATAAGCCCCTGCATCACTGCCCCAAATCGAAGCAAGCAGCAGAAAGGTCCAGAAAACGCCATGTCCATCAGGCGCATGACGCGCCTCGGCAAGAAACATAAATCCAATACCGATATATACAGCTGCCAGAAACAAGAGCGAAGCCCTCTGAATATCGATACGATTCTTCGTCGTTACCGTAACGAGCAAGAACAATAGCAGGACAAGCCATAGGATCTGATCCGTTGCGAGCTTTAATTCGATGCCCAGCGGCCCCCATGGGAACACCAGCAACAGCACGCCAGCGTATCCAATCCACGCCGTTCCCCCGAACGGCGCTGTATTCGTCATCCGTACGAACTCATAGTAACCGATAAGGGCCATTGCCAGAATGAGCAGATGGTACCAGAGGCCGCCAATGAAACATAATCCTAAAAAGACCGCTCCCGCTATGATTCCGGTAATCAATCGTTGTTTCAAAACGTTCCATCCTCCATCGGCTACGTCAACAGTCCACCGTAGCGCCGTGTTCTTTGTTGATAGTCCGACACCGCCTGCACCAGATGATCCCTGGTGAATTCCGGCCAATAGACATCTGTAAACCATAATTCACTGTAGGCGAGCTGCCACAGCATAAAGTTACTTAGTCGCAATTCACCGCTGGTCCGAATCAGCAGATCCGGATCGGGCAGTCCCCCCGTAAGAAGACGCTTGCCAATCATTTCCTCGGTAATATCCTCCGGGCGCAGATTGCCTTGCTGAACTTCATGCGCCAGCAACTTAACGCTTTCAGCGATTTCCTTACGACTTCCATAATTGAGGGCAAAGTTAAGAATCAAACCGTCATTATTCGCTGTCTTGGCAACAGCTTCTTCCATTGCCGATACCGTATGCGACGGCAGGTCCTCTGGATGTCCCATCATTTTAACCTGGACGTTCTTCTCAATCAATTCTTCAAGCTCGATCGCGAGAAATTCTTGAGGAAGCTTCATGAGAAAATCGACTTCTTCCTTTGGACGTGTCCAGTTTTCTGTGGAAAAAGCATACATCGTCAATATTTTGATACCCAACTCATCCGCTGCGATGGCCGCTCTTTTGACAGCCTTCATACCATTTTGATGTCCGACAATTCGCGGCAAGCCACGCCGTTTCGCCCAACGTCCATTACCGTCCATGATGACGGCAACATGATGTGGGATATTGTCCGTAGAGAGCTGATGCGTCTGCTGACTGTCCTCTTGATTCAACCACGATCGAACCCGTTTGATCATTCTATTTCCTCCAGGCATCTTTCTGCAAAAAAAGAGACAAACCCCACCTTACCGGAGGGGCCACAAGTCTCTTATACTTCCATAATTTCTTTTTCTTTAGAAACGAGGACTTTGTCGACTTCCGCGATAAACTTATCCGTCGTTTTTTGGATGTCTTCCTGATGTCTCCGGGACTCGTCCTCGGAAATATCTGTTTTCTCCATTTTTTTGATGTCGTCATTAGCATCACGGCGAATGTTGCGGATGGCCACTTTCGCTTCCTCGCCGAATTTCTTCGTCATTTTCACAAGTTCCGTTCTGCGCTCTTCCGTTAGAGCAGGAATGACTAAGCGGATCTGGTTACCGTCGTTCGCCGGAGTCAACCCGAGATCCGATTTCATGATCGCTTTCTCAATGTCTGCCAGGGAAGTCTTATCCCAAGGCTGAATCATCAGCGTTCTTGAATCTGGCGTACTGATATTGGCTAACTGGTTCACCGGTGTTGGCGCTCCATAATATTCAACCTGAATCCGGTCTAGAAGCGCTGGTGCTGCCCGTCCTGCGCGCAGAGTAGCCAAGTCACGTTTTAAAGACAGGATCGCTTTTTCCATGCGTTCCTCTGCATTTTTCTTTACTGATTGTGGCATTAATCTACACTCCCTTTGACAATTGTTCCGATCTTCTCTCCTAGTACGACGCGTTTAATGTTACCTTGCTCCGTAATAGCAAAGACGATTAGCGGGATATTGTTGTCCATACATAACGATGAAGCTGTAGAGTCCATTACGCCGAGATTCTTGTTCAATACGTCAAGATACGTAAGCTGCTCATACTTCTCTGCAGTTTCATCCTTAAATGGATCAGCAGAGTATACTCCATCCACTTTGTTCTTCGCCATGAGAATGACTTCTGCTTCGATCTCAGCGGCGCGAAGCGCTGCGGTCGTATCGGTGGAGAAGTAAGGATTACCTGTTCCTGCTGCGAATATGACGACACGGCCTTTTTCCAAATGACGAATCGCACGTCGACGAATGTACGGTTCCGCAATTTGTTGCATGGAGATCGAGGTTTGTACCCGTGTCGGAACGCCGATCTGCTCCAATGCATCCTGAAGCGCCAGGGAATTCATCACGGTCGCCAGCATGCCCATATAGTCGGCGGTTGCACGGTCAATGCCATTCGCACTACCCGCAATTCCGCGCCATATGTTGCCGCCGCCACACACAACAGCTACTTCAACACCCAATTCCACGACTTCACGAACTTGCTCAGCGATCGAAGTGATCGTCTCAGCGTCAATACCATAACCATTCTGCCCCGAAAGGGATTCCCCGCTGACTTTCAATATGACTCGTTTATATACAGGCTGTTCCAAATGATAACCCTCCACTTTAAGACGGCGCCTCTTTAGTTAGACGCCCGTTTGTAAAACGACAGACAGACACACCGGCACTGCTTGACGGTTTATAATAATCGGGTAAAACATCCGCCTCAAGTAGAAACATCCTGCGTCTTGAATACAAGACACGGATCCTTACTATTTCATATGAGATAACGATGGACGCTGCGCTGAAGTTTGTACTTTTCTTATCTCTTTATAGAAAAAACGCATTACTATCTTAAAAAAGAAGGAACACGGGGTGTGTTCCACTCTTTTCTAACATCTATTGTAGCCGATCTGGCTTATTTATTCACCTGGGACATAACTTCTTCAACAAAGTTGTCTTGCTTCTTCTCGAGGCCTTCACCCAGTTCAAAGCGAGCAAAACGACGAATGGAGATATTCTCGCCAATCGTGCTGATCTTTTCGTTCAACAGTGTGTTGATCGTTTTGTCCGGATCTTTAATGAAGGATTGCTCAAGCAGGCAATACTCTTCATAGTATTTGTTGATGCGGCCTTCAACCATTTTTTCAACGATTTTCTCCGGCTTGCCTTCGTTCAGCGCTTGGTTTTTCAAGATTTCTTTTTCTTTATCAAGCTCTTCAGTTGGAACTTCTTCACGGCGAACATATTTCGGGTTAGCTGCAGCAATATGCATCGCGATATCGCGCGCGAACTCTTTAAATTGATCGGTTTTACCTACGAAGTCCGTTTCACAGTTAATTTCAACGAGTACGCCAATACGACCGCCACCGTGGATGTAAGATTCAACAACGCCTTCAGTTGCAGCACGACCGGCTTTGTTTGCAGCTGCTGACAAGCCCTTCTCACGCAGAACTGCGATCGCTTTATCGATATCACCATTTGTTTCGTCAAGCGCTTTTTTGCAATCGAGCATACCTGCTCCTGTTCTTTCACGAAGTTCCTTAACTGCACTAGCTGATACTGCCATTAGATTTCCCTCCAAATTGGTATGATAAGCGTTCCGGTATCTTAAAAAAAGGGCAGTGAGAGGTTATCCACCTACCAACCACCCTTTTCATTTAATTCAATATCTTATACAGTTCAGCCTGATTATGCAGTTGTTTCTTCACCTTGGTGAGCTTCAACTACAGCGTCAGCCATTTTACCAGTCAACAATTTAACAGCGCGAATCGCGTCATCGTTACCTGGAATGACATAATCGATTTCATCAGGATCGCAGTTTGTATCAACGATACCTACGATTGGGATACCCAATTTGCGAGCTTCCGCAACAGCGATACGCTCTTTACGTGGATCGATAATGAACAAAGCGCTTGGAAGACCCTTCATGTTCTTAATACCGCCCAGGAATTTCTCAAGACGATCTTTCTCTTTGCGGAGAAGGATAACTTCTTTCTTAGGCAATACTTGGAACGTGCCGTCTTCTTCCCAAGACTCAAGCTGTTTCAAACGATTGATACGCTTTTGAATGGTTTCGAAGTTAGTCAAAGTTCCGCCGAGCCAACGTTGGTTAATGTAGTACATACCGCAACGCTCTGCTTCTTCTTTCACGGAATCTTGAGCTTGTTTTTTCGTACCTACGAACAGAACGGTACCGTTCTCTCCAGCTACGCTTTTTACGAAGTTGAAAGCTTCTTCAACTTTCTTGACCGTTTTTTGCAGGTCGATGATGTAAATGCCGTTTCTTTCAGTGAAGATATATTTATCCATTTTTGGGTTCCAGCGACGAGTTTGGTGACCGAAATGTACACCAGCCTCAAGTAACTGTTTCATGGAAATTACCGCCATCTTCACACACCTCCTAAGTTTGGTTTTTTGTGTGTCCCTCCGCCAAGATCATTTTCCATTAAGACTCCCTATCTGGAAGCACCCTTAACGAAATCACTATGGCGTGTGTTTTAACACCGTCATTTAATATACCATAATGAATACCAGGTTGCAATGTCTTTTGTAGATGCATCGCTATGATTCAATCATTGTTGAAGTCCATACCGTTATCAAAGAAAAAAACCACTCTCAACCAATGAATTAGTTGGAGGGTTTCGTTGTTATTTTCGTAATGATATCATCGTAGTCTTCACCTGGCACAAAGGAGTAACTGCCGCTGCGTACAACTGTGTTGGCCTTCCGGACCGTCGCTTGATCAATGAATGCCTGCTTGTCATCGATAATCCCTGCTCCCAGCAGCTGACTCGCAATATCACTGAGATTGTTTCCGGAGGGAATACGGATTGAGATCGCGGTTTCTTTGCTGACCGGGATCTCGGGCTCTGCCGGTTCGTCTGTTGCTGCCGGCGGCTGTACAGCGTCCCCACCTTGAACGTTCGGCTTTACCGGCTCGTTCGGGTTCTCAGGCTGCTCTGCCCCCTGGTTCGTGTTCGACTCTGATGGAACGTCTTCCGCTAACGTACTGCGGGACTCTTCCCATTGCTCAGCCGTCATCAATTCATCCTCTGCCTCAATTACTTTCAACTCCATTGCTTCCGCTGCCGCAATAAGCTGTTCCTTCGTCAAATCCTCCGGTTCACCGGACCATACCGAACCTTGCCCGATCATCATCAACTGCAGCAGAATCCCTCCCGTAACCAGACCGATACCCAGGCCCATCATAAATACTCGGTTCTTGATCACGCGGATTCCTCCTGTTTCGCAAGTTGAATGATGAGCTGGACCTCACCACGCTGAAGTTCCGTAGCCTTTGCAATCATATCGATAGATTTGCCCTGCTCGTATAAATCAAACAATTCTGCATATCTGTGCTTGATGGAATGGATGTCCGGTGTGCTTTCTTCGATGGCTTTCTCTTCCTCAACCGGATCCATGCTTGTTGAGGAACGTCGCAGCAATGCTTCTTCAGCTCTGGACAGACGATCTTCGGATGCTACAAGCTGCCGTTCCATTTGATCCACCCGCTGCTGCAGTTCCTTCGTCTGTGTCAGAAGCTTCTGCTGGTCCGCCTGCTGTTCTCGCTTCAACTGCCCAATTAATTCCACCAACTGCTCATTTTCGTGCTGAATCTCCGCCATATAGCCCTCGAGCGTGTTCTCTACTTCCTGCACAATCGCTTGGCTGGACACCGTTTCCTCACGGCGCTTTGGCAGCATAAACGCGTATAACACCGCTGCCACGCCAAGAAGCACGATGTATATCCATGGATCACCCAATTCGATTAGCTCCTTTAGCCCTTATATTGATTATAACGAAACATCAAAATTCTTTCCTTTGTACGGATGTTCCGCCTGCTTCTCCATCGCTTCTTCTTTCTCCGCAGCCCCCTGCTCCTGCTGCTCGTCGAATGCACCGTTCCCATCATCGCGTATCGCCGTTTCCGCCGTCTCGCTCACCTCAGTGCTTCGTTTCGATTCGGCCCGGCTGTTCTTCATCTGTTCTCCTGCAAGCAGTGCCTGATCGTTCAACGGCCGCTGTTGAAACTCGTTATGTACTCTTCCGGCTTCATGGGTTCGGGGCACGGCCACCTGCATTTCAATCGATTTCAAACTCAAGCATATCACCTCTTATCTTCATAATAGGTAAGTTCCCTCTACCTGCTAGCTTGCTATAGTAAAGGCACCATGGTGATATCCCCGTCATGATAGTAAAAAGAAACCCGCTGCGTGGGGTCTTTAATAAACCGAGTATACCGGCCAATCACGATCTTGGCCCCGCCATATACGGTTTTGACCACATTGACCCGTGCCTTGCCTGTATCCTCCAACATTTTCTCAATCTCCAGCATCCGTTCTTTAATGCCTTCCTGTTCAGCCACATTCGATTTCTTCGTCGCGTTCAGCTTAATTCGTAATGCGAGTTTATCAGGAGCAAGCTGCCCCGATGAAGCCAACTGATTAAGCAAGTACAGTGCTTTATCCGTCTTATCCATGCTTTCAAGCGACAGCTTTAACTGTGCTCTCAAATCAACAAGCTCGTTGCGCAGCTCCGGCAACACACCCACCTCGATAACCGTGGCCGTCGACATGGTGTTACCTATTGTCCGCGCTACTACCTTTTCACCTGCCTGAAGTGTTCCGCCTACCACAAGTCCCTTGATGCCACTGCATTCAATATTTTGAACCGCGCGGATATTCGAGTGCATGATGCTCTGAGACACCAGCACACTGGCTCCGGCGATGACATTCCCATCTTGAATAAATGAGCTCTTTACGTTCTGTCCAGCTCTTACATAACCCTTGTTATAGCCTATAATTCCTCCAGATATATCGATAGAGCCTTCGGCGTCCAGTTCAGCACCTTCTACGAAACCCGTGACACGTATATCACCTGCAGCTTTAATCTTGAATCCAGACAATACATTGCCACGAATTACCACAGTTCCGACAAAATCGATATTGCCGATGCTGTAATCAACATCGCCGTTGATCTCATACACGGGAAAAACATTCATTTTCCCCTTCTCGGTTCGGGTGAGCAAGCCATCAATCGCCGCATACATCGCCGTTTTCTCCGGATTAACCACCACATTCTTACCAACTTTAAAATGGGCTTCCTTACCGGGCTTGCTAGGAATCTCTTCACCAGTTACCGAAGTACCGGGCACGCCTTTTGTCGGTGCGATCCGGGTCGCCAGCAATTGCCCTTTCTTGACATTATTTAAACGCAGCACTTCTTTGTAATCGACCTTACCATCTTCGAACTCAAGCGGCTTCAGATTCGTCGAATCCCCGATGTCGATGACGAAGACGATTTTGCCGTCCTGACCATGCATCGGTTCATTTCCAATGGCAATAGGCGTTCTGCTGTATTGATATTCTACTGCATGACCTGCAATCCGCCGCAACGTATCATGCTGTAGCCCGTACCGCACCTGATGATTTCTTAGAAATTGCTCCAGAGCTTCTACAGAGCAGGCGAAATCCTTCTCCCACTTAGCAAACTGTATATAAGCAACAACCTTATCGTCCGAAAAGGTAACGCTAAAGTATTGATCTAATGCATAGTCTACAGACAATCCAGGAACCCCCTTCATAAATGGCATGGGTCAATCGTTTTGCATAAGCAGATCCCGATCCTTATCCAGGGCGCCACGAAGTCTTAATATGGCCTTGGAATGAAGCTGTGAAATTCTTGAGGGTGACAGTGACATTACTTCCGCAATCTCACTGAGGGAAAGATCTTCATAGTAAAGCAATGAAACCACGGTCCGCTCTTTGGGTGTTAACTTGCCTATGCCTTTCGTTAGAGCTTCCCGCAAATAAAATTCATTAACCTTATGATCCGGGTTCTTCGCCTTCTCATCCACCAGGAGTGACATCCGAGTTTCGGATTCCTCTTCACGGATCGGATCCTCGAGCGAGGTAAGCGTCATAACCGCCACTTCCTGAAGCATGTGACGAAATTCTTTCTCCGACACATCCAGGTAGTCACTCATTTCCGAATCGCTAACGCTGCGTAAATACTTCTGTTCCAACTGTTGGTATGCTGTTTCGATTTTCTTGGCCTTCTCCCGAACAGAACGAGGCACCCAATCTCCCTGACGAAGCGAATCCAGAATAGCCCCGCGCACTCTCCAGGAAGCATACGTTTCGAATTGCAACCCGCGCTTATAATCGAATTTCTCAATCGCATCAATCAGCCCCATCACACCGTTGCTTGCCAGATCGCCTTTCGATACATTCTTGGGAAGGCCGATAGCCAGTCGACTGGATACATAATCCACGATGTGAAGATGATTTTCGATCAATTTCTTTTTCGCTTCCTGATCCCCGTCTTCCTTCCATGCACTCCAAATTTCCATGTGGTTCAACGTAGAAGCTTTTCGTTCGTCCAATTGCCCTCACCTCCTTATTTATTCGTAAGGTGACGAACGGCCTTGGCCAGTTCTTCGGGATCTTTCGTGGATACCAATTTCGGTGGATTCAGTGGTACAAACCCTCCGCCCTCCTTGGCATCGGCATGCATGAGATCCATCAGTTCGCGATCTTCGTCCGGGGTAGTCAGATCAAGCCGCGTCCCCCGGTCCTCCCTTAACTGCGATTCGGAGGCAGCATCGATCTCCTTGACCACTGCCGGCTTCGCAATAGCTCCAAGCAGCCATCTGAGCAGCACCGCCAAGGCACACCAGATAACAAGAGCGATCAGAGCCCGATTCATGCTAGTCATCCACGGATTGTTGCGTATCGTTAAAATAAAAGTGAATATAAAGCCGGCAAATCCCGATATTAGATAGAAACGAAGTCTATTCATCATAGCTACAATTCCTTTATGCCCTTTTGTACGCTTCTTATAGTAAATGTACCCGTTGCGCAGTCCAATTCTACCGTTCTTCCATAATTGCCGCCTGTATCTTCTGCGACAAGAGGGATCCCCATCTGTGCTAAACCTGCCTTGCAGGACTCGACATTACGCGGACCGATCCGCATCGTGTCCCCGCCACCGGTAAAAGCAAACATCTGGGCCCCTCCGGCCATCTTGGCCACCATACGGGTTGGAGAAGCGCTAGATTTCTCATCTTGTTCAACAGAATAGGGAGAGCTGTGTCCGCGTATTTCGACAAGTTCAACTGACCTTCTCTGGCAATCGCCGAGGACGGCAGCATAATATGCGCCATGCCACCGATCTTGGTCAGCGGATCATACAGGGTAAGTCCCACGCAGGAACCAAGGCCTGTTGTACGTAGAATTCCGCTTGGACCTGCGACGTTCAGGTCCGCCATAGCCACTTTCACAATGCTTTGCTCTTCAATCATTCGAAAGGTACTCCCAAGGCTTCGAATATCTGTTCGAATGATTGTGGATCCGGAATCAGGAAGAACTGACCCTCTACTTCATTCTGCCCTTCCAGGAACGTCGTGTTGATTAAGAGGGCATCGTCTCCCATTTCTCCAAATTGGAGCAATCCATAGCTTAATATAGCGCCAGCCATATCCATAACCAAGGCAGGGACGGTGGGAGTCATAGATAATCTGGTAAAGTCAGCGAGGGATGAAAGATACGAACCAGCCAGGATGTTGCCAATTTCACTTAAAGCCGACTGTTCCATCTCCGAGAATTGCTCGCTCGCAGAGGCTTCGATACCAGCCAGATTGTGCAGCAGATTCTTCCCAGCCTCCGGACTCATGATGAAGAAGAGGTTACCGGGCGCACTTCCTTCGACCCGCAGGTAGACCGCGAGCACAACGCGCTCGCTCCCCCCCACCGTCTCCGCAATCTGTTCAAATGGAAGCAGCTGCACCTTCGGTACAGCCATGTCGATCGGCTTGTCGAGCAGCCTGGATAACGCGGTAGCCGCATTTCCGGCACCGATGTTTCCCACTTCCTTCAACACATCCATTTTGATTTCCTTGCCGTGCTTAAACAGTTCCACCTGTTACTCCTCCAAGCCTTCAAGCTGGATGATCTCGGATTTGTTCAGCACTTCGGAGAGATTCAGCATCACTAACAGACGCTCATCCCCGACCTTAGCCACACCGCGAAGATATTTGGCTTTGATCCCGCCCACCACTTCAGGTGGAGAGTCGATGCTATCCGTATTGAGATCAATAACGTCGCTAGCCGAATCAACGATGAATCCAACCTGCAACTCGTTCACCGCAACGATAATAATACGGGTCTGATCGGTAGCCTCGACTTCTTCCAGCCCAAAGCGACCACGCAGATCAATTACAGGGATCACAACCCCGCGCAGATTGATAACTCCTTTAACAAATGCATAAGTTTTAGGCACACGGGTGATCGGCATCATGCGCTCGATCGTTTGTACTTTGTCCACCTCGATGCCATATTCCTCCACACCGAGCTTAAAGACGATAACCTTGATTTCTTCTCCCATGAATAGTCCTCCTTCAGATCTGTTTCATTCACCTAGGCGTACCAATTGATTTACTTAATAAAAGCATTCGCATCGATAATAAGGGCAACTTGTCCATCACCGAGAATGGTAGCTCCCGATATCCCCTGAATAGTCGGTAGATACTTTCCAAGATTCTTAATGACGATCTCGCTCTGACCAATAAAATCGTCAATCGCGATGGCAGCTAACCGGTCCCCCTTGCGAATCACCACAATTTCCGTTTCTTCTTCCCGTTCCTCGTCAAAGTCCGTTATCTCGAACAGACGACTGAGCGATATGAGCGGAATGAGTGATTCCCTGAAGTGAACCATTCGACTACCATGCACGGTCTTGACCTGTCCGCGTCTGATAATCGCCGTCTCCACAATAGAGGATAACGGTATGGCGTATTTCTCCGATCCCATACGAATCAGCATCGCCGCAATGATAGATAGCGTCAACGGTAACTGGACCGAGAAATTAGTTCCCTTGCCCGGCGTTGAGTAGATCGTAACGTTGCCGCCTAGAGCGACAATCTTGGATTTAACAACATCCAGGCCCACTCCGCGCCCCGATACGTCGGAGATTTTCTCCGCCGTACTGAATCCAGGAGCAAACAGCAACTGGTTTACTTCTTCATCCGTCATGTTAGCTGCCTCTGATTCCGTGACCACACCTTTTTTCAAGGCATTCTTCAGGATGTTGTCGCGATAAATGCCGCGACCGTCGTCTTCAATCTCGATGAACACGTTGTTGCCACTGTGGAATGCTCTCAGATGAACGGTACCCGTCTCCGGTTTGCCAGCGGCTATGCGATCCGCGATTGGCTCCACTCCATGATCAGCCGAGTTGCGAAGCAAATGCACCAGTGGATCACCAATCTCGTCTATTACCGTGCGATCAAGCTCGGTGTCTGCACCGGTAATGATCAGATCGATTTTTTTGTCCAGCGTTTTGGCCAGATCACGCACCATTCTTGGAAAACGATTAAATACCGTATCGACCGGGACCATGCGGAGCTTCAAGACGATATTCTGCAAATCGCTGCTGACACGGCTCATATGCTCCACCGTATCTGTCAACTCCTGATTCTTCGATTCCATTGCTAATTGCTCGAGCCTCACCCGATCAATCAGCAGTTCGCTGAACAGATTCATTAAAACATCGAGCCGTTCGATATCCACCCGTATTGTTCGCGAAGGATTTCCTCCTGTATTCGCTCTCGGCGTCGCTTTAGCTTCCTTGACGGGTTGTGCTTCCAACTCGCTCAATTTAGTTACTGATGAAGTCGCTTGAACGGGTTCAAGCGCTGGTGCCGCTAGGGCCGCTGCACTTTCCAGTACCATCTGTTGCAGAGTTTCATGGTCTAACTGAACGACCGTCGCCGATTCAACTTCAGAAACGCCTAAGATTTGTCCCTTGATGTCTTCAACATCTTTTTGTGTTATGTAATATAGAAGAAACTCGCGTTCAAAATTGCCTTGTTCCATGTCTTGCACGTCTGGATAGGTCTTAACAATTTCACCAGAACGTTCAAGTGCTTCAAATACCATATAGGCACGAACAGCCTTGAGCTGGCAATCCTCACGCAGAGCCACCTGTATGTATACGACCTTATGACCTTCCGATATCGATTGATCAAGCACTGAGAACTGGAATTCATCTAGTGTAATGCCCGTACTCACAGTTGCAGATGGCGTTCCAGTCGCGGTGGATGAAGGTGCAATGATCTCCCCGCGCTCAATGGCTTGCAGTGCAGCCACAATAGCCGAAACATCCGCTTTGCCGTCTCCGCCTTCTGTAATGTCTTGCACCATCGATTCCAACGCATCCAAGCTTTTGAAGAGCGTGTCAAAGATAGAATCCTGCATTTTCAACTTATCGTTGCGGACAAGGTCCAGTACATTCTCCATCTGATGAGTCAGGGAAGCCAGATCCTCAAATCCCATCGTTGCCGCCATGCCCTTAAGCGTATGGGCCGAACGGAAAATAACCTGAACGATACCCAAATCGTTCGGGTTGGATTCTAATTGAAGCATATTTTCATTTAATGATTGTAGATGATCATTAGACTCATCAATAAACATGGTTAAATATTGATTCATGTCCATTGAGAGGCACCTCCTCTTCAAATTCAATTCCCGTTATTTACGGCTCGGACTATACTTGGTGCGATATCATGAAGCGGGAGAACGTAATTTACACATCCTAATTCAACAGCTGATCTTGGCATGCCGTATACGATGCATGTTTGCTCACTCTCGGCGAAGGTTGAAGTAACTCCTGTATCGTAAAGTTCCTTCATCACCCTCGCTCCGTCACTACCCATTCCCGTCATTAGGACGACATGGCGTTTCAACTCTCTAAGCGACATTAACGATTCGAACAACACATCAACTGAAGGACGGTGACCGTTACGAGGTTCGTCCGTATTCGTACGAATAACATATCCTCCCGTCTCCGTGTGCTGGATTCTCATATGGGCGCCGCCTGGTGCAATATATGCTGTTCCAGGCTGTAGACGCATGTCCTGCTCTGCCTCTACCACCCTCAGCTTACTAAAGGAATTCAGACGCTGCGCAAGTGATTTCGTAAAGCTGGGCGGCATATGTTGAACGATGACAATCGGCGCATGAAAGTCACCGGGAATTTGTTCGAGAAAGGCCTTTAATGCTCTGGGACCACCTGTTGAACAGCCTACAGCAACCAAATCGGTTATGTTTGTCGCTCGTGATCCGGTCTCTGATATTACATGCATCTCTTTGGAGCCAGTAACTTCCTCAACCACCGGCACCGGTTCAGGTAACGCCTTGGGTGTCTTCTTGTTCGCTGGTAGATCTTTGGGTTTACGTTTATGAAACTGAGCTTGAGTTGAGTCCGTCATTACACGATGCTCATTAAAGGGAAGTCGCTTGTACTCGATCCGAGAATGATCGTCAGGTTTCCACGGTTGCTGCACACCTGTACGCCGCCCCGTCTTCCTGTTTATCGGCTTATGATCCCGTTGTTGATTCGAATTTCTTAGAGATGCGGGATTCACCGTACTCGTATCCCTTCGTCTCTGTTCCTCTTCTTCCCAAAGCGCTCTTCGCTGTTTGGCCTGCATAGCAGCATTCAGCTGTTTCACTAACTCTGAACGAACTTGTTCAATGTCTAGCGCGTTGGAAATCGAGGGTTTCCTGATGAAATCAAAAGCTCCGGCTTCCAGTGCGAGAATCGTTTCTCGCAGGCCCGTTTCATTAATGCCAGAGAGCATAATAATCGGGCGGGGGCCAAGTTCCATGATCTTCTTCAGTGCATCTAATCCGTTCATCTCTGGCATTTCCACATCAAGTGTGACGACATCCGGATCAAGTTCCTTTACTTTCTCTACGGCTTCGCGCCCGTTACTTGCCGTTCCAACAACCTGAAATGACTTATCCCGATCGATACAATCGGAGAAGATCGTCCTCATAAATGCGGAATCGTCCACGACCAGCACACGAAATGGCTTCATTGATGTCCACCTCTGTTTTCTATAATCCAGCCTTGATTCATTTCGTACGCTTGAGCCAGCGCTGCATGAACCCTTTGATTCCCCTTGGTGCTTCAGGCAATGTTGCCGTTGGGACGGTGACGTACCTGAGCGTAATCCGTCTGATGTCACTTGCCGCATTGCAACGTGGGTATGCAGAAGTAAACGGAATTTGCCGTTTAACTGCCTGAACCACATGTGTATCGTCTGCAATCGAGCCGAGCAATTGAATATCTATATTCAAGAAGCGTTGTGCCGTTAATATAATCTTACTCGCCGCTTCATTCGCTTCCGTCTCATCGTCAGCCCGATTGACAACCAAGCTGAACGGCACACTGGGATCCGTACTATGCACCACCTTGATCAGAGCATACGCATCCGTAATCGATGTTGGCTCAGGCGTCGTTACGATCAGACAATGATCGGCAGATGTGATGAATCTCATGTTTTCCTTGGATAATCCGGCTCCAGTGTCAAACAGGATATAATCCATTTCAGCTGAGATGCGCTCAATTTCGGAAATGAAATAGTTCATTTCCTCTTCAGAGAGCGACAGCATATCCGCTAATCCAGAGCCCCCCGCAATATAGGGAAGTCCTTCAGGCCCATGTAAAATGACATCCTCGATTCGTTTCTCCCGCTTAATCAGATGGTATAAGCTGTAGTTGGATCGGATACCCATCAGCACATCGATATTGGCCATTCCGATATCGGCATCGAATACGAGAACTTTTTTGCCCATGGATTGCAGTGTTAACGCAAAGTTAAGTGTAAAGTTGGATTTTCCAACCCCTCCCTTGCCGCTGGATACCGTAATGATTTTGGCTGTTCTTGTCGCTGTTGTTCCCGTCACATGATCGGATGGCTGATGACTGGAAACCAACTGCCTTAGTGAATGGGCTTGATCGTTCATGAAGCTTTCTCTCCAAGCAGCATCCTGCATATTCGTGTGCTATCGGCCATCAATAAATCATCCGGCACGTTCTGTCCATTGGTCATATACGACAAACGGAGATTGTGAGCTTCAAGCAGATTAAACAGCGGGCCATAGCTTCCCGTTTCATCCAGCTTGGTAAAGATCACTTTGTCCAATTCATACTTACTAAAATGGTCGGCAATTTCGATCATGTCGGCACTCTTGGAAGTCAAGCTAAGAACGAGATAGGTTTCGCTCTGATTCTGGTCTTCTTTTGAAAACAAGCTCTGAAGCTCGGAGACGAGCAGCTCATTGCGATAATTGCGCCCCGCCGTATCCATCAGAATCAGATCGCAGTGCTCCAGCTTCTGAAGCGCTCTTTGCATGTCTCCCGGAGATTGAACCACCTCCATCGGCACGTTCAATATGGAAGCGTAGGTGCGAAGCTGTTCTACCGCCGATATCCGGTACGTATCGGAGGTGATGAAGCCGACTTTGCGTTGATGACGAAACAATTGTTCAGCCGCGATCTTGGCAATCGTAGTCGTCTTACCCACCCCGGTAGGTCCGGCAACATACACGATCCGGGTATCCGGGTGCACACCTTCAGCGCTATGATCTTTGATAAAGGCCTCTGCCTGCCGATGTACGACATCGATGAGCTCCGATTCGCTCAGCTGTTTATCGCTTGCCTTCCACGCTTCCTCGGCTTCTGTTAACCAACGCTGAGCGAGAGTAGCCGACAATTCCTGTTTCAATAATTGATCCCGTAAGGCCAGAAGCGGTTCAGGCAGCTGCTGAACTTCCAGGTTTTGTTTGGACAGCCTTGCCATCCACTCCTTCATCTCCTTAAGTTCAGCCAGTACTCTTTGTTCCGATTCGCTGATCCCGAGCCGAGCGCTCAGTGATTCATCCTGCTTACTATCGGAGAGGGGCTCCGCCGCCTTCCCCAACCCCATTGTCCCGGATCGATGCGCATCGTCCTCTGCACTTGATGCAGCTTCTCGTTCGGTGCGTTGATCTGATCTGCCCTCTGATGCAGCCGCCTGACTCAGAATTTCGGCGAATCGATTATAGTCGAAATCGTCCGAGCTCTCCCTATGAGGCTCTAAGGCCGCCTCGCTTGCAGATGTCTTCGTTACCGGGGTTGATTTGGCTTCAGGCTTGACCATTGCGGCTGTTCTCTGATAAGCCTTCGGGACTGCTGCCGTAGGCATTGGTACCGAAGCCGCCTTGTTTTGCGACTGAGCTTGAACTTTATTCGACTTCTCGGATTCTGACTGTTCAATCGCCGCGATCACTTCGATTTTTTTGCGTGTGAACATGCCCAGAAACCCACCGACCTTCGTTTCTTTCGTGCTTAATATAACGGCTTCTGCACCCAAATCCGTACGAATATGCTGCATCGCCTCGGGCATCGTGTCGACGATATACCTTTTCACTCTCATAAGTTCACCACTCCGACACTTTGAATTTCCACATTTGGCTCCAACTCACTATAGGACAAAACGGGAATGTCCTGCATACTGCGCTCGATTACCTGTCTTAGATACATTCGAATAGCGGGCGATGTGAGCAGGACGGGCTGTTGTCCCATCTGGATAATCCGATTCACTTGTTCGCTCAGCTTCTGGAACACACTCTGCGTAGACGCTGGATCCATAGCTAGGTAGGTACCCTGATCACTCTGCTGGACACTTTCGGCAATCTTCTTCTCAAGCTGAGGACCAACCGTGATCACGCGCATAGCCTCACCCTCTTGTGCATATTGCTGGGTAATTTGCCGGGACAGCGCCTGCCTTACGTACTCAGTCAGTACATCCGGATCTTTGGAGTAGTGCCCGTAATCCGCCAAGGTTTCCAGGATCGTAACCATGTCACGGATCGAGATCTTCTCTCTCAGCAGCTTCGCGAGCACTTTCTGAACTTCACCGATCGTCAGTACGGAAGGTATGAGCTCATCCACAAGAACCGGATAACTCTCGCGAATATTGTCGACCAGCGCCTTCGTTTCCTGGCGTCCGATCAGTTCATGCGCATGACGCTTGATTAATTCAGTCAAGTGAGTGGCTACAACGGAAGGCGGGTCAACAACGGTATAGCCCGCCAAATCGGCCCGTTCTTTCATCCCCTCATCGATCCAAAGCGCCGGAAGTCCAAACGCCGGCTCCATGGTCTCAATTCCGGTCACGGAGTCATCCTCGTAACCAGGACTCATAGCAAGATAGTGATTTAATAGTAATTCACCACCGCCGACAGCATTCCCTTTTATTTTTATGACATATTCATTCGGTTTTAGTTGAATATTGTCGCGAATTCGGATAACCGGCACGACCAGTCCAAGCTCAAGCGCACATTGTCTTCGAATCATGATAATCCGGTCCAGCAAATCTCCACCTTGTCCTGCATCAGCTAGTGGAATCAAGCCATATCCGAATTCGAACTCGATTGGATCCACCTGAAGCAGATTAATCACGCTTTCCGGACTGCGAACTTCCTCGATCTGCTGTTCTTCCTCAAGTTGTTCGACCTCCACTTGCTTGCGATCAAGGTTGCCTTGCATCGTTCTGGCAGCAATGAATAACACGAGAGAGATCGGCAATGTCGTTGCTAGATGAATCGGTGTGAAAAGTCCCAGGAATAACACCGTACCCGCCACAATGTATAACAGGTGTGGGTATGATAAGAGCTGTCCTGTCAGATCATCTGCCAAATTCCCCTCAGATGAGGCTCTGGTTACGATCAAGCCAGCTGCCGTTGATATGAGCAGTGCCGGGATCTGGCTGACCAATCCATCCCCGATCGTAAGAATTGAATAAGTGCTCATGGCATCGCCAAACGACATGCCGTGGATCGAGATCCCGATAATGAAGCCACCGATGAGGTTGATTAACATGATGACAATGGTGGCGATTGCATCTCCCTTGACGAACTTACTCGCACCATCCATAGCTCCGTAGAAATCAGCCTCGCGCTCGATTTTCTGTCTGCGCTCCCTCGCCTGCTGTTCATTGATCAGCCCTGCATTCAGATCGGCATCGATACTCATCTGTTTGCCTGGCATCGCATCGAGTGTAAATCTAGCCGCGACCTCTGCCACACGTTCCGAACCTTTGGTAATAACGATGAACTGAACGACAACCAGAATGAGAAAGACGATAAATCCGACGGCAATTTCTCCATTGGCGATCCATCGACCGAAGGTTTCTACAACTGCTCCAGCCTCGGCTTCGGAAAGAATGAGCTTGGTCGTGGATATGTTCAGCGCTACCCTGAACAAGGTCGTTATGAGCAGGAGTGAAGGGAAGATGGAGAAATCCAGCGCTTCCTTTGTATTCATGGCTACCAGCAAAATGATGAGTGCCAGCGATATGTTGATGATGAGCAGTACATCGAGCAGCCATATCGGGATCGGAAGGATCATCATGAGTACGATGCCAATGACACCCGCAAGGACAGATAGATCTTTTATTTTCACTGCACTGACGCCTCCGGTCCCTAGTTATTTCGCTTTACCTTTAAGTTTATATACATAGGCCAACACTTCCGCTACGGCCTGGAACAGGTCTCCCGGAATGAAATCCCCGATTTCCGACCGTTGGTACAATGCACGTGCCAGCGGCTTGTTTTCCATCGTCATAATTCCGTGTTCTTTCGCAATTTCTTTGATTCGCAGTGCCATGAAATCCTGTCCCTTCGCCAATACTTGTGGGGCTTCCATAGCACTTCCGTCGTACTTGATGGCTACCGCAAAGTGGGTCGGGTTCGTGATAATGACATCTGCATTCGGTATTTCCTGCATCATTCGTTGCAGCGCCATTCGGCGTTGGCGTTCCCTGATCTTTCCTTTTATCAGCGGATCGCCTTCCATCTTTTTGTATTCGTCTTTTATATCTTGCTTGGACATGCGAATGTTCTTCTCATAGTCAAACCTTTGATAAAGATAATCCAATACGGCCAATATCATTAAACCGACCGCGATCTTAAATCCTAACGACACCGTAATGTCTGCAACAAAGTGAAAAATCATATCCGGTCCCTTGGTCGATAAAGAAGAGAAACCTTCTCTGGCCGCCCATATCGTGGTGTAGACAAGGAAGCCGATGATCGTCAATTTAATGACGGACTTCAGAAATTCTACAAGGGAACGCATCGAGAAAATATTTTTAAACCCTTTTATCGGATCAATCTTACTAAACTTCATTTTCAGTGGATCTCCTGTAAGCAGAAATCCGACCTGCAAATAATTAGCTATTAATGCAATAATGAACACCGCAATAAACAGTGGCGCCAGCAGCAACAAGATCTCGATTCCGTACTGACCGAACAATAGCATGACGTTATCCTTCGTGACATCCATCGAGAGCCGATTAATGTATACGTCCGTAAACAATCGAACCGTGCGGTCCCGCATATAACCACCGAAGAAGAGAATACAGAAAAAGGCAGCTAACAAAACCGAGGCCCCGGACACCTCCATACTCTTGGCGACCTGACCTTTCTTGCGTGTGTCCTGACGTTTCTTCGGCGTTGCTTTCTCTGTCTTCTCGCCAGCAAACATTTGCAGATCGACCCGATACCGGTATGCCATCAATCCACCTCCAACAACTTATGTCGCTTCACTGCCAGCCACTCCGAGCAGCACACGCAGCGCTTCAAACATTTTGCCAAACAGATGATCAAATAGTCCTACAAGCATCGGCATCAGCAGCATCAACAGCACGAGGCCGACCAGGATCTTAATGATGATTCCGATGACAAATACGTTGAATTGGGGAGCTGTTCTAGCAAGAAATCCAAGTCCGAGGTCAGTCAAGAACAGTGCGGCAACCAGTGGTGCTGCCATCTGCACAGCAAGTAAAAACGAATGAGCAAACGTTCTGATCAGAAAATCGGTCACGTTGCCATCCTGAACCTTACTGAACACGTCGCCTGTTATCGGGATCCAATCGTAACTATACATAATGGCATCTAATAAATAGTGGTGGCCATTCATGCTGAGGAACACTAACAAAGCCAGATAATATTTAAAGTTACCGATCAATGGCGTCGAAGTTCCTGTAAAAGGATCGATGACATTAGCCATACTGAAGCCGATCGAAATATCAATCAAAGCCCCCGCGGTTTGAACTACAGCCATCATCAGGTAGGCGGTGAACCCAAGCAGCAACCCGACCAGAACCTCCTGAACGATCAAAATAGCGTAGGACAGATCTTGCGGAACGACTTCACCAAGCCCGAACGAGAGATAAACGATTAAAGCAATGATCGCAGACAGCCCGATTTTGTATGAAGCGGGAATCCCTCGCGATGTAAACACGGGTGCAATTACAAAAAAAGAGGTTATTCGACAAAAAATAAGCATAAAGACAGGTACACTTTGCTGTAACCATTCCATGGACATTCAGCCTATCCGATATATTTGTAGAGATTGTCCAAAATCCCGTGCGTGAAATCGACCAACGTCGTTAATATCCAAGGTCCGAACAGCAGTAGCGAGACCAAGACCATAATGATCTTGGGTACAAACGCGAGCGTTTGCTCTTGAATCTGCGTTGTCGCTTGAAAAATACTGACGGCAAGCCCCACGGCCAGTGCAAGAACCAGCATCGGTGCGCTCACCTGAAGCACAATGTAAACGGCTTGTCCTGCCAGACCGATAATAAATTCAGCGCTCACGGCGAGTCCCCCTGTATTCGAATTACTTGCCGTTTGATGTTACGGGTTAAAACTCATTAACATGGATTTGACGACAAGATACCAGCCATCCACCAGTACAAACAGCAATATTTTAAACGGTAGTGAAATCATGACCGGTGGCAACATCATCATCCCCATTGCCATCAACACACTGGCCACAACAATGTCGATAACCAAAAATGGAATAAAGATCATAAAGCCCATCTGAAAGCCTGTCTTGAGTTCGCTTATGGCGAATGCAGGAACAAGCACCGTCAAAGGAATATCTTCATATGTTTCAGGCTTCTCGGCTCCGGTGTAATTCATAAATAACAGTAGATCCTTCTCTCGGGTGTGAGAGAACATAAATTTCTTGATCGGATCCTGCGCCTTATCCAAAGCTTCGCTTTGCGTGATTTCCCCCCTAATGTATGGTTGCAGCGCAACATCATTCATCGTAGATAAGGTGGGAGCCATGACGAACAGGGTGAGAAACAGTGCCAGCCCAATCAACACTTGGTTAGGCGGTGTTTGCTGTGTTCCGAGTGAAGTACGGACAAATCCGAGTACGATAACAATTCGCGTAAAGCTGGTCATCAATACCAGGATAGCCGGTGCAATGCTAAGAATGGTGATCATAAGAATCAACGACAGTGCACTTGTTCCCGGAGCATCCCCATTGTCGCCGATCGAGATGTCGATGTTCGGGAGCGGACCTGCATATGCGTTATCGGTAAACAACCATCCTAGCAGCATGAATATCGTGATAGCGTGCAAGACCTTTTTGTTCATGAATCCTTATGATCCTCCCGCAGCAATTCTTCGACCTTTTCTTTCCGGTTCGGTACGCTGCGCAGCTTGGATTCAAACACTTCATGGAATGAAGAGGTTTCCTCCAGTTCGATGTCCTCTGATGGTTTGTCTTTGCGGAGTTTTGCCGCCAGATTCGCGATAAATGGCGGCAGTGCCCCATTATGTATGCCAGAGTCCTGGTCGAATGCTGCCTGGATCAGCGCGACTTCAGCGGGATCAGAAATTTTATCTACTAGACGGACATCTTCGCCAACGCCAATCACATAGATACTGCCCCCGATTTCAACGAGCTGGAGCGATTTGTTAGGGCCCATCCCGACCGCACCAAGCGTTCGAATGGAGCGGCCCTGCATCCAGCTCTGATTCTTCTTGCCTAGGAAGCGAATCAGGAACACAATTAATGCAACAATGATGGCAAGAACGATAAATACATAAAATAATTGCAAATAATATCCGGCTGTACTACCAGTGTCTAATCCATCAGTAGTTGCTATTAACATAGGCTTTAATACCTATACGCCAAGCGTCTTGTTGATAGCTTCGATAACTCTGTCAGATTGGAACGGTTTAACGATGAAATCCTTCGCCCCTGCCTGAATCGCATCGATGACCATGGCCTGCTGACCCATAGCGGAACACATGATGACCTTTGCATTCGGATCTGTCTTTTTAATCTCTTTCAGTGCGGCAATACCATCCATCTCAGGCATTGTTATATCCATCGTAATCAAGTCAGGACGAAGCTCCTTAAATTTCTCAATCGCTTGCGCGCCATCCTGCGCTTCTCCTACAACCTCAAATCCGTTTTTGACCAAAATGTCACGGATCATCATTCTCATAAACGCAGCGTCATCCACAATCAGAATTCGGTTAGCCATTGATAAAAATCCTCCCTAAATGGTTTGTGCTATTGTAATTTTTGAATTCGGTCCCATTGGCTTACGATATCCGTAACACGTACACCAAAGTTCTCATCGATGACCACAACCTCACCCTTGGCGATTAATTTATGATTCACCAGGATGTCTACAGGTTCCCCGGCCAGCTTGTCAAGCTCAATGATTGAACCTTGTGACATTTCCAAGATATCCTTAATTTGCTTCTGAGTCCTTCCTAATTCTACGGTGACTTTAAGGGGAATGTCCATCAGTAAGTTCAGATTGTTTTCATCTACAGGGACAAAAGGCGCAGATTGAAGGTTCGCGAACTGCACAGGCTGTACATTTATGTTCCTGTTATTGGGCATTGCACCATATTGTTGCGGCTGGTGTTGACTTGGCATCTGCATCGGTTGCTGAGCATAAGGTGCGGAGTTATGCATAGGATCTCCCTGACCTGGTGCTTGCTGATTATACCCCTGCCCATAGTCATACCCATGACCTGCATCATTCGTGTAGGGCGGAATGCCCGACGTTGGCATCGATGCTGGCGATTCCTGAACCTGCGACGCAGTTTCTACTGTCGGAGCTGCTTCCTCTTTCGCTGGCTGCGGTTCATCTGTGCCATTGATAAGCATATGAACCATATCCTTGGAAAAAGTAACCGGAAGTAACTGCATAATCGTTGAATCAATCAGCTCTCCAATAATCAATCGGAACGAGATCTTAATGAGCGTCTCATCCTGTGGCAGGTTGCTGACTCCATCCCCGCTCTCCATGTTCAGAATATCGATCCCCGGAGGCGATATATTCACGAAACGGTTAAAGATCGTCGACATACTCGTTGCGGATGAGCCCATCATCTGATTCATAGCTTCCTGAACCGCACTAATATGAATTTCGTTCAATTCCTCTTCTACCGGGTTTCCTTCACCACCAAGCATCAGATCCGCGATCACTTGCGCATCACGTGTCTTGATGACCAGCGAATTAATTCCTTCAAAACCATCGACATACGTCACGTGAACCGCAACATGCGGCTTCGGGAACTCTTCCTGGAACTCGCTTCGCTTAATAATAGATACCTTAGGTGTCGTAATGTCTACTTTCTTGCCAAGCAGGGTCGACAATGCTGTTGCTGCGCTGCCAAATGTAATATTGCCAATCTCGCCTAGTGCGTCCTGCTCCAATGGCGTTAATATATCATCGACCGTCACCGCCGAAGGAGTTGGGGCTGATGAAGCCATTTCCGACTGTTTCAACAAGGCGTCGATTTCTTCCTGAGATAAATAATCTTTACTCGTCAAATTCTTCAGCTCCTTCGATGATAATTTCATCGATTTGTACAGCAACCCGATCCTTAATCGTGCCGGGACTGCCAATAAATTTCAACCTGTCGCCAACTTTAATTGCAAGCCCGTCGTGCACAGGCTTGTTCAACGATATGACATCGCCAACGCTTAAACCCAAAAACTCGGATATCGTTAGCTGGGATACACCCAGTTCTGCCACAATCGGAAGGTTCGCCTTACTCACTCGCTGCTTGAGTGCATCTACCTCTTCCGGTACTCTTGCTTTCTTCTCTGAAATGAACCATTGATGTGCGGAAAGCTTGGACATGATCGGCTCCAGTACCACGTGCGGGATACAGAGATTGATCATCCCCGTGGTGTCACCGATCTTGGTACTGAGCGAGATGAGCGCTATCGTCTCATTCGGCGAAACGATCTGCATGAATTGCGGATTCGTCTCCAATGCTTCCAGCCTTGGTGAAATGTCCAGCACCGTCTTCCACGCCTCCTGGAGACTGTCAAAAGCACGACTGAAGATCCGTTCCATAATGATCGTCTCAATCTCGGTCATGGAGCTAATCGCAGACGGGGCAATGCCCGTACCACCGAGCAAACGATCCAGCATCGCATAAGCGACATTCGGGTGAACTTCAAGCACCATCCTGCCTACCAGCGGTTCAGCTTCAAAGATATTCAACACCGTCATTTTCGGAATCGAGCGAATGAATTCGTCATAAGGCAGTTGTTCGACTTGAACCACATTGATTTGCACAAAAGTACGTAATTGTGCCGAGAAATAAGTCGTTAAATATCGAGCGAAATTCTCATGGATCCGGGTCAAACTACGAATGTGATCCTTCGAGAAACGAAGGGCTCGCTTGAAATCATAAGAACGAATTTTCTTTTGCGTTTCTTCTTTCTTCAGTTCCTCAGCATCCATTTCTCCGGAAGAGAGCGCGGCCAGGAGGGCATCGATCTCATTCTGCGATAAAACATCAACCATCTACTCACCCCCTTACAGATACTCCGATACACTGTCTATATTTCATTGACCATGATTTCCGTAATTTCGATTTGAAGCAATTGTCCCGAAGTGAGAGACTTATTGATCAAATTGTTAAGCTTAGCTATAAACTGTTCACGGCCTTTCGAATCGTTAAGCAGTTCAGGCTTCGTATCGGCCAACGTCTTAATGATAATTGGCTTGATTTTAATGTCTTTGATCGTGTCGAAATCTTCCTTTGCTTTTTTACTGCTTAGCTGAAATGCGAAAGATACCGTTGCGATATGATTTGGTTCAGCAAGATTCGTTCTGATACCCGCAATCTCCGAAGTTACCTTGACGATCTCTTTAGCTGATAATTTCGGCAGGTTAGATTCCCCGCCGGAGGCATGACTCTTCTCGTCAGCGAACGGTCCTGAGAGCAACGTAAGGATCGCTACCGTAATCAGCGTGATCGACAGCAAAATCGTTATTAACCAGGGGAGCATCTTTTTCATGAAGGTTCCTCCATTTGCTGCACTTTAATGGTGGCTTGATGGATGCCCACCTCATAATGATAAGCCTTGATGGCTGCGATGATTTCATTTGCACTTTCAAGCACAATCATTCGCTTCCCATTAATAAAAGTAATGTACGTATCCGGCGTTTCTTCAACCAGTTCAATCAACAGTGCATTTAGCCATAACTTAGAACCATTTATCCTCGTTACCGATATCATGACTGCCTCCTCGTTTAATCAAAGGAGGGGAAACCCCTCCTTATTCATCCTTATCGTTTCAGATTAACAACTTCCTGCAGTACTTCATCAGACGTTGTAATAATCCGGGAGTTAGCCTGGAAGCCGCGCTGTGCCACGATCATCTCGGAAAATTCGCCTGTAAGATCGACGTTGGACATTTCAAGCTGGCCGGCTATGATTGCTCCGGTCCCCGCTTCAGGATCGTTCGCCCCGAACATTACGGCTTCGATATCACCATCTTCGACCGCATTTAATGTCGCCCGGTACAAATTACCGCCAATCTTCTCAAGCCCTTCCGGATTCGGGATCTTAGCAATACCAATGATCGCACCCTCTTCTGTTGTACCGTCACTCATCTTCTGGATGATTGTACCGTTCTGAGCGATGGTAAACTGAGTTACGTCTTCATCGAGTTGAATGGGTTCACCAGCAGAATCCAAAACCAGGAATCCGTCTGAAGTCACCAAGTTACGTGCTACGTCTACGTGAAAATCACCGGCACGTGTCAGAAATGGTTGCTCCTGATCATCCGAAAGCTTGACCATGAAGAACCCATCTCCGTCGATTCTCAAATCCGTAGGATTGTTGGTCGTCATAGCACTTCCTGGTGTATGCAGCGTATCGATAGAACCAATCGACACCCCTAGACCGATCTGCTTGGCGTTAACACCGCCAGTAGGATCGTCTGTTCCTGGTGTTACACCAGACATGGTCTGGCTAAGAATATCTTTGAACATCACGCGTCCAGCTTTAAAACCAACGGTATTTACATTGGCAATGTTATTACCGATTACATCCAGCTTCGTCTGAAAGCCCCTCATTCCGGAAATACCGGAGTACATGGATCTTAACATCGTTCATCCTCCTCTTCTAAGTAGGCTGCTTCAATCGATCGGCAGCCTCCTGGCTTCCTGACGGGCCAGCCAGATTTACGAGATGATTACGGCACTGTCAATCTGTGTGAACACATTGTCCTTCATCGCTTTACCATCCATTGCGGTTACCACGGTGCGATTCGGAATATTTACGATGAGTGCCATATCCTTCATTAGAATTAATGATTCCTTGCTTCCTTTGGCTGCTGCCTTATCCACAGCACTCTGGATTTGAATCAATTGATCCGCCTTCAATTCGATCCCTCGCTGTTCAAGCCGCTTGGCTGCATGATTGCTGATCCTAAGCAGGTTCTCATTCAGCAGCTCTTGAAACTTGCCGGACGGAGGCTGGGCCTGAGTGTGAACGGACTTTCGTTCACCCTGAAGGGCGGCCGGATGAATCTTGCCGGGATATAAATGCCCGATCATCATGCGGTCACTCATGGTGTTGTGCCCCCAGTGGCGTCTTCTCCTTGTTCCGGATCATTCGCATCTGAATCCGAAGGTTCTGAATGATCTGGCTCTGGTTCAGTTGGACCAGGATCGGAAGGATCGTTTGTCTCTGGAACCGGATTCTCGATCTTCAATACTTGATCCAGCGACACTTCACTCTCACCGACCTTCGCATAGTGCACGCCGTCCCGAACGATAATGGAATCTACGATTCCCGTCTTCATCTGCGTATTCTCCGAGCCGTTATCAGGCTTGTACAACCAACTGATCTGCTTACCGATTAGGCTTGAAGCGGCACCAAGAGATTGGCTCATCGCCGTCAATTGCGTGTTAATGTTCATGAGCTGCTCGAGCGATGTAAACTGGGCCATCTGCGAGATAAATTCCCGGTCCTGCATCGGCTGGAGTGGATCTTGATGACGAAGTTGAGTGATCAAGATGCTAAGAAACTGGTCTTTGCCGAGTTCCTGGCTCTTCTCCCCTTTATTGCTGATGTTTCCCTTCGAATAATTCGGCCACATGTTATTCATGGATACGGGGTTGGTTGCCATTCCAATTCACCTCCTTGCAATTAGGCCTCCGCAGTAAATCTGCCGGTTTGCGTTAATTCTTCATCACCTTGATTCTCATCAATCCACTCATTCCATTCCTCAGTCAAGGCGGCTGCCAGAATGGCATCTTCGGACGGTCTGTCTTTCTCATTCGAGCGATGCTGTGATTGCTGCTGGCCAGAGCCTGGCTGTCTTCCATCCTGATACAACTGGGATGTTGACGACTGGCTGCTCTGTGTAACTTCAATCTTCTCGACTTGAAGCCCCTGTGCGATAAGTGCAGTTCGCAGAGTAGCAATCTGCTGATCAATCAATTCCTTGGCGTCTGTCGATTTCGTCATGAACTGCGCGATTAATTGTCCATTTTGCATACTCAATTTGATATCGACCTGTCCAAGATGCTGCGGATTCAACGAGATTCTAGCTTCTGTAAACCCTTGCTGCTTCACAATCTCGAACTTGTTGATAATAAATGAAGTCATTTCGTTAGAGAATTGTTCGACGGGTACAGGCGGTGCCGCAGGCTTCACGGTTACTTGTGTACCGGAACGCAATGCCAACTGTCCAGCTGTTACAGGCCCATGTTCCGGAGATATTTCGCCTTCACCCGTTGTAGCTTCCGTCGATAATGGGTCCGCATAGGTCAGCAATCGACCGCCTGGAAGGGTGCCTGCCGCCACAGCTGATTGTTGTGGAGCGCCCTGACCAGCTGACGAATTAGACGTACCAAGGATGCTGCTACTCTCCGTTTGTTGAGGGCTTAAGACGCTAGCAAAGCTGCCGGCTTTGTGAGTACCTGTGCCAGATCCGACCATGCTATGGAAGGATTGGACGAGTTGCTTAACCGCTGCTTCCGTATTCACATCTGCATTGCCTGGTTTAGATAGCACAGCCGCCAATTGGCTGACTGTATCCTGTACAGCAAACCGAATCGTATCTGCGCTTGATGCGAGTGAAGAGCCAACTGAAGCCTGATCTGTGCCGAGTGGTTGTGATCCATTCCCGCCGAGCAGCAAGTTCGCTTGTTGCAGCCATAATTGAATTTCTTGCAATAACGCCGGGTCTTCCTTCACAGCCTCATCCATCAAGTCTAATTCCTTAATCAACCCTTCAAGTAAGGCAACTAGACTTTCGAGTTCCTCGTTTGTTTCTGCTTGCAAACCTGAGAACATCGACTCTAAGCGGGCTGAGACTTCCTTGCCGGCTGTCGCATTCGTACTGCTCCCGCTCATCTGATAAGTCAGCGCGTTCTCAAACGAGGCGCCTTCTGCACCTTTGGATGCACTGCCCGCTTTACTTCCGCTACTGCTGCTTACGGAAGAAGTCATATTCTGTACCATCATGGTCATCGTTTCTTTTCACCTCCTTTCCCGTGATTGGCGATTTCACATTAGAGGCTATTTAGTTCCCATCAGGCGATTCAGAATTCTTGCAGCCGCCTCAGCATCCTTGGATGACATCGCGTTCAGTATCCGGGAACGCGTAGCGTCGTCTACGGAACGAAGAATTGTCATCGTTTTGGCCGGATTGATCTTGTATGTCTGCAGCAATAGTTCAGCCGCATTCGCTGGCGTCATGCCTGCAAAAGTTTGGTTTAACTGGCTCATATCCAGATTCTCAGTAGGTACCTTTGCTTGTTTTTCTGATTGATCCAGATCATTCCGGGATTTCAATGCAGCGCTAGCCATACTCTCGAACGTTTCGGCATCTTTCAGCTTCATCGTTGCTTCTGCGGCTATTTTGGGATCCATCTTCTGCAAAATAGCTCCGCGATTGCTGTTCTTCATTTGACTGAGCAGCAGCACCATTTCTTCCAGTGTCATATTTTGCATGATCGGTGCCGCTTTGCTTGGGCTCATATCCGAATACAGTTTGGCAAGGTCACGTACTTGCTTTGTGTACGTGTCTTCTTCCTCAACAACCCCAGCGTCAGGCTCTATTTGCATCATTTGAATCTGACTCTCCAGTTCAGTTACTCGGTTCTCTTGAGCTGATTTGAGCTCGGTTAATTCATTCAAGCTTTCATCCCGTTCAGCAAGTTGCTTCTTAAGCTCTACAATCGTCGCCTCAGCACTTTCCTCCTGCATCTTCGCCTCTTTCAATGCTTGCTCTTCTGGCGTCAATACCGGATCTGGAACCCAATTCTTAACGATTGGAATCTTATTGGCTACATCAAGCAAAGAATCTCTGACATCGGCCTTGAAAAATATAGCCAAAGCGCCCAGCAAGACGATCGTGAAGATGGCAGGCACCAAAATCAACAAAATCCGCTCATACCCTCCACTGGATTCTTCCTTGTCCAGCGGCATATCTTTTCGTGACACTTTCATTCCTCCCCCGCGGTCATAACCCAGCCGTATTTGGTCATCTTAACGGGCTTTGATCGCAAAACGCACCGTCGCAATCTCGTCCAGCTCGTTTTGTTCCCGAAGGAGACTTTCATGCCGGAACTTTTCTCTGGATTTGTCTCTTGCCTTCAGCCACACCTTCTCATCCAGCATCTTCTCGTTTAATGCTTGTTGTTTACTCGTAACGTTAACATGAGCGGTCCGAATATCTGCTCTCTTGCGCTCCATGCATTCCTCAAGATGCTGTGCGTACGCCTGAATGCTCCTGATTTCAGACACGGGAGTGCATCTTGCAGCGGCTTCCTGCTGAGCGGCGTACATCTGGTCCCGCTTCTGGTTGAGTTCTTGCAAACGGTTCTCTTCCGCTTGCAGCCGGCCAATTGCGCTGGATAACATCCACTCTGCCTGTGTCTTTTCATTACCTTTCAGATCCACGATTTTCTGGAATGCATAATGAAATTTCATTCTTCAGGTCATCTCCTTGAAAACTCTGAAATCAAACGATTCTGCACTTCGCTAAGCGTTGTCTTCTCGTTCACTTTTTGCTTGGTAAAATCCCATATTTGCTGGATATAGTCCATGGATTCATCGATTTCCGCATTCGAGCCATGTTGATATGCACCTATGTTGATTAGATCCTCGGAATCCTTGTAAACCGCCATCAAACGTTTGACATTCTCTGATGCTTCAATCTGATCCTCAGGAGCGATATCCTTCATCACTCGACTAATGCTGGCCAGAACATCGATGGCTGGAAAGTGACCTTTGTTGGCAATGTTCCGATTCAACACAATATGACCATCCAGAATCCCTCTGACTGCGTCTGCAATCGGTTCATTCATATCGTCTCCATCAACGAGGACAGTGTAAAACGCCGTGATCGAACCACTCGGACCGGTTCCTGCCCGCTCCAGCAGCTTGGGTAGACTCGCAAACACCGAGGGCGTATAACCTCGCATAGCGGGCGGTTCCCCAATCGCCAGCCCCACTTCCCGCTGTGCCATCGCATACCGAGTCACCGAATCCATCATCAGCATCACATTTAACCCGCGATCTCGAAAATACTCGGCGATCGTCGTTGCGATCAAAGCGCCTTTGATGCGAATGAGAGCAGGCTGGTCCGATGTCGCTACAATAACGACGGAACGCTTCAAACCTTCAGGTCCTAGATCCCGCTCAATGAAATCCATCACCTCACGGCCACGCTCTCCAATCAATGCGATCACATTGACATCAGCCGAAGTATTCCTGGCGATCATCCCCATCAACGTGCTTTTACCGACGCCGGATCCGGCAAAAATACCGACCCGTTGGCCTTTACCAATCGAGAGTAACCCATCAATCGCCCGTACCCCGATACTGATGGGCTCTTCCACTCGCGGACGATTCAGCGGATTTTGTGGAACGTTATGCGTTGAATAATGAGGCGTTCGAGCTGGTATGATGGAACCGTCCAAGGGTTGACCGAGACCATCCAGCACTTTCCCGAGGAGCTCTGAGCCTACCTGTACGCTCAGCGGCTTCCCCGTTCCCACAACATCACATCCGGGTCCGATGGAATGAAGTTCACCCAGCGGCATTAACAGCACTTTGTTGTCTCGAAAGCCTACGACCTCTGCCTGGAGCGGCTTGGACTGCTTGGTAGGGTAGATATAACACACGTCACCGATGCTGGCGTTTGGACCCTCAGACTCTACCATCAGACCGATGACTTGCGTAACCTTTCCGTTGATCCGAACTGGATCCAAATGTCGTAAATGATCCACGTAATGTGTACTATTCAGCTTCTTCATCTGGATGTCCCCGTTCTTCGTCATCAAGCGCAATTCGTACAAGCTCTTTCTTAATCTCGCTCAACTGGGTATCGATCCGCGCATCTACGCTTCCATATGCCGAGCGGATCACACATCCATGGTCTTTGACTGTAGAATCAGGCAAGATTTGCAGTTCAGCTTGAGAGTCGATCGAAAGCCCAAGTTCCTCGCGTGCAGCGTACACGAATTCGAATTGTTCTGGTGCAACACACAAGGAGATAACGCCTTTCTCCTTCTTGCGCGCCAAATTCTTACGGATCAGTTCCAATGTATATTCCGGTTCAATGCTGAGCTGTCGATCAAGCACTTTCTCTGCAATGCTGCAACTGAGTTCTACAAGGAAAGGTTCAGCTTCCTGAATCAGATCGCTCTTGGCCTGGTGCGCTAACCGCAGCAGTTCACTAGCCTCAGCTGTTGCTTGCTCTAACTTCTCCTTCATCTCCAGCTCCGCTTTGGATGAACCTTCAGCATATCCCTGATTATATCCTTGCATCTTCAGCGTCTCGGACAAGTCCTCATCCTGAAGTCTTCTTTCTTGCCACCATGCTTCGATCTGCGAATTGGCTTCGCTCAGCAGCCGCTCGGCCTCCTCGGATGCTTCGCGAATTTGCCTTTCAGCAAACTCCTGGGCATCTTGCAGCATTTCTTGTTTGATTCGTTCTGCTTCAGCGAGCGTGTGCACCGCGGCTGGCTCAGCTTGGACAAGCGGGCTCTCTTCTTCCGATTCCTCCGCAGCGGCTAAGGCGTAACGACGAGCAAGATCCAACTCTTTCAAGACATCCATCGGTTTATAGTGGGACGATTTGATCAAGTTAGACAATGATGTCATCTCCTCCTCCGCGAGCGATAATGACTTCGCCTGCTTCTTCGAGTCTGCGGATCGTGCTTACAATCCGAGTCTGAGCTTCTTCAACATCACGCAATCGAACTGGACCCATATATTCCATCTCTTCGCGGAACGTTTCCGCCATGCGTTTCGACATATTCCGGAAAATGACATCGCGTACTTCTTCACTGGCCACTTTAAGCGCCAATTGCAAGTCGGCATTCTCGACATCGCGGATGATTCTCTGAATGGACCGATTGTCCACGTTGACAATATCCTCGAATACGAACATCCGCTTCTTGATTTCTTCCGCGAGTTCCGGATCCTGAATTTCGAGCGAATCTAATATCGTGCGTTCTGTTCCCCTGTCTACACCGTTCAGAATCTGAACGATCGATTCAATCCCCCCGGCACTCGTGTAATCCTGAGTCACGGTTGCTGACAGTTTCTGCTCCAACACACGCTCTACCTGAGCTATGACTTCAGGAGAGGTGCTGTCCATAACAGCAACCCTCCGGGCAACCTCTGCCTGCTTCTCCTGTGGCAACGATGACAAGATGGCAGAAGCCTGCTCGAATTGCAGGTAAGAAAGTACGAGTGCGATCGTCTGGGAGTTCTCGTTCTGAATAAAATTAAGAATCTGGCTTGGATCTGCCTTACGAGCGAAATCAAACGGTCTCACTTGCAGCGTAGCGGTCAGACGATTGATGACTTCCATCGCCTTCTGTTGACCCAACGCCTTCTCCAAGATTTCTTTAGCGTAATTAATGCCGCCTTGTGAGATATATTCTTGTGCCAGGCATATCTGATGAAATTCTTGTATGATCGTATCCTTCTCGACACTGTCCACCTTACGAACATTAGCAATCTCGAGGGTAAGCTGTTCGATTTCTTCTTCTCGCAGATGCTTGAATATTTGAGCCGACACTTCTGGACCGAGGGTTATGAGTAATATCGCAGCCTTCTGACGTCCAGTTAACATTTGATTATTTCCTTTAGCCAACGCATCCACCTCTATTCCTCAGCTAGCCAAGTACGAAGCAAATTGACGAATTCGTCCGGCTTTTTCTTTGCCAAGGTTTCGAGTTGTTTACGAACCTGGCTTTCATTAGTTACACTCTCAAGATTAATCGATGGGAATTCCGTAGCTGGCGGAAGCTGCATATCCTCTTCATATTCTGCCTGCTGTTGTTTACGTCTACGGATGAAGAAGTAGGTTCCTCCTGCGATCAAAGCCAATGCCGCTAACCCGATGCCCCATAATAACGGTTGTGACAGCACCGTTCTTGGATTCGAATCGTTATTTACATTAAATACCTGTGAAATAACCGAAACTTTTCTGGTCAATTCAGCGTCTGTATATGTAGAGCCTGAATCCGCCAGTGACGCCCGAACTATATTGACTAGTATGTTCTCTATAGCAACCCGGGTAGCATCTTCTAACATTTGTTGGCCAGCAGGTGGTTCAACCGATACATTTATGGTTAAATCCTTTACAGTATATGGACTAGCTATGATATCCTTAGTGATTCGATTAACTTCATAGTTAACCGTTTTGGAGAGCTCTTCCGAGTTGCTTTCGCCGCTGCCGGAATCGCTAGGATATCCTGGAACAGCTTCCTCGCCTACACCGGTTACGCCACCGGTCGGGCTGCTTGTTCCTGAATAATTCTTTTGAATTTCCTGGACGCTGAGCTCGATCCCCTTCATTTCTTCTTCATCCACAGGGGTTACGATGTTTTCCTTGCTCTGCACCTGATCAAAGTTCAACTTGGATGCGACAAGCACGTTCACTTTGCTAGAACCCATGTATTGTGAGAGAAACTGCTGAACATTCGCTTTAACTTCATTCTCGAATTTTTTCTGAAGTGCGAAGTTTTCCTCGACTTTGCCGATTAATCCGCCTTGACCACCTTTGGCTGTAGCTAGCAGTTCCACTTCATCATTCGTTATGGTGATGTTCTCTAGCGGCAGATTCGGAATAGCTGTCTTGACCAGATTGTAGTAGCCGTCAATCACTTCTTGATTGGGGCGATAACCGGGTTTGAATCTTACGACAACTGAAGCACTTGCCTTATCTTCATTTCCATTCCTGGCAAAGACGCTTTCTTTGGGAAGATTCAACAACACCGTTGCATCCTGAACGCCCTGCATTCTCTCAAGCAGTCGTTCGACTTCGCCATTCAGTGCATTTACATACTTTACTTCGAATTCATTATCGGTCATACCAATCGCCGACGCGTTCTTCTCGAACGTTTCGAAACCGATGGTACCGTTCTGAACTAGGCCTTGAGACCCAACGTCGATTTGGACTCTGGCTGCACTCGTGCTCGGAACCAGTATGCTTCTTCCATCTTCGCTAAGCTTGTAAGAGATCCCCTGCGTCTCCAGATGATTAATGATCCCGGCCGCATCGCTGGAATTCAAATCCCGGAAGGCCACTTCATATTTCGTCTTTGAGAACTGCATGGTCAGCACAATAAGTGCAATCAATACAAACCCAATGGTCGATACGAGCATAATTTTTTGTTTGTTACTGAATTGGTTCCAATATTGGGTCATTCGCTCCCGATATTGGGCGATTCTCTCATTCACATTGTCACCCCATCCGAAACTTTGCTAGAAACTTAGATTTGCGTGCGCATGATCTCTTGATAGGCTTCTACCACTTTGTTTCGGACCTGCGTTGTGAGCTGAATGCTCAACAGAGCCTGTTGGGCGGATATCATCGCCTGATCTACGTTAACTTGTCCAATCATCAGTTTATCGCTCATCACATGTGCGTTCTGTTCCTGTGTCGCTACACTATTCAAGGCTTCGTTCAGATAAGAACTGAACTCCCGAATCGAATCAGAAGGTGTCGTTTCGGTGTTCACTTGCTGCTGCAATTGAATCGGTTGCACCCCTTGAACTCCCTGAGCGCCAGGGACGCTGAATATGGTATTGTTAATCATCTAACATGCCCTCCCACTAAATAATCGTATGTATACTATCTTATCTGCCAATCTCAAGTGCCTTCATGATCATGGCTTTCGATGCATTGATAGCGGTCACGTTCGCTTCATAAGAGCGAGTCGCCGCAAGCATGTCCACCATTTCCTTCGTAATATCCACGTTAGGCATAAAGACGTATCCTTCAGCGTTGGCATCCGGGTGGGTAGGGTTGTACACCTGCTTCAACGGTGATCGATCTTCGCGTATCGCTCCAACCTTCACACCTTGTGCTTCATTTGTCGTGCCATTCATCTGGGCGCGAAGCATTCCTTCGAAAGATTCCTGTTGCGGTTGAAACACAACCGTCTTTCTTCGGTATGGCACCGCTTGTCCGTTCTCGATACTTGCACGCGTCGTTTCCGCATTGGCGATATTCGAAGAAATCACGTCCATCCGAAGCCTTTGTGCCGTAAGAGCTGATGCGTTAATGGCGAAGCTGTTGCTAATGTTCATGATCCCTATCTCCCCTCGAGTGCGGTACGCATCATGCGTATTTGTTCATTTACTGCCTGTATGTATGAATTATAGCGAAGCTGGTTGTCGGCAAGCAGTGACATTTCTCTGTCTGCATCGACATTATTCTCGTTGTTATTCATGGAGCTGGTTCCATCGCGTAAGACAGAAGCCTCAGGAATGCCACCCGTGGATCCAATCACAAAATGTCTCGGGTCAGTCCTTCTGCCGCGAAGAGATAGCTGGGCACCATCCATTTCTTTTTTCAGAAGATTCTCGAAAGAGACTTCGGATCGCTTAAAATGAGGCGTATCCGCATTCGCGATATTGTTAGCAATCACCGTGTTTCTTAGATTTGACGCGTTCAAACCGCTTTGAAGCCGTTGAAACGAACCATTGTTCAACAGGTTCACTAGCACATTCCTCCTGACTGGACTTGCAAGAAGGTATTCCACTCTTCCTAGCTAAATCCTCTTTTTTCGACAAAGAATATAATCCGTACGCACTAACCTAGGTCTTAAGTAGAAAAAGACAATATGATGTCACATAAACTAAGTTTCTTAAAGATTGGGACTTTTTACAATAAGAAAAAAAGCCCTATCTTTTACCAAAAAGAAGGGCTTTGTATCCATTTTTATTCGGTTTTTTTCTATATTATTGAAAAACATCTCACTAAATTTGTTAATTTTCAGTCATCGTTCGACGAAGGGGTCCCGGTTTTAAAATCCCAAAATGCCATAAAACATGAAATCTGTCCCGATCCCCTTCTCGACACCTTCCAAGATGCGAAAGTTATTCGACATTAAATTGTCAAATTCATCGTTACGCAACCCACCAGCACATGGACCTATATTATAGGATATACTGGCTGAGGTCCCGGTCTTGGGCAATGCCTTCCAGTTTCTCCCTTACATATTGCGGAGTAATCACCATTCGGTCCAATGTTAACTCGGGTGCCTCGAACGAAAGATCCTCAAGCAGCTTCTCCAGAATTGTGTGAAGACGGCGAGCACCGATATTCTCGGTGTTCGTATTCACCGACGCAGCAATCTGCGCAATCTCACGAATAGCCTCAGGTGAGAACTCTACTTCTAATTCCTCCGTGCGCAGCAGATTGACATACTGCTTGGTCAGAGCGTTCTTCGGCTCCGTCAGAATGGACACGAAGTCATCCAGCGACAGATTGCTGAGTTCGACACGAATGGGAAAACGCCCCTGCAGCTCCGGAATCAAATCCGAAGGCTTGGCAATATGGAAGGCTCCTGCAGCGATAAACAGAACAAAATCGGTCTTAACGGGACCATACTTCGTCATAATCGTGGAACCTTCAACGATTGGCAATATATCACGCTGTACCCCTTCTCTGGATACGTCTGGTCCGGATTGACGACCTTGACTCGCAACCTTGTCAATCTCATCGATAAAGATTATTCCGGACTGCTCTGCCCGACGAATCGACTCCTGGATGACATCATCCATATCGATCAGCTTGCTCGCCTCTTCCTGAGTCAGAACTTTTCTTGCTTCCTTTACGGACAGCTTGCGTCGCTTCGTACGCTTAGGCATGAGATTTCCGAACATCTCCTGCATATTCATGCCCATCTGATCATTTCCTTGACCAGCAAACATGTCGAACATATTGGGAGCGGCGTCCTCGACATCGATTTCGATCGTCTCATCCTCAAGCTTGCCAGACAGCAAATTGAATCGCACCTGTCTGCGTTTTTCCTTAAGACTCACATCTTTCTCCTCGCTGGAATCCTCTTCTTGCTGCTGTTCTGTACCTTGGTTGCCACCGAAGAGCATCTCAAACGGATTGCGCTGGCTCTTCTGCCCCTTGGTTGAAGGAGCGAGCAGTTGCACAATTCGTTCGTTAGCCATGTCCTCAGCCTTATCCTTCACGCTTTCCGTTCGTTCCAGCTTAACCATGCGAATTGCCGTCTCCACAAGATCACGTACCATGGATTCCACGTCACGACCCACATAGCCGACTTCGGTAAACTTGGTTGCCTCGACTTTGACGAACGGAGCATTTACCAGTTTGGCAAGTCTGCGAGCAATCTCTGTTTTGCCGACACCCGTAGGGCCGATCATCAGAATGTTCTTCGGCACAATCTCATCGCGTTCATCATCCGAGAGCAGGCTGCGGCGATAGCGATTTCGCAGTGCAACGGCAACTGATTTCTTAGCTTCCTTCTGGCCCACAATATATTTATCCAATTCGGATACGATTTGTCTAGGCGTCATCGATTCTTTACTCATCGCAATACCTCCATCCTGATATGGCTATACGTCTCTCTAAGACACTTCACAGCTCTTCTACAACAATGTTATTGTTCGTGTACACGCACAGCTCAGAGGCGATTTGCAGTGCCTCTCTGGCGATGTCCTTCGCTTCCATGTGACCAGCATGACGTTTCATCGCACGGCCGGCGGATAGCGCAAAATTCCCTCCGGAACCGATCGCCAGTACATCATCATCCGGCTCTATGATTTCGCCACCGCCTGAAATAAGCAACATCCCGGATTTATCCATCACGATCATCAATGCTTCCAGTTTGCGCAGTACCCGATCTTGCCGCCAATCTTTCGCAAGTTCCACAGCAGCCCGCTGCAAATTTCCGTGATGCTCCTCCAGCTTACCTTCAAACTTCTCGAATAACGTAATCGCATCCGCCACAGAACCGGCAAAACCGGCGACAACTTGTCCCCGGTATAAACGGCGCACTTTCTTGGCGGTCTGCTTCATCACAACACTTTCACCGAACGTTACTTGGCCGTCGCCGGCAATTGCAGCTGTCCCGTTATGCCTTACAGCACATATCGTTGTGGCGTGAAAAGTCATTTCCATGATGGCGGACCTCCCTTAGGTTACAATATATTCAATTCATTGCAGTTAATAAACTCACGAACACCATCCAACGCTCGATTGGCCAGCATCTCATTCTTCTCTTGCTTATTGCGAATCCGCTTCTCAAGACTTGGCAAGAGACCGAAGTTCGCATTCATCGGCTGGAAATTATCCGGATTGGCATGGGTGATATAATAAGCCATACTTCCTATAGCGGATTCCTGTGGAAAGATGAATCCCTCTTGTCCCTGCGCCGCTCTTGCCGCGTTGATACCAGCAATCAATCCAGAGGCTGCTGATTCTACATAGCCTTCAACCCCGGTCATCTGACCAGCTAAGTACAGATTAGGACGGGTCTTGACTTGGTATGTCTGTTCAAGCAACTTCGGTGAATTTACAAACGTATTGCGGTGCATAACTCCGTAACGCACAATCTCGCGTTCTCAAGCCCTGGAATCATGGACAGAATGCGTTTTTGCTCTCCCCATTTCAGGTGTGTTTGAAAGCCGACCAGATTGTACAACGTACCCGCTGCATTGTCTTGACGCAGCTGCACGACGGCATGCGGCAACTCACCCGTATGCGGATTTACTAAGCCGACAGGCTTCATAGGTCCGAATAATGCGGTTTGCTTGCCTCGTTTCATCATCACCTCGATCGGCATGCAACCTTCGAAGTAGATTTCCTTCTCGAATTCCTTTAACTGAGCTACCTCAGCATGGATAAGGGCATCATAGAAAGCATCAAACTCTTCCTCCGTCATCGGACAATTCAGATAAGCAGCCTCACCTTTGTCATATCTTGACGCAAGGTAGACCTTGCTCATATCGATGGAATCCTTCTCCACAATCGGAGCCGCTGCGTCGTAAAAATAGAAATAATCTTCGCCCATCAACTCACGGATTTGCGCCGACAACGCCGGTGATGTGAGTGGTCCAGTTGCGATGACAACAATACCTTCTTCAGGTATATGCTGAATCTCTTCATTTACGACCTCAATCAGAGGATGCTGATGAAGAGTTTCCGTAATTTCGCCGGAGAATCCGTCGCGGTCTACGGCCAGTGCTCCACCCGCCGGCACGGAATTGCGATCGGCCGAGCCAATCACAAGTGAGTTCAGCATGCGCATCTCTTCCTTGAGAACACCTACTGCATTGGTTAGTCCGTTGGCACGTAAGGAATTGCTACATACCAGCTCAGCGAACTTGTCCGTATGATGAGCCGGAGTCTTCACAACCGGCCGCATCTCATATAGTGTAACGGGTACGCCACGGCTGGCAATCTGCCATGCAGCCTCGCTGCCCGCAAGCCCTGCTCCGATGACGGTAACCCTCTGTTGATCTGTCAATTACATTACCCCCAGTATGCCTTACAAATCTGCTGCTTCGTCCGGTTCCTCAACCATTTCAGAATGATCGCATGACGTACATTGAAGCTTAATTCCTTGCTTGCTCTTCTTCTCTACCATCAAACTGCTGCAATTCGGACAAGGCTTCAAGGATGGTTTATCCCATGACACGAAGTCGCATTCAGGATAACGATCGCATCCGAAGAATATACGTCCCTTCTTGCTGCGGCGTTCCACCACATGGCCTTCCTTACATTTCGGGCAAGCAACGCCAATGTCCTTAATAATCGGCTTGGTATTCCGGCAATCCGGGAATCCGGAACATGCCAGGAATTTACCGAAGCGCCCAAGCTTATAAACCAACGGCTTGCCACACTTCTCACAGATTTCATCAGACACTTCATCTTCAATCTCGATTTCTTTCATTTCTTCTTCAGCAACCTCAAGTCGCTTCTCGAAGGATTCATAGAATTCGGCCAGAACCTTAACCCAATCCTCAGAACCTTCCTCGACGTGGTCAAGGTCCTCTTCCATGTTAGCTGTAAATTCCACATTCAGAATTTCCGGGAAGAATTGCTCCATCTGCTCAATGACCAACTCACCGAGTTCAGTCGGCATGAACTTCTTCTCCTCGATCGCTACGTAACCCCGCTTCTGAATCGTCTCCAGTGTCGGAGCATACGTACTCGGACGCCCTATGCCAAGTTCCTCAAGCGTTCTGACCAGTCGCGCTTCCGTATAACGAGGTGGCGGCTGTGTGAAGTGCTGCTTCGGTTCAATATCCTGCTTATCCAGTTTATCTCCCTGATGAAGCTCTGGCAGATACTTATCTTCTTCTGTGGTCCCGTCGTCATTCCCTTCCACATACACCTTCATGAAGCCAGGAAAACGAACCTTCGAACCGGTTGCTCTAAAAACAGCCTTACCTGCTTCGATATCTACAGAAAGCGTATCCAGCACTGCTGATGACATCTGACTTGCCACGAAACGCTCCCAAATCAGTTTGTACAAACGCAACTGATCCCTGCTCACGAACGGTTTCATGGAATCAGGATCTCTCAGTATCGAGGTCGGACGAATCGCTTCGTGGGCATCCTGGGCGTTTGCTGATTTCTTCGAATATTGTCTCGGACTATCAGGTACGAACGATACACCATATTTCTCCGTAATGTATTCCTTGGCCTCATCCTGCGCCGTTCCAGATATTCGCGTCGAATCCGTACGCATATACGTAATCAGACCGACCGTGCCTTCTTTCCCAAGCTCTACACCTTCGTATAGCTGCTGGGCGACGGACATGGTCTTGGCAGCGCGGAAACCTAGCTTACGAGCAGCCTCTTGCTGTAATGAACTCGTTGTAAATGGTGCCGAAGGGTTGCGCAGGCGCTCCCTCTCTTTAACTTCACTTACGTTAAATGCAGCATCTCGAATAAATTCGAGTACTTCATTCACTTCCTGTTCATTGGTTAATTCCTTTTTCGCACCGTTCAGTTGCGTGAATTTGGCCTCAAACGCGGTTCCGTTGATCGCCAGCTTCGCAATAATCGTCCAATACTCTTCCGGTACAAATGCACTAATCTCATTCTCACGATCCAGAATAATCTTGACCGCCACCGACTGAACGCGCCCCGCCGAAAGTCCTTTTTTGACTTTCTTCCATAATAGGGGGCTGATCTTGTAACCAACCAGCCGGTCCAGAATACGTCTGGCCTGCTGTGCGTTGACCAGATCCATATTGATCTTTCGCGGCGTCTTGAAGGCATCCTTCACCGCCGATTTGGTTATTTCGTTAAACACAACCCGCAAACTTTGGGTATCGTCCAGTTCCAAGGCGTGCGCAAGATGCCACGCTATCGCTTCCCCTTCACGATCGGGGTCAGCTGCGAGGTACACTTTTTTCACCTTTTTGCTAGCATCCTTAAGTTCCTTTAAGACAGAACCTTTTCCGCGGATCGTAATGTATTTCGGATTGAAGTCATTCTCAACCTCAACCCCGATCTGGCTCTTCGGCAAATCGCGAATATGACCCATAGATGCTTTCACGATATATTTGCTGCCGAGATATTTGCCAATCGTTTTCGCCTTAGCAGGCGATTCTACGATGACGAGTGAATCCGCCACAGGTTCATCCTCCTCTCCAACATTCAAAACTTTCCCATTATATGATCTTATATATAGCACCGGGTAATTGGGTGATCTGTTTTTTTAAGATTAAAGATAACAGAACTGAATGTAAATGTCCAAAATCCCATCCTGTACGTTCCATTATTTCATCCAGTGACCCTTGTCCCTGTTCGAGCATATGGTATATTTGCAGTTCATCATTTGTCAACCTTTCGTACATTTCCGATGAATGCTGATCACCCTGCCGCATCTTATTGTATGTATTTTCTGCCCTATTTGGCAACAGATAATCATATTCTTCCATAATATCCTGGCTGCAGGTTACCATTTTGGCACCTTGTTTGATTAGATCCAGCGTTCCTCTGCTCTTCGGTGATGTCACTGGCCCTGGAACAGAAAAAACATCTCTTCCTGCCTCCAGCGCCAAATCAGCCGTAATGAGCGATCCACTGCGAGCATCAGCTTCAACAACCACCGTACCGAGCGTAAGACCCGCTATTATTCGGTTCCGTTGCGGAAAGAAGCCAGGGTGTGCCTTCGTACCTGGCGGATACTCGGACAGGATCAACCTGTGTTAGCAATCTCTTCATATAAAGAACGATTCTCTGGAGGATAAATCACATCGATTCCTGCTCCAAGCACTGCTATCGTAGTCCCCCTACTCTTTATAGCCGTCTTGTGAACGATGCTGTCAATGCCCCTGGCCATGCCGCTTACGATGGAGAATCCGGCCTCGGCCATTTCAGACGATAAATTCTCGGCCATCTTTCTTCCATAGGCTGTTGGTAGACGAGTACCAACCATAGCAATCGCAGGCACGAACAAACATTCCACTCGGCCAAGACCGTATAACACCCATGGTGGCTGCGGGGTAGACTTCAGAGATTGCGGATAGTGATCGTCAAGGGCTGTAATAATACTTACTTTTGCACCATTTGTCAACTTTCCCATAATCCCAGTAGCTTGATTGATTGCGATATCATGCTCATCCGACTGATAGTTTCGACACCGTTCAACAGCAGCTGGGTAATCAATCGCCATCTTATTAGCTCGCTCGACAGATAGACCGCATTGCCTCCAATCGGTTGCGCCATAAGTCAGTAACCCCTCATGCAAATGCCCGCCTTCTATTATCCGATTAATTGTCTTCCAACCGATCCCCTCACATTCATGCAATGCAACCAGAAGTAAATGGTCTATCTTCATTTAATACGCACCTCCTAATTGAAATGTATAATAAAAAAGCAACCTTTCGTCTCCACTATCGGGAAACAAAAGGTTGCTTACCTTACTTTATAATTAATGCTTACATGACTCTAGTGAGTTGTGCAAGACGCGAGCAGACCCTTCTCCTCGAGCACACTAACGAGAGTGGAGCCCATTTCGGACGGAGTTGGAGCTACTTTGATGCCGCAAGCTTCAAGTACAGCCATTTTTTCCTTAGCTGTGCCTTTACCACCAGAGATAATCGCACCAGCATGACCCATGCGTTTTCCTGGAGGCGCAGTGGCCCCACCGATGAAGCCCACAACCGGCTTGGTCATGTTCTCTTTAATCCATTCAGCCGCTTCTTCCTCAGCCGTACCACCGATTTCACCGATCATGATCACCGCTTTGGTATTCGGATCTTCATTGAACAATCTTAAAACGTCAATAAACTCGGTTCCTTTGACAGGGTCTCCACCAATACCTACTGCAGAAGACTGGCCGATTCCCCGAGCAGTCAACTGATGAACCGCTTCATACGTGAGGGTACCGCTACGGGATACAACGCCAACATGTCCTGGCGTGTGGATGTAGCCCGGCATAATACCGATCTTGCACTCGCCCGGTGTAATGACACCAGGACAGTTAGGTCCAATCAGACGAGTCTTCTTGCCTTCAAGGTAACGAGATACCTTCACCATATCCAGCACAGGAATACCTTCGGTAATACAGATGACGAGTTCCATCTCTGCATCGATGGCTTCCAGAATGGAATCCGCAGCGAACGCTGGCGGAACATAAATAACGCTTGCGGTTGCACCGGTCTTAGCCTTTGCTTCTTCAACCGTGTTGAAGACTGGCAGGCTCACGGTTTCGCCGTTCTCAAGCTTAATTTCAACCTCGGTACCGCCTTTGCCCGGCGAAGTTCCGCCGACCATCTGGGTGCCGTAATCCAAGGCACCCTTCGCATGGAACAGGGCTGTTTTGCCTGTAATCCCTTGCGTGATAACTTTTGTATTTTTATCGATCAAAATACTCACGATTGATTCACATCCCCTATTGTTATTTGAAAATGAAAGCAACCGCACGGCAGGACTAAAGAGTCCATCGTGCCATGCCCCTTCAGGAATGAAATATTACTGAACGAGGGAGACGATCTTCTGTGCTCCGTCGGCCATGGAATCAGCAGGTACGATGTTAAGACCGGATTCAGCCAAAATCTGCTTGCCGAGATCCACATTCGTTCCTTCCAAACGTACAACAAGCGGACGTGTCAAGCCCAGTTGCTTAGCGGCTTCAACAACACCTGTGGCAATAACGTCGCAACGCATAATACCACCAAAGATATTGACGAAGATCCCCTTCACTTGCGGATCAGACAAAATGATCTTGAAGGCTTCGGTAACCTTCTCTGTGGTTGCACCGCCCCCTACGTCAAGGAAGTTAGCCGGGTCTCCACCATAGTACTTGATGATATCCATCGTAGCCATCGCAAGACCGGCTCCGTTAACCATACAGCCGATGTTGCCATCAAGAGCTATGTAACTCAAGTCATATTTGGATGCTTCGATCTCTTTCTCATCTTCTTCATCCAAATCGCGCAGTTCCAGAATGTCCTTGTGACGGAACAATGCATTGGAATCAAAATTCAGCTTCGCGTCAAGAGCCATGACGTTGCCATCGCCCGTTACGACCAGCGGATTGATCTCAGCGATAGAGCAATCCTTCTCCACGAATGCTTTGTACAAAGCCTGCATAAACTGAACGGCTTTACCCACCAATTCGTTCGGGATGTTAATGGAATACGCCAATTTACGAGCTTGAAACGTCTGAAGGCCGATGGCTGGATCCACAACTTCCTTGAAGATTTTCTCAGGAGTCGCTTCTGCAACCTCTTCGATTTCAGTACCGCCCTCTTCCGACGCCATCAGAACGACGCGGCCGGTCGCACGGTCTACTACTAAACCAATGTAATACTCTTTGCGAATATCGCAGCCCTCTTCAATAAGGAGACGCTTGACTTCTTTGCCTTCCGGACCTGTCTGGTGAGTGACCAGGACCTTGCCCAGAATTTCCTCGGCATAAGCACGAACCTCGTCGAGGTTCTTCGCCACTTTGACACCGCCTGCTTTACCGCGGCCACCTGCGTGGATCTGTGCTTTGACAACGGTTACGGGGCTTCCCAGGGACTGTGCAGCTTCCACAGCTTCCTCCACCGTAAATGCTACCTTGCCGTTCGGAACAGCTACTCCATATTGCTTCAGTACTTGTTTTCCTTGATATTCATGGATATTCATTCTCGAATCCTCCTATCAACATGACTGGAACAAGGCGGGTTAATATGAGATTGCTTATTCAAGCTATTCCCCTATCAACCTTTATATATAAACCCAAGTAATTGTAACATGTTTTTAAAACGCTTACCTTAAAAAGTTCACTTAATCTCCACTCGTTTTGATATGGGTATGATTCCGCCTAGAGAATAATTGGGAATGAATGTGTTTTCATGATTTGTTTTTCCGCACGTATTGGATTAATCCGACGACGATTAAAGCAACGAATCCCAGGAAAATAACGGGAATAACAATGAATGCGAGTAAAGAAATAATAATATTCTCCCACAGTATTTCCATTCATCCTAACCTCCATTTACTTATACTTCCTGCTATTTTTTATTCTATCATAATTGTCCATCCGAAAATAAAACGCTTTATCCTTGTCCTTCTATCCAGTAGAATGGTTGGGGACCCTAGTAAGCGTATACATAAGGAGATTCATGTAATGAAACTATTGCAGTTAGCTTTTCCTCGTAATTCCTTGTTCGTCAAAATGCTCCTTTATTTTCTAATTGTGATCGTGCTGTTGTCCTCCTATAATATCTGGTCAATGACCTTCTATACCCGACATGTAAACAACGAGATTGTGAAATACAATCTGACACTCATTCGCAATACGGTGGATAACTTCGAGAAGCAATATTCGACTTGGAAGAGCCTTCTCCTCAATCTACAGCATGATGAATATGTCGGTAATATTAGTCGTCAAGCAGATACTGGCGGGAAGATGATGATCGATTACCTCCAAGTGGACATGGTCACGAACCAAATTCGAACCTTGGTCTCACAGCCCTTCTACCATTTGAATAATGTTATGGTTTATTACCGCAATCATTCGTTTCTGCTGGAGCGTGACGGTATCGTCAATGACGATCGGATGTTCGCGCATTATTATACAAGCGAATCCTATCCCCTTGAGTTCTGGAAACGCGGACATGACGCAACCGGGTTTCTTCAGATTTTGCCGAGTCGGCCCTTCGCCATCGGACCGGATAAGAAGGAGATGCTGTTGCTTCCCCTCACGACGAATGTTCCGAATAATGCGTGGGAGATCATTGCGTTCGTAAATATGCAAAATTGGTATGAGTCTTATCAAGGAATGACGGGTTCCAGGTTTCTGTTGCTGGATACGTCCGGAACCGTCTTGTTCGAGTCTGCACCGAGTGCAACAGAGAAGTCATTACCTGCCTGGGATGGTCAATCCGAATGGATGATGAGCGAAGGTTCGTATTATTTTTTCGAGCAAGGATCCCGTTCTGGTCTAACCTACGTGTCCGTTATTCCGCATAGTGAAATGAATCAGAGCATCAGCCGCATGAATTGGATCGCCATCCTGCTGTTTGCCTCTACCCTGTTGATCGGGATTCTCGCATCGTGGTTCTTCACCCGTCAAATTAATCTTCCTCTGAAGCGTATCATTACAGGGCTTGATCAATCGGACAGTGAAGTTTTCTCTAGCACCATTTCGGAATTCAACAAAATCGCCAGCCACCTAAACGGTTTACAACGTGAACGCATCGCCATCAATGAGTGGATGGATCATACCAAACCGCTGTTGACGAGTTACAATTACATGGCCCGCTTCAAAAATATCGAGATTGACGCGAGGGCCTCCAACGATCTATGGGTAAGCGACGGTGATTTCATGGTGATAGTATATGGACTCCGGTACAGACAAACCTCATCACAAGTGTCTAAGGATCGGTTGAATAGAACCACTGGCAAGATTAAAGAGATCATTGAACTCCAGGTCCAAGATACGTTCCCGCTATCGCACACGCTGCAGATGGAGAGCAACCAGATATTATCGATTGTATATACAGGTGATAAGTCGGCAGAAGTACAACGGTGCCTGAACAGATTAGCACAGATATTCGACCATGATCGCACTTCGTACCTGGTTACGATTACCGTCTCCTCCGTATTTCAACAAACTTCGAGCTTCGACCAGGCATACGCAGAAGCGATGGCGCTCTTTCAACAAGCGATGCCGATCGAGGAGACGCAAATTATATGGGAGAAAGAGCCGACAATCGAAGCCGTAGGTTTCACTGCCGAACAAGAGCATGAGTTCTATGTTAATCTGCAGGCGGGGAATGAAGCAAGCTGTCTACATCTCGTCGACCGGGCTATCGAACGTTTGCAGCGGCAGCATGCGACAGCGGAACAACTACATCAATTTGCTTGGTCTGTGTCCAACCGGATGAGAAGAACGATGGAGTTGCTAAAGATCGATACGGATTCTCGTACCGATTCGTTGGATATGTTCGCTTACTGCATCACTACGGAGCAATACCGGGAAGCTCTTCATAGCGAGTTATCCTATGCTGCCCATGCGATCCGCATAAAACGTGAGGAGCACTACGATATCATTCAATACGTTATTCACTATTTGGAATCTCATTATGCAGAGGAAATATCGCTCGAACAATTGGCCCATAAGCTGAATATGTCGCCTACTTACCTGTCCGGTTATATCAAAGAGAAGACGGGAAGCAATTTCAGCGATCAGCTTAATGCGATCCGGATCACCAAAGCGAAAAAGCTCCTGGAGTCGAATAATATTCCTGTCGCCGAAGTAGGAAGTCGCATCGGGTACCGTAATGTGACCTCTTTCATCCGCATGTTCAAAAAAATAACCGGCCAGACACCTGGTGATTACCGGAAGACTCATCGAATCCGGAAATAACAGGTGTGCGGCCGGCCGCTTAACCCTTAACGGAGCCGATTAAGGCTCCTTTAACAAAATACTTCTGTATGAACGGATACACCATCAGGATCGGCAAAGTCGATACCATGATCGTGGCGAATTTAAGCCCATCCTCTACAACGACCGTATCACCGATAATCGGACCTTCACTACCGATAAGCTGCCCGGATAATACAATATTCCTTAAAATAACTTGTAGTGGCTGCAGGTCTGCATCCCGAAGGTACAGCAGTGGACCCATGAAGTTATTCCACATACCCACGGCATAATACAATCCGATCGTTGCTAATACCGGCTTCGAAAGAGGCAATATGATCCGAAAGAAAATCCCAATCTCAGACAAGCCGTCTATTTTCCCTGATTCCTCAAGCTCTTGCGGCATCCCTATGAAGAAGGTTCGCATAATCAGGAGATTCCACGTACCTACCGCACCTGGAAGCACCATGCCCCACACGGTATTAACCAACCCAAGCTCTTTTACGACCAGAAAGGTCGGAATCATGCCGCCGCCAAAGAACATCGTGAATACGATCATCAGCAAAATCGGTTTACACATGACCATTTTCGTCTTGGACAAAGCATACGCGCCAAGCGCCGTTACAATTAGAGATATTGCCGTACCCAATATGACATAAATCAATGTGTTCTTGTAACCTTTCATTACGCGGCCATCTTCGAACACGTACTGATACATATCGATATTAAATCCCTTCGGCCAAAGCCATACTTGACCTTTAGCAATGGATGCCGAATCACTTAACGATACGGCCAACATATATACAAATGGGTACAGACACGCAACGACGACCCCGCATAATATGACCGCGTTCAGTACGTCAAACCAATTAAATTTTTGTTTCACTGCAGATCCTCCCCTACCATATGCTGCTTCCACTGACCCGACGGCTGAATGAATTCGCTGCAATGATAAATATGAAGCTGATAATGCCGGTAAACAAGTCTATGGCTGTGGCATAACTGTAATTACCTTGGGTTAGACCCACCCGGTAGACATAGGTTGAAATAATATCTGCCGTTTCGTAGGTAGCCGGCGTAGCCAGCAAATATACTTTCTCAAAGCCGATCTCCAATATTTTACCGATATCCAGTATAAGAATAATAACAATCGCCGGGGCAATACCAGGAAGTGTAATGTTCATCGTCTGTCTCCACCGGTTTGCTCCATCCATTCGTGCCGCCTCATACAATTGCGGATCGATGGCAGTTAATGCGGCAAGATAAATAATCGTGCCCCATCCGATGTGCTGCCACACATCCGTCGTAATGTAAATGGTTCTAAACCAGGATGCTTCAACCAAAAAATTGATCCTATCAAGACCGACGGCACTGATCAATTGGTTGATCATGCCGCTTGTCGGAGACAGGAACATAACCGCAATTCCCGCGACAACGACGTTGGAAATAAAGTGCGGGAGATAACTGACTGTCTGCACGAACCGCTTCATGAATGATTTTCTCACCTCATTGATGAGCAGAGCCAGAATAATCGGTGCGGGGAATCCAAATACAAGCTTATAAAGTCCCAACAGGAACGTATTCCGCAGCACAGGCCAGAAATCCGGCGTATTAAAAAACATCTTGAAATATTTAAAGCAACCCAGTCACTCTCGGTGATGCCCTTAAACAAGTTGTAATCCAAGAAAGCGATGGAAACCCCGAAAATCGGCACATATTTGAAAATGACATAATATAAAACACAGGGCAGAACCAGCAGCAATAAGTATTTATCCCGTCTTACTCTACGGAGAAAATTCGGTTGTCTGGGTGCTTGCAAATCACATCCTCCTTTAGCGCCAATCAATGACCTTCATTCAAGAACTTCTGAGTCCGCTCGTATGCATTTTTATGAACGTCAAGCACTTGCTGAACGCCTAATTTATTGATTTCATTCACGTAAGCATCCCATTCGTCCATCTTCTTCTGTCCGAGAATGAATTTGGATATTTGCTCTTCATGAAACTTCTTCACCGTAGCGCCAACCATGCTGATCACTTCATTCTCTTCATTCGTGTAAGCAAGTCTTGGCTGCGCTCTGGTTTCATGGTCAGGAGCTATCTTCATGGCTGCCTGCATTTTTGGTGAATACATGGAATCAAAAGCCGTCATATCCAGCACCATATGAGCGCCGACTGTTGCAATTCCGGTCTTGGTTCTCAGGTCACCATATTCCTTGTAATCCTCGTTAAACTTACGCACACCATTCTCTAGCGTGTACGTTTCGCCTTCCTTGCCCCACGTGGCCAGCTCAATTCCTTCTGGTGAGAACAAGAAATCTAGGTACTCCAGTAGCGCTTCCTTCTCTTTCGAATTCGAATAGACAGCAAACCCGTCCCCCGACAAACCGGCAAACACATTCTGAGACTTACCGTCAGGTGTTCCGATTGGAGGTACCATGTAATCAAGACTAAACTCACCCGCTTGATCTCCGAGCATTAACGGAAGCTCATCCATAATACCGATGTAGTCGCTTGCGATAAACGATTTGTTCTGTAATAGCAAATCATTGAACTGCTTACGTTTATGGGCCATGAAATCGGGTGCAACAAGCCCCTCCTGGTAGAACTTATTCATGTATTCAACCATGACTTTGTAATTGTCTTCCGTCGGTCCGTAACGCCACTCTCCGGTCTCGTAGTCATAGAAGTAACCGCTATCCGTATTGAATGCCGGCGCCATATTGATTAGCGGGCTTAAGCCGTTAAAGACAGCAATCGGAAAGCTATCCGGATATAAAGACTTCAACTCCTTAGCAACCGTATACAGTTCTTCGTATGTAGTCGGTGGAGTCAAATTATGCTCCTTGAATACATCATCACGGTACAACCAAGCCCGTCTGGATTGCTGTTCTGGACCGTACAATGGCATGAAGAAGTTCTTGCCTTCAGGAGACAGAATGGCAGCTTTCACCTCTGGGTGTTCCTCAAGAAATTTCTTATAGTTCGGCATGGTATCCAAATGTTCAAAGAAATCAACAAAAGCTCCGCTTCCACCGTGCGTATTAGCTGCGCTCAGGCTGTTCACCATCATCAAATCCGGTATTTCCCCAGAGGATATCGCCAAATTCATGGTGGTGGTATAATCGCTCATAACAGGCTGAACTTTAAAGGAAATCCCGGTTTCTTCTTTCAAGTATTGATAGATTGGCCAGCTCTCCTTATATGGCCAATTCGTATGGGAGAATGTCATCATCTGAAGCGTGATTTCTTTCTTGTCGTTAGCGCTTTCAGGATTTGCCTCTTTAACGCCTCCTTCCTTGGAGCATCCACTCAATAGTGCGCCAGTCATCACTGCTGCTAACGCCATGACCCCCAGCTTGCGATTCCAAATCTTCATGTAACCCTCTCCTTATATTCTTTATGTTGTACAAGATCCTCTGCCGCATTAAAGCTGAGGATCATTTACGAGTCTGATTCTACCCTTGAACTCCTTGCGTTGCCTATTCACATTCCTTCCCGTTACTGCCTGATCCTCATAATCAGAAGAAATGGCAATCATCTGAGACTTGGTATACTGAATAGCTTAAACCGTTGATATATCTGGGCTTATCAAGGAGTCCTTCTATATAATCTTGATAACGAATGACCTGACGATTGACATAATTTCGCTCAGCTTTTACAATACGGGCTATATACATTAACCGAAATAGAGGAAGCACCCTTTTCGATTCATGGACGAAGACAGTTCTTCGCCAGCGATATTTGAGAAGAGGTGCTTTTATTTATGTATGGTAAATTGCATAGCGCATGTCTGCACGGCATTGACGGGGTTGTTATCCAGGTCGAGATCGATTTGGCTAATGGACTCCCGCAAACGGCCATCATCGGTCTGCCGGATTCCTCCATCCGCGAATCTGTAGAACGAGTACGTGCAGCGATTAAAAATTGCGGATTCACTTATCCGCTGAAACGAATCACCATCAATCTCGCACCAGCAGATCTCCGCAAGGAAGGGTCATCCTTTGATCTAGCCGCCGCGCTTGGTATCTTAATGACAAGTGAGCAATTGCAATTCAAGGAAACCGAGCAAATTCTAACGATTGGGGAACTCGCATTAGACGGTACATTGCGGCCCGTAACCGGTATTCTGCCCATGGTGGAACGTGCCAAGCGGGATGGATTCACCGGGGTGCTTCTTCCGTGGGAGAATGCTGCAGAAGCAGCATTAATCGGGGGAATTAACGTATACGCTCTAAGGCATCTGCAGGAGTTAATTCAACTTGGCTCCAGCGAAGCGAAGCAGGAAGCCTCCTCATCTACACCTGTAACCGCCTCGCTTGCCAAACTATTATATGAACGGCCAGCTCGCTTGAACGAGCAGGCGTTCGACAGTAATTACGCAGAGCCACTTGAAGATTATCGGGACGTAATCGGCCAGCAGCATATTAAACGGGCGCTGACCATTGCTGCTGCGGGTATGCACAATATTATGCTCATCGGTCCACCCGGAACAGGTAAGACGATGCTCATGAAACGTCTTCCGAGCATTCTTCCTCCTTTGTCTGAACAAGAAGCGCTAACCACCACGAAAATATTCAGTGCCGCCGGCAAGTTTAAACAATCCGACGGACTCATGAAGGGCCGTCCTTTTCGCGCACCCCATCATACCATTTCAACTGGCGGGCTAGTTGGTGGAGGCAGTATCCCCAAGCCTGGCGAAGTCAGCCTGGCACACAAAGGTATTCTGTTTCTTGACGAGCTACCGGAGTTCTCCAGAAATGTACTCGAAGTGCTTCGGCAGCCGCTGGAGGATCGCGAGGTAACGATTAGCCGCGCACGCGCGGTATTCACGTTTCCTGCACATTTTATGTTAGCATGCTCGATGAACCCCTGTCCGTGCGGTTATTATGGCAGCGACCATCCTCAGCATCATTGCAGTTGCAGTGTTGGCCGAATCAGTCAGTATCGTGCGAAGATTTCCGGCCCTTTGCTGGACCGAATCGATCTCCAGGTCGAAGTCCCTCGTCCCAAAGAGTGGCCGAGTGACACGAAACCCATTACGTCTGCGCATATGCGGGATCAGGTCTATGCGGCTCAAGCGATTCAATTAGCGCGATATCATCGGCTGCCCATTAGCTCAAACAGTGAATTGTTCGGCAATTATTTAAGAAGATTTGCGGTATTGGACAAAGCTTCCGCTGAGATGCTGCAAGCAACGCTCGACACACTCGGCTTAAGTATGCGGGCGTATGACCGAATTCTCAAACTGGCACGAACGATTGCGGATATCGATGGTGCTGAGTCCATTCAAAGCCAGCATGTTGCCGAAGCTATACAGTATCGCCAGTTAGATCGGCAATATGTAACTATGGAAGAAACGTCTGGTTAAGCCATCTTGGATGCCATTCATAATAAAAGAAGGAGTGAGGATATGCATTATCCTCACTCCTCTTGATATTACTCGTATCCTCGCGATGTTCAGCTAGAACGCATCCTGGATATGTTCTATCGAAAAAACCGTCATATCTCCGTTCAACATGACAGCGATGACATCAAAGCGAATCTGAGTATACTTGCAGCGCTTGCGATACATATACTGTTCCGCGGTCTGGCGAACTTGCAGTATCTTGCGGGCATCCACCGATTCGGATGGTGTGCCGAAACTGGCTGTGCCGGTCCGGCTGCGAACTTCTATGAATACGAGTATCCCCGCCTGATCGGCGATAATATCCAATTCACCTGTGCGGCAGCGCCAGTTCCGTTCCAGTACACGATATCCTTCATCAATCAGCTTCGCGACAGCAGCCGTTTCCGCGAGCGCACCTTTCAGTTTTCGATTGTCCTTCCTGCCATTAGGGACATTCATTCACGATTCATGCTCCCTTCCTTCGCCTGTCCATCTGCCTGTACACGTAAGTTAACACCTCGGCTACCAGTTGGTATAATTCAGCCGGTATTTGCTGATCCAGGTCCAGCTTGGATAAGATCTCTACAAGCGCAGCATCCTCCTGTACCGGGACGCCATGTTCCATCGCTTTGCTGAGGATCGACTCGGCGAGCTTTCCCTTTCCCTTGGCTACGACAATCGGAGCCTCGCTCTCGCCAGGGGTATATTTCAAAGCAACGACTTTTTTCATCGCTTGATCGGGTGTTTGCCCTGCAGTCATATTCTAAGATCCACCCCTTTGTAGGATTGGGGAGTGAATTCGGCTGCCGTGCCCTGAACATCCGGCTCGATTGAAGCTTTGGAAGCGACAGGCAAAGGCTCGGTTCTAACGCTCAACAGCTGATAACCGATGGACTCGACGGCGGCCGTCAGCTCCTGCTTCCGCCCTTCGAACAGTTCGGCAGCAACCTCATGATCGTTACGAAATTGCAGACTTACGATCCGATCCACTACCTGGACATCAATCAAGGTTGGCCCTAGAAATTTCATATCGAGATCAAACAACAGCCGACAATTGGCGGCATCCAGCTCACCCTTCTGCCCCCTGCGCGACTGAATATGTACCGAAGCCGTCTGCTCACCATCTGCCCCGTGGAGTGGTATGAACATCGTGACCTGCGCGAATGGAGCTGTTCGATCCGTATTCAGCAGTAGCTGCTGTCCCGTAAGATGCTGCACGAATTGCTGAGCTGCCTCCTTAAGAGCAGGAGGCGTATCCTGACTGGCCAACACTTGAAGCAGCACGCCCTTTAGCGTATCCTGCTGGGCAATCGAATCGCCAGCTCCAGACACTATGGTTGCCGCTGCCGGTAGACCGGTAATCGGAGTTGCTTGCGGCGGCTGAACATTGGGGGTAAAGCCGGGAACGGGCTGCGCCGAAGCGCTTGCCAGGTTTGACGCGGGGATGTTGGTGCCTTGCGTTGTCCCCGCGTTTACAGCCTGTTGCTGCCGCGGTAGATACTGGT
>NZ_BAZR01000001.1 GCF_001315105.1 Paenibacillus sp. JCM 10914 | reverse complement strand
TCCGCCTGCTGCAAGGCAGCGTAGCTGGCGGAAGCCGCCGACTGCGCCATCAGCTCCTCGCTTTGGCGCTCCAGCTCTTGCAGACGGACGATAGCATCCTCCGTCAAGACCTCCTTGAGCCGATCGGCAAGCACCATCACGGCTCGGCGGTAGCTGGCCTTGACCTGCTCGGCCAGCTCCTTCGAATAATTCAGCACATATTCCCCGGACACGATTGCGTCTGTATTCACCGCGCGCGTAATCATCTCCTCGCTGACCGAAGGCAGCTCAGCGTCGAGCATAGCTTCCCAGTCGCCTCTCCACTCGGTATGCTGCTGCACTTTCTGCTGGAGCAGCGTACGCATATGCCAGTTAATCTGGGCATCGGTCTGTTCCTTCAGTCGAAGATGGAATGTCTCCAGACGCCGTTTACGCTCTTCCTCCGTCTTGCCGCCGGAGAAGAGAAAGCCGACCTTAAACCCGCTTTTGCGACTTTCCAGAAATGCCAGCGCCAGATCCCGAATATCAGCCGGCATCAGGTTCGCATTTCCCAGCAGCGAGTCGGCTTCCAGACGAAGCTCACTCCGCGCGGAATCAGGTAATCGTTCTGCAGCAGCTTTCTCATCCTCCAGCTCCTGTAAGCGAGCGTTCAGAGCAGCAGCCGCTTCCTCGCCGCCCATCTCCTCCAGGAGGCGTTCCTTCTCCTCCTGGTGACTTCGGATGAATGCTTCTACGTGCTGATCCGCGGCGTGTTGCACAGACCGGGAGATACTATAGTTAAGAAGCGGTGCCGAGTGCTCAAGCAGTTCGCCAATTAAGGATTTCAACGATTCCCATTGGTTATATGGATGATCCTTCACCTTCAGTGAAGTACACAGAATGCTTTTATATGATATTTTCCACTGAGTGAAGGCTTTCTTCACATCGTCCAGATACGCCGACAGCGACAATTCATCATCCCGATGCTTATCGATCTGATTGACGATCAGGTACAGCGGCTTCCCCCAATCGGACAAGCTTTTGGCAAACATGAGATTGCTTTCGGACTGGACATGGTTATAATCCATCACATAGAACACGACATCCGCCATATGCAGAGCGGAGTGGGTAGCTAGTCGATGCCCATCATCCGTGGAATCTACACCCGGGGTATCCATGAGCACGCCGTGCTCGCCCAGCAAAGGTACGTCGTCCCACACTTCAATCGAAGAATATGCTCGGCCTTCCTTGCAATATTGCGCCAATTCCTCGATCGTTACCGTCAGCGGCAGCCCCTGTGCCTCCGTACGATGGATTAGCGCCCGCGACTCGCCGCTACGAATCGAAACCACGTTGGCGCTCGTGGGTACTGGACCGGCAGGCAACACCGGTTTCCCGCACAGTGCATTGATCATACTGGATTTGCCTGCGGAGAAATGACCGCAGAAAGCCAGCGTCAGTTCTCCGCCCGTCCCTTTATGCAGCAAATCTTCGACCAAAGCGGCGGAAGAGGCGTCTTGCCACGCCAAAAAACGATCTTGGGTCTTAGTCAATTCATTCTCGCTATAACCTATCTCCTGCTCAGCCATCAACTTCAATGTCTTTTCTCGCTCCTGTCCATGGATCTCTTATCTATCTGAATGATTCCTTCACATCATTTTATTTTATCACCGCTGGCGTCGTAAAGGAATCACCCTTATAGCGAATGAAGCTGATTAGAACGCAAAAGACAGGTCAGGGAAGATTCCTTCCCTGCCTGTCCAATGGTTATCGCATCCATACGTTAGTCATTAAGATACAACGGTACTGCTCTCTTCTGCCGGAATCAAAATTTCAAATACGTTACCATGCTGAAGAATAGTCAAATTGCGTGATTTGTCACGCATAACAACGACTTCAGGCTTTTGTGACATACGCTCCAGGTAGTGCTCCGGTGCTTCTCCGGAGTGGCTGTAGGTTACGCCTTCCACTTCCTGCTCATCATTCTCGTTCAGTTGGCTCTGGCTCTCCACCACATGCTCAAAAATATCGGAGAACAGTTCAAAATTGTCTGTGTAAACCGAGATGCATTTCATGTGTAATCCCATCCTCTTTTTTTCTTGTCTATTTCTTGCTCATTGGTTGTTCCTTATTCTTCCTGACTACGGAAGTTTTCATACGTTTTTTGCCTTCTCGGCAAACATCCAACAGTGGGCATACCGGACACTGCGGATTCTGGGCTTTGCAATGATATCGTCCGAAAAAAATGATTCGGTGATGCGTCATCGTCCATTCATCCATCGGCACGCGCTTCATCAGTTTCCGTTCCACTTCCAGCACGGAATCCTTCCAGCCTGCCAGTCCAAGACGTTTGGATACCCGCTCCACATGCGTGTCCACGGCAATTGCAGGCACACCGAAGGCATTGGATACAACGACGTTGGCTGTCTTCCTGCCCACGCCGGGAAGTTTGACCAATTCGTCGTGGGATTCCGGTACATCACCGTTATACTGCTCGATCAGTATCGCGCAGAGATTATGAATATGCTTCGCCTTGTTCCTGTATAGACCAATTCGCCGAATATCCTGTTCTAATTCCTCAATCGGAACGGATACGTAATCAAGCGGCGTTTTGTATTTCTGAAACAGATCCTTGGTCACTTTATTCACCGTTTCATCCGTACATTGCGCTGAGAGCAGCACGGCAATGGTTAACTCGAACGCATTGCTGTGATTCAGTTCACAATGTGCATCCGGAAACATGGACTCCATCGTATCCAGAATATGCCGAACCGTAGCTGCATTCATAAGAAATCCCTCCCGCAAAAAAAAATCTTGATGCGGAAATCCCCGCATCAAGACGGTGTTTCTCGAGCAATCCCACGTAGATAATCTACTGTTTTACGATCTCAGTAACGACACCGTTGTTTAAGTACAGTACAATATTATCATTTTCCTTCAGGGATTGCACGGACAAAGTCGTGTCACCTTGATGAACAAATACTTTGTCAGATAACGTGAATCGGAATGAATCTGTAATCGATTTGCGCTTGACCTGCAGCTCCGTTCCATTCACTAACCAAAAAGAACGCTCCTGCTTCTCCATGACATTCACGATCGTGACGCCTTGTGTATCCTTGCGGATCTCTACGCGGTCGCCCACGCTTAGAATGCTCAGGTTCGTCACAGTTGATCCGTTGCGTACGACCTTCACGCCAGCACTCACACCAAACGACTGTGTATTACGTGAGAAATCCTTCACGGTTAATACGTTACCTGTAGCATCCACGCTCGTAATTTCGCCAAGAGTGAGCTTGACTTCGGCAACGGCTACAGCTGTTGTACCTTGCAGCGTGATGTTGACAAGTGCTCCCTGACGCAGATCAGACAAGAGAATCGCTTGCCCATTCTCCCCGGTCAAAGTAGCTTTGTCCGTATAGAGATCACTTGTTACACCGTTGGCTTTCACGCGGATCCGATTCTTCGACGGCTCCGTGAGGACGACTTCGAACTGTCCCGCAGTTTTCAGCTTCAAGGATTGCAAATAATCCTGATTGGAGGACAATTGCGCCACCACTTCATCGCCTATGCGAACATCTGACAAGGCTGCCGAGGACTTGCCGAAGATCTCCACACTCATATTCGTGTTGTACGGAATTTCCTCCACCTTGCCGCCTGCAGTCAGTATGGATACTACTCGCTTGGACGTGTTGATGCTCTGGATCTTGCCTTCCACTTTGTAGACCACTTCCAATGAAAGTGCACGAGTTCCGATTAGCGTAACGCTAACCTTCCGACCAGCCCCCAGCAGCGGCACCACTTTGTCCAATGTCGTTCCGTTGCTCGATTCCAGTTTCGTCTTGTCATCGAGTATGATGACGCGCGGCTGATTGTTAATATCTCTAACGGTCAGCCAGCCTGTCTTGGAGTCATAATTCACGATCGTCACGGCATCCAGCGATTCCATCTGACGGCCCGTTACTTCGATCTTCGTTACTTGTTCATCCCCATTGATAGTCAGGGTAACCTGATCTCCCGATACGGAATCCGCCAGCAGGTCCGATAGCACCGGCTTCGCAACACCACTAAGTATAATCTCCGGTTGAGCCGCCAGGAACTTCGTCTCAAGCTGGGTGCTGCCGCTGCGCTTATACGTAATCGTCTTCCCGTTATCTTCAACCGAGTACAGCATGCCTTGCACTGTACGATCCACGCTCTGCGTTACTTCGATCGACTGCAGCACACTGTTCTTTACCGTGAAGTTTACGTTATACCCGTTCTTAAGTTCGGACGGCAAGAGAATTTGATTCTGGTAACGAATAACCGTGGCCTCGTCCCAAGTAAACGTATCCTCGTATCCCGTGCTGTCCTTCAAGGTAAGCGATTTTGTTGCCGCATCGATATGAGTAACCACCCCCGCAGCTGACTTGTTCACCAAGCCACTCTTCACGCGAATGGAGACAATCTTTCTCTGTGGGCTGTACGTCTCACGCTCAATCGTTAACAAGCTGCCCGCAGCCAGCGTCTTCGGATCGATCTTGTTGCCGTTCTGATCCAGGAATACGGTCGTTGCATCGTAACTCAATTCCTCGAACGTATTGCCTGTATCAAACCAGATGACATTGTTTGGAGACAATCGTGCATATGTACGTTCGAAACGCTCGACTTGCGGCGTTGCATCCGTAATCTCCACATACGCTGCGGTTCCATTGTTAACGACTACGACCGCTTGTGTGTAAGGATTAACATCTGTGAACGCCAATCTCTTCTCGGAATCGGAAGTGAAATAAACCGTCGAAGCGTCAATTTTGAACGAATTGAGCTTGCCCTCTGTATAGAGTTCCAGCTTGCCACTATCCAGGGAAGCAATGGAACCTTTGTACTGATTGGCATAGTTCGTATCGATATAAGCTTGAGCTCGACTGAAGAAAGTCGCCAGCTGAGCACGCGTGACCGCTCCCTTAGGGTCAAACTTGTTACCGTTCACGCCTTTAGCCAATCCAAGCTCTACCGCCACATTCACATACCCCAAGTGGTCGGGGGATATATTCGCGTTATCTGCAAAGCTTGTCGATTGACCTTGTGCAGCATTCGCCTCGGAAGTACGTCCGATCGAACGAACCAACACTTCGGTAATCCACTCACGAGATGCTTTCTGTGCACCCCACATCACTTTTTCATCGGAATAACCAGATTCCTTCTGTTTGTTGATCAGGTTTTGCTGAAATGCCAGCTCTACGTATTGCTTGAAAAATTCGTTCACTTTAATATTTGTCGGTAATGTCGCAGCACCGCTGCCTAATCGATCTTGCATACTTAAGAACCGGATCGCCATCGTCAGCGCTTCCTGCTGTGTCACAGGGTCGTTCGGACGAAACTTCCCGTTCGCTCCGGTTACAATCCCTTGAGCTGCCAATTGGTAAATGTACTTCTCTCCCCAGTAACCTGTGCTTACATCGCTGAATGCATTGACTGCTGACTGGGTGGCATTGACTGGTGCATTAACCGCTTCTTCGTCCGCTGAAACGAGGGAGGCCGAGCCTCCAAATGCTATAAGTCCAGCCATGACGGCGGAGACCACTTTTTTGGAATGAACATGTTTGCTGTGTCTAAGTACCATTTTCTTTCCCCTCTCATAACTACTGCTTCATCATTTACTATAATTCGACAGCAAAACGTGATCTCCTTCAACCATCATTACCTAGTCATCGGATTCTCCAATTCCACGTGGCCCATCAAGGATTCGACTTGTTCCCCATCAACGGTCAATTGAAGCGAAGTAACCTCTTCAAACTGAAAGAACGTGTTCTTGATCGCATCTACTGCAAACAACTCTCCGCCTGCACCCAGGTTAGCCTCGGCAGGAATTGTCAAATCCAGCGTAAGGTTCCCATCCTCAAGCTTCGAGCTGTTCAGCTCTACCTTTTCCCATAGCGGGATCTGATTGGGATCGTCACTCTGCTGCAATGCTTTGAATGCCGCATCGTACTTATCATCAGCGTCCTTATAGGTAATCGCGGCGCTTCCTTCAATTAACTCCATCATTTCCGGATCCGTGTAATAAACGGCAATATTTTCAGTCAACATATCCGTCTCCGGAGCTTCGTTTCCTGCACCATTCGAAGTCCCCCCATTACTCTCGCCAGGAGCCGGAGCGATCTGTCCAGGCGTTTCCGGAGCAGCACCCGGTTTCTGTCCGCAACCGGCACTCACCAGCATAATCGCTGACAATAAAGCAATCGACCATATTCTTTTATTCAAAAACAGCCACCTCCTGCAAATCGCAACTTCTATTATGTTATTTCACATTCAGATAATTTTTGATGCCTCTAACAATCGCCTGGGCTACCCGATCCTGTGTAGCTGGATCGAATAACTTGCTCTCGTCGGTTTTGTTGCTTAGGAAGCCGACCTCCAGGAGTGCGCCTACCATCTTCGTCTCGCGAATGACATGGAAGTTGCCATACTTCACGCCGCGATCCCTCAGTCCCATGGCATTCACAATTTCCTTATGGAGCGCGTTGGCAAGTGCTTTGCTAGCATCATCATAATAATACGTTTCCGTTCCGCTTGCAGAGGAAGGGCCGCTATTCGCATGAATGGATATGAATATATCCGCCTTTAGATCATTGGCAATTTTTGCCCGATCTTTAAGTTCCAAGAACGTATCATTGCTGCGGGTCAAGACGACTTCAATATTCGGTTCCTTGGCTAACAGCTTCTCAACCTTTAAGGCCATTGCCAGATTAAAGTCCTTCTCTCGCTTCTGCGTTACTCCGATCGCACCCGGATCGTGCGCGCCATGTCCAGCATCAATAACAACCAGCTTTTTGCCGCCTGTGCCCGGTTCCGGCGTAGGCGTAGAGCCTGTGTTCAGATCAACCAGCAGAATGCCCGAACCGTTCTCAAGTCCTGAAACCGTATAATTTTTGGCATGATTCAGATCAATTACGATCCGTACCGTCATCGGGTTGCTATTGAAGAGAGAATAACGGACGGAACTTACATCCGGATACCCTTGCACTGTCAACTGTCCGCTCTTGGTTGTTTCGTTGTAATTGTTATTACTGCCGAACGTTTGGGAGAACTCCGAATGAGGCAAATCGATCACGATTCGGTCTGGATTGCTTAATCTCGAAACATTCGGTTTTGCGTTACCGCTAACAGCTACCATAAGTCGGTTCTCGCTGAAGCTCAGACCGTCAATTGTCGACAGATTCACCTCTGATCCATCGCCAGGGTTGTTACCGGACGATGACGTAAGGTAAACCGCCTTCTGATTGTTGTCCCATCTTACTTGCAGCCCCATTTGTTCGCTGACGAAACGGATTGGAACTAGTGTCGTTCCACCGCGCAGCACCGGCGCTGTAACCATTTGTACCTGTTGCCCGTTAATGTCGGCATTACGGCTGCCAATGACCATCTTCACTTGCTGGGAGCCGCCATGGACCGTTACCGTTTGGGTTGCCTTGCTCCAGTTCACCTGGAATCCGAGATTCTCGGACACCACGCGAATAGGCACCATGACTGTACCGTTGTTGTTTTCCACCTTAACGCCTGATGACAGATTGACTTGTTGCCCATCCAAATAAATCTTTGCGCTGTACGAACTCGCATCCGCCGTTTTAGGAAACGCAATCATGATGACAACCAGAAACAATAAAAAACCGAACTTCTTCATCCTTCACCCCTACCATCCTATTATTCTGCCATAGATTGGCGTTTCTGCACTCGGCCTGTCCGACATTACCTGACAACCTATAGACGTGAAGAGGACATGAAAGTTGCGATTTTGTTACCTTTTCATCAAAAAAAATCCTACTTCGACAATCGAAATAGGATTTCTTCTATTAATGCGAAATGAATCAGGTATCTCGTAAGTTACTCGCCTCTAGTCATCGGATGCTCAAGCTCAACATGACCCATCAATGACTCGATTTGCTGACCTTCCACCAACAATTCCAGTGACTTCACCTCATCGAATTGGAAGAAAGTCTTCTGCAATGCTTCAATGGCGAACATCTCTCCCCCAGCTCCGAGGTTAGCCTCGGCCGGTTTCGTTATATCCAAGGTCAGTGCGCCTTGATCAAACGAAATTGAGTTCAAGGTGATCTCGTCTGACCAGAGCGGATTCAAGTCTGCTTCACTGCTCATTTGCAGCCCAGCAAAAGCTTGCTTGAACTTATCCTCTTCGTCTGTATACTTAATCGATGTATTCGACTCTTTCAGTTCCATAATTTCAGGATCTGTATAGTAGACTTTAATGGTGGCTTCTTGAGCCTGTTCCACTTCTGTATCACCGGAAGCAGAGGTCGTTTCCGTACCTGCCGCGTTCTGAGCCGCTTTCGCGGTGTCTCCTGTATCCACTACATCCTCATCGTCATTGATCGCCGGATCAGCAATTGGCTCATCGGATGGCTCCGCAACCTCGTCTGACTGTCCTGCAGGACTTTCGATCCCTTGATCGGCCGGGGCAGCAGTAGCTTCTGACCGCAACCGGCACTAAACGCCAGCAGTACAGCTAGTAATCCTGTCATCCAATATTTCTTGTTCATCGTGTATGTCCCCCTCTAAGTTTCATGCCATCTTGTACACATTACGGTACTTTAAGATATTCTTTAATACCCGCTACAATACCTTGTGCAACACGATTCTGAAATTCGTCCTTAAACAACTGGGCTTCATCACCCTTATTGCTAAGGAAGCCAATCTCGAGCAGGACCGCTGGCATCTTCGTCTCTCTTGTTACGTGGAGGCTGCTGTATTTAACCCCACGATCCGCAAGTCCCGTTGCCTTAGCCAGATGTTTATGAATTACGTTCGCCAATGGTTTACTTGCATCACGAGTATAATAGGTTTCTGTTCCATTCGGACTAGAGGAAGTACTACTGTTCCCATGAATCGATACGAAAATATCGGCATTGATCGAGTTGGCGACTTTGACACGGTCGCTCAGTCCGAGTGTAGCATCATCATTGCGGGTCATCACAACATTAATATTGCTTTCTTTCCTAAGCAGCGCCTCCACCTTCAAAGCAATGCTCAGATTAAGCACCTTCTCCTGCTTGCCTGATGGGCTGACTGCTCCTGGTTGACTTCCACCGTGACCTGCATCGATGACAACGGTTTTCTTGCCACCCCCAGAGACCGGCGGAACGAGCGGTGGTGTGGTTACATCCTCACCGGTTGCATTCAGATCGATCGTAGTTAACCCATTCTCATTCGTAACTTGGTAATGTTTGGATGCTGTCAGATCTAACACGATACGAATCGTCGAAGGATTCTCACTAAATAGAGCATAACGAATTCTCGTGACGTCCGGATAATCCGCTACGGCAATCTCTCCGCTGCTCTGCACATTCAACGCATGTCCCATAAGGAACTGTTCTGAGAACACCGTGTTCGGCAAATCAATTACGATGCGTTCAGGTCCCGCAACGCTGAAAATATTCGGGACCACATTTCCTTCAGTAGCAATCATCAGTTGATTGGAGTTAAAACTGATCCCGGTCAGCGAGGATTGGCCTGCGACAGGCGGTGTCGTCGGCACATTGTCCGGATTTTCCCCATGCTCCGGGTCGATTTCGACGTCAGGAGCAGGTGGGATCGATGAGGTCAGAAATACGGCCTTCTTCTGATTGTCCCATTTGACATCAAGCCCCATCTGCTCACTCACAAAGCGAAGAGGTACAAGCGTCGTATTGGACTTCAGCACAGGTGCCAGATTCAGTTCCACGGCCTCACCGTTTAGCTCAGCTTGCAGACTGTTAACGACCATGCGCACCAATTTCTCACTATTCTTGACCGTAACCGACAAGTTGGCCTTGTCCCATTTTACGTCAAAGCCGAGATTTTCAGAGACGACACGAATCGGAATCATCACGTTGCCCTTGATATTGGCAACCTGAACATCCGACGCCAAGCTCAATTGCTCTCCGTCCAGATAAATGGCAGCGCCGGAAGAATCAGCCTCGCCCACTTTCGGAAACACCAGCAAGAATACCATCAACATCATTACCAAACCTAACTTCTTCATGAATCCACCTCGATCATCCCATGATTGAATTTGTCGTGCAAATCTAGTAAATATGGACGTACTCAAAATATGTAAATCAGTATTCCGGCATTTGAAGGCCGGGACAAATACTGACATTAAACGGGCAACCACGGCAATGATTTCATATATATTCCATAATACCAAAAAAAACTTCCATTTCCTACACAGGAAATGGAAGTTTAATAAAGTTGTAATCTTTTAAAATTTAGAACCGCTAGATTAAGCGAACAGACGATCTGCATGCTTCTGCTCGTAAGCATCTATAGCACTCTCATGCTGCAGTGTCAAACCGATATCATCAAGGCCTTGCAACAGGAATTGACGGCGATGTTCATCAAGGTCGAAATCAATGCGCAGTCCTTGTTCGTCCGTGATGGTCTTGTTCTCAAGATCAACATTCAATTGATAGCCTTCATTGGACTCCGTACGCTGAAACAACTCATCCACCTGCTCTTCGGACAGTTTAATCGGCAGGATTCCGTTCTTGAAACAGTTGTTGTAGAAAATATCCGCGAACGAAGGAGCAATGACCACACGGAAACCATAGTCAAGAATTGCCCACGGTGCATGCTCACGCGAAGAGCCGCAGCCGAAATTCGCACGCGATATCAGAATGGAAGAGCCTTGATATCGCGGCTGATTCAGCGAGAAACTATCGATATTGCCGCCTTCCTCGTCGAATCTCCATTCATAGAATAAGAACTGGCCGAAGCCGGTACGCTCAATCCGTTTCAAGAATTGCTTCGGTATAATCGCATCGGTATCTACGTTGACGCGGTCGACCGGCGCCACAAGTCCGTTTAATTTCGTAAATGCTTGCATATTAGTTCTCCTCCGTCCTTCTTAGCTCACTACTTCTTCTGCAACAAAATTCCAATCACGAACATCTACAAAATGGCCTTTGACGGCTGCTGCTGCAGCCATTGCAGGAGACACCAGATGCGTTCTTCCGCCACGTCCTTGACGTCCTTCGAAGTTACGGTTGGACGTAGAAGCACAGCGCTGTCCCGGCTTCAGCACATCCGGATTCATCGCAAGACACATGCTGCATCCCGCTTCACGCCATTCAAATCCGGCTTCCGTGAAGATCTTATCCAGACCTTCCTTCTCCGCCTGAATCTTCACGCGTCCCGAACCTGGTACAACGATGGCCGTGACTCGATCTGATACTTTATGGCCTTTGGCAACCGAAGCCGCTGCACGCAGATCCTCGATGCGTCCGTTCGTACAGGAACCGATGAACACATAATCGATCGGAATTTCGGAGATCGGTGTACCTGGTACAAGCGCCATATACTCCAGCGCTTTCTCAGCTGCTTTGCGTTCGTTCTCCGTTTTGAAGTTTGCCGGATTCGGTACGCTAGCGGAAATATCCGTACCCATTCCTGGACTCGTACCCCAAGTTACTTGAGGAATCAAGGTTTCAACATCGAACTCAAGTACGATATCAAATTCAGCGCCTTCATCCGTCACGAGCTCTTTCCAAGCAGCAACAGCAGCATCATATCCTTCACTTTGCGGTACGTACTGACGCCCACGCAAATATTCGAACGTTGTTTCATCCGGTGCGATCATCCCGGCTCTTGCTCCACCTTCAATCGACATATTACATACCGTCATCCGCTCTTCCATGGAGAGGTTACGGATCGCTTCACCGGTATACTCAATGACATAGCCCGTCGCGAAATCCGTACCGTATTTAGCGATAACACCCAGAATCATATCCTTGGCCGTTACGCCAGGATTCCGGTCGCCGAAAAAGCGAACCTCCATCGTCTTCGCTTTCGCTTGCTGCAAGCATTGGGTAGCCATAACATGCTCAACCTCACTGGTACCAATTCCGAATGCCAGGGCACCAAATGCGCCGTGTGTCGAAGTATGCTGTCGCCGCACACAATCGTCTTACCTGGGTGAGTCAATCCAAGCTCAGGACCCATAACGTGTACAACACCTTGATCAATCGTATCCAGATCATACAAAGTAACACCAAAATCCTGACAGTTCTTGGTCAGGGTGTCGATTTGCTGCTTCGAGATCGGATCTGTGATGTTAAAACGATCCTTTGTCGGTACATTATGGTCCATGGTAGCAAAAGTAAGCTCAGGACGACGGACCTTGCGGCCACTCAGACGCAAACCTTCGAACGCCTGTGGAGACGTTACTTCGTGAACCAGATGCAGGTCAATATACAAAATTCCTGGCTTGCCTTCTTCCTGATGAATCACGTGGTTATCCCAAATTTTTTCGAACATCGTTTTTTTACTCATCATTATCACCCCATTGTTCATTACGTCCATTATTACGTTAACTGTAATATAACATTTGAATCTTCATTGTTCCAAGATATAATATCTATAGATGTAATAGGATTCAACTATAACGGAGTGATCTGGAAATGGAACTAAGACAACTACAATATACCCTGCAAATTGCAACTGACAAGAACTTCTCCCGTGCTGCCGAGAAGCTTCATATCGCCCAGCCTTCCCTGAGTCAACAGCTGTCCAAGCTGGAGAAGGAACTTGGCGTGCTGTTGTTTCAACGTAACACCAGTTCGGTAGAGCTTACCCATGCTGGATCCAGCTTCGTGGAGCACGCTCAGAAAATTATGGACGCTGTCGAGCAGTTGAAGCAGGAAATGTCTGACATATCCCAGCTTCGCAAGGGCAAAGTTGTTGTCGGCAGCATGCCGATAACAGGGTCACATCTGCTGCCAAGGGTCCTTCCAGCCTTTACGCACGGTTACCCCGACATCGAGATAACCCTGCTGGAAGACTCCTCCATGAACCTGGAGAAGCTTACCGCCAGCGGCAAGGCGGATCTAAGCCTGCTCGCGCTTCCTCTCACCGAACCTTCTCTGTCCTGGATTCCAATCGGAGAAGAAATAATTGATCTCGCGGTTCCGCCACATCATCCTTTGGCAAAGCGAGCAGAAGCTGACCCCATTCAGCCGATAACGATCGAAGAGATCAAGAATGAAGCTTTTGTTGTCCTCAAAAAAGGCCAGGGCTTTCGCAAGCTGACGTTCGACATTTGCCGTGAGGCTGGTTTTGAACCCAATGTCGTATTTGAGAGCAACAATATTGAGACGTTGCAATCGCTGGTAGCCACAGGGATGGGCGTTACACTCGTACCCCGATTCATTGCTAGAGCCAGACGAAGCGAGTTTATTCCCGTCTATCTACCTTTTGCTGAACCGGTACCGAGCCGAACGCTGGTCGTTGCTTATCGTAATGGCCGGTATCTCTCGAAGGCCGCCGATGCTTTCATCGACACTTTCAAACAAGTGATGGACAAACTGGTCGTTGAGAGCATAGGGGATCATTGAATAAAAAGAGGTCATGCCTGGCTGATCGCCGCGGCATAACCTCTTTTTGCTTGTACCAAGCTTTACTTGCGCAGATTATGTGAATCAATCATCCGGTTCTGATCATCCGACATATGCGATTGATCCTTGATCGACTCGTTTTTGCTGTTGTTGCCGCCGGATACGTTCTCGACAAAGCTTCGGAACTGATCCTTCTGCTCTAACTCCTGCTCATTGTTTTGGCTATTCTGGTTATGGTTCTTATCTGACATATTGTATAGCCTCCTCTCTGACGGATTACCCATAGTATACCCGTCACTGAAAATATGAAACTTCATATTTTGAAGAACATACAACCGTCAGCGTCGCCTGCATTCTAAAAGTAAAGGTTCGGCCTGCGGTCTTCAAATACCGGAATCCGGCCTCTTACATCGACGGGCAAACTGCAATCCAGCGTACCGGTCAGGATCATCTCTTCCTCGCCACCTTCTGCCACGACGTCGCCCCAAGGATCGATGATCATGGAATGACCGAAGAAACTGGTCTCCCCGCTAGTACCGACCCGATTACAAGCTACAACGTACATTTGATTTTCAATCGCCCGAGATAGCAGCAGCGTTCTCCAATGGTGGAGCCGTGGATTTGGCCATTGCGCAGGCACGAATAATACCTGGGCACCGCCAAGGGCCAGGGTGCGTGACAATTCCGGAAAACGGATGTCATAGCATATCGATGCTCCCGCTGTCATATGATCCAGCTCGAAGGTGACGCACTCTTCCCCGGCATGAAGATGCTTCTCCTCATCCATCAAGCGGAAGAGATGCATTTTGGAATACTTGGCAATCTGCTCTCCCTTCCGATTGAACACATACATGCTGTTGTAGATGCGATCTCCGATTCTTTCCGCCACCGAGCCGCCGACGACCTGGATTTCGTGTTTACTGGCAAAATCGCTAAGCAACCGGGATGTTTCTCTGCCATCAGGATCGGCAAGCTTCTGAATTTGATCCAAAGCATAGCTGTATTCCACATCTCCGGGAGTATGATCACATCGGGCTTATGTTCCGCCGACGCTGCTTTCTCCATCAATTCCATCATTCTCTTCATATTAGCCTCTACATCGCCTATTTCAATATAAGCCTGGATGAGTGCGATTTGCTGCTGGTTCGCTCTGTCTGTCATTAGCATGACCTCCCGTTAATGTTTCTCCTTGTCGATATCATAGCCTCCAGAGGCCTGACGCCGCAACTCTCATGCTCTATTACCCTCTATACACCCCTGATAAATCGTGTTAAATTAATCCTAATTGTGATGAAGTCCTACTTCAACATGCCATTTAGATAACCGGAGTGATGAATTTATAATGAGCCGCACATTTGACCATTTCCACATAGAACCGTCTGACTTAATGCCCCAGCTGCCAACGCAATTTTTTGCGACCTTGGTATCCAAGGTCAACCGACAGATAGGCTCTGGGCATGATGTTATCAATCTTGGACAAGGCAATCCAGATCAACCGACACCGCCTCATATCGTGGCAAGTTTGAAAGAAGCAGCCGACAACCCGTTATATCACAAGTATTCACCGTTTACAGGCTTCCATTTTCTGAAGGAAGCCGTGGCACAGCGTTATAAAGAAGATTACGACGTGGATCTCGATCCAGAAACCGAGGTAGCCATTCTGTTCGGAGGCAAGACAGGGCTGGTTCAATTGCCGCAAATTCTGCTGAACCCCGGGGATGTCTGTCTTGTACCCGATCCGGGATATCCGGATTATTGGTCAGGCGTTGCACTGGCCCGTGCAGAAATGAAGTTCATGCCGCTGCTTGAAACGAATCGTTTCTTGCCGGATTACGATGCGATATCACAAGCCGATCGGGATAAAGCCAAGCTGATGTTTCTGAATTACCCGAACAACCCTACCTCTGCGGTAGCGCCGATATCCTTTTATAAGGACACGGTCAACTTTGCAGCCGAGAATGGCATTGTCGTTGCGAGTGATTTCGCCTACGGCGCCATCGGCTTTGACGGAGCTCGCCCTGTAAGCTTCTTGCAGGCAGAGGGAGCCAAAGAGATCGGCATTGAATTCTATACCCTGTCCAAAACCTACAACATGGCCGGATGGCGAGTTGGCTTTGCTCTGGGCAACTCCAACATCATTTCCTTGATCAATATGCTGCAAGATCATATTTACGTAAGCCTCTTCGGTGGAATTCAGGCAGCGGCTGCAACTGCACTAACTTCCTCGCAGGACTGTGTCCACGATCTGGTCGCCAAATATCAGTCAAGACGAGACGCCTTCTTCGGTTCGCTCGCTGAAATCGGTTGGGACGCCCAAAAACCCGCGGGTTCGTTCTTCAGCTGGCTGCCGGTTCCGCAAGGATTTACCTCCGTTTCCTTTGCCGATTTACTGCTAGAGGAAGCGAAGGTCGCCGTCGCGCCCGGTATCGGCTTTGGTCATCACGGCGAGGGCTATGTCCGTATCGGCCTGCTTAGCGACGAGGAACGAATGCGTGAAGCCGCCTATCGCATCGGCAAGCTGAACCTGTTTAAATGACCTTTTTCCTTTTGTAAAAAAGGCAGTGATATGATATTCTTGCTGTAGAAAATTGAATTGTGTATCGTTATTACTCCAAACGTTGAGACGGGACCAGTACGAAAGATTACGGCGCGAAGTATCAGAGAGCGAATTCCATGGGCTGAGAGAATTCGCCGCAATGCCTCTTTCCGAACCCTACCCCCGAGCGGCCTGCATCGCAGGACAGTGCCTTCTGTTACAGGGCTAAAGCCGGATGAGTCTACACTCATCAACAAAGGTGGTACCGCGGAAGCTAACTTTCGTCCTTTTATTATTAAGGACGGGAGTTTTTTTATTATTTTGTACATAAAGGAAGTGATGACCATGAGTTCTCGTATCGTCGTCAAAATCGGCAGCAGTTCCCTCACGACAGATGAAGGCGGATTAAGTATGGAGTCGATCCTGTTTTTTGCCGGGGAACTGGCACTTCTTCGCGCGCAGGGCCACGAGGTGCTGTTGGTGACTTCCGGTGCGGTAGCTGCGGGGTTTCGAGAGATTGGCTACGCCAGCAGACCGAAGCTGCTGCATGAGAAGCAAGCGGCAGCCGCACTAGGCCAGGCGCTGCTAATGAGAGCTTACCAGAACGCCCTGGCTGCCCATCGGCTGACTGCTGCGCAAATATTGCTGACCAGATCTGATTTCGCCAACCGCAAACGAATGAATAACGCCAATATGACGATTCAGGAACTGTTGAAGCTTGGTGTCATTCCGATCATTAACGAGAATGATACCGTCTCCGTCGATGAGTTGAAATTCGGGGATAACGATACCCTGTCCGCGCTCGTCGCGAATATGGTGCGAGCCCAGCAATTGATCATACTAACGGACATGGATGGCCTTTATACCGCAGATCCGCGTAAATCGCCGGACGCCGTCAAATACGAAGAGATTCTCGAGATTACCGACGAGATCTACAGAATGGCAGGCGGTGCCGGTTCTGATGTCGGCACTGGCGGCATGCGCTCCAAAATCGATGCAGCCAAAATCGCCACACGCGGCGGAGTTCCCGTCTTTATCGGAAGAGTCAACGAACCAGGAGACATGATGAAGGTATTACAACAGGCCGGGAGCGGAACATACTTCGCCACGCAGCTCTCCTCCCTCCCGATGAAAAAACAATGGCTTGGCTTCATGTCGTCTCCCCTCGGGCGGATCGTGGTCGATCCAGGCGCAGAAGAAGCGCTGCTGCACGGCGGGCACAGCCTGCTCCCCGTCGGCATCAAACGAATCGAAGGGAGCTTTCACGCGGGGGATGTCGTAGAGGTTATGAATAGCCATAACGAACGACTCGGAAGAGGGATTGTGAATTATGACGAGGACCAGTTGCAATCCGTAATCGGACTCCCGAGCAGCCAGGTTATCGGCATGATCGGTGAAGTCAACCGCTTGGAAGTCATTCACCGCGACGAATGGATTACTTTAAAATAAGGAGGAACGATCATGAGTGAAGTTCAAATCAAAGCACAACTAGCTAAAAATGCAGCTTCCCATCTCGCCAACCGGAGTACCGAGGAGAAGAATCAAGCACTCTTCAAGATGGCGGACGCACTCATCCGCCGCACATCCGACATCATAGAGGCCAACGCACAAGATCTTCAACGAGGGAGGGAGAACGGAACTTCGGATTCCTTGCTGGACCGACTCGCGTTAAATGCAACCCGCATAGCGGACATAGCGGAAGGATTGCGTCAAATCGCAACACTTCCTGATCCGATTGGCGATACCCTCGAGTCGTTGGAGCGGCCGAACGGATTACAAATCGTCAAGAAACGTGTGCCACTTGGTGTAATCGGCATTATCTATGAAGCGCGTCCGAATGTGACCGTTGATGCAGCCGGACTATGCCTGAAGACAGGTAATGCCGTCGTCTTAAGGGGAGGTTCCTCCGCCCTCTCCTCCAACCGTAAGATTATCGAGGTCCTGCATGAGGCTATGGAAGAGACGACCTTGCCTAAAGAAGCACTGCAACTGATCGAGGACCCTAACCGTTCTTCTGTGGACGAAATGCTGAAGCTAAACGGCTTGCTTGACGTGATTATTCCCCGCGGAGGAAGTTCGCTCATTCAGAACGTGGTCATGAACGCGACGGTTCCTGTTATCGAAACGGGTGCAGGCATCTGCCACACGTATTTGGATGAATCAGCCTCTCCAGCCATGGCAACTGCCATCGCCTTGAATGCCAAAGTCCAAAGGCCATCCGTCTGCAATTCGATGGAAACCTTAATCATTCACCAACACTATGCCGAGCAGCATTTGGCCGACTTGGCTGGCGTCTTTAGAGAGCGGAACGTGGAACTGCGCGGGTGCAGCCGCACCCTTCAGTATGTACCCTGGGTTACCCCAAGTTCGACCGAGGACTATGCCACCGAGTATAATGACTATATTCTAAACGTCATCATCGTCGATGATCTGGACCAGGCCTTAGCACATATTGCCAAGTATGGTACGCAGCATTCGGAGTGTATCGTTACGGAGAATCAAGGCAATGCCAAGCGTTTTCTCCAAGAGGTCGACGCCGCAGCGGTTTATCATAACGCATCTACCCGTTTTACCGACGGCTTTGAATTCGGCTTTGGCGCCGAGATCGGCATTAGTACACAAAAGCTGCATGCACGTGGCCCTATGGGGCTGCCAGCGCTTACTTCATCCAAATATGTTATTATCGGTAGTGGTCAAATACGCGAATAAACCTAATCCATCCTTGAAGGAGGAAACAACGATGTGTCATTCCCCTCAGAACAGACCTCTAATTGACAAAGAGATCACCTTCTATGGTGCAGGCTCTATGGCAGAGGCCATCGTACGGGGCTTAATTAGCCGTTCTGTCGTGCTCCCGGAGCATATTACGATGTTAAACCGCAGCAATACCGATCGTCTCGTGGAATTAAGCGAACGATACGGTGTGCGTATCAGCAATAATGAACCGGCCAAAATCGAGATTCTCAAATCCTCGCCTGTGATCGTACTGGCGATGAAACCGAAGGATGCAGCCAAGGCGCTGAAAGAATTGGGGCCCTTGTTATCGGCGGATCAACTGATTATCTCGGTGATCGCGGGATTGTCCATTTATACGACGCACACCTTACTCGGTAATGAGCAACCGCTGGCCCGTACGATGCCCAATACGTCGGCGTCCATCGGACTCGGTTCAACCGGCATCTCCTTCTCCAAAGGAATCAGCGATGAACATCGTCAACTCGTGCTTACCTTATTCGAAGCCGTTGGCAATGTGACCGTTATCGAAGAAGAGAAAATGGATATACTGACCGGCATTTCCGGCAGCGGTCCTGCTTATTTCTACTACATGATGGAAGCAATGACCGCAGCCGGTATCCGCGGTGGACTCACGCCGGAACAAAGCCATGATCTGACACTTCAGACGATACTTGGTGCTGCTCGTATGGTCCAGCAGACAGGTGAGTCGCCGGCAACCTTACGGGCCAAGATCACCTCGCCGAACGGCTCAACCCAAGCGGCACTGGAAACGCTGGATCAAGGGGATTTCTTTGAGACGGTCATCGCGGCCGTTAACCGATGCGCAGAACGCTCAAAGGAAATGGGCGCGATGCTAAAGGAGCAGATCTCATGAATCGTTGTATTGCAACTTATCGAATCTATGATGACCAAGTCGATTTCCACAAAAAAGCAACTTCGATCGCAGTGGGTATGACCGTTGGCAGCTGGACCGAGCTTCCGCAGACCAAGCGGGAATCCATGCAAAAGCATCTGGGCGAGGTCGTGGATATTCAGGTCAATGAAGGCTGGGAGCCGGGCAGCCGTTACGCGGACGTTCGCATCGCTTATCCTGATGTTAATTTCAGCCGTGACATTCCCGCGCTGCTTGTTACGGTATTCGGTAAAATCTCGATGGACGGCCGGATCAAGTTGACCGACCTTGAATTATCCAAAGACTTTCTTACATCCTTTCCCGGTCCGAAGTTTGGGATTGACGGCGTCAGAACGCTTCTCGGTGTCCACGATCGCCCACTATTAATGAGCATCTTCAAATCCGTTATTGGATTGAATGCAGACGAACTTCGCGCTCAATTCATTCGCCAGGCCCTTGGCGGCGTGGATCTGATCAAGGATGACGAGATTCTGTTCGAGAATGACTTAACTCCGATTGAGAAGCGCGTAAGTCTTTGCATGCAAGCAGCCGCAGAAGTGGAACAGAAGACCGGCAAGAAGCTGTTGTATGCCACTAATCTGACCGGCCGAACCTCGCAGCTGCGGGAGCAGGCTTTACGGGCGATTGATGCCGGTGCGAACGCTTTGCTCTTCAATGTCTTGTCCTACGGATATGATGTTTTGCAGGAGCTAAGCTCCGACCCGGAGATTACCGTGCCGATAGCAGCTCATCCTGCCCTGGCCGGTGCGATTTATCCATCACCGCACTATGGCATATCCGCCCCCGTCCTCTTGGGACAACTGATGCGTTTAGCCGGCGCGGATCTCGTGCTATTCCCGTCGCCTTATGGCTCGGTCACGATGCCAAGAGAAGAAAATCTGGCAATCCGCGACGAGCTGCACAGCGCTAAATTAGGCGTTGCGCGCAGTATGCCGGTTCCGTCGGCCGGGATTCATCCAGGGCTCGTCCCGCGCATCATTCGGGACTTCGGCACCGATGTCGTAGTCAATGCCGGCGGCGGTATCCATGGACATCCGATGGGAACAGAGGCTGGCGGTAACGCATTCGTACAAGCCATCGAAGCAACCATGAAGTCCGTACCACTGGCAGACTATGCGCAGGAACATGAAGAACTGAGAACTGCACTGGACACTTGGGGAGGAGAAGTATGACATCAAGAGAGAAACAGCCGATCATCTTCTGCGATTTTGACGGAACTATTACGAACAACGACAACATCGTAGCCATTATGAAACACTTTAAACCAGATGGCTTTGAGAACATCATGCAAGATACACTGGATAGACAAATTTCCATCAGGGAAGGCGTCGGCCGCATGTTCGCCCTCTTTCCTTCCTCCAAGCGGGAGGAGATTACGAAGTTCGTGCTCCAAACCGCGGGCATTCGCGAAGGATTTGCTGCCTTTCTGGATTACTTGAGAACAGAGGGTATCGAGTTCTATGTCACCAGCGGTGGCATTGATTTCTTCGTGGAACCTATTCTTGCGCCGTTCGACATACCGGAGGATCACATCTTCTGCAACGGCAGCACATTTGATGGCGACGCCATTGAGATCACCTGGCCTCATCCTTGTCATGCCAAATGCCAGAACGATTGCGGCATGTGCAAAGTGACCGTTATGGACCGTTTTCCAAGCGATCAATACTATCGAATCCTGATCGGTGACAGTCTGACCGATTTTGAAGGTGCGAAGCAAGCAGACCTTGTTTACTCGCGTTCAAGCCTAACTAAACAGTGCGAGCAGCTCGGGGTATTCCACGTCCCATTCGAGACGTTTACGGATATACAAAGTGACATGCAGGACAAGCAGAAACAGGGGGTACTGTAACATGGCTTTCACCGATATTCTATTGGAACAGAAGCAAGCAGCGCTTGCTGATCTTAAAGCAACCAAGGAATTGTTTGCGTCGCGCAACTGGTTCCCCGGTACGAGCGGTAATCTGTCGGTCCGTGTAGGCGACTACACGCCTGAGGCGTTCTATTTCGCCGTCACCGCCAGCGGTAAAGATAAATCCGTGCATACCCCGGAAGATTATCTCTTCGTGGATCAGAACGGCGCTCCGTGCGAGTCAACGGCACTGAAGCCAAGCGCGGAGACGCTAATCCATTGCGAAATTTATCGCAAGACCGGCTGTGGCGCGATCTTCCATGTCCATACGATCGACAACAATCTTATCAGTGAGTATTATGGTGAACAGGGTTATGTCCATGCTCAAGGCATCGAATTGATCAAAGCCTTTAACATCTGGGAAGAGGATGCCTCGATCCGAATTCCAATCTTACCGAATTATGCCGATATTCCGAAGATTGCGGAGCTGGTTCCAGACGCACTCGACCCTGCCGTACCGGGTATACTGTTGCGTAATCATGGCATTTACGCTTGGGGAAAAAATGCTTTCGAAGCCAAAAAACACCTTGAAGCTTTCGAATTCATATTTGAATATTCCTACCGTCGCCTACTCTTGAACGCAGCCGGCTCCGCTCACGGATCTCTGTAAGAACCTGAATATAGCCTATACCTGTACGACTCTTTTTCGTCTCTTTTGGGTTTGGAACCATCCTTCCCCGCAGAGACGGCTTGTATGAGTCGAGAGTTATCCATATGAAAGGTGTGACGTTGTGCTTGAAAGTCTGGCCATTGGTACCGTGTTCGTCTTGTACGGGTTGGTGCTGTTTCTGTTTCCACCCAAATCCATAAGCAGTTTCTATGCTTACAAGACGACCTCTTCCACGAGAAATGAACGAACCTTTAAAGTGGCGAACGCTTATGTCAGTTTACTGCTTATGATCTTTGGCGTTATTCTGCTGCTTATCGCCAGAATCTCGGGAAGCTTTATGACGACGGGTGTCGTTACTATCGTTGTCTTTGTTCTCATTTACATCATGGTGGAGCAAAAATTAAAAAACATGTAGGCGACTTTTGTCGTCCTACATGTTTTTTTTGCATTAGAAACGCTTCTGCTGTGGGTCTTGCTCCATGATTGAGATACGCGGCTCCGATCCGGGATCGGAAAGCACAGGCGAAGCATAGGTATGCACCATGAACAGGCACGTTCCGACGAATAGAGCAATATACAGTAAATAGTACAAGTTTTTAACCACGTGGTTTCCCCCTACTCCTTCATTGATCAGTCACAGCTTGCACACTAGTCACAACGAGCGTTTCTTTGAACCTCTCATTAATTGGATGCCGCCGCCGATCAACAGTACCGCAACCACGACTGTCTTCAGATAGGATATAAGATAATTGAGGTGTATATCAGGGAACATCGTATCAATGTACGGCATGATCACACTAGTAAATACAAAATAGATGCCCAGCACGATCAATCCAAGCCCCAGCCAGCGCTGTTGATAACTTAACCCTTCGATGATCGGCACATCTCGCAGCGGCTCACGGCCGTACCGGCTTACCTGCTGTAAACCATCAAAGAATGCATAAAACCAAATCAGTGGAATCAGGAACAGGAACAACGACAGCTTCAACACGTCGAGCACGTAAATGCTGCCCAGAAACAGAACCATTAATTGCAGACCGCGCTTCTGCAGCCCTAGATACATCTGACCCGCTCCTGGGAACGCGGATAACAAAGTAGCAAACACTTTACTACGGCGCCCGCTTTCCCTTCCACTCTCCAGCTCATCGAACAGGGTCCGGTCCAGAAGAAGCTCGCCAGCCTGTTTGCGATGAACCAACTGTACCACGTCAAACATGCAATACAGCCAGATAATCGGCAGCAAACCGAGAAATAGCAAGAATACCGATTCATTGGTCAGACCGGTGAGGAACAACAAGATCGTCCCCAGACCGAAGAACGCAATCAGAAATGACAGTCCACGCTGCATCAAGCCCAGTTGGAAATGCCCCAGACCCGGAATGAAAGAGAGCAGAATCGTATAGAACCGTTCCTGTTCATCGCTTTTGTCATAGCGTACTTCGCGCGGGATACCGAATTCATCATGCACGTAGGACACCGGCTGATACCGGATCAAGGCGATCAACAAATCGAGCATGCTGATTCCCCAGATGAATAGGGCGCCTAGTATACCCAGTATGAACAGAGGTTCGCTACCTGCCATGATGGCGAGCAAAAAGCCGCCGAACAGACTTCCGAAGAATAAGGTGGGATATAATAACGCCCGTCCCTTCCTCCCCCAATAATAATGACCTAACCCCGGGAGAATATTTAGTAAAAAGGCAAGGCCTTTGTTGCGCTGCGGTTGCACTGGACATCTTCCTTTCTTCAACATCACTTCGCTTATTTTGACAGTAGCTGGTCGAGCCAGCCTGTTGTTTTTTGCATCAATTGTTCACTGTAGGAAGGAGCTTCCTTAACGGCTACTACTTGTTCAATTTCCGCTGGAAGAAGTCGATCAAACGCCCCGGTAAACATAAACAGCAGCGTTATGGAAGCCGCAATCGTATAATGGAACATTGGACGCTCATACCAACGCTTCGAACGCTGTGGACTGAGGGTCGTTACGTTACTTCGATAAGGCTGAATATCCTCATGCTCCACCAATTCTGCGGCAAATGTTTCGGGATCTTGCAGTTCGGGCAGTTCGTGATCCACCTCGGCCAGTACTTGCATGTAGAGCTCCAGCACATAATCATCGTGAAGCAATCGTTCTTCGAATTCCGATCTTTCCGCCGTGGTTCCCTCTCCGCGTATAAACATCTGAATCCGTTGCATCTCATCATGATGATCTCGATTCATCTCCACTCCTCCTCCTTCCATGAACTTCGAATCCACTGTCTGGCACGGTACAATTTCGATTCGACTGTCTTGATCGTAACGTTCAATTCAGCGGCAATCTGCTCATAATTTTTCTCTTCCAAGTAAAAGGCGGTTATGATCTCCCGGTGATTGTTCGGGAGTTGATCGATTCTTGCACGCAATGCTTCGCGGCGCTCCTTATGTATGAGCACAGCGACCACATCTTCGTCCCGGGAAGGGAGTTTATCCAGTACGTCTTGTTCTTCGCCAGGCTGCTGCTCAGGCGGCTTACGGGAAAGCTTCCTTTTCATATCAATAGCCTTATTCAAGGCGATACGCGTAATCCATGTCTTAAATCCTTCGGATCGGTACTGGGGGAGAGCTTTATATACTTGAATAAACACTTCCTGTGACGCATCTTCCGCTTCTTTGGCATCCCGCAGCACCGAGTACACCGTATGAAACACATGTTGACTATACGCGTTCACCAGTTCCCGGAAAGCTTCTTGCTCTCCTTGCAGGATGCGTGCGATTAACGTTTCTGCATCAATAACTCTCCCCTCCTTCCCCATATCATTAGACGCTCGTCCTTACGAATACCCCTGCACTTTTTCATAAAAAAATAAAAAAGAACGCCTCCCGACGCTCTTCATCCATATGATTTCGGTTCAAAGCATTCATTTTTACAATATCATCCCACTCAGGACGAACAAAATATTCATCACACAATATGTAAAACAATGACCAGGGAGAAGTCCTTGCGTTCCTATGACTAAAGCCACACCATCATACCGAAACATGTCTGCTACCTTCATGATACTCTGAGCCAGATAAGAGTTCAACTGATCATTAGGTCATTCTTTTCATCTAACGGTGTTATCTTGTCAAGCAAGAATGATCTCCCTTCAAGGTACTCCTGTATATAAGCGAGCGCATAGATCTGTTCAGCCTTCAGCCCTTCCGTTTCGTTCGGATTGGACGAATGATGGCTATAATTCTCCATCAATGTCATGATGAAAAAGTCCTCCAAGTACTGAACATGATTGTCATCCAATTGCAGCACACGCTCATACCCTTCCATCACTTTCAAGCGAAGGTTTGGGTTAAGCCCCATCATGACCGCCACCAAATCGTACAGATAGTAACCGTAACCGCATCGATCGAAATCGATCGGATAAGGACAATCATCTTGGAATACGATATTGCCAAGGTGTAGATCCGCATGAATGAGGCCGAATGATACTTCGTTTTCCTGTATGGTGGCAAGCTTGGCGATCACTTTGTCTGATGCTTGTTGATACATAGCCCATGCTTGATCGGATAAGAAGGTCCCAGCGTTTTTTTCTAATTTGTTAAGAGCAATCTTATAGCTGTTCTCATCCCATGTCGGCCTTCTAAAATCAGGTGGCTCCCTAAAGCCCGACGCCGCTTCATGAAGCTTACCAATCATTTCGCCTATATGATAAGCCTGATCCTCTGTAATTCTCCCTTTGGCATGCTCACCGTCCATCCAGCTCATCAATGTGACGTAAGGAGCTTGGAATCCCTCCTCCGTATCGGTCTGCTGTACTTGGGAGCCATCCCGTGCAGTGATTCCTCTTGGTACATGTAGACCCTTGGTCACAAGGAAGTCCAGAAATTGAAGCTCGGAGTCAATCTCTTCCTTACTTCGTTGATCTGAATGAATTCGCAGTAGATACATTTTCCCGCTGGATGTTTTGATTTGATATGTGACGGTATCTGATAAGCCGATAAATTCGATGTGCTGCCATTCCAGGTCATATCGGTCAAGTGCGGATGAAGCGATTCTCTTAGCTCTACTAAGCAAGTCATGTCTTTGTGTTTCCGTTTCAAATCGAAATAAATCCATCATCTTATCCCCTGCCATCTGCATGAATATCATGGTCATTATACGGGGCAAACGGACTCACATCCTATATAATAATTGAATTGAGTTAAATTTTATACATCATGAAAATGTGCCACATAGCCTCACCTGCGAGGTAGAAACCACCCGATACAACACGAAAAAAAGTCACATCAGAATCATCATCTAATGTGACTTTGCATTACTTATTTTTGGTATAAACGATTTTCTTAATGGAATCGCAAGATAAACAGAACTGGGCAGACAACTGATCAATCGTCGAACCCGAGGCGAACTTTTGCCGGATGTCGGCGTTTCTCTGCTTCAAGTAGACCCGGCTGCCGGAGTTTTCTCCCCATTTCTTGCGCAACCCTTCAGGCTTCGGGATGTACACCATCCCGCCCTGTACATATTTCTGAACTTCCTTCAGTAGTTCTTCCGGAAGAACAATATCCGCGTTTATATATTTCATGGTCGCTCTGCTCCTTAAAATGAAAGTAAGGTTTTAAGGATGCAAAGTCCATTAGATAAACGTCCTCTGTCATTGAGGAAAATTAGGCGGTACCCTTGCTATCGCTCCATGCAAACAACCGCCGTTGTTTATCGTATAGACCTTGCATAGAGCTCTTCGTCAATCTTCCCTTGATCATGCCGTTCCCCCCTTTCCTACGAAATACTGTTCCGACTGATTATCAACATTATAACGGATATCCAATATGAAGTACATTTATACAGACCGTCATGAAAGTTGCGCAGCATGTCCTATCAGACTGCAACAGTGACAAAGGATTGTCTAAGTTCCTCAACAGTTTGAACGAAGATGGTTGGCTTGCATGCGCTAAGCTCGTCTTCCGAACCATATCCATACCCGACGGCGATGGAATCCATCTTGCAGTTATGAGCCCCAATCAGATCATGCTTGCGATCGCCGACCATGACGCATTGGGACGGATCAAGCTGATACGTATCGAGAACATGTTGAATGACGTCCGTTTTGTCCGATCTCGATCCATCTAATTCGCTGCCGCATACCATCGTGAAATACGATTCCAGCTCAAAATGCTCCAGAATACGCTGTGCGAATACCATAGGCTTGGACGTTGCCACATATAGCAGCTTGCCCTGGGATTTTAGAAGATCGAGAACTTCACGTATCCCCGCATACACTTCATTCTCGAATAAACCCGTCTCTTTAAAATATTCCCGGTAGCTCTGGACCGCATGCCAGGCCTTCTCTTCATTGAATTCATAGATCTCAGCGAAGGTAACCTGCAGCGGCGGCCCGATAAAGCATTCCAGCTTGGACAGATCCTCTTCCACGATGCCGTGCTTGCCCAGTGCGTATTGTACGGACTTGGTAATGCCCTCGCGCGGGTCTGTTAACGTTCCGTCCAAATCCAACAAAATGTGCTGGTAATTCATCCGATTTCTCCCCCAATCGTGAAACGTTTGCCTAATGCTATAGCAATTCCCGAAGTTCCAGTAGCTCCTGAACGATATAGGTCGGCTTACAGTCGTTCAATGACTGGTCCAAACGGTTGTACAAACAAAAATCAATCCCTGCCCGCTTGGCTCCGACGTAATCATCGGTCAACGAATCGCCCACATACAGCACCTCTTCCGGCTCTGCATCGAGCTCCTTAAGGGCCATCTGAAAAATGAGGGGATCGGGCTTCCAGCATGCCACTTCATCGGAAATAACCAATGTATCGAAGTAGGAGGACAAGCCGCCGGCGGCCAGTCGCTTGCGCTGGGCCTCTCCGATCCCGTTCGAGATCACGCCAAGGGCGTGGCGACCGTGCAGTTCCTTCAAGAGTTGATCTGCCCCCGGCTCCATGTGGTTGGAGCAGCAGAAAAGCTGCCAGTACGTTTCCGTGATGTCCCGGCTCTGGTTAAAATCCCGCTTCAATTGCACGAACGTATCGGTAAAAGAATGCTCCAGCACCTCCCGAATGCTGTGCTTACGCTCATTTCTATTCATCCAGTACGCAAAGTTGATCGGACCGAACGTCTCCCAAAATTCATCCCACGTCATCTCCTCGTGCAGACGGTACTGTTCCAGCGCCTGCTGCATACAAGTCCGTTCACTTAACGTGTAATCCAGTAAAGTATTGTCCAAATCGAAAATAATGGCTTTGTAAGTCACGGCCGTTCCCCTCGCATCCGACCTCATGGTCTTTTGGTACTATAATACAACAAAATGACGGTGCAAGGATAACCTGAGCACCGCCATACCATATTTATATTACACGAGTCGACTTATCGATAACGAAAAAGCACGTCCAAATTGGACGTGCTTTCCTTCTATCTTCCCATGTTCCTAAATTTTTGCGTATAAGCTTTCGCATCTGCCGCGGTACGCACGCGATTGCGGCTCCATTCGAGCAAGATGCGGTCGATGTAACGAAAATGCAGTTTTCCCGCGAATACGGCTTCCTTCAATGCAAGCAGGATCAGCTCATCAAGGTATTTGTCCGCATCAACCAGCCGGATATCGTCTCCAGCTCCATCGGGGACAGCGGTCTGCCAAATTCCTTCTCGAAGATCGTGAACAGATTTCGCTCTTCTTTAACAGATGTCGATGAATGAGCTGGTTTGGAAGACTTGCTGTGAGCAAGCGCCTGCTTGATTTCACCGGGTGCAGACGATTCACTGCTAATTCCGGTAGCCACACATCCGCCAAGTTTCGCATACAGTCCACTAAGATTGTAGCGCTCATAACTAATCCCTTGCACTTCATCCACATGCTCATCGATACCGAGCAGTCCGAGCTTGATCAGCTTCTGCAAAGTCATCGCGATGCCTTCAGCTGAGTTGCCCGTCACGTGCTGAAGCTCTTCGAGCGAGGGAAAGTCCTTGCGCTCAACCTGCTGGAAGCCTAACAGATGCACGAGCAGCATGCATTCGCTGCTATCCAAATTTAAGGATCGATAGTGCCGCAACAGTGTATAGGGAACAACGGCCATCCCTTGACTCATCCCTGCTGCTGCACCGGATTCCCAATCCGCCATGCCAGGGCTTACGGAATTATGGTCCATATTGGACTCGCCTCTTCTCACAGCTTAAGGATACAAGCGGTACAGGGTACGTGGGAACGGAATCGTCTCGCGCACATGATCCAGTCCGCAGATCCAAGCCACCGTGCGTTCCAGGCCCAGACCGAAGCCCGAATGAGGAACCGTGCCGTATTTACGCAGATCCATATACCACTGATACGTTTCCAGTGACAAGTTATGTTCTTTGAATCGCTCTTCAAGCAGCTGCGGATCGTCAATCCGCTGAGAGCCGCCGATGATCTCGCCATATCCTTCAGGTGCAATCATATCCGCGCACAGTACGACTTCTGGACGATTCGGGTCCGGTTTCATGTAGAATGACTTAATGCCTGCCGGATAATGGGTAATAAAAACCGGCTTGTCGTACTTCTCGGCGATTGCCGTTTCGTGTGGTGCACCGAAATCTTCTCCCCATGGTATATCGAAATCCTGTGTATGCAGGAAATCAATCGCCTCATCATACGTAATCCGTGGGAATGGCGCTTGAATCGCTTCCAGTTTGGAAATATCGCGGCCAATCGTCTCAAGCTCCTGACGGCAGTTCTTAACGACGGACTGAACCACATGACTAATGAACTGCTCCTGTACCTGAAGGCTCTCCTCGTGGTCCGTGAAGGCCATCTCAGGCTCAATCATCCAGAACTCGATCAGATGGCGCCGCGTCTTGGACTTCTCCGCACGGAATGTCGGTCCGAACGAATATACTTTACCGAGTGCCATCGCCGCGGCTTCCAAATACAGCTGTCCGCTTTGCGTCAGATAGGCATCCTCGTCGAAATACTTCGTGTGGAACAAATTCGTGGTTCCTTCTGCAGAAGTCGGCGTGAGGATCGGCGGATCGACTAACGTGAATCCGTTCGTATCAAAGTATTCTTGCACGGCTCGAATAATTTCGGCACGGATAACCATGATCGCGCGCTGCTTCTGGGTGCGCAGCCACAGATGGCGATGGTCCATCAAATAATCAACACCATGTTCCTTCGGTGTAATTGGATAGTTCTCGGTCAGGTGGATGATCTCAATGCCGGTTACGGTCATCTCAAATCCTGATTGACTGCGTGGTTCCTCACGAATGACGCCAGTTACATAGAGCGAGCTTTCTTGCGTCAAGCTCTTCGCGTCTTCCCATACTTGCTCCGCAACTTCGCTTTTGACAACTACGCCTTGAATATAGCCCGATCCGTCTCGAAGCTGCAAGAATTGAATCTTGCCGCTGGAACGCTTGTTATTGATCCAAGCGCCGATCGTTACCGTCTCACCGACGTGCTGGCTTACTTGGCGAATCACACTTTTGGTGGCCATGCTTAAATCTCTCCCTTTATCACTGCTATTTAACGACTAGAAGCTTGTACGATTCGATGCGTATCACGTGCGATAACCAATTCCTCATTCGTCGGAATGATTAGCACTTCTACCTTGGAATTGCTTGTAGAAATACGGCGTGGTTCGCCGGAACGAATCTGGTTCAGCTCCTCATCCAATTCTACTCCGAGATAGGTAAGCTGCTCAAGTACTCTTTGTCTGAGCACGACTGAATTTTCGCCTACGCCTGCTGTGAATACGATCACGTCAACACCGTTCATTGCTGCCGCGTATGCACCGATGTATTTGCGAACACGATATTCATACATCTCAAATGCCAAGGTTGAGCTCGCGTCTCCCTTCTGCATGCCCTCCGTAATCTCACGCATATCACTGCTGATACCCGAAATGGCAAGCAATCCGCTGTGCTTGTTCAGCATAGAGTTCACTTCGTTAACCGTCAGCTCTTCTTTGTTCATAACAAAAGGAACGATCGCGGGGTCCAGATCGCCGCTGCGAGTCCCCATCATAAGACCTTCCAGCGGCGTCATACCCATGGAGGTGTCAACGGATTTCCCGCCTTGAACAGCCGTCAGGGAAGCGCCGTTACCGATATGGCACGTGATGATCTTAAGCTCGTCCAGCGGGCGGTTTAGAAACTCGGCAGCAGCCTGGCTTACGAAGGCGTGTGATGTACCGTGGGCACCGTAACGACGGACTTTATACTTACTATAGAGAACCCTTGGAATGGCGTATAAATATGATTTTTCCGGCATCGTTTGATGAAACGCCGTATCAAATACAACGACCTGTGGCACGTCCGGCATATTCGTCTCCGTGGCCTTAATTCCCATCATGGAGGCTGGATTGTGGAGAGGTGCCAGATCAAACAGGCGACGAATTTCTGCCTTGGCATCACTGTCAACCAGTGCCGATTCTTTGAATGACTCTCCTCCGTGCACGACTCGGTGTCCTACCGCATCGATGCTGGCAACCGAATCAATCACACCATGCTCCTCGTTGGTCAGCACGCCGAGCACTTTGCGAATCGCCGTTGTGTGTTCCAGGATTTCGCTGACCTCGGTTACTTCCTGTTTACCCGTCGGTTTGTGTGTCAGGATGGAGGAATCCATACCGATACGTTCAACCAAGCCTTTAGCTAGAACAGATTCATCGGTCATATCGTATAGCTGATATTTCAACGAAGAACTACCTGCATTAATGACTAGAATATTCATAGACGATCACCGTCCTTATCGTATTTAAAGAAGCCTTCTCCTGTCTTCACGCCAAGCTGACCTGCACGTACCAGCTTCTTCAAGACGATGGAGGGACGGTATTTCAATTCGCCATACTCACGGAACATACGCTCAAGTGCAGCCAGAATCGAATCCAATCCGAAACGATCCGCCATCTCCAGCGGTCCATGCTGGAAGTTGTATCCGATCCGCATCGCATCGTCAATATCCTCGGCGGATGCAACACCCTCTTGCAGCAGATGCATCGCTTCATTGATCAACAATGTGATCATGCGGGTCGTCACGAAACCTGGAGATTCATACACCATGATCCCTTTTTTGTCAGAGACCTCTTCCACGAAACGCTTCGTTTCCGAGAATGTTTGATCCGATGTCTTCAATCCACGAATGATCTCGACCAGGTCCACCTTGGATACCGGATGAATAAAGTGCATGCCAATAACACGCTCGGGATATTTGGTGGAACTTGCAAGCTCCGTCAAACTCAGCGTGGAGGTGTTGCTGGCCAAAATAACGTTACTGGCACAGACTTGATCAAGCTGTTCGAATATTTCCTTCTTCGCATCCAGGTCTTCTATAATCGTCTCAATCACCATATCGCATGCGCTAAGCTCGGCGAAATGAGTGGCTTTTTGGATTCGGTTCAGTATGAGTTTCTTCTCGGCTTGGGTAATTCCCCACTTCTCCAGCTGTTTATCGAGACTGGCCTCGATCATTCGGTATGAATAGTCCAATTTCTCAGGTGTTTTCTCTACGAGCAGCACATCGAGCCCTTTGGCAGCAAGCATCTCTGCGATTCCTTGCCCCATAGTCCCGCCGCCGACAACGCCGATAGTTTTGAAGTACATTGTTTCTACTCCACCCTTTCCTTATCTCTATACTATATAGTACCCTGTTTGTCGAAAAATACATTTAAAGAGCACAAGGTATAATCATATCTTAGCACGGGAAAAAAGTAAAAAAAAATAACCAGCATAACAATTTATGCTGGTAAAAGCGTGTTTTCACGAAATTGACAACGAAATTGTTCTCCCGAGAGAATTTCTTCTTTCATCAAGATATCAAGAGAGTTGTCAAAGATGGGCCGATGTTGTTCCAGCATTGTTTGGGTCCGATTCATCAGCTCTTCCAAAATCATATTGTTCTCTCTCATTAATTCCTCAGTTGTGACCATATTCATATTAATAATCCCTAATGAAGTCAAGCCTGATTTCATCATGGTCTCCACGATATTAAGCGATTGTTCAAAATCATTGCTGGAGCCTGTGCTTCGCCCACCATAATACATCTCCTCGGCGGCTGCGCCTCCAAGCGCAATCATAATCTGCTCCTCCAGGAAGGATTTGGTGTACAGATACTGCTCTTGCTGAGGATTATGACGGACATATCCTAGCGCTTTGCCTCTCGGACTAAGAGCTACCTGCTTCACGCTGCCCGGTCGAACAATCTCCGCCATAATCGCGTGACCCAATTCATGAATGGCAACTCGCTTCTTCTCCTCATGATTCGATTCCCGATCAGAGCGCTCGCCCATCATGACCTTATCGATCGCCATGGATAGATGACGCTGATGAATAAACTGCTCGTCCTCACGCATCGTATATATTGCCGCTTCGTTCATCACGCTCTCGAGCTGTGCTCCGGAGAAGCCATAAGCTTCCTCCGCGATTTTCTCTAAGTCTACATCCTCGTGCAGCGGTTTATTGCTAGCGTGAAGATTCAAGATATGCGAACGCCCTTTCTTGTCTGGCAGATCAACCTGAATATGGCGATCAAACCGCCCAGGACGAAGCAGCGCGCTATCGAGCATCTCCTTACGGTTGGTAGCAGCGATCACGAGAATTCGCGGCGTATCTTGTGAATAAATCCCATCCATCTCGGTCAAAAGCTGATTGAGAGTCTGATCATACTCACGCTGTTGACCCCCTTCGCGCTTTCCACCGATGACATCGATTTCATCAATAAAAATAATGGCACTCTGTTTGTTTTCTTTGGTAGCTCGGTTTCGTGCATCCTTGAACAAATCCCGGATTCGTCCAGCACCAACACCTACATACATCTCGACAAATTCACTGCCCGCTGCACCGACAAACACCGAGTCGGTATAATGGGCCGCTGCCTTCGCCATCAAAGTCTTACCGGTTCCCGGAGGCCCGGTCAGGAGAATCCCCTTCAGTGGACGTATGCCGAACTTCTTTATGTCTTCGTGACGAATCAGAAAGTCCAGCGCCTCGCGCAGTTCCTGCTTGGCGTTGTCCTGGCCGCCAATTTCTTCAAAGGTCAATTTAGCCGGACCGCTCTTCTTACGCTTTCGTTCATTGCCAGCACCGACAGCGATGCCGCCCTTCATCTTGGCTACAAACAGTAAAGCTCCTACCAGAACCGTCGCAATTAACAGAGGCACGATATTCACGCCTACGAATACGAGAAACACGAGCAATACCGGTATAAAACCGATCATCATTTCTTTAGCCAACTTAGGCATGATTCCACACCTCCATTTTGCCAGGCTGACGCGGCAGGATGATGAACTTGCCAGACTTGCCATCAGAGAGACTTACATAAACGTTTGTATCATCAATTGTCGCTCTTGCTGTAAGATTCGAAGACTCTCCAGCCAACTGCTCAAGAGAGGACTGAATATTGGTGTATCGTTTCGTATCCATGGCCTCAGCAACAGACAACATCGCTTGCTCCCACCATAGGTCAAGCGCTTCAGATGAATGATCCTCAACCACAAACTTTAATTCTCGTTGACCAATGACAGCCTTGCCTTCCTCTTTAATATGCTGGACGAGACCTTGCAAATTCGTATTAGGTTCCAAATCAAGTTTCAAAGTGACGGTATCCTGTTTAATATCTATATGAGAACTCTTAACACCTTCGTATTGTGAGACAACGTTAGCTAGCGGATTCTGTAAGACCATGTGCCGGTAAATAAACCATCCGCCAAAGAGGACCGAGGCTGAAATAACGACTGTCAGCACGATAGGTACAATGCGTAGTTTCATGAAGTTCCTCCTTAAGATTGTATGCTATATTTACTTACATCACATTATCTGCAATATCATGCTATCATCGGCGATTTATTTATTTGCTCAAACAGTACAGTTACGAGTATATCATATTTTATATACTTTTTCATGCCTACGTGTGAAAATATTGCGAACACACTTTCCAATCCTTACCTGAATCCGTTTACTGAATGATAGGTACGAAAAAGAGGGCGTCTCAAAAGATCGCAGATCTTCCGAGACGCCCCTTTGCTGTTCGATACACAAAATGACGGCGCAGGGATTACGTCCCTTAGCGCCGTCATTTGTTAATTTCTGGAGACAGCCCCTTCTATTCACTACGAATGAGGCAGAATGATATCATCGCCGATGGCATTGCCGTCCTCAAACCGATAGAAGCGGTAGCCAAGCTGACCATTATGTCCATAATGCAATTGCCATGCATAGTCACCTTCATACATACCAGGCAACAAGCGCTTAATCGTCGCTCCTGGCAGCTCCTGATGAATCTGATCACGAATCTGGGCCTCTGACTTGCCGCTGCTCATCTTTACTTGCGCGACGGCATCTTCACCCGGAACAGGTAAATCTTCCTCGGTAAACTTCACCCACACCATAATCTCTTCCTGATTCTGATCCGTGCCCGAGATGACCCAATACTTATTGTCCTCGCCCCACACCGATTTATAGGTTTTGGCTGTTGTTACCAGGTCACCGTGCTGCTTGGAGGCTTGAATGGCAAGACGTTCCTCGTTCCAGATGCCGCTCATCACATACGAATAGTATAGCTGTGCGGCCAACAGCACCAACAATACACCCGACACACTAAGCAATATCCATTTGGTTCTCTTTTTCAAACCTTTCTACCTCCCACCCCGCAAAATTCCCTATAGTTGAAAGACGCTCGAAAGCACGCTGTGCTTCTCTGCGAATACGTTCCTCGTCCAATGTCAAACTTAACCCGTTCTTCACGACCTGCTTGCCATCTACCATACATGTTCTACATCCTTGGCAGACGCCGAATATATAGCATGCGAAATATAATCGGTACGCGGCAAGAAGTGTGCCTGGTCCGTATTCAATGCGATCATATCCGCCTTCATTCCTACGCAAGCTTGCCGATCTGGTCGAGGAAGATTGATTTTGCGCCGTACTCGGTTCCCATGCGCAACGCTTCCGAAGCCGGAATCGCAGTCGGATCTCCGCTCACTCCTTTATGAATCAAGGCAGCCAGTCTCATCTCTTCGAACATATCGAGGTTATTGTTACTCGCTGGCCCATCCGTTCCAAGTGATACCGTCACGCCGGCCTTAAGCAAATCAGGCACGCGCGCGATGCCACTAGCCAGTTTCAGGTTGCTGCCAGGATTATGGGAAACGGCAACTTGATGCCTAGCCAAGACTTCAATTTCTTCATCGGTCAGATGAACCGCGTGCGCAAGCAGCGTCGGCCTGCTAAATACGCCGAGTTTCTCCAGATGGGCGACGGGACGCAGCCCGTAGTCCTCTACATTTTGAGCAACCTCGGTCGTAGTTTCCGACATATGGGTATGAATCGGCAAATCTAAATCATGTGCAGCCTGTACGAACTTCTCGATAAAATCCGGCGGACACGTGTAAGGGGCATGCGGCGATATCATGGTGGTGATCCGGCCGCCCGCTTGTCCATGCCAGTCTTTTGCGAAAGCGATCGCGTCGGATAATTTCTGCATCTGCTCCTGAGCCGAACACAACCCGATCACCCCGCGAGTCAGAACCCCTCGCATGCCGGAATCCTGCACGACTTTAGCGACTTGATCCATATGATCGTACATATCGACAAAAGTCGTCGTGCCGCCTTTGATCATTTCCACTACGGACAGCGAGGCACCCCAATACACATCGTCTGCCGTGAATTTAGCCTCCATCGGCCACATTTTTTCTTGGAGCCAGACCTGCAGAGCCAGATCGTCGCCATACCCGCGCAACAAAGACATAGCAGCATGACCGTGCGTATTGACGAGTCCTGGCATGAAGAACAGATGAGTACCATCTATCGTATCGGCATCTTCCATCGATTCCGGCGCCTTCTCTCCCAGATATGTAATTCGGTCGTCCTCAACGACCATATAACCTTTCAAGACCGATCTGCCTTCCTCTAGAACAGCGAAGGTGCCGTTCTTAACGATCCATTTCTTCGTCATGCGCTGTATCCTCCTTGCCGTTATCCAAATAATAAGCCAAGCTCTGCAAATCCGTCGTGAAGTCCGCCGTATGAATGCGGATATGAGACGGTGCTTTCAGAATCGTTGGCGCGAAATTCAAAATGGCCTCGATGCCGGCCGAGATCAATTGATCCGCGACATGTTGTGCTTCAAAATCAGGTACGGTAATAATGCCGATCCGGATACCGTTCGCCTGAACGGTATCCACCAGTTCCTGCATCGGCTGTACGGTCAAGTTGTTGATCTTCTTGCCGACCTTCGGTGCGTAGGAATCAAAAATCGCCACGATCTTCATATTGTCCTTCAAAAACGCGTTGTAGTTAGACAAGGCATGTCCCAAGTTTCCTGCACCGACTAGCGCGACATTAATCTGTTGGTCCAGCTTGAGGATTTGTCGTATTTTCTCAATTAGATAGGAAACATCATAACCAATACCTTTACGTCCGAAATCACCAAAATACGCCAGGTCCTTACGAATCTGCGCAGGATTCAGATCAAGCTTCTGCCCGAGCTCCTGGGAGGACACCGTGGCGACCTCCCTCTTGCGAAGCTCATTCAAATAACGCAAATAGACAGGCAGTCTGCGGACCACAGCTTCCGAGATTTTTTCCGATTTCATGCATGCTCCCCCTAATCATAGGATATTTCACTTTATTTCAATGTTGCCCATCCGCTTGCAGCCATTCCGTTACCCGTGGCACAATTGCAGCTGTCGGCATATGCTCCATCTTCGGTCCAGGCAAGGAATACAAGAAATACTTGCCATAATAAGACTCAATGACCCGGGTATCATATACAATTACAATACCCTTATCTTGGGCTGTCCGCACCAAACGCCCAAAACCTTGTTTAAAGCGAATGACGGCTTGGGGAACTGACAGTTTCATAAAAGGGTTTTTCTTCTGCTGCTGCAGCAGCTCGCTCTTGGCCTCCACCAGTGGATGATTCGGCGGCTGGAACGGAAGTCTGACAATCGCCAGACAGGTTAAGGCGTCTCCGGGAATATCGACACCTTCCCAGAAGGAGCTTGTACCCAGCAGTACCGATGCACTGCTGTCCTGGAAGCGGCGAATCAGCTTGGTCCGGCTCGTGCCGTCCATTCCCTGCCCAAGCACGGCAATATCGCTATTGGATAGAGCTTCCTTCAGCGGTTCATGAACTTGTCTAAGCATGCGATAGGAAGTAAATAATACCAACATTCGGCCCTGAGTTGCGACGGCGGTATCCGCTAAAGATTGCACCAGCGTGTTCACGAAGAGCGCATCACCTACCGATCCTTTAACGCTCGGGAAATCACGAGGCACGACCAGCAGTGCTTGATCCCTGTAGTTGAAAGGGGACGGGAGCTGTGCTGTATGAAGATTACCAGCTTCGGCCGCCTCAGCCAAACCGAGGTTATCAATCATGAATTGGAACGATTTATCGACTGACAAAGTCGCGGACGTCAGGATGACACTGCGCTTCTTATCAAAAAACAGCTCTTTCAGATGCGAACTGACATCGACAGGGACCGCATAAAGCTGCAGCGATTTACTGCGGAAATTCCCGCTTGCTTCCATCCAGTACACCGTACCTTCGTCGTTCAAGGCCATAAAGGAACGCAGGTCTTCTCGATGCGCAGCCAGATCCTTGAATAATCCGGACAAATCCGTTATCAGACTATCGGCGCTATAATCGTCCAAGTCTTCCTTGATCTCTGCAATCAGCTTATCTCCCTTACGAACGACATCGCCAAGGGTGACATGAATCTGATGCTCGAGGTCCGTCAGCGCTTCCCAGCCTTTCGGTTTTTTTGAAGGAGATAGACGCAGCGAGAACTGGCCTGCATCCCCAGGCGAAGCATCGCCACGCTCAGGTAATAATCCGAATAACTGATCGCTCAGCCGATCCCATAGTTCCTTGACCGTAATCAAATCGGGGTAAATTTGATCAAGTACTGCTGCCCAATCAGCTGATTTCTCGTGCGGTGATACCTGCAGCAGCTGATGCAAGGCAGGGAGCTGCCCGTTCCGGCTATCCTTAAACATCCTCGTTAAGGTATGAACCACGGTGAAATACTTCATCTGCAGCCCCAGATGCTTGCCAGCCACATCTTCAAGATGATGTGCTTCATCGATAACGAGCCGCTCATAACTCGGCAGTAATTGGTGATTGGCTTTCACATCGGTAAACAGTTTCGAATGGTTCGTAATGACCACATCGGCTATTCCGGCTTCATGCTTCGCCCGGTGGTAGAAGCACTTTCTAAACCATGGGCATGCCCGGCCCAGACAAGAATCGGAATCGCTCGATATCGTCTCCCAGAAGTCGCCACCGCGTCCGCCCAGATTCAATTCTTCATCATCGCCGGTTTCTGTCTGAGTCAGCCAGACGAGCATTTGGGCTGCCGTAATGACATCTTCCTTCGGAGCTTGGAAATCTCTTCTGTTTATTTTATGTTCAAATTTTCTCAAACACAAATAGTGGCCTCTACCTTTAAATATAGCCGCCTTGAATGGAAACGGCACGACCTGGGTCAAGAGCGGGATATCGCGCTCTCGAAGCTGCTCTTGAAGGTTAATGGTATGCGTGCTCACCATGACCTTCTCCCCCTGCTTCACGCTCTGGTAAATGGAAGGCAGCAAATAGCCGAGCGATTTACCCGTGCCCGTGCCGGCTTCAATGAGTAAATGCTTATCCTCGTCCAATGCCTGCATGACTTCCTGAAACATAATATCCTGAGCATCCCGGCTCTCGTAATGGCTTAAAGTATTCTTCAGCCCTTCACGCACTTGATCCATATATTCTTCAAAACTGACTTGCGCCAGCGGATTATCGTCGGCTTCATCTCTTGGCGGAGCAATCTCAGTCCAGTCTTCAACAGACAGCGCAAACTGACGGTAATACGTGTGCGTATCCCCGTCTTGGACAGCTTGAAACTCCCGCTCTGCGCGAATCCCGTCGAAGAACCAAGCGAGGTCGCTATCCTCATCCGCGAACAGATCACTGAGGCGCTGAACAGTCAAGAGTGGCAGCTCGTCGATCTCCTCCAGGCATTTCAGCAGTGCATAAGCTGTAGCAAGTGCATCACTGTCCGCTTGATGCGGACGGTCATGCGCAAGGCCGAAATGGGAAGATACCATACCGAGCTGGTATGAAGGCAGCGAAGGAAAGCATATTTTTAAAAAGTGCATCGTGTCTAAAATGCGGCCTGCAAAAGGCAGGTACCCGCATCGATCCAACGCATTTTGCAAAAAGTTAAAATCAAATGCCACGTTGTGCCCAATGAGTACAACATCATCCAGCATGGGTACTAGCTCCATCATCATATCCTCTAGTGACGGTGCATCCGCAACATCACGATCACTAATCCCGGTCAGACCGGTAATAAATGGAGGAATAGGAATCCCGGGATTGACATAAGTGCCGTACACGCGGGAAATACTTCGATCTTCTTCGATGATGGCCAATCCAACCTGTATAATTTCATCAGCGGACTGGTTGCCCGTGGTTTCAAAATCCAATACGGCAAATTTCATCTTCTTAAAATCCCTTTCTTCCAGACTAATTAACAGCATACCAGAAGTTTCGTTATTTGAACATCCGCCTCGTCCTTTGTCCATCTGCAGTAGTCACAAACGAAGCGATGCCAAAGCCTCTTCTCGGAGAACTTCGGCATCGCTTCGTTTGAGCAGCGTATCACTACAGCAATGAAATCAATTGACTTCCATACTGAAGCTCTCCGCCATTTTGCTGACAGACCTTTAAATTCACGATGGGGTCAGGAAGAGTCGGATCGCAGTGAACGGCTAACGTGAAGACCTCAACCGCCTGTTCCGGACGTCCGTTCAACACTTCAATACATCCAAGTGCATTGTAAATCATTGCCCGAAGCTGTTTGTTGTCAGCCAGTGGCAAGATGGTCAATAACACTTCGGACGCTGCAGAGGTGTTCCCCTGGTACAGATGCGACATCGCGATGTACAACTTGATAAGCAGACTCTCGGGATATACAGCTGCCGCTGCTTCAAACTGCGATATAGCAGGCTGAAACATCAGCAGCTTGTAATATCCCTGCCCTCTTACGAAGGCATCAAGCTGTAATTCAGGCGCTTCAGTCGGTGGAAAAGCTGGAGCCGAAACAGCATGTTCACGGAAAACGGCCATTTTTTCTTCGAAATGCAGCCATTCCTCCATGATACTGTCACTCATGCTTTTCAGCATGTTCCAGTTTTGTACAAGCGCCTGTTTTTGCTGACCTTGGGCAGAAGGGTAATGCTTCACAATTTCATCTAACATGTTGTTCATTTCAGCGAATACATGTTGAAACATAGCGTGCATCCCACCCTTAGCGAGAAAATGAAATCAGTGCGTCCACCTGACTTCATTTTCTGTAGAAAGTGGTGTTTTCATCCCCGGGCAGTTCCGACACTTTTTGGCTCTTACAGCACGGCTGCATGAACCTCTTTGTACTCCGTTGTTACCGGTTTATTCAACTCATCGACGATCACGACCGTCGGCGTATGCTGTTCATATTCTTCCTTGGACATCATGGCATAAGAAATAATAATGACATTGTCTCCCGGCTGCACCAAACGGGCGGCTGCACCGTTCAGACAAATCACGCCGCTGCCTCGGCTGCCTTTGATGACGTACGTCTCAAGACGAGCTCCGTTATTATTGTTTACGATTTGAACTTTTTCATTCTCAAGCAGGTCGGCGGCTTCCATCAAATCTTCATCAATCGTAATGCTGCCCACATAATTCAGGTTCGCTTCGGTTACGGTTGCTCGGTGTATTTTGGATTTCATCATCGTTCTAAACATGAGAGTCCCCTACCTTTTGTAGTTGGAGTAACGCATTGTCGATCAGACGAGTGCGACCGAACTTTACCGCGAGCGCCATAATCAGGCTATCGCCTTCAACAATACGATGTGCAGCTTCGAGCGGAGTCAGCTCTGGAAAATGCAGCAGTTCCACATAATCAATTTCAGCCAAAGGCGAGCTTGTAATCTGCTCTTGCAACAACGCTCGAATCTCGGTTGCTGTTGTTAGCTGTCCTTGCAGAACTGCGCTCTGAGCCGCTCTTAACGAGGCGGATAAGACAAGCGCTTGCTGCCGCTCTTCTGGCGACAGATAGACGTTACGTGAACTGAGCGCAAGCCCGTCAGCTTCGCGAATAATTGGACATGGCACAATCTTAACATCCATGTTCAAGTCTCTTACCATCTGTTCGATGACGGCTACCTGCTGGGCATCTTTCATACCGAAGAAAGCATAATCCGGCTTAACGATATGAAACAGCTTGGATACGACCGTGGTTACGCCGTCGAAATGTCCTGGGCGCGAAGCACCGCACAACAGCGTTGTTATATCCGACACCGAGATTTTGGTTTTGGTTGGCGTAGGATACATCTCCGAAACGCTTGGCATAAACACAATATCCACGCCTTCGGCCTCAGCCAATGCCAAATCATGTGCTTCGTTGCGCGGATAAGTCTCATAATCTTCGCCAGGACCGAATTGGATCGGGTTGACAAAGATACTCACGACCACAACATCCGTCTGCTTGCGCGCCTCACGCATCAGGCTTGCATGTCCTTCGTGTAAATATCCCATCGTTGGTACTAGGCCCACCTTGTTATTGTGGTTGCTTTGAGCATTTCTCATCTCCGTTCTGATCTCGGAGATGGTACGAATAACTTTCATCAGGTTGCGTTCACCTTCTCCTTACCACCGTAAAGTGCGGCTTCGATTGCTGCTTTTTGGTCTGACTTGAATACGTGCTCTTCGGCCGGGAAGGATCGCTCCTTTACCTCTTTCACGTACTGCGAAATACCGTTTCGTATGATCGTGCCAACATCGGCATAGGTCTTGACGAATCGTTTGTCTCGATAAGGTGAGGCATATTTCAAAATATCGTGATACACCAACACCTGACCGTCGCAATGACGCCCCGCACCGATACCGATGGTCGGTATCGTTAGCGCTTTGGAGATTTCGGCAGCCGCTTCTTCCGTAACGAGTTCCAGTACAACGGCAAAAGCTCCTGCCGCCTCCAGCGCTTTAGCGTCCTCCATCAGACGCTGTGCGTCCTTTACATCCTTGCCTTGAATTCGATAACCACCGATTTGGTTCACCGATTGCGGTGTTAAGCCAATATGGCCCAGTACCGGTACGCCGGATTGCACGATCCGCTTTACCGTATCTGCAATTTCTGCGCCGCCTTCCAATTTTACCGCATGGGCATGACCTTCCTGCATGAGTCTGCGCACCCCGCGCAGCGTCTCGTCTATGCCGCCGTGATAAGTCATAAACGGCATATCGGCTACGATGAAAGTGCTCTCCGCTCCGCGAGCTACCGAACGGGTGTGGTACACCATATCATCCAGCGTAACCGGTATGGTAGAAGTGTAGCCCAATACGACGTTACCGAGCGAATCGCCCACCAGAATCATATCCATCCCCGCTTCTTCGGCCAATTTGGCGGATGGATAATCGTAAGCGGTTAACATCGTGAGCGGTTCGCCGCTTTGCTTCATATTTTTCATTTTGACAATGTTCAATGGTTGTTTCCCTGCCATGGTGACACAGCCTCCCTGTTTAAATGAATTAAACACAATAAAAAAACTTTTTAGCACAATCTTGCTAAAAAGTCCGAAAGGCAAAGAAGAGTCACTCGCGATCGTCCCTTCTGTCTCGGTCCTTTCGGCTCAGAGCAGAATCCAACGTAACCGACATAACAGTTATGAAGGTGTTCTTTAATCCTCAAACTCAAGATAGAAACCATCGAGTGCAGTTCACGTAATGGGATACCGCCTCTAATGATAGTATAACAAAGTTCAGCTTTTTTCACCATGCTTGATTCAACTAAGACCCGAGAATAATATCTCCTGAATATACAGGGATAACCTCGCCATCTGGATGGCGAACAAGCAGCGCACCGTCGTGATTCAGGCCAGTCGCTATCCCGGATGTCACGTCCCGAGAAGTGCGAACCTCAACTTCACGGCCAACCGTACCGGATAACGCTTCCCACAGCGCCGCGATTGGAGCCAACCCTTGTTCGTTATATAACTCATATAGTTGTTCCATCTCGGCCATGATGGTTTGGATCAAGATCGTACGATCGACGGTCTGGCCACCTGCTAAACGCACCGAAGTAGCCACCGAACGAATATTTTCCGGGAAATCCGTTTCTTTCAAGTTAGCGCTAATTCCAATGCCTGCAATACAATATCGTACTCGCTCGTCTTCCGTGGCGGATTCAAGTAAGATCCCGCATACTTTCTTACCCTGATACAGAATATCGTTCGGCCATTTGATGTCAGTCTTCACGTTACAGCATGTCATAATTGCGCGGCAGACAGCTACCCCGGTTAACAGCGTCAGTTGCTGCGTGAGATGCAGCGGCTGCTTCGGCTTAAGTATCAGACTCATCCAGATCCCTTTGCCGCGCGGCGAATGAAATTTACGTCCCATTCTGCCTCGGCCGCTGGTCTGTTCTTCAGCAATCACCAGTGTGCCTCCATCTGCCCCTTCTTCCGCAAGACGACGCGCATCTTCTTGAGTTGAAGTGGTAGTATTCATCACGTGGATTACTTGACCGAAGGTGCGGCTCTTCATTCCGTCGAGCAAATACTGTGGCTGCAGCTTGTCCGGCTGGTCCACCAGACGATAGCCAAGCCGCGGAAGCGCTTCGAATTCATAGCCAGCTGCTCTGAGTTTATTGATCTGTTTCCATACCGCCGATCGGCTGATCGATAACCTGCGACTAATCTCTTCACCCGAAAGATATTGGCCCGATTGTTCGTGAAACATCTCCAGTAATGTTATGTCCTGTTCAGGTTCCTTCATAATCTCTTAACACCCGCTTTGCCTCTTCAATCAACGATTCACGATCGTTGTTCATTTTGCCTGTTGCTACCTTATGAAGCAGCTGATTGAGCAGTGTCCCAAGCCATGGTCCACCGCGCATGCTCATTGCATGCAGTAGCTCGCTGCCGGTTATACTTAGGTCTTTCAAGCTTCGCACAGGCATCTCGTGCAGCCATCGTTCCATCAGCTGCAATTGTTCCTTACTAACTGTATGGGCACCGGCCGCCATAAGCGACCGCTGCATGATCAGCCAGCGCTCGGCAGCTTCGTCCCCATACGTCAATACGCTTTGAATCCAGCCCAACTGATCGTTGTCGACTTCTGCGCCCGGTGCATCGGTGAGGCTCTTTTCCTGAAATACCAACAGATCGAGAATAGCTGCGCGCTGTTTGTTAGAGAATGTCCAGGCCCTGAGTAAGGGATTCGCTGCTTCAGCCGTTATACCGCATGCCAATAATACGAGTGCCCACCGAACGGAGACGTGCTGATCGGGAACACACGGAATTGCATCCATGATCCGTTGATCATGCCCCGTGTAGGGAAACGGGCTCTTCATTCTGGCATACAAGCCACTGCGAATAAACATCTCGAAGCCGGCAAGTGGAGAAGGGCCTGTTATAATCTTGTCAAATTCGCTGCGAATCCGTTCCATAGCAATCCAAGAGAACGTGTCCCGCTCCGCGATGATTCCTCTCCACGTATTATGGGCGATGCTGAAACCGAATACCGAGGCGAATCGTATGCAGCGGACCATGCGCAGTGCGTCTTCCCGAAATCGAACGCGCGCTTGCCCGACACAACGGATAATGGATTGATCGATGTCCCGTCGTCCGTTGAAAGGATCAACCCATGTGCCGTCAAGACCTCGAGCCATTGCGTTCATCGTGAAGTCACGTCTGGTCAAATCTTGGTTCACATCGCTGACAAAAGCAACCTCGGTCGGATGACGATGGTCTTCGTACCCGCTCTCTACGCGATACGTCGTTACCTCGAACGCCTGCCCGTTCATCAGAACGGTGACGGTTCCATGCTTGATTCCCGTCGGAACCACTCTCTGGAATAATGCACACGTCTTTTCAGGCCGGGCTGAAGTCGTGATATCCATATCGTGAACCGGTCTTCTCATATACTCGTCGCGAACACAACCTCCAACCCAGTAGGCTTCATAGCCTGCCTGAAGGAGCCTACCAATCACGTTTGCGCTTTGGATGGCCATCTCCGGATCCGCATAGTGCCACTGTATAACTCGATTGTCTGTCATTGTCTTTATACCGTTCCTTTATCCGAAAACAACGAGAAGCCGCTTAGCCGCACACCGGCTTCAGCTCGCTTACCTCGCGTCCTAACACTCGGTAATAGATTTCCTCATACTTTCCTCGAATCAACTCATTGCAGAACATGCTGAGTGAGCGCTGTAAGCACGCTTTGCGCATACGTTCGCTGAGTCCCTCATCTTTAAGAATGCCGAGCACATATTCTGACATCGATGCGACATCACCGATCGGAGCCAAATATCCGGTCTCCCCGTGAGCTACAAGCTCCGGTATGCCGCCTGCGGTGGAGCCAACCGTGGGAACACCACACGCCATCGCTTCCAATGCTACCAAGCCGAAGCTTTCCTTCTCGGAAGGAAGCAGCAATACATCAGCCATGGAAATAACATGGGCAATCTCGTCTTGTTTACCTAGAAAGTGCACTTTCTCGCCTAGTCCAAGCTCATTGATACGACACTGTATTTTCGGAAGATCAGGTCCTTCCCCGACCAGAAGCAGCTTCGCGGGTAGATGAGCTTGCACTTTATTAAATATCTCGATCACATCACCTACACGCTTCACAGGCCGGAAATTGGAAATATGCATCAAGATCTTCTCGCTCGGGTCAGCATAATCCCTGCGCAGCGTCTTTGAATTTCGCGGGTAGTACACCCGAGGATCCACAAAATTGTAAGTCAGATCGATATTACGCGTGATATCGAGCAGTTCCTTGGTCTCCCGAATCAAGTCCTGCGATACGGCGGTAACCGCATCACTCTCATTAATCGCAAGTCTAATCAGATCTTTCAGCGACTCATCCTGCGCCAACACGGTAATGTCCGTACCATGCAACGTAGTCACAACCTTAAGTTGATCCCCAACCATCTGCTTTGCGAGAAACGCGCATACCGCATGCGGTACTGCATAGTGAACGTGAAGGACGTCCAGCTGTTGCATCTTGGCAACCTGGGCCATTTTGGTCGCAAGCGACAAATCGTATGGCGGGTAGCGGAATACGTAGTAATCGTTAACTTCTACCTCGTGATAGAATATATTTTTATGAAAAGTTCCTAATCGAAACGGTATGCTATGGGCAATAAAGTGAACCTGATGACCCTGTTCGGCAAGCAGCTTGCCGAGCTCTGTAGCGACAACGCCGGATCCCCCCAGGGAAGGGTAGCATGTAATTCCGATCTTTAATGGTTGCTGATTCATGTCAGGCCCTCCTTTATGTACATCTCTATATATTATGCCTGGCTGGAGCCGAATAGATGAACAACATACGGACTTTTAGTTGCAAATCCTTCTGCATACGGAATAAGCCTGCGCGCACCAAGCAATGAATCTCTGGCCCGCACACGCTCGATATACCCCTCGGTCAGGGGAGTAGCGACGGCATCTTGTTCGATTTTTTGAAACTGGGAACGGTAACAGGCAAGCGCTTGCTCCTTCACGCTGTATTGTTCGGACACATCTACCACAAGATCCGTTTGTCCCAAGTCGTTGATAAAATAAAAATAAAGCTCGTCCACCTTAATGGAAGGGGTATCCGGCATATAACGACGCAACTTGGCGTTGAAGACCGCTTCTTCCACGAGGCGACTGCAAGCCACATGATCCGGGTGGCGATCTTCCCAATAAGGTGCAAATACGATCGAAGGCGCATGCTTTCTAATCTCCGCGGTTATTCGTTCCACGTGTTCTGGCGTAACAAACAATCCACGATCCGGCAGACCGAGATTCGTCCTTACAGTGAGATCCAGTACCTTGGCCGCATGATTCGCTTCCTGCATACGATTATCAACGGTACCGTTAGACGACATTTCCGCTTGTGTCAGGTCGCATATCCCTACCGCTAGTCCGGCCGATACATGCTTGGCTATCGTACCGGCCATACCGATCTCGGCATCGTCCGCATGCGCTCCGAATATCAATATATCCAGCTTCTGATCGGCCATTAGCTATCCACACCCGGTTTATACTTATGAACAAGTTCCCGCCATGCAAAATCTCCCCGATCCAGGGCCTTGACGAGAATTTCTGCCGTTGCAACGTTCGTAGCTAATGGAATCCCTTGCACATCGCACAGCCGGAGCAAGGCATTAATATCAGGTTCATGTGGCTGAGCCATCAATGGATCTCTTAAAAAAACAATCAGATCCATCTCGTTATCCGCTACAAGTGCTCCAATCTGCTGATCGCCACCCAAGGGACCCGACGCAAAACGGTGAATACTTAGGGAAGTCTGCTCCATTATTCGTGTTCCGGTCGTCCCGGTCGAGTACAGCTTATGACCTGCAAATACGTTCTCGTAAGCAATAACAAAGTTGACTATTTCTTCTTTTTTTCGATCATGGGCAATAAATGCAATGTTCATCGTGATTCACCCCTATGTTAGTCGATAAAATGATCAAAACCATAGACCATGCCAGTATACCCCATAACTTTCTCCACGGCCATCTTCACTCCTGGCATATATGCGGCACGCTCGTATGAATCATGGCGAATCTTGAGACTCTGCCCGTAACCGCCGAAGATCACCTCTTGTTGGGCAAATACGCCTGGCAATCGCAAACTATGGATTCGAAAGCCGTTGTAATATCCTCCCCGTGCACCTTCAATAACCTCTTCTTCTTTCGGATTGCCTTGCCGAACTTCTTCACGATTCGCTGCGATCATTTCTGCTGTTTTAATTGAAGTACCGGACGGAGCGTCCAGCTTTTGATCTCCATGCGTTTCAATAATTTCAACATGAGGCATATATTTGGCCGCTTGGGCCGCAAATTTCATCATCAGGATTGCGCCAATCGAGAAATTCGGAGCGATCAGACCGCCGATATTTTGCTCGGTACACTGCTTGTCCAACTCTTCGATTTGTTCCGGCGTAAATCCTGTAGTGCCCATAACAGGGCGAACTCCATGCTTGATGGCGAGAGTCGTGTTGCTGTATGCGAACTGAGGCGTGGTGAAGTCTACCATAACATCTGGTTTTCCTTCCACCAGCGCCATCTCCAAATCCGACGTTACGGTAATGCCGCATGCAGGCAGACCCACCAGCGTGCCTGCATCCTTACCTGCGTCCGACAGCCCGACGGCAGCAGCCAACTCCAGCTCTTCATCCCCAAGCACTAGCTTAACAACCTCTTTGCCCATACGACCGCCTGCACCGACGACCGCCACCTTAATTACGTTTGACATCTTTAATTCCTCACTTTCCATGACCGATACTAATCTTGCATGTATGATTTCAGTCGCTGTTTTAGCTCCTCCATGATCTGTTGCAGACCGCTTTCTTGCGGATACAAGGCGATTACCTCTTTTAAGGTTGAGATCGCCTGCGCGTGCTCATTCAGTTCGCTATATACTAATGCCAGCCAGACATACGCTTGGGCATGAAGCGGATCCATACTCACAGCCGATTTCAGAAGAGTAACGGCCTGATACAGATCGGAAGGAGTGACATCCTGGCGGCTGTCGACCATTTTCCTAGCATTTCGCACCAGCTCTGCGGCCTTAATGTGCTGGAGATGAAGTCTGTATTCCGGTTTATCCGGCTGTAATCTTACCGCTTCTTCCGCGTGAAAGATCGCCATCTCCAGTCGATCACTTCTTCCATAGGTAATAGAACAGCGGTAATGTACTTCAGCATCCCCGGGATCTGCCTGTAGCGCTTGCTCAAACCAGCGTAGAGCTTCTTCGAAATCATTCTGAAGAATGCACCGATATGCTTTTTGAATATATGTTTCCGTACTCACTGGCTGTCCCTCCCCTATTTCAGGTTTGGTACAGCATATGTAACAACGGCCTAATCGGTGTTTATTTTGGTCCACCGATCCGCATCACGCGTCGAGAATTTATGCATCACTTTATTATGGGCTTCCTCCAGATCGATACCGAGGGAATTAGCGAAACACATCGTAATAAACAATATATCCCCGAGCTCCATCTCAATGGAGTTGTCCGCTTCGTCCGCCTTCTTCGGCTTCTCGCCAAATTGATGATTGACCTCTCTGGCCAGCTCTCCCACTTCCTCAGACATACGAGCCATCATGGACAACGGACTGAAGTACCCTTCTTTGAATTGTGAAATGTAACGATCGACTTCCCGCTGCATCTCAGCCATTGATTTCTCCACAACGATGATACTCCTTTCACTGCTTGAAACAGCCTCGCCTTGTAATTCAGGTGGTTGTTTTAAACCTATGTTATCGTAAAGCGGTTTTGAAAACAAATATTTTTTATGACACGCCTATCTTCTGCACATACTAACCAGGTATGACAGCATTACCATAATGACCGTCAGCACGACGAACTGAAATGTGAGGTCCTCATGAAAACATCGCGGATATTTATAGAACTTCGAACGGTAATTCCGATTATTGCGGGTTGTGCCATCTACGCCTTTGGTCTGCTCTATTTTATTATTCCGAACGAGCTTATGGAAGGCGGCGTTACCGGCATCACAGTCTTACTCAATTACGCCTTCAACATTTCACCGTCCGTCTCTACACTCGTGATCAACATTCCTTTGTTTCTTGTCGGGATGAAGATTCTGGGCAAGCGGCAATCGATTTATACCGGGCTGGGCATCGCCTCCCTGACCATATTTCTGTGGCTCTTCGAATTCCTGATCGACCGCGGGATGATTGTCCCGTTTCGCACGGAACACGACTATATTCTCGCCTCGCTTTACGCTGGAGTCACCCTCGGCGCCGGTCTCGGGATCGTGTTTCGGTTCGGAGGTACAACGGGAGGCTCGGATATCATAGCGCGGATCATCAACCGAAAATTCGGCTTTAGCATGGGCCAAATCATTCTGTCGCTGGATATTATCATTATTGCGATGTCCTTGTTCTTCATTCCGCTCGAACGTATCCTGTATACGCTGGTCGCTGTCTTCATCGCTTCCAAAGTGATCGATTTTATCCAAGAGGGCGCGTATGCTGCCAAATCAATCACGATTATAAGCGATAAGGCTGAACCGATTGCTGATCGAATCGCGATGGAGATGGAGCGAGGGGTAACCCTGATACCTGTGATCGGCGTATATTCCAAGCAAGCGAAGCACATGGTCTATTGCATTGTGTCCCGGCAGGAGATTCGGCGTCTGATTGGGCTGGCCAAATCCATGGATACGAGGGCGTTTATCATTATCAACGAAGTCAATGATGTGCATGGAGAAGGATTTAAGGAGGAATGATGCTCAAGCTATTTAGACGCAAAAAAACCGATCCCTGGCAAAATGGAGGTGCAACCCCAACCATTTACGTTAAGAACGGTTTCTTTGTAACTAGTTCTTTGGTGGAAATAACGGCTTGGACGTGTACAGCTGCCCACGATATTTACGGTAACCAACGAATGACAAGGCGGCCAGGATGAATGCACAAATCACGATCTGCCATGTCCAAGCTCCTTCACTTCGCCAAGTGGAGCTAGCGCCTGCTCATCCTTCTTCTTGCCGAATAACGTGTTCACCATTTCCTCACCTTGAGCAACCACTCGCTCTACAGCCGACATCTCTCCGGACGTCACCAATCCGCCTGCATAGGACAGCCATGATTCCAACATGTTAACTTCTTCAGGCTTACGCTGAATTACGATAGCAGGACGAATCAGCTCATAGTGCTGATCCAGGCTGTCATATGCTCTCTTCATGCCAGCTTTGTCTTGTTGAGACGCATACTGGCTCAACAGCTGCAGGTCCTCGCGTATGACTTTATAATATTGCAGCCACAGGGCATCTTTCGAACGGATCAGACTATCGGTTGCCAGGCGCAATTTGCCTGCCGATATCATCCAGTCCTGCGGCTCTTGTACGGCTCGTGTCGTCGCCTCTTTCATCTCCATAATGCTCTCCGCCAAAGCATGAATGCCTTCCACTCCCGTCAATCCTTGGAATGAAGCCGATTCGAATATCCCCGTCACCCGCCTCAAGTTGTCAAGCACGGCTTGTACGTTTCCTTCCTCAACATGACGGTACAATTGTTCCGCTTCATGGTTAAGTGCCTTCGCCTGAATGGAAGCAGCCGGTGACTGTTCCGGTTCTTTACTCCCGGGATCAGCCCAAACCTCCTCGTAACTGCCCGCGGCTACACATATCAAGACGGCTTGAAATATCAGTAGACGTCTGAATAAGGCTCGAAACATGGACATCCCTCCTACCGTTTATGTTATGGCAGAAGGGATGTCCGTAGAACCGTATAAAGATCCTTATATTCGTTTGTTTCGCGCGTACTTCATTGCAATCCACGCAGCCAGACCACTTAACAAAGTGAGCAAGTAAGTGTACATCTCTACCTTCGACAAGTGGTCATACAAGACTCCGGGTAGCCATGGGAATACGCCATACGTATAATCAACCGTGTCATTCAGTAGTGTCCAGGCAACCGCACCGGCCAATGCGGTCCAGCGATAATGGAACAACCGTACGAACAATAAGGCCTCAACTGCCATTGCTGTATGTGACACGATCAGCATCCAGTCTTGCCAGACCAGAATATCGCCTTGAGCTTGTCCTGCGAATATAATCGCTACCGCCCAAATACCGTATTTCACGGAAGTGACGACAGCCAGCGCTTCAATAAACTGCTGAAAGATTGCTGCGCCCAGGCTTTTCGGCGGGTAGAGCAGCATAAGCAGCGCCAAGCTGAAGAATAGGCTCGCCGTCGGACTATCCGGTACGAAGATGACTTGCCATATGTAGCCGTGCGATATCGTATCAACAATCTGATTGCCGTACCAGATATAGCCGTAGATCGTACCGAGCATGTTAACGACGAACAGCAGCCATAGGATCGATCGTTTACCTAGAAATTCGCGGCTCCAAAGATGTGACATTGACAACTCCCATCCTCCTCATATCCAACTTCAAAAAGAACCTGACCGCGGCTTGCGGTCAGGTTCTTAAAATTTCAATGTTTACTCGCCAGCTGCTTCCGCTTTCTGGCTTGCCAGCCATTCAGCCAGTTGGTCGAGTTCTTCTTCAGTAACACCGAGACCAAGAGCCTGATCTTTCATAGCAGGCATTGTTCCTTGCCCATTCTCGATAATTGCCATGATCTCTTCTTTCGTGTGAGTATCTCCCACTCCGCGAAGCGAAGGACCGGATGCACCTTTCAGGTCTGCCGCATGACAAGAGATACATGTAGCCAGCTTGTAAGTCTCCATTGCTGGATTATCCTTATCCACAAGCGCCACGACATTGTCTTCCGGCTGCTTCGCATTGGAAGTCGGAAGACCGGCCATATGCTTCTCATGCGCTTCTTCTTCACGCTGGATATGCTCAGGCTTCTGGCCCGTTGCTTCCAATTCATGCGTATAATGCGTCCAAGCGGCATTGGTCAAATATACAACCGCAAGAATCGACAGGATCATCAGGGAGGAAGTAATCGGCCTTCTATAGAAACGCCGCTCTTTCCCCGTGTCCAGGAATGGAACCAGGAGCAAAGCGCCGAACGCTACACCCGAAACACCAATCGTACCGAGTACGACATAATCACCGGAAGCGTAAGGAAGCTTCAAATACTCATACAGGAACAAGAAGTACCAGTCCGGCATCGGAATAACCGAAGCCCCTGGATCTGCCGGATAACCGAGCGGAGCCGGTTCCGAAATAGTCAGCACAAGAAAACCGACCAGAACTACTACACCAACCATCCATTCCTTCAACAAGAAGTTAGGAATGAACGCTTCTGATTTACCGGGATAAGCGGTGTAGTCCGGCGGTGTAATCCAGCCGCCGCCTTTTTTCACGCGCGAGTCACCGACATAAACGACTTTCTCATCAGATTTATGACCATGTGCCATAAATATGCGCCTCCCTTCTTCTTATAGTGGTCCGGAAATACCTTGTCTGCGAATCATGATAAAGTGTCCAACGAGCAATGCAAGCAAGACAGCCGGAAGGAAGAATACGTGAATCGCGAAGAAACGGGTTAGCGTTTCGGCACCTACGATAGTACCACCTTGCAGCAACTCTTTAATGATCGGTCCAAGATAAGGTACAGAGTTTGCAATCTCAAGTGTAACCTTTGTTGCGAAATAAGCTTTGTTATCCCAAGGCAACAGGTAGCCTGTAAGGCCAAGACCCAGCATAACAAAGAAAATGAGCATACCAACTACCCAGTTCATCTCACGAGGTGCTTTATAAGAACCCGTGAAGAACACGCGCATCGTATGCAAGAACATCATAACGATTACCAAGCTTGCGCCCCAGTGATGCATGCCGCGAACAATCTGTCCGAAGGCAACCTGTGTTTGCAGGTATTCAACACTGTTGTATGCGTTAATAATATCCGGAACATAATACATCGTCAGGAACATCCCCGACAAAATCTGGATGACTGTGATAAAAAACGTCAAGCCGCCGAAACAGTACACAAATGCGGAGAAATGGTGGGCCGGGTTAACGTGCTCCGGTACTTCATGGTCCGCAACGTCTCTCCAAATCGGCGTGATATCGAGACGTTCATCAATCCAGTTGTAGACATTCTTCAACATCTGAATCTACGCCTCCTATTAGACAACGGTATTTGGTACGATAGCGCCGAGGTAAATCCAGCCATTCTCGATTTTACTTTCGTACTGGTCGAGCGGATTCGGCGCGACGGACAAGTTCTTGCCGTCTGGCGTATAACGCGCACCATGGCAAGGGCAGTGGTATTCATCCGGGAAATTCTTGTTGTTATTCCACCCAACAAGACATCCCAAGTGCTTACAAATTGGTGATAGCGCTACAATCTCACCAGCATCATTCTTACGAATCCACGCCGTCAAAGTGGCTGTACTGTTATACCAGCCATCCTGCTGTTGGAGCTCAAAGTGAAATTCCTGTGGTTCATCCGTAATTTTACTTTCTTCCACGACCTTTACGAAAGATCCTTCTTCCTTATTCTGAAGAATCGGATCTACAGCAAAGCGGAGCATTGGCAAAACTACTCCAGCAGCCATATAAGCTGTGGCACCGCCCAACGTGTATGTAAGAAATTGTCTGCGGGACATCTCTTTTCGACGGGGTGGATTGTGCGATCCTTCATGCTCGTCATTGTGGTTGCTGCTCATTCTGTGTTCAACCCCCTTTGTCAACCGTTCTTAAGTGTCATCAATGATCAAAATCACACGACTTACTAGGACATACTAATAATATATTAGGCACCCAAGACCGTCAAGAATTTGAATCCCATATTTGGGTTCGCTTCCAACAGCCCTTTCATAAATTGTTGGTATTTTGTCACAATATCTCGTCGTGCGTCTGCTGCCACATTTCGCTAATCCGACCCGAGACGATGGATGACATCTTTTCATCCGTTGATCCTTCAAGCTTAACTTTGGACAACACGAGCGAGCTATCCGGTACATCCTCAACGCCAAGTTCAGCATCGGCCGTCATCACAATCACATGCGCAAAGCCGATTGCTTTAACGTTGCGGCATACCTCATTCAGAAGCTTGATATCTTCAGTCTTTCCATATTGTACGGCAGGATATGTAACCAATCTTCCCTTAAACGGAATTTCTGCCAAATCCATAAAATCCCGAAGCCTTTCCAGAGCCGACGTTGCTTCCCACGGCGCCTCCTTGCCGGTCAAGCCGGTATAGGGAATAAGGCAGGTGTCATAAAACGGTTTTAACTCTTCCCATGATTGCTCGTCCACTTCACTAAACTTCATGTAAATATACGTCCTTTCGTCCACTCATCCATTCTATTTCTACATTATACGAGTGAACGGTGCCGTAAAGCAAAAAAAAAAGAAGAAATGCGATCAAGCATTTCTTCAGTTCAACGTCCTCAGTTCATCCGTCAGGTTTCGGAAAGCCACTTCGTCCCCGGATGCCAGCGCTTCGTCGATCTCCTTGTACAATTCTTCACTCCGATGTTTACGCAATGCTTCGTCCCACACCATCTCAGCCGCCAAGCCTAGCATAACCTCGTAAGTAACCTTCATCTTATCCATTAGGATGCACCTCCAAACTAATTTTGCGTAATCCATGTTTCCCTATATCCAAGTTACTTTGTTCAATACGATTCTTTGTTATTGCAGCGTCATACCCTTGGCGTCATTGTCCTTGATATGTATACTGGTCTCGGCGATTTTCAGCCCGAGCGCCGTCATTCGATAACAGGTTCCCTGCGACTCACTTTCGCCAATCCTTAGCATGCCCAAATGCATCAACATCCTCACAATCCGCTGCACCAATATGTTCTGTGGGGAGTCATAGTAGAAGGGACGGATTAACCAACTCAGTGATTCCTGCAAGGATGCGGCAGTTACCCATTCATGACTGCACTGACTGATCCAGTATATAATCGAAGCAATATTGGGTATGGCACCTTTATAAAGTCTTAACCAAAAGCGGAATAACTGTACCACGCTAACTTGATTTCCTTCTTCCAGAACGGACGATCCTGCTTCGGTTAATAACAGTTTGCCGTTGCTTTCGCGTACCCATTGGCGCGCAAAGGCGTAGTCGTACAACATAGCGAACCGATCAGGATACTCAATGCAGGAGCGGCCATAACCAAATCGCCAAGCTCCTTTCGTTATCAGGGGTTCCGATATATGCAATGTGCTCATTAAGAGTTGTTGGTTTCTTCTATACATGAAACCTTCCTGATTGAGATCGATATCATGCCCTCGGACATATTTCAGTATGAGCAACAGATCTTCTACCGCAAGTCCTTGCTCGTCCCGATAGACCTCTGGATCCCTTGTCACCGGCTGAAGCCGGCTGTGGAGGCGTTCACGCAGTACATCGCGAAAACGTTCCTTCAAGTCTGACGGTACTTGAAACAAATACTTGGTAGAATGCGTGAAGCCGTTAAACAACCACCCGCTCCGTCGATAGCGCGCCACGATCTCTCGCGGACTTTCCGTCTTGATCGTCTTCTGTTTCTTAGACTTGTCCACTTCTTGCTCCATCTCTGATGACTGCCGAATGGCTGCCGTCAGTTCTTCCAGACTGTAACCTGTTCGAGTGTCAAAGACCAGATTGTTTAGGAAACGCATATCGCTTGGTGACAAACTCGCTACCAATTCCTCGAAGAATTCCCTGCGCCCGAGCTTGGACAGAATACTTTGAATCAATTCATGCTTCGAATTACGTTTGGCATCGCAATCATAATGATTCGCAATATTGCTAAGTTGTCCAATATCGGCATACGTGAGCATATCCGCTAGATTCATCTACATCGCCTCGCCGTTTTACAACCATTATGGGATGGTTTTGCGCATTTGATACCTGCTTAGCCACGTTTTTTCATAAAAAATATAATTTAGCTATACTTCATGACTATGCCCTTTCAATAAATGATAGAATCTATTCTTGTCGCCAATCCAAACACAAATAAGACCTTCCAGCGGAAGGTCTTAAACGTTTATTTACTTTCTCCAACCGTCACATCTGCTCGGTTAACAAGTGCTTTGTACAATTAAAGAGCAGCGGAGACCAATCGTCCTCTATGCGCTCAATAACCGTTAACGACAAATTACCGATACGTCCGTAGTGGCCCTTACAAACCAGTTTGTAGAGCTGTGCCAGGAACCCACCATGCTCACCACCAGAATGTTCGACTCTGGGTGCTTCCTCCACATATCATCCACAAAAACGAGTCCGCGTGACATTAACTCCAGATCCGATTCCTGTCCTAGATCTTGAAGATGCCACTCCGGGCCGAATTGGGATTCCCTTTCCTCAGCGGTAAGCCCCTCAACCTGACCGTACTTACGCTCACGCAGTCGGTCATCCGGAGAAGCTAAAGGAATGTGCAGCTCCGATGCTATGATTGTTGCGGTTTCTTCGGCGCGCGACAACCCACTACTAATAACAAAATCCCAATGATAAGGTTCTTGTTGCAGACGCTTGGCAAGTAAACGAGCCTGATGACGCCCTTCTTCGTTTAATGGGATATCCGTCTGACCTTGTATTTTGCCTAAAGCATTCCAATCGGTTAATCCATGGCGCACTAATCCGATCAGCATTCGACCCACCTCCTTGCATTCCTAAATCCTGTGCGGACTATCTACGAACTCGATTCAACCTCATGAGAAAGAACATCGCGAGCCCCACGCTTAATAGCGAGAGGATCATCCAATATTCTGGCTCAGTTGGACTCATATCAACCACAAACGGATCAATTATGCCACTGTTCGTCCGCGGAATTTTATAATCGTCCTGGGAGATCGGGGTTTGACCTGATCCAGCTACCCCTGTTGGAATAATGCCGGTAATGGTCTCTTCAACCTCTGGAGCAGGCTGTCCTCCCATAGCAGCAAAGTACACAAAGCTGCATACGAACAAGGCAAGAAAACCGGCAATCCATAATGTGAGCCGCTTCCGGAACATCCGACTCACGGACCTGCTCTTGGACGTCTCTTCCACCAGCCATGGGAAGTCGCGATAGATTCGATCCATCACATTGCGGTTCATCTGCTCTTCATCCATCTCCGGTACTTCATGGTCCAGAGCCTGAACCATTTCCAGACTATCCACCCACATCTCGTATTCTACCGCACATGAACTGCAGGTTTGAACATGTGCTTTCAGCCGTTGTCGCCGCAGATCATCGTCAGGCAAATCCCAGACACTTTCCATCAGCTCTTGGGCTTCATCACAGTTCATCTGACCTTCAACCCTCTCAGATCCTCAATGACCGGCTCATACATGTATGGTTCCAGCTGTAGTTTAACGCTGCCGCGGGCTCTGAACAACAATGACTTGACTGAGCTGACACTTTGTCCCAATATATCTGCAATCTCCTGATAATCCAGTTGATCATATTCCCGAAGGATCAACGCGGATCGTTGTTTCTCCGGTAAATTATTTATTGCTTCCCTGACCATATGTACTCTCTCGCTGCGTAAAATTGCTTGTTCGGGCGCTACATCCTGCGGTGCTATCGGCACGACCCCGCTCTCATCCAGCGGCAGTGTTCCGCTGCGCTGCTTGCGCAGTTCGCTTAACACCGTATTCCTTGCAATGGTGTATAGCCAGGTCGAGAATGAAGCATCCACCTCGCGAAAGGAGTGTAGGCTTCGAAAAGCCTTATAAAACGTCTCCGAGCATATATCCTCGGCCATCAGCTCCATATGCGAGCTCTTTAACATATGATAAACAAATGCCAGTATCTTTCGTTGATAACGCCTCATTAGTTCGGAATAAAGTTCGGTGTTGCCTTGTTTGATTTCTTGAATCAATTGGGAATCCGTCATATGATTTATCGTTCCTCCTTCACCCTCCGGTGCCTTTTCCGTGTCCTTCACCTGCACTTGGATCGTTCAACAGGATATGCAAAAAGTACCGTCAAACCATATATAGTTACGCCTCATGATGTCTGACTATTCTATGTATTTGGCATTTTCCCCAAATCTTCTACACTAGTACTCTAGCATTATAGCACAATTTGGGGAAAAGTTCAGTTTTGTGCCAATAGATTTGCCATAGAGAGGATAAAGAGCAAAAAAAATCCGCCTTCAATAATGAAGGCGGTTGCACAGAGTGCAATATTTTGGATAGGAGTGGAGAGAAACCATACTGTACTTTTATTATATGTATACGTTTTCATTTTGTCAATACAGTAAGCATAATTAAATACGGCTGTTTTTTAGACAGCCGCATTATTACTGATATACCGAATGCCCTTGGGACAATAATAACGATTTCGCCCGCTCCTGCTCCAATTCGTTGCGGAAAGAAAGCCGCATGACACCCGGTACATCTTCCCTGCTCTCAATAATTTGCATATTGCTCAAGTTGATGCTGTTCGTACCAAGCTCCGTTGCGATACGACCAATAATGCCGGGATGATCAGGCACATCGATATACAGATCATATTGCGACACGATCATACCCTTCCGTCTCTCCGGCAACTCACTGCGGAAACTGCCTGCGCTTCGGAAGGCTTCCTCGATTGCTGCGCCGTCTCCGCCCTGCAGCATCTCCATGAACGTCTGAATCCCGTCATTCCAATCGCGAAGCAAGGACAGCATAACGTTACGATTGTTCAGCAGAATGTCCCTCCATACAATCGGATCACTCGAAGCAATTCGGGTGATATCACGGAAGCCACCAGCGGCCAGCGTGCGATACAAAGGGTTCTCTTCATTATAATGGCTGATTTGATTGACCAATGCCACCGCAATTACATGCGGCAGATGACTGATGGCCCCTACAATCTCATCATGAAGTTTGGGTTCCACCTTCACGATATGAGCACGGGTGTAGGAGAGTAAATCCTCCAGCACATCGAGCTTCTCCTGTGGCACATGCGCTGACGGTGTCAGAACGTAATATGCGTTCTCGAACAAAACGGTTGAGGCCGCTCCGACTCCGGACCGTTCCGAGCCTGCCATAGGATGTCCGCCAATAAAGTATGCATCCTGCAGAACAAGCTGCGACGCACAGGCTGCGATGCTGGCTTTGGTACTGCCGACGTCTGTAATGATACAACCAGGCTTCAAGGTTAATTGACTAAGCCTGATCATGTACTCTTCCAGACTGCCTACCGGTACACATAAAAATATGACATCTGCGTTCTGAGCAGCTTCCTCCACGGAAAGCGTCACGTGATCTACGACATCCTTGGCGATGACCTGATCCGCATAGTCCTGGTTATGGGCATACCCGGTGACGGTTACGCCCGGCTTGCCTTTAAAGCATAGGGCCAGCGATCCACCGATCAAACCGACCCCGAATATGGATATATGTTTCGTCATGTTCTCACTCGTTTCAAGCTGCGATGATTTGTGATGATATTAGATGCTCTATACTGGTGTACTGACCTCACGGAGCGCCTGCTCCAATGATGCGATAAAGAACTTGTTCTGATCCACAGATCCGACCGTAACTCGAATATAATTCGGATAGAGATTGAAACCCGGACGGACAATGACCCCTTGAAGCAACAGCGATTGGAATACCTCTTTGCCCGGTCTATTAACGTCAACCATGATGAAATTACCATGCGCCGGAAAGTATGATAGGCCAAGACGATCAAATTCGGTCTGCAGATACTGAATGCCTTCAGCATTCAATTGACGACATTTGGCTACAAATTCCTGATCTCCAAGCGCTGCCTTTGCCGCAACCTGTGCCAGTCGACCGGTATTAAATGGTTCGCGCACCCGGTTAATTAATGAGATGACATCAGCCTGGGCAATACCATAGCCGATTCGAAGGGCTGCTAAACCATAGATTTTGGAGAAGGTTCGCAATACGACAAGGTTCGGATATGTCTTCAGCATCGAGATGCTGTTAGGGTAAGAAGCATCCGTTACATATTCATAATAAGCTTCATCCAACACAACCATTACATGGGCTGGCACCGAATTCATGAAGGATACAAGTTCCTGTTCAGACACGAGTGTGCCTGTAGGATTGTTTGGATTACATACCCATACGATTTTCGTCTTATCTGTAATAGCATCAGCCATTGCAGGAAGATCGTGCGTACCGTTGACTAACGGCACCTCGATGCTGATCGCTCCTTCAATATCAGCATTCGTCTTGTAGACCGAGAATGTCTGATCTGCCATGATTGTCTCATCGCCGGGTTGGAGGTAAGCCCGAATAATCAAAGCGATGATCTCGTCTGAACCACATCCGAATATCACTTGATTGCGCTCAATCCCGAGCATGCCGGCTAACTGAACCGTTAGGTCGACAGCACTTCCATCGGGGTACATACTTACGGATCCAAGTTCCGCTGTTATAGCTTCTAAGGCTCGCGGTGAACTTCCGTACGGATTCTCGTTAGAAGCAAGCTTGATGACTTGCTCGAGTCCCAGTTCCTTCTTCACTTCTTCTATCGGCTTCCCAGGTTGGTACACAGGAAGATTAACGATTTGCGTTTTCGGTTTCATAATGATTCGCTTCTCCTTTCATGACTTGCTCATACCTATCCTTTTAATTGTGCCACAAACTCTCTGATTTGCAAAAGTCCTTGCTGACGCGTCTCTTCTTGCTCAAGCAGCGGTATCTGCGATTCAATCTGCCGGACGATTGCACTCCCGACGACCACTCCGTCACAGATCTTGGAGAATCTGGCGACTTGTTCGCCTGAAGATATCCCAAAGCCGATGGCAATCGGCACATTACTGTAGCGCCTGACCGTTTCTAAGAACGAATCCACCCCAGCATAAAAATCGGTCCGCTCTCCGGTTACACCAAGCGAGGATACGCAATAGACAAACCCTGTAGCTTCCGATGCGATACTTGCGATCCGTTCATGTGAGGTCGGAGCTACTAATGGAATAAGATGAACATCTGCTGCCAATGCACGTCTGCGTACCTCCTCCGATTCTTCAACCGGCAGATCTGGAATGATGAGACCACTGATATCGTTCTTCACCACTTCCTCGAAGAAGGTATCAAGTCCCGTCTGCAGCACCGGATTGTAATACGTGAACAAAATAAACGGTAGCTTGCTGCCCCGTGCTCTGGCTTGTTGAGCGATTTCCATACACGTTCGAATGGTCACCTTGCCCTTAAGTGCACGTTCAGAGGCACGCTGGATAACAGGTCCATCGGCAAGCGGGTCGGAATACGGAACACCGAGTTCGATAATGTCGGCCCCAGCCACTTCCAATTCATGAATGATATCCAGCGTCGTTCGGGCATCGGGATCGCCTACGGTTAGATATGGAATAAGGGCGGTTTTATGGTCTTGCTTCAAAGATTGAAAAGTCTGGTCGATGCGGTTCACTGCACATTCCCTCCCGTGTATGCCATGATGGACTCGACGTCCTTATCCCCCCGGCCGGACAGATTAATGACCACGATATCATTTTCCGTCCAAGTCGATGCCATCTTCACGGCATGGGCTACAGCATGCGCAGATTCCAAGGCTGGAATGATGCCTTCCGTCCGGCATAATAACTGCAAGGCATCGAGTGCTTCCTGATCCGTGATTGGAACATACTCCACTCGTTCGATATCCTTTAGATAAGAATGCTCCGGTCCCACCCCTGGATAATCCAGCCCTGCAGAGATCGAATGAGCTTCTTGTACCTGCCCATACTCATCCTGCAACAAATAACTCATTGAACCTTGGAATACACCATGCGTTCCTTTCGACATCGTAGCTGCATGGAACTCGGTCTCCACCCCTTTACCGGCCGCTTCAACGCCGATTAGACGTACTTCCTGATCCTCAAGAAACGGGTAGAACATCCCGATCGCGTTACTGCCCCCGCCAATCGGAGCCAAAATCACATCAGGGAGCTTGCCTTCGGTCTCCAATATTTGCTTACGTGTCTCATCGCCTATAATCCGCTGGAAATTACGAACCATCATCGGATACGGATGCGGTCCAACCGCTGATCCAAGCACATAGAACGTATCCTCCACATGGCTCACCCAGTAACGAAGCGCTTCGTTGCCTGCATCCTTCAGTGTCCGGCTGCCAGAAGTTACCGGGACCACCTCGGCGCCGAGCATCTTCATCCGAAAGACATTCAGTTGCTGGCGCTTCGTATCTTCCTCTCCCATAAACACCTTGCATTCAAGACCAAGCAAGGCCGCTACCGTAGCCGTTGCAACCCCGTGCTGACCGGCGCCTGTCTCGGCAATGACTTTGCCTTTACCCATTCGCTTCGCCAGAACCCCTTGCGCGATCGCATTGTTGATCTTATGTGCTCCGGTATGATTCAAGTCTTCTCGCTTAAGATAGATCCTCGCCTTACCGAGATGTTGACTTAAGCGCTCCGCATAGTATAGTGGCGTCTCCCGGCCAGAATACTGCTTCAATAAGTAAGCAATCTCCTCTTGAAATTCCGGATCGGCAGAGAAACGGTTGTATTCTTGTTCAAGTTCGATTAATGCATTCATGAGCGTTTCCGGGACGAACCGTCCGCCAAACGCTCCGAAACGTCCGTTCTGATCTGGTAGTTGCGTCATTTCTCTTTCACCCTTTCTACGAATGCATTCACTTTATCAATATCCTTCACGCCAGGCTCGCTCTCCACGCCGCTCGATACATCCACGCCGTCAGGTGCGTACTGGTCGATTAATTGCGCTACATTATCAGCATCCAGACCACCGGCGACAAATAACGGAAGGCGATGCCGCGATGCCCACCGCTGATAGGCAGGGATCAAATCCCAGGCAAACGTCTTGCCTGAACCGCCGCCATATACCGGGTCGTAAGTATCCAGCAGGAGCCCGTCGATAGCCCCTGCATACGCGTCCAATTCGGATATACGATCCGTTTCGCTGCGACTTCCCTCGATCGATACCACTTTAAATACAGAAACCGGGAAGCGCTCCTTCACTTCCCGGCAAAATTGTGGCGATTCCTGACCGTGCAGCTGAATGACATCCAGCGCAGCGACATTGAGGAGTTCCTCCAGTTCATTCATGTCAGGGTTAACCAAGACACCGGCACTAGCAGGAATCTTGTCTTGATCCCATTCCTGCAATACGCCAATCAGCAACGCAGCCTGTTGCGGCGTAACCTGACGGCGGCTCTTGGCGAATACAAATCCGATATAATCCACAGGTAAGTTTACCATCGATTTTAGCACTTCAACGCTTTGAAGTCCACATATTTTTAGAGCCGTAGCTGGCATATTCTTCTCTCCCTTAATCCAAATCTGCTGCGACGGTCATGGGCCCCATCAGATCGTTAACAGCGCGGAACACGTCGTCCTGACGCATAAAATGCTCACCCACCAGAACCCCATGGGCTCCAACATAATGCAGGTACGAAATGTCCGCAGGACTCGCTATTCCACTCTCGCTGATCAACGTAACGCCTTTCGGAACACGTGCTGCGAGCTCTGCCGTTGTCTCCAGCGAAGTCTCGAACGTCCGTAGATTGCGGTTGTTGATTCCGATCAATGCCGCATGCTCAAGCTCCAAAACGCTCTCCAGCTCCTTACCGTCATGCACCTCAATCAAGCAATCCAGACCAATGGCCGATGCGATAGCGATAAACTCCGCGATCCGTTGTTTGTCAAGGATGCTGGCAATGAGCAGAATCGCATCAGCCCCAAGTAAGCGAGCTTCATAAATCTGAGCTTCATCAATAATGAAATCCTTGCGAAGCAGTGGAAGCTGAACCGCTTTGCGGATGTCCTGTAGATATTGTCCGCTTCCTTGAAAATACGTTTGATCTGTCAGCACCGATAAGCAGTCGGCATCAGCCGCTTCATAGGATCGTGCAATCATTACGGGATCGAAGTCCGGACGGATCAACCCTTTCGAAGGAGAAGCCTTCTTTACTTCAGCAATCAATCCCATGCTGCGCTTGCGACTTGCAGACAACGCACGTTCAAATCCCCGCGTCGGCGGCAGATCGGCGATCCGTTGTTCCGCATCGGATATGCGGAATGTTTCTCGCAGCTTCGCAACTTCTTGATGTTTGGTTTCAACGATACGATCAAGATACATAACTCATTTCCCCCGTTCTCGCGATCAACTGTTCGAGCTTAGACTTCGCGATTCCTGAATCTATGGCTTCCCCTGCGCGGCCTACTCCCTCAGCAAGGCTATCGGCAAGACCGGATACGTAGATGCAGGCACCCGCATTGGCAAGAACGATATCACGGTATGCGCTTCGTTCACCCGCAAGCACCGAACCGATGATCGCGGCATTCTCCTGCGCATCTCCTCCAAGAATCGCAGTCATCGGATGAAGTGACAGACCCAAATCTTGAGGATGGATATCATACGTACGGACGGTGCCGCCTCGCAGTTCTGACACACGTGTCGGGGCTGAGACGCTGATCTCATCGAGCCCATCGTGGCTCGTGACCACCATCGCTCGCTTCAGCCCAAGCTCCTTCAGCACCAGGGCAATCGTCTCCGTCTTCTCGATATCATATATACCCAGCATCTGACGATCCGCTCCTGCCGGATTCGTCAACGGCCCGAGCATATTGAATACGGTTCTGATCCCGAGTTCCTTCCTTGGGACAGCCGCATGCTTCATCGACGGATGATAGATCTGTGCGAACAGGAAGCAGATACCGATATCCTCAAGACAAGCCGTCGCCTGCTCTGCCGTTAGGTGAATATTCACGCCTAGTGCCTCCAGCACGTCCGCACTTCCGGCCCGGCCCGATGCCGACCGATTGCCGTGCTTCGCTACCCTGACCGATACCGAGGAGGAGATGATGGCCGATACGGTCGAGATGTTAAATTTGTGAATTCCCGATCCGCCCGTGCCACACGTATCGAGCAGCCGGTTGCGTTCCGTTACGACGCGCCCACCTGCACCTCTCATTGCTTCAGCGAAACCCGTGATTTCTTCTACTGTCTCTCCCTTGATTCTCAATGCGGTCAGCAGAGCGCCGATCTGCGAATGGGTTGCCCGACCATCCATGATCGCCTGCATGACTTCTCGCGCTTCTTCGCGATTCAAATCCAGACCTGTGATTAATTTCGAGATGCTGGCTTGCACTGGCTCCAATGTATTCATGCTATTCTCCTCCTCTTTGGCTTAAGGCGTGTATTGGTAAAGATAGTCCTGATTGATCATATCGTTCATGTCATTGTCAGGCAGGAACATTGCCTCTGCCACCCGAATCGATTTGAGCATGCCCATCGCTTTGTTGACAGTCTCTTCATATTCCTTCTCGGGTACGGAATCCCACACGATTCCCGCCCCTGCTTGCACATACGCTTTACCCTGCCGAAAAATAATCGTCCGAATCGTAATGCAGGAATCCATATTCCCGCCAAATCCGAGGTATCCAATTGCTCCTGCGTACGCCCCTCTGGCTTCTCTCTCTAATTCCGCGATGATCTCCATCGCTCTCAGTTTAGGAGCCCCCGACACGGTACCCGCCGGGAGACACGATAGAAAAGCATCGAAGAAATCCTTGTGTTCATCCAACTGGCCGGTTACTCCGGATACCATGTGCATAACGTGCGAATATTTCTCGATCTCCATAAACGACTCGCATTTTACCGTGCCGAATTCCGACACACGTCCCAGATCATTACGCCCCAGATCGACGAGCATCAAGTGCTCGGCACGCTCTTTCTCATCCTGGAGAAGATCTTCGGCGAGACGTGTGTCTTCGGCCTCATCAGCACCTCTTGGTCTTGTGCCTGCAATCGGCCTGGTTGAGACGCGTCTTCCGTCAACCTTTACCAATGCTTCCGGAGACGTCCCGACGATGATGTCGTCATCCATCTTGAGATAGTACATGTATGGCGAAGGGTTTAATGTCCGAAGGACTCGATATACCTGCAATGGCGAAACTTCCGTATCGATATGAAACCGCTGGGACAGTACGACCTGGAAAATATCGCCGGCACGGATATACTCTTTCGCCTGCTCGACATTCTTCATGTACTTCTCTTTGGTCATATTGGATTTAATGTCACCCATGTCCACATTAGCAGGTATCCCTCTGGAATTGACGTTCTCCTGCGGCCCTTGCTCCTGGAGTTGCTGTGCGGCTGCTTCCAGCTTACGGAGCACGTGAGCGTAGCTGGCACGAACATCATCATCGGAATCACCCGGTTTAACATGGACATTGCCAATCAACATGATCTGTTGCTTCACATGATCAAACACGATGATCTGATCACAGAACATGAAGCGGATGTCGTCCATCTCGAGATCATCCAGCGCGTGTGCCGGCAAATTCTCGTAATATTGCAGCAGGTCGTATCCGAAGAAGCCGATTGCTCCACCCGTGAAAGGCGGCATTTCCTTGAGCTGTGGGCTGCGATACGTCCGTAGCAGCGCCTTTAATTCTTCCACAGGCTTACCTTTCAATACGGAACGCTCACCGTTGCGCTCAACTTCAATCATGCCTCGTTTACCTTTAATCATTAAGAAGGGATCGGTTCCGATAAAGGAGTATCTTGCCCACTGGACCCCGCCCTCAACGCTCTCAAGTAAAAATGCCCGTGTCCGCTGTGCATATCGTTGGAAAATGCGGATCGGGGTCTCCATGTCGGCTAACAATCGGATAGCAACCGGAATCAGATTATATTCGCTTGCCATTGCTACCACTTGCTCCTTCGACGGATGTGCCATATGAATCCCTCCTTCATTCGTGTAGGTAAATACAAAAAAACCTCTACCGAAGTAGAGGTTGACGTTTCTAAACAAGAGATATGAAAAAAGAGCATGGATAAGAAAAGAGATATATCCTAACATGTGCACTTGCATCAGATGTCTTGGTTCGTCTAATCGTAACGTGCCTTGCACGAAAACAATCGAGATACCGACCTGATATATGCTGCACATAGGAAATACAATTTCCATTCCAATTCTGTCATGCCTAACTTGCCTCAGCTCTTCTCAACTCAACTCATCTAAAAAACCTAACTCTACTCTGCTATTCTGATATCACTATACAGGATTTCCCCTGCACTCTGCAACCCCGAATTTTAGCTCCGGCAACCAAAAACCTACCCGGCGTTCGATCCAGACAAATCCGGACGAAGTTTCTTGGCTTCATTCAGGTATACGTGCTTGATCTCGCTCTGGCTCTTGTCTGTGTTCACCTGAACCATGAATCGAATGCATCTTGCAAGCTGCCTTCTACTGGAATCTCGACTGAACACATCAGCGGGACCAAATCCCAACCTGCCAATTGGCGAATGACTTTAGCAGGAAAAGCTGCATTCAGATCCTGGGTCATCGTAATCCAGATGTTACTTATATACTCGGGCTGCAGTTCATTGCGTCTGATCATCTCTTCCATCAGCCGAAGCGTCTCCTGCAAAATCTCCTGTTCGTCGTTTTGGGTGACGGTTGTTGCCCCACGGATGCCGCGATTCATCATGAACTATCCCTCTCCTTTCAACTGCTCGACCACGGATCGCACAGCTTCTACCGGTACATCCTTAACAATGCTGACCGAACCGATGGCTTCCGGTACGATGAATACCATCTGACCTTCCGTAAATTTCTTGTCATGCTGCATCGCATCCATAATCTGATCAATCGATACATCTTGTGGCAGCTGTACCGGCAGGTTCACAGCTTTCAGCATGCGAATCGTCTCACCGTACAGACTCTCGTCCCTGCCAAGACGTTCGGCGAGCATCGCCGAGCCGGCCATACCGATCGCAATCGCTTCCCCATGCAGGAAACGACCGTATCCTCCAACCGCCTCGATCGCATGACCAATCGTATGACCAAGATTCAGAATGGCACGCAGGCCACCTTCCCGCTCATCCTTGGAGACGACATCTGCCTTAATAGCACAACCACGCTCTAAACCATGAATCAAGGTCTCGGCATCCAAAGCCAAAAGCTTGTGGCCATTCTCGCAGCACCAGTAAGCGAAATCCTTATCCAGGATTAAACCATGCTTTACCATCTCAGCCAGCCCAGAAGAGACTTCGCGGGCAGGAAGTGACTTTAACGTATCGACATCATACAGCACCATAACGGGCTGATGAAATGCACCGATCATATTCTTGGCTAGAGGATGATTGACGGCGACTTTGCCACCAACGCTACTATCGTGAGCCAAGATCGTCGTTGGAATTTGAACAAAGGTGATGCCGCGCATATATGTAGCAGCCACAAAACCGGCCAGGTCACCTACAACGCCTCCGCCTAGCGCGAACACGGCAGAACTGCGATCCAATTTGGCCTGAATTGCAGTCGTCATCACCTGTTCGTACACATCAAGCGACTTTGAGGACTCGCCAGACGGGACAACGTGCGTCAGCACATGATAACCTTCGGACTTCAACCTCGATACAACGCTATCCAGATAATGCGGCCCGACCTTATCATCGGTTACGATCAAATGCGGGCTTTTCTTCGATATACCGTGCTTGGCACATAATTCTCCAATGGAATCCAGAATGCCTGCGCCAATATAGATCGGGTATGACCGTTCTCCAAGTTCCACCTGAAGTGTTCTCATCTTAATAATTCCCCAGCTGCTTCAGGTAGTTCTGATAGTTCGCATGGATTTCCTCCATGGAATCGCCGCCGAACTTCTCTAGAAACGCCTTGGCTACTTCCCAGGTCACGACATGCTCCATGACCACGCTTGCGGCTGGAACTGCGCATGCATCAGAGCGTTCAACTTGTGCAGTAAACGCCTCTTTCGTGTCGATATCCACGCTTTGCAACGGCTTGTAAAGCGTCGGAATTGGTTTCATAACCCCACGAACGACAATCGGCATACCATTGGTCATCCCGCCTTCAAAGCCTCCAAGCCGATTCGTCGCCCGGTAGTAACCTCGTTCTTCGCTGTACATAATCTCATCGTGCACCTGAGAGCCGCGCAGTTCGCCTGCTTCGAAACCGATACCCACCTCAACGCCCTTGAAAGCGTTGATTGACATGACGCCTTGTGCGATACGACCATCAAGTTTGCGGTCATATTGCACATGGCTGCCCAATCCGACAGGCAGTCCTTCGATGATGCATTCCACGATTCCGCCGATCGAGTCGCCTTCCTTCTTGATCTGATCGATGTATGCTTCCATTTTCTTCTCGGTCTCTTCGTCCGTCACCCTGACAGATGAAGCTTCGGTACGCTCAATCAATTCATCAATCGGGAGATGATGAAGCGGAGCTTCAATCTCACCGATCCGTCTTACCTGACCCGCTACCTTCACACCGAATTGTGCTAGGAATTGTCTGGCAATCGCACCAACCGCCACACGAACCGTTGTCTCGCGCGCGCTGGATCGCTCCAAAACGTTACGCAGATCCTTCAGATTATATTTCAAGCCGCCATTCAGATCGGCATGGCCGGGGCGGGGACGATGTATCCGCCTCTTCGCTTCGTCATTGCCTTCAACCGGCTCTACGTTCATGATATTTTGCCAATGCTTCCAATCGTTGTTCTGGACGACGAGTGCGAGCGGTGCACCGGTCGTATATCCATGTCGCACACCGCCGAGGATCTCGGCCGTATCCTTCTCTATCTGCATCCGGCGTCCCCGTCCATACCCCTTCTGTCTCCGGTGAAGCTGGAAATTAAGTGCCTCGAAATCAAGCTCCAAATTACTTGGCAGGCCTTCGATGATGGTAGTCAACTGCGGACCGTGTGTCTCTCCAGCAGTTAAAAAGCGTAAACTCATGCTGTTTCTCCCCCTTATATACTTTTAAGCGTTAAACTGCTAAAATCCGTAAACATCTTCTGATCATTATAGTATAGGTCACACGCTTTGACAAGAACGTCATAAGACAAGCAAAAGCGCCTCTCATCCCAGGATGGAAAAGCGCTTTTAGGCTGAATATATCAGTGATTATTGAACTTTGCGATAGAAAAAAGTCTCATGGCTCTCCATCCCGTATTGCAATGGATTGAAGATCTGCTCCGTGCTTCCCACGAACAGAAATCCACCGGGTCTCAAGCTCGCGGCAAACTTCAAATACAGCTTATGCTTCGCTTCCTCTGTGAAATAGATCATCACGTTGCGACACACAATCAAGTCATAACCGGCCTCAAAGCGATCCGTAAGAAGATTCTGCTTCTGAAACAACACTTCCTTCTTCAAACTTTCACTGAAACGATAAAACGAGCCTTCTGCTCTAAAATAACGCTCAGCCACTTCAACCGGCACATCCTTCAAGGAACGTTCCACATATAGGCCTTCCTTCGCTTTATGTATCACGCCGTCATCGATATCGGTGGCCACGATTTGTGCCCGGCTTAACAACTGCTTGTCCGCCAGTATCATCGCCAATGTATACGGCTCCTCGCCAGTAGAACAAGCGGCGCTCCATATTTTCAACTTTCCGGGATTCTGCTCCATCAGCAAGGGCAGCACTTGATCCCGCAGCACTTCCCATCGGTTCGGATTACGCCAGAATTCCGAAACGTTAATGGTCATTCGGTCCAAGAACTCATGAAGGAGTTGTTTATCCTTCGCCATGACATCATAAAAATCAGCAAATGTGTTAAAACCCTTCTTCACGCGAAGGGTGGTCAGCCGCCGCTTCATCTGTGATTCCTTATAATCAGCCAGATTAATGCCGGTACTCCGTTCCACTTTACGAATGAAGTCGGTGTAGTCCGGATCCTCAAGCATCATTTCCTGTTCAGTCGTCATGCGGTTACAGCCAAGGGGAGAGGGTTCGATCATATTGAACCACTTCATGCTCCGCAAAAAAATTAGCAATCTCCCGTTCCGCACTTTCCGGGGAATCCGAGCCATGAATCAGATTATGTGGCGTATGTGAAGCGAAGTCTCCACGAATCGTCCCAGGCTGCGCCTCCTGTACGTTCGTCTTACCGATAACCTGACGAGACAGGGCGATAACATCGTCCCCCTCCCATACCATGGCGAATACAGGTCCCGATGTAATAAACCCGACCAGATTGGCAAAGAAATCTTTGCCCTCATGTTCTGCATAATGACGATGGGCAAGCTCGTCCGATATGTGCAGGAACTTGCCAGCAACCAGCTTAAACCCTTTATCCTCCAGACGGCCGACGATTCGGCCGATCAATCCACGCTGTACACCATCCGGTTTAATCATCAAAAAAGTACGTTCCATAGGCCTCATCACTCTTCCTCTCGCTTTTAGGATCTTGAACAATCATTCCATGCTCGCGTGATGTTACATGTTTGTACCCGTATTTTAACAGAAAGCCTCGGCGTCGGTAAGACTAATATGAACGCTTAGTAATAAAATTTGCGATGTCCCGGAGCTGTTTCTTGGTTTTGATGTCAGGCAAGGTCTCCAGCGCCTGCAGCGCTTTCGCAATATAACGATCCGCCAGCAACTCCGCTCGGCCAATGCCTTCGCTGCCCGTTACGAGCTTCACCGCTTCTGATACGTCACACTGTCCATTCAGCATATGAATCCGCTCTAGTTCCCCCAGCAGCGCTTCCCTACGGCTGCTATCCTCTAGCGCAAATATGACGGGAAGCGTGATGTTGCCTTGGCGCATGTCACTGCCTGGCGGTTTGCCGATTTGCTTCTCGGTGCCGCATAGATCAAGCAGATCATCCTGAATTTGAAAGGCCATCCCGACGTTATAACCGAAACGATACAGACTGCTCGCGACCTTGCGATCCGCCTCGGCAGCCAATGCACCTAGTTGGCAGCTCACCGCAATAAGTAGCGAGGTTTTACGGCGAATTCGCCGTAAATATCGTCTAATATTCTGCTCCGTATTAAAGAAGTCTCGAATTTGCTCCATTTCACCAATCGACATTTCCACCATGGCTTTAGCCAAAATCTGATGAATCTGTGGCTGCTTCAGATATGTCGTAAGCTCGAGGGCACGGCCATAAATATAATCACCGGTATACATGGCAATCCGATTGTCCCACTTGGCTTTTACGGTCGGCTTGCCGCGCCGAGTATCCGCATCGTCGATAACGTCATCATGAACGAGTGAAGCGCTATGGATTAGCTCCAACGGGACCGCCACATACTTGAGCTTATCAATATTATAATTCCCGAACTTGCCTCCCAGCAGCACGAAGACAGGCCGAAGGCGTTTGCCGCCTGCCCGCAGCAGATGTAGCGACGTCTCCGTCAATTCTGGACTATCACCCTCGATGCTCTGGTAGAGCTCCCGTTCGATGACGTCCATATCTTTTTTTAATGTTCCGAATATGTCAAATCGTTTCATCTCTTCACCCATATGCTTAGTTTCTCGTTTCACCGCTCGTTAAGGCAATCGTAGCGTACATCAATGGCCCGATCAGACTGCCGCAATCATCCCGCAGAAGTATCCAGTATTGACGTATTGACATAATGAAATACTGTCCAAGCGTTAGTATAACTCTTCCTAACTGACTCCAGCACATCAATCTCCCCATCTTTTGTACAGTTGATGTTCAATGCGCAAACTATCCAATACCTTGCCCACGAGAAAATTCACGATATCATCAATTGTCTTCGGTCCGTAATAGAACGCTGGCATTGCCGGAATGATCTTTACCCCAAGACGAGCCAGCGCGAGCATGTTCTCCAGATGGATCGCGTGCAGTGGCGTTTCTCGGGGAACGAGCACAAGCGGTCGACTTTCTTTCAGCATCACATCAGCAGCTCGTCCCATCAGATTGTCAGAGGAGCCATGTGCGACGGAGGATAGAGTCCCCATCGAACATGGCATAATGATCATCCCTTCAACGAGGTAAGAACCGCTCGCAATCGTTGCTCCGATATCAGCGATCGGGTGATAAATCAGGCTCCCCTCATATCCACCGAAATGTTCGGCCAATACCGCTTCGCGATTACCTGCTTGAAAGTCGAGTTCTTCCTTCAGCACACGCCAGCCCGCATTTGAAATAATTAAATGTACGTCATAGCCCAGCGAGAGCAGGCTTTCGGTAAGGCGAACACCGTAGATACTGCCGCTAGCCCCCGTTATACCGACAACCCAGCTTTTTCTGCGCGTGACTTCCATTAGCTATATCGCACCACCAAATCAATTAGAGTAAACACGAACAGAATAATGCTCAGTGTACTGTTCATGGTAAAGAAGGCGGTTTGCAGTCGGCTCATGTCGTTAGGCGACAAGATATAATGTTGATAGAACAATATTCCGCAGGCGATCATCATCCCGATCAGATACCACCAGCCTAGCGGAGTAACAAAGAATAGAAGAATAAAGCCGACGGCTGTTACGACGTGAAAGGCTCGTGCGAACCATAATGCCTTATGCAGGCCGAATCGGGAAGGGATGGAGTACAATTTCTCCTTCGCGTCAAACTTCTCGTCCTGGCAAGCATAAACGATATCAAATCCGGCTGTCCAGAACGCCAAAGCAACGTAGAACACAATCGCCTTCCAGTCGATTTGACCGGTTACCGCCACCCAGCCTCCAAGCGGAGCCAAGGCGGTCGTGAGTCCGAGCACTAAATGACAGAGCCAGGTAAAACGTTTCGTAAAGGAGTAAATAATAAGCATAAAAATAGCAAACGGCAGTAAACGAAACGCAAACGGATCCAACATATAAGTCGCCCAGAAAAAGACGGCAAACGAAAGGATGATGAATAATATCACTTCAAGCGGCTTAAGCAAGCCTGCCGGGATGGCCCGGCCCGCTGTACGAGGGTTCTTCGCATCGATATGCCGGTCCGTTAACCGATTAAGTCCAAAGGCTGCACTGCGTGCGCCGAACATAGCTAGAAAGATCCAGCCGATATCAGCCCAGGACGGTAATTGGTCAAATACGACCGCGGAGCCAACCAGCGCCCCCATAAATGCGAAAGGCAGAGCAAACAGCGTATGCTCTACTTTGATCATTTCAAGATAAGCACCAATTTTCTTAAACATCCAGATTCTCCTTGATCCCAATATGTAAGGCTGCGATGCCGCCAGTCAAGGGAAAGGCTTGAACCTGCTTCAATCCGGTCTGACGAAAAGCTTCTGCTAACTCTTCCCGCCCGGGAAATAGCGCAAGCGATTCTGGCAGCCATTTATATTGCTCATATCGCTTGGCGACCACCTTACCCATCAAGGGCAGCATCTGTTGGAAATAGAAATAATAAAGTCCTTTGAAAGGCTGCCAGGTAGGCTTGGACAATTCGAGACATACCACCATGCCCCCGGGCTTAACAACCCGCTTCATCTCATGAAGCACCTGCATGTAATCAGGTACGTTACGAAGTCCGAAGCCAATCGTAGCGTAATCGAACGTATCATTCTCGTACGGGAGGTTCATGGCATTACCCTGAACGAGGGTAATCTGCTGGTCGCGTCCGTCCTTGGCTACTTTTTCACGTCCCACATTCAGCATTCCTTCACTGAAATCAAGTCCAACTATGTGTCCAGTTTCACTTGCATGGGCCATGCTGATCGTCCAATCGCAAGTACCACAGCATAAGTCGATCGCCGTATGACCTTGACGCATGTTCATCTTCTTCATGGTAAACTTACGCCAAGCTTTGTGCCTGCGGAAGCTGAGAACATCGTTCATAATATCGTATTTACCGGCAATGCTCTCAAATACGGAATGAACGTACTGCTCTTTCGGATTCTTGCCATCATGTTTCGCGTTTACCTTGGTTGTTCGATTATCCACTTGTATCCCCCTAACCTTCACTCACGACAGACCGATACGTACTGAGCTGCTTCATAAACGGATCCAGCAAAGCAGCATATGGACTCTCACCGGCACGGCTTGCCAGCAGAATCTGTATGCTGCCAACCGATGCCCGGAGTTTGTCCAGCATATGCTCCGATACCTTGTACTTCAGGATCAGCTTCTTCCAATCCTTCATCTCGGATTTCTTGCCAAGCAGCATCGTGCGCTCGTCCTCGCTGCCCGTCTCCAATAAATACCAGTAACTGTAGCTCCATCTCCCGGATTCAGGTGTTGCTGAGCGGTCCATTTCATGCACGATCGTCTCACACTGGCTGAATTCACTAAGCAGCTTCTCCCACAGTTCTCGCGCCGGTCCGTCCATTAGTGGCGTAAAAGAAAGAAACAGCTGCATATTCAGCTGTACCATGTGGTGCAGGTATTCTTCAGAGGATATGACCGCTGCTTTCATTCTGCCATACAGCTTCATCTTCTTCACGTTCACGTCACTAACAGCCTTGCTAAGAATCGAGATGACATCGATATCGCCTTGAAGAGCTAAGAGCTGATAGAATCGACTGCTGAAATAATCCCCTGCCAGCACTTTGAGCTGCCTTGAGCGCATGACGGCTTCCCCTTGGTTACCTTCGGCAATATCAATGCTCTCATGTGTATCGAGCCCCACCTGTACCAGTGAAGTAACCAGCGCGTACAATTCTTCCCGTCCGGCCTCGTTACGCCCGGAATCCTTTAAAAATATGTATAACAAATGAACACGGGCGTCCGGAAAACCCGGTAGTTCCGTGTGATTCTGAATCATATCATAATTCATATATTTCTCTGCCAGTCCTGGTACGCGATACGATCTCATTCTCAGCCTCCGTGCACTTGATGTTCTATTATCCAATTGAGCCCTCAATCTTATCTATTATAACACATGTTCAGGGCACGTACATGCCCTGTCCATTACTAATTTACCCGTTTCACAGCCCGCTGAACTGCTTGTGCCAAAGTTTAGTAAGCGTCAGATGCAATTCGGCGGCAAGCGAAGGCGGCACGTCGCTGCCAGACAGTTCGGACAGCGCTTCGGCCGAAGCTGAATTCCATTCTGCTCTGCTCAAGCTACTGGCTAGCAGCATATAACGCTTTCCTCCCCAGCGGTCAATCGCAACGACACGCAGAAACAACTGCTGTACATTATCCGTTCCCTCAAAGCTGTAGGACATAATGGTAGCGACATCTTCATACACTTCCCGGGTCTGATTCGAAACATCGTTCAACTTGATATCTAACGTCAGTTCTCCATTATCATAATCCGCCCGGCTGATCGTCAAGTGAAGAGGAAGGCTCATTAATGCATCGACCAGGACATCATCGTTCAGTTCCTTCTGGTGATACGGCATCGCTGCCGTAACCGCACCATAGCCATAAGACGGAATGCGAATAATGAATGCCATCAATATGAATGAGATCATCGCTGGCACCAATACAGCCCGCCATGCTTTCCAATTTGTCATAGGTTGCCTCCTTCTCCCCCTAGTCTCTTCCGCAGCCACGCAGTCCATACCTCATTGTATAAAGAAAAAAAGCAGGCTATGCCTGCTTTACGTATACATGTCTTAATTAAATTCCGGACTCTACTTTTCCATGCTTGGTCATGATCTCGGCCTTGCCACGTATCTTCACGGCTGAGGTGTGGTCGGTAAACTGGGCTATGATCACTTCCCCTTTATCCAGCTTCTCCGTATGATGAAATCTGGTATCTTGTCCGCGCGTAAGTCCGATGACTTGCACGCCGTGATCCAGCGCCTTCACAATAAAATAGTCCCCATTCTGAACATTCTCCATAATGTGCCTCCCCGCTACATCTACTAAAGGAAAAGGCCGTGAACGAATTCACGACCTTTGCTCCTAGGTAATATGTAGAAATCTTTATTTGATTCCGTCTTTGAGCGCTTTACCAGGTTTAAATGCAGGAATTTTGCTCGCAGGGATTTCGATTTCTTCACCTGTTTGCGGGTTGCGGCCTTTACGTGCAGAGCGCTCGCGAACCTCGAAATTACCAAAGCCAACCAACTGTACCTTGTCACCACTTTGCAAGGCTTCGGAGATTGCATCGAATACAGCATCAACTGCTTTCGTTGCATCCTTCTTGGAAAGCTCGGTAGACTCAGCCACATGAGTAACCAGATCTGATTTGTTCATTCTTTCACCTCCTAACAAGAAATCAATTTCTACTTGCTATTCACTGTTTCCGATTTAACACAAATTATACGTGCAATCGGGTATTTTACCCTTATTTCGCGTAAGAAATGCATGACGCGGAACAAATTTATAGTAATACAGCCATCTTATAATTTCAAGCGTTTTGCTTCATTGGACTATAGAAATCAACAAAAACAGCCGCTAAACAGGACTTTTGACCTGCTAACGGCTGTTATCTTCACCTATTTTCGGTGCTAATTAGAGTATGATCGCAATTAATCCGCCAGAGCCCTCGTTGATGATGCGCCCGAGTGTTTCCTGCAATTTGTATCTCGCATTGTCAGGCATCATCGCAATCTTCCCTTGGATTCCTTCGCGGACGATCGAATGCAATGAGCGTCCAAAGATATCGGATTCCCAGATCTTGATCGGGTCATTCTCGAAGTCCTGCATCAGGTAGCGAACCAGTTCTTCACTCTGTTTCTCGGTTCCGATAATCGGTGAGAATTCGGATTCCACATCGACGCGAATCATATGAATCGAAGGCGCGGTAGCTTTCAACCGTACGCCAAAGCGCGTTCCTTGTCTGATTAATTCCGGTTCATCAAGCGCCATCTCGGCAAGGGAAGGTGCGGCAATGCCGTAGCCTGTCGTCTTCACCATCTCAAGCGCCTCTGCGAAGCGGTCGTATTCTCGTTTGGCGTGCGAGAAATCCTGCATCAACTGCAGCAGATGATCCTTGCCGCGGATTTCAACACCGACCACTTCCATCAGGATGCGATCGTACAATTCATCCGGAGCGAAGAGATCAATCTCTGCTACGCCTTGCCCCATATTCATGCCGCTGAGTCCTGCATGATTGATGAAGTCATACTCCATGAATTGACTGACTACCCGATCAACATCACGTAAGCGGCGGATATCCTGCACCGTATCTCGGACCGAGTTCTCGTAGTTGCTGCGCAGCCAGTGGTTCTCATTCAGTACCATCACCCAGCTAGGCAGATTTACATTCACCTCATGAACCGGGAATTCATACAATACTTCACGCAGTACGCCCGTAACGTCATCTTCGGTCATCGTCGCTGCACTGAGTGTCATCACTGGAATATCGTATTTCTCCGCCAGTTCGCTGCGGAGCTGGAGCGCTTCCTCGCTGCGTGGGCGAGTGGAGTTGATCACCACTACGAACGGCTTCCCAACTTCCTTCAGTTCCTCAATCACTCGCTCTTCCGCTTCAATGTAAGAACTGCGCGGAATTTCTGCGATACTGCCGTCCGTCGTCACTACCACGCCGAGTGTGGAGTGTTCCTGAATCACCTTGCGTGTTCCAATCTCAGCCGCTTCCTGGAACGGAATCGGTTCTTCAAACCATGGGGTCGATATCATTCTCGGCCCGTTCTCATCCTCGTAGCCTTTGGCACCATCCACCGCATAACCAACGCAGTCTACCATCCGGACGTTAACTTCAAGACCATCCGTTACCTTGATCTGTACCGCATTGTTCGGTACGAATTTCGGCTCGGTTGTCATGATGGTTTTCCCAGCAGCACTTTGAGGCAGCTCATCAACAGCTCTTACGCGATCCGCCTCGTTCGTAATGTTCGGAAGAACGACTGTCTCCATAAACCGCTTGATGAAAGTTGATTTTCCCGTACGGACGGCACCGACAACACCTAAGTAAATGTCCCCTCCGGTCCGTTCGGCAATGTCCTTAAAAATGTCCACTTTTTCCAAAAGAGATCCCCTCCTCAAATTACTCCGAAGGAAAAATGCTTTAAGAGCATCCGCTTCGTGTTCCACTCATAGTCAAAGCCATTGCAACAGATGAGCAGCCTTTACAATGTCGCCAGCATTCCGCCGCCGGTATTCCATGAGCTATTGATGGAAACGGCAAAGCGGTGTAACTCGTACATGCATTTGGACTAGTAACATCATATGTACCGGGAACAAAAATATGACGGTTGCCCTGAATGTCCGTCCAATTTTTTTTGAGATGCCAGATTTCATGGTTACTAGCTCTTACTGTGCCTGATATCTCATACAAGCCTTACTGGGCAGCCGTCTCTTGCCCGCACCACTACTCTTTCAGATTATGAATATGCACGGACTTTACTAGATATTCCTCAGAGATTTCACTTAACAAAAAAAAGACTTCACACGCGGCCATAGCAGACCGAATGTAAAGTCTTTCATATAACGGAAATCCTATCGTTGGGCTTACAACTGCGCCACTGGTTGGCCATCTTTCCATTCATAAGCTACTGATTTGACAGGGACGAAGTAGGATTCCTTCTCCAGATATACTCGCAGATCTTCACCTGTCTGTGGCTGCTCGCCATTCTTCTCCACGGCCTGCATAATATCAAACGCATAATCAGCATACACCGTGCCTGCCTCGTCCATCATAAAGCGCATTTCCTGTCCGGAGTATACACTCATCAGTTTGAGTGATTTGGCATCTGTCTTCGATAAATCCACGTTCATGTAACCAGGATACAGTTCCTCTCCCGCAGGCAGGGCGTTGTCATGAGACATCTTGTACAGATTGACGGCACGCTGTACATCGTTGACCTTCTGAGTCGTATTCAGATCCATTACTTTAACGGTAGGCTCCGTTTCCTCATTGATAATGAGGAAGTATCCGCTTCCACCTTTCTCAAAAGCCGTATTCGGAATCTGATCGATATATCCTCTATTGTGCAGCTGATCCAGATCTACTCTATATTTCTCATAACGAGGTACCTCGGGTCCTGCCGTAATAATAGGTAGAATGCTCTGTTCCTGATAGAAATCGTCTACGGCATCCTGTATTCTTCGTACACTTTCTTTATAGGATACCTTATTCTCCTGCATTTTCTCATCCGGATAGAGACATCCAGTCAATACAAACGGAACGATCGCCAGGATTATCGCTGCAGAAGTCCATCTAGCGGGACGTGCAGCCCGTTTCATCCAAGTGAACATACTCAAACTATCATCATCCTCCAGTTTATATAAAGTCGTCATGATCTGTCTTGTTTCTTGCCGCCTCCAGTTGCTTACGTATAGCGGCCTTTAGCGGGTCCTCAGGGATTGATACGGTGAGATTGCCAGTCACTCGGGTCTGGCAGGAGAGCCGGTAGCCTTGTTCGAGTAATAAGCCACCCAGCTTTCGTATCTCCTTGGCTTCCGGGGGCAGGCAATGCCGCTGCTCTTCTGTTGTTATTATAACTTTGCACATCAGACATCCAGCCTTCCCCCCGCAACGGGTCGGGATACGGACTCCAGCCCTCCGAGATGCGTCTAGAACGTTGGTGTAAGGCCGAACCTTGGTTTTTTTTAGATCAGGTTTAAAGAGTACTTCGAAGTCCAAGGTGTCGCCCTCCTTATCATGCTTATGTACTTATTCCCATCAATCGATGAATCAGTATGCGGTGCAGATCATGCAAGTCATATCGATCCATCATGTCAAACAGAAGGCTGCTATGTTGGTTCATCTCCTGCCTCATGGCCTTTGCAATCGCTTCATAACGATCAGGCCGATCACGCAGTATATTAAAAATAAGCTCATGTGATAACGGCATCAACCGCAATTCGAGCGGACCGATCTGTCGAACCGGCGCCGCCTGATATAACAGATCCTTAATCTCAACCACATAAACAGAGCCCGAGCTCGTTACTTCAAATCCACCCACCAGTTCTATGGGTACACCTTCCCACTCATAATGACTTAGCATCGACGAATACATGCCCTCTTGGTCCATATACGGTGAATCCAAGGCCAGGGTGATCAGTCTCTGATGAAGCAGTGGGATATCCAGTATATCCGCGTACAAGTCAATATCCCGTGGTGGTTTATCCAATGAAACGTTCTGGAGACGCAAGCTGCAGCTTCCCCCCAGTAACCATGGTACGTTGGACTGATGTAATTTAGATACGATGGAAGCAAGTCCATTGCCCAGCTTTGGCGTATCATGAAACGACACTTTGAACACTCCTTCTTACTATCCGCATCCATTGCGGCTTACCGCTAGATTATAGAGGCAAGTCCAAGAATAAATCCTATGATCATCATCATAAAAGCCATAAACGAAAGGATGCCTCTCAGAAAGCCCTTGGTCTTGTTGCGGGCTAACGTCACGACAATGACGGATACGGCCATAATGAGTAATGCGATCATGGACAGCCACATTTTTTGCATCGGATCCATGTCACGAAACGCTCCAATCTTTCATTAAATTATGTAGTTTATTATATCATGAAAATGAAAGCACCTCATCATACCTGTGACGAAAGCATGAACAAATAAGCCGCGTCCCGCAGGATACGGCTTATTGCTCAGCCTAATTAAAGGTCCTATTTGTTCATCATCATTTTCATTAAAGCTTCCATATTGCCTGCGTTCATGCCGCTTTTCTTCACTGCTGATACAATTTCCTGGATCGTATCTTCACTAACCGGTATGTTGGCCATGGAAGATACTTGCTTGATCAGTTGACGGAGCTGGGCTTCATTTTGCATTGTAGACGGTTTAACCGTACTAGCCAGCTTATTGACAGCCCCCGAAGAAATTTTCTTGCCGCTTTTTTTGTTGATCGCATTCAATACATCCTTGTGAAAGCTTTTGCTCATTTCCACCCCTCCTCCGACCATCCTCAACACAATATATGAGAAGAACGTCGGAATGGTGAATAAGCTAGGTGTGCCATTGCTCCCAAGTTTCAAGCGGCATAAGCTCCATCTCCGTCTTGGGGTCTCGGCCCATAAGTGCCTCTACAGCCGTTCGCGGATTACGATCCTGGAAGAGGACATGGTAAAGCTGATCAGCAATTGGCATTTGTACTCCGTACTTTTGCGATATGGCAAAGGCCGCTTTGGTGGTTCGTATGCCTTCGACCACCATCCCCATGGAATTCAGAACCTCATCGAGCGGCTTTCCCTGACCGAGCATGGAGCCTGCACGCCAGTTACGACTGTGCTGGCTTGTTGCCGTCACCACGAGGTCCCCGATACCGGCCAGCCCGGCAAACGTAAGCGGGTTTGCCCCCATCTCCATGCCGATACGGGTAATTTCCGCCAAGCCTCTCGTAATCAGCGCCGCTTTGGCATTATCACCAAAGCCGAGTCCATCTGACATCCCTGCGCCTAAAGCAATAATATTTTTCAGAGCTCCGGCCAGTTCCACCCCGATCATGTCTCGATTCGTATATACTCTAAAGTACGTATTCATAAACAGATCCTGGGCTCTGGAAGCAGCCTCATTGTTCGATGAGGCGACCACAACCGTCGTCGGATTGCGCCGGATCACTTCCTCGGCATGGCTTGGACCCGAAAGAACCACGACTTGCGCTTCCTCGCAGCCAAGTTCCTCGGAAATCACGGTGGACATCCGTTTCAAGGATTCGATTTCAAACCCCTTCGTGGCATGAATGACAAGTTGGTCCTTGTTCCAATGGTGTTTAAGTTGACTGGCAACCACTCGCATGGCAGATGATGGAGCCACAATGAGAATCGCCGCGGCCCCGGTTACCGCTGCTTTCATATCCGTTGTAGCATGAATGTTGGAAGGCAGTGCAACATCAGGCAAATAACGTTGATTTGTGTGGGTTTCGTTGATTTCACGCGCTTGATCCCCAGTTCTTGTCCATACGACAACATTCAACTTATTCGCAGCAAGAACACTTGCCAAAGCGGTTCCCCAACTTCCTGCCACCAATACAGCGACTTTGTCAGACAACGCGCTTCCCTCCTTTTTCCTTACCTTTTCCAGACCCCAACTTGTTCTCACGACCCTGTACGATTTTCACAATGTTACTACGATGTCGCCAGAAAGCGAAGATGCATATGACTAAGCTTGTCCAAAAAGTAGGCCAAGGATAGCCGGCTATGAGTAAAAATACAGGCGTCAATGCGACAAAAATCAAAGAACCAAGGGATACATAACGGGTAAAGACGATAGATAAGATCGCTATGATTCCTGCATAAAGCGCGGGCAGGAAAGATAGAGTTGCCAATACACCAATCGCCGTCGCAATGCCCTTCCCGCCACGGAACTTGAAATACAGCGGCCAGTTATGACCCATGATCGCGGCGATTCCGCATAAACCTGGCAGCCACTCACTGTCACCGCCAAGCCAGCGGCCGATCCAGACAGCAGCGATGCCTTTGATTACATCCAAAGCAAGTACAAGGATGGCCGGACCCTTCCCCAAAACCCGGAGTGTGTTGGTAGCACCCGCATTGCCGCTGCCATGTTGGCGAATATCAATCCCTCTCAACATCTTAGCAAGCAGTACGCTAAAACTCACAGATCCGAGTAAATAACACAATACAATCGCTATGATCTCCAGAATCAAGCTACTCTCCCCTAACTCTCATCAGACTTTCTTCGAGTAAATATCCTGATGGGTGTACCTTTAAAGTCAAACGCCGCCCGGATTTTGTTCTCCAAATATCGCTCGTAGGAGAAATGCATTAATTCAGGATCGTTGACAAACACAACCATGGTCGGCGGTTTCACCGCTACCTGAGTTGAATAGTTGATGCGCAATCTTCTGCCTTTATCCGTTGGTGGTGGATTAATTGCAATCGCATCCGAAATCACGTCATTGAGCAGATGAGTCTGCACACGGAGTGAATGTTGATCTGCCACATGTTTCACAATGGGAAGCAGTTTGTGTAAGCGCTGTTTGGTCTTCGCCGACAGGAATACGACAGGTGCATATGTCATGAACAAGAAATGATCCCTGATCTTGTTCTCGAACTGCTGCATCGTCTTATCGTCCTTGTCCACGACATCCCACTTGTTTACGACAAATACAGAAGCTTTGCCTGCCTCATAAGCATAACCGGCGATATGCTTGTCCTGCTCAATGATACCCTCTTCCCCATTGATAAGCACTAATACAACATCAGCACGCTCGATGGCACGCATGGCACGCATGACACTGTATTTCTCCGTGGTCTCGTATACCTTACCCCGTTTGCGCATACCTGCCGTATCAATGAGCACATAGCGCTGTCCGTCCTTCTCAAATGGCGTATCGATCGCATCACGGGTAGTCCCTGCAACGTCACTAACAATAACGCGTTCTTCCCCTAATATAGCATTGACAAGGGAAGACTTGCCCACATTTGGTCTGCCGATCAAAGCGACGCGAATAACATCCTCATCATACCCGTCATCTTCAAGCTCTGGCAGGTTCTCAACGACAACGTCAAGCAGATCTCCGATTCCGGTGCCGTGGCTGCCTGATATTCCAACCGGATCACCAAATCCTAAAGAATAGAATTCATAAATATCGTCCGCACGTTTTAAATTGTCTACTTTGTTCACAGACAGAATGACTGGCTTGCCAGAACGGAATAAGATTTGTGCAACTTCTTCATCGGACTGGGTGACACCAGTCTTGGCATCGCACATGAAAACGATAACATCCGCTTCCTCAATCGCTAACTCGGCCTGCATCCGGATAGACTTGAGGATCATATCATCACCATCTATTTCGATACCACCGGTATCGATGACGCTAAACGCCTTTCCATTCCATTCCGCGCTTCCATAAATCCTGTCACGGGTAATTCCCGGTTTATCTTCAACGATGGCTAATCTGTCGCCGATCAATCGGTTAAATATCGTCGATTTACCGACATTAGGTCGCCCGACGATAGCCACTACGGGTCTTGCCATAGTCACTCCTCCTGTCAATTCTTACGATTATCATCATAGCAAAAAACGTTTCAATTGGCTAACTTTTCATTTGAATTCTATTATGCTCATCCCCATGATACCGCATCCCTGAGCGGCATCCTATAGAAAAACAAAAGGCGAACCCAGAAATCTGGCTCGCCAACTTCGTAAAGGTAGGTCCTTGGACCGTACAAAACGGTTCCCCGGGCTTACTTGAATTTGCTCAGTTTATCGCCGAAACGCTCGCCGAGCGTTACGCTCATGCCTTGGTTGTTCAAAGAAACGTTCGGGTTGTCTTTCAGGTCGATCTTAGGACCTTTGGACGGTTTCTCAGCTCTTGGAGCCTGCGCTGGTGCTTCTTCAGTTTCTTTGATGCTAAGGCTAACGCGCTGCTCCGATGTGTTAATATCGAGGACTTTGACTTGTACTTCTTGACCCTCTTTCAACACTTCTTGAGGCGTACCGATATGTTTGTGGGAGATTTGGGAAATATGAACCAACCCCTCCACGCCAGGTGCCAATTCAACAAATGCACCGAAGGTAACCAGACGCTTAACAACACCTGTAACGATGTCGCCTGTGTTAAATTGTTGGCCTGCAGATTCCCAAGGTCCAGGACCAGCAGCCTTAATGCTGAGGCTGATCTTGCCTTTCTCTGGATCTACCTTCAGCACCTTCACGTTGACTTTGTCGCCTTCGGACAATACATCCGCTGGCTTCTCCACATGATTCCAAGCGATCTCGGACACGTGTACCAGTCCGTCAACACCGCCTACATCAACGAATGCACCGAATTGCGTCAGACGCTGCACAGTACCTTCCAGTACTTGACCGTCTTGCAATTGCACCATAACCTGTTGCTTATTGGCTTCGAATTCCTCTTCCAGAACATCTTTCTGGGACAGGATCACTTTGTTGTTCTCACGATCCAGTTCTTTCACCTTCACGCGGAGCGTGCGGCCCTTGTAATCACTGAAATCTTCAACAAAATGACGCTCTACCATGGAAGCAGGAATAAAGCCACGTGCGCCAACGTCGGCCACGAGACCACCTTTAACCACGTCCGCCACCGTTACTTCGAATACATCCTGAACCTCGAAGTGCTTCTCGAGATCTTCCCATGAATTCTCGGTGTCGATCGCGCGCTTTGATAATACAAGGCTCTCTTTGTCATCGTTGATGCTGACAACCTTGCATTCCACTTCTTGCCCAACTTGAACCGCTTCAGATGCATTGTCAAGCTGAACCGAAGACAGTTCGCGAACAGGAATTACACCGTCATATTTATATCCAATGCTTACATAAGCTTGGTTATCCTCCAGTTTGACGATCGTCCCTTTCACGGTGTCCCCTTTTTTCAAGGATACGATTTGGTCCAGCTGCTCTTGGCTTTGCACTTCGGCAGCCTCTTGATTTCTTGTTTCTTCCGACATGTCAATAACCTCCTCAATTCAAACCCCATTTATTTAAACTCGCGTTGGCGAAGTTCAAAACATAATTGCTGTAGTATCTTTCCTATATTCCCATGTTTTATACATAAGAATATTCAACCTGATACGGTCGGATTGCCGCTAGCACGCATTTCATGAATTTTCGTCATGATTTTTTCGGTTGCGGCGTCCAATGCTTCAGGTGATTTGTTCCCTTCGAACTCAGACATGTCAACGGGTGCACCGTAGATAATCTTGACTTTGCGGAACGGCTTGTAATCCCCGATAATCGCTGCCGGGATTACCGTTGCACCGCTTCTTAGAGCAAAGCTTGCTGCCCCACGCTTGGCGGCAGTAGAATCCGAATTCCGGGTCCCCTCAGGAAAAATCCCCATGATCTCTCCCTGGCGCAAAATCGTAAGCGCCGTCTTGATGGCATCCTTACTTACCCCGCCGCGCTTGACGGGAAATGCTCCAAGCTTGTGAACCAACCATCCAAAGCCAGGAATTTTGAACAATTCTGCCTTCGCCATGAATTTCACCTGGCGTTTGACATGAATTCCGACAGATATCGGATCCCTGACGCTGATGTGATTGCTGCAAATGAGCACGCCGCCTTCTGAAGGAATGTTATGTACACCGTCAGATTCGAATCTGTAAAGGATAGCGAACACCCCTCGAACAACCGCTCTGCAAAAAATATAAATCATGCCTATTTCTCCCCATCCTACTTAAGTTTCGCAATATGAAAGAATCGCGTCCACAACCTGATTGATATCCATATGTGTCGTATCGAGCACAATAGCATCCTCTGCGCATCGCAGCGGAGACACCTCGCGTTCCTGATCCAATCGGTCACGCTGTGCGATATCTCGTTCCAGTTGTTCCAGCGTTATGCCTTCATCACGAAGCTCATTGAAGCGGCGGAGAGCCCGTTCCTTAACTGTGGCTGTCATGAAGATTTTGACTTCGGCATCCGGCAAGACCGTTGTACCGATATCTCGTCCATCCATGACCACGCCCTTGCCCAAAGCCATTTCCTGTTGCAATCGGACAAGCTTGGTCCGCAGACCTTCGATTCGCGCGTATTGAGATACGGCTGCACTAACCTGGTGTGAACGAATGAAAGGCGTAACATCCTCCCCGTTAACCAAGACCATCTGGCCTTGCTCATGCGGTTTCAATTCGATCGTCATGTTCTGTGCAAGTTGAAGCACTAGCTCCGGGCTTTCCGAAGAAACCCCTTGGTTCAGCATATACCAGGTAACTGCCCTGTACATAGCGCCGGTATCCACATAGATGAATTGCAGCCTGTTCGCTACCATTCTTGCTACGGTGCTCTTACCCGCTCCTGCAGGGCCGTCGATGGCAATGTTCATTCTGTCGCGATAACCTGTCCCCTGCGTAACCAACGGGGCATTCCTCCTCAAACATATCCCTCTGAATCACAAACATCATTCATTCAAGAAAAAAGCAGGCGCCCGCCTGCGACGTGAAAATTATACCACACTAGCTAGAGTGATGCAAAAGTAAGGAGAAGTCTTCTCCCATCCAATCGTTTACATTTCGCTCATTGAGCGGCACACCCTCCATCTGTTGCACAGGCGAAATATAATGCCTCGAAGGCTCGTAATGCAAGAGGAGCTGTGTGATAACCAAGACGATGCCAAGGCCGATAATCAGCTTTAGCAGCATCGTTCCAAACCATTCTCCAGGAGCTTGTCCCTCATCTTCTTTCCATTCGCGCTCTTGATCTGACATATGGGCCATTATCCTTTTCGACACTAAATTTCCCGCTAGTTTACCCAAGGCAAACTCTAATTATGCATTATCAAACTAGCGATTTCGGAAATCGAACTGCCGTTCAAAACAATATCGGATCAACTTCTGCCGCTCCATGTCCAGAATCTGATTGAACTTCAGCATTACAATGCTACGACTCGTAGGCAGCTGCTTAATTCGGACCACTTCCCCTTCGAACGGCACGTGCTCTACCGACCCATTCTTATACGGAATCAAAATCCAGCAGGAAAGTACTTCTCCCTCCGTAATCGTCTGATCATGCCGCAAATGGAACGATATGCCACCACCGCCCACATCATCGGTCCTAGCCAGAAAGCGGGCTCCTTCCTTGGTGGTGACCGACAATTCGAGATCGGCCTGCACTCGAAGGAAGCTTCTACGCTGAACTTTAGTAATGTGCTCAGGTTCCGGCAGCTTGATGCGAACCAGACGAATCACGTCTTCATGATGGCTCAGCACATAGGAATTGAAATAATTCTTAACACCGCCTTCCGTCAAGAAATAGGCTGACAGCTCGTCTCCGACATAAAGCTTCTTCAATCTTCCGGTGCCTTCTTGCAGTGGAACTTCCATAAAGATGGAATCGTCATTCATGTCGGAAATACGGGATTTATAGATGATTTTCGCTTCGGTTTCATCTCCCGTATCCAGTTGAATATAGAGAACATCATTGATTTTTGGATACAAAGCCCTCACCCACTCGTTCTTCATGATAATCAATATTTACCATTATATCACGGGATCCGGCACTGATTGAGACAAAATCTTCATTTGTGCATAACGAAAAGCCGAATAGGGATGCCCCTACTCGGCTCTTATATGAATTGTCGCTATTTGTTATTTAATCCCGGCTTGCGCGTCTTTAACGACTTCTACCGTCTCTTCAAGCCCGGTATCCGCATTGAGGTATATCCGGTACTGAGCACCGTTAATGCGTCCTCCAAATTCGTAGCACAGTACATCTTCCGATTGGTCGTTCTTGATCAACGCCTTGCATGATAGAGCACTTTGTAATCCTTATTGAGCATTTTCTCCGCTTCAGCAAGGCTCAACTTAGGCTGTGGGATGTCACGCTTCATTTGATGCTCGTATACAAAGTCACTCGCCTGGAATCCGATGACATCGCCGTTGTCCATAGCGGAACGCACCGTAATCTTCTCCGGATAGATCAGAACCCCATCCTGTTCGCGCACGAATGAGAAGTTAGCCAGATTGTCATACTGGTCGGCTGAGACCACGGTCATATCCGAGTACCCTTTATGGTTCAAAAATTCCTGTGCTTTATCGATCACTTGCTGCACAGAAACTTTTTTCGAACCAACCTCACGCTCATCGGTATATGAGATTAACTGACCGCCCTTTTCCGTGAAATCCATGCTGAGTAGATGCCCGTTCTGATGCTTTACTTTTGCCGTATAAGAGACCCATTCGGTACCTTTACCGTTCATCGTCACTTCAACTTTGGCTTGGTCATTTGCATCGGAGAATTTCAGCGCTTTTCGCTTAACATCCTCTTCCGAGATCGGCATACCGGCTAATTGCTTAACTGATCGACGTGTGTATATGCTGCTAACCGATGGACCCCAATCCAGTTCCGGATAAGACTCCACTTTTTTGTCTACGGTCTTGAAACCATCGATTATGGAATTATCCTTCACCTTGTTGGTGGCTAATGCCGTTTCCACATCCATCCAGCGCAGATGGTTGGCAATGACTTTGTCCTGTACAGCCTGAAGATCCTTCGTGATATCACCGGAATTCGCGTACAGGCTCTTAAGGGTTTTCATTTCATTGTCGCTCAGCGGTTCCTTCGTTAAGTCGCGCACCCCTGTCTTGTATGCAAAATTGGAAATACGGGAGAGAAAGTCTTCCGTTTGGCTAAACGGCAACATCACGAGCGGCAACTGACTGATTTCGTTCTGAGCCTCACTCGTTAAGCGCCATACATTCATCAAACCTTTACGATGCATCCCCTGTGAAGTCGAGCTAACCGCAAGGGTGTTACCGAGTTCGGCATGAATCCTGTCCATGTTGTAGGACAAGTCGTGAAATGCCCGTTGATATTGGTTCTCCGCATTAATCAGGATCGCGTTTTTCTCTTTATTCTCTTGATATCCCCACACCAAAGCTCCGATTAGTAAAATGGTAGCCAGCGGGAACAGTATAGCACTCAAGCGTTTATACATGATGCGATAGTCTCCTTTCTTTTCGTCAACTGACGTTAGTTTGACTAGAAGAAAGAAGTCTTATGCATATCTGTATAATTACTTGCTTACTTCATACTTTTAGAAATTCTCTTCAATTTCGAAGTGATCACGGTTGTTGCACAAACATTGCTTAAACCCGGTTTCAATCCGGCCATGCTCCTTCTTGCCGCGGAGAATGAAACGTTCACCGCAATCCTTGCATAAAATCTTTACTTTGACACGCAAAAAAGGCACCTCCCTCATTCTAATTCCTGTCTGACAGACAAGGTCTTTAGAATGAAGTGTGCCCATTATTTGCTAATATTAACCTCTTCGTCACGCTTGATGAAACGGAATGGCGATCGATTATTGGCGCGTGTGATCTTGCCCATACCACCATACCAGAGAAGAACCATCAGCGGTACGATGAACCAAACCCATGTATGAGTGAACAAATTCAAGATCAAATCATACAAGCCATGCCACATCCACGGAACTGCGAGGGACAAGAACAGAAAGAACCTTCGTCTTCCTTGGTTGAATCTTGCATGTCCCAAGTAGTAGCCCATAATGACACCGAACATGGCGTGTCCTGACACTGGAAGTAATGCTCGCAGGAACATCGCGCCAAACGCAGCCTGACTGTACCAGGCATACAGCAGATTCTCCACCGTAGCAAACCCGAGGGAAATCGCCGTTGCGTAAAGAATGCCGTCGTAGGGTTCGTCAAAATCCTTATGCTTAAAAATAATGTGATAGAGGACAAACCATTTCAGGAACTCCTCAACGCCAGCCGAGACAAGCAGCGACTCAATAACCGGATGTTCGCCAAGCCAAAGTATTATTCCCCGCTGCAGAATCATCACCGGGAAAACGATCAGAACCCCTAACATAAATACCTTGACTACCATATGCAGAGGTTCTTGATCATACCTGTCTTTCAGGTAAAAATACGTGAGCAATGCGAGTCCCGGAGCCACAGCCGACGCAATAACTGAGAACACCAGCACTATAATTCCCCTTCCGTTAGTAGCGGGCCTGAATTCCGGCACGCACGCCCACAATCATTATTGCCCACGCTGGAAATGGGTGCATATGACTTCAACCGCTTGTTGAGGCATAACCTTCTTCCCGTATTCTTCCAGCATAGCTTCCGTTACCGAAGATGATTCACCGAATTCTGCCAGAACGGCGATAATCGCCGGCAGCTTCTCGCTGACCAATTCCTCCGGATCGAAATGTAAAAACCATTTATCTCGATAGTGATAGAGCTTGCCTGCTCCGCCTACAAGTTCTTTCAACATATGGGATGCTTCAATAAGCACTTCAAAATCCTGAAATACATAGACGATCGTATCACTTTGGTCCAGTGTAAGTTCCATCTCATAAATCTCATCCGGCATTTCTTCTTCGGACAAGCTTCCGAAATGATCGTATTTTCCTCTCGTCACGATAACCACCATGCCTTGGGCGGGCAGTGCGAACACCTCAACGGCAAGCGGTCCGGTGGCATCAAACCCGAGTTCACTGTATGCCTGATCCATCATCTCCGTAAACAGGTCATAAACTTTCGGTATTTCCTGCCACATCTCTTCCTTCTGGATCCCTCGCTCACTCAGATCGTCAAACGTGAGGAAAATCCGTATCTTATCTTGACTCAAACGTTCTATTTTCATGACAGGATCCTCCTTACGTAAACAAAAGTTTATAACACATTATGATGACTGGATTATGACGTGATAAAAATGGTTTTATATAATTGATTTTATCATTTAATACCCACAAATGCACGTAAATATGTAGCCGAAGAAAAAAGAATCATTCTTAGGGAAACGTGCTCTTCCTCCCCGAGAATGATTCAAAATGGTTCGAAGTCGTTTACAAACCCGGTATGACGCTGTGAGTTTCTTTTAATATTTGTTCAACTTCTGCTTTTACGTCAGGGTTGTTACGAATAAAGTCCTTCACCTGTTTTAAGTTGGCAGCCTTCGTATGACTCGATGCCTGGCTTCCTGCATTCCCTCCGCGGGACTGATGTCCGCCTGAACTGGGAAACACGCTTTCTTGGCTCGAGCCATAAGAGTGGCGTTCTTTTGCCCCATTAATCTTACTCATTGCACTATCGGCAAAACGTCCTAAGTTAACATCTTTCATCATCGAGGAGAATGGCATGCTGCCTTTTCGGGAAATCATACGACATGCAACTGCACCGATGATGACACCATACAGAAATGACGAAGTCTTCACAAATGATACCTCCTTCTATGATAAACTCGTCCTTATCATTCACGTATAACCAGCAACTCATGCTACATAAATACAGGAAAGTGAGATGGAATCATGAATAGAATACGAACCGTACTTCTACTCGGCTGTTGTCTGCTTCTGGCTGCTTGCAGTCAAGGCATAGGAGATCAGCAGCAAGGAACAACACCGGAAGTCGGTAACACACCAAGTGGACAAAGCCAACAGGCGGAAGAGCAACAAAGCCCAGCGGAACCGTCTGACACTACAATGGAAGATCCAGATCCGGAGAGCTCAGAAGAAGATCCTGATCATGAATCCTCACCTTCTGACGAGGAAGAAATAAATGCAGAACCTCAGTATCACATGAACCAGGTGTATCGAATCGTACCTAACAACGAATCCGTCTCCGAGAAGGTCGTTCTACTGACGTTTGACGATGGCCCCAAGGACGAGACCATGATCAACAATATGATTGACGTACTGGATAAACATGATGCCAAAGCTATTTTTTTCGTTAACGGTTATCGGGTCAAACAGAATCCTGATCTGTTAAAGATCATCGATGATCGCGGACAAATCATTGGCAATCATGCCTGGGATCATATTGATCTGAAGAAGGAAGGTCCGGAGAGCGCGAGACAACAAATTGAGGATGTACAGGAAATCGTGATGGATACGGTAGCAAACGGCCGAGATTCTTCCGCCCTCCGTTCGGTTCGGGTGGAGATACGGTGAAGAAGATTGTCGCGGATCAAGATATGCTGTTTATGACCTGGTCCAACGGCTCGCTGGATTGGGAGAGCAAGAATAAAAATAAACCAGACGCTGTTGTGAATAATGTACTGGAACAGCTTCATCCCGGCAGCAACATCCTCATGCATGAGCTTCCCTGGACCGTTGAAGCCTTGGACTCGTTGCTGACGAAGCTCGACTCGGAAGGTTATGGCTTTGTTGATCCTAACTTGATTGAGACCGAGATCAGATGATAATCTCGTTCCAATCCCAAATAAAAAACCTTAGCTGTTCACCTCCAGGTGATAGCAGCTAAGGTTTTTGGCGTAACGTAATGACATGGTACTCTGCTGGACAATTGAGCCGAAGTGGTATATGCGAGGTACCGAACCCGCGGCTAATCAGCATCCGGCAAGTACTTCGGCTCATGTCCGCCAATCGACGAAGCGAATACCACCCGGACTTGTATGTATGATAGAATCGTTCAAGTTGAAACGCACCGACCAGCGGCAGCACGATCTGCCCTCCGTGCGTATGTCCTGCAAGCAGCAGATCGCAGCAGGTTTCCTTCCTTCCTTGCAGCCAAATCGGATCATGAACGACGAGAATATGGTACATATCCAAACTGATTTGACCTTGAAAATTGGTGTATGGACGGTTTTTACTTGCCGGTTGCTTAATTCCGGTTAACCCGACGCTGTCATTGCCTTTATGCAATATTACGGTTTGATCGCGCAGCGCAATTACCCCCGCGTCCTTCATCGCCTCTAACACGGCATCTTGCCCGGCATACAGATCATGATTACCGAGAACGGCATATGAGGGAGCAATACGTTGCAGCAAGTTCAGATTGTGTCTCAATCGCTCGATCGGAACGCCTTTCTCCGTTACATCTCCCCCGAGTACGATACAATCGATCTCCGGGAGCGTTCTGCGCAAGGACTCTTCGGATAACTTTCTTCGATGAATATCGGATATGAACAAAATGCGATACCCATCAAATGACAACGGAACACGTTCGGAAACCACTTCTTCCTCCCGTGGCCGATATCCCGACGCTTCAGCACGCATCCACCCCATCGCTGCCAAAACACAACTCACGAACAATCCTGCTCCCCATAACCACACACTCATATAAGACCCCTTAACAGTTCATTTATAGGAGGGGCGCCTTTTAGTCCCCACCACAGCAGGCCAATCATAAGCAGGACAAATATAATAATTAAAGAGTTCACGAACCATTTGCTAACCCGAAGCCGATATGAGGAGTATGTATCTCTCCGCTTCGGCGCCGTCGATTCCTCCGTGGAATCGGAATAGGCAGGCGATTGCGAAGCAGCACTCGACCTAGAGCGGCGCAGCTCCTTGGTAGTTCCTGTGTTATCGTTAGCGCTTGAATGACTGCCGGATTGCTCCTCGAAATGATTAGTCGTTCGTTTACGTTGCTCTTCTGCAGCAGTTGGCTTCTTGCTCTGTGTCTTGTTTTTCCGGCCTTTGTTACGGCTCTGGTGTCGATCCATTCTGCTAAGTTGACTCATGTTCCTCTTTCCTCCGAAATCGTATCATCATCCCCGATATGAAATCAATCAGGAAGTGGCATATTATTGGAGCCCACAAGGTGCCTGTATAAATATAGATATAGCCCAGTCCATAACTGCTTAAGAATACCCAGCCTGTAGGAAGCCAATGTTTTAGGTACCGTACATGAATAAGTGCGAATAATATGCTGGTCCAATAAGGCCCGAAGGCATGTTGAATCGCGCCGCGAAACAATAGTTCCTCACATATTGAGACGACCAAGGCAATGACAAAGATATGCCAGACGGGCCGCTTGCGAAACAGCATCTCGTTAATCCCGCCGTCATCCATGCTTTCATCCGACACGAACCGGGAGAGTACGAAATCGACGATCAGCATAATGCCGGCCAGACCCAGTCCCCAGTATACGAACTGAAGTTCATTCGGAATCGCCAGCAGGCCAAACGGGTTACGTCCCTGGAATAAAATCCAGATCAGTCCAACGATAAGAGTTAAAGCTTGTGTAAGATACAGATTGATTAAGAGCAGCCTGTCATTCAATTGATGGGCTTCGATTCGTTTCACGCGAATTTTAAACTTCTTCATAAAGGATGTGCCTGTCTTTCATCTTGGTTTTGATCGATCATTATATCCGGAACAACCTTCGACCTCTATCTTAAAACTTAACATAGGCGGCATATGAATCATAGCAAATTCCCTGTATGACATTCAAGGCTGCACGATTTTATTCACAATTGTAGAGCCGTTTTGACAAAACACTTCAGCTATTGACACAATGTTAGAGCCGTGATACATTATGAAAAAATTAATCTGTTAAAACCGATGATGGAAACAAGGAGCTTTAGACATCCTCAGAGAGCCGATGGTTGGTGTAAATCGGCGATGAATAAGCTGGCTTGAGCGTTCCTGAGATATTTCGCTGAACGATAGAGTAGGCGTAAATCGGATGATATCCGTTACCAATCATGGTCTATACAGACCGTTTGAGGCTGCTCCCGGGCAGCGAATAAGGGTGGTACCACGAATAACTCTCGTCCCTTACTACGGAAGTAGTATGCGGATTGGGGTTTTTTTTATGTTCTTAGTCCTTTGATGCATCAACGCGTTAGATGTACGAAGATGTTCTGCGTTCTGATCTCAATAACGCCGGATTAACGGATTTCGCGCGCCACAGCGCGAACCTTATTCAATATTATTGCACTTGTATAGAGAAACTAAGGAGGAAGAGAAACCATGTTTAAAGTATTGGTATCGGATCCAATCAGCGATTTGGGGATTCAACAGTTAATGGATGCAAAAGATGTGCAGGTAGACAAAAAAACCGGGCTCAGCGAAGATGAGCTTACTGCCATTATTGCAGAGTATGACGGATTGCTAGTCCGCAGTCAGACACGCGTCACAGAACGAATCATGAAAGCAGGCACGAACCTGAAAGTCGTTGGTAGAGCCGGCGTTGGTGTGGATAACATTGATCTTGAAGCAGCAACCAAACGCGGGATCGTGGTTATTAACGCTCCTGATGGTAATACGATTACGACGGCCGAACATACCTTTGCTATGATGATCGCCTTGGCGCGGCACATCCCGCAAGCTTATGCCAAAACCGTCGGCGGTACTTGGGATCGTAAATCTTTCCTTGGTGTAGAGCTTCGCAACAAAACGCTTGGCGTGATGGGGATGGGACGCATCGGAAGCGAAGTGGCCAAGCGAGCTAAAGCATTCGGTATGAGCATCCTCGCCTTCGATCCATTCCTGACGGAAGAACGTGCGGATAAACTGGGCGTCAGGCTGTCTTCGGTAGATTACATTATCCGCAATGCGGACTTTATTACGGTGCATACTCCTTTGACGCCGGATACACGCCATATGATCGCTCGTCCACAATTTGAAGTAATGAAACGCGGCATGCGCATCGTCAACTGCGCACGCGGCGGCATTATCGATGAGCTTGCGCTTGTGGAAGCGATCGATGAAGGGATCGTGGCCGGTGCTGCCTTTGACGTATTCGAACACGAACCGCCGGCAATGGATCATCCATTCCTTAGCCATCCTAAGGTAATTGTTACACCTCATCTCGGCGCGTCTACTGTTGAGGCTCAAGAGAACGTAGCGATCGACGTGTCCGAACAGGTGCTTCACATTCTTCGTAACGAACCGTTCAAGAATGCAGTCAACTTCCCGCTCGTTGCTGCTACGGTTATGAACAAGCTGCAGCCATACTTCTCCCTCGGAGAGAAGCTCGGCAGCGTTGCTGCCCAAATTACGGCACATGCCGTAAGGGAGATTCATGTGGATTATGCGGGAGAGCTGGCTGAAGTTGATACACAAGCATTAACCCGCTATATCGTAAAGGGTGTTCTGGAGCGCCATCTTGGCAGTGAAGTAAACATCGTCAACTCCATGCACCTCGCCAAGAGTCGCGACTTGCATGTTGTCGTCTCCCAAACGCCAAAAACAAAGGATTTCACGAACCTGGTTACCGTGACACTGAAGACCCAGAACGGGTTAGAACGAATCGTGGCAGGTACCCTGCTGCTTGGCTATGGTGAGCGCATTGTTCGTCTGGATCATTTCCCGGTCGATATCTCGCCTGAGGGTCATCTAATTCTAATCTCACATAACGATAAGCCAGGCATCATCGGACGCGTCGGAACGCTCCTTGGCGAGAACAATGTCAATATCGCCTCCATGCAGGTTGGACGAAAAGTGATTGGCGGCGAAGCGATTATGTTCCTGACCGTGGATAAAGATGTACCGAAAGAGGTACTCATTAAGCTCACCGGCTTGTCTGAGCTGAATACCGCGCAACAGATTGTGTTGAGCAAGTAATCGTGTATACCGTTTAATCTTGTTCCACGTAGAACAAGATTAAACGCATAAATTCAACAAAAAAACACGCTCATTTCTGAGCGTGTTTTGTCTTTTTGAGGATCATTCTCTATAATTCTGCCGTTTTTACAGGGATACTCATCTTGAACACCGTCCCAATCCCCACTTCACTTGTGGCACTAATCGTGCATGGTGCGCGCTAACGATATTTTTGACGATCGCCAGACCGATCCCCGTCCCCACGGTCTCGCCCCTTACACGGGCCTTATCGGCCTTGTAGAACCGTTCGAATACAAACGGCAGGTCATCCGGCGGGATGCCCACGCCTGATCACTGATTTTAACCTCGACTGCTTCACCCTCGCCCTGCCAGATACGATTGGCTGAAATTTTGATCTGTTTGCCCGACGGGGTATGCCGGAAGGCATTGTCCAACAGATTCGTGAGTACTTGCTCCAATTTATCTTCATCCGCCGCTTCCAGCTCCAGATTGTGGTCAGGCTTGCTCCAATTCAGATCGATCTCGCGCTCCTTGGCGCGAACCATAAATTTGCGATAAACCCTGTCACACAGGTCGCCTACATCAACCAGTCTAAGCGACATCTCGGCATGTCCAGCTTCCATGCGCGTCAAATCCAGCAGATCCTTAACGAGGCGACCCATTCGCAGCGACTCTTCATGAATGACTTGAATCAGTTCTCTGCTCTCTTCCGGTGATGGAGCCATACCATCCAGCAGCGCTTCGCTGTAGCCTTGCATCATAGACAGCGGTGTTCGTATTTCATGGGAGACGTTCGCAATAAAGTCTGTGCGCATTTTCTCCAAAGTCACCTGTTCCGTTATATCTCGCAGGACAACAACGGCACCGCGAATCATGTCCTCGGAATAGAGAGGCGCCATATGGGCAGACCATATTCCCTGCTTTACGTGCAGCTCTGCGGTCTGATCCTTGCCTTCATCCACGGTGGTGTAATATAGCTCGCTCAGCGGCTTGGGCATGACGTCCGCGGCCCAACCACCGCCTTGCAGCTCCTCATCCCATTCCAGCCCCTTCCAGGTCTTCATGATCTCCTGGCCTGGAGGGTTCACCAAGATAACCTGGCCGTTATTGTCAAACGTGATGACGGCATCACTCATACTCCGCAGCACGCTAGATAGATGTTCTTTTTCGTGGTTCAAATTCCGGATGTTGGTCTCAAGCTCGGCGGCCATATGATTGAATGTATTGGCTAGCTCACCGATCTCATCGCTCGTTACAAGGTCAAGCCTCGTCCCGTATTTTCCTCGCCGAATGTCATTGGCAGCTTCGATTAACTGCTGCATCGGTTGCGTAATCTTGGTCAACAGGAACAAGCCGAAAAACGTAGTCATCGAAAAGCCAATGATAGCCACATAAGTAAACAGACGCTTAATGGCGTCCGAGTTCGCGAAGGTGGTGTCAATGTAAGGAAGCAGAAATAAGCCAAGGGTCAACAGGACACATGCGACCAGACCCGTAATCGTGATCCACAGCTTGCCAACGAGTGATCTCCAGAAATTCACCTTACTTCGGAACCTCCAGTTTGTATCCTACTCCCCACACGGTCGTTATCATAGCTGCGGCTTCTGCTGATACCTTGTTTAACTTCTCGCGCAGTCTCTTCACATGAGTGTCCACTGTGCGCAAATCGCCAAAAAACTCATAGTTCCACACGTCTTTGAGCAGTTCCTCGCGTGAGAACACCTTATCCGGCGAAGAAGCCAGATAGTGCAGCAGCTCGTACTCTTTGGGAGTTAGGCTGATCTCATGACCACCTGCCGTTACACGATGGGCGTCATGTTCTATGACGAGATGTGGAAACACAATACTGTTACTTGTGTTGGATTCCTTACTTAGATAGGCGGTTGCCGATGACCGGCGCAGAATCGCCTTCACGCGGAAGATAACTTCTCGCGGGCTGAACGGCTTCACAACATAATCATCCGCACCGACTTCAAATCCCTGGACACGATTAATTTCCTCGCCCTTGGCGGTCAGCATCAGGATCGGCGTAGACTTGATCTGGCGAAGTCGCGTACATACCTCGACGCCGTCCATGCCTGGCAGCATGACATCAAGGATGACAAGACCATATTCTTCGGAGCTGGCCATGCGAAGCGCGGTTTCGCCATCCTCCGCTTCTTCGATTTCGTAGCCTTCTTTCTCCAGATACATTTTGAGCAATCGACGGATCCGTTCTTCGTCATCCACAACCAGAATACGATTACCATGCTCTGACATTGTGCAGCAACTCCTTCATTCAAGATAGGGAAAATCAGAAGCAGTCCCCCGCTAGAAGGGACTCTTCTGATTATCATTAAACTGCTATTAAGTTAACCATTAATCCGTTCCGGCATAAGAATGCAGACCAGCAATAATCAGGTTGACACCTACCAGCGTAAACATGACTACGATAAAGCCGATAACCGCCAGCCACGACGAGTATTTCCCTTGCCAGCCGCGCGACAGCCGCAAATGCAGGTACACACTATAGAAGAGCCAAGTAATTAGTGCCCACACTTCCTTCGGATCCCAGCCCCAGAAGCGGCCCCAGGCGATCTCGGCCCATATCATCGCAAAGATCAGACCACCAAGCGTGAAGATCGGGAACCCGATCGCAATAGCGCGGTAACTGATTTCATCCAGATCATCCGGGTCAAGCTTGTTCAGAGCGGGCTGTATCAACTTCGCAAGTGGTTTGCGCAGAATCAGGCGCATTACACCATACAGAATCAAACCACTCACGATTGACCAGATCACCGTGTTCAGCTTACGTCCGGCGTTAACACCGTGCATCCACGAAGGAGCCTCGAACAACGGTTCCTTCATCCCTAGGAAGGAATGCATACTCTGTGTCTCACTCTGATAAGGAGCTACAATGGGAGGCATGAAGTATTCAACTTGCTGAACACGGCTGGTTTCTGTATCAGCATCAACGATTGTCTGCTGGAATTCAGCTTGATATCCGCCAACGCGGAAACCGTATACCGATATGATAAACCCGAGCAGGACCACGATCCCGAACAAGCAAAGTTCCAGCCAGCGCTGTTCTCTGCGGTCGCTCTTCGTCGTTCCGCTGAAGTTCACCGTGCGCAGCAGGTGCATCAGGCCGGCAATAAATCCGACGATGAAGAAGCGTCGCCGAGGGATGCCAGCGTTACGTGGATACCGAGCCAATACGATTGCAGGGAGGGTATCAGCGGTTGGACCTGCTGCGGGAATACAGCCGCATACGCCATGATGAGTATGGTCATCGGAAGTGCGAATAACCCAAGCATCGATTTTTTGTAAAGAAAGTAAAGAACAAGAAAAGCAATCATGATCGTCATCGATAAGAACGACATGAATTCATACATGTTGCTGACAGGCACATGACCGGAGCCGGCCCATCTTGTAAAGAAATACACCAGGTGACCGGCTAGCCCGATCGTCGCTGTAACAAAGGCGATCTTCCCCCATTTTGCCATATGCACTTCCGGGTCCCGTTTACGGAAACGACGCCCCATTACTGCGAATGCATACATGATAAATGATACACAGTATAGGAGAAAGGACACAATAAAGGCATTGCTACTAAAATCTATTAACCAATTCGACATGCTTAACTCCCCCTGTTATTCTCCAATGACTTCTCATCCACTTCGATATCCATCTGCTTCAGGATGGCGGAGATCTCCTTGCGTATAGCAAACCAGTTCTTGTTCGTATGCGCTCCTAAGGTTAACTTCCCGTTATCAATACGCAGCCAGATTCGGCGGTGGGTGAAATAAAAGCCCATGACGAGGCCAATCATTCCGATGAACGAGCCTACCCAAATGAAAGGCATTGCCTTGTCCACGCGAATGTTCAAATATGTCGTGGATTCCGAAAAATCCACATCATCCATGCTCAGCACGTCCAACTGGACAAGGAGCTCTCCTCCGGCCAGTTGGGCATTAATAGAATCCTGCTGAAAGCGCTCTTTATCAATTTGCTTCGGGAAGTAGAAATATTGAACCCCTTCGCTCGGCAGTTCAGGACCCTTAATCAAGAATAAAAATGCAGGCGCTTTCGGATTCGGTGACAGATTCACCGGTGCTCCATCATCACCAAGCCCGAAATCAGTAAACGTCTTATTCAGCGTTAAACTGTAATCCCCTGCTTCATATTCTCGTTGCGGATCGTTAATGGAGAGCATGATCTTGCCATATTCCTCGCCGTTTTTACTGTTAATCAGTACTGGAGAAACCGAACGGAGAATCGGAGTCAGATCATAATCGAACTGATACGCCTTAAGTCCATGATAGTTAAGCGGATGATTCACCCGGATATTATGCCGCATCACTTCCGTTAGTTGAGGTTCCTGGCCAAGCTCATTGCAGTTCGCTTCACAGCTATACAAAATAGCTTGTGTCTCAAAGTCTTTAGGCAGTACTTTATTCTTGCCTTTAAACTCATCGGGCATATCCTCTTCGGTATAGAACTCCACCTTGAAACCATCGTTCATTAAGTAATAACTCGTGTTCTTGATGTGCACAGGCTCATCCTGCGGGAACGCCATATGCTCGTCCATATGCAGACCGGGAAGATTCCGTCCCAGAACCGCCAGCAGGAAAATAATCAAGCCAATATGAAGAACATAAGGCCCCCAGCGGCTAAAGCGCTGTTTCTCTGCCAGCAACGTGCCACCGTCTGTACGGACCCGGTAGCCTTTCTTCTTGATAATCGGCTTGATCCGTTCGACCCAAGCTTCCCCGTCTCCCTCGATCTGCCCTTGATAGACGACCTTTTGACGAGTAAGAAACGTCATATGTTTCGGGATGCGCTGCCTGCTTAACGCTTTATAGAGGGGAAGCACACGGTCCAAACTGCAGATAACGAGCGACGCACCGATCATAATTAGCAGCGATACGAACCACCATGACGTATATGTATGGGAAAGTCCAAGCAGATAATAAACGTGACCCAACTGTCCATACTCTTCCTTGTAATAGACAGAAGGATCAATATTGAGAAATGTGCTCTCCTGCGGAAGATGGTTCCGAGCGTAGAACCGAGCAGAGTCAATACTATCAAATAGATTGCGACTTTTACCGAGGAGAAGAAATTCCAGACCCGGTCGATGATACCCGGGTTTGCCTTCTGTGATCGACGGGCAACCCCGTCGTAGCGCATTTCCAGAACCGGTTGAGCCTTGGCTTCCTCGGTCAAAGGTTTGCCGCATGCTTCACATAGCACCGTCCCGATCGGATTCTGGTGTCCACATTCACATTTCGTGTTCTCGATCAAAGGTTTTGAACCTTGACTCATTTCGCATTCACCAACTGTTCGATTTGTTTATCAAGGGTGCTCAGTTCCAGTTTGCCAATACTAATATGGTCAATCTTACCAGATGAGGATACGAAGAAAGTGGTCGGCATCGGCCCAACGCCAAAGCTCTTGACCGCATCACGATGCGGGTCCATCAGAATGGGGAACTCCACCCCGGTCTGCGCCACAAAATTCTCTACGGTCATCTTGTTCTCCGCTACGTTGATGCCGATAATCTCAACGCCCTGGCTGCTCCATTTCTCCCACTGGGCCTGAAGCGCTGGCATTTCCTGGACGCAAGGTGGACAATACGTCCCCCAGAAATTGATTACTCTGGCTTTACCCTCATATTCACTCATGGTATGCACATTACCATCCGTGCCTAGTAATTCGAAATTCGCTGCCTTCTCCCCGACCTTCGGCACCTTATCTGAACCGAAGACGACTGTCGCGACGGCATACGCCCCGATCAGGACAATGGCAAGCAGGATAACGATCTGTATGCTTTTCTTAGATTTGCCCATCGTGCAGCAGCTTCCTTTCTATGACATTCATCATATTTGTATGCTATGGGTGTGAACATCCTATGAACAATTATAACGAAGTTTGTCATAAATGCCGCTCGCCATTTTGAATATTATGTGTCGAGTTAACGTTTTTTCCGCGGTTTGCCACCTGGCTTCGCAGCTTTTGCCATCTGCAGGAGTTGGTTGATTTCGTCGGCCGTCAGATGTCGATACAGTCCTCTTTTAAGATTTTGCAGCAGCAAATCACCATAAGAGATGCGCTTGAGCCGAGTGACTGGATGATTGATCGACTCGAACATTCTCCGCACTTGGCGGTTGCGTCCTTCATGGATCGTAATCGAAATCACCGACTGCTTCGCATCAGGGTCTACATCCTTGTATTCCACTTCAGCAGGGGCTGTCATACCATCCTCCAGCATAATTCCTTGACGCAGCTTGTCCAGTTCCGTGCCGTGCGGCACCCCTTTTACCGTTGCCAAGTAGGTTTTGGGCACGTGGTATTTGGGGTGGCTGAGCAGATTGGCAAATTCGCCATCATTGGTCAACAGCAGTAATCCTTCTGTATCATAATCCAATCGGCCGATTGGATAGACTCGCTCGTTCACACCTTTAAGATAATCGGATACGATCTTGCGGCCTTCCGGATCCGAGGCACTCGTAATAACCCCTTTGGTTTATTGAGCATCACGTATACCTTCTTCTCATTCTTGATCGGCTTGCCCGATACGGTAATTAGATCCTGGGCTGGGTCCGCCTTCGTTCCGAGTTCGGTTACGGTCTCCCCGTTCACCTGCACTTTGCCTTGAAGAATCAATTCCTCGCACTTGCGGCGAGAAGCTATTCCGGCCTGTGCCATAATTTTCTGTAATCTCTCCATGTTCAATAGGTCACCTCATCCCTAATGATAACCATCGACAGGATAAATCACAAGCGAGTTCCATGGAAAATGTACTCCCGGGCAGGAGTCGGAGTGAGGAAACAAATATAAAGGGGATATTTCATGAAGCCTGGACAGCTCTAAAATGATCTTAGCTGCCATGAAGAGCTGTGATTTTTGTTGCAAGTCCATCCCTTCGTACGGACGGTTAAAGTCGCCTTCCAGACAGATATGAATCTGACGGGGTTCGATCAGCATCGAAGAACATCTAACCGATCCGTCCAGATGAATCTTAAAGTCCCATGCTGCCTCTTCTCCGCATTCGCCTTCCGTATGATGTATGACAAAACCCTCGAACTCCATCCCATCACCCCTGCATCAAGTTCATTGCTGCAGTATATGAAAGAATGGATTCGAGGGTATAGGCATGCAACCAGTATTATGAAAAACGCCTATGAAGCTGTATCATTACCTTTCGTTTGTTCTTCTATCCAAAAACAAGAAGGCAAATCGCAATCGCTGCGACGAAGCCAACCAAGTCGGAAAAAAGCCCAACCTTTAGTGCATAACGACCATTTCGGATACCCACCGCACCAAAATAAACGGTTAGTACGTACAAGGTCGTATCTGTACTGCCTTGAATCGTGGATGCGATTCGGCCAATCATGGAATCGGGCCCGTATACCCGAATCAATTCAGTTGTATATGCAAGAGAGCCTGTGCCTGTTAGTGGACGTAGCAGTCCGAGCGGTAAAATCTCACTAGGAACCCCCAACGATTGCAAAAACGGGCCTGTCCACCCTACAAAGAACTCCAGCGCACCTGACGCACGGAATATGCTGATCGCCACCATCATTCCCACCAGATGAGGTATGATCCCGATGGCTGTGGAGAAGCCGTCTTTGGCTCCGTCCACAAATGAATCATATACGGGAACCTTGCGTGTATAAGCATAAAGTGGAATGAAGGCAATAATGACGGGGATGGCCCAGGCGGAAATGAGACTAATCCAGGAAAGCAATGTGCATCACCCCCTCACTTCCGGCTGCTTAATTCCTGTCCCGAGTCCTGGCGGCTTCCCGCGCCCGATATCTCGCTTTCTGTACCATCGATCCGCCATAATGGCAGCGGCAGTAGCGACGGCAGTAGCCAATAGGGTCGTCCCCACAATCTCCGCCGGATTCGCCGAATCATAATTCAGCCTTATCGCGATTAAGGTCGTTGGAATCAAAGTGATGCTTGCCGTATTCAATGCAAGCAGTGTGCACATCGCAGCGGATGCAGTTTCCTTGTCCGGGTTCAGCTTCTGCAACTCCTGCATCGCTTTGATCCCCATCGGTGTGGCCGCATTGCCCAATCCAAACAGATTAGCGCTCATATTGGACAAGATGTAACCCATGGCGGATGATTCTTCGGTACGTCAGGGAACAGAAAGCGGACGATGGGTCCAAGCAGCTTGGCTACCTTGCCCAGTAGTCCGGAATCCTCCGCAAGACGCATCAATCCAAGCCAGAACACCAGGATACTGATTAATCCGAATGAGACCGTCACTCCCGTCTGTGCACCGTCAAACGCGGCCTTCGTCACCACCTCAATGTTCCCGTTAAAAGCCGCGAAACCAAATCCGATCACAATCATCCCCAGCCAAATCAAATGTATCATCACGTTTGCCCCCGTTTATTCCCCGCCAGTGAAGAGTAAAAGTGTGCGCATCTCAATTTCCAAGCGAGGCTAATTATGATTGGCCCTGAACAAATGACGGATGACCTCGCCAGCCGATTGCCATAATGAGCGTGAACCGATCGAGCCCATCGTGTTCGTCGTTTTCTGTAGCGCCGCCGATGGTTCCGGAAGCTTGCTTCCTTCCTCGTAAACCGGAACTTTGCCGATAGTTACATTATCGAGCAACAACTCGATATGGCCGCGCAAGCCAAACGAGAAGTCCGGAGCTGTCGGTTTATGCAGCACGAGTCGTTTGACAAGGCGAGCATCTTCGTCATGAGCAAACGCATAAATGAATGTACTTCCGGTAACGAGCGTGTGCCCCTGAATCTTTTGTCCTTTCTCGGTAACCTGTTTCAAGGGAAAGTGGGCAAAGCCGTAATCCAGCATCGTGGAATGATCATTCCAGTCATTGCCATCGTTAAGCGTTACCGCTGCGATCTGCTGACCATCGCGGGTGGCTGAGCTGACAAGACAACGGAAAGCCTTCTTGGTGTAACCGGTCTTAACTCCATCCGCCCCTTCGTAGAAACGCAGCATTTTGTTCTTGTTGTCCCACTTGTAGTCCCAGGATTCATTTGGATTTGGCGCCTTCTTGGTTGGGGTCTTCACGATTTCGCTGAACACGGGATTCTGGAGGGCATAAGCTGTCAGTACAGCCACATCGTTAGCCGAAGAATAATGCTCATCATGATCCAATCCATGCGGGTTCATAAAGTGCGAATTGCTCATGCCAAGCTCCTGCGCTTTCTCGTTCATCAACATAACGAAACCTTCCTCGGTTCCGCCGACATGCTCCGCCACAGCAGTTGCTGCATCATTGCCAGAGCGCAGCATTAACCCATAGAGCAAATTCTCCAGCGTCATCTCTTCCCCAAGCTTCAGAAACAACGATGACCCTTCTTTGGCAAAAGCGTTCTTCGATACAGTCACTTGGTCATCAAGCTTGCCATGCTCAATGGCAACGATAGCTGTCATGATTTTGGTCAGACTGGCAATACGCATACGCTCGTCGCCATTCTTACTGTAAAGCAATCTACCTGACGTAACATCGATCAGCGCAGCGGATTGCGCGTGATTGGGCGGTCCTCCCTCATGATCCCCGTAAACAGGGACCATTACGCAGAATAGGCAACATATCGCGATGAAGGTGGAAAACAGCCGCTTGCGTTTCATCCATCTCATTTTCATTATTTTAGCCTCCGGTGTTCAGAAATCTTGTACAAGTATATGTTGGCCAGGCCTAAGGTATGTCCATTTCATCACAGTAAAAAATCCCTTCCGTATAAACGGAAGGGATGCCTCGCTTCAACATTAGTATGAAGGAGTGGTGTCTTCATGTTCATGATCGTGATGGTGGTGAGAACCCGATTGGAACATCGACTGAATCTGTTCAAGAATGAACGGGGTGGAATCGATGATTCGTTCAAACAGGTGGGTCTGGTTATCCAACGGCACGATATGCACGCCATCCTTACCAACGACTAGGAACGCGATCGGACGAATGGATACGCCGCCACCGCTGCCACCGCCAAAAGGATGAGAAATGCCGCTGTGCGAGCCCTCAGTGGAGTGTGTGGAGCCATGATGGCCGCCCTCGATGTTGTAGTCACTGCCGCCAGCCGCGAAACCGAAAGCTACTTTGCTGATTGGCAAAATGACGCTGCCATCCGGCGTGTTCACGGGGTCGCCTACAATCGTATTGACATCCACCATTCCCTTGATATTCTCCATAGCGGTCTGCATCAAGCCTTGAATAGGGTGCTCTGCCATGATCTTACTCCTCCTTTCACCTTTAACACGCGAACTATAAGTACCAGTCCAGCATATATAGCTTTACCGCAGGAGATTTTCGCTATACAGTAAACTTCCGTGGAAATTTGCGGCGGTCCGTTAAATATTGGGTAGACATCCACTTGAGGCGGTTCCTCCATGATCAAGCGATGCGACATCCAGCCAAGCAGCGTATGCTTAAGACCGTGCAACAAACCAGTGGCTACCGCAGTGTCTGCTGCATGATCCAGTGCAATACGTGTTGACCATCGGATATTCTCAAGATGGATCGAAGCCAACGTTTGGCGAACCCATTTCTTGAACCCTTTGGTATACCATAGAGCCCTTATATAGTCGCTATATCGAATCGTCTTACTTGATGAATCTTGATTATGGCTTGAAGGGGAATCGGACTCGCTGTTGGCAACCGGTTCCGTTTTATATTCAATGCCGCCGTTCGCCATATGAAAAGGCATATCCCACGTTCGTTTAACCATGCCAAATAACATTTTGATCTCCACGATTACATGCTGCTTACCTTTGCGAAGCACCACATCGAGCTTGGTCGTAATGGTAGAGCTCAGGATTACCGTGATCAGCACGATAAACAACACTACAAAGCCAAGCAGTATATACAGCCATATTCTCACACTAGAAACCCCCACAACGAGCCATAGTTACAGTCACTCCATTGCCTTAGTATGGCAGAAGCAGGACAGAAAGATACGAACGCTCTCGATCATAGGTTCTAACTCTTTAGGGGTATAACAAAAAAACAAGCCACGAGCGAGATTCGCGGCTTGAAATGATCTGTAACGATATGATATCTATCAATCATTGCTGTATTCTTATTCTATTTCATCAAAGGTAAGTTGTCGTTCATCCAGCTTATCAAACAGCATCTGCGTCTCTTCTTCCAGATTATCGTTGTCTTCGAATTGGGACGGTTCAGGTAAATCCTTAATGCTGGCCAACCCGAAATATTCCAGAAACGACTTCGTCGTTCCGTATAAAATGGGTCTGCCGATCGCTTCCGCTCTGCCCACCTCTTCAATCAAGCCTTTGCTTACCAGTGTATGAATAGCCCGTTCGGACTTGACTCCGCGAATGTCCTCGATCTCCACTCGGGTAATCGGTTGCCGATATGCCACAATCGATAAGGTCTCCAGCGCTGCTTGGGAGAGGGATGACCTTGACGGTGAATAAGCCAAACGCTCAAAGTAGGGGGCATGCTCGGCCAATGTAGCAATCTTATAGCTGCCCGCGATTTGAACGATCTGGATGCCCCGCTCGTGCCGCTCCCACTCCTCTTTCATATCCTCCAGCGCCTCTCCAACCAGACCGTCTGACTGCTCGGTTATCTCGGCAATCTGCCGAACCGATAGACCTTCCTCGCCTGACAGAAAGAGAAGCCCCTCAATAATCGATTTCAGCTTCGGATAATCCATCAATACGTTCTTCCCCTCTCCACTCCATCACAATGTCTTCAAATAATTGTTCCTGATAACAAAAAATCTGCTTCATCTTCATGAGCTCGAGTATCGCTAGAAAAGTAACGACAATTTCCTGGCGATCCATCTCTTCATGAAGCAGTTTGGAAAACAGCACACGTCCACCCGGACCTAATTGCTCCAGCGCACCAAGCACCTCACGAATCCGGTCTTTAACGGAAATTTCATCTCGCTGAATCCGCGCATACGATGTCCGCTTTACCGCCTTGCTTAACGCTTTCTGAAAGGCGCTGATTAAATCTGTAATATGTAACCCTTCTACCGGGTTCTCCTCGACCTCCGGCATATAAGGAGATAGATCTTCTGCTTCTTTCGAATACATCTGGCTGCGCTCCCATTCCTTCTCATGGAGATGCTGAGCGATACCTTTGTACTTGCGATACTCGATCAATCGCTGAATGAGCTCAGCCCGCGGATCCAACTCATCCTCATCATAAAAATCGAACTCGTCCATTTCGATGACCGGCGGCTTAGGTAGCAAAAGTTTGCTCTTAATGGACAGCAGTGTTGCAGCCATTACGAGAAATTCACTCGTAATTTCCAGCTCCAGTTCCTGCATATTGTGCAGATAAGCCATATATTGTTCGGTAATTTCGCTGACGGGGATATTCTGGATATCGATTTCCGCTTTGTCAATCAAATGCAGCAGCAGATCGAGCGGTCCTTCAAACGTCTCCAGCTTGTATAATACGGTCACGGTGAATCCTCCCGCCAAAAATAAAATGCAGTGCTCCGTAAAAAGAGCACTACATTAAATAAGCACTATTTTAAGCTTTTCGTCAAGTTCGCCATTTCGATCGCCGCCATGGCCGAATCCCAACCTTTATTGCCTGCTTTCGTTCCGGCACGTTCAACAGCTTGCTCGATGTTCTCGGTGGTTACCACCCCGAAAATCGTTGGTACACCGGTCTTCAGGTTAATCGCCGATACCCCTTTGGCTACTTCGTTGCACACATAATCATAATGCGTGGTCGAGCCTCTAATAACGGTTCCGAGTGTAATAATGGCATCATACTTGCCGCTCTCTGCCATCTTCTGGGCGATCAGCGGAATCTCGAATGCGCCTGGCACCCAGGCCACGTCACTTCGTCCTCCTGTGCACCGTGACGCTTTAATGCATCAAGTGCACCGCTCAATAGCTTGCTTGTTATGAATTCATTGAATCGTCCAACCACAATACCATATTTTAATCCTTCGGATACGAGTTTTCCTTCAAAAATATTGGCCATGATAAGTTCATCCTTTCGGGTGGGAGTTTAGATAAGGTCACTCGTTGAGCCGGCTACAACTGTAAAGACCGCTACGCTGACGGATACGGCTTCCGATCGCTGTTAAATCCTGATTTCTTGAACTCGAGATTATGATGTGGAAATCAGGATTTAAAGGCGAACGCTTCGCTTCTCCAGCCGTATTCCGTCCACTTCGCTCTGCCATTTCGGGAAGCAGCTCTTCTCAAAAATTGATCTTATATTAATGGGGTGTTACTGGTTAGAATTCGCGCTCTCATTCTGTTCGATATCGTTGAATTTCAGCATATGTCCGAGCTTCGCCTGCTTCGTATGCAGATATCCGGTGTTGTCCTCGTTCTCCGGCATCTGGATCGGCACGCGCTCGACTACCTCCAGGCCATAACCCTCCAGGCCTCTGATCTTACGTGGATTGTTGGTCAACAGACGAATCTGTTGCACGCCCAGATCCTTCAGGATTTGCGCGCTATCCCGTAATCGCGCAAGTCGGCTGCAAATCCGAGTTTCAGGTTCGCATCAACGGTATCCAAGCCCTCCTCCTGCAGCTTGTAAGCCTTCAGCTTGTTAATCAAGCCGATACCGCGGCCCTCTTGACGCATATAAAGGAGTACGCCTTTGCCCGCTTCATTAATCTGTCGCAGCGCTGCTTCGAACTGTGGACCGCAGTCGCACCGATGGGAATGAAACACATCCCCGGTCAAACATTCGGAATGCACGCGGACGAGAACAGGCTCACTGCCATCGATCTCACCTTTTACCAGAGCGACATGCTCTTTATTGTCCACATCATTCGTATAGGCCACCGCCTGGAACACACCGTAATCGGTCGGCATTCTGACAGCAACTTCGCGTTGTACGAGTTTCTCCTTCTCATTGCGGTAATGAATCAGGTCCTTGATGCAGATCAGCTTGAGGTCAAATTTCTTTGCCATTTCCACCAGATCCGGCAACCGCGCCATCGTTCCGTCTTCCTTGATCACCTCACAGATAACACCCGCCGGATAGGAACCGCACAACCTTGCTAAATCTACCGCGGCTTCCGTATGGCCGGCACGCCGAAGTACGCCGCCATCCTTCGCTATCAATGGAAACATATGGCCCGGTCTGCGGAAGTCGGCAGCCGTAGCGTTTGGGTCCATAATGCCGCGTACGGATATCGAACGTTCATAGGCCGATATGCCGGTTGTCGTGTCCTTATGATCAATCGACACCGTAAAAGCGGTACCGTGATAATCCGTATTTTGCGAGACCATCGGTTTCAGATCGAGCTCTTGTGCGCGTGCTTGCGTGATCGGCAGGCATACCAAACCGCGGCCTTCGGTAATCATGAAATTGATTACTTCTGGTGTTGCCTTATCGGCAAGCGCTATGAAATCTCCTTCGTTCTCACGGTCTTCATCATCGACCACAATCACCACTTTGCCAGCTTTCAGGTCGGATAACGCCTCTTCAATCGTATGAAATGCGATCTGCTCTTCCATAGCTATCCCTCCTCTTGTTGATCGGGTCATTACCGTCCCTTTCCGATCGTTTCTCAGACAAAACCATGCTCTGCCAAGTAATCCTGACTAATGCCAGGCTTTGTTCCTTTTTTGTCCCGAGTCTTGCCTGAACTGTAATGGAGCAGATGATCCACGTACTTCCCTAGAATATCGCATTCAATATTGACACTGTCCCCCGCCTTCTTGTGGGCAAGGACGGTCTCCGCCAGCGTATGCGGGATGATCGATACGGTAAAGGAAGCTTCCGTCGTTCTTACGACGGTAAGACTAATGCCATCCAGCGTAATCGACCCCTTAGGGATAATATATTGAAACAGATCAGCTTGTTCCGGGGCAATTTCGTAAACGACGGCATTCTGGTCGGTACTTAAACTGCGTATCGTTCCCACACCGTCCACATGCCCTTGAACGATATGGCCTCCGAATCTCCCGCCGGCTGCCATGGCGCGTTCCAGATTCACTTTGCTGCCGGGCTGCAATTCTCTGAGATTGGTGTTTCTGTAGGTTTCAGGCATAACATCCACGGTGAACATCCCTTGGTGGATTGTTGTTGCCGTAAGACATACACCGTTAACAGCTACGCTGTCGCCCAGCTTCAGATCGTCCATGATCCGATGAGCCGAGATGCTTAACAGCATCGCCTCACCCTGACGTCCAATCCTTCTCATCTCTCCGATCTCTTCGACCAATCCGGTAAACAATGGCTCTCCTCCTCTCTGACAACCTCACATCTTCACTCACACTTCCAGACCGGAATGCCGGTAATGCAAATATTATCCCCGATCATTTGCGTATCGAGTTGTTCCAGAACGATTGCCTGATTCATCTTGGCATATCCGGCAAACTCATAGTTTCCCGGAGCGTTCTGACCTCCAATAATCTTCGGAGCGATAATCTGAACGATGCGGTCCACCAGTCGCGCCTCCAGCATCGAACCGTTGAGACTGCCTCCGCCTTCCAACAGAATCGAGCAATCTCCAACTGACCGAGCTGAACCATCGCTTCTTGCATATCCACGCGGGGACCATCGCCGCATACGATCACCTTGACACCTTGCTCCTCCAGCAAGGATTGCTTGGAAGCATCTCTCTGCGTAGTAGTCAGCACGATCGTTGGCGTCAAGCCGTCTGCAATGACTTGGGAGTCAAGGGGGATCCTCAATCCAGAATCGACAACGATGCGAATAGGATGAATGCCCTTGACTGGCAGCCTGGTCGTCAGACTCGGATCATCGGCGACTACGGTCGCGACGCCTACCATGATCGCTTGATGGCGATGGCGAAGCGTATGGACGTATGCCCTGGATTCCTCATTCGATATCCAGCGACTGTCGCCGGTTCTCGAACCGATCTTCCGTCTAACGTGCTGGCATTCTTAAGCGTGACGAACGGCCTGCCTGTCGTGATGTACTTGATAAATGCCTCATTTAAACGGAGGGCCCGCTCCCTAAGAATCCCCGTCTCTACCTCAATGCCTGCTGCTCTCAGCATGGCAACCCCTCTGCCCGCGACGAGTGGATTCGGGTCCTCGCACGCGATGACGACTCGCTTCACGCCATCGGCAATCAACCGCTCGCTGCATGGCGGCGTGATGCATAATGACTGCACGGCTCCAGCGTTACATAGACGGTGCTTCCCGCGGTATGATCCCCCGCCATATTCAGCGCATGTACTTCCGCGTGCGGTGTTCCCCGCTTCAGATGCGTGCCCACACCGGCAAGCGCCCCGTCCTTCACGACAACGCATCCTACCACCGGATTAATACCTGTCTGGCCTTGCGCTCGCTCAGCCATATCCAGCGCAAGCGACATATAGTACTCATCATTGATGATATCCAAGATTATGCAGCCTCCTTAACGCAACAAAGCCCTGCTGCTGGATTCAAGATCCTGCACAGGGCTGATGGAAGTTTATTCATGGTAAGTTAAATAAACGTATATGTATACCAAGTCTTAACAGAATAACCCAAGCGGCACATGGCAAAGGCACGATAAACATCAGCAAGGCAGCATGAAAAGACTTGCGCTTGTAGATGAATTACGCAACCATGCCATTCACTATGAGTTCCCATGTGAAAACCAGCACATAACGAATGTCACCATTTGTGTACAGACACGGGTGCCATATATTGGCTCCTTGTGTCTCTCACTCCTTCTCCCATCCAGACTATACTGTCGGTCCCGGATTTGCACCAGGTCCACCGTCTATGAATACATGACTCATATCCGGGTCACGGACTAAGACACAACAATCTGCCGTTGTATGGCTCGATAGCTGCATCATCACCGCCGGTAGGGAATTTCACCCAACCCCGAAGGATATTGCTTATGAAATTAGATGTTGCTTAGTTTGAATCTTATCATTCCGATTTCAAAAAAGCAACATCATTCTACTAACTTTTACTTAGCATATAACTTATTCCTTGCAATGAGTAGAACCGTCCGACTGGTGTTAAACCGTTGGGAAGAGTATTCTGATAAGAGGAATCCATGTGCCCAACTAGAATCAGTTAAAGGAGTCTATTGTCATGCAAACCGTATTGGATATTATCGTCCGTCCGACAGAAATCGATGTGAACGGCCATGTGAACAACGCCAAATACCTGGAGTATCTGGAATGGGGAAGAGAAGAGTGGTACGAAGCGGGAGAGCTTCACTATGAAGTGCTAAAGGCTCTTGGCGTGCAAACTGTCACCGTCAATATCAATGTCAATTATCGCAAGGAGTGCGGTCAAGGGGAGCGTCTGCGGATCACGACCGAGCCATTATCTGTAGGTCGTACGAGTTATGTTCTGCTCCAGCAGATTTACAACGAACAGAACGAACGCTGCGCCGATGCAACCGTGACAAGTGTCGCCATGGACGTGCTCACGAGAAAAAGCAGACCGGTTCCCGACAAATTGCGAAGCTTCTTTCCAGCCACCCCGTAGTTACTTCGTTGACGTATGACATAATAAAAATCCCCCCAATGCCTACGGTCAACCTGGCATTGGGGGATGATATTAAGCTTCGTATACTTCGACTTTTTCCATTTTATCGCGGCCTTTGAATGCATCTACATGCTCCATGCCCTCTAACACTTTACCGAATACGGTGTGTTGACCATCCAGATGCGGTTGTGGCTCGTAGCACACGTAGAATTGGCTTCCGCCTGTATTGCGGCCCGCGTGAGCCATGGCCAAGCTGCCGCGCTCATGTTTGTTCGGGTTGATCTCACAGTTGATGTTGTAACCGGGACCTCCGGTGCCTGTCCCTTGCGGGCAGCCGCCTTGAGCCACAAAGCCAGGGATAACACGGTGGAACACAAGTCCGTTGTAGAAGCCGGAATTCGCCAACTTCTCAAAATTACCCACAGTGTTAGGTGCGTCGTTCTCGAACAGGTCCAGCAATACCTCTTTACCGTTCTCTAGTGTGATTTTCGCTTTTTTTGCCATATGTGATTTCTCCTTCCGTTATGGAAACGTATCCATTGCTATGTTTAGACAATGCAAGTTCTAGTGTACTATGAAACGCATCGCGAAGCAAAGTCAACCGAACATAACAAGAAGTCCTCCAAACCATGACCGGCATGGATATCGGAGGACTCTCCTGCAATCATTGGCGAATTAACCCAGAACGCGTGCAGTCACGACATCGTTGCTGATGATGTCCTGCAAAGATTCACGGCGCACGACCAGTTGGCTCTGTCCGTCCTTAACGAACACCACGGCAGGCTTGCGAATTCGGTTATAGTTACTTGCCATGGAGTAGTTATAGGCACCTGTGCAAGCCACGGCTAGCAAGTCGCCGGTCTTCACGGTTGGAAGCTCCAAATCCCAGATCAGCATATCACCGCTCTCGCAGCATTTACCTGCGATCGACACGGTTTCTTCTGCTTTATCATTGGCACGGTTAGCCAGTACAGCTTCATATTTCGATTCGTACAGTGCTGGACGCGGATTGTCCGTCATCCCTCCGTCCACTGCAACGTACTTGCGGACTCCAGGAATATCCTTGCTAGTGCCGACCGTGTACAGCGTTGTACCGGCGTCACCCACAATGCTCCGGCCCGGCTCAACCCAAATTTCCGGAAGTTCTGTACCGATTGCGGCAAAATGCGTTTTCACCGCATCTGTGATTGCTTTAACGTATTGGGATACCTGAAGTGGCGTGTCTCCATCCACATAACGGATTCCGAATCCGCCGCCAAGATTGACTACTTTGAATACGACACCAAGTCCTTCTTTAACGGAAGCAGCAAACTCAGCTACACGCTGTACAGCCATCTGGAAGCCTTCCACCTCAAAAATTTGGGAACCGATGTGAGAATGAACGCCGAGCAGGGTAATGTTAGCTTGTGCTTCAGCCAGTTTCACGGCTTCATAGGCGGAACCGTTGCCAATATCAAAACCGAACTTCGAGTCTGTCTGACCCGTCGAGATATACTCATGCGTATGTGCCTCAACCCCTGGGGTTACACGCAGCAGGATGTTGACCGTACGATTCTTCTCGGCTGCGATCGCTTGCAGCATGTGCAGCTCGATCACATTATCCACTACAAAACAACCGATCTCAGCGTCAAGCGCCATTTCGATTTCTTCTGTTGTTTTGTTATTGCCATGAAAATGGATGCGTCCTGCCGGGAAGCCTGCTTGCAGAGCCGTGTAAAGTTCACCGTCCGAAACGACGTCCAGTGACATTCCTTCCTCTTCAGCCAATTGGCACATGGCCATCACGCAGAATGCTTTGCTGGCATAAGCCACTTGAAAGTTCAGTCCGGAAGCCTTAAAAGCTTCGATATATTCCCGACAGCGGTTGCGCACCGACTGCTCGTCTACAATATACAAAGGTGTTCCATATTGAGCTTTTAGATCAGCCGTATCGCAACCGCCGATTTCCAGATGCCCCTCTTCGTTAATCTTACTTGTACCGTGTAAAAACATATTTTTACAATTCCTCCGATCCAATGGTCAAAAATAAATAATCGAATAATTGTTCACAGTATAGCAGACAACGAATGAGAATCAAAATGGATTTTTCAACAGAACATTTGTGTTATTGCTATTGCTCCCCACCTGGATTCATATCCGATCCCATCTTCGTATTATCCCGCGTCTTGTTGATTGACGGGCGTCTCGTTGAGGTCAGTAATGGTTTACGGAACAAAACCTCCCCCATCGCTTTTGCACTAAATGGTATAAATGGCCACAGATAGGAAGAGTTATAGGAGCGGTGAGTCGTCAACCCGAGAATCAGGAGAGTTGTGCCTATAACCAGACCCTTGACGCCGAACATGGCGGTCACGATTAACAGCAGTAAACGAACCATCCGATTAGCAAGCCCCAACTCATAGCTAGGTGTCGCGAACATCCCGATAGCCGCTACTGCCATATAGAGCACGACTTCATTCACGAATAATCCCGTCTTCACAGCGATATCCCCGATGAGAATGGCTGCAATCAAACCCATGGCAGAGGCAAGCGGCGTTGGCGTATGAACGGCGGCAAGCCGCAGTAGATCGACCCCGAACTCAACGATAAGAAACTGGGCGATAATCGGGAGTTTGACATTTTCCTGCGGGCCGATGATATCCAGCGCGGGCGGTTTCAGCTCAGGATGAATAACGAGCAGCATCCAGAGCGGCAGCAGGAACATCGACGCGAATATGCCGGCAAAGCGAACCCAGCGCAAATACGTTCCCATAAACGGAGTCTGGCGATTCTCCTCGGCGTGCATGCATAGATCGAAAAAGGTGGTTGGCATAATCATAACGCTGGGCGAGGTATCCACCATAACCACGACCCGGCCTTCCAACAAGTGCGATGACACAACATCGGGACGTTCTGAATACCGAACCAGTGGATATGGATGCCACCCCTTATTCACTATCGCTTCCTCCAGCTGTTTATCGCCAAGCGGCAAGCCCTCAATGTTCAGCTGCTCGATTTTTCTGCGAATCGCTTCGACTTGGGTCCGATCGACGATATCGTCGATGAACATCAGGCATACGTCCGTACGGGTACGGTTCCCTACCTTCATAATCTCAACATGGAGGCCCGGATCGCGCAGTCTTCTGCGCACCAGATTAATGTTGGTTACGATAGTCTCCGTAAACCCATCCCGGGCACCGCGTACAACCTTTTCCACAGCCGGTTCTTCTAAACCGCGGACAGGATACTGCCTCGTATCCAGGATAATGGCGGAGTTGGCTCCCTCGATAAACAAGGCGCATAACCCTGACAGCACCTCATCTACAACCTTGCTGAGCCTGGCATCCTCCTCGACCTGGACGTGAGGAATATATCGGGTCATGATCTCCCCCAGTGCGTGATTGCTTACGTCCTCCGGAGTAAGGTAGGTCAGTCGGCTTAGAATTTCGGACACAACGATATCGTTAGTGAATCCATTTAGAAACAACAGCGCAGCCTTCTTGCCGCCAAAGGTCATCTCTCGCATGACCACGTCGAACGAGACGCCAAGACCGATCACTTCGGTCATTGTTTTTTTCAATACTTTTAAACTCCCGGGTACCCGATCATCACCCTGCCAATAGATAATGGACTCTTTGGTGCTGTCCGACGTTTCCGCCTCCCGCTTCTGCTTCAGCGCTTCCGCTTCTACTCGTTTAATCTCAGAAGGGGGGACGTTTGGTATGCGTGGTTGATCCACACGGTCTTGTTTCGTGTTCTCGTCCATAACTGCCTCCTACCATCGTTCATTTACTGAATACAAACCAGTCGAATAATGAGCCCGCAACTTTACCAAATACCATCGCCATCAGCAGGCCGAATAAATACCCATTGAGACGAAGCCGCTTCGCCAGAATCGGCAATACGTTCAGCACCTCTGTCAAGGCCGCAGCAAGCATTCCGATAAATATGCCGCACATGAGGCCGATGATTGTGCTTACAACAGGTCCGAGCGGGACGGACCAGCGCCAAAAATCGGCAACCGTGCCAACGAAAGAACCTGTGATTAGCGCTCCTTCATACCAGTGCACCCGATGATATGTGTCCGTAAGCTGGGACAACCGCGGGATAATATCGAGCACGATGATAAGGGCAATCACCCCACCACCGACAGCAATGCCGCCAGCGACACCTAATAAGCAGATGAATACGATCTGAAAGATCGAGCCCATCATGGCTTCTTACCTGGCAGCTTCGCATCGGTATTCAGCTTGCGATATTCCTCTGCGACAACGAACTGATCCAGGTTCTCTTGGTACAAGTACATCTCAACCTCAAGCGGAGTCGGCTCTTCGTTCCATTTCTTTTTGAACAGATGGTTGAAGAACACGGTCATCCCAAACCCGAGACCGAGCGAATACGCAACTTGAAACAAGTAAGGATGCTCGTCCCTCTTGCCGGTTACCATCTCGACGATTCTTATCTGCACTTCGAGCATATTTACGTCCGCATGAAAATTCATAATGGTCAGGGCCGATCCGAAGAACAGCAACAGCCAAATCAGCGGAAACCAAAATCTGGAGCGTTTGCTGCCGGGACCGAGCAGTTCCACGAGCGTATGATGATTACCTACCGGCTCGATATGAACACCCGGCATAAACTTCTGAACCTTCGGAATGATCTGAATCAGATCCATAACGAGCCGGTTCCCATCCACATCCTTCGGATAGGCAAGCGGCAGATCTTGCAATTGTTTCTCCCACTTGGGTTCAGTAACGATGAAAGCAACGTCGCCTAATTTGACGGTTTGATCTCTCGGCAAGCGGATTCGGCTCCGGAGTTGGAGAAATACCGTCGGAGTGGGATTAACCTTCATCCGAAACACTCCTTTACTGCTAAATTACCGTTAGTATGGGAAATGCCGTAGCTTTCTACTCTGATTTACCATAACTTCTTTTTGAACACAGCAAAAAAAGCGATGGCAAGGAAGATTCCCTGGATCGCTTTTCGTGTTACACCATTTGAAATAAAGCTCTACTGCGCAATTTCATTTCGTATACTCTGCAATATTTTCTTCTCCAGCCTGGACACCTGTACTTGCGATATCCCGAGCCGGTTGGCAACCTCTGATTGTGTCTGGTCGCGATAATATCGTAAATATACGATAAGTCGTTCGCGCTCCGTCAAACCGCCGATCGCTTCGTTTAAGGCAAGCTTGTCAAACCAGCGTTCCTGCGATTCGTCTGCGATTTGGTCCATCAGCGTTATAGGGTCGCCGTCATTCTCAAATACGGTTTCGTGAATCGATGTAGGCGGCTTGTTCGCTTCCTGGGCAAACACCACTTCCTCCGGCGTAACGCCAAGCTCTTCGGCTACCTCTTTGATCGTTGGTAACCGATCCAGTTGCTTGGACAGCTCATCGCGCTTCTTGCGAACCTTGTTCGCCATTTCTTTAAGCGAGCGGCTGACTTTGAGCGTGCCATCGTCCCGCAAGAATCGCTGAATCTCTCCGATAATCATCGGTACGGCATAGGTTGAGAACTTCACGTCATAGCTAAGATCGAACTTGTCCACCGACTTTAAGAGCCCGATACAGCCGATCTGAAACAGATCATCCGGCTCGTAACCTCGATTCATAAACCGCTGTACGACCGACCAGACAAGTCGAATATTACAATTGACGAGTGTATCACGGGCAACATGGTCCCCGCTTTGGCTAAGTGCAATGAGTCGTTTGACCTCCGCGTCGTCCAAATAAGTCTGCGAAGTTTTCTTCACATCGGCATCCATTTGTCCAACCCCTAATTATACAAAGCTTTCTTGGATTCGATCCTCTTCTTCATTCGGATAGACGTACCGTTACCCGGTTCGCTGATGACTTCGAACTCATCCATGAAATTCTCCATGATGGTAAATCCCATTCCAGATCGTTCTAGCTCCGGCTTGGAGGTATAAAGCGGCTGCTTCGCCATCTCTAAATCTTCAATTCCATGCCCGGCATCTTCAATGCACAGCGCGATCACATCCCCGTCAATCACCGCTTCAATCGTGACAATCCCCTCCGGGTTGCTGTCATAACCATGAATAATACTATTGGTTACAGCTTCCGATACAACCGTCTTCAAATCGCTGAGTTCATCCATCGTCGGATCCAACTGGGAGATGAATGCCGCTACGGCGACGCGGGCAAAGGATTCGTTCTCCGACTTTGCGGCAAACTGCAGGGTCATAAAATTTTGCTGTGCTTTTCCTTCACTCATGACACTACCTCCAAACCCGAGAGTGCCGTGCCCTCGTTCTCATATATCGGCATGATCTTAAATAGCCCCGACATTTCCAGCAAACGGTACACTTGAGGTTTAACATCGCATACGGCCATTTTTCCGCCTTTTTGCTTGATGAATTTATAGCGGCCCAGAATGACCCCAAGACCGGAGCTATCCATGAAATCCAACTCTTTCAGGCTTAGCACCAGATGTTCGGTTTGCCGTCTCTGGATGGCTTCATCGAGCTGCATTCTTACATGATCGGCCGTATGGTGATCCAATTCCCCGGACAGCCTAACGATCAGTACGTGCCTGTGATGCTCCAACTCAACATGCAGATTCATGTTTGTCACTCTCCTCCCTTACATGCACAAACATTTCTACATTACAAAATCACATTCCTGCCCCACGACAAAACTAGAAGAAAACCCCCATCAATCTACATGAAATAACTTGCCTGTGGTCCGTTTGAACAATCTCCAGAACCCAGCCTTCTTCACTTCGACCGGAGACTTCAGTTCAAACTCCTTCACCAACAAATCTCCTTGGTAGACAGACAGCTTTCCGATCACTTGTCCTTCTTCGATTGGAGCCTTCACATTCTCAGACATCTGAACCTCATGTCGAATATCCGGATTCTTGACACCCTTCTTGACGAGTACGCTGTATTCCTTGTCCGCCTGGAACGTCAATTCAGGCATGATCCCTTTTTGAACCTTCACGATGCCCATCACTTCGCCCGGTTTGTAAATCGAGTGCATCGTATATTGTGCGAAGGCATAATCGAACATGCTGGCAATTTCGTTGTTTCTGGTCTTGGTATCCGGTGCACCCATCACGACGGCAACGGCACGAAGTCCATCGCGTTTGGCGGTAGCCGACAAGCAATATTTGGCCTCGGATGTGTAGCCTGTCTTCAATCCGTCGGCACCGGAGTAGAAGCGAACAAGCTTGTTTGTATTGACCAGCCAGAACGGTTTTGACGTTTCTTTCCTCAAGTAGTCCTGGTAGGCGCCCGTGTATTTCGTAATATGTTCATACTTGAGCAGTTCCCTGCTCATCAACGCAATATCGTGTGCTGAGGTATAGTGGTTCTCGGCAGGAAGGCCGTTGCAATTAACAAAATGAGTATCGTTCATGCCAAGCTCCGCTGCCTTCTCGTTCATCATCTTTACAAACGCTTGTTCCGAGCCAGCGATCTTCTCCGCCATCGCAACGGAAGCGTCATTGCCTGATGCCATGGCAATTCCTTTGAGCATATCATCAACGGTCATCTCTTCCCCTGGCTCAAGGAAGATCTGTGATCCGCCCATTGAGGCCGCGTATTCGCTTGTGCGAACCTTATCGGTCAGTTGTAATTGGCCTTGATCGATGGCCTCCATGGTGAGCAGCATCGTCATGATTTTCGTAATACTCGCTGGAGGCAGCTTATCATGGCTATTTTTCTCATAGATAATGGTTCCGGTATCCGCATCCAATAAAATGGCGGAACGAGCACTTGGAGCAAGCTGCGCTTGTGAAGAACTTCCACTTTCATCAGCCTTACTCTTTTCCTCGGCATACGTTGGGGCTGCCGCGCTAGAGAACCCGACAAACAGAGCGAGCAATCCAGCTATGAACGCTTTTTTCAATTCCGTCCCCTCCAAACAATCATTATGGTCCCGCGAATATACGGGTCTGGTATTCATTGTCGTCAGGTTGGAAGTAAATTATTCCAGTCTTTTACAAGCCGATACAAAAAATGCGCACAAGCAGGTCAAAACCCGCTCGTGCGCAGCTTAATTTAACGTATAGATCTACATTTGAGGGATAATCGCCAAGACGAGACCGAGGAATTTCTCCCGTACCTTCTCCGCCGTCTCCATCACTTCATCATGAGAAAGCGGTTGGTCCAGAATACCTGCAGCCATGTTGCTGATACAAGAAATACCCAGCACTTCAATACCGGCATGTCTGGCTACGATAACCTCAGACACCGTGGACATGCCTACGGCATCAGCGCCAAGGGTGCGCAGCATAACGATTTCAGCAGGCGTTTCGTATGTTGGTCCAAGCAGTCCTACATATACGCCTTCTCGTAATTCAATGCTCTGGCCTACCGCTACTTCCTTGGCCAATTGACGAAGCCTGCGGCTGTAAGCCACGGACATATCCGGAAACCGCACACCAAGCTCGGGATCGTTAGGTCCGATGAGTGGATTCGTGCCGGTCATGTTCAGATGATCCGATATCAGCATCAAGTCTCCAGGCTCGTAAGATAGATTAACGCCGCCCGCCGCGTTTGTAACGAGCAAGCTGGTTACCCCTAGCTCTTTCATTACGCGTACCGGGAACGCCGTTAGTTCCGGACCGTAGCCTTCATACATATGAAAGCGCCCCTTCATCATAACGACCGGACGCTCATGGATCGTACCTAACAGCAGTTCTCCTTCGTGGCCTTCAACCGTAGAAACCGGAAAGTGCGGGATATCGGCATAAGGGATCGACACCGCGTTCTGAATGAGCTCAGCCAATACCCCGAGTCCTGAACCTAGTATCAAGCCAACCTCTGGTTGAACTACGTTCTGCTGGCGTATGTATGCTGCCGCTTCTTTAATCTGTTGCTGAATTCCTGTTCCTGCACTCATCATATATCTCTCCTTAACCTCGTTTATTTGCCCACCGTACATCAAACTTCATGACCTTGGGTGGTAATGATCATAGACTTCCTTCATGCTGCGCTTGGCTGACTGGTAGACCCCGGTAGTAGAAAGTGCGGAATGCCCCAGCAGCTCTTGCACTGACCGTAGGTCTGCTCCATTCTCAAGCAGATGAATCGCGAACGAATGACGCAGCGTATGCGGCGTAATTTGCGCATCTATTTCAGCCAGCTGTCCATACTTTTTAATGATTTTCCAAAAGCCCTGTCTTGTCAAGCGTGTGCCTAACGAATTGAGAAACAAGGCCTTCTCAGCTGGATCTTTCTGCAATTTGTCCCTGATTTCATCTAAATAATACCCAACGCACTGTGCAGCGGTCTGACTGATCGGCAGGATGCGTTCCTTCCCCCCGTCAACGGAACAGCGCATGAAGCGCATACCCAGATCGATATCACCTACGTTCAGCGACATCAATTCAGAAACCTTGATGCCTGACGCATACAGCAGCTCAAGCATTGCTTTGTCTCTGGCACCGTGCCCCGTAGCAGCGTCTGGTGCAGACAGCAGCTTGTCCACTTGCTCAACGGTTAAAGCCTGGGGCGGCTTCCGCTCTGCCTTCGGCCGATCCAGCAGTTGAGTTGGATCTTGCGGAATTACGGTTTGTCTTACTAAATGTTGAAAAAAAGAATGCAGGGAAGCCGTAGCGCGCAATACCGTTGAAGCGGCCTTTCCCTGCTGTCTCAGGCTCGCCAAATACAAGCCGATCAGCGTTCGGCTTACATCCTGCGGCTTGTCTACTTGTCGCTCTGCAGCATATTGAACAAAGCTCTGAATATCTGCCTCGTATGAATCTATCGTACTCGGGGTCAACTGTTTGACTTCATCTAAGTAGGTTACGTAGTTGTCGATATATGAATTCATGAACATTCACTCCTATCCCCGCACCCTGACTATACCCGGCATTATTCCCCATACCAGTAATACAAAAGAAGACGCTCTACAGGTGAGTATTGGGAATCAAGCGTACTCTCGGGTTGAAATACTTTTACCGCCTGGCCCATCGGTGCGCGGTAAGGGTCAAGCGGGACCAGCTTCCCCCCTACCCAGCCCAGCATATAATAGAAAAACATGGTCAGCACGGCAAACATCGTAATGAACCGAATAAAAGACCCGACCTTGCGAATCGATATGATCACTGTCAAACGCCTCGCTTTCGTGAATCAATGGCTAAGTTGTCCTAGTTGTTATCACGTAAAGCCTATGAGGTTAACTTGATAATTATGTCAAATGTTTCGCCAACGACGATAAAAGATGAAGATCAGGTCAAACACCATAAAAAAAGCCCTCCCGGCCTGATGCCGGAGGAAGGGCTTGCCGTGATCATATCACTGCTGACTTGTATTCAAAATTTTATGAAATTATGAGTTCTCCTGATCATTCTTGCCCTTATCTTTGCAACGGTAGCAGATCCCGTGGAAATCAAGCCGGTGGTCATAAACGGTGAAGTTGAATTCTCGCTCCAATCGTTCTTCCAACGGACCGAGCCAATCCTCGCGTATTTCATCCATGCTGCCACATTGAGTACATATCAAATGGTGATGGTGATGTTTCGAAGTATCCGTCCTCAAGTCATAACGGGCGACACCATCGCCGAAATTAATCTTCTCTACGACGTGAAGCTCACTGAGCAGCTCTAGGGTACGGTACACAGTTGCCAGACCGATCTCTGGAGCCTTCTCTTTCACGAGCATAAATACATCCTCTGCGCTAAGGTGGTCGTCTTCATTCTCGAGCAATACGCTTACCGTGGCTTCCCGCTGGGGCGTTAATTTATATCCTTGGGATTGTAGCTGCTGCTTTATTTTGTCGATCCGCGCTTCCATCGTTTCCCTCCCCCTTGGAAATCACTGCACGATATTGTTCACTTCTCTCATTATAGGGGGATTTGACAAACAAAGTCAAACGGTTTTGCTATATGGAAAAATCCGCGGCTTGGAGCAACATTGGTGTAACCCACCGCATCATAGCCGGAGACACCCAGGTTTCGAATGAAGCCACACCCAGCGTAAGAAGAACCATGAATAATGTCATGAGCGAATAGGAGACAAATGGTTTCACGATACTACCGCCTTTATTCATGATCAAGCGAGTTCTAATAATATATAGAGAAAAGCTGATAGCAGCAACACTGCATATCATAAGCACGGGAATGATCAGCAAATTTTGAGGGGCAATGGAAACCAGTGCGAACAGAAGACCCTTCCAGGAATACTGCCCAACCAAATAACCGACCGTGAATCCGATCAGCACGCCTTTTAAGAAATCAAGGATCAGGATGCCGGGCAGACCGATTACAGACATTCCCAATATCCAGATCAGCCCCACCCACTTCATATGCAGCGCAGCGATGCTCCAGAAAGAAGACTGACTCATGGCTTCGCCACCATCCTGCACATTAACAAAAAAATGGTTCAAGTATCGGGCCATCTCCTGCTGCTGCTCCAATGAGAGAGCATTAACCATCAATGCCCCGAACAGAACGCCCACGAGGAACAGGACGGCTACAAATACATAGAGCGTTGTCTGATCTTTAAATGCCTGTCTGAATGATGTCATAGAAAGAGTCTCCCTTCCTTGTCTCTACCCTAATCTATGACATCACTTCCAATTCTATGACCTTTCTTGGTTATGTGAAAGAGTCTTTGTGCACCCGCTATATCAGCACTTAACGCAGTACCTTGCCATAGGAACCGCCGCCGCCATCCGACAGATGGAGCGTTCCGTTTCGAGCCATCATAATGCTCTGAGCCAGCTTGTCGCCTGCAACCGCAGCCAAGTCCTCCGCGGTTGCCTGGTGGAGAATTCTCATCTCCGTTCCGAACTCACCCAGCAGCTTGGACATCGCCGATTTCCCAAGCCCGGGAATGAACTCTAGCGGAACCTGATAGTAGTATGGTGGCCGCGAATCCGGGATAAAGGCTCGTCTCGATCTGCTATGTGCAAGATATGATCGAACACGCCTTGTACCAGCTTCGTACTGCCGCAATACGGACATCGCTTCATCTCATGGATCGAACTACCCTCTTCCAGATTACTCTGGCACGAGCTGCAATAGCTTCGATGATACTTTCCTAACCTCGGGTTAAGGCCATAGTTAGCGCTGATGCCCCGTCCCTCACTGCCTGCAAGCGCTCGTCTGAATTCATGAAAGGATGGCCGGGCCATGTCGAGCCGGTTATATTCCCGGCCGATTTTGCCTAGTGAGTGTGCATCGGAGTTCGTCAGAAAAGCATACGAATCCAGTTCACTAATCCGACCTGCCATAGCAGAGTCAGCGCTTAACCCAAGTTCGATACCGGCAATGCCATTAAGCGAAAACACATCACGCATTCGATCAGCCATGTTGCCGTATAACCCTTTATGTGGCGTAAATACATGGGCTGGGATCAGCAAACCGCCGCGGTCCAATATTTCCTGCTGCAGCTCAAGCGGAGCAGCGTAGATGCGCTGGGAGCTGAGCTCTATATTTTTCATGAACCGGTTCATCCACTGCGTAAAGTCCTGCATGGTGGACAGGTCAGGGAAATATGCAAGAACGTGAGCAGCACCACTCCCCGGTTCGCGAATCTCGATCTCACTACCCAGTACGATCGTCGTATCCCGATAAGCGATTCCTCCGCCATCGATCTCCTGCATTACTCCGCGGTCAAGCAACTGCACTATGTCTTGTTGTACGGAAGGAGAATGGCAATCAATGATACCGATCATTTGAATGCCTTTTCGTTCGGAAGCTTCTACGGCAATATTTTCGAACGTCAAGTTGTCGCTTGCGCTAATCTTTACTGCTTGTCCCGAGCTGGCACGCCCGATATGAATATGCATATCACAATAATAGGAGCTTAGCTCCGCGCGTCCATTGTTGTTAACCATCGTAACCAAACTTCCCTGTTAACTTATACGCTTGCCAGGCGTATACCGCCAGAATCGTCTTCGCGTCACTAATTCTCGTTTCGCGGATTAGAGCGTTAGCCTCATCCAGCGTAATCTCCATAAGCTCCAAAAATTCATCCTCGTCAGGATTCATTTCACCCTTGCTAAGATCTTCTGCCACGTACAGGTGGATGATTTCGTCGGCAAAGCCGGGGGATGTATAAAAAGCGTGCAGTTTGCGAATCGAGCCACACGTGTATCCCGTCTCTTCCTCCAACTCGCGTTTTGCCGCTTCCAGCGGATCTTCCCCTCGCTCCAGCTTCCCGGCCGGTATCTCAACTTCGCAGCGTCCAAGCGGCTGTCTAAACTGGTCAACCATCAATATTTTATCGTCCTTGATCGCAAGTATCGCCACGGCACCGGGATGTCGTACCACCTCACGGGTAGCAGTCTGTCCGTCCGGCAGTCTAACGGTGTCGACCTGTAATGATATGATTTTTCCTTCAAATACAGATGTCGTAGACAGTGTCGTTTCGTTCAGCATATGTTCCGAAGATTCTCGATTGTAACTGCCGGAATGGCTCATATTATGACCTCCTTAGTGTAAAAACGGCATGAATGATCAAACTAATGCATAGGGTGTATTATATCAAAATTCTCATGAAAGTAGGAATAGACCATGAAAAGCTATAAAGGGGATCATTCAATCCATTTCGTTGGACAAGCGTGGCAAATTCGGATCATGTTGAATCAGTGGCAACAGCAGTGGGGACCGGAGACCTTAATCAAGGATGTAATCCTGAATCGCACCACCACCAATTGCGAAAACACACCAAAGAACTAGTTCTAAAGAACTATTTTCGACTTTTTTCGAATATCGACCATGACCTTTTCACCTATAGCGGTGTTATATCATTGGGAGGCTTCGACATGAGACATATACCTATTACTGAATCCGAACCATTTCAACATCCACCATCATCTAAATATGAACTCGCCAAGTGGTACGAAAGACGAGGTTACCTGACCGAGGCGCTAGAGAGCTACAAAGATGCCGCTCTATCCGTTTCCTGTAATGCAGATGCAGGTACCCCTTGGGAGGAAGCTGAGCTTAGCTGGCTTGAATACGGAGCTGTCAGCATCCGCATGCGCTCCTACGATGCCGCAGAAGAAGCTTACCGAACGGTCCTGCAGCATGCAGGGTCCTATGCTCAGGAAGCATTGCAGCGATGGGCTGAGCTATTGTATATGCTCGGCAATAAAGACCATGTTATCTACAGCAGGTTATTACTGGAAATCAAGCAGTATTCGTCCCGTTCTCTATCGGTTGGACTAGCATTATATCATATCGGATCCTACACGCTGGCTGCTCATTGTTTCGCCAGAGAAGATCGTCTGGGACAGACCGCTCATATCCAACACGTATCCTGTTTGATTATTAACAAGCGACTACAACCAGCGCTTGAGTTGATTGACCAATATACTGCTGACGCATACGCCACAGACAGTGATTGGAGTCAAGAGCTGTTACTTCCCTTACATAGAATGCGGCAGCTATGCAAATGGAGACTTTACGGGACTGCCCCTGACGCTGCAACCAGTCATGACGAAGCGATCGCTCTTGCCGAAGCAGCTGTATCTCTTGGCATGCTGCAGGAGGCTGAAGAACTGCTGGCTGATCGTGGAGAGGAAGCCGCGTATGCTCTGATCTGTATACTCTATCTTGAAGGATACAGATCGCTTGCCGTTTCGAAGATGGACATGCTGGAAGAGATTCCGCTGCAGGGCAGCGGTCCTCACGGCATCAAGCTCTGTCTCCTGATATCTGAGCACCTCTATGATCAACAGAAATACACGGAGGCGGCGCAGGTGTTGGATCAAATTCGTCAGATTCATCCCGAACTGACCGCAGCACGATTTGGCGAAGCTGCATGTCATCTGCAATCGGCCATGTTATCTCTGTCCAATCGTCTATCCTCACATTATCGGATCGCTCCAACGAGAGAAGTCCTCGAACAGTACATGGCCAAAATATCGACGGCCCTTCATATCGTGGAGAGCACGAACTGGCACACGACCTGGTCACCTGCTCAGAAGCGGAATGAAATCGTATCATCTCACAGCTCATACTTAAATTAATGTACAGAAATATAATAAGCCTGAATGTAATGAACGCGATCCATTACATTCAGGCTTATTCGTATAGTCACGCTAACTCCCTTATTTCTTAGCCGTTTCCTGAACAATACCAACAACAATCTGTGCTGCTTTCACCAGATCCTCGGCCTTGATCCGCTCCTTGGTCGTATGAATGTCTACGTACCCGATAGCTAGGTTCACGGTTGGTACACCCAAGCCGTTAAAGATGTTGGCATCACTTCCGCCACCCGAGTGGAACGTCCGCGCCGTGAGGCCCTGACTACGGATCGCCCGCTGGGCCAGTTGAACAACTTCATCATGCTCGTTGAAACTAAAGGCTGGATATACGATCTCACTGATAAATTCACAGCTTGCGTTATGATCGCGAACCGTGGTTTCCAGGGCTTCTCGCATTCCATTCACTTGCTGATCAACCTTCTCTTGAACGATACTTCGCGCTTCGGCGTCGATCTGTACATAATCACATACCACGTTCGTCGCCCCGCCACCTTGAAACTTGCCGATATTCGCCGTTGTCTCATGATCGATGCGGCCCAGCTTCATCTTGGAGATTGCTTTGGATGCCACTTGAATGGCGCTGATGCCATCCTCAGGATTAACGCCTGCATGTGCCGACTTGCCTTTGATGATCATCTTAATCTTAGCCTGCGTTGGCGCAGCTACCGCGATCGAGCCAAGCTCGCCATTCGAATCCAGTGCGAAGCCAATATCCGCGTCCAGTACCTTAGGATCCAGGGCTCGGGAACCAACGAGGGAAGACTCCTCACCAACCGTGATGACGAATTGAATCTGCCCATGTGGAATATTCTGTTCCTGGATAACCCTGATGCCTTCTAACAACGCAGCGATCCCTGCCTTATCATCGGCTCCCAGTATCGTTGTACCATCGCTGCGGATCCATCCATCCTCGCCTAGCGTCGGCTTTATGCCCACACCGGGAGCAACAGTATCCATATGACACGTGAACAACAGCTTCGGCGCATGTTCAGCTCCTTCTGCTCCCCAGGTCATGATGAGATTGCCTGCTCCGTGCCCGGTACGTTCCTTCGTGTCATCTTCCAGAATTTCAAATCCGAAAGCACCAAACTTCTCTTGAAGCACGCGAGATATCTCTGTTTCATATTTCGTCTCACTATCAATCTGAACCAGTTCCATAAATTCCTGTATGATTCGCTCTTCTGAGATCACTGCACTTCCCTCTCTTTCACTGATGCGATACAATATGCTTATATGCTATTGCTTGTCATGCATGTTGTTCTTGAATCTATCATTAAACTTATTTCAAAGGAGTTATTCAATGCAACGTAAAAAGTGGTTTCGTATCGTTATCTATCTCATGCTGCTCGCTATGGTCGGATCAACAGTTCTGATCGTACTGGAGCCATTGTTCTTGCGCTAATCCTGCGATTCTAATAACAGCATTTGTTATGATGAGTTCATCTAAGCCAATGCGCTGCGTATGGAAACACCCGGGTGAAGTAAGGCACGATCTCCCGGGCTACTTCCTCTACTTCAAACGTAAGGCCGGTACAATCCTCGAGTGAGGTCACACCATATTCTTGAATACCGCACGGTATAATGCCTGAGAAACCAGAGCTCGAGATCCCCGCCTTGATGTTGAAAGCAAACCCATGACTTGTGATAAAACCGCGGTGGTGTCGACATTTATTAAACTTAACCCCGATGGCACATATTTTAGCGTCCCCTACCCACACGCCCGTATATTCCGGCTTGCGACCAGCTTCGATACCGTGTGACGCCAGATAGTCGATGATGACCTGCTCCAGATTCCTTAAAAACCCGTGCAAATCCAGCTCCTTGCCGCCTTCCAGCACCAACAGCGGATAACCTACAAGCTGTCCGGGACCATGGTATGTAATGTCTCCTCCACGATCAATCTCAAATAAACCGATGCCCTGCTGCGCAAGTTCCTCACGGCTTAACAGCAGATGCTCCGGATGCCGCTGCGAACCCATCGTATATGTAGGGGGATGCTGAAGGAGCATCAAGCTTTCGTGACACTCCCCCTGGTCGATGGACGTAACTCGCTGCTTCTGCATCTCCCATGCAACCCCGTAATCCAGCGTCGGTGTATATGATATGTCTAACGGTTTGGTCATGTTAACGCCTTCCCTCAGTACAATTTGGTATCCGGCTGAATCCTTCCAGATTATCCTTCACACGCTGCAAAAACCTGCCGCAGATAACGCCGTCCAATATCCGGTGATCCAGCGATAAACATAAGTTGGCCATCGACCGGACCGCAATCATGTCGTTAATAACAACTGGTCTCTTCACAATAGATTCGAAAGTCAGAATCGCGGCTTGAGGATAGTTGATAACCGGATAAGACAGAATGGAACCAAACGAGCCTGTATTGTTTACCGTGAAGGTGCCACCTTGCATGTCATCGAGCGTCAGCTTGCCTTCGCGTGTCTTGCGTGCCAGCTCATCGATCTCCCGAGCCAAACCGGCAATATTCTTCTGATCAGCCCGATGAATGACCGGGGTCATTACCGAATCCTCTGTTCCCACGGCCAGTGACAGGTTGATATCGCGTTTCACAACGATTTTGTCCACGGCCCAGAAGGAGTTCATGATCGGATAGTCCTTAATTGCATTGACGACAGCTTTGAGCAGGAACGCAAGGTAAGTAAGGTTCACGCCTTCCTTCCGCTTGAACTCATCTTTCAGTTGGTTGCGAAGGAGCACGATGTTCGTGACGTCAACCTCAATCATCGTCCAAGCATGCGGTATTTCCGTCACGCTTTGACGCATATTGCGGGCAATCGCATTACGGATCGGCGTAACATCGATGAAGTATTCTGAGCGGCCATTTCCAGCCCCCTCCGCTTCAATCGTCGGAATCTTCGGCGACTCCGTCAGATGCAGACCAGAATGGCGCACGTTCGGAATGGCGGTACCGATCGGCGGCGAAGGGTTCAGCGGAGTCTGATGCTGCAGTCCTTCGAATGGTGATGCTTGACTAGCCGTCTCAGTGGCTGCTTGCGGGGTTGCTGCCGCATGGCTGGATTGTGCAGCACCCGAGCGAGAGGTTCCCCCTTGTTGAATATAAGACAGAATATCTTTACGCGTAATTCTCCCGCCCATCCCGGTTCCTTGTACAAGTGACAGATCAACCCCGTGTTCGGCAGCCAGGCTTTGGACGGCCGGAGAGTAACGGAACCGCATCGATGCATCGACTGTTACATCCGCTGCAGCCTGCCCTGTTGAACCATGGCCTTGATCGGGTACGTCACTTTCTTCAGATCGAGAGCCGGTAACCGCGATTCTACAGATCGTCTCGCCTACGTTTACGGTTTGCCCTTCGTTCGCGAGAATTTCACCCATAACCCCATCTATCGTGGACGGAATTTCGGCATTCACTTTGTCCGTTATGACTTCGCAGATCGGTTCATATTGTTCAATAGCGTCACCCGGTTTCTTCAACCATTTGGCGATTGTCGCAGAGACAAGGGATTCTGCCAGCTGAGGCATCGCAACATCGTTCATATTGTGTTTATCAGTCATGCTAACATCTCCTTGTTCTTTAATACAGCGCCAGTTGACGCATAGATTGTTTGACTTTGTCCTTGTTCAGCATGTAGAACTTCTCCATTGGAGGACTGATTGGCATCGCCGGAACATCCGGACCACACAAGCGCATAATCGGTGCATCCAGTTCGTACAGGCAATGCTCAGCGATAATAGCGGATACTTCCGCCCCAACGCCACCGGTCTTGTTATCTTCGTGAACGATCAGGACTTTCCCGGTCGCACGTGCTGCTTCAATGATTGCCTCCTGATCAAGCGGCTGCAGCGTTCTTAGATCAAGCACATGAGCTGTTATACCTTCTTCTTGCTCCAGTTCCGCGGCAGCCTGCATGACGAAATGCAATGGCTGGCTGTAACCGATAACGGTAATGTCGGCCCCTTCGCGGAGCAGATTCGCTTTGCCGATCGGTACGATATAGTCATCATCCGGAACATCGCCGGTAATGAGTTTATAGCACTTTTTATTCTCAAAGAATAGAACCGGATCAGGATCGCGCACAGCCGCCTTTAGCAGACCTTTTGCATCATAAGCAGAGAACGGAGCTACAATCTTAAGACCCGGTGTACCGAAGAAGATCGATTCCGGACATTGGGAATGATACAATCCACCGAAGATTCCGCCGCCGATTGGCGCTCGGACGACGATTGGGCAGCTCCAGTCGTTATTTGAGCGATAGCGGATTTTAGCTGCTTCACTAATGATCTGATTCGTTGCTGGCAGCATGAAATCCGAGTATTGCATTTCCGCTATCGGCTTCATTCCATACATGGCCGCACCAATAGCGACACCGGCAATCGCGGATTCTGCAAGCGGAGTATCCAGCACCCGCATCTCTCCGAATTGGTCCATCAGCCCTTTGGTCGTTGTGAATACGCCGCCTTTAACGCCAACATCCTCACCAAGTATAAATACAGATTCGTCCCGCTCCATCTCTTCCTTCATCGCCAGGCGAATCGCATCAATATATTCCATTACCGCCATGATTAAGCCCCTCCTTCAACATCGGCATATACGTGAAGCAGCGTATCTTCCGGCTTCGGAAACGGAGCTTGATCTGCGGAATCTGTTGCTTCTTTAATCTCGAGATTCAGTTGAGCAGCCAGATCTTGATCGCGATGTTCATCCCATAGTCCACAATCGATCAGATAGTTCTTGAATCTAGCTACTCCGTCCTTCTTCCAGTTCTCTTCAACCTCTTCCTTCGTGCGATAAGCCAAATCATTATCTGAAGTTGAATGCGGCGACAAACGATACATCATCGCTTCAATTAAGGTCGGTCCTTCGCCTTTGATTGCGCGTTCACGAGCTTCTTTCACGGCAGCGTAAACTTCAAGCGCGTCATTGCCATCCACTCGAATTCCTGGAAATCCATAGCCCAATGCACGATCACTCACCTTACCGCTAATCTGTTTATGAAGCGGTACGGAAATAGCGTATTGATTATTCTCGCACATGATGATGACCGGGAGCTTGTGAACACCTGCAAAATTACAACCTTCATGGAAATCGCCCTGGTTGCTCGAGCCTTCACCGAACGTGACGAAGGTTACGAATTCCTTCTTCTGCATCTTGGCAGCAAGTGCAATCCCGACCGCATGCGGCACTTGCGTCGTAACCGGGCTTGAGCCCGTCACGATTCGAAGCCGTTTGCTGCCAAAGTGTCCTGGCATCTGACGACCACCGCTGTTCGGATCTTCGGCCTTGGCGAATGCGGATAACATAAGTTCTCTTGGAGTCATGCCCACAGCCATAACAAACCCATAGTCCCGATAATACGGCAAGAAATAATCCTGCTCGCGATCCAAGGCGAAGGCTGCAGCTACCTGGCAGTCTCCTGCCCAATACCCGATACGTGAAAATTAATCTTGCCGGCACGCTGAAGCAGCAGGTTGCGTTCATCAAACTTTCGCGCCAGTACCATATATTTGTACATGTCCAGCACTTGTCCGTCGGTCAGTCCAAGCTGCTCATGCCTGTTGTTGGTTGTAACCTTTTCTTGTTCTTGTTCTTTCATGGAGATCCCTCCTTTATGTGAGCCAAGATCCATTCAGGCTTAATAACATCCGTGCTAATTAAGATAGAATGTGCAGTATGCAGATCAAGTATTAAAACCTGGTACTAAGACTTGGCTTAATGCTATTATAATCCCTTTCTCCGTAAAAAGAAATGAGGGATTCACAAAAGCAGAAGGCGAAAGAGTTATATTCCAATGGAACGACCATCTACGGCAAGCATCGCTTCCCCGATGACTTCGGAAAGGGATGGATGCGCATGTACGGCTGAACCAACTTCCCACGGCGTTGCATCCAGCACTTGCGCGAGTGCGGCCTCTCCGATCAGCTCCGTTACATGCGGACCAATCATATGCACGCCCAGAATATCTTCGGTCTGCTTGTCGGCAATGACTTTCACGAATCCTTCCTTCGTCCCGTTGACTAAGGATTTACCGATAGCTGAGAACGGAAACTTCCCGATCTTAAGCTCATATCCGCGCTCCTTGGCTTGTTTCTCGGTTAATCCGACGCTTGCTGCCTCGGGCCGAGTGTAAATACAGCGAGGAATCCATTCGCTTCGATATGACTCCATCTTCTCTCCGGCGAGGTGATTTACGGCAGTAATCCCTTCATGCTGGCCGCATGAGCAAGCTGAAGACCGCCGATACAATCCCCAATCGCATAAATGTGGGGCTCCGTTGTTTGCATGTTTCCATTCACGGCAATGAAACCATTCTCTATCCGGACATCCGTATTCTCGAGTCCTATGTTCTCTGTATTGCCTACTCTCCCAACCGAGAGCAGCAGTTTTTCCGCGGATAACGATCTGGACTCGCCATTTTGCTCAATCTGAATCGATACGTGCCGATCGACGATCTCACAGCTGTCAGTCAACAGCTTCATGTTGGTCATAACCTCGACCCCTCTACTCTTCAACAGCTTCTCCAGTTCACGGCCAATCTCTTCATCCTCAGCCGGAAGGAGCTGCGAAGAGGCTTCCAGCAGTGTAACCTGCACACCGAAATCATTCAGCATCGACGCCCATTCCACACCGATCACGCCGCCTCCGACAATCACGATGGAGGAAGGAAGCTCGTCCATGTGCAGGGCATGATCGCTTGTCATAATATGTATGCCATCCACTTCAAGCCCCGCCAGATGACGTGGACGCGATCCAGTGGCAATAATCAGATGTGTAGGGACTACCGTCTCCATCTCGCCATCGGGTAATTCAACGGCAACAGCGCCGCTTCGTGGCGAGAAGATGGAAGGGCCTATAACTCGGCCTATTCCTTCTACGACGGTAATTTTATTTTTGCGCATCAAATATTGAACGCCCTGATATAATTTCTCAACGATGCCTTCTTTGCGCCTCTGCACGCCCCCAAACTTCAATCTGACACCATCGGTCTCAATGCCATACGACTCGCTATCCTTCATGTCGGCATACAACTCGGCGCTGCGCAGCAGCGCTTTGCTTGGAATACAGCCGCGATGAAGACATGTTCCCCCTATTTTGTCCTGCTCTATGATCACTACATGCTTACCAAGCTGGGCAGCACGGATAGCTGCTACATATCCGCCCGTGCCCCCGCCAAGAATCGCTACATCACAAGTTATGGCCACAATCGGCACCTCCATCAAAAAGTCCAGTCATTCACTATTATTGTACTCTCTTTTGAGAGGATTACAAATATGCAGCCAGGGGTTCGAAATAGACATCCACACCTGAAAAAGGTATGATAAACGATAGTTATGCACTATCTGCGACAGGAAGGTACCTCTTATGAATATGAAAATGTTAGTTTCCCGCTTCATCGCCATCTTGATCCTTGTCATCCCTGGTTTCATGGCAATGAAAGGCTTCCTAATGATGAAAGATGCTATCTTTCTATATATCGCTGTTCACGGGGACGATAGCGTAACCAATCCCTCTTTCGGATGGCTGCCATTTTTGGGTGGCGTCGCACTGTTTGTCCTTGGCGTCGGCTTCCTCGGTGGGTGGATTCTGTTCCGCGACCGTAAACGTAATTATGTAGGGCCTCGCTTCAAGAAGAAGCGTCCATCCACGAAGTCCGGATCTCCATCGGAAAGCTGAGCTATGGTTAACGATCACAAATAGGGGTGTCTTGCGCAGATCCATCATCTCGCAAGACACCCCTATTCTGTGAAACAATCAAAGGGAAGAACTCATACCGAGCCTGCTCCCGACCTCATGCTTACTCCATCAATGCATCTTTCAATTTGCTGGACATCCGATCTTTGGAAGATGCTCGCAAAGCGTTCCGCCTTAAACTATGGTTCTGTTTATCTAACTTGCTTATTTCTTCATACATCTCGCGAATGATTGTCTTAGCATCATCCGGTACATCTGCTTGTGCGCATATCTCCTGAACACGAAGGTTCCATGATTCCAATCGGTCTGTCATATCCATCTTCCTCTCAAACTTGCCTGGCATGTACTGCACGTTAAAAGCATGCAGCACCTGTGCCTGTCAATTCAACTTTACATCAGCCGCCAGCTCGGTAATTAACGCGGGCATCCACTGCTTCAAATCCCAGAATCGGAATCCCGCGTCAGCCGCTTTCGCATGGTCGAGCGTCCAATTGCTCGGAATGCCGAACGGTGACATATGATCAGGAGCTGCCGAGTTTTGCAGCGGGACTGATCTCCCAATCTCTTGCTGAATCAGGGCCATAATCTCTCGCACGGTGATCGAACCACTCGAGCAAGCATTCACTGGCCCATCCCAGCGCTGATCCCCAGCCCACTGCAGAAATTCTGCAGCTTCCTCCGCGTGAACGAACGAGATGTCCGCATCGGGATCCGGTAAGCCTATCGGCTCTCCGGCTGCCGCATGTTCGATATGGAACAACAAGCGCTTTGTGTAATCATCCGGCCCGAGTACAATCGGAAAGCGCACGGCAGCCACATTTAAGTTATGACGCCCGAACAGTACAGCTTCAGCTTGACGCTTGCCTTCCTTATAACTGTACTCCTGCTTATCGTTCATCATCACAGGATACCGATAAGGGTCAAACTCTTCTTCTCGCAGCGGATGATCGGCAAAATCATACACCGACAGTGTCGAGGTCAGAACATATTGCCCCACCCGGCCGGTAAAAATATCAGCGGCTTGCGCGGCTTCTTCCGGAGTATAACATATATTATCGTATACGACGTCCCAATCTTGATTACCGGCAGCTGCTTTAAGCGCCGCGGAATCTTTCCGGTCCACTAGCAGTCTGTGAACGGCATCGCCAAATGAATCTTGATGGTTACCTCGCGTCAAGATGCTAATCTCGTCCCCATTCGCCAGGAGACGGTTCACCAGTCTTTTTCCGAAAAAACGGGTGCCGCCCAAAATGAGTATTTTTGCCATGTATTCTTACCTCCTTACGTACAAGAAATATCGAATATTTGGAACTACGCAAGTCGCTTCCTAATTTAACATATCTGATCGCAGTCTGTCCCTTTTTCTCCAAACACATCTCAGACTCCTTCTTTTCTCCTATATTTCATTGCTTTCTGGTCTATAGTCGTTAAAATACACACAAGAAAACCGCCCCTTTGGTCAGAAGGAACGGTTTATTGGTAATGTAATATATCAGGATGTTGTGTCCGCTCGCGGCGTCCCAAAATTCGGAGTTCCATCATCATTCCAGTGGAAGACCTGAACACGCGTATGCCGGTTCGGATCGTATAAGGGATCGCCTTCGATCTCCTTATAGCTTCTGGCATGATAGACCAGCAGATCCAGCGAGCCGTCTTCGGATACCGTGAAGCTGTTGTGGCCCGGGCCATATTGTCCGTTTGCCTCTGAGGTCGTGAATACAGGTGCAGGGGATTTCACCCATGAAGCAGGATTCATCAGGTCAGCATCTTCACTTGCCGTTAATAACCCCATACAATAATGATGGTCCGTGGCACTCGCCGAATATGTCATAAAAATGTTCCCGTGGCGCTTTAGAACAGCCGCACCTTCATTAACGAGGTATCCCTGTGTCTCCCACTCATACTCCGGAGTGGAGAGACATACCTGCGGTCCTGTCAGTGTCCAGGGATTCTCCATCAATGAGATGTACAGATTGGAATTCCCCTCTACACTGGGATCTTTCTGAGCCCAAACGTAGAAACGCTCGCCTCGATGTTCGAACGTTGTAGCGTCGAGGGCAAAGGATTCCCATTCTGTCTTTACTTGTCCTTTCTCCACCCACTCGCCTTCCAGAGGATTTGCGGCAGCATTCTCCAAGACAAACATGCGGTGATCGAACAGCCCTTCCTTCGCCGCGGAGGTATGAGCTGCTGCATAATACACGTACCATTTTCCATTTATATAATGAAGTTCCGGAGCCCATATATTGGCACTCATCAGCCCCGTGTCGTGCTTTCTCCAGATGGTTATGCTGCAGGCGTTCGGCAAGTCCTGTAATCGCTTCGAACGGCGCAGCTCAATTCGATCATACTCAGGCACCGATGCTGTAAAGTAATAGTATCCATCGTTATGCTTGTAAATCCAAGGATCAGCTCTGCAGAATGAAGGGGTTGATAATATTAAGCTCGTAATCGTTCATGATGAGAACTCCTATACATGATAATTTTAATCGTTTTGATTGTTAACCTTTAATGCCTGCATTTAGATTAATCGATTGCACAAAGTATCTTTGGGCGAACAGAAACAGCAGCAGCGTCGGAATAATCGCAAGCATCGCCGAACCCATCAATTGCCCAATCATACGATAATTGCCGTAAATATCTTGAAGTAATAAAAGTCCCGCTGTAATCGGCATCTTATCAACATCGGTATAGACGATCACCGGCCAGAGAAAATCATTCCATGACCCGGTGAACGAGAATAAAGCACACACAATAAGGACCGGCTTCATCAACGGCAGTACCACGGCATAATAGATTTTGAAATCTCCAGCTCCATCCACCCGTGCCGATTCATCAAGATCCTTCGGAATGCCCATCATAAACTGACGTACGAGGAAGATGTTGCCCATACCCGCCAAGCCAGGAATGATCATTGCCCATGAAGTGTTGACCCAGCCCAGGGTCTCAATGATTTTGTAAGAAGGTATCAGATTCACGACACCCGGGAAGAAAGAAATGCCAAGCAGTGTAAAGAATAGTGCATCCCTTCCTTTAAAGTTCATGCGCGAGTAACCATATCCTGTAACGGAAATCACGACAACGACGAGAAAAGTATGCAGCGTCGCGATAAATATCGAATTCATGAGCCAACGCACAATCGGCGCAGTCGACGTATTCTGAAGGATGCTTATATAGTTATCGAAAATCCATGTGTCCGGCAGCAGCCTGAACCCGGTGGATACCACTTCGGCTTGCGAACGAAAAGAAGTCGTAATGCCGAAGAGAACGGGTACGGCCCAGATCACGCACAACACAAGCAGAAAGATATATGCCACGTACTTTGAAACCGGAATATTGGAAAATCGTCGGTGGGGCCGCGGAGCCGATTTGCCCGTCATCGATTGAGAGGGAACCGGGACCTGCTCTTGATTCACCTGAGTTGACATTGCTTCATACACCTGCCTTCTTTCATATCCGTCTTCTGATGCCAGCTTGTTTGTATTCAGATGCTAAGACGCATTTCGATTCATCACATAATACTGTAGGGCCGAAATAACTAGAATCACCAAGCCGAGCAACACAGCCATCGCGGATGCCATCCCCGCAATCGACTCGCCATGTCCGAAAGCCAACTGGCGGATGTACATCATGAGCACCGTTGTACTCTGTCTCGGCCCTCCGTCTGTCATCATTAACGGCTGTCCAAATACATTAAATGCCCCGGCTGTCGTCATCACAAACGTATAAATAAGCGGGAATCGGATGGAGGGCAAGGTGATGCTTGAGAATCTACGCACAGGTCCAGCTCCGTCCATCTCAGCTGACTCGTATAGATCTTTGGAGACACCACTGATCGATGCACGGTAAATGATCATATTGCCACCTACGCCACCCCATACTGTAATGACGATAATAATAAGCCAGGCGTAGGGCTGATTAGCGGCCCAAACCGTTTCTGAACCGAATATATTGCCGGTAATGCCAAGCTGTTTATTGAAGATCAAGGACCAGATTAATGCTGCGGCCGAGATGGAAATCAGACCGGGGATGTACAGCACAGACTGAATGAACCCTTTCATTCTCACCTGTTTGTGTTCAAGCGACACGGCAATCATCAAAGGAATAATGATTAGAATCGGCACACTTAACACCACGAAGATCAACGTATTCTTCAGACCGTTCATAAATTGCGTATAGAAAGTGGAGTCACTGTCGAACAAGATCGTTTTGTAATTGGCCAAGCCAACCCACACAGGTTCGTTCATCAGATTCCACTGGGTAAACGAGGCGTAAATGCCGAAGATCGTCGGCAGCAGAATAAATACCATAAACAGAATCAGATGCGGTCCAACAAAGAAATAAGGCGTCAACGACTTCTTATTCATGTGCTTCATACTCCTTTTGGAAAAGAAATGTGCCACACGCCCGGCACATTTCTTTTTTTCAAATCAAACTGCGCATCCCTTTACTTGGCAGCTGAGCCTTGTTCAATCTTATCCTCTACTTCTTTCTGCATCTTTTGGAGAGTTTCATCCAAATCGACGTTGCCGCGAACGATGTCCGCTGCATAGGAGTCGACCGCTTCAGCTACGTATGGATAATATTCGTACGTATAGATATAGAGAGATTCGGTCTCCCTGTCATTGGAAGTATAGAAGGATTGGATGTAGTCCTTGTATTCCGGGCTTTCGATAACTTGCTTACTTGCCACGATCTGACCGGCTTTCGCCCACTCAATGGAATGCGACCGAATGAATTCAAGAAACTGCCCGATTCCCTGCTCCTTGTCTTCGGACCTCTTCTCGTTCTTCAGCATGGAAAACAGATGCGAGGAAGATCGATTCGTAAATTTATCGGCACTCGGAGAGTAAATGTTCGTTACACCGAAATCCAGTCCCTCCACCGACGCATGAGCTGTCGAGCTCCAAGTCCCGTCCGTCGAGAATAATACATTCCCTGCCTGGAACATCAAATATCCGTCTTCACCGAACGGTGTCATCAAACCGGCATCCGCAATTTTCTTGATTTCCAGAAAAGCTTGCTTCATCGCATCCGTGTTCACCGCCGGTTGACCATCCTGTTCGATCCTGCCCCCCACATTCTGGATCTGCGCCATAACGACCCAGCCTAACAGGGCATCATTGACCACATAATCTCCTTCCTCCAACTTGCCTTGCAATGAGAGGATTTCATCAATCGTGACGATATCATCATCCAAAAAGCTTTCTACGTTATATTTCTGAAGCAGTGCTGTATTGTAGTACATCGCATTACTGTGGATATCCAGCGGCACCGTGTATTGCGTTCCTTCAATGTTACCAGTTGCCCAAGCTTGGGGAAGGTAGTTATCCTCCTTCAGCTCTGGCCATGACTGCATGATCGTTGTCATCGGCTCAAGAACACCTTGCTTCACAAAGCTTGGAACTCGGTCTGCATGAATGATTGATAAATCTGGGACGCCTTTGCCTGAATTAATAACGGTAGAGATTTTGGTGTACATGTCCGAGGTAATGACGTGCTTCACTTTGAATTCAGGATCCGTTGCATTATAGTCCTTCACCAATTGGTCCATATAAGCACCGTCTTCACCCGTCAACGGAGTCCAGAACGTAATTGTATTCTGATCGGCGTTGCCGCACCCGCCTAATATTGCAACGATCAATAATACGAATACTAGTGAAACCCCCATTTTTTTCTTCAACCTGCTCTCCTCCTGTCAGGAATCATTTAGTTAATCTTATATCCAATACATGGCTGTAACGATTAACTTTGATTCAGTATACATGTGTAATGAAAGCGGTGTCAATAACATTAATATAAATTATATTTAATATTTAAATACTTAATTAACATTTATATTAATTAAATTTCGAATTAATCCTATGTTTTTTCGCTTTGATTTATATACAGGTTAATAATGGGTATGGTATCATGCATATGAACCCATGGTTTTGGTTCATGATAATAGGAGAAAGAAGTGGTCCGATGCAATTGGAGATCGATACATCATCGCTTGTCGTGTACGAGGCTCTTGCAAGTGAGGTTCGAATCAAAATCATTCAACTCCTCTCCAAAAATAAAATGAATATCAAAGATCTCGCTAAAGAACTGCAAATCAGCAGCCCTATTGTAACCAAACATATTCAGAAACTCGAGGATGCGGGTATTATTCGAACCGAGAAAGTCCCCGGCAAATCTGGCCAACAGCGAATTTCCATCCTGAAGGTGGATCATATTGAGATTAATTTTCCCAAAAAGATCTTTCATTCCTTCGCTGCTTATGAGACTTCTGTCCCAATTGGACATTACACCGATTATGACTTGAAACCGACTTGTGGGCTTGCAACGGACAAGGAATTTATTGGAAGAGTAGACGAGCCCAAGTATTTCATGGATCCGAAACGTGTGGATGCGGAGATACTATGGTTTACCGAGGGTTTTATCCAATACCATATCGCGAATTTCTTGCAGGAGGACGAGAAGTTGCAGCAGTATGAGATCAGTCTGGAAATCTCTTCAGAGTTTCCGTTCTCCAATGATGTCTGGCCATCAGACATCACATTTTCTTTAAATGGCCTTGAACTTGGTACATGGACCAGTCCGGGCGATTTTGCCGACACCCGCGGCAAGTATACGCCGGCTTGGTGGCCGCACAACATTAATCAATACGGTCTGCTGAAGACGATTCGCATTACCAGCCATGGTACGTATATTGACGGCGATCCCCTCTCAGCGGTATCTGTGGACGATCTTGATCCAAGGTGTGATCGCTGGACGTTCCAGATCGAAGTAAAGGCTGACGCTGAGCACGTGGGAGGCGCAACGCTGTTCGGTAAAAAGTTCGGTAATCATGCTCAAGATATTCAATTCAAAATTTATTATCTATAAGTTGGCATAAACAAAAACACTCCCTTGCCGGTTGGCTGCTGCCAAACCGTAAAGGAGTGTTTTGTTATGTTGTGATCAAGTAGACATTTAGGCGACATTTTGTCCATAACCCTAAATCCCTTCCTAATTAGTCCTTACCCTTTCACGACACTTTATGCTCGATCCGCAGCTTGTCTGCCACCATCGCGATGAACTCGCTGTTGGTTGGCTTGGATTTACTGATATTGATTGTGTAACCGAACAGATGGCTGATGGAATCGATGTTACCGCGCGTCCAAGCCACTTCAATGGCATGGCGAATCGCACGTTCCACTCGTGAAGGTGTCGTTTTGAACTTTTCAGCGATCGCCGGATACAGCGTTTTGGTAATCGCACCGAGAATCTCGATGTTATTATAGACCATCGTAATGGCCTCGCGTAAATACTGATATCCCTTAATGTGGCAGGCACACCAATTTCATGGATGATCGACGTGATATTGGCATCCAGATTTTTACCTTTACCCATCGGTACCACATTTGATTTCATGCTCGTAAACGGAGAGTTCGTGGAAATGCTGCTTGGTGAACCGACCAGTTGACGGATTCGGCTTGCGAGCACCTCCATATCGAATGGTTTCAAGATATAATAAGAAGCACCTAATTGCACGGCACGCTGAGTGATATTCTCTTGTCCAAATGCAGTCAACATGATGACCTTCGGCTGCGGGGATAAGTTCATATCGCGTAGACGTTCAAGTACACCGAGTCCATCGAGATGTGGCATGATAATATCGAGAATGAGAACATCCGGTACTTTGCCAGTCTCCTCAATCATACTCAATACTTCTTCACCATTATAAGCAATACCGGATACCATCATATCTTGTTGATCCGAGATGTATTCCCCAAGCAAATTCGTAAATTCACGGTTGTCATCTGCTAATAAAACTTCGATCTTTTGCAATTCGTGCTCCTCCTTTATCTGATGAAAAATGATTTCCAAGCATTTTTGTTTTTCTTGTGCTTTAACATTTTCGACATACATAATTAAATTCCTTCTGTCGAAAATTATTTTTCTTTATTTTTTTTTCAACTTGATTTATAATTAAATATTTTGTTGCATTTTTTCGCTTATTTCGTTATTTTACGACAAAAAATCTCAAGGCAGCTATCCTGCCTTGAGATTCTGTGGTGCAGATTTCGTTGTGGGTTGCATGACGCCTGAATCTTGCAGCATCCATTCAATGAAGCAGCCATATCCCGATTTTGGATCATTGACGAATACGTGCGTCACAGCACCGATCAATTTACCATCCTGGACAATTGGACTACCACTCATGCCTTGAACGATGCCACCGGTCTTCTTGAGCAGTGTCGGATCGGTAATTCGCAGAACCAGACCCTTCGTTGCCGGAGCATCTTGCTTGGAGATATGAACGATTTCCACCGCGAATCGCTCAACTTCTTGCCCTTCAACAACCGTAAGAATCTCGGCTGGTCCTTCCTTTACTTCATGGGAGAGTGCGACAGGTATGGGCTCCTGGTACAGCCCATGATCCGGCAGGTTGTTCATCTTGCCGAAGATGCCGAAATGCGTGTTGCGCTCGACATTTCCTAATACCTTGCCATCTTTCGTGAAAGTCGCCCGCTTCTCGCCAGGCTCTCCTTCTTCGCTGCGGTTAATGGAAGTGACGTTAGACTGTACAATCTGACCACTGCCAACCTCGATCGGAGTCTGCGTGTTCATGTCGGTGATTACATGACCAAGCGCCCCGTACACCTTCTGATGGGGTGCAAAAAAAGTCAGCGTCCCAACACCAGCCGCAGAATCACGAATATATAACCCCAGACGCCAGCTCTGATCTTCCTGATCATAGGCTGGACTCAATTTAGTTCTCATTTCTTTGCCATTGCGCTTGAACGTAATTTCGAGTGGTCTCTTCGCTTTGCCGGCCTTCTCAACAAGCTCAGCTACCTTCGTAACATCATTAAGCGGTTTGCCGTCCATCACCGTCAATAAATCGCCGAGTTTCAATCCAGCAGTCTCACCAGGCGACACCTTAGCTCCATTCTGGGCACGTACCAAATGATGACCGACAACAAGAATACCGGAAGACTTGACTTTAACGCCGATCGTCTGACCACCGGGGATAACTTTAAGTTCTGGCATCACATTGACATGAACGGTCTTCAGAGGAATTTTACCGAATAATTTCAGTGTTACCTCAGCTTTGCCACTTTGCCTTGGATTCAGGCGCAGAGGCTGCTTTAACGAAACCTGAAGTTTGGAAGCCTCGGAATCATTAAGCTGAACGACATCCGGACGATCAACGGAAGCGAGGGCTTGAACCGGCATGGCGACTTCCAGGCGGGACTGTTGGCCCCTTATCAATCGAAGCTCATCTGGCAATGATGCATAAGATTGAACAGGATCAGCAGTACCAAGGAAACAAAGAAGGAAAGCAAGAACGAAACCGAGCAGTTTTCTCCTGAGGTGGGGCTTCAATGGCTGTCACGCTCCCTTTTTCTTCTTTCGCTTGACGAAAAGGTGGTCGCCAATTGCGTACCTTTAAGTTACCCCGCCCTTAGGGATTTATAACTGTCAATCATTGACCCGAAGCTGTTCTGGAAGCCTTTTGCGCCGCCGCCAGATTGAGCATTTCCTGGGCATGATGAAGTGTCTTTTCCGTAATTTCAACACCACCCAGCATCCGTGCAAGCTCTTTGATCCGCCCCTCTTCATTAAGATGCTTCACCTTGGTCAGGGTGCGCTCGGATTCAAGCTGCTTCTCGATCAGATACTGATGATCGGCCATGCACGCAACTTGCGGCAAATGAGTAATGGAGAATACCTGACAGGTCTTGGCTAACACAAATAATTTCTCAGCAATCGACTGGGCTGCTCTCCCACTTACGCCGGTATCCACTTCATCGAAGATGAGGACAGGTATTTGATCATGCCGTGCGAAAATACTCTTCATCGCCAGCATAATTCTGGACATTTCTCCACCCGAGGCGATTTTGGCAAGGGGACGAAGCGGCTCGCCAGGATTCGCTGATATCAGAAACTCGGCCGTATCGATTCCGTGTTTGCTCAATCGAACTCGTTGTCCGTTCAGCTCATACCCATCCGGGTCCAGTTGTACTTCAAGACGAACCTCAAGCGATGTTCTCCCCATCTGCAGATCCTTTAACTCACCTTCAACTTGCCTTGCCAAATCCCCGGCACACCGCTTGCGGGCTTCACTTAGATCTTGGGCACGAATGAATAATTTCTCAAGAAGATCGTTGCGACGACTCTCCAAGTTCTGTATGAATTCATCCTTGTTCTCCAGCATGTCAGATTCCTGCTGAATTTTAACGTAGTATTCCAGAATTTGCTCCACATTATCCCCATATTTTCGGCGCAACCCGGAAATCATATCAAGACGAAGCTCAATCTCATTTAATCGTTCGGGATTAAATTCAATGCCATCCCGGTAATCCCGTAACTGGAAGACGGCGTCTTCAAGCTGATAATAAGCAGACTGCAGTTGCTCCACCAATGGCTTGAGTCCCCTCTCGTCAAAGGCAGCAACATCGTCAAGTTTCGAAACCGCTCGACTGACGGACTCCAGACCAGAGGCACCGTATAGTATCTCATATGCACCTGCTACAGAATCCATCATCTTCTCGCTGTGCGATAGCTTGGTGCGTTCCTCGGAGAGATCAGCATCTTCACCCGATTTCAGCTCCGCCGCAGCGATTTCCTCAAGTTGAAAACGATACATATCCAGCATCTGATATGCCTTTTGGCTGCTTTCTTGCAGATCTCTAAGCTCTTTTTCCACCTGGCTGAATTCCTTATAAAGCTCCTGATAACTGCGTTTGGCAGGTCCGATGGTTTTGTCGCCGTACGTATCCAGCAGACTCATATGCTGGTCGGCGCGCAACAAACTTTGATGTTCATGCTGGCCATGAATATTGACCAGCTTCTCCCCCACTTCTCGTAGCATACTCAGGTTGACCAACTGACCATTAATTCTCGAGGTGCTCTTGCCTTGCGCCGTTAACTCTCTTCTAATTAGAAGATGTTCGTCCGTATCCGCAGCGATTCCGAGCGCCCTTAACGTTTCCCATACCGGATGGGTAGGACTTAACTCGAATAAAGCTTCGATTTCCGCCTTGTCGCAGCCATACCGAATAAGATCCGCGGAGCCGCGGCCGCCGGCTATCAATCCAAGCGCATCGATAATAATCGATTTACCTGCGCCAGTCTCCCCTGTAAGCACGTGAAATCCAGGATAGAACAACACATCCACACTTTCGACCACCGCCAAATTACGAATGGACAGCGTGTTTAACATCAATTACACCTCCACAACATGCTACATCTTTATCTACATCCGGTAAGCTCTTGGCTATGAAATGTAACTTTGGATCTGGTTCACGACGAGTTCACCGTCTTGCTCCGTCCGACAGATCAACAGGATCGTATCATCGCCACAGATCGTCCCCATAACATGAGACCACTCCATGTTATCCAGAAGTACGGCCACGGAATTAGCTGTGCCCGGGAGACATTTCATAACTACCAGATTGCCTGCCCGATCAATATATACAAAATTATCTACAAGCGCACGTCTCAGTTTCTGCACTGGATTGTACCTCTGATCTGTCGGCATGGAATACTTATATCGTCCATCGTCAGTAGGAACTTTAATTAGCAGCAGTTCTTTAATGTCCCTCGATATGGTGGCCTGAGTAACCTGAAATCCTTCAGCACGCAGTGCATCGACCAGTTCATCCTGTGTCTCTATATCATGATGGGTTATGATATCCCTGATTTTGATATGGCGTTGTCCCTTCATATAGGCCTCCTGAAATTTTAACTGTTGTATTCATCATTTCCAATCCATTCTTCGTCAGACCAATCCATGTTCACAACGTGTATGGTTTGCTCCTCTACATCCACATACAGCAATCCGGCACATTCCGGATAGAGCAGCAGATATGACATTAACCTATCCCGAATCCCAGATCCGGTCCAGTCCAACGGCAGGCGATCTCTTGAAAGCTTGACCATATAAAGTTCTCCCCGGTCATCGGATGCAACATAATCGATAAACAAGCGGCTATGAAGCGGTTTATTTCCCGTCTCGAAAGATAAGTTTACTTTTACTTTACCCCCAACCACGTCATATCCCTCACGCTCCAGCATCCCAATGGCTGGATGATCGGCGATCGTTTCATTTATCGGGATACCAGGCAATCGATCCGGTGATGGTGACATCAGCCAGCGATTCAGCCTGTAACCGATAAGCAAGGCTACAATAATCCCAAGCAATATCATTAACAACCAATCATAACGCTCGCTCATGTTCTCACCTCGAACTTTGTATTCGCGTATGAGAACATAAATTCCTCTTTTTCAGCAAAAGAAACCCATCATTTCGATGAGTTTCCTGTGAATGTATGGGTTGCCTGCGCAATAACTTCCTCGATCCATGGATGAATTCGCACCTGATCGAGATTATCTTCCAATACCGGTTCTTCCGATAATTCAGCACCCTCCGGTTCAATACGCCAGTGGGCCAGGAATTCAATATTTCCTTCACCGCCCGTAATTGGGGAGAAGGTAAGATTCATCAGTTGAAAACCGATCTCGTGAGCAAAATTCAATACCTGGGACAACACTTCCTTATGAGTCTTCGGATCCCTTACGACACCGGATTTGCCAACTTTCTCCCGGCCAGCCTCAAACTGCGGTTTGATCAATGCCACCACATCTCCTGGTCTGGTCAACAGTTCTTTCAGAGGTGGCAAAATGATCCGCAGTGATATAAAGGAAACATCGATACTTGCAAAATCCGGTGCGGGCCCTGACAGATCGTCCGGTGTCATGTAACGGAAATTCGTTCGCTCCATTACGTTTACCCGCTCATCATTACGCAGAGTCCAGTCAAGCTGATTATAACCGACATCAATCGCATAGACGTAACTTGCTCCATGCTGCAAAGCACAATCCGTGAACCCACCCGTGGAGGATCCGATATCCAGCATCGTGCGATCGGTCATCGATATTCCGAACTGGGTTAAAGCTTTCTCAAGCTTCAACCCTCCACGGCTCACATAAGGATGGACAGAGCCTTTGACTTTCAATTCAGAGGACCTAGGAATCTTCATCCCCGGCTTCTCGATCCGTTCCGTACCTGCATAGACCAAACCTGCCATAATCGCCGCTTTGGCCTTCTCCCGGCTTTCGTAGTATCCCTGCTCCACCAGCAGGACATCAATTCGTTCTTTCAAAGATGACTCCATTATTTACTCCTAACCGTTTACTTAAGAGCTAAAACTCTGCTTACCTAACAGTGCGGCCCGCGATGCCTTCAGTGCACGAATTTCCTGACAGACCGATTCCAGCGTAAGGCCTACTTCTTCACGCTGTTGCGGAATGCTGCCGTGCTCGATGAAGCGGTCTTCAATTCCTTTCAAGGAAACAACGGCATCATGAGTACCCTGCTCAGCGTAATATTCAAGAATCGCGCTGCCCAAACTGCCGGCCTGAGAAGCTTCTTCGAGGACCAGCATGGAGGTGCCTGATGCTGCAAGCTGATTCAATTTATGACTGTCAAGTGGCTTAAGGAAGCGCGCGTTAACCACCTCGATCATAATGCCTTCGCGCTTAAGATGATCAGCTGCTTCTTCAGCCAATTGAACCATCGGGCCAGAAGCCAATATCGCGCACCCTTCACCTGGACGAACCGTCTCCCATGTCCCAATCGGAATAGGCACTAATTCAGCATCCATCGGAACGCCGCGTACGTTGTTACGCGGATAGCGATATGCAATCGGTCCATCGTCATAATCAAGAGCTGTCTTCATCATATGACGAAGCTCATTCTCATCCTTGGGCATCATAATGACCATATTCGGGATATGTCGCATAAAGGCCACGTCGTATACACCTTGGTGCGTCTCTCCATCTGCGCCAACAAAACCGGCACGGTCGATCGCGAACATGACGTTGGCGTTATGACGGCAAATATCGTGAACAATCTGATCATACGCCCGCTGCATGAAAGTGGAATAAACCGCATAGATTGGCTTCATCCCTTCCATCGCCAGCGCTGCGCACAGTGTAGCTGCATGTTGCTCCGCAATGCCCACATCAATCATGCGGTCAGGGAATTTCTTGCTGAACGGAATCAGACCGGAGCCACCAGGCATCGCCGGCGTTACAGCCACAATCCGCTCATCCTGCTCGCCAAGTTCAATCAGCGTCTGCCCGAACACCTCGGTGTACATCGGGTTACCGACTGCTTTTAGAACTTGGCCTGATTCGATCTTGTATGGCGTGATGCCATGCCACTTATGTGAATCCGATTCCGCTGGGCGATAACCTTTGCCCTTGGTCGTAATCGCATGAATCAGTACAGGACCATCAACGTTATCAGCTTGTTTCAAAGTATCGATCAGTTTATTGAGATCATGCCCGTCGACCGGGCCCAGATAAGTAAAACCGAGTTCCTCAAACAATACTCCGGGAACCATCATATATTTCAGGCTGTCCTTCATCTTCTCCGCAGTCTTGGCCAGCTTGCCGCCGATTGCAGGGATTTTCTTAAGGAGCATTTCCACTTCGTCTTTAGCACGTAAATAATATCGATCGGAACGAATTTTACTCAGATAATTATGCATCGCCCCTACATTCGGAGCGATCGACATCTCGTTGTCGTTCAGAATGACCGTCAGTTTCGTCCGTTCGTGGCCGATATGATTCAAGGCTTCAAATGCCATACCGCCTGTTAGTGCCCCATCGCCGATCATGGCAATGACGCGGTTATCATCGCCTTTGAGATCACGAGCCATGGCCATGCCCATTGCTGCAGAGAGCGACGTGCTGCTATGTCCCGCTTCCCAGACATCATGTTCGCTCTCCGAACGCTTTACAAAGCCGCACAAGCCCTTGTATTTACGGAGGGTATCGAACTTATCCATCCGACCCGTTAAGATTTTGTGTACATAGGATTGATGACCCACGTCGAATATCATCTTGTCACGAGGGCTGTCAAAGCAATAGTGCAAGGCCAGCGTGAGTTCAACCACTCCCAGATTCGGTGCAAGATGACCACCGGTAACGGACAATTTTTCAATCAGAAATTGACGGATCTCAGCTGCCAAGTCCTCTAGTTCGTCCACCGATAGGTGTTTTATTTGTTCTGGTTGTTTGATATTTGGAAGAAGCACGAAGGATCTCCCCGCTTTCCTTGATTATGTTGTACTTCAATGAGACTTAGATACATGTAGCCATTAATAGACATTATATCACAAAAAAACTGATTGCATGTAAAGCCATGCTTAGTGGTCCCGCGCCATCAAGTAATCGGCGATCTCAAGCAGTCTGGACGGATCATGGAAATTACCGGCTATGAGCGCTTTCTTGGCTTCCTCTGTCAAGCGTCTCACTTCCTCCTTCGAGGCATCCAAGCCGATAAAGTACGGATAGGTGACTTTCTCCTGTTTCACATCACTCTGTACCGCTTTCCCGAGTTTAGCCTCGTCCCCGATCAAGTCCAGAATGTCATCCTGGATTTGAAATGCGAGCCCAATACCTTGACCGAAAGCACGCAGTGATTCGATCTGCTCCGGCGTACAACCTGCAACTCTTCCCCCGGCCATCAGCGAGAACATCACGAGATCACTCGTTTTGTGCAGATGAATATATTCCAACTGTGCCAGATTCGTGATGCCTTGTTCCCCTTCCATATCGGCAACCTGTCCGCCCACCATGCCTCTTGGTCCTGCGTATTCCGCAAGATCCTCAACGATGGCAAGGACTTGCTCAGCAGGCACGCCATGCTTTCGTGCCGATTGGACCACATTGTAAAATGCATGGGTAAGAAGCGCGTCTCCTGCCAGAATGGCAGCCGCTTCGCCATAAACTTTGTGATTAGTCAATTGACCGCGGCGGTAGTCGTCATCATCCATCGCCGGTAAATCGTCATGAATTAGAGAGTACGTATGTATCATCTCAACTGCACAAGCTACCGGCATCGCCGCTTCGCGATTTCCACCGGCTGCTTCGCAGGCAGCAATCACAAGCAGCGGTCGCATACGCTTGCCGCCTGCCATTAATGAATACGTCATGGATTTACGAAGGGTTTCAGGTACTTTCCATCCCTCAGGTAATAACGAAGTTAACTCTGTATCCAACCGGTCACAAATTTCATTCATATATGCTTTAAATGGAGGTTTTTTATTCACTAAGTTCACCTGTCTCTTCCAATGTTCCGCCAAATGGCTTGCGCTTTAATTCTCCGCCTTCTTCCACAATCATCTCAATTTTCTGCTCCACCTGCTCCAGCTTCTGCCCACATAACTGTGACAGCTTCATACCGCGCTGGAAGAGATCGATCGCTTTCTCCAAGGGAACATCGCCATCTTCAAGCTGTTCGACAATCGTCTCCAGCTGTGCCATGCTTCTTCAAAACTGATCTCTGTCGCCTCATTTGCCATCTTCTCCATCCTCCTTCATACCCCAAACCTGACATTGGAGTTGTCCATCGCTGACTCTGACGTTAACCATATCGCCTGGCTGGACATCATGTAATGACTTGACCAACCTCTGTTCACTCTCGTCGTAGACAAGACTGTAACCCCTAGACATAATCTTAAGCGGACTTAAAGCATCCAGATGCCTCATCTCGGTTTGAAGCTTCAACAGCTTGGACTTCATCACGACCTGCATTGCATTCATTAGCTGCCTGGTGCTCTGATCCTTCCTGCGTGCTGCAACTTCAGCCTGAATGCGCGGATTGAACCGGATCAAACCTTGATGCAAGGAGCGCTGACGCTCTTGATGAATGGACATTCGAGACTTTATCGTCCCTTGTAGCCGTTGTGACAGCATATCCAGCCGTTCCGCATGCTGTAACATATATCTTCTCGGATGCACAAGCACCGGTGATCGCTGAAGCGCAGCTAATCGCTCCTGGCTTCGTTCAAGCCGCTGCCGTAAACCTTGCTTCAGTTGTCGCTGCCTTTGAAGCAATTGCCCTTTCAGCTCGGAACTGCTGGGTACTGCCAATTCAGCCGCAGCTGTTGGTGTAGCTGCGCGGAGATCCGCTACGAAATCAGCGATCGTGAAGTCCGTTTCATGCCCTACTGCCGATATAACCGGAATCCGAGACTGATAAATCGCTCTTGCGACCGCTTCCTCATTAAAAGCCCATAACTCTTCAAGCGAGCCTCCGCCTCGTCCGACGATCAGCACATCGCCCTCAGTCCATTCGTTCATCAAGCGAATGGCTTTGACAATTGAGGCCGCCGCTCCTTTGCCTTGAACAAGGACCGGATAAAGAATGATTTTGGCTTGGGGATAACGTCTCCGAATCGTAATCATAATATCGCGTACGGCTGCACCGGTAGGAGAGGTAATGACCCCGATGGTCTTCGGAAAAAGCGGTAACGGACGTTTCCGCTCCGCTGCGAACAGCCCCTCTGCATCCAGCTTCGATTTCAACTGTTCGTATGCAAGATAAAGGCTGCCAATTCCGTCAGGCTGCATTTGCACGGCATAGAACTGATACTGACCATCCCGTTCATAAACCGAAACGTTCCCTCGTGCGATTACCCGGGAGCCCTCCTTGGGAATAAAGGGCAGCCTTTGATTATGTGATGCGAACATAATCGCCTTCACTCTGCTGCCCTCGTCCTTTAATGTAAAGTACATATGACCGCTGGAATGATGCGTAAAGTTCGAAATCTCGCCACGGATCCAAACGTCGGACAGTCGTGAATCTCCCTCCATTTTCATTCGAATATATCGGTTTAAATCCTTGACGGATAACACGCGTGTCGGTTCCGACTGCTTCATATCAGACGAGCCCGTTCAGCCTTTTGGCTGCAATCAAGGTGTTCTGCATGAGCATTGTTATTGTCATGGGGCCGACTCCCCCGGGAACCGGCGTAATGGGTCCGCTCACTGCCTTTGCGCGCTCAAAGTCCACATCGCCGGCCAGCTTCCCGTTCGGAAGGCGATTCATGCCGACATCGATCACAACTGCGCCGGGCTTAATGTAACGCTCATCAATCATATTCGCTCTGCCAATGGCAACGACGAGAATATCTGCTTGGCGGGCAAGCTCAGCCATATTAACCGTGCGCGAATGACACATCGTGACTGTAGCGTGCTCACGCTGCAGCAACAGGGATACCGGCTTGCCCACGATATTGGATCTGCCGATTACGACCGCATGCTTGCCCGAGATTTCAATGCCTGTTCGCTTAATCATCTCGATTACACCCGCCGGCGTACAAGGGAGCAAGCTATCGTCCCCTATCACGAGGTTACCCACGTTCACCGGATGGAAACCATCTACATCCTTCAATACCGAGATGGCATCGATTACGGCTTTTTCGTTAATATGCTTGGGCAGAGGCAACTGCACCAATATCCCGTGTACAGATGGCTGGGCATTCAGCTTGTCCACCAGTGCCAACACCTCATCCTGGCTGGAATCTGCTGACAGACGATGCACTTCGGAATAGTATCCCAGGTCCTGGCATGCCTTCTCCTTATTGCGAACATATACATGGGACGCCGGATCATCACCCACCAGCACGACCGCAAGTCCTGGCGTAACCCCCTGCTTGGATAGCTGGACCGTCTCCGATGCGATCTGTGCACGAATTTCTGCGGAAATCTCTTTCCCGCTCAATATTGTAGCTGCTGTCATCCTAATCTCTCCTCCACTGTGATGGAATGATGCTGCTTATATGGGTTTCATGCTTGATTCAATAAACGATGAACTAGGACTGACCTAACTTGGCCTTCACCTGATCCAATTCCGCAATAATCCGGCCGAGAACCCCATTAACGAACTTACCCGATTCATCCGTACCGAAATGCTTCGACAGTTCGATCGCCTCATTAACGGCAACCTTGCCTGGCACGTCCACTGAATACGTCAGCTCATACACTGCCAAACGCAGGATCTGGCGATCTACTCGTGACAAGCGACTCACCTGCCATCCCTTAAGATAATGGGTTAACAGTTCATCAATCGCCAGTTTGGCACCCCATGTACCATTGACCAATTGAAGAACATAATCCTTCATCTGCCCCTCGTCACCGATGACCCGCTCGGTTTCGTTCTCTTCTGCCGCTTCGGAGATCAGCATGGATACCGCTTCCGCAGCGTCCACCTCGTTCATCTCCATCTGGTACAGGCTCTGAACTGCGATCTCTCTAGCTACACGTCTTTTCATGAATGTTCCTCCTGTGGAGTACGGCACGCGTCCGATTCCAATTTTTCTAATTAGTATGTTCCCATGTTGCCCTTGTTCCAACACATAAAAAAACCTGTGATATGCCCATTGTCGAAAAATAGCATGCTGCACCTGTCTTAGCATTTTTCGAAATGAAGCATATCACAGGGTCATTTGAACGGCCGCCAGCGCTCAGACAGCCAGCGCCCCCACTCCTGCCAATGAAACAGGGAGCCCTGCCTTAAATCTTTGCGCTTGCCAAAGATATAGCCGATAAATACCACTAATGCAAAGAACAGCATATCCCAAAAACCGGATAATAAATAAATCAGTCCGCACACAAGCCCGCCGGCAACCCCGGCGATTCTTCCTCTGTGACTATCCCATATTTCTTTCCAAGGCATGTGGGAAGCTCACCTCTATTCCACGCGGCTCTTGAAGCTCGGTGCCTGAACCACGTTAGCTATATACACGGATACCGACGATACAGGGATTCCCGTTGTATCTCCCACAAAATCGTGCACCTGCTTCTGTACATCGGTTGTCAGGGTAGGGATCGACTCCTCGCCATCCACAACCGCACGAATCGCAATCTCAAGCCCCGCCTGGGATACTTTAATCCGGGATTTCAGATCCTTAACACCCCGGACGCGGGAAGCTGCCTTAAGGCACAGATTCTCAATCGTCTCCACCGAGATTTGTATATCACCAAATTCGGTCCGCTGGTCAATTGAATTCAGATTTGAGCGATCTCTTCTTACCGAAATGTAGAAAAAACGGATGCTTAACAAGAATAATATCACAGCTACGGTAATTCCTGCCCAGATTAACAGTTGTTCCTGCTCATTGGTTAACGAATAAGAAACAGCGCCGCTCAGCAGGAGGATGGCTACTACAGATATAACACCGATACTCAAGCTGTAAATAAACAGCAAAAGCCTGTCCATGATTTTGGCCACGATGGAGCACAACCTCCTAAATTAGATTAAACCTCGGCATTGCTGCCGGGGGCATATCACGATCACGAATTATTCTATTTCACGCGTTGAATCAGATCGAGCTCATCTTGCTTCTCAGCAGATTTCATGAAGTGGACATCATGAATATGTACATTGACTTCAACCACGTTCAGTCCCGTCATATTCTCAATCGAACGCTTCACGTTGCGCTGAATCTCGCCCGCTACTTCCGGAAGACGATGACCGTACTCTACGATGACGGATACGTCTACTGCCGCTTCACGTTGACCTACTTCAACTTTAACGCCTTTAGACAGATTTTTGCGTCCGAGCAGTTCCGCAATGCCTCCGGCAAAGCCTCCGCTCATGCCAGCTACCCCACGAACCTCTACCGTGGCTAGTCCAGCAATGACTTCAATTACTTCCGGCGCGATCTGAATCTCACCGATATCTGTACGTTCAAATTCTGTTGGCAAAGTTTCCGCCATGGTCTCAACACACCTTTCGGAATAAGTTAGCGGATGCGAGCAGTCCTCTTGCGGCATGCGCTCTTATTACTCATACTATACCATTCGGCCAAGTTTATGACAAACTTGGCCAAAGTATTCAAATCTCATGTTCTTCCAGAAACTTAATATCGAAATCGCCCTTTATGAACGTAGGGTGATCCAGCAATTTCTGATGGAACGGAATGGTTGAATAAATACCTTCAATTTCAAACTCCGCCAGTGCCCGCTTCATCTTCGCAATCGCGGCATCACGTGTGGGAGCCCATACGATCAGCTTGGCAATCATCGAATCGTAGTACGGGGAGATTGTATATCCGGGATAAGCCGCGCTATCAACACGAACGCCCGGGCCGCCTGGTGGCAGATAGAATTGAATCGTCCCTGGCGCAGGCATAAAGTTCTTATCCGGATTCTCCGCATTAATACGGCACTCGATGGACCAACCGTTAATGACGATATCCTCTTGACCGAACGACAGCGTATTACCTTCAGCCACAGAGATCATCTCCTGGATCAGGTCCACGCCGGTAACCATCTCGGTCACAGGATGCTCTACCTGAATTCGCGTGTTCATCTCCATGAAGTAGAACTGCTCGTCCTGACCGAGCAAAAATTCGAGGGTTCCCGCACCGGAATAGTTAACCGCTTTGGCTGCGCGTACTGCGGCTTCGCCCATTCGGCTGCGCACCTCTTCATTCAGCACAGGGCATGGCGCTTCTTCAACCAGCTTCTGTCTTCGGCGCTGTACCGAGCAATCACGCTCGCCCAAGTGAACGGCATTGCCGTGTTTGTCTGCCATAATCTGAATTTCCACGTGTTTCATGCCAGTCAGGTATTTCTCTAGGTATACACCAGCGTTGCCGAATGCCTTCTGCGCTTCCTGCTGGGCATTCGTAATCTGCTTGATTAACTCTTCCTCATCTTCCGCAATCCGGATCCCTTTGCCGCCACCGCCGGCTGTCGCCTTGATGATGACTGGATAACCGATCTCCCGGGCAAGCAAAGCCGCTTCATTCACGTCTTCAACCAGTCCGTCCGAACCCGGTATGACTGGGACTCCGGCATTCTTCATGGTCTGTTTGGCAACCGCCTTATCACCCATCCGGTTAATCGCATCCGCCGATGGCCCAATGAAGGTAATATTACAGGATTCACAGATTTCGGCGAAATCTGCATTCTCAGCCAGAAAACCATAGCCGGGATGAATCGCATCGCATTCGGTCAAGGTAGCCACGCTGATGATATTGGTAAAATTAAGATAGCTGTCTTTGGACAATGTCGGACCGATGCAATAAGCTTCGTCTGCAAGTTTTACGTGCAGAGACTCCCGATCCGGCTCCGAATAGACGGCTACCGTAGCAATGCCAAGCTCACGACAAGCTCGGATAATTCGAACGGCGATCTCGCCGCGGTTTGCGATAAGCACTTTTTGAAATGTCATGCAGTAACCTCCTTCGGACTCATATGACTCCGCATCAACGCCAGAGTCACTCCACTTTACTCTGGTTTTACCAGGAACAGAGGCTGCCCGAATTCAACAAGCTGACCGTTCTGTGCAAGTACCTCTACGATTTCGCCTTTGATTTCGGCCTCCAGTTCATTCATCAGCTTCATCGCCTCAATAATGCAGACCGTGGATTTGTCATTTACCTTATCCCCAGGACTAACGAACGGAGCCGCTTCTGGTGATGGGGAACGATAGAAAGTTCCAACCATCGGGGATACAATCTTATGTAATGAGCTGTTACGATCCTCCACTGGATCCTGGGTAACTGCCGGTGCCGCGGCATTCGTATTCGGCTGCGTCGCTTGTGGCGCCATGGCTTGCGGTGCAGGTATGTACGCTTGCGGAGCTGCCTGGTAGCTTATCACTTCAGCAGGACCCGGTTTCTTGATGGATAAGCGTGTACCCTCACTCTCGATTTCCAGTTCTTGCACGGAAGTTTGATCCACCAGCTGAATGAGTTCCTTGATTTCATTTAATTTAAACATGATCGACGTTCACTCCTTCACTTTCTTGGAAGCCCTTGCTTGGGACAGTCAGTCAATAGCTTAGAGTATTATATCACAATCCATAAAAATAGAAAGAGCCCAAGGAAATCCTCGGACTCTTTCGGATTTGACGTTTCGTTGCGGTTTATGTTGAACGCTGTAATCCATCGTTAAGGAGCGACATACTGAACCGTTACTTTGTCCGGGGACACTCTCAGTTCCTTCATGACCATACTGACGATACCGGCCGCGCCTTTAGCGTCCAATTTTTCACTGAGTACAACGACGTTATACTTCTCACTCTCTTCCTTAACGACCGCGTTACCATACTGTTGTTGGAGCAACTCCTCGATACTCAGGATCGCAGCCTCTTTCTCTTCGGCCTCTTTCCATTGTTGTGAAGCTTGTGCTGTTACGTCCGGTTTATTCTCATGATTGTCGATCTTTGCAATCAAATCATCGTATAATTTATTATTTTTTTGTTCACGTTCCATCTTGTAAAAATCCAGTTGGGCCGCAGCTGTAGCAGATTGTACGGAAGTAGACATTTCACTCAGAATCTCTTCATCTGTTTTGTTGGCATCCGTCGCCTTGCTTGTATCTTTCGCATCTTTCGTTTCTTCTTTGGATTCGGTTACCTCTGGCTCCGTTGCTTTCTCGTTCTCTTTTGCTGCCTTGTCCTCTTGATCGCCTTGTGTTGCCTTAGCCGGGTCTTCCGTGCCGGTCTCAGCACCTGTGCCAGACGTTCCATCTTGTTCATTGGCGCCTGAATCGCCGTCCGTTCCCTCTTCAAGCACTTCATTTACAACCAGTTCATCCACCGTGCCTTGTCCATTGGCGTCAGTTCCTTTTTGGTCGACCTGTGTACTCTCTGCGACTGGCGGCGTCTTGCTGTCTGTATCGGTGAACAAATAGTAGGCTGACAGAATGACCATTAAACTAAGCATGGATACCAACCAGATGGTTTGTCTTTTGTTATTCATTTGAACATTTCCTCCTTTTGATTGAAAAACCTTGACCTGCATCAATCGAACACAGAATACGAATTCAGATTATTGCTGCTTGCGGGGCACGACCGAAATTTTATGGGATGGAACGTTCAGCCCACGCTGAATTGCGTCAACGATTAGGCTTTTGACCACCTCGTTCTCAGCCCCTTTCGCAACGACCAGCACACCGCGAACTTGGGGCTTGATGCGCTTGGTAATGATCGGGGTCTGCTCGCCTGCTGCATCATAGGTTACGATCTGTCCATCACGCTGGTAACTTGTTACGTGCCTTTTTCCCCCGTTCGCATCCGTCTCCTCCGTAAGTTCCTGTGTATCCTTTACGTTGCTCTTGACCACAATCTCCTCCGTGGAATCAACCGTTACCATGACATCCACCGCACCAACGCCAACGATTTGTTCGAGCATCGTCCTTGTTCGATCCTCAAACTCCTGCTCGATACTTCCGAATTCGCTGCCGGAAGTAGTACCGCCCGCCGTTGTGGATACGGCCGCGGATTCCGGTGGCGGCTCCCTCCCGATATTTTCGTGATCCAGCTTCTTCACGTTGACAAATGAATTGAACAGCATAATCGCAACCCCGATAAGCCCAAGAATGATCAGCCAGCGGAAGGTTTGCATTTTCTTGACGCCGCCCACTCCCCCACCCAGCCATTGCTCGATTCGCTTCAACCAATTCCCCACCATTTCACCTCCGTTACAGCTTCTTGTCACCCGCTTGACCGGCACATAAATCGTAATGACCTCGGGCAACAGATCATAGCGACGGCTGATATAATCTCGTATCGGCTCTGCTCGTGTTCGCTCTGATTGCGTTACTTCTTGTGCATTCTGCTGCTTAGGAGATCCTTGATTCTGCTCTGCATCCGTTACGTCCACCTGAATCTGAACCGAATGTACCGGGGTGACGTCGATCGGTTGTTGGTCTGCTCCTTCGGCGCTTTTACTGTCTTGAGGCTCCTCGCCTGCTTCCGCCAGTTTCACTTCAACCGAACGCACCTCAGCGTTCGTGAAGCCGTTATTAGCATTGGGCACCGCTGCAAGGACTACATTTACTTCAAGTACCGATTCCCCCGTCTCAGCTGCGATTTCATCCTTCATTAACTTCGCTAATTCATTACCGGCCCATTGCAGGCTTTGGCCTTGCCGTACATCTTCAAGCTGCTGTGCCTGTGCCATGATCTGTTTCAACTGGGCCTCTTCCGGCAACCCCTTCTCCTGTCTCTCCAATTCCCTCGCTAACTGATTCTCCGGTGGATCTGTCAGCAGCCGAATAATCGGACTCAGCAGAGTTAACAGAATGAGCAGGCTTAGTACGAGCCTGGCATATCGTTCAAGCGCCTTGCCTGGTAATATCAGATCGACAAAGGCGGCAAAGAGAACAACCATGATGACGTTTTTCAACCATTCGCCGAGCCAGTCCATCCTTCATACCTCCTAGAGCGCTTCCCTCATAACTCCTTTCACCTCATCATGACTGTGATGTTTCCTGCCGTCAGCAGTATCGTGATCGCCAGGAAGAACATCATGCTTACCGCTGCCAGAGAAGCGAATACGTAGAGCATCGTCTTGCCGATGGTGTGCAGACAGGTTGCAATCGGTGTATCACCAAGCGGCTGCATGACGGCAGCCGCCAGGTTATATATCAAGGCAAGCGTCAAGATTTTGATTGCAGGAAAAGCGCACAGAAACAAAATGATGATGACACCAGCCAAGCCGATTGAATTCTTGACCAGCAGTGAAGCTGAGATGACGGTGTCTGTGGCATCTGCAAACATCTTGCCGACTACCGGAACAAAATTGCCTGTGACGTATTTCGCAGCGCGGATGGTGACACCATCCGAAACTGAACTGGTTAAGCCCTGAACCGAGATCACGCCAAGGAAAACGGTAAGCAATACCCCCAGTACACCCATGGCCACCCCTCTCAGCAGATTTCCAAGCTGGGTTAGCTTGTATTTCTCGGACAATGAGCTGACGAGATGCAGCAGGGCGGAGAAGAATAGCATGGGAAACACTACCGTGCTAATCAACGTGCCAACCGTATGTACCATGAAGATCACGAGCGGATGTGCAACCGAGACCGTGATAATATTCCCCATGGAAGCCATGAGAGCAAACAACAGCGGCAGCATAGCCATCATGAAGTCGATCATGCCGGTAATCGCGCCGCGCGCATATCCAATCGCAACGCTGAAGCTGTTGACGGCGATCACGAGCACCACCATGTAGCAGATCGTATAAGCGACGCGGCTGACGGTGCTTTTCTCAAACGCATTCTGCAAGTTTTCCAGAATGAGGCTCATGATGCTCAGCATCACGATGGTTGCCAGCAGTTTGCCGTTATACAGCACCTCGTGCCATACGTACTTGCCAAGTCCGGACATGACTTGCTGCAAGCTGAATCCATCGCCACCTGGTAAGAGCATATCCATCAGCGATGGTGTTCTTCCGTCCGGGAAGAACCCGCCATAGTCCTTCATCAACTGATCCCAATACTTCTCCACCTGATCGGTGGGCAACTGTTCGGTCTGCTGCTCCACCCACCAGTCGGCGGGATTATCTGCAGCCGCAACCTCTGCGCCGAACAAACAAGAATTAAGCAGCGCCAAGAGCATGACGCACAATACGGTCAAGCCTTTGGGAAACGGCGTTCTCCTACTCATGACCTCCCACCTTCTGTCAAGCCGGAAGGAGCTTCAGGACCGTTTCGATGATAATCCCGATAATCGGTACAGCAAGCACCAATATGAGCACTTTTCCCGCCAGTTCTATTTTGGAAGCGATCGATTCCTGACCGGCATCTCTTACGATCTGAGCCCCCATCTCCGCAATGTAAGCAATTCCGATAATCTTGAGCACCGTTTTCAGGTATATGGTCTGAACTCCCGAATTCTCTGCCAAATCCTCCAGCATCGAGATCACATTGCCAATCTTCCCTACGAGAAACAGAAAGATCAGTACCGAAGTTGCTACGGCAAGGAGAAAAGCGAAGAGCGGTTTCTGCTCTTTGACAATCAGGATGAGCACTGTCGCTATGAGGCCGAGACCGACCACCTGAATGATTTCCATTGAGCTCACCTACTGGAATAGAAAGATACTTTTGATTTCCTTGAGCAGATCATCAAGCAGTCTGACTACCATGAACAGTACAACCACAAATCCGATCAGCGTTACCCAATGGGCCATATCCTCTTTGCCCATCTGCTTCAGGACGGTATGAATCATGGCGATGATGATGCCGATACCGGCAATCTGGAAGATGGCGTTCACTTCAATATTCATTTCCTTGGCACCTCGCTAAAAGATCAAAATGACGATCAATGCTCCTATTAGCAGACCCAGACTTTTGCTCATCTTCTCATATTTGATCTGGTCATCCCGCGCGGCTGCTTCTTCATGCTTGAGCTGTAGGGCGGCTAGAGCGATATGTTTGACTTGGTCCTGCCTGTCACTGGTGCCAAGGACAGTGCTAAGCTGTTCCAACACCTCGCGCTCAGCACTCTTCATTGCTGAGCGTTTCCAATTCTCGCCGATGGCCTTGCGTATGCTATCTCTGGCTGACAGCCCGTAACTGGGCCGCATATATTGCGCAGAGGAGTCGAATATGGATCGGAGCGGCTCTCGCAATGAAGCCCCAATTCGCTCCAGTGCATCTGGCAGCGGTGTAAACCCGTAGCTGATCTCGGTCTCCAACCGTTGCAGCGCCAGCATCAGTTCCCTGATCTGTCTTGGCCTTGCAGCAAACTGCTGAGCTTGATAGAACCCGGCCAAGGTTCCCGATCCAATAACAAGGATCGCGCCGACCAACTTAAGCATAGGCATCACCACCTGGCGGTCCGCCTCCGGCAGTCTGCAATGTTCGCTGACTGCCGTCGTACAACTTGAACGTTCTCTGTTCACCTGTTCTGCTCAGTACGGCGTACATTTGAAACATCTGATCTTCCACAAGCCCTGATAGCGCCCCTCTGCCCCGCATATCCGCTACGGCCGAGCCGTGTGCCGTTGCAATCACACTGATCCCTGCATGCAGCGCCTCCGTTACGGCTTCGGCATCCTCCGGTCGACCGATCTCGTCCACAATAAGGACATCCGGTGACATGGATCGAATCATCATCATCATGCCCTCGGCTTTGGGACAACCGTCCAGCACATCGGTACGGGGACCAACATCAAACCCGGGAACCCCTCTCATACAGCCGGCGATTTCCGAACGTTCATCCACAATCCCTACCTTCATCCCCGGCCAATGCACGTTTGATGCGCCCCACGAACCATAACTAATCTGCCTTGCCAAATCTCGCAACATCGTGGTTTTGCCCTGCTGCGGCGGTGACAGGATCAGTGTATGCATCACCCTGCGGCCTTTTCGGTCTAGCAAATGCGGAATGATTTGGTCAGCGGCACCTTGAACCTCTTTAGCGATTCGAACGTTGAATCCACTGATATCCCGAATATGCTCTACCTTGCCCCCACTGAGTACCGTTCGTCCCGTAAGGCCAACGCGATGACCGCCTGGTATCGTGATGAATCCTTTTCTAAGCTCCTCTTCCAAGGTGTACAAGGAATGATTGCTGATTAGGTCCAGCAGTCTGTGCGTATCCTCCCGCGTCGGTTTATAAGCATCTGCCGGACGCAAGGTCAAGCCACCTCGTCGATCGAGGAAATGAAATTTGCCTGCCGAGTTAATCTCAAGCGGCCGCTCTTCCCGGATTCGCACCTCCTCTACTTGATGGAGAAGCTCCGTCGACAGGTTGATCAGCATGACTCTAATATTCTCGGGAAACAGCTCCAACCAGTTCAGTGTCATATCAATTTCCCCCAGGTTGTCCGTTATTTGCGTTGAAATCACCTTATACAAGAACTTCTAATCCTATGTCTATGCTTGTACCGAATTCGATATACCGCGAATCTATCATTTTTTTAAAATTCCGTATAAGAGACATGTAATGCCGCACATGATCCAGCCGATCTTCCCCCAAGATAATTTATCCGCCATCCCTACAAGGCCAATCGTTGTCGTGGCGATCAGAATGAGCGGGCCTGTGAAGGCGAGTGCTGAATTAACGGCTAATGCTTTATCCACCTGGTTCATTCGAAGCATGATGATAGCCGCTATGATCTCCAAACTGCCTGAGAAGACTCGAAGAGAAGCCATGCTAACTACGAACTTGTCCATTATCCTTAACAATCCCCCTTTTCGTATGATCATGGATGATTAAAAATATGCAGCACTCTCTTGATTTATCTCTACTAACAACAAAAAAGAGTTGTCCGTCAAAGTCTGATTCGACTTCTAAGGACAACTCTGTTCGATTGCATTATGAGTTTGCTAATCCTGCACTAACGGCGAACTTGCGGACCGCCGACTGCTGCTTGCTGATCTGTGTCCAGCCCATAGGCTGTATGGAGCGCCTGCACAACGCCTTCTAGGTTCGTTCCTTCAATAACACAAGAGACCTTGATTTCCGACGTACTAACCATCTTGATGCTAACTCCCTGACTGGAAATAACGTCGAACATCTGTGCAGCTACACCCGGATGGCTAACCATGCCGGCTCCGACGATCGACACTTTCACGAGTTGGTCTTCCGACGTTACATCACGGTAAGGGAGCTTACTGCGAATCTGACCGATCACTGTAAGCGCCGCTTCCCGGTCTTCCAGTGACACGGTGAAGGAGAAATCTGCCTCCCCGTTCTGTACTCCGCTCTGCACAATAATGTCGACGTCGATCCCTTCTCGGGCAAGCTCGCCGAATACTTGAGCCAGTACGCCTGGAGTATCGGCAACACCCAGAATACTAATGCGGGCCACATTTTTATCAAAAGCAATTCCACTTACAACTACGCCTTGTTCCATGCTCGTTTCCTCCTTGACAACCGTTCCCTCGTTATAATTAAAGCTGGATCTGACGACAAGCTTAACTTGGTTATGCTTCGCGTATTCAACTGCGCGCGGATGCAGTACCGCCGCACCCAAATTAGCAAGTTCCAGCATCTCGTCGTAAGATATTTCGCTCAATTTGCGTGCACATTTAACAACACGTGGATCTGTGGAATAAATTCCGTCCACATCCGTGTAAATCTCGCATACATCGGCTTCAATTGCAGCTGCAAGCGCTACTGCCGTCGTGTCGGACCCCCCGCGCCCCAGCGTCGTGATCTCTCCGTCATCCGTCATCCCTTGAAAACCTGCGACGATGACTATATTCCCTTCATCCAGAGCCTTGTGAACGCGCTCCGGTAATATATCGGTAATTCTGGCCTTGCCATGCACCGCTTCGGTGCGAAATCCTGCCTGCCAGCCGGTAAAGGACTTGGCTTTGCGTCCAAGACTATGGAGTGTCATAGACATTAATGACACGGAAATCTGCTCGCCAGTTGAAAGCAACATATCCATCTCCCTGACGGAAGGGTTCTCATTTAATATTTTTGCCTGATCGATCAAATCATCGGTTGTATCTCCCATAGCTGACAGAACTACAACGCATTGATGACCTTCATCCTGTTTCTCTACAATTCTTCCGGCAACCCGCTTCATGCGCTCGATATCTCCCACAGAGCTGCCTCCGAATTTCATGACGTACAGTGACACTGCTTCGTTCACTCCCCACTCATAATCAATATGTAACATCTCTTCAGTTGGTTTCTCACTTTAAAACAGTATAATACGAAAGTTAGCCTTTCCGTCAAGACTTTTCGGGTGACAACCCGCGTCAACTCCTGTCCCCTCGCCGATACGAATCACAAAAACTCCTGTACGTAAGGTACAGGAGTTTTTGTGCTGTGCAAATATTGGCACCTCGCTAACCAACATGTTATCTATTGGCAATTAAGCGCGGGAGATGTATTTACCTTCACGGGTGTCGATCAGAAGTACATCCTCTTCGTTGATAAACAGTGGCACTTGAACATTCAGACCTGTCTCTACCTTCGCATTCTTCGTTGCGCCTGTAGCTGTGTTTCCTTTGATACCGGGCTCTGTTTCAACGACCTTCAATTCCACACTGTTGGGCAGGTTAATACCCAGAATCTCGCCCTGGTAGCTGATGATATGCACGTTCATGTTCTCTCTTAGGAAGTTGAGTTCCCATTCCAGTTGCTCGCTTGTCAAGCTAAATTGATCGTAAGTCTCGTTATCCATGAATACGTGCTCTTGACCGCTTGCGTATAAATACTGCACACCGCGGTTCTCAATGATGGCGCGGCCGATTGTCTCACCAGCGCGGAAGGTCTTCTCTACCGTGTTACCGTTACGAAGATTTTTCAATTTGGAGCGAACGAAAGCCGCACCCTTCCCTGGTTTAACGTGTTGGAAATCCAATACGGTAAAAATATCTCCGTCTACTTCTACGGTCAAGCCTGTCTTAAAATCGTTAACTGAGATCACAAAAATTCCCTCCTAAGGATTGTATACATACATGTTTGTGCCTAAAGCACGGTGTAATCTTTGGTCGAGCTTGTTAATATACGAATACCCGATTCTGTAATGACAATATCATCTTCGATTCGAACGCCGCCAAGACCCGGCAGATAGATTCCGGGTTCTACTGTAACGACCATTCCAGGCTCAAGCACATCATCGCTCATCTTGGACAGCCGGGGAGATTCGTGAACCTCCATGCCAAGACCGTGACCGGTGCTGTGGCCAAAGTATTCGCCATAACCATATCTGGAAATGATATCGCGCGTCAAGGCGTCTGCTTCGCGACCCGTCATGCCAGGTTTAATATGATCGAGCGCGTGAAGCTGGGCTTCCAGCACGATATCATAGATTTCCTTCAGTTTCGGATCCGGATTGCCCAATGCCACGGTTCTTGTCAGATCCGAGCAGTAACCATCCAGCAACGCTCCAAAATCAAACGTGACGAATTCATTGCCTTGAATAACACGCTCGCTGCTACGCCGTGCGGAAGCGCAGAACGTTCTCCCGAAGCAACAATCGTATCAAAAGAAGATGAGGTCGCTCCACGCTTGCGCATGAACATCTCCATCTCCAAATCGATCTCGCGTTCCGTTTTACCTGTCTGCAGTATAGTCAGCACGTGACTAAACGTTTCATCAGCGAGGTCGGCTGCACGCTGCATGATCGCCAGTTCGTCCGCATCCTTGATGATGCGAAGTTCTTCTATCATCCCCGACACCGGCACCAGATGGATCGGAGCGAGCTGCTCCGAATAGGCGGAGAATACACCATATGTAACGTGATCCTGCTCAAATCCAAGTGAGGTGATCAATTCAGCGCCAAGCAATTCTTTTACGGTGTCCATGACCTTCGGTGCATGTTCTACCACATGAAAGCCAACTGCTTGTTGCGGTGCTTGTGTCATATAACGGAAATCGGTCAACAGGTATGATTGCTCCGGCGTAATCAGAACGTAACCTGCCGAACCCGTAAAACCTGTCAAATAACGGCGATTGATCGGACTTGCGACCAATATGGCCGATAGACCTTTACTTTCTAACTTATCGCGAAGTTTCGCTACTCGTTTGTTACTCATTTCATCCAGCTCCTCTCACCCGATTCAACTCTGTTCAGCTTGCATCAAACCTCTTGGTTCTCTAAGGCATGCAGCAGAGCCGACAATCCCAGCGTATAACTGGCTGCACCAAAACCCGCGATCTGACCGACGGCAACCGGTGCGATGACAGAAGTGTGCCGAAACGCCTCTCTGGCATGAATGTTCGACAGATGAACCTCAACCGTCGGTATTCGGGCCGAGCTGATGGCATCTCGCAGCGCGTAGCTGTAATGAGTCAGCGCCCCGGGATTCAAGAGAATGCCATCTGCCTGACCGATCGCCTCATGAATTCGGTCGATGATGGCCCCTTCATGGTTCGATTGATAGAAGGTAATCGCAATCCCGGTTACCTCCGCTTGTTTGCGCAACCGATCTTCAATGGCCTGCAAGCTGAGCGAACCATAAATCCCTGGTTCCCGGAAGCCGAGCAGATTCAAATTCGGTCCGTTTATCACCCATATGGATTTCATAGGGTTTCCCACCTTTATCGTCAAATAACCAAAAGCTATTTTACCATAGGCAGGCTCATATTGAGAAGTTTTTCTTATTTCAGCCCGTCACCTTCTTCGGCTCTCTCATCCGCTCATCCGTAAATTCCTGTGCCGTCGTATAACCGATAAAGAGTCCCCATAACGTGAACAGGCAGAATTCGGATATATTAGTGTCCCATGTCTGTTTGATAACGGGATCGGTAAAGCCCAGCCATGGATTTAGGACAACGAACAGCACAACCCACCATAGCACGCCGTAGGCGATACCCGGCCAAGGACCTTTTAACTTGCGGCACAACAAGACATAGATTAGCGCGGCGATGACGGAGAAGCCGATAAATGACAACCAACCGGCGATCTGTCCCGCCGTACTTACCAGAAAGGGATGTTTGAAGAACGGCTCTAATAGAAATCCCGGCAATATCCGGCTAAACTGCAGCCAATAAAATCCCCAGCGGACCGCTCCCCAGATCAGGCCGGCGTAATATCCAAGTTCCAAGGCAAAAAGAAACGGATTCGTCACTTGATTCTCCTGCCGGAATTTCTGCTCGTGCATATAACTCGCTCCCTTTATCATCATAAATGGTGTTCATTGGTTTTCTAGGAGTAGTATGCTCCGCATTCTGAGGGACTAATCCAACTAGTAATTACTTTCAAAATTCGATACAATAGTGCATAGAACGAATATACATGTCAGGGAGGGTGAACTGGTTGTCCGATAAGTCAACCCCGATTAGTTACGGCGGACAAGCTGTCATCGAAGGCGTCATGTTCGGTGGCAAGCACGTCAATGTGACGGCCGTACGGCGGAAAAATAATGAAATCATGTTTCTTGAAGTACCTCGCGAGGATAAGAACTGGGTACGAAAGTTGCGCAAGATTCCACTGCTGCGCGGCATCGTTAGTCTTATAGATTCATCGATTAAAGCTCCAAACATCTAAACTATTCAGCCGATGCTTATGCCGATGATACACTCGAGCCGGAAGAACGCGAGAAGCAGAAAGAGAAGGAAGATTCAGGCTGGAGCCTAAGCATGATTATCGGCGTAGCTGCGGTCAGCGTCCTTTCCTTTATCTTTGGCAAGCTGCTCTTTACGCTTGTGCCCGTATTTGTAGAGGATTTCTTTTTCGGGAATGTATTAGACAATTACGTCATACGTAATCTAATTGAAGGCGTTATTAAATTGATTCTCCTGCTCGTTTATTTGTGGGCCATCTCGCAGACGAAGGTGATTAAGCGTCTATTCCAATACCACGGCGCGGAACACAAAGTCATCAGCGCACACGAGGCCGGCGAAGAATTGACGGTCAAGAACGTACAGAAGTACACGCGGCTGCACTATCGCTGCGGCAGCAGCTTCATGATGTTGACCATCGTACTCGGCGTGGTTGTATACTCCGTTGTTCCATGGGAGACCATGACGGAGCGCGTCCTCCAACGAATCGTGCTGCTTCCCGTCGTACTGGGGGTTTCCTTCGAATTCCTGAAGCTCACCAACGCCATGCGTGAAACCCCGGTTCTGCGCTTCCTCGGATACCCGGGACTGTGGTTACAGCTTCTGACTACCAAAGAACCTACCGATGATCAAGTTGAAGTATCCATCGCATCCTTTAACAGAATGCGTGAGTTAGATGCTCAATACGAGAACGTACCCGTACAGCAATCTGTGACTGGAAGTGTGCTGGATCCCGCGAAAGGGTGATAATCCATGAGAAGGCATGCGATCATTTTTTGGACGGCAATTTCGTTAGCGGCTCTGGGATGTATTTACGCAATAACCAACCCTGTATTCCTAAGGCAATTAATCATCCCGCTGATTATCGTGGGGATCGTCTATCTGTTATATCGCTTTCCACCACGCCGTCTGAGTAAGCGACCGAAGGTCAAACCTTCCAAGCGTACGGCAGCCAAGGTTGCTACCCAGAACCAGCCATTGCGCAAAAACAGCCATCAAGGCAAACGCAAACAATATCCGTTCCAGGTCATTGAAGGACAGAAAGGGAAGAGCGGCGACTCCTCGGATGATGTCCCGAAATATCACTGAACACCTAAAAAACCGTCCACCCTGCACTTTCGCTGGGTTGGACGGTTTTTTATTGCTGCTCGGCACTCCAGCGAGTGAAGAACTGGGTACCTGCGGTTAAGCCCGAATTGTACAACTGGTCACTTTCTTCTTTCGTAAGTTGGAAATGAGTTGTGCCTATGCCCAAGGTCGGTATCTTGATCGTACGGCCGCGGTTTGGCTGTTCAATAAAACGCTCATCGTGGGCTGACAGCATCGTCTCAAACATCGCGGTCAGCATCCCGATGGGACCTTCAATCACATGCGGCTGAGATTCCTTTTTCCCGACCATTTGAAAACCAAGTACCGGCAACGGCTTCGGCCCTCCCTTTGTATCTCGATCAAAGAGCCACAGCGGAAAATTACTAAGCAAACCACCATCCACGATATACACGAACTGCTCTCCTAATGATTTGCCCTTCGCAGCACGGCCAAGCAAACGCAGAATAACCGGATCGAAGAAATACGGAATGCTGCAACTCATACGCACCGCTTTGGCCACGGGAAAAGTAGCCGGATTAATACCGTATTGCCGCAGCCCGTCTGGCAGGACCAGGAGCTTGCCATTCGTTATATCCGAAGCGACGATGTATAGTTTGCCTGCCGGAATGTCGGAGAAGGTAAATATCCCTCGCGCAAGCAAGATATCCCGAATCCAACTCTCAAGCGCATCCCCGGAATATAACCCCTTCTTAATGAAGACGCGCATGGCTGGTCCGATAATTTTCGTATTAAATATGGGCGCGCGCTGCAAAAAAGAGTGAAACGGTGTCTCCTCAATGATTCGCTTCATTTCGTCGGACCGATAGCCTGCAGCAAGCACCGAAGCCACAATCGAGCCGGAGGATGTTCCCGCCACGCGGCTAAACTCAATACCGGCATTCTCCGCGGCTCTGACTGCCCCTGCCAGCGATATCCCTTTTACTCCACCGCCTTCAAACACCGCATTGATAAGCATACACAACAAACCCCCGCCTCACATGGTCTATTGACTATGTATGAGCGCGGGGGAAGTTTCATACCTGTAGGACTTGCCCGTTATTTATAATATGATTGCAATAGCTGTTTAAGACCTAACGGATTATTCAAAATATTCTCTGCTCTGAAGAAAATGCTGCCGGTAATCTCCGGATACTTCTGATTATACTTCAATTGATTGATGATTTCAGAAGCGCTCTGCCACCCGATCTCCGATGTACCAAGCTTGTATGGCGCATGTCCGATAATCAAATCTACACCTGTTCCCTGCACTTCTTGGACCCACCAGTCCACCAGTTTGTCGTAATCGACAGCCGGGTTACTCATGCTCCAATATAGCTGCGGTGCCACGTAATCGATCCAGCCGCTCTTTATCCAGGTGCGTACGTCAGCGTACATGCTGTCATATGCGGTAACCCCTGCCTTCGTATCGGAGCCGGTCTTATCAACCGACTGATTTCGCCAGACGCCGAACGGGCTAATACCGTACTGAAGGTCCGGCTTCGCTTGGTGGATGCTCTCCCCGAGCGATTTCACGAATTTATTAATATTGCCGCGGCGCCAGTCCCCCAGATTGGTGTAGGCTCCGTTATTGTACAGACGATAGGCTGCATCATCGTTAAATACCGTGTTCGATGGATAGAAATAATCATCGAGATGGATACCATCAACATCGTATTCGTTCACAACCTCCATTATCGTATCGATAATATGCTGCCTTGCATCCGGAATGCCCGGGTTGATGTAGAGCTGCTTACCGGTATTTACAATCCATTCAGGATGGGTGAGCGCAACATGCGAAGGATGCAGTGTCGCCGTCAAGATGTCCGTATTCGCACGAAACGGATTGAACCAGGCATGGAATTCCATGTTCCGCTTATGTGTCTCTTCAATCATAAATGCCAACGGATCATAGCCGGGATCTGTACCTTGAATACCTGTCAGCACTTTCGACCATGGCACCAGGGACGACGGATACAAGGCATCTCCTGCAGGTCTAACCTGAACATACACGGTATTGATGCCGACTTCCTGCAAGGAGTCGAGCATCGCAATATACTGGGCTTGCTGCTGAGCAGCCGTCGATTTGTCCTTCGGCCAGTCTAGATTAAACACCGTGGATATCCAGGCCCCGCGTATCTCATCTTGCTTAGTAACCGGCGGTGTAACCACCGCGCCAGAGAACAGCGAGATACGCTGTGCAGCTTGATTCCATTCAACCCTCAAGCCCAAGTTCTCGCTGATGAATCGAAGCGGAACCATAACCCGGCCGTTCTTAATCTGTACGGACGCATCCAGCGCTACTGGCGACCCGTTCACGATTGCTGATGACTTACCGGAGGTCAACTTCAGATCGGCACCGTCCTTGCGGATCGTTACGGTTTTTGCTTTCTGATCCCAAGCTACCCCTGCCCCTAAACCTTCACTAATTACGCGTGTCGGTACCATGGTGACATAAACCTTAGGTAATATGTATGGAGAAACGTCACTATTCAATTTAACACCATCTAGCAAAATGCTAATATCGACTGTCTTCGCTTGCGCAGTTGGGACCACCGACGGGAGACAGAGCAACAGCATCATGAGAACCAACAACCATCGACGAAGTTTCATAATCTATTAATCCTCCGAAAATATAAAATTTGCAGGTAAATCTAGTCTATTTCGCACACTTCATAAATATGACTGCATAGTTTAAAGGCATCTGTCACAAGCGGACAGATGCCACATTAGGATTCATTAATCAACTCATTATGAACGTCACGCAAATCCTGGAGCCGATTCTCGTCACGCTTGAAATACTCAACAAGTGTCTCGATTCTCGTGATGGAATCCCAGCTCAAATGATGTTCGATGCCTTCCACGTCTTTATAAATATTCTCATCCTGTACACCAATCATCTCCAGGAATTCCTCCAGCAGATGATGACGTTCCATAAGTCTTTTCCCCATCTTCTTGCCCTTACTGGTAAGCACCAACCCGCGATACTTCTCGTAGATTAGATATTCGTCCTTATCCAGCTTCTGAATCATTTTGGTAACGGATGAGGGGTGAACCTCCAAGCCTTCGGCAATATCCGAAACGCGCGCATAACCCTTCTCGTCAATCAACTTGTAGATGCGCTCCAAATAATCCTCCATGCTAGGTGTCGGCATCTTATTCCCTCTTTTCTATAATTACATAACCTAAGTATTTTCTTATTACCTGCACTAGTAATGATACATGTTTTGCAGACCCGTTGGCAAGTCCTGGTCCATTCAATATGACAATATTGATATATGAACAGACCATGACCACCCTTTACCCACTAGAATATAAGCCAATCGGGCGTAATGCTCTGGAGCCAGATCGTAATGCGGTACATCTGATCTGTAAACAGCAGAATCCCCATGAGTATCATCAATACACCGCCGACCTTCATCAGTACACTGGAATACTTGAGTATCCATTTTGTTGAGCCGATAAAGAAAGCGAGCACGAAGAATGGAACCGCAAAGCCCAACGAATAGGCCGTGATTAACGGGAACCAGGCTCCCGGATCGGAGGCAGCCAGTGCAATGATGGCAGTTAAGATCGGTCCAACACAAGGCGACCACCCTGCGGCGAAACCGATACCAAACAGAAACGTTCCTATGTATCCCGTTGGCTTCCCTTTAAAGTTAAACTTTCGGTCCTTCATCAGGAATTTGGGTTGGAATAAACCCACCAACAGCAAACCCATTAAAATAATCAAAAGTGCAGACAACTGCCGAATTAAATCCTGATACTCCGTGAAGAATTCCCCGAACAAACCTGCTCCCCAGCCGAGCGTATAGTACACGACAGAAAACCCGAGGATAAATGCCAACGTATGCGTCATCGTCCGGAACCGCACCTCTTTGCGATTCTGATCATTCTTCAAATCGTGGACGGACATGCCCGTAATAATCGATAAATATGACGGGTATAACGGCAAACAGCACGGTGATATAAATGAAGCCAATCCAGCAGCAAATGCGATGCCGAAATGAATATCAGCCATTTCAAATCTGACCCCCTTACGTCGTAAAGCCTTTTTTACCAACCAGTGTTATGATCAGAAGCCCGATGAGCAGCAGTACAATCGTTGCTCCTGGAGCAAGATTGAACACACCTGCAAGCATCAATCCACCGATAACAGCTATTTCTGAGATGATGACCGACAATACGATGGAACTTCTGAAGCTTCTTGCCAGCAATAAACTGATGGCCACCGGTATCGTTAACAAGGCCGAGACGAGCAGGGCACCTACGATTTTGATCGCTGTACTGACGACAAGTGCAGTCATGACGGTAATGATCATGTTCATCAATTTCACAGGAAGTCCACTTACGCTCGCGGCATCTTCCTCAAAGCTGAGCAGAAAGAACTCTTTGAAGAACATCACCACCACCAGAATCACGACGACTGTGACACCAGCCACCATATAAATATCAGTTGCATCCAAGGTGTAGATACTGCCGAACAAGTAACTCATAACATCCGTATTATAGCCCATTCCCAGCGTGAAGAACAGCGAGGCTAATGCAACGCCCCCGGACATAATAATAGCGATGGACAACTCGGCATAACTCTTGTATGCTTCCTAAGCTTCTCGATCGCGAATGAAGCAAGCACTGCGAATACCAATCCCGCGGCAAGGGGGTACACCTCGATCAGAAAGCCAAGCGCAACCCCCGCAATGGTCACATGTGACAACGTATCGCCAATCATGGACAACCTGCGCAGCACGAGGAATATGCCGATAAGCGGAGCTGTAATCCCGATTAGCACACCGCCAATCAAAGCCCGCTGAAAAAAATCGCTAAGCAAAATATCAAGCAATGATAACGTCTCCTTCTCCTGCATGAACCTGGTTCATCAATTATATGAGCGAATGCTGCAGGTCCTCTTCAGCACAGTTCTCGATTTCATGGGAATGTCTTACGAAAAATTGGATCTTGCCGTTCTGCGATACCGGTGACTGTCCTAAATAGTCTTTCACCATATCCAAATCATGCGTTACCATCAGAAAAGTCATGTTGTGATGGGCGTGCATGTGCGTGATCAGTTCAAAAAATCCGGCCTGTGTCTCGGCATCGATGCCAATGGTAGGCTCGTCCAGAATCAAAAGATCCGGGCGGTTGATAAGCGCCCTTGCCAGAAATACGCGCTGCTGCTGCCCGCCGGACAGCTCGCCGATTCGCTTGTTGGCAATGTCTTGGATACGCATCACTTCGAGAGCATCCTCGCATTTCTGTTGGTCAAGCCGGTTCAATCTTCGAAACATCTTCTTGCGATTATACAGCCCCGACAGGACCACCTCGCGTACCGTTGCCGGAAACAACGGATTGAACGCGTTCTTCTGCGGAACGTAACCAATGCGCTCCCAGTCCTGAAACTTGCGAATCGGCTGACCAAACAGCTCAATCGAACCTTCCGCGGCCGGAAGCAGACCGACAATCATTCGGAGCATCGTGGTCTTACCTGCACCGTTCGAGCCCACAATGCCTACGAAATCTCGTTCTTTAATCGAGAAATTAAGATTCTTGATGACCTGCTGGTCACGGTAATGAAATGATACATCGTTAATCTGAATAATCGGTAAATGGCAATCTTGTGCTGCCGGTTCCATAATAACCTGGCCGCCCTTCTCTATAATCTCTCTATCATTCATACGATAGCGTTGTTCACTCGATGACATGAAATAAGATGGGGACAAAAATCCCCCATCTTTATTATTGTAAGGCCTTCTTAAGATTTTGCAAATTTTTCTCCATCAACGTGAAGTAATTCTCTCCGGCATCCACTTGTTCCTTGGTCAAACCTTCGACTGGGTTCAATACCAGCGTCTCGACTCCAGCTTCATTCGCCAGGGTACGGGCTAGCTTATCCGATACGAGCTCTTCGAAGAAAATGTAGCGCACATTCTTCTCCTTCACCGTCTTGGTCAGGTTCACGATGTCCTGCGCTCTCGGTTCTGCATCAGGCGACAACCCCATAATCGAGTGCTGTGTCAGACCATAATCCCGGCACAAGTAGCCAAAGGCTTGATGGGATACAACAATATCATGATTAGGCAATTTAGACAATTCCGTGGTGAAATTGTGATCCAAAGCAACCAACTTCTCCTTCAAACCTTCAAAACGCTGTTCGTAAAGCTCCTTATGCTCTGGATCAACCTCCACGAAGCTCTTCTTAATATTCTCAGCCATAATCAGGGCTGACTTCGGGCTAACCCAGGTATGGGGATCTGTGTGGTGCGAGGACTCGCTTGCCTCCGGCTGATTCTCATCATGTTCATGATCGTGGTCATGATCATGCTCATGATCGTGGTCCGCATGGTCATCCGCGGCATGTTCCGTATCATCTTGATGATCCTCTGTTGTGCCGTGACTATGCCCATGACCGTGACCATCGTCGCCCTCAGCGTCAATAAGAGCTATGCCTTGGCTAACCTCAACCGGTTTCACCTCGGTACTCTTATCCAGACCTTTCAGAAATCCAGGTACCCATCCTTCCAGTCCAGCTCCGTTATAGAGAAATAATTGCGCTTTGGATGTGTTTACAATGTCCTGGCTCCGCGGTGTCCAATCATGCGGTTCGACGCCTGTGGGCAATAGATTAAGTACGTTCACCTCATCGCCACCGATTTCTTTGGCGAATTCATATATTGGATAGAAGGTCGTAATCACGTTAACTTTGCCTTCCTCCAAGCTACCGGTCTTGCTGCCACACCCCGAAAGAATCAGTACCGCCGCCATCACCGCCGCACTACTTACCGTCCATAAACTGCGTTTACGCTTACTGTTACTCTTCAACATCGTCTTCTCCCCACATTCACTCTCTGTATTAATCGTAATCTTTACTAACAAGATTATAAGAGCAGACCATCTATCTTGTCAACTAAATCGTAAAAATTACTATTAATACACTACAACTCTCATAAAAAGAGACGGTATTCCCTCTTAACAGGGTATACCGTCTGTTCCGACTTCATTCAATCGAGATCACAATTATTTGACCACAGCACCATTCGGCATGCCTTCTGGTACGGTAGCCAGCGTTAACTGATCACCGTGCGAAGCTGCAAGAATCATACCTTGCGACATTTCACCTCTTAGCTTGACCGGCTTCAGGTTTGTTACGCAGATTACTTTACGTCCCACCAAATCCTCGGGCTGATAAAATTTCGCGATCCCCGATACGACCTGACGCTGTTCAAATCCAAGATCCAATTGCAGCTTAAGCAGTTTGTCGGCTTTTTTCACAGGCTCTGCCGCAAGCACCTGTGCTACGCGCAGCTCGACCTTGGCGAAATCTTCAATGCCGATCTCTTCTTTGAGTTCAGGAGTTTCTTCGTTGTTCGTTTGTTGCGACACCGCTTCAGTTGAAACCGCTGCGTCCGGCTTCTTGCCGCCCGTCATCGCTTCCACAATATAAGCTACTTCCTGTTCGGCATCCAGGCGTGGGAAGATGGGCTCGCCCTTCTGAAGCTTGGTTCCCGCCGGGATCAGGCCGAATTGGCGACCGCTATCCCAAGAGGTCAATTCACCCTCGGTAAGTCCGAGCTGTTCCCAAATCTTCTGTGGTGTACGCGTCAGGAACGGCTGCAGCAGAATCGATGCGGTACGAAGCGTCTCTACCAGATGGCTCATCACCGAAGCTAGCTCCTGTTGCTTACTATCATCCTTAGCCAGTGCCCACGGTTGCGTCTCATCGATATATTTATTGCTGCGACTGACAAATTGACTGATCGCCGTTAACGCCACGGAGAACTCCAAGTTCTCCATGGCCGTTTCAACCTTCTCGTATACAGCTGCAGCTGCTTCCTCGATCGCCGCATCAAAAGGCGTTACTCCAGCCTGATAAACAGGCACTACTCCATCAAAATACTTCTGCACCATAGCCACCGAACGGTTCAACAGGTTCCCCAGATCGTTCGCGAGATCAGAATTCACGCGCTCTACAAAGCTCTCCGGCGTAAACGTACCATCCGCACCGAATGGAACTTCACGCAGCAGGTAGTAACGCAGCGAATCCAAGCCGTACCGATCGATCATCGTTACCGGATCGACGACATTACCTTTGGATTTGGACATTTTGCCGTCCTTCATTAGCAGCCATCCATGGGCAAACACCTTCTTCGGCAGCGGCGCATCCAGAGCCATCAGAATAATCGGCCAATAGATCGTATGGAAGCGTACGATCTCTTTACTCATCAGATGAACATCAGCTGGCCAGTATTTATCATAGAGGCTCTTATCTTCCGTACCATAGCCAAGTGCCGTAGCATAGTTCAGAAGCGCATCGATCCACACGTATATGACATGCTTCGGATCACTCTTAACCTTAACGCCCCAATCATAGGTTGTGCGGGATACAGCCAGATCCTCAAGTCCAGGTTTGATGAAATTGTTGATCATTTCATTCTTCCGAGACACCGGCTGAATGAAATCAGGATGATCTTCATAATACTGGAGCAGACGATCCACATACTTGCTCATACGGAAGAAATAGCTCTCTTCTTTCACCAATTCTACTGGACGACCACAGTCAGGGCAGTTGCCGTTGACCAACTGACGCTCCAGGAAGAAGGATTCGCACGGTGTGCAATACCAGCCTTCGTATTCACCCTTATAAATGTCGTCTTGCTTTAACAAGCGCTCGAATACATCTTGCACAACGGTTGTATGACGTTTCTCCGTCGTACGGATGAAATCCTCGTTGGAGATGTCAAGTTTCTTCCACAGATCTTGGATGCCAGCTACGATGTCATCCACGAACTGTTGCGGGGTCTTTCCAGCCTCCTCCGCCTTGCGCTCAATCTTTTGACCATGCTCATCCGTTCCGGTCAAATAGCGCACATCATAGCCACGCAGCCGCTTGTAACGAGCAATGGCATCCCCAGCCACGGTGGTGTAAGCATGTCCAATATGCAGCTTGTCGCTCGGATAATAAATCGGAGTCGTAATGTAGAATGTCTTTTGGTTTGTCATCAGTTAACCATCCTTTACCTTAGTGATCAGAATTACACGGTTGCATTCATTACCGGAATACATGAAAACAACAAAAAACCCCCGCCCCTATGGGACGAGAGTTATGCTCACGTGTTACCACCCAAATTCCCTGTATCCTTACGGATAACAGGCTCATCTGCCGTTAAACGGCGTCCATTAACGCTGGCATACGCCGCTCCTTTACGGCAGTCATCACATGAACTGCAGCGCTCAAAAGCGGATCCTCCAAGACCATTTTCGGAAACATGCCAAGACCGGTTTGCAGCTACTCCGGCTCTCTGTGCAAGGCAATCGATTCGTACTTATCTCTTCCTCGGATATACATATAATTTCTTACATTTTAATCAACGACAACACAACGTGTCAAGCGATGAAGTTCCTTAATTCTATGGCTACAGCATAAACAAATTTAAAGTAATTATGCGTGTAAATACCAAAGCGATCATTTACTGCTCTGCAGAGACATGCACTTCGTCCTTACGGGGCGGCACAAGATCAATGCCACCAGGATTAAAGGGGTGACACCTAGCGATTCGCCTGGCCGCAAGCAGGAGCCCTTCAAGGCGCCATGTACTTCGACCGCTTCCAGCGCATACGCCGAGCAGGTCGGATAGAAGCGGCATGTGGCCGGCTTGAGCGGCGAGATGAACTTCCGATAGAAATGGATCGGTACCTTCACAACCCTGCGTGCTGTGCTCATACTCGGGTGTCCCGCTTCCCTCCGCTTGTCGCAGATGTTGGGAATGTATTGTCCTTGCCGCAATCGCGGCAATACCCGAACACTTCGAACTTATGTTGAACGACTTGAAAGTCATCCGGCGTATCCGTCAGTTGCATCGGACAAAATGTAATCGGATACGTCTTCTGGCACTGCAAGCAAATCAGATGGTGATGGTGATTATCCTCGTTGCATCTTCCTCTAAATTTGATGCCTTCCTCAAATACGACCTGCTCCAACACACCTAGCTCGTACAATACCCGAAGATTGCGATACACCGTATCGAAACTTAAGCCGCTATATTTCTGGCCCATATACTCATATACATCCTTGGCGGTCAAATACCCGGAATTCTCTCCAAATAACTTGGCTAGTGTCTTGCGCTGATCGGTAATGCGCAGCCCATGTTCCGACATGGCGTCTATGATCTGTTCCGTCGTAAGCATACGCAATGACCTCCTGTTCTGTTCTAGATGATAATCGATCATCTCTCCTATTAATAATGCCTGAAAAACATGGCATCGTCAACGTAAGCCCTCCGCTCGTGCTTCAGCAGCATGGTCTCTAACACTTATAGCACCAAGCAATGAAAGGGCCGTTCGCTTACCATGTAAAATGGCAATCGAAACGGCCCTGAATGATAACAAGAGAATTAGTTCTTCATCTGCGGCAATGGCTGCAGCAAAATATTAACGGGCAAGCTGCTGCCAGGAGCTGCTGTAAACAATATTTCTACCGTTTGCTCGTAGTTCCCTGTTCGATACAGTACAGCGGCCTCGTTCGGAGCTGCCACCGCACCGTTACTCGTATTCGGGGTTTGAATGATGCTACCGTTGACCATCATTGCCCCCATATACCGACCGCCTCGCGGATTAAGTGTAATCAGTGTGTTCGGTGCCACACGATGCAGCTTAATCTTGTATAGTACTCCGAAGTTTCCGGCATTGGACTGAAAGGAACCATTAATGCCGTCATAGCCCTCCAGATTCGGATCATTCGTGCGATCTCCAATCGCGATCCGCGATGGCGTGTTGCCTACGAGTTCATACGATTCGATAATACGCGTAGCTTCAGGATAGGTTCCACGATTATGAACACCATCGCTTGGCAGCAACTTCAGATGCGGCAGCTTCTGGATTGGGTCCTTCACCTCATCGATCATGATCACATCGTACCGAATCGGTGAATTGGTATATAAATCAGCGAACAACGATACAACCTGTTGATCACGAAGCGATTGCGCGCTGATGTCCTGTAGAATCAACCGGCTCTCACCAGGTGCAAGATTAATCGTTCGAAATGAATTCGTGGATTGCATCGATTCCAAGTAGCGCTGTACGGATGCCTTACCGGTCGCAGTCGGGATTTCGCTTGGTCCAGCCATTCCCGTATACTCTGTCGTCAATCTGGCTGGCGTGGAATTAATATTCGTTGCCACTACATACATCTTCATGTTCTTGCCTGTAGCATTGCGATGATGAATCATGAACCGGGTGTTGCCGTTCCCTGTCTCCCGGTATACGATGCCTTCTTGATAGACCGTTTCCGGAGAGTTGCTGCGAATCAATAGACTTGGCTCAGAGCTTCTCACGATTGGGAGCAGGTTCCACGTCGCACCGTGGTGCCATCGAAGTTGTATTTATCACCGATGTCTGTAAACAACTGATTGAATTGGTCACGCGTATAGAGCAATTCGCTTGTAACGGTGATGTACTTCTCATAGCTGCTCGTTGCCCCTTGTTTGTCGGTTACAATTAACAGCACGCGATGCTGGCCTGATGTAAAGAAAGCTTGTTCGTTGTTTTCCCATCTGTACGTAAGCTCATCCCCAGGATCCCGATCGTAACTCTGGTTGATGTACTTAATTTTCTCCCCGATTCGGTACTCGGTTTTGTCCGTATCAAACATCGCCACTGGCGGCGTATTCGGCTCCGATACGTGAATGTTCAGCGAGAATGGTTCGCTCCACTCACCGCTTGAATCCTGAACGGAATACGTGACGGTATGAAGGCCTGCTTCCTCGAAAATATCCTGACGACCTTCCCAGTTCTCATTCACGATCGGCAATCCAGTTGGCGAGTACGAATTCGTTCTATAAGTTACCCGGGTTTGCCCTGCGAATATCTCTTGAGGCTGCACTGTAAATGAAGCGACCGGTTTAGAACTGATATTCAGAATGATGCGTTTATTGGGCTGGTCCAGTCGATAAGAGATATCGAGTGCCTGCGTGATGCTAGTCAGCGGCACCATGAAGGTGTTGTTCGTCTGATACGCGGCTCCCTTCATTGTTCTGCGCTCACCGTTTACCGTGTAGATGCTGCTGTTCGTCTTGAAGCGCAACTCGTCATTGCCGCGCATGATCACCGTTTCCTTCGTCCGGCTGTCATACGTAAGCTTCAAACCGACCCGATCCACCAAGGATCGAATAGCCACATAGGATACGCCTTGCTTCACGGCCATAGGCTGCCCAGCCGTATACGTCTTTCCGTTCTGATACATCTTGTCGCTGTTCATCATCAGAATGAGATCGTTAGGTCCAAGGTTCGGAATATTCGGTGCACCGTTCCCGTTTCCGCCGCCTGTACCTGGTTGACTACCGCCGCCATTGTTATTGCCCATTTTAGACAAGTCCAGAATGACCTTCTTCTCCGGCTGATTCACTGTATACGGGATGTCCAGCGCTTGTGTAATTGCCGTTAAAGGAACCATAAACACGTTGTTATTCTGATAGGCCGCACCTTTCATCGGTCGAACCTGCCCGTTCACTTTATAATTGCTGCTTCCTGTCGTAAAACGAAGTTCGTTGCCATCTTTCAAAATGATGGTTTCCTTCGTTGCATTATCATAAGAAAGGGTTAGCCCGGCACGCTCAACCATAGCACGAATCGCTACGTATGATACGCCGCTCTTAACGGCCATGGGCTGTCCAGCCTTGTATTGCTGTCCGTTGTGGTACATCACATTGCTGTTCATCAGAAGCACCAGCTCGTTCGGCGTTGCATTTGCTGCTCCAGCCTCCGAATCAACGGCAGACGAACCATTCACTGATGAATCTGTATCTGCCGGATCAGACGCTGGTTCTTCGGTTGTATCGGTTTGTCCTGGTTGCTCGGAAGGCTCAGCATCAGGAGCTGAATTGGGAGTCTGAGCAGGGTCTGCTTGTACATCGGTCGTTGCTGCTTCCGTCTGCTGCTCTGTCGGTTGCTGCTGCATTTCTGGCTGAGCTTGTCCCTCCACCGGGGATTGCAGCACCGAATTTCCAGATAGCGCCGGAGATAAGCTATCCGGGGATTCAGCTACCACGGGGATAGCCGTTGCTACCTGGGCCGCGGCAAGAACGGTGATCATCGAAATTCTTTTGAAATTCATCCTGTACTCCTTTAAATCTGTCAGTATAGTCTGTCTGCCTCTATTGGACATAGTATTAGACGCCAGCTTTCTACAAAAGTTGCTAAAATCCGATTTAAAAAATAGGAAAACCGGAGCATCCCATTCGTAGGAGACTCCGGTCCTATTGGCACTTATCTAATTATAGACATAGTCAGTTATGAACGCTCCACCCGATCGGATAGCTGTCATTAACCGCCACGGGCAATCGACCTTCCGGCTTGATGCTTCCAGCTAAGACGCCCGCAACTGCATCCATGTAATAAGGGGTATTCTCATAGCTGCACAGATAGGTTGGTACCTGGGCCAGATCAATAATATCGTAAGGATTCCGGGTAGCCACCACCACGAGGGTAACATCCTCGAGCTGAGCCAACTTATTCACCAGCTGCTGTTGGCCTTGAGGCAGACGACTTTCAGATGTATAAGTCGCCACTACAATTTGTTTATACCCTGCAGCAGCCTGAATCGTCTGCTCTACTTCTGCATCCGTCATATCGGTTCCAACACACAGATCGTCCACTTGATAGCCGAAGTTACGCAATGCATCACCGAGCGTATAGCGTTTACTCCACGCCTCGTCGACCTGCGTAGCGGCTAGCAGTTCTGGCCAGATCACCGCCATCGGTTCAGAATTCAGCGGCAACGGCCCTTCGTTCTTCACGAGCGTAACTCCTCTGCCAGCAATTTCAGCTAACAATTGTTTGGTCTCTTTCGTAACCTCGCCAATGGGATAAGACGGAAGCTGCTCCGAGATTTCAGCATTTCGCTGCTTTAACGCCAGGATTCGATTAACCGATGCGTCGATACGTTCCACGGATAATCGCCCGCTTCTTACCGCTTCGATCACCGCTGTAATGGCAGCGGTCTGCTCCGACAGGGTATGACTAACGAGGACGTTGTCCGCTCCAGCTTCGATCGCACGAATTGCTCCTTCCGGAATGCCGTATTCCTTCGAGATGGCATGCATCTCCAGACAATCCGTGACGATCAATCCTTGGAATCCCATCTCTTCTCTCAACAATCCAGTTAATACGGCATGGGATAATGTAGCTGGCAAATCACTGGATTCGATCGCCGGGAAGCTGACATGTGCCGTCATAATCGCATCTACGCCATACGAGATGGCTTGCGCGAACGGATATAGCTCAACACTGCGGAGACGATTCATGTCATGCGGGACGGAGGCTCTGCTAGATGGGAATCGACGCTCGTATCCCCATGTCCAGGAAAATGCTTGGCTGTAGCCGATACGCCTTCCTCCTGATATCCCTTGATCGCAGCTACACCCAGGGCAGCTACCGCTGCGGGATCTTCACCAAAGGAACGTACCCCGATGACCGGGTTGCGCGGATTGTTATTCACATCCAGGCATGGAGCAAAGTTCATATTCACTCCGAGCGAACGAAGCTCACGTGCTCCGATCTGGGCGACCTTGTAGGCATCTTCGACATTACCGGCCGCGCCAAGTGCCATATTGCCTGGTATCCGGCTAATGCCTCATGATCGATTCGGGCGACCATGCCGCCCTCTTGGTCGATCGAGAGAAAGAGCGGTGCTTTTTGCTGCTTCGTTGCCATCTCCTGCAGGGATGCGGACAACTCAGCGAGCTGAGGCAATGCCTGCACGTTACGGCGGAAATAACAAATGCCGCCTACCTGATATTGCTCGATCAGGATTTGTGCATGCTCATTCGGTACCAATGCATTGAATCCGCACGTAAACATCTGACCTACTTTTTGTTCCAACGTTAACTCGTTTGCCGTCCATTTCATGAATACTTAAACCTACTTTCATCTATGAATTCTGGGAGATCACACCGTTGCTTCGCTGGACATTTCGCGGAATTCCGAAGGGGTCATCCCCGTTGCCTTCTGAAATACCTTCGTGAAGTACCGGCGTTCGTGATAGCCGACAAATGAACCAATCTGCGCGATGTTTTTGTCACTGTTCGCAAGCAGGAACTTCGCCGCCTCCATCCGCTGTCTTGTCAAATACTCAACGAATGTAAGGCCGACATGATTCTTGAACAACAGGCAGAAATAACTGGAGCTGATACTTAAATGTTCCGATAGTTCCTCAATTCCAAGGTCTTGGCCCATATGCGTGTTGATGTACTCCAATGCGGCGGAGACGAGCTGCTCAGGCGATTTCTTGGCAGCTTCAGGATTGGGTGCTTCATCAATGAGCGAAACGGTGTTGTAATACTTCTCTTTCGCTTTCTTCTTGCGAATCTCCTCCCCAATCTCTCGAATCTTCATCTCCAGTTCGCCATAATGTATGGGTTTGCTTATATAATCTTTCACTCCGAGTTTGATCGCTTCGCGCGCGTATTCAAATTCCTGATAGCCGGTTAACAAGAATACTTCCGCCCGGCTCCCCATCTCCCGCACCTTCGTAATAAAAGATAATCCGTCCATAACCGGCATTCGGATGTCCGATAGAATGAGGTCCGGATGATGCTGCTCTGTCAGCTCAAGCGCCTCCATCCCGCTGCGGGCAAGTCCTACCACCTTCATGCCCATATCCTCCCAAGGCAGCACCTTGTTCAGATTGTTTAGAATCGGAGCTTCATCATCCACCAATAATACCTTCATCATTCTGCTCTTCCCCCTGTCGTAATTGGTATAACGCATTGGATTACGGTTCCGCCTGGACGGCTGGAACAGATAAACAGTCCATAGTAATCACCGTACTGAATTCGAATACGGTCCGCGACGCTGCGGAGCCCGAGCCCGCGACGCTCTTGATTTACTTTTAGGTTCTGCATCGTAGCTTGTCGCGACACATCGTCCTCCGGTATCATGTATTCGAAAGTGGATAACTGCTCGGACGTCATGCCAAGGCCGTTGTCTTCCACTCGGATCATGACATTACCGAGTTCTTTCCAGGCAGATATGCGAATCCAGCCGGTATAAGATATCCCTTCGAATCCATGCTGAATGCTGTTCTCCACGAGTGGCTGCAGGGTAAGCTTCAGGATACGGCTGTTTAGAAGATCCTTCGGCACATCGATCTCATATTCAAATACGTCCTCGAAACGGAATTTCTGAATTTCGAGGTAACTCTGCAAATGTTTGATCTCTTCCTCCAGCGTGATCTCTTCCCGATCCTGTATGCTAATGCGCAGGATGCTCGCCAGACGGTACACCATTTCGCTTACCTTACGTCCTTCATTCTGGATGGCCAGCACATTGATCGATTCAAGTGTATTGAACAGGAAATGCGGTTTAATCTGGGCTTGCAGCACACGCATCTCCGCCTCAGTCTTCTGTCGTTGCTCCTTCTTGATCTGACCAAACAGATTGTTGATCCGATTCATCAAATTGTTAAAGCCCTGGGATAGAAGCAGCAGCTCATCCTCGCCCTTCTCTTCGACTCTGGCATTCAAATCGCCGTCCTCCACCCGCCGCATAAATCTGACGATAACCGCAATCGTTCCTGTAATGCGGTTCATGAACAGCCGATTGAACACGATCGCTGTCACGAGACAGATGCCCATGATCACAAAGAACCATTTAGCGAAGGACGTGACTTCCTGGGACAAAGAGTGCCAATCTGTGATCGAGACGAGATTCCAGTCATAATCCTTCAGATGGTAGACGGAAACGATATTTTCCTTACCATTGAACTTGGCTTTAAAGCTCTGATAACCTCGCTGGAACTCCACGTTTCGTTTCATGTACTGACTGATGTTCTGACCGTCCATACTGTTCTGCGGATCAAACAATATTAAGCCGTCGTTGTTAACCACCATAAAGGAAGTGTTCTGGATATTGTTTGGAATTGTCAGATTCCGAAAGATCTCCTCGAACTCCCACTTCTTGATCTGCACGACGAGGATACCAAGCTTGCGCAGAGTCGAAACATCCTTAATAAGCCGAATCTGCGTGAATACCGGGTCTGCGCCCGTCAGTTCAGGGAATTCATGCGGAGCCAGCCATTTCGGTATGCCGTTCAACTCGACGACTTCCTCATACAGAGGGCTGTTCTTAAACTCCTTATACGGCAACGTTCGAAAGTTCTCTTTACTGAAAATCGGTATCGGCGGTTTCTCTTGGCTGAAATGGTACAAAAAAGCATAGCTGATCGCAGGATGGTTATACAACAAATTCCGGAAGCTGCGCTGCCTCTCATTCAGATTCAACTGCTCGGAGTCGGTTATCAGGTTCTGGGAATATGGATCCTTGGCGTTAAGAGCCATCGCAAAGACCGAAGTCGCGATGCCGTTATCCGTCACATACTCCATCTCCTTGAAGACATTCAGCAGACTGTAGCTGATCGCCTTGAGTGAGTATTCGGCCTGCTGACTGTACTTTTTCTCAATTGAATTATAGGTGATGAAAAAAGTGAAAAGACCGAGTACAAATAAGGGAATAATGATAAGCCCGAGAAATGCCGTAAACAATTTGTTACGTAAATTCATGCGCATGCTCCTGCTCCGTAAATTACCCCTTAACACTTCCTGCGGTGACTCCTTCAATTATTTTCTCTTGAAGAACTGCATAGATGATTAGGACAGGCAGCACGCTGAATACGATTCCGGCCGACATCTGGGCATAGTTCATATTGTAAGCGTCTCTGAAGCCGACCATGCCGACAGGGAGCGTTCTCAGTTCATCGCTGGAGAGGAAATAGTTAGCGAGCAAGAATTCGTTCCAGTTGCCTAGGAAGTTAATGATAAATACGGTAACAATTGCCGGAACGGTTAGAGGTAAGATAATCTTAACAAACAACCCCGGAGACCTCAATCCATCTATTACCGCGGCTTCCTCAATTTCGCCTGGCAGCGAACGCATGAATGCTGCCAGAATAATAACCGAGAATGGTATGGCGTTGGCTACATAAGGCAGAATTAAGGCCATATGCGTATTCAGAATGTCCAGTCGCGACATTAACCCGTAAATGGGCAGCAGAAGCGAGTTGTTCGGAATGAGCATCCCAATCAAGATACATTGAAAAATAATGGCGCTGATCCGGTTGTAACGCATCCTGGTCACAGCAAACGCCAGCATCGCTGCAAACAGGATCGACAAGCAGGCCGATAGCACACCGATGTATAAACTATTCAGGAAGTAGGTACTGATCTTCGCATTCACCCACGCATTCACGTAGTTATCAAAGACGAAAGTGCTCGGCAGGCCGAACGGATTGGTGGCAATCGATTGGTTATCCGTCTTCACAGAGGAGAACAATACGAACAGGAACGGATACAAGATGGTGAGCAGATAAGCCATCAAGAATATATGCGGAATCAGTCTCTTTATCGCCCTCATCAGTATTCAACCCTTTCGTTACGCCGTGCAATCAGAACCTGATATAGCACTGTAATGATCATCGTAAAGATAAAGATCAGTACAGCAATCGAATTGCCGAAGCCGTGCTTGAAGCTGGTTATCGCATAGCGGATCATATAGGTCGCCATGACGTCGGTCGAACCGGCTGGACCACCTTTTGTCATCACAAGTATAATGTCCGCTGCTTTCATCGCGCCCGCGATGGACAACATGATGACAACAGAGATAATCGGCATGATTAGCGGCAGTGTGATTTTTGTTGCCCGCTGCATGCCGGTAGCTCCATCGATCGCAGCTGCTTCATCAAGCTCCTTCGGAATGGAGATGATAGCGGCAAGCACCATCACGATGTAAAACCCGGTCCATTGCCAGGCGTTCGTAATCAGAATGGCAAGCATGGCCCACTTGCGATCGGATAACCAATAGATCGGCTCAATGCCAACCAAGCCGAGCAGCTCATTCATCAATCCAAAATCCGGATTGTAGATGAAGCCCCACAGTATGCCGATCACGGCTGTCGACATAATAGATGGAGCGAACACCGCTGTTTTATATAGCCCCTTCAGTCGCTTCACATTAGCGATGAGCAGTGAGAAGATGACGATGACCGGTACCTGAAGCAGGCAGGAGAACAAAATAAAGTACACGTTATTTCGCACAGACTTCCAAAAAGCAATATCGTGAACAGCCGTCGTGTAATTATCGAATCCGATATAGGTTACATCCTTGGATATCCCATTCCAACTCGTGAAGCTGTTATCAATAGCCGTAAAGATCGGATAAATAAAAAACGCCAGGAATAAAACGAATGCCGGCAGCACAAAAACGATGTATATCAGCGGGTTTCGCAACGCCTTGTTCATGGTAACCTCCAGGTCTGAATCGTTGGATTAGACGAAAGGGCGCCCCCCATGATCAGCAGTGGCGCCCATATCGTCTCTTATGCTATTAAGCGCTTACTCCTCTGCTGCGTTTGCAGCTTCCTGTGCCGCCTGTACGTTCTCGAGCATCTTCTGGGCGTCAAGTTCGCCGCCGATTACCTGCTGGATTCCCATGCTGAGCGCCGTATTCACGTCAGCTTGAACAAGTGCATCAAACGCCGGGAAGGACTTGTCAATCTCGCTGACTGCCTTGAAAATATCCTGCATGAGCGGATCATCGGATGTGGAATTCATTGTGTCCAAATCCATCTTCATCGCTGGCAGCACGCCATCTTCCTTCAAACCGCGCAGTTGCATCTCGTCGGTCCACATATTCTTGATGAATTCCTTCACCGCTTGAAGCTTGCGCGGGTCATTGTTCACGGCAGCGGAGAAGCCGTAACCATTATTCGCATCCTGCATCACGACAATCGGATCACCGACATTCACTGGAGGCAGATTGAAATATCCGATCTTGCCTACCATGTCGCCTGCTTGTGCAGCGTCTCTAAAGACGGAGTTCGCCCAAGACCCGTCCATCATCATCATGGCTTCACCAGAGATGATCTGATTTCTCATGTCGGCATATTCAAAGCCCAATTCGCCTTTTTTGAAGTAGCCTTTTTCCACCCATTCCTGGTGTTTCTTCACGCCTTCAACGACTTTCGGATCCGTCCACTTGGTCTCTCCGGTCTTGAAGCCGTATGTTACTTCTGCCCCTGCATAGTAGCTCCACAAATTGTTCGTTGTCATGAGCGGAATCCAGGCATCCTTAGAAGATTGGGCAAATGGAATTTTGCCGTCTGCCTTAATCGTCTCTGCGATTTGCTCCAGCTCCGCTAATGTTTGGGGAACCGAGAGGCCTTTTTGCGCGAAATAATCCTTGTTATAGAAAATCCCTTCAATCGAACCGCCGATCGGCAATCCGTAGATCTTTCCGTCATGGGTAAACGGATCCAATGTTGTAAATTTGTCTTTAATGCCAAGCTCTTCAAGAATTGGAGTCAAGTCAAGCATCAATCCTTCCTTGGCATAAACGCCGGCGTCCGGGCTGCCGAACACATCGAATACTTCAGGTGGTTTGCCTGCGGCCATCTCTCCCCGCAGTTTCTCTTTACGGTTTACCTCGGAATCGACTGCATCCAGCTTGATCTTGAGTCCCGGAACAGCGGCTTCGGTTTTACTGACTACATCGTTAAGAAGTGCCAGACGGAATTTCTTGGACTCTCCTACTTGGGTATGGCGGATCGTAATTTCAAACGGCTCGTTGCTGTCCGCTCCCCCAGTTCCTGATGCATTCCCGGAACCCTTGTCTCCGCATGCAGACAATAGCGTAGATGAAACAAGTAAAAGCGACATCCATAATGCAAGACCCTTTCTCTTCATCTTACTTGACCCTCCCCATGTATATATTCACTTCATGTCTCCATTATAGAAAGCGATTGCAATAAAGAATAGGTTGATATTTATCTAGGAGAGGGGCAATATTGTCTAATAAAAAAATAACCTTCCCTGAAAAGGGAAGGTTATCATGAATCATCTGATCCTATTGTCATGCATTATACTCCAAGCATTTATACTTCACCTATAAGCTGATATGCACGTGTTATCTGATCCGAAGAAGGGGAAGGAACGCCTTTCAGCGGATACATGAGGCCCAATTGCTCCCACTTATATATACCCATCTGATGATACGGCAGTATCTCAAATTTCTCCACACCATCTAGAGTTCGTATATACTGACCTAACGCCATCAAGTCTGCTTCATGATCATGAATACCGGGAACATACACATGGCGGATCCACATCTTCCGATTATGATCGGACAACCAGCGTGCCGTCTTCAAGGTTCGTTCATTGGATTTGCCTGTCAGCTCGATATGCTTCTCATCATTGATATGCTTTAAATCAAGGAGAACCAGATCCGTATAATCGAGCAGCTCCGATATCTTCTCCGGCTCACTGTACCCATTGCAGTCCAGTGTAGTGTGCAGATTCCAGCGCTGCTTCACTGCCTTGAACAGTTCAGTTACAAAAGGATACTGCAGCGTCGGCTCGCCTCCAGAAACCGTAATCCCGCCCCCTGAAGAACGATAATAGATTATATAGGGTTCTATCTCATCCAACACTTTCTCTACCGTCATTTCATAACCCTCGTTCAGTCCCCAGGTATCCGGATTGTGACAGTACTGACATCTCAGCAAGCAGCCCTGCATGAAAAGGACAAAGCGGATACCCGGACCATCCACCGTTCCGAACGTTTCTATGGAATGTATATGACCTTTGAGCATGGGAGTCATCCTTTCTATATCCGCAATTTGTCGATTAAATCCAAGGTTACATGGAGCCGTGGAAAGTACGATGGATGACGTCCAGCTGTTGTTCGCGCGTAAGCTTGACGAAATTGACCGCATAGCCTGACACACGCACTGTCAATTGTGGGTAATTCTCTGGATGCTCCATCGCGTCGATGAGCTGCTCCCGATCGAATACGTTGACGTTCAGATGATGGGCATCGCTGCCGAAATAGCCATCCATCATGCAACCAGATTGCTCACGCCTGCCGAATGTTCTTTCCCTAGCGCGCCCGGTACGATGGAGAACGTGTTGGAGATACCGTCCAAACTATCCTCGTACGGAAGCTTCGCTACCGAGGCCAGCGAGGCCAGCGCCCCCTTGCGGTCCCGTCCATGCATCGGATTCGCTCCCGGCGCGAACGGCTCGCCAGCTTTGCGCCCGTCCGGCGTAGTGCCGGTCTTCTTGCCGTAAACCACGTTGGACGTAATGGTCAGGACCGATTGCGTCGGCATCGCGTCGCGATAGGTGCGGTGCTTGCGGATCATGCCCATGAAGGACTCCACCAGCATGATCGCAATGCTGTCGACCCGATCGTCGTTATTGCCGTAACACGGGAAGTCTCCGGTAATTTCAAAATCGACCGCGATTCCCTGCTCGTTCCGAATCGGCCTTACGCTCGCATGCTTGATCGCACTGAGCGAGTCCGCTGCTACGGACAGCCCGGCGATGCCGCAGGCCATCGTCCGCAGAATATCCCTATCGTGCAGCGCCATTTCAATCCGTTCGTAGCTATATTTATCATGCATATAATGAATCACGTTGAGCGTGTTCACGTAAAGCTTGGCCAGCCATTCCATCATCGGCTTGAATCTCTTCATGACGGCCTCGTAATCAAGAACTTCGTCCGTGATCGGCGGATATTCCGGCCCGACCTGGGCGCCGGACTTCTCGTCCTTACCCCCGTTAATCGCATACAAGAGTGCTTTGGCCAGATTGGCTCTCGCCCCAAAGAATTGCATTTGCTTGCCGATGCGCATGGCAGAGACGCAGCAAGCAATTCCATAATCGTCCCCGAAGATCGGACGCATCAGATCATCGTTCTCATATTGTATGGAGCTGGTTTCGATTGAGACTTTAGCACAGTATTTCTTGAAACCTTCCGGCAATTTATCAGACCAGAGCACGGTCAGATTCGGTTCGGGGGCAGGACCGAGATTGTACAGCGTGTGCAGGAAGCGGAAGCTATTCTTGGTAACCCTTGTCGTGCCGTCCATCGACATGCCGCCGATCGACTCCGTCACCCAGGTCGGATCGCCGCTGAACAACTCGTTATAGTCCGGCGTCCGCAGAAACTTCACGATCCGAAGCTTCATCACAAAGTGGTCTACCAGTTCCTGTGCCGACTGCTCGGAAAGCTTGCCGCTGGCAAGGTCGCGTTCGATGTAGATATCCAGGAAGGATGATACTCGGCCGAGGGACATCGCCGCCCCGTTCTGCTCTTTGATCGCGGCCAAGTAACCGAAATACAGCCATTGAAATGCCTCCTTGGCGTCAGTCGCAGGCTCCGAGATGTCGAACCCGTGCATGGCCGCCATCACCTTCAATTCCTCCAACGACCGAATCTGCTCGGATATCTCTTCCCGCAAACGAATGGTCGGCTCATCCATGACATCGGTCTCCAGTTCGCCAAGCTCCCTCATCTTGTCTTGAATCAGGAAGTCTACGCCATACAGCGCTACCCGGCGATAGTCGCCAATGATGCGTCCCCGCCCATAAGCATCCGGCAATCCTGTAATGATCCCGGCCTTGCGGGCCGCTCTCATCTCGGCGGTATAGGCGTCGAACACGCCCTGGTTATGCGTCTTGCGAATATTCGTGAACATATCCACCACGTCCTGCGGTATCTCGAACCCGTAGGCATGGCAAGCATCAATCATCATTTTGATGCCGCCGAATGGTTGAATCGATCGTTTGAAAGGCTCATCGGTCTGAACGCCGACAATCTGCTCCTTATGTTTATCCAAATAGCCGGGTTGGTGGGAAGTGATGGTCGAAGGCGTATGGACGTCTACATCCAGAACCCCGCCGTTATCCCGTTCTTTCTTGGTCAACTCCGATACGATATCCCACAATACCTTGGTGTTATCCGTGGGTCCCGCTAAAAATTGCTCTGAGCCGTAATAAGGGGTCATGTTTGCTGCAATGAATTCATTAACGTCAATGCGTCTGGTCCATTTCCCTGATGTAAACCCTTTCCAGCCCGCCTTTTCAATCACCGACATATTGAATCCCTCCTATATTATGCTGCGGCTCGCAGGACGGGCGGGGGCACGCATTGATCCATCTCAGATCTTAATGTGAATAATTTCACGATCAATGTTACTTCTTCCCCCGCCATGTGTCTGCAAGTTTCAATATCGAAGATCTGAGATTCAACAACTCTGCTCTACACCTATATTGTAATCCTGTTGCTTATCGAAATATGTGATATTAATCACAAATTAATGGTTTTTCGTGATTTTTATCACTCTGACACTACCCTGCGCTAGAATCGGCCGTAGAATGCGTTCCTGTACACGTCCGCCAGTTCAGACACCAGCGGCAGCTTCGGATTGCTGGTCGTGCATTGGTCTTCGAAAGCCCGGTCCGCCAAATGTGCGACCCGTTTCTCGAAATCTTGAGGATCGAAGCCGAGCTGTTGGAACGATTCCTCGATACCGAGCTTGCCGTTCAGCTCCCGAATGGCGGCGATCAGGCTGCCCACGCCCTCTTCCGTCGTTCTGGCCGGCAGCCCGAGGATCCGCGCGATTTCCGCATATCTCTCGTCGGCCACGAAGTGAGTGTACTTGGGCCAGGCCGCGAATTTCGTCGGCTTCTTGGCGTTGTAACGAATGACGTGAGGCATCAGGATCGCGTTGGTTCGTCCGTGCGCCGTATGGTACTGTCCGCCCCATTTATGAGCCAAGCTGTGGTTGATGCCAAGGAACGCATTCGCAAAAGCCATGCCTGCTAACGTCGAAGCATTATGCATTTTCTCGCGGGCGAGTTTGTCGCCGGTTAAGGCCGATGGCTCAAGATACTGGAACACCAGTTGAATGGCCTTGATGGCGAGCCCATCCGTATAATCATTCGCCAGCACCGACACGTAGGCTTCGATCGCATGCGTCAGCACGTCCATCCCGGTATCGGCCACCGCGGTTTTCGGTAAGGTGTATACGAATTCCGGGTCGATGATAGCTACGTCCGGCGTTAGCTCGTAGTCGGCCAACGGGTACTTGGTATGTCCCTGTATTTTGTCTGTGATGACGGCGAACGAAGTCACTTCCGAGCCCGTTCCCGACGTGGTCGGAATCGCCACGAACTTCGCCTTCCGTCCAAGCTTCGGATATTTATATACCCGTTTGCGGATATCCATGAATTTTTGCTTCAGATCGTTGAAATCCGTATCCGGATATTCGTAGAACAGCCACATCGCTTTGGCCGCATCCATCGGCGATCCACCGCCGAGGGCGATGATGCAGTCCGGCTGGAATCGCTCCAGCAGCTCTGTTCCGCGTTCTACGGTCGTCGTCGAAGGATCGGGCTCCACATCCGAGAAGACCTCGATGACTACAGGCACTCTGCGCTGGCGCAGATAGTGCTCTACGCGCTCCACGTAACCCAGCTTCACCATTACGGGGTCGGTCACGATCGCGACGCGGGTGATGTCCGGCATTTTCGCCAGATACTGCGTGGAGCCTTTTTCGAAATAAATTTTATCCGGCACTTTAAACCACTGCATGTTCACGGTTCTGCGGTTCACCCTTTTCACGTTGATGAGATTGACGGCCGTCACGTTCGACGAAGTGGAGTTGCGGCCGTACGAACCGCAGCCGAGCGTCAACGACGGCAGGTTCGTGTTATAGATGTCCCCGATCCCACCTTGCGAGGAAGGCTGGTTGACCAGGATGCGGCACGTCTTCATGCGGTCCGAGAACTTCATGATGACGTCCTCATTGTGGGAGTGGATGACCGACGAGTGGCCCATGCCGCCGAAAGCAACCATCTCTTCGGCACGCGTAATGCCTTCCTCCGCGTCTTTCGCCTTGTAACAGGCCAGAACCGGGCTCAATTTTTCGGCAGACAGCGGATAGGCAGGACCGACTCCCGCAAGCTCCGCGACCAGGATCTTGGTGTCCTCCGGCACCTCGAAGCCGCAGGTTTCGGCAATCTTGGCTGCCGGCTGTCCGACGATGGCCGGATTGACCGCGCATTTCTCGGCTACCATGGCATGCGCATTCAGCTTCGCCAGCTCTTCCTTGTTTACAAAATAGCAGCCGCTCGCGGTCATCTTTTTTTTCACCGTTTGATAGATCGGCTCCTCGATAATGACGGCCTGCTCGGAAGCGCAGATCATGCCGTTATCAAACGTCTTGGACAAGATCAAATCGTTCACCGCTTGATCGATATCCGCACTCTTCTCGATGAAACACGGCACGTTGCCTGGTCCTACGCCGAGGGCAGGCTTACCGCAGCTGTATGCGGCTTTCACCATCGCGGAACCGCCCGTGGCCAAGATGCAGGCGACATCGGGGGAATTCATCAGCGCGTTGGTTTTATCCATGGAAGGCGCTTCGATCCATTGGATGCAATCGGCCGGGGCACCTTGCTTCACGGCCGCGTCCCGCAGGACCATCGCCGCTTCTCTACTGCATACGTGTGCGGACGGATGAAAGCCAAAGATGATCGGGTTTCTTGTTTTCATGGCTATGAGCGCTTTGAATATCGTCGTTGAGGTCGGATTGGTTACCGGGGTAATTCCCATGATGATGCCGATCGGCTCCGCAATGTTTTGAAAGCTGTCATAGGCGTTGTCTTCGATGATCCCCACGGTTTTGTTGTACTTGATGCTGTTGTGAATGTACTCCGCTGCATACAAATTCTTGATGATCTTGTCTTCGTATACGCCGCGCCCGGTTTCCTCCACCGCCAACTTGGCGAGCCGCATATGGTTCTCGATGGCGGTAAGGGCCATCGCCTGCACCATTCCGTCAACCTGCTCCTGATTCAAAGACATGAATTTCTCTTGTGCCCGGTTGGCTTTGTCCACCAGATCTTGAATGTGTGCCGCTGCCGTTTGCCCTTTCGCTTCGACCTTTTCTTTGCTCACAGCCATCTCTCTCATCCTCCTATGCTTTTTTTTCATCGTCTACGCTTCGATCGTAACACAACCAAAACCAAATTTATGTGAATTTTTTCACAACAATAAAATCGGCTTTTTTTGTGTGATTGATATCCTTCTTCCCTCTCTCACAAGTGAAAGAGATCACAATGTTTGAAAATTCGCCATGATTTCCCTCCCCGCAAGCCACTCAAGTGAATGTTTTCACGTTATAATTGAATTATAGATAGAACAGACCCCATTCGAGGATGATAAAGGAGATACCGATATGAAAACTGTGGATCGGCTTGTGGAAATGGATACCAGAGGAAACACACAGGGCTTCTCGGAACAGAATCGTAATCGTCTGCTCGACACCATGAAGGAAAGAATATACCCTGAAGGCTCGCACCTGTTCTGGGAGAGAGACTTCGCTGATAAGTTGTATTATGTGAAAAAGGGTCGCGTCAAAATAACAAAATCTACGGACGAAGGCAAAGAGCTTATACTATACATGCATCATCCAGGCGACATGGCCGGGCAAGCCGATCCATTCTTCGGCACTAGCCATAGCTTCTCGGCAGAGGTGATGGAAGACAGTGTTGTAGGTGTCATTGATCATAAGGATTTACAGATGCTGATCTGCCAGCATTGTGATTTTGCCATTGATTTCATGAAGTGGATGGGCGTCTACCACCGAATCACCCAAACGAAATTCCGTGACCTGATGATGTACGGCAAGCCGGGTGCTTGGCTTCAACTCTTATCCGTCTAGGAAATACGTATGGCCAGCCCCATGCGGATGATTCAATTCTCATTCATAAGAAGATCACGCATACGGATCTCTCCAACATGATTGGCGCTACTCGCGAAAGTGTAAATCGGATGCTTAGTGATCTGCGTAAAAAGGAAGTCATTGAATATACCTCGGGTATGATCATTATTAAAAATCTATCGATGCTGCAGGAAATATGCCACTGCGAGCTCTGTCCGAACGAGATATGTCGAATCTGATGTTCCCCATCTATTTACGAATTAGTGTTAGTCAGCATCATGTGTATAATATGCGACGCATTGCCCACAATAAGGCTTGTCTCTCCAAACCCACATAAAAGGAGTGCTCAGCATGCGTGAAGGTCTGATCCCTGCTGTTCTTGGAACTGTAGTATCTGCTTCAGGTGCCGCTCTGCTTAGCAGCAAGTACAAACTTGCCGCGACCGGTATTCTTGGCTTTGGCCTGGCTCATATTGTGCTCGGTGCAATTGACCTCGTAGAACGCCGGTAACGGAATGGAAGACAGAATTACAGGCTGTCCTGACTCGGGTTCAACCGAGAGGACAGCCTGCTTTTATTATTAACCGTTCCGTTTCCTTTGTCCTTTATCCGAGGATATAAACCAATAAGCCATGCCTACAAATAACCCACCGCCAATGATATTCCCCAGTGTGACCGGCACCATGTTGCTAATCCATCCGCCAATGGAGATGCTCTCGGGATGCCCTGGTAATATCGTCGCTAGTGTCAGAAGCGACATGTTCGCCACGCTATGTTCATACCCTGTCGCAATGAAGGCGAACAGACACCACCAGATTAAGATCAGTTTCGTGGTCTCTCCTTTGGCGCGTATCCCCATCCACAGGGCCAGACATACAAGCCAGTTACACAATATGCCTCTGAAAAACAGTTCCATGAACGGATCGTTCATTTTCTTGGCAGCAGCCGTGAAGATGAGATGATCCGGCGGCAGGCCTTTGAACAAGCCGGTAGCATAAATCAGATAACTGAACAGAATCGCTCCGGCCAGATTGCCGATAAACACGAGTACCCAGTTTCTCAGCGTATCGCCTATCGTCGTTCGTTTGGATAACGTGCTTATCGTAAAAAACATATGATTCCCGGTAAACAACTCTGCTCCGGCGAACACAACCAATGTGAGCGCGATCCCGAACGCGGCACCCATGACGAGGGATTGGTAGGGCGAACCGGCGGTTGCCAGCGGTGCACCCACCTTAAATATCAAGATAATCCCAATACCGACATACGCACCGGCCAGCATAGCCGATACCATGTAACGCAGCAGATTCCCATTCATCTGCTCTTTCTTCGCGATGGCGACATTTACGACGGCTTCCACATCATTTTTAAACATAGGCTACTACCCCTCGATTTCGTCTGTTGAATATGCTATATTTCTCGCCTTAAACCACGACCTCAACCTTTCCGTCCACGGCGCGAACCGGATATACACGCACTTGACCCTCATCCGGAGCCTGTACAAGCCCTGTCGAAAGCTCGATTTTCCAATCGTACAACGGATCGTAGATGAAATGCCCGGATACGATGGCTTCGGCTAACGGTCCCCCTTTGGGGTGAGGACTTCTATTCTCCAAAGCAAACCATTGATGATCCGAAGTCCGAAAAACGGCAATCTCCCGATCTCCGATTTGGACCACCCTTCCGAGTTGTGACAGAAATTCATTTTCATTTCCTACCGTAATCAATCTTCCGGTCTCCATAACATGCAACCTCCGCTTCTTTGCTCGATCCTCATCCAAACTCATATTAACTCTTTATGATCAGGCAACAAAAGGGAAGCAGGTTCCTCCCCCTTCTACTTGCTGCCGACCGGTCTTGCGTCCTGAAATAACGTATTTCGCAGCTTATCGTCGTTCAGCACTTTCTTCCACGGATCCTCTACTTGCTTTAGGGCAAGCTCAATTCTTTCCACCAGTTCCTGACGCTGTTTCGTGTCGTCAAGGATCGCGGCGCGGATTTGCTCCAATCCCAAACGCTCTACCCATTCCGACGTTCTTTCCAGGTACTTGCCGGTTTCGCGGTAATGTTGCATCAAGCACCGCAGAGCTCGATCAGTTCCTCATCCGTTTTCACTTTACAGAACGAATCGGCCAGACGCGCCTTCGTTCCGCCGTTGCCTCCGATGAATATTTCCCATCCGCCGTCATTGCCGACGATCCCAATGTCCTTCGTGCACGATTCGGCGCAATTTCGCGGACATCCATTAACCGCCATTTTAAATTTCGCCGGAAAGTCCAGTCTCTCGAATTTCTCCTCCAGAAATGCCCCCATGCCCATCGAATCCTGCGTACCGAAACGGCAGAACTCAGAACCCACACAAGTCTTGACGGTCCGCAGCGATTTGGCATACGCATAACCTGACGGCATATCCAACTCTTCCCAAACACTCGGTAAATCTTCCTTCTTCACGCCGATGAGATCCAGACGCTGTCCCCCGGTAACCTTCACGACCTTCACGTTAAATTTAAGCGATACATCCGCGATTTTCTTCAGATCCTCCGGCGTAGTAACGCTCCGTACATTCTAGGAACGACGGTGTAAGTGCCGTCTTTTTGAATGTTGGCGTTCATTCGTTCGTTGACGAAACGGGATTCCCTCTCCTCCTGATGAGTCACCGGATTCAGCATCGCCAGATAGTAATGAATGGCCGGACGGCATTTCGAGCAGCCTTCCGGATTACTCCATTCCAGAACATGCATGACTTCTTTCGTCGTGGTAAGTCCCTTGGCACGGATTTCCGCGACGACCTCGTCCCGGTCGAGTGTTGTGCATGGGCATATTCCTTGTTTACCTGCTGCCTTAAAGCCATCTCCCAATACGCTCTGGAGTATTTGCTCCACGACAGGTTTGCAACCGCCGCAAGAGCGCGTCGCTCCCGTGCAAGCTTTGATTTCATCCACAGTCGTGAAGCCTTGCAGCGTAACGGCATCCACAATGCCTTTCTTGGTTACGCCGTTGCACCCGCACACGATTTCATCATCGGGCATCATTTCCAGCGAAAACGCCTTACCGCTTCCTTTTCCCGCACTGTCGGTACCCATGATCGAATCGTAAATATCTTCGGTCATAGCCGTCTTTTTCCGAATCATCGATTGAAGGCTTGTCGCATCGCTCACATCCCCGAACAATATCGCACCGACGATGGTGTTCTCGCGTAGCAAGATTTTCTTATAGGTTTTGCGCCAATCGTCCTTCGCCACGATCACCGAGTGCTCAGGCTGCTCCATGAACTCTCCGGCGGAGAACACATCAACGTCGCTGATTTTCAGCTTCGTCGATACGATGCTTCCCTCGTAAGGCTTGCCCTCCACGCCGCATAGTTGCCTCGCAAGTACCTGTCCCTGCTCGAACAACGGCGCAACCAGACCGTAGCATACGCCCCGATGCTCGCAGCATTCGCCAACCGCATACACATCTGGCCAAGACGTCTGAAGATGATCGCCCACCACGATTCCCCGGTTCACTTCGATACCGCTCGCTTGTGCCACAGCGACGTTAGCTCTGATGCCCACGGCCATGACCACCAGTTCGGCTTCAAGCTCATCTCCATCCTTGAACCGGAGCCCAGTGACCCTAGCATCGCCCAATATTTCTGTGGTTTGTTTACCTAGTAAGAAACGGATGCCTTGCCGTTCAAGCTCCCTTTGCAGCATTCTCGATGCCATGGCATCCAGCTGACTCTCCATCAGATCCTGCATGAGATGAACCACCGTCACCTCCATGCCCAGGCTGACCAACCCCTTGGCAGCTTCCAGACCCAGGAGTCCACCGCCGATGACAGCCGCTTTCTTGTATGCCTTTGCGGCCTGAAGCATCTGCGTGCAGTCGGCAATGTTTCGAAAGCCGATAACCCCTTCTTTGTCACTCCCCGGTACAGGTAAAACAAAAGGCCTCGAACCCGTTGCAATAATCACTTTGTCATAAGGAATCTTCAATCCGTTGCCGGTCGTCACGACCCTGTGCTCCCCATCGATGGCGGTCACGGTCACACCCGTATGCAAGGTGATATGGTTCTCCTCGTACCATTTCCAACTGTTCAATACAATATCGTCCAATGATTTGCTGCCTTCCAATACATACGACAGCATAATGTGGTTGTAGTTCGGGTGAGGCTCCTGTCCAATGACGGTGATGTCAAACTTCCCGCCTAATTTCATGATTTGCTCGACCGTGCTAATCCCAGCGATACCGTTGCCAATAACAACTAACTTTTCTCTCTTTATATCGGACATCACTTGATTCCTCCCCAACACGTTATCTGGTGATCGTGAGCTTCCATTCCTTTCACCTAAATTATATCGTTTTAGGGCATTAATTTTTGTGATTTATTTCACAATTATTAAATAAAAATACCAAATAACCCTGTCCGGATCGGAACAAGGTTATTGTGACCTTCTAAATGATCTGAGCTTCCATATAGGTTCGCTCGCCATTTGATATTTTTAAGTACGGACTGATTCCGGCGAACCCTCTGGCATCCAGATTCACACCTGTCATCCAGTTTCCTTCAAGCCAGTGTCCATCCGCTTCCATCGCAACAGCCGGTGCCTGGATATGCTCCTGATACAATACGATGCTGGATTGTATCTTCTTGATCGCCTTCCCTCTCTCCATGAGCGGCTCCACGTTCATATAAGTAGGAACAAAATAATTCGCGATAACATCAAGCTCCTCCCCGTCGAAGAACGGTTCACTTCCGAGGAACGGATGGAGCATCAATATATTCTCATAGTGCGACCAGATGATCACCTGCAGAAATCTTCCCAGCCAGCCTTTGTCCGAGGCAACCTGATCGTGGGAGTGGCCAAACTCATAATCGATAAACTTCCAGCCGCTTGGTCCCTTGACCCACTTCTGGAACATCTCTTCGCTGCTTCTGCCAGGCGGAGCGTTCGAATCTAAGTCAGCCTCGAATAACTTGAGCCGCAGCGATTCAGGAAAATACTGGCTCACCATATCTTTGGTTTTCTTAAAAATGTGCTGCACTTTCGTAGATGCCTGTTTAAGCTCTGCAATATCTTCTTGTCCGTAATGCAATTGGGAAATATACATCCGTTTCATATGGGCTCGCCTCCTTCATTACGCTGTCTATTGATATCATATCGTTCGTTAGGCTTGTTGGTGCAAGTCCCAGCAAGATACCAAGCCGTCCTCATTTGTCAAAAAAACCCTGTATGAGTAGTCTCATGCCAGGGTTCGTGTGTCATTGATATCACCATTACGGGATAAAGCAGTTATTTATCGATCCAATGCTCCGCCCAAGCCGAGACTTGTTCCATCACGGGTTGCAGGGCTTTGCCTTTCTCGGTTAGTTCATATTCGATACGGACCGGTGTCTCCGGATACACATGGCGACTTAATATGCCTTCGCATTCTAAATCCTTCATCCGCTCGGACAGCATCTTATCGCTCATGGATGGAATCAGATTCGAAATATCCTTAAATCGCTTGGGTCCGCTCATCAACGTCTGGATAATCAGTCCGTTCCAACGCTTGCCCAAAAATGAAAATGCCGATTCAAAACGTGGACACATCGTCATATTCGTAACTTCCATAATATCCTCACCTCTTTACGAAGTCACCTTGGTTAGTTTAGTTATATCATGTAGTACTGGTGATGCTAAAACTTACGATTAGTAAGCATATTTCATTTTAGCATATTTTTGTGAAACTGAAAACCATCTAGCCCCTATTTCCCAGAAAATCAGCATTCTTCGGTAATCAAACGAGCCAATTGTTCCAAATCCCCTTCAATTAACGGGGATAATGTTCTATTATACAGCACGGAGGCTGGATGGAACAGAGGAAATATCATATAGGTGTTCATCGAAAACTGATATCCTGCTCCCGGGTCTTCCAGACTAGCCGTCTGTTGAACCGGTCCCTCAATCAGTTTCCCGTGTAAGGATGTGACAGTCTCATGACTGCCAATGAGCCGGTGCAGCGCGATATTTCCCATGGGAGCGATGATCCTGGGCTGCACCCAGGCAATCTCTTCATCCAGAATCGGCGCATGCGCATGATTTCAACTTTGGTTGGCGTCCGGTTCGAGCGACTTATGACCTTCTGACCATCGGCTCGCACGATCGTTTTTTCCTTATAGGGTCGGCTTCTCATCGTACTGGTCATGTAGACCTCCGCACGGGTCAGAGCAAGGCGATCCAGGTACATATCCATCTCTTTGCCTGCTTGCCCGGCAAAAGGTCTCCCTTCCATCACTTCACTTGCTCCCGGTGCTTCCCCCACAAACATAACCTTCGCTTTCCTTGTTCCTCTGCCGAGCAGGAACCCCTCGACTGGTTCATGGGCGAGTCTGGCTCGGCAGAGCGCGATAATGTTAGGATCTACGACGGCACTTTGTATGTTATCCATGTTCTTCCCCCCTTCATGTATACCATACAATACCCTGTTTGAAGATATATCCTTCCCCAGCCTCACAAAAAAATTACGTAAATAGCTTATTAATAGCAAAAACGAGCCCCCAGGAACAATCCTGGACGACTCGCGATGATTACCGATGAACATGTAGCAATATTTAAACCATTACAGGCAGATTTCGCACCGGTTGGCTATTGCCATAGGTTTGCTTGCCTGCCGTCGAAGCAGACCAACGAATCCCGTTAGCGATGACGTTCAGCACTTCGGGGTTGTAGTAGGTCGGATAGGTTTCATGCCCTGGGCGGAAGTAGAAGATGTTCCCATGCCCGCGCTTGAACGTGCAGCCGCTGCGGAACACTTCCCCTCCTTCGAAATTGCTGACGAAGACTAGTTCATCCGGTGCAGGAATATCGAAGAATTCTCCATACATCTCCTCATGCTCGATGACAATCGGACCTGTAATGCCAGCAGCGATCGGGTGTGTCGGATTGACGCTCCACATAATCTCCTGCTCCCCCGCTTCGCGCCACTTCAGATCACAACTCGTGCCCATCAGCGCTTTGAATACCTTGGAGAAATGACCCGAATGAAGAACGATCAGACCCATCCCGTCCAGTACGCGTTGCACTACTTTGCCCACAATCTCGTCGCTAACCTGGTCATGAGCCATATGTCCCCACCACAACAGCACATCGGTTGAATCCAGTACCGAGTCGGATAATCCATGCTCCGGCTGATCCAGCGTTGCCGTTCTGATCATAAAATCAGAATGCTCCAACCCCTCCGCCAGTGCTTGATGAATGCCGTTCGGATATACCTGACGCACCTCATCATGGATCTTCTCGTGTACGAATTCATTCCATATGGTTACATTCAGCATATTGCCGTTCCCCCTAATTGCTTATTCGCTTCTTACCCCTAGATGTTATACCCACCACATTTCGCCAAGCGGCTCTTCAATCAGCACGGACTGAAGATTTTGCACCGCTTTGGAGAAACCTTCTTCGACGGACATCAGTCCATCTTCATGTTCGATACTTACAACATAGTCATACCCAACGAGACGCAGGGCACTCATCATATCTGCCCAATCTTTCACATCATGTCCGTACCCTACACTGCGGAACTGCCAAGCGCGATCCAGCATGTTAGTATAGGACTGCATATCGGTCAAGCCGTGTTTGTTCACATTGATCGGATCAATACTTGTATCCTTCGCATGGAAGTGATGGATCGCGCCTTCACGACCAAGAATTTGAATCGCTTGAACCGGATCGATACCCTGCCACCACATGTGACTTGGATCCAAGTTTGCACCGATCACTTCACCGGCAGCTTCACGCAATCTGAGCAAAGTTCCTGGTGTGTGAACAGAGAAACCGCCGTGCAGTTCAAGACCGATCTTGACGTTACGATCTGCCGCGAATTTCCCCCACTCGGTCCAGTAAGGAATTACTTTATTATCCCACTGCCAAGTCAGAATCTCCTGGTAATCATTCGGCCACGGAGCAACCGGCCAGTTCGGGAATTTAGCATCCTCGTGATCGCCCGGGCAACCGGAGAACGTGTTAACTACCGGTACTTCAAGCTTCTCAGCGAGTTCGACGGTTTTGACAAATGCATCATGGAACTCTTGGGCTACAGCCTTCTGAGGGTGCAGCGGATTGCCATGACAGCTAAGTGCACTGATGATCAATCCGCGTGATTCTACTGCATTTTTGAATTCTTTGAGGGCTGCTTCGTTCTCCAGCAGCTCAGCAGGATTGCAATGAGCATTACCCGGATATCCGCCTGTACCAATCTCAACGGCTTTCAGTCCCTTGGAAACTACATAGTCAAGTGCATCCTCAAATTTACGTCCACTCAGCAATACCATAAATACGCCTAATTTCATTGTATACCTCCTGAATAATTTATTGTAATAGTAGTTATTGTCAGGTCTTAGTTCTCGAAGTACACGGCCTTGCCGGTCTTGGCCGATTCATAAATAGCTTCCAGAATTTGAGTCACGACAAAAGCCTGCTCCGGCTTAACCACAGGATCCTTATCTTCGATGATCGCTTCGATCCACATTCTGGCTTCACGATCAGCATCGCTTTCCTTGGAACCGGAATAGAAGCTACGCCGCCGGCGTTCAGATCCACTTTCGTTTCGTACAGTCTGCTCATTTTTTCGCCATTAATGCGCAGACCGTCTTTCATGTCGCTCCGCCTTCCGTACCTGCAAGAACTGCCTTAGCTTCACCGATTTCGACCACGTTTAGCGCCCAACTCGATTCTAGGACGATTGTCGCTCCGTTCTCCATCGTAATGAAACCGAATGCGGAATCCTCCACCTTGAATTCTTTTGGATCCCATGGACCGAATGCGTTCGCCGCGTTCTCGCGATGACCCAGCTTATGGAATGTAGAGCCGAGTACGCTCTTCGGCTTATAATTATCCATGAGCCATAGCGTCAAATCGAGGGCATGGGTACCGATATCGATCAATGGCCCGCCGCCTTGCTTCTCTTCATCCAGGAATACGCCCCAAGTTGGAACTGCACGGCGACGGATAGCCAGCGCTTTACCATAGTAAATCTCGCCGAGCTCTCCCTCTTCGCAGATTCCCTTCAGATACATGCTGTCATCGCGGAAGCGGTTGTTGTAACCGACCGTCAATTTCTTGCCCGTACGCTCGGCTGCTTCCAGCATCGCTTTGGCTTCAGCTACCGTCTTCGCCATTGGCTTCTCACACATGACATGTTTACCCGATTCCAGGGAGGCTACGGTAATTTCCGAGTGAGAATCATTCGGGGTGCAGACGTGAATCACATCGATGCTTCCGTCTTGTAGAAGCTCCCTGAAATCCGTATATACCTTTGCACCTTCAACTCCGTATTCGGCAGCCGCCTTCTGAGCACGCTCCTCTACGATATCGCAGAAGGCGACCAGTTCCGCCTGGGCTTGCTTCTTCAAGCTCGGCATGTGCTTGCCGTTCGCGATGCCTCCACAACCAATAATGCCGATCTTCAATGTTTTTGACATGTTCTTTTCCTCCCATCGCATTTTAGATCATTACTGGATAAGCTCCAATATTAGTGCAACGCTTTCATACAGATAGTAGCCAAGAAATATGTACTCCGGCAGATATCTGTCGGAAGCCAGGCAGCATGTACCTCATGTATAATTCTACAAGATGTTGCGCCTGGCTTCCAGTTCGGCGTTATTCTGCCGAATCAGCCTGTTGCGGGGCCGGAAGATTGCCATAACGATAGGTGCTTTCCAGAACGACATGCCGACCTTCCAGCGACGACTGCTGGAAGGATTGCATAATCTCCAGCACGTGATAGGCCATGCGTGCACTTGCGCGGTGGTCCTTCTGTTCATGAATCGATTGAATCATATCATTGATGCCAAGTCCACGCTCGTTCTTGCCGCATTCAAACGCGGGCTCCAGCAGTTCCCACTCATCGGAGCCGTGCTTGCGCAGCTTAACCTCGCCATTGAAGAAATTCGGGTCACCGAGGCTAAGCGTGCCTTGCGTACCGTAAATCTCAATCCATGGCAATGCCGAGCCGCCGAATATATCAAAGCTCGTAATCATGGTAGCGATAGCGCCACTCTCGAAATCCAGCGTACCTGCCAGATGAGTCGGGGTCTGAACCGTAATCGGCTTGCCTTGCAGCGGGCCGGAACCGACCACACGATCCGGGATCTGAATGCCCGTTGAGGCGCTTATGCGGCTTGCAGGCCCAAGCAGTTCCACTAGCGCGGATACGTAATAAGGTCCCATATCCATCATTGGACCGCCGCCCGAAGCATAGAAGAACTCCGGATTCGGATGCCACGATTCTGGCCCGGCTCCCATCATAAACGCTGTTGCGGCGATCGGCCTGCCAATCAGGCCGGATTCAATGGCCGCTTTCGCTGTCTGAACACCGGAGCCCAGGAACGTATCTGGCGCGCAGCCTGCACGCAAACCTTTTTTATCGGCGATATTCAGAATGCGGCTTCCTTCATCAAGCGTAATTGCCAGAGGTTTCTCGCTGTATACGTGTTTGCCCGCTTCCAGAGAGGCGATATCCACGTTCGCGTGACTGGCTGGAATGGTCAGGTTAATAATGAACTCAATGTCAGCCTGCGCAAGCATCTCCTCCACGGTATATACGTTCGGGATGCCGAACTCTTCGGCTTTGGCCTTGGCGTTCTCTTGAATCAGGTCGGCACAAGCAACAACTTCGATCCACGGGCTATTCTTCAAGTTGGTGAAATAGATGCCGCTGATGTTTCCGCAGCCAATAATGCCTGCCTTCATTTTTTTCATTGATGTCACTCCTTGAACCAAATAGATGTGCCTTTGACATGTACAATGGTATTCTTTTATGGTTTCGTTTAAAATGAATAATATGATTAAAACATGAACAATCTGGTCATTATTTTCTTTTTCATCAAAGGGGACTTTCGCCATGGATCTCAACTTGTCCAACCAAGTCGTAGCAGCTGATTTCTCATTTCATCGCAAGCCGTTCAAGATGTCTCTTGCCGACGGATTCGATACATATCTGATGCGCTGGCAGACCGACGGCAAGTGCCGTGCCCGCATCGACGACAAGCTGACGCTCATCGAATCCGGGGACTTGCTGATCTTTGCGCCGGGACAGCCCTATGAGCTGCGAATCGATGATGAAGTAAACGCCCAGGGCGAATTAACAATTGAAAGCGGCGATTATCATATTTTCTTCAAAGGTCCATGGGCGGATGCATGGTGGAATTCGCAGAAGCGGCCAACCAAGATCCGCCTTCCGCTCGAAGAACGCTACTTGAGCCTGTTCCGCCAAATTCTGATGGAGCAGCGTCGTGTCTCCAACGCTTATCCGGAAATATCTGATTATACTGCGCGCATCCTCTGTCTTGAAGTCGATCGCTTGCTGTCGGAGCAACCTCCGACTACACCCAAGACTTATCTGGCGTATCGCATGAAAAATTATATCGAGCAGAATGCCTCCTCGATGTTCAAACTTGAGGATGTGGCCGCGCACGTTGGTATCAGCGTCTCTCGTGCCGTTCACCTGTTCAAGGAGGCGTTCGATACGTCGATCATGCAGTATACGATGGACGTGCGGCTTAGCATGGCGAAAGAGCGTATCGTGTTTAGCCCGCTCTCGCTTGAGGACGTGGCAGAAACTTCAGGCTTCGCCAACTACACCTATTTTCACCGGGTTTTCCGTTCCCGATTCGGCGTCTCGCCCAAACAGTATCGCATCGCCAGCAGGACCTCGACCTGAACCGATTATCAATCACAATGAAAGCCATGACCGTGCAAGAATTTCATCCTGTACACGGCCATGGCTTATTTTTGCTGCCGATATGGGGTTTTAACATATTACGCTTTTCGCTTGCCGATCTCCTCGGATACAACGACGGCTAAATCTTCATTGCCGAACATGGACAGCACGCCTAATAACGTCTCGTCCGGTATATCTCCTGCTTCTTCCTTCGGCACGGTCAGCTCCAGCACCCGGATCAGTCTATCGTTCTCCTGCTGATGCGGATATGCCTCGCGATACAGCACCATCGGATCGATATCATGATTCACGCACCACTGGGCAAATACCAGAATCATCATATCCTCATCCTGACGATAGGATTCCACGATTCTCTCTTCTACAGACTTCCCTTCTGACTCCATGTCTGGCTCTCCTCCTCTATTCAACCAGCTTCACCTGGGCCGGATGACGGGCTGCTTCCTTGGCCTGAAGCTTCTTCTTCATCCATGTGCCAAAGCCGATCACGAGCAGGATAACGATAACTTCAAATCCATACTTCACGATGCCGTTCGCAAACCAATGATGGATGAGCGGCTCCTCCACAATCATCTTCGAAGCTGTCCAGACCAGTATAGCAGCACCAATCGTGATAATGAAAGGAAATCGGTCTGTGAGTTTGATAATAATCGTGCTACCCCACACCATGATCGGTACCGATATGGCCAGTCCGAGAATGACGAGCAAGAAGCTCTCTCCCGCTGCGCCAGCCACGGCCAGTACATTATCGAGTCCCATCATCGCATCGGCAATAATGATCGTCCGAATGGCCGTCCACATCTTATTCCCTGCTGAAATTTCATGCTGCTTCTCGTCCACGAGCAGCTTGTAAGCGATCCACAACAATGCCAGCCCGCCGATTAAACGCAAGCCCGGAATCATGAGCAGCTTGACGACCAGCAGCGTAGCGATGATGCGGATGATAATGGCTCCTAACGTTCCCCACAGGATGACCTTCTTCTGATCCTCTTTTTGCACATTGCGAGCAGCGAGTCCGATGACGATGGCATTATCCCCGGCCAGGACCAGGTCAATGAGGATGATAGAACCAAGCGCAATCCAAAAATCCAGTGACATTATCAAATCCATATTTGTCCTACATCCTTTCTTTACTTTGTGTTATGATTCCACGAAACCGACGTTCACCATCCGCAAATCAGCCGTTGCCTAATTTTAATCAGGAGACCTCTCTTTTTGGACGCAAAAAGAGACCTTCACCTCATTAAAGAATCAGGCAAAGGTCTCGCTAAACAACTAATTGGTTGCCAATAAAGCCGGGGATGGTTTTTCCCGTAATGACGACTTTATTTATGAAGCTACTCCCCTTTGGGAACTATTCGATTATATATATAATAACATATGGACAAGTGCTTGACCATCCATTTTTTCTGCCCGCGGAACCGCAGAAGCGGAAGCCCCTTATGCCCGGCAGCTTTTATTTTCTGCTATGATTAGGTTTATCGTAACACGATTGAAGAAAGGCTGGCTTATGAAAAAATGGACTTTACCCGCTCTGTATGTGTTGATGCTGGGAATCGGCTTTATCAATCGGCATGATCTGATCAGGTGGCTTGAGAGCGAGCCTCCTCTATCCCTGATTATCATCCTGGCCACCCTGCTTGCCCTGTTTCCCATTGCCCCCTTCCGGGTGGTCATCGCTATACTCGGCTTCGCCTACGGAACCTTATGGGCAGCCGCCATCGCCTGGCTCAGTACCACAGCTGCTGCTGTTATCATCTATGTTGTCGTTAGGACCATATATCGCGAGCCTGGAGGGCGGCTGCTGGAACGCTACTCCGCCCTCCAAGGTTTCACAACGATGGTGGAAAGACACCCCTTCCCGGCGATGGTCCTGGCCAGACTTATGCCGGTCGTTCCCCAAATGGCGGTAAATATATACGCGGGGGTGGCCTCCATTCCGTTCTGGACCTACACCATCGCCTCGGCGCTTGGAAAGTCTCCCGGCATACTGCTCTATGCCTGGCTTGGCAGCGGCTTTTCAGAGCGGCCGCTCTTATTTGTGCTGTTGTCTGTCGCTATCGTAGCCTTGACGGGGATCGGCCTTGCTTGATCCGTCGGATCAGGCGCAGGCGGGAATGAAATCCGCTTTGGTTTCATTCGCCAAAAAGATTATAATAGGAAGAAATGCATTTACATTGATTTGAATAATGGAGGGATAATAGATGAATCATCAATCAAACTCGAGTGAATTGGCGACTTTCGCAGGCGGTTGCTTCTGGTGCATGGTCTCCCCCTTTGACGAGCTTCCCGGCATTCTGAAGGTAACCTCAGGCTATACCGGAGGACGTACGCAGAATCCAACGTATGAAGAGGTATGCTCGGATACCACCGGTCATTATGAAGCGGTTCAGATCACCTACGACCCTGAGGTTTTTCCGTACGAAAAGCTGCTCGAGCTATTCTGGCAGCAGATTGACCCGACCGACGAAGGCGGACAGTTCCATGACCGGGGAACATCCTACCGGACAGCCATCTTCTATCACACGGAATCCCAGCGCGAACAGGCAGAGGAATCCAAGCAAGCAATAGCAGCTAGCGGTCGCTTCGATAAACCGATTGCGACACCGATTATTCCAGCCAGCACCTTCTACGAAGCGGAAGAATACCATCAGGATTATTACAAGAAAAACCCCGGCCATTACAAACGCTACCGCAAAGGCTCAGGACGGGAGGACTTTATCGAGCAGCACTGGTCAGAGCCCGTGGATAAGGCAGCTCTGAAACAACGCCTTACCCCGCTGCAGTATGAGGTTACGCAGAACAATGCTACTGAGCCGGCTTTTCATAATGAGTTCTGGGATCATCACGGCGACGGAATCTACGTGGACATCGTGTCCGGCGAACCGCTCTTCAGCTCGACGGACAAATACGATTCGGGCTGCGGTTGGCCTAGCTTCACCCATCCCATCCGTGAGTATAACATCAAGGAGAAAACAGACTTATCGCATATGATGATTCGTACTGAAGTCCGCAGCAAGAAAGGCGATTCCCACTTGGGCCACGTATTCAACGATGGACCCGCTGCGAACGGATTGCGGTACTGCATCAATTCGGCGGCTCTTCGGTTTGTACCGAAGGAAGAGATGGAACAGGAAGGGTATGGCGAATACTTGCAGCTCTTCGAATAAATACTAGGACATTCCCTCCGGGCTTTTATTCATAATAGCGATTTGGGGTAATAATACTCAACACGTGCTGGAATGAATGGAGGCTTGGGTTATGCCCTGGACGAAGCAAGACTACCCGGTATCTATGAAGAATCTTGAGCCTCGCGTAAGACATAAAGCGATTGAAATCGCGAATGCCCTGCTGGAGGAAAATTACGAAGAAGGCCGTGCGATCGCGATTGCAACGGCCAAAGCCCAGGAGTGGGATGAGAATCATCCGAAGGACGAGGATTGACCCTTAACGAAAGAGAAGCTCACCGCCGTATGATCATCGGGGTGAGCTTCTTTTCTTTTCTATTTTGTACATCCCTGTTACGGTCGACTGCTAACGGTAGGACTTGCGGGTTTCGGAGATACCGGAGCGCTTGAGGCACGGACCGCATTCCGAAGAGGTTTCTTCTCCGGTTTCACGGTGCCGTACGTCACTGTAACCGTAATGACTTGCCCAGCAATGGATACGGCTAGTATAGTGTACAGCGTTTCAATTAGTGGCATGTAGAATAGCGATAATAGCAGAACTACAGCATCCATTAAGAAGAACACCGTCCCTACCTTAAGCCCGCTCCATTCACTAAAGAGCACGGAGATCACATCGTCTCCTCCTGTTGCTCCACCGTAACGAAGCACTACACCGGCTCCAAAACCAGTTAGTATACCCGACAGCACCGCCGCAACCAGCAAATTATTGCCAAGATCAATCACAAGCGTTGAATACCGCTCGATCAGGGCGTAGAACACGGTAAACATGCTGGCTGCCACGACCGTATTCAGCATAAACTTCCGACCCTTGATTAACCAGGCGATCAGAAGAACGGGGATATCCAACAGAACCATGCTTAGCGCCGGCGGAATATCAAATGCATATTTGCCGAGCAGAGCAAGACCAACAAATCCGCCTTCTGTCAGATGATTGTAAAAATTAATGTGATAATAGGCGAACGCCATAAGAAACGTTCCGAACAGCATCGCCGACATCGTAATGATTGTCTCTTGTCTCTTCCTCATACAGGATCCCTCTTGTCGTAGTAGATTGGTCAGACATAGGCCAATCTCTACCGTAGGGTAACCTGGAGGAGCTCATCCTTCGAATCATAGTTCCCATCCTTTCGATAGAGACGGTCCAGCCTTCAGACATCCGACTTCGCTCTACGAAAGAAGCTATGTGTATGAGAGATCATAACGTTTCCAAATCGTCCTTTGGGAATTCGTCCTTCGGGGACACATGGTATCCTGATCCTTTCTCGTTAAGTTGATTACTAACTCTATTATAACACAATAGACACACTTGCTAAACAGCTAACCTATTGATATGGAATATATTAGCTATTCAATCGGGGCGACTAGCTCTATCTTAATCCGATCCGGATCCTCGAAAAAGACGGCATAATGTGCATCCCCACCGGCATAAGGGTGACGATCGGCATAAAGAATCGGGATGTCTCGTTCGATCAGCTGCCGCGTTATCAAATCTACTTGTGCCCTCGACTCCGCATGGAATGCTAGATGGTTTAGCCCTGAACGCCTCCGATGATACGGAATATCCAAGTATAACGAGTCCGTCTGCACGAACACGAGATACCCTCCCCCCTTCTTCCAGCTTATTCCTCCCTCCCATTCCTGGAAAATCTCACAGCCCATCTCCTCAAGAAACCATTCCCAAAAAAGCCGGCTCTGCTCCAGGTTGCTTACATTGATCTCCACGTGATGAAACATAAATTTCTTCTCCCTTCATGATATGTATGCACATGGCGCTAACATGTCAATAATTAATACTTGCACGAAAGTATGGCCGTAGAATAACATGTGTAACATAGAACATATGTTCTATGTTACCATTATAACTTGATTGTAAGGACGTGTCACCTATGAAACCTTCTGTCCTTCCTCCCGAGCCCGCCGTGGAAGATGAAGCCTTGATCAGGGACTATCTGCTTCATACCGTACTCCAGTCTGTGGTAGAGCAGGACTTGCAAATCCTAAGCAACTTGAACCTTGAGATGACAACCATTTATAGACTTAATTTGCGGCACATCCAGAAGAACGTTTCCAACCAAATCTGGAATCTGCAGCAGCAGATGAGGGAGCACGGAATTCGAATCGAGAATGAATTCAAGGATCAGGAGGGGGTCCAAGTCGTCTATCTTTGCCGTGGTTATCCATGCAGCTTGCTGTGTGATTGGCCTTATGTGAAAGAGAAATCCTCTATGAGGCTCGCCACGTACCTGAATCAGGCACTGGAGTCTGAAGCAAAAAGTTTCTAATTGGATAGCAAAAAACCTTTATCAGTCGACTTCTGCGACTGATAAAGGTTTGGATTGACCTTGCTTCAAGGTTACGCTTAGCGATTCTCATCGTCAGCCATGGCCGTCCGCTTGTGGACCCAGGCTTCGTAATGATGAACGGCCAAACCTGCGAATGAGGCATGTTCGCTGCCGAGTGAAGCAGCATGAAGGGCCTCATCCTCCATCTCCTGCTCACTCTTGGCGAAAAAGGTAAGATGATCGCCTTCATCCGTATCACCAAGCTCCATGCCGATCCAGACTAATTTGCCAAGCTCATCGGCCTGTTCCAGCTCTTCCTTGGACAACTCGTACATCTGCTCCCCGCTATCCCGGTATGCCATCACAGCAATCGCATCTGTACGCTCAATGATCCAGCGACTGAACGAGTCGGAGCCCCCCGGCCCCGGAGTGGAATCCAGCCAGAATGGAACGGCTGCACTGATCGGAAGATTTTGCCGGTTTGCTTCGGCGACCCATACTTCCATATTGGCGCTCCATTCCTCCACAACCTGTTGCTGTTCTACATCCCATCTCCGAAGCACATAAGGCTCTACATCGAATTGAACGCCTTCGAATTTCTCCTCAGGTGCAGAGGCAGCGTTGTACTCATCCAGCCAGTTGAGCAGCTCCATTCCTTGGGAACGGCCGGCTTCGTATGCCCATTCCGGCTGCCCGTCCAATGCATGCACGCTGATCCCTTGCTGATGCGCGGCTGACACGAAGGAACGATATTCCTCCGCATCGACACCCCGCTGAATTTGCAGGAAGATCGTTGTGATGCCTTCACGGCCGCTGAATTCAATGATCTGATCCGTATCACTGCGGATAATGCTGGCATCCCACAGCCAGGTTGCCTTGTTCTCGTTCACCGGACCTGATGGGAGAAGAATGAGGATAAGTAACAGCAAAAGACCAATGACGGCGACCAGGCTGATAAGTTTAAGCTTCGCTTTTGCAGATATAAACCTCAATCTCCTCGTCCATTTCATCAGATCAGCACGGCTTCACCCGGTTCAGCGACATGCTGCACCGAATGGCCTATCTTATAAATATGAGGCTGTGCATGCGATTTGAATGCATTACGAGTATCCAGAATCGGTACTCCGGTAGCGGCGATCGTCTCATAGTCCAGGTTACTATGGTTCGTAATTAACACGATGCAGTCATAGCGGCTGAATTTCGCCAGATCGTATTCTACGCTATGAACGGTTTCGCCACGCTTATCCACAAAACTATGCGCGTACGGATCATAATACTGTACCTTCGCACCGTTCTCTTTAAACAAATCGTAAACTTCAAGACCCGGCGATTCACGCAAGTCGCTGATGTCCGGCTTGTAGGCCATTCCGAGCAGCAAGATGTTGGAGCGTTTAATGGATTTAGCATATTCGTTAAGTATCGTTGCCGTCTTATTGATAACGTAATACGGCATATTGTCATTCGTCGACTGTGCCAGCTCGATGAATTTGCTATAGAAACGGAATCCCTTCGCTTTCCAGGACAAGTACATTGGATCGAGCGGGATGCAGTGACCACCAATCCCCGGACCCGGATAGAAAGGCATGAAACCGAACGGCTTCGTTGCTGCAGCGTTGATAACCTCCCACACATCGATCCCCATTCGATCGCACATCATCGCCATCTCATTCACGAACGCAATGTTCACGCTGCGGAACGTGTTCTCAAGCAGCTTGGACATCTCAGCCACTTTCGGATTGCTAACCGGCACAACCGTCTCCACATACTGTTTATACAAGGCTTCACCGAGTTTAAGGCAGGCCTCCGTCGTTCCGCCAATGACCTTCGGCGTATTTCTCGTATTAAATCGGCTGTTGGATGGATCCACCCGTTCAGGCGAGAAGCATAAATAGAAGTCCTTGCCGACTTTATAGCCAAGCTTCTCAATCTCCTGCTGAATCAGCTCTTCTGTCGTACCTGGGTAAGTCGTGCTTTCCAGCGTAATTAGCAGATTCGGCTTCATAAACCGTTTGATCTGATCCACAACCATCGTAATAAAGGACGTGTCTGGGTCCTGATTCTCACTGAGTGGCGTTGGTACACAGATGCTGATTGCATCAATAACGGCAATCATACTGTAATCCGTTGTCGGTTTAAAGCGGCCGGTCTCCATGCATGCGGCAAGCTCCTCGGACGAGATATCCGAAATGTACGATTCGCCCCGATAGATCCGGTCAATCTTGTCAGGATCCAGATCAATTCCGACAACCGTAAATCCCTGCTTCACCATTTCTACAGCCAGTGGCAGGCCGACATAACCGAGGCCAACCACCCCTAATACCGCTTTCTTGTCCTCAATAGCACTTAACAAATTTTCGTATTCGTATTCCTCTTTCACAAGCATTCAACCTCCATCGGATGTATAGTCTGATTGCTAAACCGTTAATAATGCCCCTGTTTAATGAAGGCAACGACGGATGCGAGCATCCAATTCTACCGGCGAGAACGGCTTCGTCACATAATCGTCGACCCCGTTCTGGAAACATTGACTGATCGTCTGCTCCACACGCTTCTCTGTCAACACAACGATCTTCGGCGGCTCCTTCACTTCCAGTTGTTGTATATGATGAATGAACGGCAGTCCATCAATCCCATGCAGATTAAGTTCTGTCAAGACAAGGTCCGGCTCCCATTTCGGGATTAACTCCAGTGCCTCTAGTCCGTCGACGGCTTCAAGCGTTTCATACCCTTGCATAGCCAGCCGGATTTGCAGGAATTCCCTCACCGTCGCATCCTGATCTACAATCAGAATACGGTTCTGCCCTTGGCCGGTGTCCTCTTGCGTAAATATATGAATATCTGAAGAGGTGCTGAGTCTGGCCGCTTCCGCCATCTGTTTCATGGATTGCGGTGACGGTGGCTCTGTGAGGGCAGCAAGCGTTATGCGCGGATCTGCCTTGCCGGCCCAAGCATTCAGATGCAGCTTTAACAGCAACGCCTGATAATGGGCTTCATCCAGCGAGTACCCCTGCAACGTAACAGCCAGTACCCCGGTGTTGGGGTCCTGAGTTACTCTCCCGCCATCACCCGCCAGTTGATCGACGTAAGACTGCACTTCTTCCAGCTGTTCATCGATCCCCGGCGCAGTGCCGGCACAATACAGAAACAGCAGGGCGGTGTTGCTTCGGTGTTCTCTCACTTCCTCCTCCAGGCGGCTGTAAAAATCCACAGCCTGTTCGCGTTGCAATGTTGCGGATTGAGTCATCGTTTCAATCCCACCTCTCTTTATGGTTTAACACTGGTACAAAGATGAATCGGGCCTTGATGTTAGGCTGCTTCGTTCTTGTCTTTCCAACTCTGCCGGGTCATGGTTCCCCATGAATTGTTGTTCTGCATGTATTGAATGTGCCCTAACACCCTCCACATCACGCCAAGCTGATGATAGCCTACGAACTTGAGTGCGGAGAATAGCAGCATCTTCGCCAGGTCGGACGGTTTGGAATAGCGCTTGAACGCGATTTCCTCCAGAATGAGCGCACCTACACTGAGCAAGTAGCCACTTATGAAGTTAACGAGTCCGAACACCACCAGAACGTGCCAATTGGTCATATCAAGCATTACGTATCCAAGCAGAGCCAGAAGGCCCGTAATTCTGAAATAAGTTTAACGCTTCAAAAATAACGTTGTACGGCATCGTCAGCAGACCCATGACCTTGTATCTCGGATTAAACAACATATCCCGATTCTCGATCATGTTCTTCAGATTCCCCCGTCCCCAACGCTTGCGTTGGTTAGAAAGAATATGGTAAGTGTCCGGAGCCTGTGTCCAGCAGACCGCCTCCGGGCAAAATGCTACGCGATACGGAATTTTATTCTCAAGCATGTAACGGTGCAGCTTGATGATGATGTTCATGTCTTCCCCAGGGTATCCCCCGCGGTAACCGCCTACGGCGAAGATGTAGTCCTTGCGGAACATCCCGAACGCACCGGAGACGATAATGAGTCCGTTCAGATGGCTCCAGCCGATTCGTCCACCCAAGAACGCTTTAAGGTACTCGATCGATTGGAACATCGGCCACATCTTGCGTGGCAGCGATACATCCTTGACTTCGCCGTTCTCAATCACACAGCCGTTAGCGATGCGAACATCGCCGCCGATCGCCACCGTTTCCTCCGGATTCTCCATATACATGCGAGCCATGCGGATCAACGCGTCCTTCTCCAGCAGGGAGTCTGCGTCAATGGAAGAAATGAGCGGATACTTCGACAGATTAATACCAGCGTTCAAAGAGTCGGCCTTGCCTCCGTTTTCCTTGTCAATCAAGTAAAGATGCGGATATTGCGGATTATAATAAATTCCGCGAACCTGCTTGGTCTCCAGTCTGCCTCGTACTTCGGGATTCGGCAGCAAGGCAAGTCCGTACTCTTCAATCAATACCTTCAGCGTCTCATCCGATGACCCGTCGTTGATGACAATGACTTCATACGTAGGATAGTTCAGTGTCATCAAGCATCGTACGTTCTCTGTAATCGTCAGTTCCTCATTGTATGCAGGAACCAGCAACGACACAGACGGGACGAGCTCCGAGCCGGATAATGTATTGTATTTGGAATAGGTGGCACGTCTGTAAATATTTCCGATATTTCTGAAAGAGAACATCAGTATTACAAAATAAAGCGCGGTAACGGCCATCACGTAATAAATCGCGACCATTCCATAGGTGAGCAGGATATCTCTAAGCAGTGTAATCCCCTCCTACTCCAGCAACTTTTCCGATGCGCTTACTTGGTTGAATGCCAAAGTAATGGTCGTACATCAGCTTCTTCTTGTTAAAGGCCACCATTTGTTCAACTGCTTCATGATCGCCTTCATTAGCCATCGTCCGTTCGATTCGGTACAAAGCCGTCTCGCGAGCAGGGCCGGTTCCCGTCAGTGCTGCCTGGCAGAGCATCTCAAATCCCTGCTCCCCCAACATAGCCAAACTTTCTGCGCTGTGATTGCGCACATGCCAATTATCATCCTTCAGTGCCTCGGTCAGTAAAGGAATACTGCCCGCCGCGTGCAATCTACCGAGTGCCTTCGCGGTTACGACCCGAACTTCCCATGCATGGTCCGTCATCAATTGCGTAATGGTGTCATCTTCTAGGGCTGGGTTGGAGCTGAGATACAGCTTGACCGCCTCAGCACGTACATCTTTCTCTTCCGATCCGACCAGTCTATCCAGCGTTGGAACTGCAGCCGGAACTGCTTGCCCCCACATGGCTACGAGTGCAACCTTGACTAGACCCGGATCAGAATCATCCAACAGCTTGCGCATCAGGCTGGCGGAGTCCAGCCGAGTCTCGACCAGGATGTCCGCCGCCATATGATGAATGCCCTTATCGTAGGACAGCATCCGGGTCAGCATCTCGCGAATTTGCTGAGTTTGATCCGCACTCTTGGCAATCGCTCTGGCGATAATAATCGTCATCGGACCGTAACTCATCCGATTCAGCAAATGCTGGAGCTGCGGGACAGCCTCCTCGGCCCGCATGCCGCCGAGTCGGTAGGCCGCTGCAATCCGGCGTCCTTTGCGTACACTGGACAAAGCGCGGATGTCCTCTTCCACGTACCCGGCTTCTCGGCATAATCGCAGCACCTTGTCCCTTGCCTCTCCCTTGAATTGGTCGATCCATTCAATGAACTTCGTTTGGACGACCCGGCGCTCCGACCGGGTCAGCTTGCCCGGAGGCAGCTCGAGTGTAATATCGTCATGCAGATGAGACTGTACATACACAAAGTAGTCATTGAATTTGTGTCGGCCAAGTTCGAATTCTTTCTGCTCCGCATTATGTTTATATTTCATTCGAAATAACGAGATAATTCCTATTGTGATAAGACCGAGGCATATCGCGATAAATATATACGCCATGGTTAGATTAGAAAACATATTGGAATGGCTCCTCCTTTTTTATGAACTCGGATCTTGCTTAAGGTTCAGGCAAGCGCTGAAAGATTTCCTGCATATCATAATAGCTATGCTTCAAGCGTTCGCTGTAAATAGCCGTTTCCCATAACTCCCAAGTATAAGGCTCTATCTCTTGCAGGTTCATCGTCTCCGCTGAAATTGGGTTCGCAGATTCGCCAAGCTCCGAACGATCCACAATCCAGGGAACTAACCGAATACCGTCTGCAGTGATCGTGCTGAAATCGCGCTTGTCTTTCAGCGGACTGTAGTCCAGCACTTGCAGAGAACTCGGATCTCCAAACCCAAGCAGCATCCAAGGAATTCTCATTTCCACCACCTGATCTGCATATTGCCATGCCGCCAAGGAATGGAAATCGGGAGACGCCGTATCGGTGGTTCCTCGCATCAACATTCCCACGTTCTCGTCCACGAATGGATGCGCAAACTTCGTATCTGGCGGATTCATCAGCAAGCTGATCGCAAGTTTCCAGGAATGGAATGTTCCGTCAGGAACAACCGGGTCATCTGCTGTGCCCTTGACTTCCTGCTCCTCTGGAAGCATCCAGTAACCTTCTTGTCCATACAGGCGTCTGTGGAAGTCATAGGATGGGGCGATTGTAACCTGGGACTCATCCTCATTCCCAAGTTGGATCAACGTCTCCAGTGCTCCACCTTCCAACGTACGACCGGCCAATTCCTTCTCGGGTATATCACCGCCGGGGATCGTATCGGCCCCAATGAACAATTTCGATTGTGCGGGGTCAAAGGCTTCCTCCAGCTCCATTCCAATGTACAGATAGGCTTCATCATGAGTAAGCCTCATATTCTTGACGCCGGGGGCATTCCCAGGCCAAGTATAGATCTCATCCTCCGGAATCTTGTCCCAGTCACTCAAATCACCATCAATGGCGATTTGCTCGGCTTTTCCTGGCTGCATGGCCAGAACGCCGAACATCTTCTCGTTGGTCAGCACGTTCAACCAGAAGGATCGCCGGTCTGCCGGTATTTCAAAAGGCATCGTATTCCAGGTTTTCTTGAACCATTCATCCTGCCACATGAACAGAATGGCCCCGGAATAGCCTTCGTCATAAATGTCCTGTGTGAGCGAAGCGTCAATTTGTCCTTGCTCCCTCTCATCATGTCCCCCTTGATCTTTTCCTCCCGGGCCATGGTGAGAAATACCGATCGATGATGGCACGCCATATTCGGTTACCATGATCGGCATATCGTCGAATTCAGCCTTTAGTTTACGAAGGTAGGCTTTATACGTGTTATATCCCCCGTTGCCGTCAGGCAATGTCTGTAGGGTCTTATCCGTACGGAAAAATCCGGATAATACGGGTAGACATGATAGGCTGCGAAATATCCCGCATTCCAATCGACAGGTTCAATATGTCTCGCATCTACGGACACTAGGTCCTCTTCAAATAATGGTTCACCCGGATGCTCCAGCACGTCTGTCGTAACCCAATTCGTAAAGGTCATCGGATGCTGCCATCCGTATTTAATCTCTTCGGCCGCGGTCAGGTCCATTAAAGATGCCAGCCAACTCTCAAAAGGACTCGCCTTCTCTGTTGCCGAGAAGTGGCTTCCCTCATACCGGGGAACATCCTTATGTAACTTGTTGGTATTCTCAACCATCATTGGATCCCATTCTGTACCGACATGCCATGCCATTAAATACTTGCCGGCATTCGTCTTATACTTACCGCTCGCTTGCCCATGCTTGGGCTGGACAGTCACGTCACCGTATACCGCGGCAACCGCCTTTGATATTTCCGCCCTGAACATCTGTACGATCTCTTCATCGTAAGCATCCTGACGTTCAATTAGCTGCTCCTCCGGTGACCATATCCCCTGCATAAAGTAAAGCGGGTCCTGGCCTTTATCCCTGTTGTACTTCACCAGGGAGGTATAAAAGACCGGATTATGAACGGTGTAGACCCGGATGACGTTTGCGCCCATTTCATCGATTTGTTTGAACCAGCGCAAGTAATCCGCTTCGGTTGCGGGCAACTCACCGGGGTAATGCCCTGGGACCGTAGCCCCCAAGTTCACGCCTTTGACAAAAATCTCTTTCCAAACCTCCTCTTCTTCATACACAAGAAACGAGGTTCCTTCAGTCTTGAACTTCATCTTCATGCCTTCGGCGTCCGCATACGTTTTTAAGGACGGCCGAAAATATCCTAATATTGCAGCAGCGCCGCAGAGAAGCACAATCGTACACACTCCTGCGATCGCCCACCGTTTACGTGTGCTCATCGTCCTCGTCGCTCACCTGCCCTTTCTTAATGACATGCTGCTTCATTGCACCGACTATCGTGACGACTGAGCTATACTCGTCATTCTATAGTCGAAACGCTCCCGATACCATATTCCTTCTTTACCAACTTTCCAAAGGCTTACAGTAGTCTTAAAGAAGTAAACCGTCCACTCCTTCGCATGTCTCCCCCGAAATAATCGCTGCCGTATTGACTTCTCGTCCATTTGACAATTAGCTTGCTTGGTGTTATTCGACAAACTTCCGATGCAGGAAGATGCCATGGGCCACCAACCATAAGGCTTTAGCACACAAACGAGTTACAGCGAATAAGGAGAGTTTTCTGAAAATTTTCTTGAATCAGTATATTAAACGCTGAAAAATTGCTAAAGTTCCGGTCATTTTTACATCTTTATCCATAGTTATGACAAAAATGATACCAAAGTCATATAAAAAAACGGCTGGAAACCGCATTCTGTCAAGGTTTGTCAATAATAGCCTTTTTAACAAAATGAGAAAGGAGTCCTGTACCGGGATTGCGTTATATTCTATAGATCTGAGTGTCAGGGTCAAGTGGTAAGTATCACCTATTTTTTGTGATTTCGGTTTCAAATCCGCCGAGATACGTTATATAAATTAATTGTTCGCCAACGCTTATATTGGACCAGAACAGCTAAAAAGACCCTGATTAAGCAGCCTTCACAGTAATAACAGAGTCTATGGTTATTGGTGTGACGGGCAAAGACCAGCCACTCCCTGCCTTAATGACTACATGTAGGTCTGCTCCTGCAGGAGGATGCGTCATCCGTGTCAGTCCCATAAGACTGATGGCAGGCTCCCTAACCACTCGACAAGCCCATGTCCCGTCACCCGTTACTCATTCGATTCTTCAGCCACAATCAAAAAAACCGCAGGACCAGTCGGGTCCCGCAGTTTCTTTGATGATTATATGGTTTCACTAATCAGTTCCAAATAGTCCAGACGCACCGTGTGTGACATCACTTTAATGCCGATGGCGTGCTGACCAGACGGTATCTCAATCTTGGCCCGCAGCAAATACGTCGCCCACGAATTCGTTACCACATCGATCTCTCCCACAAATTCGCCATTCAGCTCCACAGCGATGCGACTTGGCAGATCGGTTGCAGACATCCGGATCTGCACTTGATAACAACGATGATCACGATCCTGCACGGAGGCAGGAACATTCACTTCATACTGGAACCAATCGCCAGCGTTTGCCTGAAGACAAAGCCTATCGTCCTCGGCCCACGGCTCTCCCCCGCCATGTTGAAAGTTAGGCTCCGTGCGCGGGCTTGCGATGAAACGAATATCCGTGCCATCCCCCTCTCGGAATCCGATATTAACCTTTGCCTCGTGCTGAATCTTATAACTAATGCCTCGTCCCTTGTAACCATAAAAGATAGCCGGATATCGCAAAGGTGGTCTGCGAAGCAGCGCATGCACCACTTCCGGATGGTATTCACAATTCTCGAAACGCATATTATGCAGGTATTCCCACAGAATGTCCTCGGCTTCCGCGGCCGTCGGCGGTTCCCCGCCCTCCAGAAAGTCCACGAGTTTATGCCAACCTGCAGGTTTTATGATCGAGCAGGGGGAGTTATCCGTGTCCATCTTCTTCCAAGTCCAGAAGTTCCACGAGATGTTCAAGTCATCGTACATGCCAAAAGCACCCACATACCAATCGATGTTATTCTCGCCTCCCTCGCCCATGAAGATCGGCACATCCCACTCATCACGTTTATCCAGAAACTTCTGAATGCTCTCTTGATCTGGATTGTTCCAATATTTATGAAATTGCAGCATGAGATTATCATCGAATTTCTCGTCGAAAATGCTCCAGTCCGTTGCCCAGTGTGCCCCCTCGAGAATGATCATATGTTTGGAATCCACTCTGCGGATAGCTTCCGTCATCTCTTTATAGAGCGGCATCACTAGACCATTATATTGGCTGAACCAATCCGGTAACGGCTCATTCAACAGATCGTAACCGGCAATGATCCATTCATCTTTATAGCGCTCCGCCAGCGCGCCCCATAGTGCAATTGAAGCCTTGCGGTGGCTCTCCTTGATGAATAGTTCGGGGAGGTCATGCTCCGAATCATCGATATTCGTTCCCGTCTGTCCACCCGGTGCTCCGTGCAGATCCAAAATGACATACAGCTTGTATTCCCGGCACCACCCAATCATTCGATCCAGTAATCGCAAATGATGTTCTTTCAGTTGGAGTGGCTCTTCCTCCTCGATAAGAAACCGCGCGTTGAGCGGAAGTCTGACAGAATTGAAGCCTTCCGCGGCGATTTGCCGAATATCGTCCTCGGCACTGTGTGCCTCGTAGTACGATTCCCAGAATTCGTTCGCTTTCACGGACCCAATCAACTGTTCGATCATGCGTTCCATACGTCTTGGACGATCCCCTGCCTCAGGTAATCTCCACATGTAGCCTTCCGGCAGCAGCCAGCTACCAAAGCCTACGCCGCGAAGCAGCACCTCGTGGCCAACACCGTTAACTAACCGTTTGCCGTCTGTCCTAAGAAATCCGTTCACTTCCCCATTACGAGCGTTCATATCATCATCCCCAAATGTTTATTTATCGTGATCGACTAGCCTTTGACCGCGCCCTCTACGACGCCGTTCAAAATGTATTTTTGCAGCAACAGGTACAACACAATAACTGGCAGCATGGCCAATATCAGCGCCGAGAGAATGGCAGACCAGTCGTTGTTACCATACTGTCCGAACAACATGTTCGTGGACAACAACAGCGTATACGTATCCGAATCGGTCAGCATCAAGAGCGGAAGCAGGAAGTCGTTCCATATCCAAAGGGCGTTCAAGATCGCGATAGTGGCCGTGATGGGAAGCAGTAGCGGAAATATGACGGTAAAGAATAAACGCGCTTCGCCGCATCCGTCAATAACCGCAGCTTCATCCAGCTCTCTTGGTATCGATTTGACAAAGCCGTGGTACAAGAAGATCGCCATTGATACGCCAAGGCCGATATAAATAAACCCAAGCCCGATTGTCGAGCCTTGCACGCCCAGAACCTTAGCCACTCTGTTCAAAGTAATCATCACGGAATGAAACGGAATCAGCATCGACATGACGAATAACGCAAACAGAAACCCGCTGAGTTTGCCGGGCGTACGCGATAGTTTATAGCCTGCCAGCGATGCGAACACGATAATGCCTGCAAGTCCGATCACGGCAATGACCGTCGTGTTCCAGAGACTTCTCATAAAGTTGATTTTGTGAAAGGCATCCGCATAATTGCTAAATTGGATCTGGGAAGGAAAAGCCATGATGTTGCTCAGCATCTCTCCTTCCGTCTTCAATGAATTCAGCAGTCCCATATAAATGGGGAACAACGTAAATACGGCAGCGACCATAAGGAACACGAAGACCAACAGTGAGCCCACGCGAAGCGGACGTTTTCTCTGGTAGGATTGATGATCTGCAGGGTCCCCGCTCCTGCCTGATCCAAGTCCTAATGCCCGGTTTGCACTCATGCTTCCACCTCCTTCTTCTTCATCACTTGCAACTGAATCATCGTGATGATAAAGACAACCAGGAACAGAATCATCGCTTTGGCGCTGGCATATCCATAGCGGCTATTCATGGCAAATGCTTCTTCGAAAATATTAAGCGCAATCACCTGGGTTGAACGACCCGGTCCGCCGCCCGTCAATGCAAAGACTGCTTCAAATACTTTGAACGATGAGTTCAGCGTGACAAATAATCCAATTGTCAAAGCCGGGTAGATCATCGGCATTGTTACATGCCGGAAGATGTGCCATGCATTCGCCCCGTCAATCGCCGCTGCCTCTTTCAAGGTAGGCGGCACTCCCTGCAGAGCAGCGATGTAGATGACCATCAGATAGCCAACTCCGCCCCATAAGGACACGATCAGAATCGCAATGAACGAGAAGTTCGGGTCACCGATCCAGGACTGGTCCAGAAAAGCAAACAGCGTATGCTCCGCAATGTAAGGCAGCACCTTGGTGAAAATGAACATCCACATGAAGCCTCCAATGATCATCGAGATCATGTTAGGCATGAAGAAGATCGTGCGGAACCACACCTTGCTTCTTGTACGCGATTCAATGAACACAGCGAGCAGAATCGCGATAATATTTTGCAGAACAACCATATACACCACGTATTTCAGGGTGAAAAGAAGAGAATCCCAAAAGACGGGATCCTGCTTCATGATTTCCACATAGTTATCGAGGCCTACAAAGCTGTAATCACGATTCAATCCATTCCAATCCGTCAAGCTATACCACACGCCTCCAGCCGCAGGTATCAGAAAGAAAACGACATAGAACAACAGTGCGGGAAAGACGAATGCCAGCAGTGTGAGTATTCGGCGTTTACCTCGAGCGGCACTCATTATTTGTTACCTCGCGCTCCAGCTGCCCAGGCATTGTCCAAAGCCTTAATGACGTCTTCTTTAGACACATCTTTGGTATAGTAGCTTTGCAACTGTTTTGCCGTCTCATCGGTAACTCCGTTAGGTAACGATAAATCCTGATACGCTCTACCCTCTGAAACATATTGTGAAGCTTCATCTACCCACGGGAATGTCTCGTATTGATGAACATTCGAAACGGGGTTGAATTTAAGTTCTTCGAATAAAGCGGACGATTCCTGCCCATCCAGAATGAAGTTGAGCAGAGCCATCGCCACTTCCTGATTCTCGCTCGTTGGTGAAACGGCCAGTGAAGTCGAAGTCGACAGGTTAATCATCGTACCATCCGGATTGTTACTAACGGGAAGCGGTGCAACGCCGATCTGCATGTCAGGATTCACTTTCAGCAAGGTTTCGGCCTGCCAAGTACCCTGAACCCACATGGCCGCTTTGCCGTTTGCAAAATCGGCTGAGCCTGTAGCCCCACTGACTTCAAACGGTTTATCCGTCCCATTCTCCATGATGAGATCAATGATATCGAATACCTCTTCCACGTCTTTATACGAAGCAGTACCTTCATTCATCTTCTCAATCCAGTCCGGATGCTCGGAATTGACAATTCCGCCAAGCGACAAGGCCATCATAAGCTGCGGAATCCAAGACTCCTGGAACGCCAGTTCGAATGGTTTGATGTCGTTAGCATTCAACGTATTTACGACTTCCTTCATCTCATCCAGCGTTTGCGGTGGCGTCAATCCCAGATCAGCGAATATTTCTTTATTGTACAGATAACCCCAGGAGAGACTCTCCATAGGCAGTGCTACCACTTGCTCATTGTATGTCACTGTCTGCTTTACGCTGTCGAACAACTCGTTCACGAACGGCTGATCCGTTAAATCGCTCAAATAACCCGCTTCATAATACGTCGGGATGTCAGCAATTGCGTGCAGCGTGTAGATATCCGGTGCGTCATTGGATGACAAGCGCGTCTGGAGGATTTGCTTTGCCTGATCCGAATTTGGCATCTCCAGTTTGATATGGACATTTATATTTTTCTCGGCCAGCATCTTAGCTTGAATTTATCGAAATATGCATCGAACTGATCTTTAAATCTCGGAAAACTCATAAATACCTTTAATTCTACGTCTTGCGGTTTGTCCTCATCTTCGCCTGCGGCACCACTACCGCCTGAGCTGCAGCCGGCAATGACCGATAACATAAGAATCCATACCAGCGAATGCTTAAGCGCTTTCTTCATGTGTACTACCCCCTAGTTAAAATCGATTACGTTTTCAGTATATAGGAGCTTCCACCTGACATCTTTTGAACATATTATCCTGTTGTATTGGACAATATTGAACCAGCGAACTCACTTTCGCAGTCCGCCTGGGGGTACGCCAAAATGCTTCTTAAATACCCGATAGAAGTACGTCAAGTCCTCGTACCCTGCCATCTGGGCAGCATATTTAATCGGCATGGCCTGTTCTACGATAAGCGCTCTGGCCTTCTCCATCCGCAGCCGCAGAATCAGATCCGAGACGTTCTCCCCTGTATGCTGCTTGAACATTCTGCTCAGATAGGTCTTGCTGACATGGAAATGGCGGGCGACCGATTCGAGAGAAATCTCATCCGCATAATGGTTCGTGATGTATCCCTTAACTTCATCGGGATCGAGTCGGCCGCGAGTCTTCTGCAGTTCAAACTGATCCATTACAAAACCGAAGCTGGTCGCCAGTTCCGTTGCAGCCTCTTGAAAGGACAACCAGGATGCGCGTCCCTCGCTCTCATCCCATGAAATCGCATCATATACATGCTCCAGCGCCAAATCATGCTCACCTGCGAATTTGCCTAACATCAACAGAAAATCATGTCCGATCTGACCGGCCATCGAGGCACTGGAGACGTTAACATTCGCGAACGACTGCTCCAGAAATAAACCCAACTTCTGAAACTCCGCCTCCACGGCTTGCTTGTCCAGCATCAGCAGAAAGCTAAATATACGCTGTCGATATGCCAAGTATTGATCCAAGCTGTTTTTGTCCGCAAACACAATTGGCGTATTGCCAGACCCGATGGAACGTGTTGCCGCTTCCAAATTCTTGACGGTGCGAGCGAGTGCCTCGTTCAGTTCCTCCGGATTTACCGGCTTCAGCAAATATTCCACCGCCCGGGAACGGATCGCCTGTTTCAAATACACGAAATCGTCATAACCGCTCATAACGATGATCTGGATTGAAGGATGCTGCGAACTCATTTGTTCAAGCAGGGCCACTCCTTCCATCCCCGGCATCCGCATATCGGTCAGAACGATATCTGGCAACAGTTCCTGCATCATTTGAAGCCCTTGCAGCCCGTCTTCTGCCTCGCCAACGATCCGAATGCCATGTTGGTCCCAATGCCCCAGCGCCTTCACAACTTCCCTTGACCACGGCTCGTCATCTATGATGAGTATCCGGTGTTCTTTCATGTAAGCTTATCCCCCTGATTGTTTACTGTTGCGGGCAGAATCGCCACGATCATCGTCCCGACTCCCGCAGCGGAGAATACGCGCAGTCCGTACGCATGGCCAAATTGCAGCCTTAATCGATCATGCACGTTTTTGATGCCAATGCCTCTTCTCCGCTCGCCCGCTGCTCTATCGAGACCTTCCGCTTTCGGCGCCGTCTCGCCATGCAGCTCGTTTCGAAGCACCTGTAATCCCGAAGGAGTCATTCCTACGCCTTCGTCTTTGATCGCGATCAACATTCTCCCTCGTACCGCAGAGACTCGAATCTGAAGTCTCCATGAGCCTTCCTTCGGCTGCAAACCATGATCAAACGCATTCTCAACCAAAGGTTGAAGCGTGAATTTAGGCAATATGCAATCACTCAGCTCGTCATCCACCTGCAGTTCGACTGTACATCGGCCGACAAACCGATTCTCTTGAATGAAAATATAGTTCCGGGTATGCCCCAGCTCTTTGTCCAGAGTAACCATCTGGTTCCCAGTGCCTCCGCTGATAGCATAGCGAAGGAGGTCGCCGATGACATTCGTGATCTTGTAAATTTCCGGCACGCCCTTTACCAGGGCCATCCCTCCGATCATATGAAGGGTATTATTCAGAAAATGAGGGTTGATCTGGGCTTGCAGCGCCATAAGCTGTGCGTTCTTCACATCAATCTCGCGCTGATACTCGTCTTCGATCAGTTCCTTCATGCGCTGCATCATGGAATTATAACCGCTTTCGAGCAGCCCCACCTCATCCTGGGATTGAACCGACTGTACTTCAAAATCTGGTATTCGGGTCTTGCGCATTCTTCGAGCCAAGGCAATAATCGGACGGGTGATCTGCAACGATACGAGTACTGACAACAGAATGGAAATCGCGGCAAACAACATTCCGGTCAGGATCCCGGCCCGAATCGTAGCTTCGGCGCTCTGGGTCACGGTAGACCTTGGAATGACTTTGATCACAGTTAACTGACCATCGCTGACGGAGTTGATAAAATAAAAATTACGGTCCGTCTTCCGGTACTGAAAACCGGCTTGCTGCGGATTATAATCGGCAAATTGTGCCGTAATCACGTTAGCAACCGGCTCCTTCTCGTTAACGGATGATAGTTCCGTCATCTTGTCATTCAAAAGGTACACCGAACTTTCCGCCTCCGATTGCAGGATTTCGACAATCCCATTCCAGATCTCCTTGTTTAGACGTACCGCTATGGCGCCAAACAACGTGCGGTCCTCGAAGCGGTTCATCCCGTGGTACACGTGAATCGCATCGTTGGAGTGCGCGAAATACATGTTCTTGATCGTACCATCCAGCAGGCGGTTCCAGGGCTGCTTATTCAAATCCAGCATCGCCGTGTTCATTCCAACATAATCAACCGAATAAGCAAGTTGATTCGAAGCTCCGTACAAGGTTAAGTTGTCGATTTTGCGAGAGTTGGCGAAGAACGACGAGGTTAGCGTCTCCCGTATGTAATTGAGCGTTCGGTAGTCCGTTTGAACCGCAGGACCGCCCAGCCCCTGCATTAACGGTTCATTAATCTGGAGTGTATAGAACAGCCTGTCCATCTGCTCGATCAGTTCGCTCAAATATTGGTCAGCCCACATCATCCGAGACGTATTGGCATCGATCATCTCTTTCTCGACCGATGCTCTGGTGTTATTCGTTGCAATCCACGTAATGATGATGACGGGCAGCGTGGTCAGGCAAATCATCATTACCATTAGCCTGAACCTGATTCCGGTTCGTTTCATTGCCTCTTCCCTTTCTAGGACCACTCCTAATATATGGTATGTTCAGTTCGGGACTGTTTTATTTGGTAACCATAGATGATTTTGGCTTCGAATACAACCTTGAGACCTCGCGCAAGCGACTCTTGAACAGGCAAAAAACTGCCTTACAACGAACGTGAGGCAGTACGAGAATGTTAATCAAAACCAGGGTTATTGGATATCCAATACAAAAGGTATCGTGACGATCTCATCCTTGTACTGGAATTGTCCCCACGCTTTAAAGACGCCGCTATGGGGAAAGGTCGTAACAAACTCCGCTGTCGGGCCCGTACCGTTCTCATCCAAAGGATGAACGTGAATGTACTCTTCGGCATCTTCAGACATGATCACGACATGGCCGACCGCACCCAAATAAGGTTCCAAGCGATCGATTCCTTGCTTCGTCTCGGCATCCTGAAAATGATAGGTGAGCACTACTTCCTCATTCGACAAGGTATTGCTTAGCTGGAGCTCGACCTCGATGCCATTCACTTGCGTAATGAGGCTAGGGTCGGGCTCGATCTCTAACATCGCTTCGGCCTCACCCTCGACGTAGACCCATTCGCTTAGGGTCGTACCTGCTGCGCCTTCAGGCACAAAATCGGCAAACAACTTATATTCGCCTCCTGCCGGAAATGTTGTATTTACCGTAAATACGCCATTCTCTCTGTAATCAGGATGGATATGGTTGAAATAGGTCAACTCCCGGTTCACGATAATCAGATGCAGCAGCTTCTCATGATGGACAGCAAATTCGTTAACAGGTTCTCCCGCACTATCCGTAATGTTGATGGCAAGCTCGGTTTGAGTGCCTGCAATGGCGGGCTCGTTCCACGCAAACTCCACTTCATATGGATTCGTATGCTGCTCGTGATCACCGCCGTGTCCGCTGTGTTCACGCCGCTCGTCTACGACGCCTTGCTCTTGACCTGCCTCGTGGCCGCCTGTTTCCTCGTTCGCATGATCACATGCCGGTAATCCTATCGTCAGCACCGCCATAAGGATGATCCCAAATCTATACTTACGCATCAATAATCACTCCATTTCCGCCCGAAAGTGTTTCCCTTTGCTTGAATGCTCCTACCCTCATCATAGCCCCCTACCCTATAAATAAACACTCCGCGAAAAAAAGAACACCTTACCGGCGGCAAGATGTTCTCTCGATATGGAATGACATGATCACACTCATCCGATGATTTCGTAGATTTTGTCCAGATCCACATGGCGACGCACAACGTCTGCCACGCGGTCAAACTCGGCAAGCTTGCGCTGTTCCGACTCGAAGGTTGCCGTTATGGGAGACAGCCCCTTCTTCAACCGCAGGCCATTAAGCCACGATCTGCGAAGGGCATCATTATCGAATAAGCCGTGCATGTAGCTTCCCCATACGCGACCGTCGGATCGACCTAATCCTTCAAGCTGTGCTTGGCTATCGCTAGGCAGCGACTCCATGGTGAACAGGGGCGAAACTCCGGCGCCCCCTGTTACATCACTCCACTCGCTTACACCCATATGGATTTCATAGGCCGTAATCGGGAAATCACCAGCCCCATAGAATGAATCTAGGCGCAGCGGATGGTCCGGCGACAGCTTCCCTGCCACGCGGACCGTTCTTTTGTGCTTCAAAAAAGTCGTCCTCAGCGGCAGCATGCCGAGTCCCTCCGCTTCACGAACACTTCCTTCCGCCGCATGCGGATCCGACAGCCGCTCGCCCAGCATCTGATAACCTCCGCATATACCGACCAGTTGTATATCCTGCTGCTCTGTCATGGTCCTGATCGCATCGGCGAGTCCTCGTTCCCGGATGAAGTCCAGATCGTCGAGCGTGCTCTTCGTACCCGGCAGTATAATCACGTCCGGCGTTCCCAGTTCATCCACCGAGCTTACGAACCGGACAACAACATCGGGTTCCCCGCGCAGCGCATCAAAATCCGTAAAGTTGGAAATTCGCGGATAACGAATAATTGCAATATCAAGCTCCCGCTGCTCTTGTCTTCGATAGTGAAGCTCATCCAGCACAACGGAGTCCTCCGCCTCGATTCGTATGTCTTGAATGTAGGGAAGAACGCCTAGCACCGGAATGCCTGTCCGCTCCTCAAGCCAGTCCAATCCAGGCTGAAGCAATGCTACATCTCCGCGGAACTTATTGATAATGAACCCTTTGATTCTTGCTGCCTCATGCGGCTCCAGAAGCTCAAGCGTTCCGACTATGGCAGCGAACACGCCACCGCGATCAATATCTGCCACCAGAATGACTGGCGAATCCGCCCATCCGGCCAGATTCATATTGACGATGTCCCGATCCTTGAGATTGATCTCGGCCGGGCTGCCCGCACCCTCCATCACCACGATATCATAATCCTCGCGAAGTCGTTCCAGCGCATCCAGTACGATCTGCTTAGCCTTCGGCAGAAACTGGGTCCGGTAATCCATCGCGCTCATCTGCATTTCAGGCACGCCGTGAATAACGATCTGCGAGTGCATGTCCTTCATCGGCTTAATCAGGATCGGATTCATATCCGTCGTTGCGGCAATGCCGCAGGCTTCGGCCTGCACGCCCTGCGCTCTGCCGATCTCCTTGCCGTCCAACGTCACGTAGGAATTGAGCGCCATATTTTGCGATTTATACGGAGCTGTTCGATAACCATCCTGCACGAATATCCGGCAGAGAGCGGTCGTGACGATGCTCTTGCCAACATCTGAAGCCGTTCCCTGCAGCATGAGAACCGCTCCCTGCCCCTCCTTGCTCGTTACATCATGATCCCGTGCTTGATACTCCTTCATGTTCTTCATCCTTTACTAGTCATAAACTGAATCTTCCGTACGATTATGCCTTGTCGATCGGGTTGAACCCAAACGCCGTCTAAGCGCCTCACTCAAGGGATAATATTTTGAAAAATCAGGGATATATTCATCTAAAATATACTTTTTTAGTTAAACTTGCATTATCTTGGATAAACGGTATTGTTTGATGAAAGGGAGGAACTTATTGAATGGTAATGCATTTATCCAGGTTTAGCAACAACGTCTATCTTCATGTCAAATGGTTTGCGGACCGTTTGGACTGGGTACCGCTGTCCTTTCCAAGTGTCATTACCTTGACTTTTTTATTTTGGTTAGCGTTTACATTGTTTACCTTATCGATTGCATGCGCAGTTCATGAACCTTTGGGAAGGATGGGCCCTATCGTTTCGCTGCATCATGTCCTGCACCGGCTCAGACCACATACCGGGGTGATCTTGCGAATCGGACTTGCTGTCGGGCTGATGCTTCAGCTTCTGAGCGGCTCTTATCTTGCGCCCGAGTTCAGAACCGATTCCATGTGGATTATTGTTGGCCTCTTCACCGCTGCTGCCTGTCTACTATATCAGCGCACATTGCCCCTCAGCGGAGCTATTCTGTTCTTGCTGTATACCCAAGCTTCATTAACCTACGGTATATTTCATTCCATGGATTATCTGATTTATCTTGGTATCGTCTATCATCTCTTCGTCTGCAATACTCCTTTGAAACATACGGCATCGCCAGTCCTGTATATCTGTACAGGAATGTCCCTCGCTTGGCTAGCCATGGAGAAACTAACGATCCCTGAACTTGCCTGCACGGTTATGGGCGGCTACGGGCTCCCTACCTTCGGATTCACCATCGAGCATTTCGTTTTGATCAGCGCCTTTATCGAACTTGGTCTGGCCTGGGCCTTTATCATGGGCATGTTGAACCGCTTCACAGCTTGATTGTATCCGGCATATTCTTGATGACCAGTACCGTATTCGGGTTCACCGAGATAATCGGCCACACCATCATCCACACCCTGCTCGTATTATTTCTCATCGAAGGCACGGAAGGATTGCGAACTCCGCTTCAATTCCATCGCTCTCCCGTACTTCGCGGAATGTTTGTAAGCGTCAACTTCTGCCTCTTTCTATTCGGCTTAATGACCTTGTATATCTGGATGGGCGTTAACATGGGCTAAAGACCGTACGGCACGATAAAAAAGGAACTGCGCGCACGCCTTAGCGCCACACAGTTCCCCCTTATATGCTTCATCTCGCTTCGAGTCCGCCTATACCTTGGGCAGCTCTACCATAGCCTTGGTTTCACTTGCGCGAACCACGGCATCAAGCACCTCTTGATTCCGGTAGCCGTCCATGAACCCGGGGACGCCGTCAGCCGGAGCTCCTCGCAGCACGGCGGCAAAATCAGCATACTGCTTTACCTTGCAATGGGCCGGCACCTCGAGGGTTGTCGTGGATAGCTGCCCCTGTTCTTGTTCCCGAATCCATACGATTCGCTCCGGATCGAGCGTGCCGGCATGCACGGTTCCAAGATCTCCATAAATGGACACTTCATGCTGATTGCCCGAACCAAACGCATTGCGCGAAGTTTGAAACACACCCATAATATCGCCTGTCATTCGTGCCTGGAAGCTGGCGAAATCATCCACTTCGATCTTCGCCATTGCCCCCGTGACCGGGTCATGACGTTCCGGAATAATGGTCTGCAGCTGCGCGGTAACCTCTTCAAACTCGCCGAACAAGAACCGGGCCATATCAATCATATGTGAGCCCAGATCACCCAAGGTACCTGTTCCGGTAATCGCTTTGTTGTACCTCCACATGTAAGGCACTTGGTGGGACGGTACACCGAAACCTTGCAAATACTGAATGGAGAAATGGCGGATCGTCCCCAGTTTACCCGTACGCACCAATTCCCTCGCATAGCGGAAGGCCGGCGTATAACGGTACGTGAAGCCAACCATCGCAGGGATCGGCTGCTGCTGCTCGTACTGCTCAAGCAGCGGCACGGCTTCCTCATATGTACGAGTGAACGGCTTCTCGGTCAGAAACGGCTTGCCCGCTTCCAGACAAGCACGGATGATGTCTGCGTGCACATTGTTAGGCGTAATGGAGATGACTGCATCCACGTCAGGATCTTTAATCAGCTCCTTAAAGTCGACATAACGCTTGCTCTCTTCAATGCCGAGTTGATCACCTACTCTGGTCACGCTTCGCCATTGAGATCACTTACAGCAACAAACGTATACATATTCTCGTGATTCATCCAGCGGATATGTTCTTGAGCCATCCCACCCAGCCCGATCAACCCAATCCGAAATTTATTCATCTTTGATGCACTCCTAAGCTCCATAAAGTTTATTAATAATAGGATGACCATGAGCGGGCACTCACAATCGTTCAGGTTATAAATCATGCCCCGCAGCACAGCATCCTTTGATTGCGCGGGGCAGTCATTCATTGGCCGATCTATTTTACGCTAGTGTAACGCTTGTAGGCATCCTTACGGATTTCCATCAGTCGCTCGAGTCCCATATCATTCAGCTTCTTGACATAAGCGTCCCACTCTTCATCAATCTTGCCTTCGGAAATCCACTTCGCGCGTGTCGTGCCGACAAAGCCGTCAATGTCGGTGGTGAGTGTAGGAAGCTCCAGGAATTCTTCAGCGCTGTACATGACATTCGGGAACGGCGTGGTGACATATTCGCTGCCTAACTTGTCAATGACGAGCTTCAGACCATCTCCAGTCGTCTCATCCAGAATGATATTCTTCTCAAAGCTAGGGCTTACGTACTTCGGCCCGAAATCGCGGACCGACTGATCCCAGTACCATGCATCAGCACTAGTGCCTTCCGGCGGATTCATCAGCGTATACGTACCGTCATCATTCTTCTGAATAACCGTGCCGATCGCCCCCCAGAAATTCTGAATACTCGCTTCATTCGTGTAGAACTGATCGGCCAGCGTGCAGATACTTCGGGATATTCATTCGATGTTGTTATCAGGAATTCGTTCCGTCTCAGGTTCATACCGAGCGGCTCGCCGCCCTGATAGCGCTTGCCATCTGGACCCGCAATGGACGGAATGGCGATATATTGATCCTTCCATTGACCAAAGACTGCGTCCGGTACCCACTGATTGGAGAAGCCAACCAACGGCACATCCGGATTCTGATGCTTAGCCGTTAACATCGTATTATCCTGCGTGAAGATTTCTTGATCGATTAAGCCTTCTGAGTACAGCTTATGCGCCCACTTGATCGCTTCCTTGTAGTTCTCTGTAATCGGATAGTACACTGGCTCATTGTCAATCACCATCATACTGTTGCCATTAATATCCGTAATGCCGAATGGATTCAACAGATCTATGCTGATATTGCCGGATCCGCTGACCGGAAGTTCATCAGGCTTGCCGTTGCCATTCGGATCTTGCGTCTTAAATGCCTTGAACACTTGATACAGCTCTTCCGTATTGTCCGGTACTTCCAGACCCAGCTTATCCAACCACGTCTTGTTGATAATCGGCTGAATCGAGGATTGCGGCCTGGACGGAAGTCTTGCTGGCAGCGAATAAATCTTGCCATCCGGGAACGTGCTCATTTGCTTCATTTCCGGTGTCTCTTCCATCGCGGCCTTCAAATTCGGCATATATTGATCAATATAGTCGTCCAGTGGACGGAAATAAGTTAGGTTGTTCACGATATCGGCATCGCTGAATACGATATCACCGAAAACGATATCTGGAAGCGTTCCGCTCGCTAGCATAATCGATTTCTGCTCGCCCCAATCATTCGAGGACATGACCTGCCAGTTGATCTTCACGTTGGTGCTCTGCTCCAAGTCCTTCAACCACTGATTTTGTACGAACGTATCCCCCATATTACCCCAACGGACGGTCAATACATCCAGCGTGATCGGCTCGTTAACGATGGGAAGGCCTTCTTGATTGAAATCGGATGCGGCCGCATCCGATTTCGGATCCTTATCGCCACTGCCGCTGCATCCTGCCAGATTAAATAACAGAACGGCAGCCAGAACGATAGTGCCAGCTAACTTGAATCGGTAGGCGCGATTGCTCTTCTTCATTTTACATTTCCCCCATTTTCTTATTGATGGAACCCGTAAATCCATTGCCTGACTCATTGCTTCACGGCGCCGATCATCACCCCCTGGTTGAAATACTTCTGCACAAACGTAGATGCACATAATCGGTACGGTGGCGACGATGATCACCGCATATCGCATAATGTTTGCGAGCCTTAACGCAATCTGGGCGCTTCGCCTGTTCCCATCGCGGATTGCATCTGGTTGGTAACAAGAATATTTCGCAGAATCAACTGCAAGGGATACAGACTGGAATCCTTTAGATAGATCAGAGCATTGAAAAACGAGTTCCAATGACCGACAGCCGTCCATAACGCGATGACCGATATAACCGCTTTCGATAACGGAATGACGATCGTGACGAAGTAACGAATATTGCCACAACCGTCAAGCTGCGCCGCCTCCCATAAATCGTCGGGGATACTGTTCTGGAAAAAGGTCCTAGCCACAATAATATTAAAGACAGCCACCGAAAAGGGGAGTACCATGACAAGGAACGTATCGTAGAGCTGAAAATCCCGAACGGTCATAAACGTGGGAATCAAACCGCCGTTGAAGAACATCGTAAAGATAAATAGCAATGAGATATATTTACCGCCGACCAGATCGCGTCTTGAGAGCGCGTATGCCGCCGATATATTCACAACCAAACCGATAGCGGTTCCGACGACGGTGTAGATAATCGTATTTTTGTAACCAATCCATATATTAGAATGCTTCAGCAATTCCTGATAGCCCGCCAGCGTAAAATCTTTCGGGAATAACCAGACTTGACCGTTTGCCACGGCCGCCGGTTCACTGAACGATGCGATAATAATGAAATATAACGGATAGATGAGAACAATCAACATCAGGATGGCAAACACATACAGCCCAATCTCCAGTACACGGTCCGATGAACGCGTATTTACCTGTCGCGGCGGTGAAAGATTCTCATTCACTTTGATAGTGCCCACTCTAACCCTCCTCCCTTGTTACCATAAGCTGTTCTCGCTGTATTTCTTAGAGATCTGGTTGACCATTATCAACAGAATGAAGTTGATGATTGTGTTAAACAAGTTGATGGCAGATGAGAAGCTGTACTGGCTGCTCAGCATCCCGATCTTATATACGTACGTGGAGATAACCTCGCTATGGGACAAGTTTAGATTGTTCTGCATCAGATACACCTTCTCGAAGCCCACGCCCAGCAGACCGCCAATCCGCAAAATCAACAACGTGATCATCGTCGGCATCAGCATCGGGATATCGATGAATCGGATCTTCTGCCACCGGCTGGCTCCATCCATCGTAGCTGCTTCGTACAAGCTCGGATTGACCGCAGACAGTGCCGCAATATAGATGATGCTGTCCCACCCGGCATGCTGCCACACGTCAGACCATACATAGACGCTGCTGAACAAGCTTGCCGATCCCATAAGATTTGGCGCTTCCAGGCCGAAGAGTCGGAACAAATTACCGACAAGCCTGAACTCGGCGAGAACAGGATCAGCATGAGTCCTACCATAACGACGGTGGAGATAAAGTGCGGCATATACGTTACCGTTTGAAAAACACGCTTAAACCAGTTCTGCCGCATCTGGTTGACCATCAGCGCAAGCATGATCGGGATCGGAAATGTCGCTACGCTGTACAAGCTAATGACCAGCGTGTTTATGATCGTCGTTGAGAATTGATACGAGTTAAAGAACTTCTCGAAATATTTCAGACCAGCCCAGGGACTATCCATGATGCCTACGGCCGGGCTGTAATCCTTAAAGGCGATCAGGATGCCATACATCGGTACGTATGAGAACAACAAAACCAAGATGACGGCAGGCAGCAGCAATAAATACAAGCCCCAGTTCTTCCTAATCCGCCCAAGGGTCGGTTGTTGCCCCCTGCGATTCAGTTCAGCTGCCTTCAATTTCATTCCCCTTTCTATTGTGCAACATCCTGCCTGCGCAGCATGCTATGCCGACTAAGCAACTCAAGTATACGGCTGCCAGACCGCGTTATTTGGACTAGCTTGATGTCCTATTCGGACCTTAACAAGAATTAAGGCGATACAACCGCCCACTATCATGATGAAGTCTGATGTTATTCGGACTTTACCTTGCAGTATCCGGACTTTATCGCCGAATCCGTTAGAGCCCCACCTGTTTTTTGCGCCCATTCGCTTTATAATAGCTATACCAACATTAAAACGCTTTCATATTAAGGCTCAGGAAAGGAGCCGCACCCGTTCACCATGGTTAAATCATTGAACAATAAACCTTATCCCATCCGGCACTATGTCAAAATCATGCTCTTCATATCGATCTTCGCCCTCGTGATCGATCTCGTGATCAGCTTCACTTCCATATACATCGTCAAACAGCAATCCACCCGGTACTTGCAGGATACGGCCAATCTCTATATTCGGCAGATCAATCATGACTTTTCTTACATTAATCATTACATGGGATGGACGCTGGCTAATGATGAGAGCGTAAAGGCGATGGATGACCCGGAGACTGAGTATGTCGATTTCATCAAATCGAGTGAGCAGGTGCACAAACGATTCAACGAGTTGCAGAAAAACTATGGGCAGGAGTATGATTTTTTCTTCTATATGAAGGACCAGCGTTTTTTTCAGAACTATGGACCCATGTCGCTCTCCTACCCGGAGTTCGAAGATCTGGAGTCGCAGATCATATCCCTGACGGACTCGAAGAATGTGTATGAGACCTTCTACTCGAATTGGAACCCGATCATGGTCAAAGACACACCTTATATCATCAACATCGTTCCTTTTCACAATCGCTATCTGATCTGTCTCATCTCCGCGGATAATCTGATTCGGCCGCTGCGACAATTAAACCTCGGTGAAGAAGGTTATATTGCGCTTGTAGATCACGCAGGTACGGCGATCTCGGGTCCTGGTCAGGGGGAGGCAGTGAGTCCGGAGACGCTGAACAGCGCCAAGTCCTCCTTGTTTACGTTCTCCCAGACTCGAACGACGGTGACCAAGGAATTCTCCAACGCTTCGTTCAAAGTTCAGTTGGTCATTCAATTCGGCTTATTCGAGACGATTATGATCGCCCAACTGCTCATCATGCTGCTATTCGTCGTGCTGACCTGCACGCTTAGCGTCGTCATGCTGTATTTCAAGCGGAAAGTGCTCAAGCCGATTCAGAACTTCTCGGAGAATCTGCGGCGGATCCATGAAGATAGCGAGCATCTGGATTTCAAGAGCAGCGAGATTACGGAGCTGGAACAGGTCAACTCTCAGTTCAAATTACTTGTGGAGCAGATCAAGAAATTCAAGATCGACCTTTATGAACAAGAGCTGGAGAAACAGCGAATTCAGCTGGATTATATGAAGCTGCAGATCAACCCACATTTTTTCCTGAATTGCCTGACGAATATTTACAGCATGGCCCAAATGCAGATGTTCCGGGAGATCGAATACATGTCCCTGTCCACATCAAAGTATTTCCGATACATCTTTCAGAGCAATGACAATCTGGTTCCGCTGACGGACGAAATCGAGCATGTGCGAACCTATCTCGAGATTCAGAAGCACCGATATCAGGACGCCTTCTCATATGAGATTCGCTTGGGTAACGATATGTCCGGACTGACTATCCCGCCGTTGATCTTGCAGACCTTCATTGAGAACACGATCAAATATGCCGTCTCCAGGGACCGATTATTGCAGATTCAGCTGACGGTCGGCTTGTATGAAGATGAGGAGAGAAGATACATGGCGATTGAGATCGCCGATACCGGACCCGGCTTCCCTGCTGACGTGCTCGAGAAGCTCACCGGGGGCAAGGCGCTTGATCAATCGGAGGGCAAACATATCGGAATCATGAATGTATTGCAGCGACTGGAACTGCTCTATCAGCACAGGGCTCAGTTGTGTTTCAGGAATCAGAAGGATGGCGGGGCTTGTGTAACGATCTATCTGCCTGCACCCGCTCCATTAGACGAAAGGGGGCTGTTCGCAAATGAACGTACTGCTGGTGGATGATGATTATTTCGTGGTTGCGGCGTTAGAGAAAAAGATTGATTGGCACGCGCTCTCCATCGAACGGGTATTTACGGCTTACAGCGTAACGCAGGCAAGGGATGTTCTGCTCGAACAATCCGTCCAGATTCTAATCTGTGACATTGAAATGCCGCAAGGCAGCGGCCTGGAGCTGCTGGCCTGGATTCGCGAAGAGCAGTACAGCATCCAGACGATATTTCTAACGAACTATGCCGACTTTAATTACGCGCAAAAAGCGATTGAATTGCAAAGCTTTGATTATTTTCTGAAGCCGATTGAATTCGACAAGCTTAGTCTGATTATCTCCAAAGCGATATATAAGGCAAAAGAACAGCAGCGATATGAAGAAGCGCTCCAGGACGGGGATTTGTGGAGAAAAAATCAAAACAAACTGCAGGAACATTTCTGGAGCAAGCTCATCAAGGAATATAAAACCGCGCCTGACCCCCAGGCTATGGCAGCGCATATCGCCGAACAAAAACTTGCTTATGATATATCCGATCTGTTCCTGCCCCTCTTGTTGACAATCTTTCCCTACGACCGCAGCCTTGGCAAGGAAGACAAGGAACTGTTCGATTATGCCCTGCTTAATGTGCTGACAGAATTGTTCCAAGATCCACTCTTCACGATCGAACGCGTGGTGGAGCACAAGGATTATCACTGGATCGTCATCATCAAGTGGCAAGACCAACCAGATGCACACGTGATCGAGTGCGTATGTACGTCATTTATCGAGAAGGCCAATCTGTTCCTAAAGAGCGACGCCTGCTGCAACGTATCCTCCACCGTATCGCTGCTGCATGTTCAGAAGTCGATTCGTGATTTGCTGCAGATGAATGAAGAGATGATCAAGCTGCGCAACGGCATATTTTTTGTGGAGCGGCTGCAGCTCCAGGATACAATATATACTCCGCCTAATCTGCACGAATGGGAAGAGCGGCTTCAAGCAGGCCGCACATCTCATTTTCTGGATGAGATACGACGTTATTTACGAGATCTAGCGCATAAGGGAGTATACAACGCCTCCGTGCTGCGGTTATTCCGGTTGGATCTCGTACAGCTCGTCTATTCTTATCTGAAGAACAAACAGATTCAGGCCCATAAGCTGTATACCGGCACAACCAACGACCAATTATTCATGCAATCGCTGAACTCGATTGAAGATATGGAGAAGTACATGGAATATCTCGTCAGCACGGCAGCCGAATACCAGCACTATGCCGATCAATCGCGCACGGTCGTTGAGGAGATCAAGCAATACATTCATCGCCATGTTGGGGAGGATTTGACCCGTACCAGCCTAGCGGAACTAGTCTATCTGAATCCTGATTATTTCGCGCGAATCTTCAAACGCGAGACCGGAATCTCTCTCGGGAATTATATAATCGAAGCACGAATCAAGGCTGCCAAGCATTTGCTGGAGACAACGCCACTGTCGGTGTACCAGATCGCGACCAAAGTCGGTTATGCCAACTATTCCTATTTCTCGAAGCTCTTCAAGCAAGATACAGGCTGGTCGCCGAGTGAGTTCAGGAGAAGCGCTCACGCAGGATACAGCGGTCAGCAGGATGTGGCAGGTGGCGATCGATAAGGACAAGGTGCATCTAATGACGATGACATAACAGCGAGAAAAGAGCGTTCCCTCCGGACTACTTGCTCCGGTGGGACGCTCTTTTCTCGCTGTGCTATCCTATTCCTTGACGACCATTTTCAGTGGGGCGGCAATGTTCTCCTCCACCTCTTTGCCTTGAAGCACATCGCGTGCAGCCTCCACTGCAAGCTGACCGATCAGCTGCGGCTGCTGGGCAACCGTTGCGGTTAGATTCCCGGCTTCAATCGACTTCAGCGCATCCTCATTACCATCAAATCCGATGACGATGATGTCCTTGCCCGAGCTCTGAATCGCTTCGATCGCGCCAAGCGCCATCTCATCGTTATGAGCGAAGATCGCTTTGGCATCCGGATTTCCTTGCAGCAGATTCTCGGTCACGGTGAGACCCTTCGTCCGGTCGAAGTCCGCTGCTTGCTTGGCTGCCACATTCAATTGCTCGTCGGCGATATCATGGAAGCCCTTCCCGCGCTCACGCGTAGCCGAGGCGCCCGGTACACCCTCCAGTTCGATCACCTTGGTGTCTTCGCCAAGCTGCTCTACGATATACTCTGCCGCCATTTGCCCGCCTTTGACGTTATCGGATGCGACCAATGCCGCAACCTCGCCTTGATCAGCGGAGCGGTCCAGTGTAATGACCGGGATCCCAAGGCTGTTCGCTGTCTGCACGACGGTCGAGATCGCGGATGAATCCGTTGGATTAATCAGCAGGGCATTGACGCCCTGCTGGATCAGATCATCCACGTCATTACTCTGTTTTGCAGAATCGTTCTGCGCGTCCACGATGACAACCTCCATGCCCTGCTTGTTCGCTTCGGCAACAACGCCGTCCTTCAAGGATACAAAGAACGGATTGTTCAGCGTAGATATGGATAGCCCGATCTTAATGTCGGTCACATCGCCGGTTGCCTTAGGCTTGGCCCATTCCGGTGGTTCTAGGGAACAACCGGTCACAAAGATCAACATGAGTGATATTAGAAGTGCCGATACTTTTTTCTTCATTGTCCTCTCCCCCTTAAGCCGATTTTTTCCGGTCGAGCAGTACGGCTATCGCGATCACGACACCCTTGACGACCATCTGATAAAAGGAATTAACGCCGAGCAGATTGAGACCGTTGTTCAAAATGCCGATGATCAGCACGCCGATCAGAGTACCGACAATCCGGCCGCGGCCACCCGTAAGGCTTGTTCCACCAAGAACCACCGCGGCAATCGCATCCAGCTCATAGGATGTGCCTGCTGTTGGCTGCGCCGAATTCAAACGGGAGGTCAGAATGGCCCCTGCTAGCGCGGACAACATTCCCGCCAGTGAGTAGATCATGATCTTGACGCGGGATACCTTAATACCTGATACGAGCGAAGCCTTCTCATTACCGCCGATCGCATACGTTTTGCGGCCGAATGATGTTTTGTGAAGAATGATCCACAACAGAGCAAACGTGATGATCATCGTAATCGCCGGTACTGGAATACCGAAGAAATATCCACGGCCAAACAATTGAAATACAAGCTGTCGCCTAGACCCGTAATCGGGTTACCATTCGTGTAGACAAGCGTCAAACCCCTGAATATCGTCATCGTTGCCAAAGTTGCGATAAACGGGGCCATTCTGCCCTTCGTAATCATGACACCGTTGATCATACCCATGACGCCACCAAGCGCAACGCCGATAATGATGGCCAGAATCGGATCGAAGCCGGCAACCATCATATTGGCAACGAAGGCGCTGGATAATGCCAGAATGGAGCCAACGGACAGGTCGATGCCGCCGGTCAGAATAACGAACGTCATGCCAAAGGCGATCAAAGCATTAATCGATACCTGCCGCAGCAGGTTCAGAATATTCAGCGGCTCGAGGAAGCTCGGATTCAACACCGAGACGATGACAATGAGAATAATGAGCCCGAGCAGCGGGCCTAGCTTTTGCGTCAGGCCGGAAACGTTAAATCCTTTTCCCGACTTTGCGTCGTTAACTGTTGTCATATTACTGTCCTCCTGTAGCTAAAGTCATGATTTTCTCCTGCGTTGCATCTGCTCCGTCTAATTCGCCGGTGATTCTGCCCTCGTGAACGACAAGAATCCGGTCACTCATGCCCAGAACCTCCGGCAGGTCCGAGGATACCATCAGAATGCCTACTCCGCGCTCGGTCAGCTCGTTCATGAGCTGGTAGATTTCACGCTTGGCACCGACATCCACGCCACGGGTCGGCTCATCCAGGATCAACACGCCGGGACCGATCCCGATCCACTTGGCGATGACCACCTTCTGCTGGTTACCGCCTGACAAATTGCGTGCGAGCGTCTCGGAGCTATGGGTCTTGATGTGCAGCCGTTTAATCAGGGAATCAACGAATTCTTTCTCTTTCTTCCCCGAGATGAACCCTCTTTCCGAAAAGCTGAACAGATTGGGAAGCGCCATATTCTCTCGCACCGAGAAATCCAGGATCAACCCTTCGTCCTTGCGATCCTCCGTAATAAAGCCAATGCCATGCCTTAGGGCGTCATCCGGCTTCTTGATCTGGACCTGCTTGCCTCTGACCCAAACCTCGCCGCTATCCAAGGAATCGAGTCCGAAGATCGCTCGCATCATCTCGGTACGCCCTGCACCCATCAGACCTGATACACCTACGATTTCACCGGCTCTTACGGTAAAGCTTACATGCTCGAAGCGGCTTTTACTGCTTAGCCCCTTCACCTCAAGCACAGGTTCGCCAGGTTTGGGATGTCTTGTCGGATAACGTTCGGTTAACTCCCGGCCCACCATTTTCTTGACCACTTCATTGAAATTCGTGTCCGGAATCGGCTTCGTATCAACGGATTTCCCATCTCTCATCACGGTAATTCGATCACAGATGGTGAAGATTTCCTCCATCCTGTGCGAGATGTACACGACCGATACGCCCTCTTGCTTCAATGAACGAATCACGTCAAACAGCTTCTCGATCTCCCGTTCCGTTAAGGCCGCCGTAGCTCGTCCATAATAATGACCTTCGCCCTGGTCATCAGCGCTTTCGCAATCTCAATCATCTGCTGTTGCCCCACGGAACACTCGCCAGCATCTTGGGTCAGCGGAATCGTAACCGACAACTTGCTGAACTGCTCCTTGGCAAGCGCCTTCATTTCTTTCATATTCAATAATCCGAAGCGCGAGGTCATCTCCTTGCCGATAAACAGGTTGTCCAGAACCGTCATCTCCGGCCAAATATTCAGCTCCTGATGAATGAAAGCGACGCCCTTCTCTTCGGCTTCCTTCGGATTGGAGAAATAGGTCTCCTGATCATCGATGACGATCTTGCCATCATCCCTGCTATGAAGACCGGTCAGGATGTTCATCAGCGTGGATTTACCAGCACCGTTCTCGCCCATAAGCGCGTGAACCTCTCCTTCCCGGAGATCAAAATCCACGCCTGTCAGCACCCGGTTCGCACCGAAAGACTTATGAATGTTAGTCATTTCAATATGCATCGTACTGCCTCCTTATCATCCAAAATGAACACCCGCCTGCAAAATGCAGTTTGCGTACGGCTTGGCTTCCCCCGTGCGGATTACGGCCTTCGCCTGCTGCGTCAGTGACTTGAGCTGCTCGTGCGACCACGCTTCTACTTCGCAATCCAAGAAACGCTCATGTATATATTGCAGTGTTTCCCTATTCTCGGATTTCATCTCCTTCGCGATTATGATCTTCTCGACAACCATATCATCAGCAATCGCTTCAACGACGTCCATAAAACTGGGCGTACCGTACGTTAAGGCCAAGTCGATCTTCTCAACGCCTGGCGGAATGGGAAGACCCACATCGCACACAACGATCTGATCGGTATGACCGAGATCTGCCAGCACCTTCGCGATATGACTGTTCAGCATCCCTTGTTTCTTCATGTTCTATAGACTCCCTTCCACTTCGCTTCGGGAAGGCATCCCGCCTTGCGCCCCGAATTGGGTAACGGATATCGATGCCGCCCGGTTCGCAAACCTTAAGCTGTCGCGAATCCCCTGCCTTCCGCCAAAGCCACGGCAAATGCACCGTTAAAGGTGTCCCCAGCTCCCGTCGTATCCACCACCTCGACCTGGTAGCCTGGGACAACAATCTCCTGCGTGCCATCGTAATAACGAACGCCCCTCTTGCCTTCAGTCACAATCAGCTTGTTCGGATAGCGCCGGAGCACTTCATCCAGCGGCTGGTCGCCGAACATAATGGCAGCTTCATGCTCATTGGGCGTAATGTACGATGCTAGATCGATGACTGATTGAGGCACGACCCTAGCAGGGGCCGGATTCAGCATGAACGGTATTTGATGCTCGGCGCATAGACGGCTAACATGCACCACAGTCTCCTCCGGAATCTCTTGTTGAAGAAGCACCATATCGGAAGCTTTGATCACATCAATCGCCCGATCCACATAGTCCGGCGTAACATAATCATTGGCAGCCTTCACGACCACGATACTGTTATCCCCTTCAGCCAGAATAATGTGGGCTGTACCACTCGCCATACCTGTAACCGGTTCCACATGGTCTGTAACAACATGGTTGGCGCGATAATTGTTCAAAATTTCCTGACCGAATGCATCGTCGCCGACGCAGCCGATCATCGAAACTTCAGCTCCGAGCCGCGCTGCGGCCACGGCTTGGTTCGCTCCCTTGCCGCCTGGCACGGTCTTGAAACTCTCGCCAAGCACTGTTTCACCCGCGCCAGGGCGCTTGGCGGATGTGACCACCAAATCCATAGACGCGCTGCCGATTACTGTAATTCTTGCCATTATGATTCCACCTTTCGGGTTGATTGACGTTCAACAAATTCCACGGGGAATTGAATATTGTTCTGTTCGAGAACTCGGCCTTCAATCAGGCTGATCAAGATTCCTGCGGCCTCACGCCCCATGTCGTATGCAGGCTGATGAATCGTGGATAGCGGAGGCGCCAGCAGCCTGCTAAGTAAAATGTTATCAAAACCGATAATCTGTACATCATCCGGTACTCTTCTTCCCAGACGATAGGCTTCTGCAAGCACCGCAGATGCGATAATATCATTACTGGCGATGATTCCGTCCGTATCCGGATACTTGCGAAACAGTTCCTCGGCGGATGGCTCTGCGTCGGATATGGAGAACGAGGTCGTACCCAGTACGTCATAATGTACGCCTTGCGCCGACAATGCCTCGGCCGCTCCTTCGAAACGTTCCTGGGCCGTACGGATGTGCACCGGTCCTTGGATGATCGATATGCTGCGGCAACCGCGACGCAACAGCTCGCGTGCTGCAATTCTGCCACCCTCACGGCTGTCAGCATAAACGGAAGGACGGTCATCTGACATTCGGTCCACAAACACAACCGGCAATTGGAGTTTGGTGTATAACTCCGCCGCAGAATCATCCGTCGAAGAGATGACGCCGACGACGTTATTTTGAATGAAGGTCTGGATGTAATCCATCTCCTTCTGCTTGTTCTCGTCACTATTACCAATAATTAACCGATAATCGTTGGCCTGCATCACATCTTCCACTCCGCGCGCAAGCTCCGGAAAATACGGATTCATGATATCAGGCAGCAGCAAGCCGACAAGCTTCGATTTGCGTTTATATAATGATCGCGCTACCTCGTTCGGTGTGTAGCTAAGATCACGAATCGCAGCCTCCACTTTATTTCGTGTATCTTCATGTACATATCCATTATTATTAAGTACTCTCGAGACCGTGGCCACAGATACCCCTGCGTGCTGCGCCACATCCTTGATGGTTGACATATAAAACTCACCTCATTCATGTGTAACCGGTTACAGATATACCTTATCATATCATCCCCCCATGCGCAACCTACATCAATTCCCATATTTTAGCCAAATACATATTACGGTAATCTTACAAATCCCATCATCAAAATTTACAACTCCTATCTATACTCATATCTGTAAGGCCAAGCCAGAAAGCGAGGGAAATCGAATACATGGAAAAAGAATTCACGCTGCCCTCTCCCGGGCATTCGCTAGCACCGTCCATCGATGAGGCGGTTGCCTCTACTCCAACCCGACCTGCCTCGATGAAAAAAACGAAGCGCAAAGAAATTTTGCTTGCGTATGCTTGCTTAGCTCCTTCTCTGTTCATATTCGGTCTGTTTCTATTCTACCCGCTGCTCAAATCGCTGTATCTCAGCCTATTCCTGACCGATCCGCAAGGGCGAGTCGCTGAATTCGTGGGACTGGACAATTTCAAGGAAATATTGACCTCGGAGATGTTCTATACCAGCTTCGGCAATACATTGCTGTTTATCGTACTGACGGTTCCCACCGGTATGGCAGCCGCCATTCTGTTGGCCGCCTTGACCCATAATAAACTGAAAGGGATGAAGCTATTCCGCTTCATCTTCTCGCTGCCAATGGCGGTTTCCGTCGGTACCGGCTCCATGATCTGGATGATTCTCTATCATCCGACCTTAGGTGTGCTGAATTACTTCCTGTCGCTGCTCGGTACTGCGCCGATTCAATGGCTCACCGATCCGAAATGGGCGATGATCTCTGTCGCCGTCATGACCGTCTGGATGAATCTCGGCTTCAATTACATCCTGATGCTAAGCGGGATGCAGGGCGTATCGGAAGATATATACGATAGCACGAAGATCGACGGATCTGGAGCGTTTCGTACGTTCTTCCGCATTACGATGCCGCTGATCTCCCCTACTTTATTTTTCACATCGGTCGTGTCGGTCATCGGCGCCTTTCAAGCGTTTGGACAGATTAACATTCTGACAAAGGGTGGTCCGATGAACAGCACCAACGTCATGGTCTTCAACATTTATCAGGATGCCTTTGTTAATTTCCGGTTCGGCATCGGCAGTGCGCAAGCGCTCATACTGTTTGTCATCATCCTGCTGCTGACCGTCTTCCAATTCAAATTCGTGGAGAAGAAGGTGCACTATCAATGAACATGCGTCTGATGCCCAAAAGCTTTGTATACCTCGCACTGCTTCTCGGGTCGCTGGTCGTGGCTTTTCCGCTCCTATATACCTTGTCCACGTCGCTTATGAGCGAAGCTGAATCGTCCGTATATCCGCCGCCGCTGCTTCCTGACGCGATCAATCTGTCCAACTTCGCCAAGGTAATCGATACGATTCCGGTCCTGACCTTTATCGGCAACAGCCTGATCGTCTCGGTCGCAATTATGCTGGGGCAAATCGTAACGGCAAGCCTGGCGGCCTACGCCTTCGCTTTCCTCCGGTTCCCGGGAAAGACGCTGTTGTTCAGTTTATTTCTCGCAACGATGATGATTCCGTGGGAAGTGATCATGATCCCGAATTATTTAACGGTCAAAAGCTTGAATTGGCTCGATACCTATCAAGGGTTGATCATTCCGTTTCTGGCCACCGCCTTCGGAACCTTCTTGCTCAGACAAACCTTCCTGCAATTGCCGAAGGAACTGTTCGAAGCAGCCCGCGTCGACGGATGCGGCCATGTGCGAATCTTCCTGAGCATGGTACTGCCGTTATCCATACCCGGCATCGCTACACTTGGCGTCTATTCGTTCCTGAATAATTGGAATATGTACCTGTGGCCGCTCCTGACCACCAACCGCGTGGAGATGCGTACCGTCCAGATCGGAATCGGCATGCTGCAGTTCGAAGAGATGAACTCCTGGAATTTGATTCTGTCCGGTGTGCTCCTGCTGCTGCTTCCTTCCCTGCTCCTGCTAGCGCTTGGCTTGAAACCGCTAGTGCGCGGCATTACCGCGGGCGCATTAAAGGGATGACTTCGAAGAACCAGTCAAGCTGTACTCTGCTTATTCAGCCTTGCGAATCGGTTCTACCCATAACCGTATCTCGCAATTTCTGATAGATCTAACCATACTATATATTCGAAAAGGGAGAGATTAACCGATCATGAAACGTTTTGGAAAAAGATCCTTTACACTGATCTTGCTTTCTTGCTTGATGCTGATAAGCGCTGCTTGCAGCAATGCACCGGTTGTCAACGAAAGTACCGCTGCCGCAGGCAATGAACCATCGAAAGAGCCTGTCAAAGTCGTATGGTGGCACTCCATGAGCGGAGAGCTTGGCACCGTTGCAGATAAGCTCATCTCTGATTTTAATGCTGCACATCAAGATATTCAGGTCGAAGGCGTATTTCAAGGAACCTATGATGAAAGCTTGAACAAACTAAAGGCTTCCCTCGGATCGAACAGCGGGCCGACGATGATTCAAGTGTATGAAATCGGCAGCCGTTTCATGATGGACACCAAAGCGATTCGCCCGGTTCAGGACTTCATGGACGCCGAGCAATACGACATCTCCTCCTTGGAGCCGAATATCAAAAACTACTATACGTTTGATGACAAACTCTATTCCATGCCGTTTAACTCTTCCAATCCGATTCTATATTACAACAAGGATGCCTTTAAGGCTGCCGGACTCGATCCAGAGAATCCTCCCAAAACCTATGAAGAAGTTGCCCTGGCCGCGAAAGCATTGACCACCGGAAGTCAAACCGGCGCCTCTTTCGCCATCTACGGCTGGTTTATGGAACAGTTCCTGGCCAACCAGGGAGCCGAACTGCTTAATAACGGCAACGGCCGTACTTCCTCGGCAACGGCTTCACAGGTAAACGATGCTGCCGGCGTGAAGACGCTGGCATGGTGGAAGCAAATGCTGGACGATAAAGTCGTACTGAATCTGGGACGTAAAACGGATGACACCAAGAAGGCCTTTGCTGCCGGCCAAATCGCCATGACACTGGACTCTACGGCTTCGCTTCGCGGCATTGTGAGCGCAGCCGAAGGCAAATTTGAAGTCGGAACCGGCTTCCTGCCCAAACCGGCTGATGGCGGCGACGGCGGCGTTATTATCGGCGGCGCCAGCCTGTGGCTGATGAATAATAAATCGGAAGCAGAACAGCAAGCCGCCTGGACGTTCATGAAATATTTGGCCGAACCGCAAACCCAAGCCAACTGGCATGTGAACACGGGCTACTTCCCGGTTACAACCAAGGCGTATGATGAGCCTGTCGTAAAGGAGAATCTGGAGAAATACCCTCAATTCCAGACTGCCGTGGACCAACTGCATCAGACAACGGCCAACCTGGCAACGCAAGGTGCTGTTATGGGCGTATTCCCTGAAGCTCGCCAGCTTACCGAAACAGCGATTGAAGAGGTGCTGAACGGAACGAAAACGCCGCAGGAAGCACTGGATAAAGCCGCATCCGAGATCAGTTCCAAGATTGAAACCTATAATCGAACCGTAAAGTAAAACTTCGATAAGATAAGGCACCCCTTCCCCTTCGTTGGCTAAACCTTGTAACGGTTGTAGCCAGCGATCACGGAAGGGGTGTTTTTGGGTTTCGCCCGCATCATTCATGCAGGCGCTTGAATACACTGTAATAAAGTGGAGGTGAGCCCATGATGATTCATCAACCATCCACCGTTACCATCATATCCGTGCCATTCGACCGGGGAGCTACCCGCCGCGGTGCCAGTCAGGGACCCCAAGCGATTTATGGGGCCGGGCTCAAGCGCAAGCTTGAGGCGCTCAGTATCCGATATCATGTGGAAGAACTTACAGCCGTTCCTGAGTTGAAGGACAGGTCATATCCCCCTCAACTCAAACACTTAACCGAAGTCGTAGCGATCAACGAGCAGCTAGCTGCACTTATCTATACACAGGTAAGCGCGGGCATCTTCCCGCTTGTGCTTGGGGGCGACCATAGTATTGCCATCGGCACGCTCGCCGGACTCACCAGGCATCACCGCCAACTCGGCGTTATCTGGATGGATGCGCACGCCGACCTCAATACGCCAGCTACGACCCCTTCAGGGAATATTCATGGCATGTCGCTAGCCGTCAGTTTGGGCCGGGGCGACGTACGACTGACCTCCATCGGTGGCGTCAAATCAACGATTCGACCAGAGAACGTCGTGCTGGTAGGAGCACGTTCCCTTGATCAAGGCGAGCGGGATTTCATCCGCAAGGAAGGCATTACGTGCTTCACGATGCAGGACATCGACCGTATGGGCATGTTTCGGATCATGGAAGAGGCCATTGAAATTGCCTCCGCCGGCACGGATGGCGTCCATCTCTCCTTCGATACCGATAGCATCGATCCGAAGGTCGCACCCGGAACAGGAACGCCGGTCCAAGGTGGTCTCAGCTATCGGGAAGCACATCTCGCCATGGAGCTGCTGTCTGAATCCGGCATTCTATCCTCCGCCGAGTTCGTTGAGAATAATCCGCTGCTGGACCGGGGACAGACCACCTCCCGGCTGCTAGTCGGTTTAATCGGATCCCTGCTTGGTGAGAGCATTCTATAGGTATCATACAGAGCCTGGGGTGCTTTATTACCTGCCTGCCGGGCTCCTTGGGACTTCTTCAAGGAGGTTATGCCATGAATTCAACGCAATCCCATATCCAGAAAGCCGACAAGTACGGGGCGCATAACTATCACCCTCTGCCGATCGTGATTGCCGAAGCTGAAGGCGTTCATGTCACAGATTCGGAGGGCAAACGTTATATCGATATGCTGAGCGCCTATTCAGCATTGAATGCCGGCCATCGACACCCACGAATCATTCAGGCGCTGAAAGATCAAGCGGATAAGGTGACGCTCACTTCGCGTGCATTTTACAACGATCGATTAGGCGAATTTTACGAGAAATTGGCCGCGTTCACAGGCAAGAGCATGATTCTTCCCATGAACTCCGGAGCCGAAGCGGTGGAGACTGCACTCAAGGCAGCGCGCCGCTATGCATATCAGAAGCGCGGCATACCATCCAATCAAGCCGAGATCATCGTCTGTGAGGGGAATTTCCACGGGCGCACGATTACCGTGACCTCCTTCTCCTCATCAAGCGAATACCGGGAAGGATTCGGTCCGTTCACACCCGGCTTCAAGCTCATCCCCTATGGAAATCTGGAGGCGCTGGAACAAGCCATCACCCGAATACTGCCGCCTTTCTCGTTGAGCCCATCCAAGGTGAATCCGGAATTATCATCCCCCTGACGGATATCTAAGGGGCGCAATGGAGCTGTGCCGGCGTCATAACGTTCTGCTGCTCGCCGATGAAATTCAGACCGGCTTCGGTAGAACCGGGCAACGCTTCGCCTGCGACTGGGAGAGCGTCACGCCGGATATGTATATTCTCGGCAAAGCGCTCGGTGGCGGTGTCCTTCCCGTCTCCGCCGTAGCGGCGGATGCCGACATTCTGGGTGTGTTCGAGCCCGGCTCTCACGGCTCCACCTTCGGAGGCAATCCGCTGGGCTGCGCCGTAGCCATCGCTGCGATTCATGTAATCGAAGACGAGAAGCTGACCGAAAGATCATTGGAGCTCGGTGCCTACTTCGCAGACCAATTGCGGACCCTGAACCATCCTGACATCAAAGAGGTCAGAGGCCGGGGGCTATTTATCGGGGTCGAGCTGCATGTTCCAGCCAGACGCTACTGCGAGCAACTGAAAGAGCTTGGCTTGTTATGCAAGGAAACGCATGAGCACATTATCCGCTTCGCGCCGCCGCTCATCATCAACCGAGCACAATTAATACACGCCTTTGAGCTTGTCCAGCAGGTATTTACCGAGTAAGTTTAATGACATAACAAAAAGGTTCACATCCTATGCCCTTGAGCGGATGTGAACCTTTCGATGTTTGTTCATGTCCCTACAACTTCAAGCGACAGTTGGCTTTCGCAGCGCTGTGCCCTAATGGATAGAACCGTCTTTGGAAAGCTGTTTGAACCGAAGCTTGGTCTGTTTAAACGCCTCATGCAGTTCGCGAATGATGACGTCGATCTCGTCTGCATGCTTAAGTTCCTTCTCCAGTTGGGCGCACAGCTGAGCGAGTCTGGCAGCTCCGACGTTCAAGCTGACTCCCTTCAAACTGTGCGCGAGTGCAGACAGCTGAGTTCGGTCCTGTTGTCTCCACAACTCCTGGATCTGATCAATGCAGGCGGCAGCCTCGGAATCAAACATATCGTATAACTCTGTGAAGAAGGACTGGCTCTCATCGAGGCTGCGCAGTTCCTCCACCATCTCCAGATCGATAACAGCATCCGTGTTGTTGAGCTGCTCCAAGCCGGATGAAGGTACTCTCTGCCGAATTTCCCTCGCCCAATGCTCAACGGTTCGCTGCACATCATCGAGCCGCAGCGGTTTGCTGAGATAATCGTTCATCCCCGCTTCCAGGCACTGTTCCCGATCCTCTCTGCGAGCATTGGCGGTTACAGCGATCACGACAGGGCGTTTGGCTTCTTCCATTCGCTGCAGAATCATGCGGGTCGCCTCGAACCCGTTCATCACCGGCATCTGAACGTCCATAAAGACGAGATCATAGTGACAGCTCTGCAGCGCCTGATATGCTTCCAGTCCGTTGCCAACCACGTCTGCCGTATAACCCATCTTCTGCAAAATACGCAGCAGCAACTTCTGATTGACCATGTTATCCTCCGCGATCAAAATCCGAAGCGGAAGGCGTTCGGATAGCGTGGCATCCAGCACAGACGGACTTCGATGCTTGGACGGGACCATATGGTTCTCATACAGGCTGGTTAACATGACATCCACCAGTTGCTGTTCCCGTACCGGCTTCGTGACGACTGCCGCATAGAGCGATTCCAGCTCCATATCGTGCGCATCCAATCGCACTGAAGAGAGCATAATCATAGGCAAGCTCTCCGGCGTACGAAACTTTCTGATGTTGTGACCGAGTTGGACCCCGTCCATCTCGCGCATCTGCATATCGATGATCGCCAGATCAAAGATATCCCCTTGTTCGATCCATAGCAACGCTTCCCGGGCAGATACGGTCGCTTTCGCATACACTCCCCATTTTTCAAGCACCGTCTTAAACACTCGCAGATTCGTACTGTTGTCGTCCACGATCAACACCCGCTTCTGACGCAGCAAAGCGTCCTTGTTGCCTCGCTCCAGAAATAAATCCGCGCTCTCGGTGGTAATCGTGAAATGGAACGTCGTCCCGCTGGCTTCCACGCTTTCCGCCCATATTCGTCCGCCCATAAGCTCGACCAGTTGTTTGCAAATGGCAAGCCCGAGTCCAGTCCCGCCATATTGGCTGATCACCTCAGGTGCATGCGCCTGGGAGAACGATTGGAAGAGCTGATGCTGTTTCTCTTCCGAAATCCCGATTCCCGTATCCTGAACGGTTACGTATAATTCAAATAAGGATGAATTGCCTGCGAGCGGACGTTGGTAAGCCGAAACGACAATTTCACCCGTGTTCGTAAACTTGACAGCATTGCCGATGAGATTCACGAGCACTTGGCGCATCCGCGTCACATCGCCCACCAGGAATGGCGGAATGTTTGGATCAATATAGGATAATAACTCCACGTTTTTCGAAAGTGCCTTGTGAGCGAATAAATCCAGGATATCTTCGATGCACGACTGTAACTCATATGGCTGGTGCTCGAGCGCCATTTTGCCTGATTCCATCTTGGAGAAATCTAAAATATCATTCAAAATAGAGAGCAGTGACTCATTACTCCCCCGAATCGTCTCGGTATACTCCCGTTGTTCAGTCGTGAGCTCCGTTTCCTGCAACAGACTGGTCATGCCCATAATGCCGTTCATCGGCGTGCGGATCTCATGACTCATCAGCGCCAGAAAATCCGTCTTGGCTTGCGCTGCCTGCTCGGCTGCTTCCTTCGCCTGGATCAGCTCCTCCTCTGCCGCTTGCAGTGTCATCACAGAGGTTTCGAGCTCCACGACATAAGACAGGAAGGTCGCCATCGAGTTCAGCAGATTGATCTCGCGTTCAGTATACGTATATGGCTCACGGTCCATGGCACAGACTGTCCCGAAGATCTCGCCGTTACTCCGCCAGATCGGAACGCCGATGAATGAGCAGCCGCCCAGATTTCCGGTCACCTCCATGCCGCATGTCAAAGGGTGTTGCGCTGTATCTTCAATAATGAGAGGCTTAGCGCCTTTCTCAATAACCAAACTGCAGTACGTCTGTTCATATGGCAGGCTACGCCCTCCTGGATCAGTTGCTCCTGCCGATTAAACACCTTAAAAATCGTATTCGTGACTTTATCATTGCTGGCTACGAACAATGTATTCACGTGAATGATCTGGCTGATCATAGAAAGGATATGCCCAGCGGCATCATCCAGGCTGCGATACAGCTTTGGATCCGAGTCGAAACGTTCCACCTTACACAACCTCTCGTAATACGCTCTGCATTGCTCACTCAAATTTAGCATACATTCGATAAAGCGCCAATGAAATCATGGCTGATTCTTCCATATCCTGTCTTATGACAGACAATATACTATTCATCAGCTAAGCCCCATGGTTAAATACACCGAAAATGGTTTACTATGATGATATCAACACACATGGAATGGAGGCCGTATTAATTGAGAGTTGCTATATGCGGAGGAACCGGATTTATTGGCCAAGCCCTTACAACCTATTGGCTCACCCTTGGGCACGAGGTTATCATCGTGACCCGATCAATCCCTGAGTGGGACACTCGATTAGAAGATAACGTGCGCCTGTCCTATGTTACATGGGATGATATGAACCATGACCCCGCCAGGTTCGAGCGGTTGGACGCACTGGTCAATCTGGCCGGGGCTTCTCTAAGCCAGCGCTGGACCGAGAAGCGGAAGGAGCAAATCATGCTTCCCGGAAGAAGACCGTCGCCGCAGTCGCTAAACTCATGCACCATCTCGAGCAGAAGCCACCCGTGGTCGTTCAGGCATCCGCCATGGCGATCTACGGCACGTCAGAGGATGAAGTGTTCACTGAGCAGAGTCCTGCGATCGTAATGGACTTCCCTTCCAAAGTGGTGGAGCAATGGGAACAAGCGGCTGAGTCTATCGAAACCGACCGCCTGATCAAGCTTCGCATCAGCGTCGTGCTTGGAACCGAAGGCGGTGCCCTGCCCAAAATGCTGCTGCCCTATAAGCTAGGGGTAGGCGGTCCCATCGGCAGCGGGCAGCAGTGGCTCTCCTGGATTCACATAGACGACATCGTGCGGCTGATCGACTATGGCATTCATCATGAGCAAATTCATGGTGCGGTCAACGCTGCTTCCCCTCACGCTGTAAGGAACGATGAATTTGGCAGAATCGTCTCCAAGGTGTACCGTCGTCCGCATTGGTTTCCGCTTCCCGCGTTTGCACTGCGGACAACGGTTGGGCAAATGTCCATGATTTTATTGAAGGGCCAGCATATCGTACCCGATAAGGCACTGCACCACGGCTTTTCATTTACATACCCCACACTCACTGCAGCCCTTACCGAGCTCAAGAATCGGTAAGGCATGCGAAAGAGCCCTCTGTTCTCATGGCACACAGAGGGCTCTCACTTACCATCACATCGCAGGTTGGTTTTCTACCATACTGTGATGTTATTTTAGGTCCATGCCCACATGAACCCGTCCCGATCCCAGGCGATTCTTCCGCCGTGCAGCTTGCGGAAGGCTTTCTTGACATCCTTGGAGAGAGAAGCATTTCCATTCTCATTCACGAATACAAACTCTTCGCCAAAATGCTCCCTAACATACCTAATCGCCTCGGTTTGATATAAATTTCCCGTGAAGCGGATTTCCTCGACCATCCATTCGGCTACCTGCTGCGCACTGAACGCCATGCCTTCATTCTTCCTTTCTATTGAACGTTCATCTATTATAACAGATCATGACAGCAGCCCATCATGCCGATTATGGTACGGGTGTCAGCTCGCTTTCCGTTACCCACTTGTGGTTCGTGACTTCTTTTCCGTCTGTGGTTGAGGAATAGTCTACCATGTACACCGTCGTTTGCTCCGCACTATCGATCACGGTGGTCGCCCCTTGCATGCCCTCCATATGGTCGGCTTCAACGACCACCTTTGTTCCAGTTGGGAGCGGCGTTTCCCCTGGATTCTGCAGCTCTTCGTGTATAACCCATTTATGGTTCTTCACTTCGGGTCCGCCATGGGTCGGCTTATACGAGATCATATATACCGTGGTATCATATGCACCGACAATCGTAGCTTCCGCTCCCTTCATGCCGGGCATGTGATCGGCTTCCATGATTGCGTTTGAGCCTACGGCGTACGTTGGATGGGCCGCTTTCTTTAATCCCTCAGGCACTTCTCCCGAGCCCGAATGATTCATACCGCTATGATCCGTGCCCTCCGAATGCTCCGTCCCCCCTGTACTTACTGCTTCCTCCTGGTTTGAGCTCTCGCAAGCTGCCAATACCAGCACCAACGAAGCGATTACGGCCATGGTGATGACTTTAAATTTCAACTTATGTTTGTTCCTCATCGTTCATATCTCCTTTACTAATGTGATAGATTGGCTCCAGCTTATCACTATGTTGTGAAGATTCTATGTAGCCTCGGCCAAGTCGTCCTATCCTATCAGTCTCTCCCCTTTTTCAGCAGACATAACCAAAAGGCCGCACCCGGATATCAGCCAGGAACAGCCCGCTCTGCACAATCTTATATCTCTACAACCGCTTTGATTACCTTGGGACCCTCGCTTACTCCTGCCCGTTACCATAAGCACTATCGAGTCTGATAGACGTCATGATCCTATTCGGATCGGCAATCCCGTCTCCGCCGAACGGAGCGCGGCATACGTTACCTCCATCGTCTTGAAGCCATCTTCATAGGTCGAGCGTATGCCTGAAACGTCGCCTGTTCGGACCGCATGAATAAACGCCTCATTCTCCTGCTGATACGGGTTGGCGGCATTGCGGAATTCTGCCAAGCTCCCTTTGTCTCTAACGATCAGCTTGTTCGGATTCACCTCGACGCTCCCCTGGTCGGTGTAGACCGTCAACCGACCTGCCCACCCTCAGGGAGGATGCAAGTATTGGAGATGGTAGCCACCGCCCCGCTTCGCAGCTTCATGGTCACGGTGCCCACATCGTGAACGGTGACACCTTCAACCTGACCTTTCATCGCTCTATGAGCAAATGCCGCATACACTTCTTCCACCTCGCCCAGCAAGCAGCGCAGCAAGTCCACGATATGCGTCGTCTGCTCGATGAACTGTCCGCCCGAGCCTTCTTGCTTCCTCCACCAGGAAACCTGCGGCATATCTCCCATCCAGTAGCCGAGCGCCATACCTGCCTTGCGCTCCTTCAAAATGTCGGCAGCTTTCACTGCGGCATCGGTATAGCGGAAATGATATCCTACGGAAGTGATCAATCCGGTCCGGCTCACTTCCTGGTTAATCTTCGTTGGGACTTCCATGCCCGTGGCAAGCGGTTTTTCCACGAGAAACGGAATGTTTCGTTCTACCAGACTGGTCTCGATCGCGCCATGCGCAAAAGGCGGCACACAGACGTAAACCGCATCCGGTTTTATTTCATCCAACATCTGCTCGACTTCGTCATATCCTTTCGCTGTTGCATAATTTCTTGCCGCATTCTCTGCCTTCACCTCGCTTGTTCCTACGAATGCGGCCAATGTCACGCCCTCCATCCCAGATATAATATCGGCATGGACCTTACTGAACCAACCGGTTCCGATGATGGCTACCTTTAAACTCATATTAAGAACCTCCCTGTCACTAGAATAAGATCGGATTCGGATTAAACATTCAATGATTGCTTGAGCCAATCGTACGCATGGCGTCCGTTGATTTCATGACCTCCTTCAAACAGATCGAAGCTAAAATGGTGCAGCGATTGCCACGCCCCGTACGTCCGTTCGAGACTGCCGATCGCGGCATGAACGCCTGCCAGCGGAAAGATCGGATCATGTACCCCGGATTCGATGAATAGGTTCCGCGGCGCTATCAGCCGATCAGATCGGGAAGTTCCGCAATTTGTAATACACCAGGGACGTAATTATCAATGCAATGATCCATAGCGAGTATGCTATGCTTGAACGTATTGGCAAATCCGCACAGCACGGTCGCTTTATCCGTTCTTCCAGACCGGACGCATACGCCGCAACCAGTCCGCCGCCAGAGAATCCCATCAGGCCAAGCCGTTCCGAATCGACGTCCTGCAGCCGCGCCATCAAGTCAATCATTCGGGTTGCCTCATAGACCCGAAGACCGGCCAAGGTTCGTCCCGTCATTATCAGATGCCGGGACAACGTGTTGCAAGAGCACGGCTTTGCTTCGGCATAATCACGTGCCAATCGGCGCTCTCCGAATCCGGCAAGCTCCGGTGCGAACACCTTCATCCCGCGCCGCACAAGCTGAATGGCAAAATGCTGATGAATGCCGGTCGCGGCCGTATCGGCAGTACCGTCCGGCGCCAGTCCGACGATCTCTTTACTGCCATAACCGTGCCCATGCAGAGCAAGCACGGCAGGCAGCGGCCCCGAATGCTGGCGAGGCGTCAAGACATATACCGGAACAGACAGTTCATCACCCAGTTGGAAGATCATCCGTTCGCGAATATGGTCTTCCAGAACGGTATGCTCGATCTGTTCCCCGAGATGATCTGGCTGCCGATGAGCGAAACCGAAATCTCCCAATGCACCCTCCAACTGACGCCTGATTACCCGTGTTCGCTCCTGTACATCGCGCAAGCCGCTCAAGCTGCCCCGGCAATGGTCCGTGGAATCGTACAGCTTCTCCAGAAAGCGATCCATCGCTCCCATGCCTCTCCCTCCCTGATATGAAACAACAAGTACGGTTTATATTCGACATGTTTGCCCCATTCCCTCTTGCATTGAGGGAACATGATATATACTAGAGAGGTATCCATTCCGCTGAAAGTCTATATGCCAAAGGGGAGACTACGCTCCGATGCTGATTCATCACCGATCGTTTATTCCATTATTCAAACGCGCCAATTCCGTTCTGAACCGTGCCATAACTCGCATGGAGCAACCCGATCTTGCAATTGTGGTGCACTACTGGGGATTTATGCCGCGTCACTTCGACAATACCGAGCACAGACACTCTTTCTTCGAAGCTTGTTATGTGCTTACGGGCGACGGCACCTACATCGAGCAAGAGACAGAATTCGAACTCCATCCCGGAACCTTGTTCCTGTCCAGACCAGGCGTTCAGCACGAGATTCGCAGCCAGGAGGCTTATCCTTATGCTACGTCGCCTTTGAACTGGACGAATCCGCAAGCAGCGAGTCGTATGCGGCGGCATTTCGTACACTAGCCCGACAAGGCATCCCGGTGCTAGAGGAGGGCGCAGAGCAGCCCCCTGGGCTGCTCTGGCTTTCACTGCTTTCGCTCTTTCAAGCCGGACATTCGAATGCTCCCTATCCGCCGCATGTGCCGAGCAGCATAGCTGTATCGCTGATTCTCTCCATTCTGTCTGCCCATGGTCCTGGTTTCTATCAAGAGCCGCAAGGAGCCAAAGCCCCTGATGAAGGAAACTCGCTGTTTCACCAAGCTGCGCTGTTCATCAAGGACAATCTTCCCGAACCGTTATCGCTGGAGCGTGTGGCGGGCCATCTTCACATCACGACGCGACATTTGACGCGTCTGTTCCGCACATACGGACATCAATCCTTTGTCCATTATGTACAGGAACAGCGTGTGCAGATGGCTAAGCATCTGCTCCTGCATTCGGATCGGGAGATCAAAGAGATTGCGGCTCTGAGCGGCTTCGAGTCCGTTCACTACTTTACCCGGGTGTTCACCTCCAAGCTGGGCGTAACTCCTGCCCGCTTCCGTCGCTCGCAATTCTCTGAAGGCCGCTCTGATTCCGAGCTCTGAATTCCTTTATAATCCATGTCCTGATCGTACAAAAACACTTCCTCTTTCTATAAAGACGCATCCTCCCCTGTACTTCTACAATGGAATCGTAACAAGACTTCCGAAGAGGATGCCTCCATCCATGACTAAGGCCAATGCCTTTCAGACCCATCCGATCAATCATGTAGACTTTTCTCACGAACCTGTATTTATGAACAAGGGGATCCGCTCGTTGCACTCCCTCATCCACTCCATCTACCAGCAGGATCAGCGCGGATTATTCATCACGCTCGATGGAACGCACGGCGCAGACCTCGACGGCTTGCTGACCAAGCTTCGGCAGCAATGCGATCAAGATGGGATCACACTCACATGTGACTCCACATCAAGCCATGTCAAACCAGAAGCAGAACTCCGCGCAGAGATGGCACGCTATCTAACCGATAACCGGGCGTTCGGCTATAAAGCGTCCGATGTTCATCCCTTGCAATATTTCCGGCAGGATGCACGTCAAGCCCTGAGAGCAAGCGCGCTTGCAGCCGAGTCGAACGGCGGAATTCACGTATTGCACGGACCCGGTGCTTATATGCTCGCCCACAGGGAGCCCGATCTTGCGTTCTACGCCGATTATTCGCGTGAGAACCAGCAGCGACGACATGCGGAGCATATGGGAAGCTTCGGTTTTGGCGTCTCTCATGATAAGGTCGAAACCTACAAGAACTGCCTGTTTCTCGAATGGCCGGTCTGGGAGACGTACCGCCGCGACTGGTTATCCATCCACGGCAACCGTTCGGATCAACAGGCCTACTACATCGATCTCAACCGTTCGCATGAACCTATATGGTTATCCGCCTCGTGCCTGGCTGCAGTGCTAAACAAAGCCGCCCAACAGCCGTTTCGGGTGAAGCCCTTCTTCGCGCCCGGCATCTGGGGCGGACAATATCTGAAAGAGCTGTGTGAACTGCCGGAGGCATGGCCCAACTGCGCCTGGAGCTTCGAGCCGATCGCGCCGGAGAACACCCTGCTGCTGCACGTTCAGCATGTAACGCTGGAAGTTCCATTTACGCTGTTAATGGAAGCCTCGCCGCTGGAGATTTTGGGACGCCGGAACGTCGAGTTATTCGGGCATTATTTTCCGATCCGCTTTGACTATCTGGATACGATCCAAGGCGGCAACCTGTCGCTTCAGGTGCATCCACTGCAATCCTATGCGGAATCGACATTCAATGAACATATGACACAGCAAGAATCCTATTACATTATGCGGAATGCTCCAGGCGCCAAGGTATATTTGGGCTGAAGGAAAAAACAACGGGTGCGCAATTGCTGGATGCTGCTGCGCATGCCCACCTTCACGAGGAGCCGCTGGTCCTCTCTTCTTATGTGAACGAGTATGAGACGCAGCCGGGCGATCTCTATCTGATCCCGCCGGGCACGGTGCATGCCTCGGGCATAAATAATCTGGTGCTCGAAATCTCGTCCACCACCTGGTGGTTCACGTTCAAGATCTACGATTATTTGCGACTTGACGGAGACGGCAAGCCCCGCCCAATGAATCCCGAGCATGCGCGTCACAACGTGAATGACGCCATGAACACGTCTGCCGTCGTCAACGGACTGATCGCTCGCCCCACGGTGATTGAACGTCAGGCCGGCAACACGTTGGAACTGCTCGGTCAACGCGATGACCTGCTCTTTCAGGTGTCCAGGCTGTCCCTGCATGATACGTGGAGGGGTGACACCCGTGGAGAATTCGTGATGTACAACCTGGTTGAAGGCGACCGCGTCCGCCTTATACCGGAAGCGGGGGGCGCTGCCGTTGAATGGGGTTATGCGGAGTCTTATATTATACCGGCCTGCATCGGCCCATATCGCTTGGAGAATTTGTCCGGGTCGCCGTGCAAGCTGATCGCAGCGAGGGTCAATCCAGACTGGAACCAGCCATTACTCCCGCCCGCCATGAAATCCGGAATGGATGGTGAAGGCTTCGATGCGAGACGATCCTAGGGCACATCTTGGAGCCATGCCGTCCCGCCCCTCTATCACCATCGCCCTCGATGCAGGGGGCACCGTCTTGAAGGCGGCACTTCTTGTGAACGGTCAACTTATTCCGGGCTCGTTCCGTACGCAGCCAGCGAACGCTCAAGACTCGGCTGTCAAAATCATCGAGGGCTTTGCCGCCGTTTGCCATGAACTGCTGACCGATTATGACTCCACTTGCAGGAAGTTAGATGATCGCGATCGCGTACGAATCGGATTGGCCGTTCCCGGTCCGTTCGATTACCGGGAGGGCATCGCGCTGCTTAAGGATGTTGGCAAATATGAGTCTCTATACGGCTGTCGGTCCGTGACCTGCTCCGCTCGCAGTTCCGGCTTCTGGGCTCGCGTCAAGCAGATATCATGCTGAACCATCTTGCTGGCGCCGATATTCGGTTCGGCAACGACGCTTCATGTTCGGACTTGGAGCTGGTCTTCGCTTCCCGTCGGAGCGCTTGATCTGCCTGACGCTTGGCACCGGCCTCGGGTCCGCCTTTATCGAGCATGGACGAATCGTAAGCGGCCGGAAAGGGATTCCATCCAGTGGGATGCTGTTCGCCGAGCCTTTCGAGGAAGGGATCGTGGACAGCTATTTCGGAAGAAGGGGCATTCTGAAGCTGGCCTCCGAGCGGGGATTGCTGACAGAAGGAGTTGATGTCGTCGATCTGGCGGCAACCGCTGCAGGCGGTGACACAAGCCGATTAGAACTATTCCGAACGTATGGCAGGAGAATGGGCGAGATGCTGCTGCCTTATATATCCGAATTCGGACCCAGCCGCTTGATACTAGGTGGACAAATCTCGCGCAGCTTGCCCTTATGGGATCAGTCATTAAGTCAGGCTTTAGGCGAACATGCCATTCCTGTGCACTGTCTCGATCAGGATGGAATGTCTACTGTTTTTATGGGCATCGAGCAACTATTCGGCGATATGGAGAACGAGCCATACGTCCCATTATTCAATAAATAGGAGGCTATTACTGTATGAATGCATCAAATCAAGGCGATCATCAACCACTCGTCCCTGGACGATCTATGCCATTCACCATTCCCACACGGATATCGGCTATACTGAACGCCAGGAGCGAATCGAGCAGTACCACGTAGATTTTATTCGCCAAGCACTGGATATTACGGAAGCTGCACATCGCGGAGATCGTCCGGAATGGCGTTCATTTCGCTGGACCTGCGAGACGTTCTGGGCGGTAGAGAAATTTCTCGCAGCCGCTACGCCTGAAGAGACAGAAGCGTTTCAACAAGCCGTCCTCCGGGGAGATGTCGAACTATCCGGAACCTATCTGAACATGACCGAACTGCCGGATTTTGACCTGTTGCTGCGCAATCACGGCAAAGCCCAGAAATACGCGAATACGTTCGGACATCGGATCGATAGCGCCATGACCGCCGATATCAACGGCTACAGCTGGGGATATGCGGACAGCCTGCTGCGCAATAACATTGAGCATCTGTTCTCCTGCATCCATACGCATCACGGCATGTATCCGCTAGGGCGCAAGCAGACTCCCTTCTGGTGGGAAAGCCCGGAGGGCGGCAAGCTGCTGGTCTGGAACGGCGAGCATTATATGTTCGGCAACGAACTCGGATTCTGCCCCAAGGCACTCGGGAAATACATCATCAAGGATGAACTGCAGCATCAATTGATGGAACCTGAGCAGCGTCATAACGACATTGCCGCGATCCGAATTAACCGCTATCTATGGAATTTGGAGCAGGAGTCCTATCCGTACTCCTTCGTTCCGGTCATGGTATCCGGGCTCGGAACCGACAACGCTTCCCCCAATGCGGATATCGCCGAATGGATCACGGAGTGGAACGAGTTATACGGTGACCGAATCACGATTAAGATGGCTACTCTGTCCGAGTTTTTTGCGGTGTTGAAGCAAGAGGACTTATCCTCGCTTCCTGTACACCGAGGCGACTGGCCGGACTGGTGGACGGACGGCGTGGCCTCCACCGCCATGCACACCCAGATTTACCGGGACGCGCAGCGCACGCTGCGCAAGGTCAAACGGCTCGATCCCGGCCAGCAAACGGCAAGCCCTGCAGCGATCGAGGAGACTGCGCAGGCTCTGACCATGTACGCGGAACATACGTGGGGTTATCATTCCTCCGTATATGAGCCTTGGCATCCACAAGTTCAAATGCTGGAAGTTCGCAAGCAAGCCTATGCCGCCGAGGCCAGCAAGCTGGCTCATCAAGCGCTGGATCAGGTGCTCGTGGCCCGTCGCGGCGCGCTTCTGGCTCCCCACCGTCCGCTGCGGTATGAGGTGATTAATACGGAGCCCGCGCCAGCCGCATTGCAGGTCATCGTCCCCTTGGATGGCTGGGAGCACGTCATCTTGAGGAATCGCTTTGAGCTTATAGATGAATCAACCGGGCAACCCCTGCCCTATCAATTGACGCATACCGGGGCGCTCGTGACCGAACTTGCACTTGCAGCAGGCGAGGCTCGCGTTCTGTTTATCCGTCCGCTCGAATCGTCTGATCCGTCCTCCCTTGCCACAGCGATGGTGACGGCACGCAATACCGAGCCGATCGCTTGTGAAGGGATCGACGACATCGAGCGCTTGCCTTCGGCTCATCCTATTGTTGTGGGCCAGCGTTCAATTGAATCGGCAGCATTTCGGATTGAATGGGCGATCCCGACGGGAATCACGGCCTGGATCGACAAGACGCGCTCGATCGATCTGCTGGACGACACGCGCGAGCATGGACCGTTCACGCCAATCTATGAGGTTACGCCCGCACAGGATGAAACCGACCCTGCGCAAGTATGCTCCACCCGCCGCCGGATGGGACGCAACCGTAAGGGCCTGGACGTCCAGCGGGATGCCGGACGCCTGACCCGCGTAAACGTGCTGGACAACGGTCCGCTCTTCGCGCTGGTCGAGCTGATCTATGAGGTGAAGGGGCTCAGCTACTATGCCCTGCACATCAAGCTGTTTGCACATCAAGCGCGAGCTGAAGTATCCGTTCGCTTCCACAAGGATAGCGTCTGGCTGCCAGAGAACGTGTATGTGGCGCTGCCGTTTGGGCTAGGCAGCGATGCCGAGCTGTATGTAGAAAAAGCCGGAAGTCTAGTGCGCCCGTGGAAAGATCAAATTCCGGGGACATGTCTCGATTACACAAGCGTGCAGGAAGGCATCTTCTGGCATTCGCCTCAGGAGCGGGAGGTCCTGACTCTGTCCATGACGGATACGCCGCTCGTGCAGCTCGGAACGCTTGCACATATGCCGCGGCAGCTTCACACCATGCAAGCGGCGGATAGTCGCCCGTCTGCGCATGCATGGATCCTAACCAACTACTGGGAGACCAACTTCAAGGCCACGCTTGGCGGCTTCTACGAATTCCGTTATGCGCTGGAGCGTCATCACCAGCTCGATCCCCAGGAAGCGGCGAACAGCCTGCACGCTTCCACAGGGCAATTTACGGTTCATCGAATACGATGATCCATAAGGCCCGCAACGGTCTCATGCTATATATCTCAACGACAACAACCCGGTATCTGAACTAGATACCGGGTTGTTGTTCGCTCATTTATGCTGAACCTGCGATGTAACGTTTGTTTCTCCGTATCCCTTTTGTTCTATTAACCTATAGTTAAAGTAGGGTCAGCCAGAGATATAAACCTAAGAGCGTTATCATCAAGGTGGGGATCGTCAATATAATCCCTGTCTTAAAATACGTCCCCCAACTGATCCTCACGCCCTTGGTCGAAAGAACGTGCAGCCACAACAAGGTGGCCAGCGAGCCAATCGGCGTGATCTTGGGACCTAAATCGCGCCGATGATATTAGCATAGATTAATGCCTCGCGAACGGCGGCCGACGTGCTCGTCGCATCGATGGCTAACGCATCAATCATTACCGTCGGCAGATTGTTCATGATTGAAGACAGAATCGCGGCGATGAATCCCATCCCCATGGTTGCCGCGAACATCCCTTGATCCGCGATGCTCTGTATGACGCTTGCCAAGAGATCGGTAAGACCGGCATTACGCAGACCATAGACGACCACGTACATGCCAATCGAGAAAAATACGATCGCCCATGGGGCGCCCCTAAGCACTTCCTTGGTCTGCACAGCCGGACTTTTTCGTGCCATGAGCAGGAAGAACACCGCAATAAACCCGACCACAATCGAAACCGGGATACCGACAAACTCGCACACAAAGTAACCGATCAACAACACGCTTAATACGATCCAAGATAAACGGAACATGCTATGATCCTGGATCGCTGTTGACGGATGTTTAAGCTGTGCCCCATCATACTTTCGCGGGATGCTTTTGCGGAAAAACAAATAAAGCACAAGTATGCTGGCCACTAAAGCGAACAAGTTCGGAACGATCATCCGGCTGGCGTATTCGATAAACGTAATGCCGAAGAAATCCGCTGATACGATGTTCACCAGATTGCTGACTACGAGCGGTAGCGAAGTGGTGTCGGCAATAAAGCCGCTTGCAATGATGAACGGGAATACCTTCCGTTCGTCCAAATTCAGCGCTCGCACCATGGCAAGCACGATCGGGGTCAGGATCAACGCCGCCCCATCATTCGCGAAAAAGGCCGCCACGACGGCGCCCAGCAGTGATACATACACGAACATTCGGACGCCGTTTCCGCGAGCGGCAATCGCCATATGTAAAGCAGCCCACTCAAACAAACCGATTTTATCCAGGATTAAGGAAATGATAATAATCGCGACAAAAGCGAGTGTGGTATTCCACACGATCTGGGTGACATCCCACACATCCTGAAAATCGACCACTCCAACGAGAAGAGCGAGTATCGCACCTCCGCATGCGGACCATCCGATGGACAGATTTTTAGGCTGCCAAATAACTAAAACTAAAGTGATGATAAATATAACGCTAGCCAGGACAACGGAAATCAATGAACAAGCCCTCCAATTGCACCATAATCACGAATGTAATCTTCCCTCAACTCTATGCTCCATGTACCTTTCTGAGAAGGGTTGATCACAGAAATTCATATACCGCTACTGTGCAAGTTGTTTTTCTCTGGTGCAAAAGATGTGCGTTCTATTGTATTTTGTCATAACTTCACGGTCAAACGGGTTGCTTAAGTTTGTGGAAAGTGAAGCGGACACGCAAAAACAGTGCAGGCCCAAACTTCAAGCCTGTCACTGCTTTTCATCGTGCATATTATGCTAATTCAACACTTAACTTAATGTTTGTAATGCATCAGGTGTAAAAGGAACCAATTCGTCTGTCCGGCCGTCCCGAATTTTAGTTACCCAAGCCGGATCAATCAATAGTGCACGTCCTATGGCAACGAGGTCAAATTCTTCACGTTCGAGTTTTTCAATCAATCCATCAATTCCGACGCTAGCAGCTCCCTTCCCTTCAGCGAAAAGACTTGTAAAATCACCATCAAGACCAACAGATCCAACCGTAATCGTCGGCTTGCCAGTTAGCTTTTTGGTCCATCCTGCAAAATTCAGGTCAGAGCCCTCGAACTCAGGCTCCCAGAAACGGCGAGTGGAACAATGGAAAATATCGACGCCTGCAGCAACGAGTGGCGCTAGGAACTGCTCCAGCAGCTCAGGTGTTCCAGCTAATTTCGTTGAATAAGCCCCCGATTTCCATTGTGATAAGCGCAGTACAATCGGGAATCCGGTTCCAACGGCCTGACGGCAAGCCTCGATCACCTCAACTGCAAAACGTGTGCGTGCAAGCATGTCACCACCATAGCGATCGGTGCGCTGGTTGGTTTTCTCCCAGAAAAATTGATCGATTAAGTATCCATGTGCACCATGCAGCTCAATGCCATCAAATCCAAGTCGCTTGGCTTCAGAGGCCGCCTGCGCGAACGCTTGAACGATGTCAGCAATTTCCTCTTCCGAATAGTCATTCACTTGACCGCGAGCTCCCATATGCCAAATTTGTGGAATGATCCGTCCGCCTGCCTCATGTACTTCAGACACTACATTTGTCCAGCCGTTCAATGCAGCTTCACCATAAAAATGCGGAACGTTAGCTTGATTCGACGCATCCGGATGATCGACTATCGTTCCTTCTGTCACGATAAGTCCTACGTTGTTCTCGGCTCTGCGACGGTAGTAGGAAGCTACATTAGCGCCAGGCACTCCATCGGGAGAAAATTGCCTGGTCATCGGTGCCATTACGATCCGATTAGCTAATTTCAAGTTGCCTAATTCAAACGGTTTAAATAGGGGTTCTACTGATAGTGTTTTAGACATGATAGCCTCCAAAGTTAATTGATTTTTAAATGTTTAGACAGTATCACAGGGGCCAATGTGGCCCGCGTTAAGATTAGTTTTATTTAATATCTAGATGTTCATCCAAAGGGGCGTTCCTTAAGCACCACCTCCTTTATTATCACGTTGTAAGACCAATATCAATATTCGCTATCCATTTTTGACTACACGGTCAATAACTTGGCAAAAAAAGATCAAGGCAAAATAAGTGCAAAAGACGTACGCAAGACCGCCTCGATCTGTTCCCGAGATCCTCCTGATTTTTCTAAAATCTTGGAGCCGGAAATAGCGTTGTTTAAATAAGCTGCAAGCACGCTGCTGGAAAAACGGGTCGTAATCAACTGCTGTTTCTGACCGCTGCTGATGATTTTCTCTAGTATATGTTTAGTTTCGGCGGACATCAGCTCTATTTCGCGGGTGACCTCTTTGTCATCCTTAGCAAACTCCAATGCGGTATTTACCATCAAGCATCCGCGGCACAATTCTTCATCATGCAGCAGAGAGTTGTATAAGGATTCAAGCTTTTCCAGTGGAGAAATATTCTGCTCCTCCAGCTCTTTCAAGTTCGAAATACGTTGTTCACGATAGTGGGCTAAAGCCTTGAGGAATAGAGAGCGCTTGTCGTTAAACACACAATACAAGCTTTGCTTCTTAACCCCTGTCATACGAGTTAAGTCCTCATAGGAAGTAGATTTGTATCCTTTGTCCCAAAACACTTCCATAGATTGGTGTAAAACATGATCAATATCGAATTCTCTTGGTCTGCTCATGAGATTACTTTATCAATTCTTGACTATATAGTCAAATAAAATTCGCCAGTCTTATGGATGAGTACTTTTATTACTACCTCAACGTTCGCAGTATGAAATTGATACAAGCCTTGATAACAAACAACTCGCAAACCATTACTACCCCTTACATTTTCCAGTTGCATATCGAACATTTGTTCTGTATATAATAAGAATGAGCATTTTGAAGAACGGGAGGAGGCTGTACCGATGTCCGCGTCTCCGCTGCAAACCGAAGAGGAACTGCTATCCGTCAAGGAATGCGTCATCCTGCCGCTCGTACTGGACGTGCTGGAACAGGACATCCACCGCATGAAACCTTCCGGCATCAGCCCCGATTACCTGCAGCATCTGCAGGCCGTGCAGAAGATGACGTTTACGAAGCTTGCAGCGCTCAAGCGCAGCTGCCGCGCGCGTGGCATTGCCATTCTGAATACCCAGCGCCGGCAACATTCCATCCACATCCGTTACCGCTGCCGCGGGTATCAGCATGATATGGAACTCATGTGGGATTTTGTAAGGGCCGATATTCAGATACGGCTGGCGGAAATACTTCACATTTCGCTTGAATAGGAGGAATCATCATGCATAAACGCTCGCAGCGCGTCGTGTTTCTCGCGGACTGCCAATCCTTTTATGCCTCTGTTGAAAAAGCAGCCCATCCCGAGTACAAACATAAACCTCTGGTCGTCTCTGGCGACCCTTCCCGGCGCAGCGGCATCATTCTTGCCGCCTGCCCGCTCGCGAAGGATTATGGAGTCACAACAGCCGAAGCCTTGTGGCAGGCGCAGCAGAAATGCCCGGATGTGATTGTCATGAAGCCGCATATGAGCGCCTACATCCGGGTGTCCCTGCAAATCATGAGCATACTTGAATCGTATTCCGACCAAGTGGAACCCTTCAGCATTGATGAGCAGTTCGTCGATGTGACGGCAAGTCTGGCGCATTTCAATTGTACGCCCGCCGAGCTCGCCAAACACATCCAGATGCGTGTCCGGTATGAGACCGGCGTTCATACCCGGGTCGGCATCGGTCGCAACAAGATCCTTGCCAAGCTGGCCTGCGATAACTTTGCCAAGAAGAACAAAGACGCCATCTTTGAACTAAGCGAATCGAATATGGATGCACTCTGGGCCTGCCCGGCGCACAAAATGTTCGGTGTGGGCTCGCGCACGACCAAGCATTTGGCCCGGATCGGCATTCAGACGATTGGCGAGTTGGCGCACACCCCTCTGCCTGATCTCAAATCCAGGATGAAGCGTCATATGAGGAAAAACTGTGATATCTGGAGCGAGGTATTGTGGCGAACCGCCAACGGTTACGACGATTCCCCAGTCACGCCGGACGCGTTCGAGGGCCAGAAGGGAATCGGTCGGCAGACCACGCTGCCTGTGGATTATCGCGATCAGCAGGACATCGACGTGGTGCTGAATGAACTGTCCATGCTCATCTGTCAGCGGGCGAGAGCCAAAGGTTATATGGGCAACGTCGTGCATGCCGGTGCCCAGGGCGCCGACTTCGACCGGCCGGTCGGCTTCTCGCGCCAGATGAAGATTCCAGAGCCGACCCACCTGTCCCGCGAAGTGTACGCAGCGGCCAAGGAGCTGTTCCGCAAGCACTGGGATGGCGGCCCGGTTCGCAAAATATGGGTCTCGCTCGGCGAACTACAGAGCGATGCCGTCTACCAGATGTCCCTCTTCGGAGACCGGGAGCGGCTCATGGATCTGGAGCACGCCATGGACGACATCAACAACCATTTTGGCCCCTCCTCCGTCTACTTCGCTCATCGCTCACCCAAACGAGTCAGCTGAAATTCCTGAACGCCAAGATCGGAGGACACTACAAATGAAGAAACTAACAGGCAACGGTCTATGGGAATCCAGTCGCATGATGCTGTTCGAGCATCGGGACGCCATTATTGAGAAGCAAGGAACGATGCATAAGCAGGCTCACCCGCTGCTCGATGAGCAGCAGGCGCAGTGGATTGCCGAGAAGATCAGCGACGCGTATCAGAATAAACGCCAGATCCAACTTCTCGTATACGGGGTATACGATCATTATACGGTCCGCGGCGTCATTTCCCGGATCAACACCGCCAATGAACGACTGTTTATCAGCGATACATGGATCAATCTAAGCGATGTGCTGGAGATCGATACCGATGAGATCACAGAATAACGGATCGCTACTGAGCGGCAGACGACTAAGCAGGGATACAAACGATAAATAGAAAGGGGTACTCCATGAAAATGCACACCTTTGATCACACGCGATTGATAGCACAGAATGCCGCGAGGCCACGGAATCTCCTGCAGTCCCTACTCTGGACCAGGCACGATACTCCCTCGTTGGAGCATGGCCGACTCTATGAACACCATGCTGGATTTATCTTAGACGGAACCGTTGTCGGCAGCCTGGATCACCATCCTTCCATTGCGCCTATGAGATTGCCATTACAGACCAATGGCAGACCCGAGAGCTAAAGATTGCCCTCTCCGGCGCAGACGGAGAGCATTATCTCTGCTTGAGACGAGATGAAGAGAATCGCTGGTGGGAAGGCGGGACGGATCGTGAGCTTGGCGCATTAGCCGGTCTGACGGATATCGATCTCGGCATATCCCCTTCCACCAATACGCTTGCGATCCGGCGCCTCCGCCTGCAACCCGGGGACAGTGCGGCGATCACCGCCGCTTGGGTTCGCTTCCCAAGCCTTGAAATCTCTCCGCTTCCCCAGCGATACACCCGTACAGGAGAGAATACCTATCGCTACGAGAGTAATGATGGCGCATTCCAAGCGGACTTGGAGATAGACGAACATGCACTCGTCACCCAATATGCGGATATTTGGAGTCGAATTTGATCTCGCTGACACCCGCATAGTGTCAAAAATCCCCTGCGCGTCCTATCTGGACTTCGCAGGGGATTTCCATGTGGTTAATGTGGTACGAACAGCAATTGCAGGACGAACAAGACCGCGAAGATGTACATCAATGGATGCACCGCTTTCCACTTACCCTTAACGATCTTCAGCAGCGGATACGTAATGAAACCAAGCGCGATCCCCGTTGCGATGCTGGACGTGAGCGGCATCGTCAGGATCACGAGGAAAGCGGGAAAGGCTTCGTCAAAGTCGTTCCAGCGGATATGCTGGACATTGCTCAGCATGAGACAGCCCACAATGATGAGCGACGGTGCAGTAATGGCCGATATTCCCGCCACCGCGCCAACGAGCGGGCTGAAGAATGCCGCAATCACGAATAAGCCCGCCACAACAACCGACGTCAAGCCTGTACGACCGCCGGCGCCCACTCCCGCCGCGGATTCGATGTAAGCCGTCGTTGGACTTGTGCCGACCATCGAGCCAGCCACCGTCGCTACCGAATCGGAGAACATCGCACGCTCTGCCCGTGGCAGCTTGTTATCCTTCATCAAGCCGGCCTGCTGCGCAACACCGACAACCGTTCCTGTCGTATCAAAGAGTGTCACGAGCAGGAAGGAGAATACAACGGCATATAGCCCGTGCGTAAAGACATCGGACAACGCCGTAATCGGATTCCATACCAGTATCCCTTCCGGCAACGAGGGGGTCGATACAATGCCGCCGCCGAAATGCAGCATGTCCGCAAAATAAGCATGATACCTGTGATGATCATCCCGATGAACAAAGCGCCTTTAATGTTCCTGGCCAACAAGATCAGCGTAATGACCAAGCCAACCATGGCCAGTATGACGGACGGCTGATGCAGGTCGCCAAGCGCCACCAGATTGTCCGGATGTGCCGTCACGATGCCGCTCATGCGCAGTCCGATAAAAGCGATGAACAACCCGATGCCAACCGTAATCGCATGTTTGAGATTAGCTGGTATCATCTCGATCAGTCGGCGCCGCAGCGTTGTCATAGACAGCAGCAGGAACAGTAGACCTGCAATAAATACAGCGGAGAACGCTTCAATATAACCGATCCCGGCATGACCCTGCACCACGGAATATGTAAAATAAGCGTTCAAGCCCATCCCCGGCGCAACGGCAATCGGATAACGAGCCACGAGCCCCATAAGGAGCGTCCCGATGACGGCCGCGATGATCGTTGCGGTGAAACTTTGCTCAAAAGGCACCCCCGCTTGAGAGAGAATGAGCGGATTCACCACCATAATATAAGCCATCGTAAAAAATGTCGTGGTCCCCGCAACAACTTCTGTCTTAACCGAGGTACCGTTTGCTTTTAAATCGAACACAAGTATAGCCTCCAATCATCATGCTGTACTAGCCCAAGATGCTAGAACTGCTAGAACCTTTTGTAAGTTGTACAATGTTTGATATACTCTGGACAAGTCATTATGCTGCACCTGCGCAGCAAGCCACATCGAATTCGAGGAGGCCTTACACAATGTGCGGACGCTTTACGTTAACCGTCACCTGGGAAGAGCTGCTGACAAGATATCTAATAGATCCGGAGCTACTGACGCCATTTCACGTGCCCCGTTATAATATTGCCCCTACGCAGATGGTAACGGCTATTATTAACGACGGGACGGCGAACCGAATCGGGCAGTTGCAATGGGGGCTCGTCCCCTCCTGGTCCAAGGACGCCGCGGCAAGCGCCAAGATGATGAATGCGCGCAGCGAGACGCTGGAAGAGAAGCCTGCTTATAGGATACCCTTTTATCGGAAAAGATGCCTCATTCCGGCAGACGGATTTTACGAATGGCAGAAAACCGACATCGGCAAACAGCCCTATCGGATCAGCCTAAGAAGCGGCGAAATCTTTAGCATGGCCGGTTTGTACGATACGTGGATCACGCCGTCTGGTGAGAGGCTGAGCACCTGTACGGTCATTACAACCGAACCGAATGAGCTGATGGCACCGATTCACAATCGGATGCCCGTCATACTGAAGCGAAGCGATGAAGCGCTATGGCTCAAACGGAATCCCTTGTCCGGTGGAAACCAAGAACCGGATCGCTCCTCGCTCGAAGCGATGAAGAATCTGCTCCAGCCCTACCCAGACCGCGAACTGCAGGCTGTGCCGGTAAGCACTACCGTCAATTCCGTCAAGAACGATTCCGCGGAGTGCATCCGCCGGGTAAGCGGGTCCGACTAAATCGCGCTTCACCTTTTCCACGCATATACACGCCAGAAGCCCCTGCTATGGAGAACAAACTCCCGCAGGGGCTTCTTCTATGCTTACGCCAACATACTCGTAACATGAATCTTTAACTATTCGCGATTACCCGTTCCCTGCCTTAAGTATGCTACCCAGCGTCTCGTAAGGCGCAAGATTAACGGAACATCCCCCACAGCTTGATGAGGTGAAACGTATTGTTCGGATCGATCTTCTGAGCAAGCACGAACTGTACCAACTGCTGCTCCTGAACCGAACTCAGCTTCTCATTCAAGATCCCGCTGGCGCTCCGAACCAATTGATGCACTTTGGCGCTATTTTGAAGATCGGCCTTGGTCAAGTTCTGCGTCAAAGCTTTGATCTTTTCCTTAATCGCCGGATTTTTCATTTTCAGTTTGATCCGCTCTACCAACTGCGGACTAATGCCATACTGCTGATAACCCAATGAAAAAACACCTCCCGTCATAAATGCTGTCACCTTCTGATTATATGACAGAAGCCCGTCCATTGTGCCAACAGATTCCTTACAGGCTAGTCCATAATATCCCCTTGAAAAATCTTCTCTTCTTGCAGATAAACACGTAACGCTTCATATTCAGGTGAAGTCCAGAAGCTGCTGTCACTGACCAGACTGGCTGCATCACCCCGTGCTTCCTCAACTACCTTGAAATCGGCAACCATATCAGCCAGTCGGAATTCCGGCAACCCGCTCTGTTTCGTTCCGAAGAAATCCCCCGGTCCTCGCAGCTCCAGATCGCGCCGCGATACCTCGAATCCATCTTCCGTCTCTGTCATAACCTGCATGCGCTCTATACCGACCTCAGACTTCGGATCGGCAACGAGGACACAGTAGGAAGCATGTTGCCCCCGACCGACCCTGCCCCGCAGCTGATGCAGCTGCGACAGACCGAAGCGATCGGCATCCATGATCACCATTAAGGTTGCATTCGGCACGTCAACGCCAACCTCAACCACCGTCGTGGATATGAGCAGTTGTACTTCATTGCTGTAGAACTGCCGCATCACTTCATCCTTCTCGGAGGGCGTCATGCGCCCGTGCAGCAGCCCGACGGCATACTTAGGAAAGGCTTGCTGCATCTGCACGTGCAGATCAATCGCATTTTGCACATCCAACTTATCCGATTCTTCAATGAGCGGAGCGATTAGATAGGCTTGGCGTCCCTGGTCTACTTCCCGGGAAATAAATCCGAGTACGCGCTCCATTAAATCATGCTTCACCCAATAAGTTGTAATCGGAATTCGCCCCTTTGGCCGTTCGGACAGCGTGGATACATCCATGTCGCCAAAAGCTGTGATCGCCAGCGTCCGTGGAATCGGAGTTGCTGTCATCGTGAGCACGTCCGGATTATAACCCTTACGGCGCAGTACACTGCGCTGATTGACGCCAAATCGATGCTGTTCATCCGTCACGACAAAACCCAGCTCTCTGAAATAAACATCTTCCTGGATCAGGGCATGTGTACCAACCACCACATCGGTTAACCCCATCTGAAGCGAAGCCAGCAGGTCTTTGCGCCTCTTGCCGGTTACGCTTCCCGTAAGCAGGCCGACGGTGATGCCGAAAGGCTCGAACAGCTTTTGCAGGGAACGCATATGCTGCTCCGCCAGAATCTCCGTCGGTACCATGAGCGCCCCCTGAAATCCTGAGCGCACAGTCGTAAACAACGCTATGGCCGCCACAATCGTCTTGCCTGATCCGACATCGCCTTGAAGCAGCCGGTTCATGCAATATTTTGATCGCATATCATGCAAAATTTCGAGTTCCACCTTCTTCTGAGCGTCAGTGAGCTCGAACGGGAAGCTGCGTACAAACTCTCGAATCGTTGCATTGTCAGCCGTATGTACAATCCCATCCAGGCGTTCTCGGTTCAGCGCTCGGAACGCCTGCATTTTAAGCTGGAACAGAAACAGTTCCTCGTACACCATCCGCCGTCTACCCTCCTGGCCTTCGCGGGAACCCACCGGCTGATGGATCGTCATGATCGCTCCCTTGCGGGGCATCAAATCATACTTCTTGAGCAGTGCTTGCGGCAAGATTTCGGGAATCATCTCCGCATACTGCTCCAGTGCCCGAGTCATCGTCTTCCTGATCCAGGCCTGCGTGATTTTCCCCCCAATGGAATACACCGGCTGCAGCGTGCCGCTGCGAAATGCTCCTTGATCCGGAAATTCCGATTCGGAGACCGTAAGCTGCATTCTGCGCTGGTCCCACTTACCTGTCAATACAATCTCACGACCAGCGGTTAACTGATCTTTGAGAAAATGCCGATTAAACCAAGTAGCCGTAAACATCCAGTTCTCAGCCAGCATTTTACAAGTAAGCCTTGATTTGCGTCCATACCGCTGCAACACGGGCACGCTGGCAATTTTGGCCTGGATCGTAATCTTATCCCCATCCTTGACTTCGCTTAGTGTCCGCAGCCGGTAATCCTCATACCGGAACGGATAATATTCAAGCAGATCCTTTACCGTAGAGACGCCAAAGGCGTGAAGCTCCCCTTCTTTCAGGGCGCTCACGCCGTTGATCTGTCTAACGGATATTTGATCGAGTTTGAGACTCATATCATCTACCTCACTTATGCAGGCCACACATAGGCTGCAATAGTTCCAGGTCCCACATGTGAACCGACCACGGGACCGATCTCGGAGAGGGTTGTTTCCTCGACTTGGAACACCGTGGACAATTGCTGCAGAATTTCTTCCACTTGCGCCGGGTCAGCCGTATGTCCTACGGCTACCTTAACATGGGTAACACCGGATAAATCCCGCGCTAGCAATTCAATAATTTTGGCGGTTGCCTTCTTGCGTCCGCGAACCTTCTCCACCGGGAATATGACACCTTCATCATCGATGGACAGGATCGGTTTAATGTTAAGCAATGTACCGAGCACGGCTGACGCCTTGCCGATTCGTCCGCCTTTTTGCAAAAATTCCAATGTATCGACCAGGAAGTATAGCCTGCGCTTGCTGCGAATCTCTTCCAGCGAAGCCACGATATCGGAAGCCGTTGCGCCTTCCTGAGCAAGCTTCGCTGCTTCAACGACAAGCAAACCGAAGCCGTACGAGGCGGATTTGGAATCCCAAACGGTAATATCAGCATCACCTTCGATCATGGAAGTCGCAATCAGTGCAGACTGATAAGTCCCGCTCATGCTCGATGAGATATGCAATGATACAATCGAACAACCGGGATACTGTTCCAATATAGATTCGTACACCGCAACGAAATCCGCAGGCGATGGCTGGGACGTCGTGGGCAGCTGTGTCGATTGAACCAGCTTCTTGTAGAATTCTCCGGGGGCAATCTCGACGCCATCCAAATAGGTCTCTTCCCCAAACATAAGTCTTAACGGCACGATATGAATGTTATGTTGCTTCACCAGGTCTGCCGGAATATCCGCTGTGCTATCTGTCACAATCACGGTCTTATTCACCGGAACCCCTCCTATAATTAACCTTGCAATAATGTAAGATAAACGAATAATCGAACCGAATTAAAGATTAAGACTCAACCGAGAATAAATAAGCATAAATGGGCTGACCGCCGTAATGCACTTCAACCTCGGCGTTCGGATATTGCGTCTCCAGCCAGTTCGTCAATGCATGTGTCGATTCTTCCGTTGCATCGCTACCTGTAAGCAGAGTAACAATCTCATCTCCTGATTCAAGCATCTTCTCCAGCAGTTCCTGTGAAGTTGTAACAACGTCAGGAGCGGCAGCCACGATATTCGAATTGCGAATTCCGATGAATTGGCCAGCCTTGATCTCAAGCTCATCGATCGTGGTGTCCCGTACAGCATAAGTCACTTGACCCGATTGGACACGACCGATGGCGTCCATCATGCTGTCGGTATTCACATCCGTGCCTTCATCCTCTTGGAAGGCGAAAGCGGCAGCAATGCCCTGCGGAATCGTCTTGCTCGGGATCACCGTAACATTGCGCTCCCCTTCAAGCAGTTCGCGTGCTTGCTGGGCAGCCAGGACAATATTCGAATTGTTCGGCAAAATATAAATTTGCTGCGCGGTGATTGAGGCTACCGCATTCACAAAGTCCTCCGTGCTTGGGTTCATCGTCTGTCCTCCAGACAGTATCACGTCGACCCCAAGGCTCTTAAAGATCTCCGAAATTCCATCCCCCGAAGAGACGGCAATGAATCCGTACGGCGCGATTTCATCTGCTGGCGGAACGGCCGGCGCTTCCGGTGTTCTCTGTTCTGCCGGAATGTCGGCAAACAGCTCCGGCATAGGCGCGATGTCCATGCCCGTGGTTAATAAATCGCGATGCTGCTCACGCATGTTCAAAATATGAATCTGCGTGATCTCGCCGTAATGCAGGGCCAAGTTCAACACTTCACCCGGTGCCTTGGAATGTACATGAACTTTAATCGTCTCATCATCAGCAATGACGATGATGGAATCACCATTCACTGCAAGCGCTTTCCGGAACTGATCTTCGTCAAATTCGGCACTTGTTCCCTCACCTAGCTGACGATTAATGAAGAACTCCATATCATATAGAAACTCGATGTCTTCTGTGGACAATTGGGACTGAGCCGATGTTGGTACTTGAATGGCCGTTAAATCAGGAGCAACAAAAGCCGGCGATGGCGCGCTGTCCGCAACAGCTTGTCCTGGTGCAGATGTTGTATTGCCCTCTGAAATTACGCCGCCACGCAGCACTTGCAAGAATCCTTCATAAATGTAAACAAGGCCTTGACCGCCTGAATCTACCACCCCTACTTGCTTAAGGACCGGAAGCATATCCGGTGTCTGGGCCAGCGTCTCCTTCGCTTTGGCCAGCACCTGCTCCATCACTTCCACAACGTCGTGGCTCCGGCGCGAGAAATAAACAGCATGCTTGGCTGCTTCTTTAGCCACCGTCAGAATCGTACCCTCAACGGGCTTTACGACCGCTTTATACGCAGCTTCAACGCCTGTCTGCAAGGCAGCGGCAAATTGATGAGCGTTAAGCTCACTGTAAGGTGCTGCATAGCGGCTGAATCCGCGAAACAACTGGGAAAGAATAACCCCGGAGTTTCCTCTGGCCCCCATTAAAAGACCCTTGGACAGCACACCGGCGCTGTGACCAATGGATTCCGAGTACTTACTCTTCAGTTCTGTCACACCTGCAGTCATCGTTAAATTCATGTTCGTCCCCGTGTCGCCGTCCGGCACCGGAAAGACGTTCAAGGAATTAACGTGTTCTGCATGCTGCTGCAGCTGCTCCGCTCCGGCTAAGACCATCGCGGTAAATTCTGTTCCATTCAAAGAACGCTTACTCAATGAGAATTCCCCTTCCTGGCTTGATACCCATAAACACTTCTTCTGAAAATTACATATTTATTTCATAGCATATAGCTGACGAAATTGCCCGATTGGCATAACGATAAAATGGCCATGATGATATCAATCGCATCAATGGTGGGCTGGAATCTCGTCCACTAGCCTTCGGCATATCCATATCAAATCCAAGAGACACGCCAACGTAGCCCGTAATATATCACTTTAAAATATTATGGACTAAACAACATTGTACTATAAGAACAAAGAGAAATAAATGTTTTTAGGACAGTTGACGGAGCAATTTTTACTGTGATATTATATTTAAGTATTGTTTCATGCAGGGTTAGGAACAAGGAGGTGTAATAAATGGCTCGCAAATGTTATGTAACTGGCAAGAAACCAGGCAGTGGCAACCATGTTTCCCACGCTAATAACCACAACAAGCGCTCTTGGGGCGTTAACGTTCAGAAGGTTCGCATTCTGGTGGATGGCAAGCCTAAACGTGTATACGTCAGCACTCGTGCTTTGAAATCCGGTAAAGTGACTCGCGTATAATCATCTTGTTATATGAAGAAAAACTTCTTAATCTCCAGCCACCGTTTGTGGGCGATCCGGGACAAGGAAGTTTTTCTTGCGTTTAGATACATATGATCATGATCCTAAACAAAAAGCACCCTGAGCGGATTTCAGGTGCTTTTTTTATTTAGATATAAGAAAGGGAATGTTGCAAGAACACCGCTCCCTTATACCGCAAGAAAAACGTCCGGTCAAAACGCGGTTAATCATCGATGTACGTACGTCGTGAGACGCTTCTCTCTTGGGTATAGATAATCATCATCACTATACCGCAAGAGAACCTCCGCAGCAGGTTGCGGTATGTCCTAGCGTGCGCTGATCGGTGTATTCTTGCCAAGCTTCCCTGGAGCCGGCAAGGCGGCGGCCGTCCCGGGCGGAGGTTTTGTTGCGCCGGGACAAGCTGTCAGCTCTTGTGAAACGTATTTAAGATCGCCTTCACAAAACCTCCCAAAAACTTCGGCAGCTTGAACGTATAGAATTTCATGTCTCACCCTCCCCATCATTCTCATGCCTTCCTGAATTATGTTATGCACCAAGCTCATAGAAGTGAACAAAGGCAAAAAAGGCCACATGAGAACCCAGCTCATGTAACCATATTTATGCGGGAAAGTCCCGTGCTATGCATCTCCTGATTACGTTCTGGTCAAGATGTTACACTGCCGCGAATATCAGCAATGGCACCAGCACGATCTTCCTTGCTGAATACGGCACTACCTGCCACCAATACATCCGCTCCGGCAGAAGCAACCAGCGGCGCTGTTTCCGGCGTGATACCGCCGTCTACTTCGATATGGATATTCGGAGAAGTGGACGCCGAAATCATCGCACGAATACGGGCGATCTTGTCCACGGTCCGTTCAATGAAGGCTTGTCCGCCAAATCCCGGATTCACCGTCATCACCAGAACCATATCCAAATCAGGCAGCACTTCTTGCAGGACATCGGCTGGAGTAGCAGGATTAAGTGCAACGCCGACTTTCACGCCATGCTCTTTAATGAGGTGAATGACGCGATGCAGATGCGTACATGCTTCCACATGTACCGTAATATAATCGGCTCCAGCCTTGGCAAAATCAGCGACGTACCGCTCCGGCTGCTCGATCATCAGATGTACATCAAGCGGCAAGGAGGTGTGGGGTCTGATTGCCTGAACGACCGGAGGACCAAGTGTAATATTGGGCACGAAATGTCCGTCCATCACATCCACGTGAATCCAATCGGCTCCGCCCGCCTCAGCCTCCCTGATCTCCTGTCCGAGCTTGGCAAAGTCTGCTGATAATATCGATGGCGCAATTTTGATCATCTTAGTACCTCCGCTTCTTTTCTTTCATCTCTGTAAAAAAGCCCACGTAATGTTCATAGCGGCTATCTTGAATGATTCCATCATCCTTAGCCTTCAGGACCTGGCAGCCTGGTTCATGGAGATGGCTGCAGCCCCTGAATTTGCATTCGGCGGCATAAGGAGCAAATTCTCGGAAGCAGCTTGATAATTCCTCCACCCCTAGTTCCAGAAAATCCAGCTGGCTAAATCCTGGCGTATCCAGGACGTAACCTCCGTTGTCCAGCTCAATCAACTCCACATGGCGCGTTGTATGACGTCCGCGGCCAAGCCGGATGCTGATTTCACTCGTTTCTAATGACAGACCCGGCATAATCGCGTTTAGTAATGAAGACTTCCCTACGCCGGATTGGCCGGAGAACACACTGATGTGCTTGGCCAGGCGGTTCTTCACGTCCGCGGTGCCAAGCCCCTCGAGCGAGCTTGTAATCATCACTTCGTAGCCGATAGCCTCATAGATCTGCTTCACCTGCTCCATAGAATCATCCGAGGCATCCGCCAGATCCTGCTTGGTCAGACAGATTAATGATTCGAGACCAGCATGCTCAATATGTACGAGGAACTTGTCCAACAGGAGCAAGTTCAGATCCGGTTCCTTCACCGAAAACAACAGCACCGCCAGGTCGACATTCGCGACCGGCGGGCGGATTAATTCGGAGGACCGTGGCAATAATTCCTCCACGGTGCCCTCCCCATTCTCTGTCAATGAATACATAACGTGATCTCCAACGAGCGGAGAAATGCCTTTTTTCTTGAAAATGCCGCGGGCTCTGCATTGAACCGCTGGGTCCTCCCCGGATATCGTATTGCCGTCTCTAAGTGGTTTGACATAATAATATCCGCTTAGTGCCTTCACGATCAGTCCCTCAAGCATAGAATAGGCCTCACCTTTCTTGTTGGAATGTTATTTCGATTAGTCGTTGTCCTTACCTTTCCCACGTCCGTTGCCGTTGCCGTTGCCGTTGTTGCCCGGAGGCCAATCTAAGGCGGAGTCATCCTCGTCATCATTACCTTCGCCTGCGTCTTCATCCGGCGGGGTATCTACAGGAGTGTCCGGCGGTAAAGGTGGCGGCTCGTACGATGGCTGCGGTACGGTCCCGTTCTTCACATCGTTGTAGCTCACACTATAAGTTTCCACCTGGCGGCCGTCGCGATAAATCATGACCGTGGCGTTCTTGTTCGGCGCGAGCAGCAGCTTGACCGGGATCGTCTCGGTCGTGCTGATCATCTTGTTCACCGCTTCCTGGTTCTCGCCCAGCGCATCAGTGAACTCCACCTTCACCCGGATTTCTTGCCCTTCATAAGCCGGAGTAATCGGTACGTTATACGTATGTTCCAGCGCATCCGCAGGATAACCGGAGCTTACGAACAGGGTAATGGCAGCACCCGGCTCCACATCTGCGTTCTCCTCATGCGGCCACTGTTCCATGACCTCGCCCTTCTTGATCTCGTAACTCGATCTTTCTTTGATCGCTTCAATCTTGAACCCGTTCGACTCCAAGAAGTTAACGGCCTTTTGTTGCTCCATGCCGACAACGCTAGGCATTTTGATTAGATTCCTGCCTTTGCTGACGACAACCGAAATCGTATCCGTTTCCGGATTGAACGGTACACCTTCCGTTGGTGTCTGCCTAAAGATCTGATCTTTAGTAATTTCATCATTGTTCTCGGTCGTAACGTTGATAGCGTCCGGGGAGATCTCGATACCCGCTTCCTTCAATTTAGCGACGGCCTCTTCGAGCTTCATGCCGGTGATCTGCGGCATATTCGGAAGCGGTTTGGCAATACCTACCGATAGTTGGACCGGCGTGTTCTCCTTCAACGTGGTTCCCGGTTCCCTGCTCTGATGGAATACGATCCCTTCTTCCACGTTCTCTTTGTATTCGCGGATGACTTCCTCATCCACCGCCAGACCGCTCTCTTCCAGCATCCGAATGGCGTTCTCCTCGGTCTCGTCCACGACGTTAGGGACCGTAACTTCCTTAACTTCCAGCATGTTGTTCACATAGATGACAACACCCGTCATAATACCAAGGAACAGGAGCGCCGATACGATAATGATCGTTGGTTTGACCCACTTCTTCTTTCCTTTGCCCGGAGGCTCCTCTTCCACTTCCTCCTCCTCGTCATCACTCAGAGAGCTATCATGTGGCTGCCCACTGCGCTGCATCGTCTTGAAGGCCGGCATTACCCGGGTAGAATCCTCATCATCTTCAAATTCCATTCGCGGCTCGTTGCGCCGAGTCGGCAGCAAGCAGGTCTCGAGGTCATCCATCATCTCTTCTGCTGACTGGTAACGCTCTTCCGGATTTTTGCGCATGGACTTCAGGATGATATTCTCCACGCTCTGAGGGATGAGCGGATTAACCTCTCGTGGATCATCAAACTCCTCCTGGAGATGCTTGAGCGCAACACTGATAGGACTCTCGCCCAGGAAAGGAAGACGAGCAGTAAGCATTTGATAAATCACGATGCCAAGTGAATATAAATCCGATTTCTCGCCGGTCACAACACCTTTCGCATGCTCTGGCGAGAAATAGTGAACCGAGCCTACGACAGAGCCCGTCTGCGTGATCGTCGTTGAAGTCACAGCACGGGCAATTCCGAAGTCTGTTACTTTCACCCGACCGTTACGGCCGATCAGTATGTTATGCGGCTTAATATCACGATGAATAATCTGATTATGGTGTGCATGCCCCAGCGCATCACAAATCTGGGTGGCGATCCGCACGGCTTCATCAACCTGCAGCGGCGCCCGCTCTTTAATGATCTCGTTCAAGTTCTGCCCTTCGATATATTCCATGACGATGTAATGCACTTCATCCTCTTGGCCCACATCGTAGATGCTGACCACATTGGAGTGCGACAATGACGCCGCGGATTGTGCCTCGCGCCGAAAACGGCGAATAAACTCCTCGTCATGTACAAACTGCTGACGCAGTACCTTAATAGCGACATTACGATTCAGAAGGATATCCTGAGCCTTATAGACGAGCGCCATACCGCCGCCGCCAATACGCTCAATGATTTTATAGCGACCAGCCAACTCATGTCCGATCATGAATCCCACCCCTTTATACGTTGCGAGGCAACCTCTTCCTGATGCTCAAACAAAGCGACCGTGATGTTGTCTTCACCGCCAGCGAGAAGTGCTAACTGAAGCAGGCGATCCGCTCTTTCCTCCAGAGGGATGTCAAGCGAACCAGATATTTGTCCAATTCGTTCGCGGTTAACGCGATTGCTGAGACCGTCGCTGCACAGCAGCAGCACTTCGCCTGCTCCAATCGTGACCGGAGCCAGCTCAACGGTCACATCTGCATCCGTTCCAAGCGCCCGGCTTAACACATTTCTCCGGGGATGATTCTCCAGTTGATCCTCCGTGATTTGACCACTCTTATAGAGTTCATTCACTAGGGTATGGTCATCTGTGAGAAGAATCACTTGTCCGGGAATAATCTTATACGCTCGACTGTCCCCGATATGCCCGATATACCCTTCGGAATCGCGGAAGAGCACCGCCACAATGGTCGTCCCCATATTGTGAAGCTTCTCGTCCTTAGAGGCTTCCTGATAAATGACTTCATTGGCATGCAGAATCGCATCCCCCAGCGCCGCGCGAATGGCATCCATCGACATCCCGGGCTCAAGCGAGGATAAATCAGCCGATACCGTTTCGACCGCCAGCCTGCTGGCGGTATCGCCTGCAAGATGTCCCCCCATACCATCAGCAACCACACCTAAGGTATAGCCATGTTCCAATGTGCTAATAAACACGGAATCTTCATTAACGGAACGAACGCGTCCCACATGGCTAACATGGACCGTATTGATCAACGCCTCTCACCTCAACTCCATATGCTTGGCCCGCAGCTGACCACAAGCGGCAGCGATATCATGGCCTTGTTCACGACGGATGGTCACATTGACCCCCTTATCTGCTAAAGCACGTTGAAATTTGAAAATGTCATTACGCGATGTGCGGACATATTTCCGCTCCGGCACATGGTTGACTGGAATCAGATTGACAAAACAGTTCATATCCTTGATCACATCTGCCAACTCTTCCGCATGCTCAACCTGATCGTTCACGCCGCCAATCAGTGCATATTCAAAGGTGATGCGACGCCCGGTCTTGGCTTGATAGTAACGGAGCGATTCGATCACATCATCGAACGGGAAGCGGCGGTTTACCGGCATGAGCTTGGAACGCAGCTTATCGTTCGGCGCATGAATCGATATCGCCAGATTGATCTGCGTATCCTCTTCCGTGAACTTATAGATGTTCGGCACAATTCCGCTCGTCGAGACGGTAATGTGACGCTGGCCGATATTCAATCCTTTTTCGTGGATCATCGTGCGCAGAAACTTCATCGTCGCCTCGTAATTCTCAAATGGCTCGCCCGAGCCCATGATGACGATGCTGCTCACCCGTTCTCCGGTGTTGTCGAGGATTTTCTGAGCTTGTACGACTTGAGCAATAATCTCGCCTGCGGTCAGGTTACGCTTCAGTCCACCCAGCGTAGATGCACAGAATGTGCAACCGATCCGGCAGCCAACTTGTGTCGTTACACAGATGCTGTTGCCGTAATTATGTTTCATGATTACCGTCTCGATCGCATGATCGTCATGGAGACCGAACAGGAACTTTACCGTCCCATCCTTCGACTCCAGCTTCGTAATCTCCGTCAACGTAACAAAGCTGAACGTCTCCGTCAGCTTAGCCCGCAACTCCTTGGACAGATTCGTCATCTCTTCAAAATCGTTAACACGCTTCACATAGAGCCAGTCATAGATCTGGGAACCGCGAAAAGCAGGCTCTCCATTCTCTTGCGCCCACCCCTGCAGCTCCTCCAGTGAATAATCATATATAAAAGGTTTCATCTTCTCAACTCACACACCTGTCTATTACATTCATATGCATCTCATTTTTCATTCTTTCTATTTTAACATAAATAAAAGAGACGGTAAAAGAGGAAAACCCGCCGGTATGGCGGGACACGACTATAGTCATAAGCAAGCAGGGACCTCTTAAGGGTTGTGCTTGCGAAGTCTTGCAATGTAAAACCCGTCACTATGATAGTGCTGGGGGAGAATTTGAATGCCGCCCGCACGGACCAACGACCGTTCCGCCAGCCGTCCAAGCGTGCCAAGGCCGTCCTCCGCGATGCCATAATCCGAGTGGCTATCCAGGAAAGCGGTAACCACGCCTTCATTCTCCTGCGGCTCAATCGTGCACGTGCTGTAGATCAGTATCCCGCCAGGCCGGAGCAAGCGGGAGACGGACTCCAGCAACTGCAGCTGCAGCGCGGCAATCTCCTTGATATCCTGCGGCGTTTTCCCCCATTTTAGATCAGGTTTCCGCCGAATAACACCCAGACCGGAGCAGGGAGCATCCAGCAAAATCCGATCAAAAGACGCAGGTTCATACTGCAAACCCAATTGCATGGCATCGCCGGTTACCACCTGGACGCTGTTCAGCCCAAGCCGCAGCGCCTGGTCTGTGATCAACTTGCCTTTATGAGCGTGAATATCGTTAGCCACGATATGGCCATCGTCGTTCATCAGCTCCGCCATGTGAGTGGTCTTCCCGCCGGGAGCAGCGCAGCAATCCAGCACCTTCATGCCCGGCTTGGGCGCAACCGCCTCGGCGACCAGCATCGAGCTCTCATCCTGGATCGAGATCATCCCATCTCGATACCAATCGGTAAGCGCCATATTGCCGGCCCCCTTCACCACGATTCCATACGGACTCAAGGGTGAAGGCTGGGCATCCAGACCGTTGTCGTTCAGCTCTATCAGCATGTGCTCGCGGCTGATCATGGTCGTATTAACCCTGATGCTGACAGCCGGTGGTTCATTGTTGGCAGCACAGATCGCCTCGGCGGTTTCCACCCCGTACTGGGATATCCAGCGCTCTACAAGCCACTCTGGATGAGAATGCAGCAGAGAGATTCGTGCTGCCGCGGGCATATCGCCTTGAATAACCAAGCTATCCTTCTGACGCAGCATATTCCGAAGCACCCCGTTCACCATACCGGAGATCCCTTGATGACCGCGGCGCTTCGCCAGATTGACCGCTTCGCTCACTACCGCATGATCCGGTATGCGATCCAGATATACAATCTGATACAGCTAAGCCGAAGCAGCGCCCTTACCCATGGCTGAAGCTTGCCAATTCCTTTATTAACGGACTTATCCAAATAATAATCAAGGGTGTTAAGGCGCGAGATCGTACCGTAAACCAGTTCCGTCGCAAGCCCCGCATCATTCTTCTCAAGCCTGGACTTCTGAATAGCCGAGTTGAGCAGGAGATTGCTGTACGCGCCCTCCTGCTCTACCTGTGTCAATACATCCATCGCCAACTCTCTCGGGGAGGACTGGCGACTCTTGGAGTGCCGGTTGCCGCCGCTCACGTGAGCACCGTCCCTACCGTCAAGCTTGTCCCGCGCATGAATTGTGCCGCATCCATCGCTTTCTTGCCGCTCGGCTGCACGGTGAGCAAAGTCAATGTGCCGTCGCCCGTCTTGACGACAACACCCTGCTCATCAAGCTTAAGCACCGTACCAGTCTGGACATCGACATCATTTGATGTCCATTGTCCCGCTCCCGGTTTAGCCGCCGCCCACACTTTAAACACATCCCCGTTCCAGAGCGTAAAACCACCGGAATACGGAACCAGTCCGCGAATCTGATTGTAGATCTCACGAGAAGTTCGCGACCAATCAATCTTCTCGTCCTCCCGGCTCAAATTCGGGGCATACGTCGCTTGCGCCTCATCCTGAGCCTCGGCTTTTACCTTCCCCTGCACGAGTCTAGGGAGTTCTCGTTTCAGCAACTCGGCTCCGGCAAGGCTCAGCTTCTCAAACATCGAACCCGCCGTGTCCTCGTCTTCGATTGCGACCTCCGACTTGGCGATCATGTCGCCGGTATCCAGCCCTTCGGCCATATACATCAGCGTAATGCCGGTTACAGCCTCTCCATTGATGATGCTGCGCTGAATCGGCGCCCCTCCCCGATAAGCGGGGAGAAGCGAGCCATGCACGTTCAGACAGCCAAGTGCCGGCAGTTCCAGTACGGACTTCGGCAGAATTTGACCATATGCAGCGGTAACGATTAAGTCGGGCTTATATTCAGCCAGCTCAGCTACGGCCTCTGGGCTGCGCAGACGCTGAGGCTGCAATACAGGAATACCGTGCCGGACCGCAGCCTCCTTGACCGGAGTCGGAGTCAGCACTTTCTTGCGTCCCTGAGGACGGTCAGGCTGGGTAACCACGGCCGCGATAGAATAGCCTTCGGCAATGAGCATCTCCAGGCTAGGCACAGCAAAGACAGGTGTTCCCATAAATACAATCTTCATCGATTTTCCAACTCGTTTCTTGGCTGCTCGGGTACATATTCGTATACCCGCTCAGCGATTTCGGTAAATAATACCCCGTTCAGATGATCGATCTCATGCTGGAATGCACGGGATAGAAGTCCTGTTCCGGTAATAATCAACTCGGTTCCTTCCCGGTCAAGCCCTTTGACCGTCACTTTCTCGGCGCGACGCACATCTCCATTCCAACCAGGAATACTCAGACAGCCTTCGGGTCCGAACTGCTCGCCTTCACTCTCTATGATTTCAGGATTGATCATCTTGATCAATCCGACCTCGTCACCCGCATCAATGACAATCAGACGCTTCAGTATACCAACCTGCGGTGCGGCAAGACCGACGCCATCCGCATCATACATCGTATCAGCCATATCATCCAGAAGCTTCTGGACGTTAGGCGTTATCTTGGTAACTTCCTTCGCCCTTTTATGAAGAACCTCATCCGGTTCTTTAACGATAATTCGAATTGCCATATTAACGACACCTTCCTTGTGCTTTTCATCATTATATGCAGGATTACATCAACATTTGCGGATCTACATCCATGCTAATCTGAAGTTTACCGTCTCGCACCGAATCCTGAAGCCCTTCGGCAAGTTCACGAATCAGCGAGACGGCATCCATACTCCCCCGCCATTTTATCATACATTGAAATCGGTATCTATTCTTTAAGCGCGGGATAGGCGACGCCACGGGGCCAAGTATATCCAGCGCATTGGCATCAAATCGGTCAAGACTGCCAAGCCATCCCCGCTGGCGAGCTTCATGTTTGACATCCGCTGCAAAGTTCTCGGCGATTCGCACAAGCAGCGGAAGCTGCTCATGCGACAACGTTACCAGAATAAGTCGGCAGTACGGGGGATAGTGCAGTGCTTTACGATGCTTCAACTCATCTCGTACGAATGATAGATAATCATGTCCGCTTGCATGGATAATCGAATAATGCTCAGGAGTATAAGATTGGATCACCACTTCTCCTGGAAGCTGATGGCGCCCCGCTCTTCCCGCTACTTGGGTAAGGAGCTGAAACGTCTTCTCGGCAGCCTGAAATCGGGCAGGTTCAACGCCGAATCAGCTGTAATGACCCCTACGAGCGTCACGTCCGGGAAGTCAAGCCCTTTAGCCACCATCTGTGTTCCCAATAGCACATCGGCCTTCTTCTCCCGAAATTGCTTCAGCAATTTCTCATGGGAGCCTTTCTCTGTCGTGGTATCCACGTCCATCCGAATGACGCGAATGCCCGGGAATAGCTTGGCCAGTTCTTCTTCCACCGCTGCGTGCCCGTGCCGAAATAACGTATATGCTCACTGTCGCAATCCGGACACACCTCCGGCGCCTGTGCGGCATAACCGCAATAATGACAGCGGAGATTGTTGGATTTCTGATGATACGTCAAAGAGATATCGCATTCCGGACAGCCTGCCACATACCCGCAACTGCGGCACATGACAAACGTTGAATACCCTCGCCGGTTTAGTAGCAGTACAATCTGCTCCTCACGTTCAAGCCGTGCCGCAATTCCCTCGTGCAGAGACCGGCTGAACATCGAGCGATTCCCTTCACGCAATTCTTCCCGCATATCTACAATTTGTACCTCAGGCAGCTTGTTGCCAAGCGCCCGGGTTGGCATCTCCAGCAGCATTGGGGCAAAATCATCATTGGACTGAGACCTGGCCGCATAATAGCTTTCAAGTGAAGGCGTAGCCGATCCTAATATGACCGCCGCACCAGACATAGCCGCACGCTGAATCGCTACGTCACGGGCGTGATACTTCGGCGTCTCCTCTTGCTTATAGGAAGTTTCATGCTCTTCGTCCATGATGATGAGACCAAGACGATCAAACGGAGCAAATACAGCTGATCTTGCTCCAACTACAACCGAAGCGCGGCCTTCACGAATTTTGCGCCACTCATCGTACCGCTCGCCATCCGACAAGCGGCTGTGCATTACGGCCACGCGATCTCCAAATCGTGCCTTGAACCGCTCCACCATCTGTGGGGTGAGCGAGATTTCCGGCACGAGCACGATCGCTTGTCGCTCCTGTTCCAAAGCACGCTGGATGGTCTGCAGATAGATCTCAGTCTTGCCGCTGCCAGTCACGCCATGCAGCAGAAATATGCCATGTCGTCTCTCATCCAGCTTGTGCACGATGTTGCGATATACGGCCTGCTGCTCAGCGGTCAACGCCAGCGGTTCACTAGGTTTAAAGTGCCTGCCTTTATATGGATCACGGAATACTTCAACATCTTCAATCACAACCAGACCCTTGTCGACTAATGCCTTCACGGTACCGGCTGTAACGCCAAGCTGTTGAAGCAACTCCTTCTGCGATATGGGGAGAAATGGCTCAATCTCAACCAGATGCTGGAGCACTTCTCGCTGACGCTGGGCTTTCGCGGGGAATGCATCAAGCTGCTCTTTTGCTTCTACAATAGAAACAGCCAGCCCCACGGCCTTCATGGTCTTCTTCTGTAACTTATCCTTGATCTGCTGATGTTCACGAAGACGACCGCGACTGACTAATGATTTAATGTCACCCGCATTATCCGGATAAGCCTTGTTAACTGCTGCAAAGAGACTTCGCCCTTACTCCCAACGTAAGCGAGGATTTGCGCCTCCCACTCGCTCTCAGGCAGCAGTGCCAACAGATCGTCAGCTCCCCGCGTCTCCGATTCCGTCTCTCCCAGCGACACATACCGCTCCGCCTTACCTTTCAGTGCGGTGGGCAGCATCGACTGCAGTGCTGTAATGTGACGGCACGCATAACGATCCCGCATCCATTCACCTAACCGAATCAGTTCAGAGGACAAAGGCGGCATAACATCGAGCACTTCCTGAATGGCCTTCATCTTGGCCGTCTCCATCTCCGGCCGCGGATGAACAGACACAACAAAACCTTGCAGCGTCCTGTGACCGAACGGAACACCGACCCGGCTGCCGACCTCAATCCACGGCCGCAAGTGAGCTGGTATCAAATAATCAAAGGGGCGGTCCGTGTCCTTCGACGGTACGTCCACAATGACGCGCGCCATTTCCATTTCAATCGCCGTATTGATTTCCATTAGGATGACCTCCGGCCCAAACGTTCGGCTGCCAGCTTCAACAACTGCTCCGCTACTTCCTCCTTGGCCATAAGTGGAAGGTCCAGCACCAGCCCTTTCGCATCATATATCTGAACACGATTCGTCTCCGTCCGAAAGCCCGCACCCTCTTGCGACACGTCATTGGCAACCAGCAGGTCGCAATTCTTGCGCTCAAGCTTCTCCCTGGCGAACGCTTCAACCGAGTTCGTCTCTGCGGCAAAACCAATCAAAAATTGCGAAGATTTCCGTTGACCCAGGTTCTCCAGTATATCTGTCGTCTTGACGAGTTCCAGCGTCATCGTCTCCCCCAGCTTCTTAAGCTTGGAGGTTGCGACTTGTGCAGGTCGATAATCCGCAACGGCGGCAGCTTTGATAACGATGTCACTGTCTGCAAATTGACGCAGAACCGCTTCATACATCTCCTCTGCTGAACCGACTCTCTCCACGTTCAGGTCGGCGGGCGGCGCCTCATCGGTGTGAGCGGCGATCAGATGGACGTTCGCTCCGAGCTGCTTCGCCACCTTGGCAATGGCAAAACCCATTTTGCCAGAGGAATCGTTCGTTATATATCGCACAGGATCGATCCGTTCAATGGTTCCGCCAGCGGTGACCAGCACTTTTTTTCCGTGTAGGAGGTTCGCCTCCATGGAATGTCTCCGCCCTTGTCCAATTTGACAGCAGGCTCCGAATTCCGTTCACTGAAGAACCTTTCGACGACCTCCACAATCGAATCCGGCTCTTCCATCCGTCCCTTGCCGATATATCCGCAAGCGAGCAGCCCTTCTCCCGGCTCTATCATTCCGACGCCGCGGGAGACCAACGTCTCCATATTGGCCATGACCGCCGGATGAGTGTACATATGCACATTCATCGCAGGGGATATCATGACCGGCGCCGTTGTTGCCAATAATGTGGTTGTCAGCATATCATCCGCTAGCCCGTGAGCCATCTTCCCAATAACATTCGCCGTTGCAGGGGCAACCAGTACGAGGTCTGCAAGATCGGCCAGATGGATATGGGAAACAACCGAGGGATCTCTCTCGTCAAAAGTATCACTATATACCGGGTTCTTGGTCAGCGTCTGCAGTGTCAGTTCCGTTATAAACTGCTTGGCGGACTCACTCATAATGACATGGACATCCGCACCTCGCTGAACAAGCCTGCTGCATAGGGTGGCTGCTTTGTAGGCAGCGATGCCGCCTGTAACGCCAAGTACGATGACTTTTCCGTTCAACATGACAATTCCCCCGCTTTCTTATTGATCCTCTTGCCCTATAGTTAAATATCTTCTCAAAAAATAACAACCTTACGGTTGTCACTTTTGGCGTACTTCTTCAATTAAGATGTCTTCGTAGAGAAACTAGTCTTCTCCCCGCTCAATCTTCACATAGTCACCATAAATTTCTTCCAGCGCGACGCCGACGTGCTTATGGGATTTTGGATTCTTGAGTTCGCTGACTCCGCCTTCGCGCAACTGGCGTGCACGGCGGGACGCCGCTACCACCAAAGAATATTTACTGTCTACTTTGTTCATCATTTCATCGATCGATGGGTATAACAATATCGAAGCACCTCTTCTCATATACTTGAACGTCAGGCCATCTATGAAAACCGACAGCTACTTTCTCACCTTACAATGTTCGGCTATAATGATAGATTCTATTCTCTCGCAAGCCAGATTGATTTCGTCGTTTACGACGGCATAATCATAATGCTGCAGCAGATTGATCTCATCAACCGCTATAGACATTCTGTGGTCAATCGTTGCCTGATTCTCCGTGCCTCGACCCTGAATCCGGTCCTTCAACTCATCGAGTGATGGCGGCATCAGAAAAACAAAAATTCCGTCAGGGAATTTCTCTTTTACTTTCAGCGCACCCTGCACTTCAATCTCGAGAATGATATCCTTCCCCTCGGCCAGCGTCTCTTCCACAAAGTCACGCGGCGTGCCGTAGTAATTCCCGACATACTCCGCATATTCCAGCAGTTGGTCGTGCTCAATCATATCCATGAACTGTTCGCGGCTCTTGAAGAAATAGTTGACACCATTAACTTCGCCAAGACGCGGCGAACGTGTCGTGGCTGATACCGAATATATCAGATCTGGAACGCGGCTGCGAAGCGCCGTGCAGACAGTTCCCTTACCTACCCCGGAAGGCCCGGACAATACAATCAATAATCCCTTAGACATAGTACTCCTCATCTTATTCGTCGTTGTCGTCATCTTTGCTGGACAGACGGTGAGCTACCGTTTCAGGTTGCACAGCCGATAAAATCACATGATCACTGTCGGTGATAATAACAGCCCGCGTCCTTCGACCGTACGTAGCATCTATCAGCATATGACGGTCCCGTGCTTCTTGAATAATCCGCTTGATCGGAGCCGATTCAGGGCTCACGATCGAAATAATGCGATTGGCCGAGACGATATTACCGAAGCCAATATTAATAAGTTTGATTGCCATAGTGCGGTGCTCCCCCTATACATTTGACTCTTATTTGCCGAGAAGCCGCAGTCACTCCACGTTGGCGGCTTGTTCACGAATCTTCTCCAGTTCCGCTTTCAGATCGACAACACGGTTTACCAGAGTCAGATGATTGGCCTTCGATCCAATCGTATTGACTTCTCTGTTCATTTCCTGAATCAGAAAATCCAGTTTACGGCCTACAGGGCTCTTCTGATAAAGCAGCTCTCTGCACTGTTCCAAATGACTGTTAAGACGAATTAACTCCTCGTCCACATTGGAACGTTCAGCAAACAGTGCGACTTCCATTCCGAATATATGTTCATCAACAGCAAGCGCTCCGTCATGGAGCGATTCGATCCGCTGTCGCAGGCGTCTTCGATAATCCTCCGTAACCCGCGGAGCCATCTCTTCCATCTCCCGGTGAAGCCGCTGCAGCCGATCCACTCTCCCTTCGATGTCCTTGATCAGGAAAGTGCCCTCTTTGCTGCGCATCTGTATTAATCCATCCAGCGCTTCCTCCAGACCTTGAAGCAGCGCATCGTTCCACTGCTCCTGCTTCGCTTTATCCATCGGAAACCCGTCTGGACTGATGAGGATATCAGGCAATGACAATATATCGCGCATCGCCAGATCTCCTGCCACACCATACGACTTCAATTCCTCGGCGGCCTTCAGATAAGCCTGAACCATCCCATGGTCCAGCACTGCGCGCCGGGACTCGCTGTTGTTCTCCTTGTTAATATATACGTCAACCCGTCCGCGTCCGATCCGTTTCTGCACAGCTTTCCGAAGTGAATCCTCGAAACAAGCCCATTCACGCGGCATTCGGAATACAACCTCACAATGCCGATGATTCACAGACTTCACTTCAAACGACAAGCTGTAGCCCTGGAAATCGACTGCAGACTGCCCATATCCGGTCATGCTTAATGACACACGGAACCACATCCATTACACTATTGTAATTGATAATTATTAATGAAACAAGGGGGTCGACCGTCGGCCTGACTTCTCCCACACGTACTCCATCAGTTGCACGCTCATTTCATAGAACATGAACGGCGTCATGATATAAATCCCGTTGAAATGTTCCGTTGCTACATCGAGCAGTTCTTTACCGATCTTGACGCCTTCAGCCCGGCCCACTTCCCCTTCAAGCCCAGCCATTCGGCTGCGCACCTCGTCAGAGAGCTGAATCCCCGGTACCTCATTATGCAGATATTCTGCATTACGTCCGCTTGCTAGCGGCATAATTCCGATAAAGATCGGAATGTCCAGATGCTTCGTCGCTGCTTTAAGCTTTACGATCAACTCCGGATCGTAAACGGGCTGCGTCATAATGTAGTCAGCACCAGAAGCAATTTTCTTCTCCAGCCGCCCGACCGCTTTGTCTAAATGACGGACATTCGGATTAAACGCGGCGCCGACAACAAACTTCGCTTTCTGCTTGAGCGGCTTGCCGGAGAAGGCGATCCCTTCATTCAATTGCTTAATCATCCGTATGATTTCGAATGAAGTCATATCATAAACCGAACTCGAACCCGGTAAATCGCCGAACTTTGCCGGATCACCGGTCACGGCCAGCACATGGTCGATACCAAGGGCATCAAAGCCCATCATATGCGACTGCGTACCGATAATATTGCGGTCTCGACAGGCGATATGGATCAAAGGCCTCAGCCCCGTGCGCGCCTGAACCAGATGGCCAAGCGCCATGTTGCTCATCCGGGTCACGGCGAGCGAGTTGTCGGCCAATGTCAACGCATCCGCCCCTGCTTTTTTCAGTGCTTCGGCGCCTTTCATGAACTTCCTTATATCCAGATCACGAGGAGGGTCCAGTTCAACGATTACCGTATGGCGCTCCTTGACGGTATCCACCAAAGTAGGTTCGCTCCCTGATGCGGAATGGTGAGGATCGTCATGAACACGTTCTTGAATCACGATCCGACGGGCTTCCTCCGGCTCAATAACTGGAAGCGCGGAGGGGATAAATCCGGCTAGTGCAGCTGATATTTCTGCAATATGCTCTGGAGTTGTTCCGCAGCATCCGCCAATAATTCTCGCCCCACGTTCCGCAAACGCAAGCGCCGTCTCGCCAAAATACTTCGGACTCGCTCCATACCGATACTCCCCATCGACATAATCGGCAATCCCGGCATTCGGATAGACCGAAGCAGGGAGATTCATGACGCCATTTAACGTCTCGAGCGCACGCATAATACCGTTAGGACCTGTCCGACAGTTAAAGCCGATCACGTCAGCACCCTCTTGATCCAATATGCGGTAGGCGTCCGGCATCGTAAATCCGTCCAATGTCCGTGCAACATCCTCTACGGCGAACTGACAAATAACAGGCAGGTCGCTATATTTACGAACTTGCGCCAACGCCAACTGAATCTCTTCAACATCGTAGAAAGTCTCCAGCAGAATGCCGTCAACGCCTTCGGACAGCAGCACCGTTATCTGTTCTTCGAAATACCGCTTCAGTTCATTCGTTGAGATATTACTTCTTCTACCTGCCCGAATGGAACCTACAGCACCTACGATGTATCCTTGTTCTCCGGCAGCTGCGCGTGCAATTCTCACGCCTGCTCGGTTAATCTCCTCTACCTTGCTCTCCAGGCCATACTTCGATAGTTTATCAAAATTAGCAGAGAAGGTGTTGGTCTCTAACAACCGTGCCCCCGCTTCGATATATTGGCGGTGTACGTTACCCACAACTTCCGGTGAGGTCAAATTCAATTCTTCATATGAGATTCCTACGGGAAAGCCTTTCTGATATAGATAAGTACCCATCGCGCCGTCACCGACCAGTACTTCATTCCCCAATATCTGACGCAGATTCGGTTTCATCGCGTTGTCCCTCCACCCGACGTTTATTTTCAATAAATGTATCACAAAACCTTCATAAAGATAAAGGGACAAAGAGGGTGTCCCAAAAGTTCTTAGATCTTGCGAGATGCCCTTCTTGCTGTTTGAAGACGTAAAAAAACCGTTCTTTGGTAAAATGGAGGTGCGACCCAAACCATTTACGAAAAGAACGGTTTAACCTGTACATTTAATATAGCATAGACCAACTTCATCCTGCTTCGAGGTTTGACGAAAGTGAACCTCGAGGTCGGGTGGTTCTCACTCACCCACAATTTGCTCAAGAAGGCTGCTATAGATGACGGCCTCTTTGTCACCGTTTGTGCCCTAGGACGATCTCAGGAATCACAAGCAGAAGTATGTTCCCCGATTTGTGGATTATTACAGATTGCCTTTGTAGACCATTTCGGCTGGTCCTGTCATATACACATGATTGTCATTCTCGTCCCACTCGATAAACAGATCGCCGCCCTTGAGCGAGATCCATGCATTACGATCGGTAGAACCATTCAATACGGAGGACACGAGCGTTGCACATGCGCCCGTTCCGCAAGCGAGCGTTGGACCCGCTCCACGTTCCCACACCCGCATATCCACTTGATCCCTCGTGTTCACTGTAGCGAATTCTACATTAATCTTCCTTGGGAATAGTGGATGAACTTCCAGTTTAGGCCCCCATACGCCAAGATCAAAATTCACAGCATCGTCCACATAGATCACGCAATGTGGATTTCCCATGGACACAGCCGTGAAACGAAACTCGCGTCCGTCCACTTCAATGGGATGGTCTACCACCGGGTTAAGGTCCACCGTCGTCGGAACTTGTAATCCGTTCAGCACCGGTTCCCCCATATCGACGCGAACACTGCTAACTTGACTGTCTTGCACGGTAAGGCCAACCCTCTGCACACCTGCACCGATCGTTTCAATCGTAATCTCCTCACGGTCGATATGACCATGATCGTACACGTATTTCGCGACGCACCGAATCGCGTTACCGCATTGCTCGGCCTCGGAGCCGTCAGAGTTCATAATACGCATCATGAAATCCGCCTGTTCGGAAGGCAGAATATATACAAGACCGTCTGCCCCGATACCGAAGAAGCGATTACACAACTTCACGGCTAATTCGGAAGCATCGTTCGGAAGCTCTTGCTTGCCATACACGACAACAAAGTCGTTGCCAAGGCCGTGCATTTTCGTAAATTCCATAGTAAAAACCCATCTCCTCTACTATTGCTGCAATCGAGCATAGCATATCGTAGAAAAGATGGGCCAGCCATTCATTTTACGCTGAAATATTTGCACTCTTCGTCATCATGCTGCGGCGGTTACGGTTCCGTCTGCCGCCCCACACACTGCCCGCTCCCATCAGGAACGTTGGGATGCCGGCAGCCACAAGCGTAAGCGCCCATTCCTTCAACCCGAGCGGTACAGTCTTAAAGATCGGCTGCAGCGCTTCAATGTACATAACCCCCAGCATCAGAAGCACCGAGGATAATACGGCGAGTACAAGCGCCTTGTTCTGCAGCGGGTTGCGGTGAAAAATCGAACGCGAGCTCCGGCAATCAAACACATGGATCAGCTGTGCCATAACCAAGGTAGCAAATGCAACCGACTGCGCCTTCGCCAGTTGTCCGGGATCATTCGGCGCAATGCGCAGCGTGAGCCAGAACGCACCGAGTGTGCATAAGCCGATCAGAATGCCGCGGCTGATGATTTTCCAGCCTAACCGTCTGGCGAATATATTCTCTTTGGCTCCCCGCGGCTTGTGTTCCATCAAATCCTTCTCTGGCTGATCCACGCCGAGCGCCATGGCCGGCAAGCCATCCGTCACCAGATTGACCCACAGGATCTGGATCGGCACGAGCGGTAACGGCAATCCGAGCATCATCGCGAAGAACATCGTCAGGATCTCGCCCACATTCGAGGCGAGCAAATAGCGAATGAACTTGCGGATATTCTCATAGATGCTCCGCCCCTCTTCAATCGCCGCCACAATCGTGGAGAAATTATCATCACTGAGTATAAGGGATGACGCTTCCTTTGTTACATCCGTACCGGTAATGCCCATGGCTATCCCAATATCCGAAGCTTTAATGGCCGGCGCATCATTGACGCCATCTCCGGTCATCGCCACAACATGGCCCTTACGCTGCCAGGATTTGACGATCCGAAGCTTATGCTCCGGGGATACGCGCGCATATACATAAACCGACTCCACCTTGGCGTCGAGCTCCTTGTCGTCCATCCGGGACAATTCCTGGCCTGACATCGACAGACCGTTTCTTGGCATGATGCCGAGCTGGGAAGCGATCGCTTCCGCGGTTGTCCGGTGGTCCCCGGTGATCATGACTGTCTTGATGCCCGCACGGCGGCACGTGACGATGGCATCCCGCACTTCGCGCCGCGGCGGATCGATCATTCCCGCCAACCCGACAAAGATCAGCTGGCTCTCTGCCTCCTGCTCGGTCTCCGGCTTATCGTACGATCGGAGATCGCGATAGGCAAGTCCGAGAACGCGTAGCGCTTCCTTCGCCATGCCTTCATTGGCGGCCAGCACCTTCTGTCGCAGCGTCCCGGTAAGCGGAACGACATTGCTTCCCACAAAATATACGTACACGCATCCAGCAGCACGTCGGGTGCTCCCTTCGTGCAAAGGAGGCGTCCGCCTTGATGGTTAACAATAACCGACATCAGCTTCCGTTCGGAATCGAAGGGGAATTCTTTATCCCGCTGGTACATTGCATCCAGCTACTTCGATTCAAGCCCATTTTGGAAGATAGCGTGAGCAGGGCACCTTCTGTTGGGTCTCCTTTCAGCTCCCAGCCTGCCGCAGACTGCTCCTCCTTGCCTTTTCGCTTATTACGCATCTCGGCTTGCGTATTCTCATAGATCTCTGCATTGTTACAGAGTCCGCTAATTTGCAGTAGCCTCCGCAGTTCCTGATCCGATCTCAGCTCTATTGGCTTTCCGCGGTGCAGGATTTGTCCGGTCGGCTCATACCCTTGTCCCGTCACCTCGAGCGACCGACCGCCAAGCCACACCTGTGTCACCGTCATTTTATTCTGAGTCAATGTGCCTGTCTTATCGGAACAGATCACCGAGGCGCAACCGAGCGTTTCCACGGAAGGCAGCTTACGTACGATCGCTTTACGCTTGATCATCCGTTGCACCCCTAGAGCGAGCGCAATCGTAACAATGGCCGGCAGCCCCTCCGGAATAGCAGCTACCGCAAGACTGACACCCGCAAGGAACATAGCAGGTGCAGGCTGTCCATGAAGTATGCCTGCTACCACCACCAAGATCGTTAGGCCCAGCGACATGGCGATCAGAATTTTGCCTAACTGCTCCAGCCGATGCTGAAGCGGTGTCTCCTGCGATTCGGTATTTTGAATAAGGTCGGCGATTTTGCCCATTTCCGTGTCCATGCCCGTCTGAATAACGACACCCTTAGCGCTGCCTCGGGCAACCATCGTGCCCATAAATCCGATGTTCTTGCGATCACCTAGCGGTACATCCGCCTCCGCGATCGGTTCAGCATGCTTATTGACAGGCAGAGACTCTCCCGTCAGCGCCGATTCCTCAACGCTGCAGCTATTAATCTCCAACCAGCGTACGTCCGCTGGAATGCGGTCCCCGCTCTCAACCAGTATGACATCGCCTGGAACAAGTTCTTTGGCTGCAATCTGCACAACCTTGCCGTCCCGCAACACTTTGGAAGTAGGCGCTGACAACTGCTTCAAAGCCCGCAAGGAACGTTCCGCCCGGAATTCCTGAACGAAGCCGAGTATACCGTTAATGAGTATGATCGCGATGATGGTCACAGCATCCAAATACTCGCCAAGCAGACCGGATACCAAGGTGGCACCAAGCAGCACCAACACCATAAAATCCTTAAACTGATTCAAGAACAGAACAAATGGAGAAATTTTAACGCCTTCGGAGAGCTCGTTGTAGCCGCTCGTTTTTCGCCTCTCTGCGGCTTCCCCTTCCGTGAGGCCCTGCTCCGGACGAAGATGCAGCACCTGCTGCAATTCATCCGTATCCATCTGGTGCCATTGCTTTTGTTCCATGCTTCCCTTCCCTCCCGGTTGTATTGCAAGATCCGGCGGATGACAGCTTTTCCACCCTTTCTAAAGTAAATGTATTCGGACAGGTTCTGAATTATCACAGAAGGGCGCTTAAGTTTTTGGCGGAAGTATGGCATCATAGAGGAGAACGATAGGAAGGGTAATTGACAGATAGGAGAATGAATCATGGCACTAGACGGCATCGTAACCCGTGCGATCGTGCATGAGCTTCAATCATGCAAGGGTGCACGCATCAATAAAATATATCAGCCCGGGGATCGGGACATTGTCCTGCACATTCGAACCCAGCAAGGGAACGCCAAGCTGCTGCTGTCCGCAAACCCTACATATCCGCGGGTGCATCTTACGCAGGAGACGTTTGTAAACCCGGCCGAGGCCCCGATGTTCTGCATGATCTTGCGCAAGCACTGCGAGAGCGGCATCATTGAGGACATCCAGCAAGTCGGGATGGAGCGGATGATTCAGCTGACGATTAGGCAGCGGGATGAACTCGGCGATATCTCCTCCAAGAAAATCATCATTGAGCTAATGGGCAGGCATAGCAACATCATTCTGCTGGATCCAGAGGCCGGCACCATCCTCGACGGCATCAATCATGTAACGCCAGCCATTAGCAGCTACCGGGTTGTTATGCCCGGTTTCCAATACACCGAGCCGCCTGAACAGCACAAGCTTAATCCGCTGGAGACGACGCAAGAAACGTTTCGGGAAGCCTGCTTGCTCAGCGAGGAATCGGGGGTATCCTGGCTGGTTAGTGCATTTAGCGGACTCAGTCCGTTAATCGCGCAGGAGATCGTGCACCGGGCTCAAGCCGTTCATAATGAAGAGAAGGATTGCGGCAGCCTCTGGACGGCGTTTGACTCTATTATGGCAATGGTTCGCCAGCATCGTTATGAACCGGTCTCGGGCCTTAATAGCAAGGGCAAATCCGTCTTCTCTGTCATTCCCTTAACGATGGTAGAGGAAGAAACCCGAAGCTATGAAACCGTCAGCCAATGCATGGAGGATTACTACGGGGATAAAGCGCAGCGAGATGCAGTTAAGCAGAAGGTGAGCGACCTGCTTCGTTTTCTACAGAATGAGCGCGCCAAGAACATCAAGAAACTCGACAAGCTGCATGAAGATTTGGAAGAAGCCGGCGATGCAGACCGTTACCGGATATCCGGTGAGCTGCTGTTCGCTTCGCTGCACATGATCCAGAAAGGCGACAAGGAAGCGAAGCTCATTAACTTCTACGATGAAGAGCAAGCAGAGGTCGCCATATCGCTTGATCCGCTTCTAACGCCGTCGGATAATGCACAGCGCTATTTCAAAAAATATAACAAATACAAGAACAGTTTAACTATCATTAACGAGCAACTGATCAAGACCCGCGAAGAAATTCAATATTTGGAGAGCCTATTACAGCAGTTAGCACATGCCTCCCTGAATGATATTGATGAAATCCGGGATGAGCTCATTCAACAAGGGTATCTTCGGGATCGCAGCCGCAAGGTGAAGAAGAAGAAAAAGAACGACAAACCGACGCTGCATGTCTACACTTCATCTGAAGGCATCGAACTGTATGTGGGCAAGAACAATCTGCAGAACGAATACGTAACCAACCGACTCGCTGCTAGCAACGATACCTGGCTGCACACGAAGGACATTCCGGGGTCGCATGTGGTAATTCGTAGCAACGAGTATGGGGACAGCACCCTGCAAGAGGCCGCGCAGCTGGCGGCATACTATAGTCAGGCCAAAGAATCCAGCAGCGTGCCTGTGGATTACACCCTGATCCGGCATGTTCGCAAGCCGAATGGCGCGAAACCCGGATTTGTCATCTACGATAATCAGAAGACGTTGTTCGTCACGCCGAACGAACAACAGATTAAATCCATGCCAAACACGGTTAAAAATAACCGCAACAGTTAACTACACAAAGAGGGCGTAAGACAAGAGTGAACTCTTGCCTTACGCCCTCTATTACATGAAGTCACTCCTCAATTGAGGCCGCTCTCGCTGATTTCAGTTGAGCGAGTACATTCATTGGCAACTGCTTGCTGCCAATATCCCCGTGAAAAACTTGTCCTTGTCTGACGCCATGATAATCCGATCCGGCCGTCACGATCAGGTCGTATTCCTCCGCCATGGCTAAATATCGTGCTGCGTCTGTCGTATCATGATCCGAATGGTACACTTCAATCCCCTTCACCGCTGCTTCGGCAATGATCTCCCGCACGAGTGCGTCATCACCATATAAGCCAGGATGAGCGAGCACCGGTACCCCGCCTGCGGCGACAATCCACTCGCACGCTTCCCGGGGATGAATTCGCGGCTGCGGAGCGTAGGCCACCGCTCCTTGTGCCAAATATCGGTCGAATGCATCACGCATCGTGCTCGCATAACCTTTACGGACCAGTGCATCCGCGATATGCGGGCGGCCAATACTCTCATCTGGCTCAAGCGATCGCCCTAAGCCGCCGATCACCTCATCCATCGTCAGCTCTAATCCGAGCGCACGAAGTTTGTCCAGAATTTTCTCATTCCTGACATCTCGTGTAAGGCGGAGTTCAGCAAGCCGTGCGAGAAAGTCAGGGTCCAGGTAATCCACATAATAACCGAGAATATGAATATCCTTGCCGCTTGCCATCGTGCTGATTTCAACCCCCGGCACGACAACCACATTCCAGCGCCTCCCTGCCTCCAGAGCTTCGGCTATTCCAGCTACCGTATCGTGATCCGTAATAGCAATCGCACCCAATCCCCGGGCCTGCGCGAGCTCGACATTCTCTGTTGGAGTGTTCATTCCATCTGAAGCCTGCGTATGGGTATGCAGATCACACCCGCCTTGATCATCTGTCAGACGCATTGCTTTCACCACCTTTAACCATTTGGTCCATTAATCATTATTTCTTTTGTTCACGTAAGTAGGATAAGAACGTGCTTGCCGACATCGGTAACCGCGCGGAGCGTAATTGAATAGAGTAGAAATTCCGTTTGAAAGAAGCATCCGCAATATCAATCATCTTGACCAGGCCAAGCGCGGTTTCATGTTTGACTGTCGAAGTGGAGAGCATCGTGATGCCAAGTCCCTCCTCCACTGCGGATTTGACTGCACCGGTACTTCCTAATTCCATCACGGTTTGTATGCTTGCAGGATCAACCCCCCGTTGTAGCAGAACATCCTCCATTACCTGGCGCGTGCCTGATCCCTTCTCTCGCAGTACGAATGGATACGTGAGGACATCTTCGAGCACAATTGGATCTGTTCGCTCAGCCAGCGGGTGCCCGGCTGGAACGATCAGCTTCAGCTCGTCCTCCATCACAGCGTCCAATACCATATCAGGATGCTCGACCGGAGCCTCAATCAATCCGAAATTAAGCTGATAACTCGCAATTTCTTCAAGAATTTGCGTTGTATTTATCACTTTGAGCATGATAGAGATATCCGGGTATTCCCGCCCGAACGGGCCCAGCAGACGCGGCAGCACATATTCACCGATCGTCAGACTCGCGCCAAGCTGCAATCGGCCCAACAGCATGTTCGAGAACGCGGCCATCGCTGCATCCGTCTCCCGCGAGAGTTCCAGGCTCCGTCTGGCAAAAGGCAACAGCGTTCTTCCCGCTTCAGACAGCTCCATCCGTTTGGTCGAGCGGATGAGCAGTTTGGTCCCGAAATACTCCTCCAGCGCCTGCACCTGCATCGTAACTGCCGGTTGGCTCATATGCAGCGACTGAGCCGCCGAAGAGAAACTCCCCCGCTCCGCAACGGTATAAAAAATATGTAGTTGGTGAAAGTTCATGACGGATCGCTCCTCTCGCTGTCTTCTGCCTCGTATCATTCATTGTAACGGATAACCGGATGAAGTGTACACAAAAAGGACATCCGCGCTTACGCTCGCATGCCGAAACAATCCTAACTGATTAAGGCTCTTATCTATGTTATTTACGTTTACGGCTGTTCTTAATGAGCGTCATTCGCCGTGAATGACGAAGCCACGAGTAATAAGACTTCAGATCACGAAGTTCGATCGTCTCCGACATCCGTCCGAGAAAGGTGACGATAATCATGCGGTGCAGCGGATTGCCAATTAGATCACGCTCATGCTCAAGCTCAGCGAACTCCGCCACGACAACCAGATCATCATCGATTAAATATACGTCCTGCTCATTGCGATAATAGGGTACGATCCGGCTCTGCTTCAGACATTCCCACATCCACGTACCAATCTCCTCGTGGGAGGTGTTGCTGTCCTCAACTCGATCCGTATATCGGCTCTTCGCATGATTGGTTATAACGACGTCGGCTACTTTTTTATCATTCAAGGTAATATAAAACGGCTCATAGGTGCTCCACCGCTCTGTCCCTTTATCGCGCATGGATTATCACTCTCCACCAAACGGGTCTTTGTATCTATGTATATATACCCAACATATTACATCATTCCACTAGGATTCACAAGATTGAAACATCTTTATTTGTGAATAATTACCGAAATATTAGAAGAATCGCTAGTTGTATCCTTGCCGTTCAGGTAGGAAACTGATGAAATGATGCTAATTGTAACATAGACAACACCCACATTTGTTACAGTTTATTAAACCAAATACTTTTTTATTCCAATGCGCGCAGAATCATTCCTTATTTTTTTCATCATCAAAAAAACGGCCCTTAGGCCGCTTTTCCGTGTTGTATTAACAAGTGTACCCGATCTGCTCTGCCATACGGTTATGGCCCGTAAAACTTCGCTTTATCCGGCCCTTTGCTGCTGTACTCCGTCTTAATCTCATTCCGGTAGGAGCGTTCGATTTTGCGAACGTATGATAATCTCCGGATGTTCTTCATGGTCTCTTCTGCCCGATCAGCATTCACGTACATCACAGCGTAGTGCATGCGGCGTGAAATATAATGAAGGCTGCCGTACTTCTCCAAGTTCCTTGCTGCCTTCACGTCGCTGACCCATATAATAAAACCGGTACGTTCAGCTAACATCTTGAGCTCCCCGCCTCACTTTCATCTACTCTCTATATTAGCCAAGAACATATTAACCGCAGCCGCACGCTCCGCCGCTGCCACAGCCCTTCTTCGGCATCGGGTCGTTGCTTGGGACCTTGATCGTCTCAGAGACCGAGAAGGCAATTCTCTCGGACATCGAATGCAACAGATCATCCAGATTCTTCTCAGCCTGCTTAAAGCGGGCGACTGGCTCGAGCAGTTCCAATTCTGCTTCCACCTTGCTCACTTCATCCTGTGCGGAATGATAGTTCGGATGGAAGTGTCCGAATCGCTGAGTCTCCTCGAACAGTTCCTTCTTGGTATCAAGCAGGCGGACCAGACCCTGTACAGCTGCATCCCGCTCAACGGCCTGCTTCCAATATAGATAATCCGCCACTTCGACGGAAGCATTAATCATGTCGCCTATCTCATAGGCATAGGTGAGCACCTCGGCCATATCGACCGTGTTTAATTCCGATACGCTCATGAACTCATCCCGTTTCTCTATTAGATTGGACCACTGTATCTATAGTGGCCTTATCCCATCATAGCATAACCAACGTCTCTTAAGAAGGGGGGAATTCATACGCTTTCAAGAAGGAATAATGAGCCGCATTTCCTTCCACTCCCCATCTTGTAATTGAACAATGACTCCTTCTTTATCCGAATCCTGCTCATAGATCACCCCCGTTATGGCCCATGGATGACGCACAAGCTGATGTGGTACAAATTCCATTCGGTTCCCATCTACACAGATTTCCAGTTTCGCTGAGATGTTCAGAGCCTCCTCCATCATTTGCTTGGCAGTGGAGCTATGATAACTACGCCAATCCCGTACCCACATCAAGGGGAGATGATCGAGTGGAGGCAGTACATCATTTCGTTCTGGCAGCGTTTCGTCCAGCTCATACTGCAGCTCGTGCTGCCCGCGGATGCCATTTATCATAACTCTGTTGATTGAACCACTCGAAGCAGCCGTAAACCCGCCATAAATGCTCTGATTGCCTTCAAACAAGTTAGCTAGCCTACTATCTTCTCTGTTATCTTGGATGGACAAGCTCTCATTCTCGGCGCTCCAGAATCGCAGTGCCGTCATTACATTGTCAGGTATGCCCGATGACGTCTGTTTCTGAAGAAACGGCACGATACATTCCGACTCGATCCCGATCGCTGCTGCCTGCCAGATCGAATCTCTTGTCAGACGATACACGGTCATCCAGTCATCCGTGACCCGTTCGGTGAACAGCGCCGTAGTAAATTTTATTTTCATGGGTACCTCCGGCGGTAACAACAGTTCAAAATCGGGTTGAACATACAAAGTTCCTCCCGCTTCAGTGCAACGTTCTTCATGCGGTTCCGATTGCAGCAAGCGACCAGGTTCCACCCGCCAACGCACGAATAAATTGCCCCCAGCATTCCTCCCGATGTCCATATAACCGCAACCTGCCATGAAACACAGCCAAGGCATAATATCTCCGTTCGATAATAGCGTCGGAGCCGTGACAGCACCCACTCCATCATCATGCCTGCTTCCCATCAACATGAATTCGGCCGCATACCAATGCCCTCGGTTCAAGGAGGCATCACATAAACGCCAGGTAAAGTGCTGGTACGCCGGCAAGCTTGGTACAAAGCGCTCCATCATCATGTTGAAGATTAGACGGTCCGTAGCTTCTCGCGTCAACTCTAACCATGCCTCCACAGAAGCTGAATTCAAGCTGAGTTTAGCTCTACTCACCGATATCAGACCAAAATAGAACAACGCATCCAGAATCACCGCCACTTGTGCCGGATAAGCATCCTGATGCACGTATTGAAGATCAAGTTGTTCGGCATCCACTTGAGATAACGCTATGATTTCCGCCAGCCGCTGAATATGCCTCTTATGCAGTACCCCTTTACTAGTAACAGCTACCTCATGCTTGATAACATATACAAGCACATTGAACATATCTACTGAAATACCGCAGGTTCCTTCCTGACTGAGTTCTACATTCGCGGAAGGGGAAGCCGGGGCTATGTAACCACCGAAAGCTCTATAGAGAGCTTTCCGTTTAGCGAACGGGACAAAATACAAGCGTTCACCCCAGCCCTGCTTCATGGCTTGAATGTAGCCCTGTTCTCGCAATGACAAGAAAGCCAGTTGAATGTCCATGCCGCTCATTCGCTCAACCGTAAGCATTCGCAGCTTACCTTCATCAAAGCTTTGACCAGCGAAGATTTCCCAGATGCGGCGAAGTACACGACGTTCATGAAGTGGAAGCTGATCGATCGCGCAACCCCCATTCGAATCGAGAACCATGTATCAAGGCACCTCCTTAAACAAACCATGGCTCCGGCGTCCAATCCCATGCCCAAACGCATGTACACCTTCCAACAGGCCATGCTGCTCGCTGACCGTTACGGAATGGTATTCATACCCTTGCTCAATCAGAAATAATTGTCTTCGAAGGGCAAACATCTCCTCCCGGCTGTCCGCGGATACCAGAGTGTAGAAAAAGGCTCGATTATGCCCCTGCTTAGGACGGAGGAGACGCCCGAGTCGCTGGGCTTCTTCCTGGCGGGAGCATAGCTCCCCGATAGTTCTATTGCTACGGAAGCATCAGGCAAGTCCACGGCGAAATTCGCAACTTTGGATACGACGAGCCTGCGCACATCGCCTCTGCGGAATGCGGCATACAGCTCTTGTCGCTGCTCCTGCGTTGTCTGTCCGGTAATGAGCGGCGCTTGCAGACGCTCTGCAATCAAATGCAGCTGATCCAGGTATTGCCCGATAATCAGCGTTTGGGCCTCGTGATGATGCTGGATCAACCGACAGGCGGCGTCAAGCTTCAAGGGATTCTCAGCAGCGAGCCGATACTGCTCGCGTTTACTGGCGGCAATGCTCGCATTCTTCACCTGCTCGGGCAACGGAACCTTGATCTCGGCACATGCCACTTCCGCAATCCATCCGGTCTCCTCCAGCCGCTTCCAAGGCATTTCATATCGCTTAGGCCCGATCAGCGAGAATACATCATGCTCCCGCCCGTCCTCCCGGACGAGCGTCGCTGTAAGTCCAAGACGACGCGTCGCCTGGATATCCGCAGTTGCCCGAAACACGGGCGCAGGAAGCAGATGAACTTCGTCGTAAATAATCAGACCCCAGCGCCGCTCGTTGAACAATTTCATATGAAGCTGCTCGTCATCCTTCCCCTTACGATGAGTCAGAATTTGATAGGTGGCTACGGTGACCGGACGCACCATCTTACGCTGGCCGGAATACTCTCCGATGTCATCAGACGTTAATGAAGTCCTGCTCTGCAGTTCCCTTGACCACTGCCGAACGGACGTTGTATTCGAAGTCAGAATCAAGGTCTCACACTTTAATTCAAGCATAGCCGCCAAACCAATGATCGTCTTTCCCGCTCCACAGGGAAGCACCAGCACTCCGTTGCCGCCTTCACCGTCAACGTCTTTGAAAGATTCGACGGCGCTACGCTGGTAATCCCTCAGTTGGAACGACTCATTTTCACGCCAGTGCATGTCCAGATATTGACCATCTTGATAACCGGCACGGTCAAGTACAGGATAACCGAGCCTTGTCAGCTCTTGCTTTATTTCCCCGCGTCGCTCAGCGGGCACTTGTGCGGCTTGCAACGAAATGAACTCCATCCCCAGGCTCCCTAATGCCACAGCATGTCGGGACTTCAACTCCTGAATCAACGTTTCATGATCGCTATACAAGACCAGCCAACGCTCTCGGGTGGGATGGGGTAAGAGTGACAATTGGCCATACCTGCCCATCAGTTGACGAATATCATCCAGAACGGTCGCAGGAACATCAAAGCGAGACAGTGACTGCAGGCTTGTCGCTACCTCTGCCGGGCTCATGCCTGCTGCTGCTGCGTTCCATAACGACAACGGGGTGATACGATATGTATGAAATGACGAAGGACTTTTGATTAGATCGGCATAACCAGCAAGTGCATCGCGCGCGGCTTCATAATCGGCATGACAGGTTTCAAGCAGCACGGTGCGGTCCCGCTGGACGATACACGGTTTGTTATGCATCTGAGCTTCCTCCTGGTGATTAATAGACAAAAGGAAGCCCAGATCCAAGTGTTCCGGATCCGAACTTCCCCTATAATGATTAGAATTGCCCATTCATTCCATTTCCATTCAGTTACTCGCCATTCTGATAGCTGGCGACCATTTCGATCAGCAGCTTCACGCCATGCAGCATCGCATCCTCATCAAAGTCAAACATCGGATGATGATGCGGATAGATCGCCTCTTTCTCAGGATTGCCCGCACCGACAAACATGAAACAGCCGGGGATCTCCCGCAAATAATATGCAAAGTCCTCCGCCGGCATTAATTTGGGAGACAGCACGACCTGGTCAGCGGCAAATACCTTTGGAGCCGTCCGGAAGAAGCGGGCGGTCTCATCCCCGTCATTCACCACAGCTGGGTAACCTGACAGGTAACGTACTGAGGCCTCGGTAGCATACGTCTCCGCCACCGTTCTCGCCATCCGTTCGATCCGCTCGCGAATCAAAACGCGCGTGTGTTCGTCGAAGGTGCGTACCGTTCCCGTGAGGCGGCAGGACGATGCGATAACATTCTGCGCCGTCCCCGCTTGAATCGTTCCCACTGTAACGACGGCGGGCTGGAGCGGATCAACCGTGCGGCTGACGATGGTCTGCAACTGCATCACCAGCGCGGCCCCCGCCACGAGCGCATCTGCCGTTACGTGCGGCATGCCGCCGTGCCCACCGCGGCCGGTAATATCAATAAAGAATTCATCTGTTGCCGCCATCAGCGGACCGGGAGCGCTGGCTGCCGTGCCAAGCGGCAATGGTGTCCACAGATGAAGGCCATAGACCACGTCAGCTCCCGCAAGTGCCCCATCCTTAATCATCTCGATGGCGCCGCCGGGGCATAACTCCTCGGCTGGCTGGAACATAAAACGAATCTCGCCTTGGATCTCCTCTCCGAAGGTGCTGTAATATGCCGCCGCACCCAGCAGGATAGACGCATGACCATCATGACCGCAGGCGTGCATTACGCCTGGAACACTTGATTTGTATTCGCAGCTCTTTCCGTCATCAATCGGTAGAGCATCCATATCCGAACGGAGCACCACCGTTTTTCCAGGTTTCTCCCCTTTCAGAACACCGATAACGCCATAGCCCCCCACGCCGGTCTTCACTTCCATTCCGAGTTCCCGCAATCGCTCGGCTATAAATGCCGAAGTCTCCTTCTCTTGAAAGGATAGCTCCGGATGAGTATGTAAATGACGACGCCACTTTACCATTTGTGGAAACCACTGTTCCCAAAAAACTTCCTTCATCAAGTTGCATCATCCTCCCCGCCTGTTTACGGCTCAATCAATCGCAAGAAAGTTATACAGTCTGCTCAGCAATAACCCGTGTCCAACCATCGCATCTACCGGGTCACCTTCTTTGATCTTGCGATATACGTCCCTCAGCGGAACCCACACGGCAGTTACATCTTCGTCTTGATCTTGCTTGCTGCCGACCGGTTCACCGGATAGCTTGATCTCATCTGTAAAATAAAAGTTCACGCGTCGGTTGGCGAGCGAGGCCATCGGGTAGGCATTTCCCATAAAATGCAGATCCCTGCACAGTAATCCCGTTTCCTCTTCCAGTTCCCGCCGCACAGCCTCCGTACTGCCCTCGCCTGGCTTGATCGTTCCACCAGGAAGCTCCCAAGTAATTTCGTCCACTGCCTCCCTATGCTGATTCACCAGCAGTAAACACCCTTTATGGACGGCGATAACCGCCGCAGATTCCGGGATATGATCGATCACGACGATATCCTTCTGCCGGTTCTCTTCCACAGCGTAATAATCGGTTAGGTAGACAATACGATTCACTGCACACACCTGCTTTCCCATTTGAAATAGAGGCCATATGAATATATAACCACTTGAATGGAAAGCGTACATGTCACAGCGTTTTCATCTGCTTTTATTCTAACAGAAAAGTGGAATGTCTGTCGTTACCAAAATGTCAGCAAGGAAGCGCCGAGCACGCTAGCGGTACAGGCTTGCACAAGTTCCTGAAACATACTATCATATTATAGAACTTTGCTAGGAATATTAAGGGGGTTTAAGACCACATGATTTTTGAAAATACAGGCCTTGATGGATTACACAGTGAGTTAGCTTACCTTGACGAATGTGCGGAGAAAGTCGGTTTCATTCGTTGGCAGTGGGAATATTACCGCGCTACATATGATTTGAAGATCGAAGATAAAAAAAATCAAGAAGAATACTTCCTGCGCTTTAACACACGTGCCGTTGAAGGAAAGCTTGAGAAACCCGACACGATCTTGAAGATCGAAGCGGTATATCTTGGCAAAGCCACCTTCCCGCACGGTCTTGAATACGAGTCCATGGCCCCTCAACCGGTTATGAACATCGCGACCAAGAAGCTGCAAGAGCTTAAAGCTTTGCTGGAAGCGTAAGGGACCGACATTATGAATACGACCAAACCTCAGCCGAAGAGAGGGACGCCAGACTTCCAACTGCTCATCCTTACCTTGCTGCTCGTAGGATTCGGACTGATTATGGTGTTCAGTTCCAGTTCCAGCTTGGCCGTTTTCAGTTACAATGACGCGTTATATTTTACGAAGCGACAGGCCGCCTTTGCCGTATTAGGCACGATCGTGATGTTTGTCGCCATGAACATCAACTACAAGAAATACCGCCAGCTCTTTATACCCGTGTTCTTTCTGACACTGCTGCTGCTCGTACTTGTCGTCGTTGTCGGCAAGACCACCAACGGCGCCGTGAGTTGGTTTCATCTCGGCTCGCTCGGCATCCAGCCCACGGAGCTGGCCAAGATCGCGACCATCGTGTACCTCGCGGCGCTAATTACCAAAAAAGGGGAACGAATCCGGCAATGGAAAGGCGGCTTCTTCCCCGTACTCATTATTGTGGGGATGGTGGCAGGCCTGATCATGCTTCAGCCCGATCTGGCTCATGCTTCATCCTCGTCGCTACCAGCGGCCTGCTGATCTATGCCGGTGGCGCGAACCTGAAGCATATCCTAGCTTCAATCTCGCTGGTAGTGCTAGGATTAGCGCTCACCTTAGGTGTAGGGTCGCTGTTTAATTCAGGTGCAGGCGATAATCCGGAACAAGCTTCCAAGGATTATAAGATGGGACGGATCGAAGCATTCCTGGATCCGTTTCATGACGAGTCCGACACGAGTTACAATCTCATTCAATCACTCATTGCGATCGGACAAGGCGGTGTAACCGGCGCGGGTTACGGCGAGAGCGTGCAGAAGCTGCATTACCTCCCCAACCCGTATAACGATTTCATCTTCTCGGTGATCGGTGAGGAGTTTGGCTTTGTTGGAACCGCCATATTCTTACTCATTTATTTATATTTCATATTACGGGGAATTATCGTATCGCTCCGTTGCTCTGATCCCTTCGGCACTTTGACCGGTGTAGGGATTATGGGGTTAGTCGCTATTCAGGCGTTTATCAACATCGGGGGCGTCACCAACACGATTCCGATTACGGGAGTCACACTGCCCTTCATCAGTTACGGCGGTTCGTCACTGCTGGTCATGATGCTCAGCATGGGAATCGTACTCAGCATTTCGAGGGACAGTACCCGGCCGCTGAAAGAGGAGAAGGTAAAATCCGTAATAAAAAAAGACTACCGGGCGACCGTGTAGTCTTTTTTCTGTAGTTTTTCAACATGTGCGGGGTTATCCCCAATCTCTTTCCTATTTGGCGCGAAGCGGTATATCGTCGAATTCGTCGTCTTTAAACGCTACGCCCTCGACCTTCACGTTGACCTCTACCACACGCAGGCCCGTCATGCTCTCTACAGCCTCGCGTACGTTCTGTTGAAGCATGCGGCACACTTCATGTATCGGGGTCTCATACAGGACGATGATCCGCAGATCCACCGCAGCCTCAAGCTGCCCTACTTCGACTGTAACACCCTTCTGCACGTTCTTACCGCTGAGTCTCTTGGCCCAGCCCTCGGACAGTCCACCGGACATTGCTGCGATACCTGGGGTTTCCAAGGCAGCCAATCCGGCAATTTTCGAGACGACATCATCCGATATTCGAATTAAACCGTTATCCAGTTGAAGTTGTTCCGTCATGCCATTTCCTCCTTCACCTCATTATCCGTTATTGTAAATCCTAACGGGCATAAAAAGCAAATGCTCCCTCTTAAAAAACGGATAATTTTTCAAATTATTTGGGTATATTGTAAAAAGAGTTACGATTATCGTCGTTTTCGCTCGGATGGAAACGAACGAATACATAGACCAAAGGACGGATACACGTTATGAAATGGTTGAACCCCGCGCTGCTTATCCTTACTTTTGCACTAAGTGCTATCGGACATTGGGCAGGCTGGAACTATACACTGCAGTTTATCCTCTCTTCAATTTCAGTCATCTTTGTCGCCGGTTTTCTCGGACGAGCTACCGAAAGCGTTGCGCATTTTGCGGGCCAACGACTCGGCGGATTCCTTAACGCGACCTTCGGCAACGCGGCCGAACTAATCATTGCCATCCTCCTGATTCGAGAAGGACTATATGATATGGTAAAAGCGAGCATCACGGGCTCCATCATCGGCAACCTGCTGCTCGTGCTTGGCTTAAGCTTGTTTGCGGGAGGGCTTAAATTCAAGGTGCAGAAATACAACATGACCCTAGCAGGCCTCAACGGCTCTCTGATGACACTCGCCATCATAGCCTTGTTCATTCCGGCCGTATTCCTGAACACGCATTCGATCACGGAAGGCGAGACCAAAACACTGAGCCTGATCGTAGCCGCTATCCTGATTATCAGCTACATCGCATGGCTTCTCTTCTCCATGATTACGCACAAGGAGTATTTGGCTGACGTCAGCGATGATCATGATCAGGATGCCCTCGCGCACGAACATGGCCCTATCTGGTCTAAGCAGCGCTCGATCCTCTATCTGGTCGTAGCTACGGTCATGGTGGCATTCGTCAGTGAATGGCTGGTTGGGGTGCTTGAGCCGATCAGTCACGAGTACGGTCTGAGCGAATTGTTCATCGGGGCGTTTCTCGTCGCGATCATCGGCAATGCCGCTGAACACAGTGCAGCTATCATGCTTGCTATGAAAAATAAGATCGGCGCCGCTGTCGAAATCGCCGTTGGCAGCAGCCTGCAGATCGCCTTGTTCGTTGCGCCAGTGCTGGTGTTCATCAGCTTCTTTCTCGGCAATACGATGGATCTCGTATTTACGACACTTGAGCTTGTTGCGATCGGGGTAGCCATCTTCATTGCCCGCTCCGTGACGCAGGACGGGGCCTCCAATTGGTATGAAGGGCTGCTGCTCATTGCCGTTTACGTAATACTTGGCGTTTCTTTTTTCCTTGTGTAATCGAAAATTCGATACATCTGCAGACCAAAAAGACGCATGCCGCCGTAGCGACATGCGTCTCTCTATGTATGCGCCTGTATCAAGTACAGGCTACTCGGATTGATTCATGGCTTCGTACAGGACAGCGAGATTGCGCTCAAGCTTACTGACCATCTGCTTTCCCGTACTTTCCGGAAGGAGACCGGCTCGAACCGCGAAATCGACCTCTTTAGAGAAACCGTACATTTGGGTATCCAGCACTTCCTCATAGAGAGGGCAATAACGGGTAGCCAGATTCTCCATCTGTACTTCAATAAGCTTTAGGATTTTATCTGCATCTTCATGTAGAAGACTGATCGCTTTAAGATTCAGCTGTTCCTGTAAATCAGATGAAGTCATGATCTTCCCCCCTATGTCAAAATCACAGCACAGTTTACTATCTCTAATATTAGTCGAAAACGCTTCTCAATACAAGGACCTGCGTTAAATAGACACCTTCTATATGAAAAAACACCCTACCATAAATGGAAGGGTGTTCTCTGGCACCTGTTATTCAGCCACGACGTTAACATTCAAGCCATGTTTGGCGAATACGTCGATCATTGCTTGCTTAGCTTCATCTGCGTCAGGTCCGTGCACATGGAGTTCATAACTTTGACTGCTTACCAGTGTTGTGAACAGACCCAAGATGCTCTTCACATCAATGTACTTATTCTCAGCCTGCAACACGATGGAAGAAGAGAACTGGCCTGCGGTTTGCGAAATTTCTACGATAGCTTGATTGTTACTCGACATACGAATCCCTCCGTCACTTTAGGATCTGAACAAATGCTCATCATTGCTCCTTCATGATACATTGAATCCGTTTTCTTATGCAACAATTTTTCCAATCTATTTAAGATTTTCCGGATTTAAATCCGCCAGTTCAGGAATGACAAAAATCCCGTCCTTGCGAATCAGACGATCGTCGAAGTAAATCTCGCCACCGCCGTACTCCGGACGCTGAATTAGCACCAAATCCCAATGGATGGAAGAACGGTTGCCATTATCTGTTACATCATATGCTTGACCCGGTGTAAAATGCAGGCTTCCCGCGATTTTCTCATCAAAGAGAATATCCTTCATTGGAGTCAAAATATACGGATTGAAGCCGATTGCGAATTCACCGATATATCTGGCCCCTTCATCCGCATCCAGAATTTCGTTCAGACGCTTCGTATCACTTCCCGTAGCTTCTACAATTTTTCCGTTCTCGAAACGGAACTTGATATTTTCAAAGGTTACGCCATTATATAGAGTCGGCGTATTGTATGAAATTGTGCCGTTTACGGAATCACGGACAGGTGCCGTATATACTTCGCCGTCAGGAATGTTTTTCTGACCTGAACATTTCTCTGCCCCAATATTTTTAATGGAGAAGCTTAGGTCCGTTCCCGGCCCAACGATGCGAACTTTATCGGTCTTTCTCATCAACTCAGCCAGCGGGTCTTGCGCGCGGTCCATTTTGGAATAATCGAGGTTACATACATCAAAATAGAAATCCTCAAAAGCCTCCGTGCTCGTATTCGCTAGCTGGGCCATGCTGGCGTTTGGATAACGCAGCACTACCCATTTCGTCCGCTTCACTCGCTCTTCGCTATGTACGGGATGGGAATAGAGGGAGTTGTAGAGCTTCATATTCTCTTCCGGCACGTCGGCCAGATCGTTAACGTTCTCACCCGCGCGAATGCCAATATAGCAATCCATCTGCTTCATGCGGCTAAGATCAAGCTCGGCCCACAACTCAAGCTGCTCTTTATTCGCATTCTTCAACATGGCACGCTGCACCGTGCGGTCGGTCAATTGAACGAAAGGACGTCCGCCTTTGTCGGCTACCTCCTCGATAATAGCATTCAGCAAGTCACGCTCCGATCCGATCATCTCGATCAGGACATTCTCACCTGGCTGCATATCTACGGAATAATTCACGAGATTCTCAGCCAATTTTTGAACCCGGGGATCACGCATTGTGTCTTGTCCTCCTTATGATGACTGTTCCTGAATAGAAATTGAACAGCGGTAAATTTATAGATTATTGTAGCACGCAATGTCGCTGTCGTCAGCGCTACTTTCGAAAAAAACAGGTTCGCACTATAAATCGCCAAACGTCACGTCGGACACCAGCGTCTCCGTTCTAGACTTCCCAGACTCATCGACGTAGGCAAGTTTACGTTCCATGGTAAGCCTCGACGGAAGCTGCGTATGTTTGTCGATCGTTAAATGACAGATTGTAGCAGCTTCTATATCGTCCAGCATTTGTCTCATTTCCTTCTCATCACGTGACCATATACTCTTTAATCGCTCGCGAACCAGCGGATCATCGCTGTATAATGGATCCCCCTTACGATCAATACGTGCTGCAAGCAACTTCATTTGTTCATCCAGTCCCGCATATGTCATCTTGGCCGCTGCCTCTTGGGATAACTCGATTCGAAGCATTGTCGTTCCACGAGCCGCTCCCAGTTCCCGGGTTACGGTCTTCTCTGACTCTCCAATGTATTCCAGCAGTTCGAGTGGATTCAACTTCCTCATCCACATTCCATCGGCGTCTCGATCAGCAGAATGCTCCATCGTCCCTCTTCTCGCTTTAAGGACACCGAAGTTACATCGGCGTTCTCCTGATTTGGCTCATTCTTCGAACCTTGATTCAGCATCGATGGCTTGCTTCGAGATGTTAAGGTCAGGTCGGTATGATGCATCAAGCTGCCCTTGTAAGCAAGACTCTGCAGATACGGACCATTCGGATCGTTTCGGATCGCTGCCTCCCCTTGAAACGTAAAGTTATCAACGCCCGATAGTCCTGCCAACGCCCGGTTAAAAGCCTCTTCGCCGGACAGACCATCCTGCATAGCGCAGCCAGTCATCCACCATATCATCCATAAGATTGCGCTCAGTCGCAGCAATACGCTGCCCCAATTCGTCATCCTGATCATCCCCTTGTTCGTCTTTCCCTTTAGGCTTACAAGCGGCCATCCACATTATGCAGACAACAGAAAAAACTCTGCAGCATCACCAACTGCAGAGCTCTAATCGACACTTATCTCGACTTCTTCTTTCTCTACGACAATTCGATTCCGGCCGCCGTTCTTAGCCTCATACAGAGCCATATCGGCCCGATAGAACAAAGATTCGACGCTGATCTTGTCGTTGGTCCAATTCCATTCGGAAATCCCGCAGGAGACCGTCACCCTCGGATCCGTCTCTTCCGCTACACGGCAGCGAATCCGTTCGGCTACTTGCAACGCCTGCTGAATACCAAGGCTAGGCAGATAAACCGCCAGTTCCTCCCCACCCCAGCGAGCCGGAATATCACTATGCCTAATCGTGGATTTGACGATATTGCTGACCTGCTTCAATATTTTATCGCCACGTTGATGACCAAAGGTATCATTCACCAATTTGAACTCATCGATATCAACTACAATTAATGATCCACAGAAATCACGGCTCTGACATTCATGAATGACTTCATCCAGATAATGTCTGGCGTACAGTTCAGTTAGCATATCCCGATTCGCCATCCGCCTGACCTCAGCGTGGAGAAAGGCGTTGCCTATAGCAAGGCCAATATGGCCGGTTAGCGCCTGGAGCAATCGATAGCTGTCATAAGAGAAATAATGGCGACTGCTATGAGTGAGCAGTATCACTCCTCGAACTTCACCGTTAACCATGAGCGGCGTCGCTATCATCGAGCTCGATCCGGTCGTGTCCATCAACTTGGACTCGGCCGGCCGCTCTTCTTGATAATCCGACAGGATCATAGGTTCCTTCGAATGATAGACAAGTCCACCCAAGCCATAGTCTTTCTCAAACACTTCCTTGGCAAGCCATTCAGCGTTGCACGATACCACTTCCAGTCCACCAAGTTCATCATTGTATATCAAAATACAGCAATAATCCGCTGCCAGGATCTTGAGTAACTCATGATTAGCGAACTGAAAAATCTCGGCCAGATGCAAGCTCTTGTTCAGCCGTTGCGTAAGCTCGTTAATCATCCGAAGCTCATGTATCATTAGATTGGATTGCTCGTACAATTTGGCATTCTCAAAAGCCGTGCCTGCCGCATCCGCCATCATCCCGAGCAGTTCCAGATCCATCTCCGGCAATTCCGACTGATCTACCTGGACATGCAGTACACCGTATACCCCTTGTTTGCCGCCCATCGGGATGCCAATCTCCACAATCGCTGGCGGACCGTCATGCGGCCGGATGGTCAATACCCCTTCCATGAATGTACGGACGTATACGTCCTCCTGCCAATGATGAAGCAAGAGAGGGCGAACCAAAGGATGACTGCTCTCATGATCCTGCGACATGAACAGTTCCACTTTGGCTTTAGGGTACAGGGCCAGAACGCTATCGATCGCTTCGTTCAAGACACTGTCTACATTAATCTGCACATGCATCCGCTTCACGTATTGAAACAGAATAGAGCGCCTGTGAACTTCACGCTCCGCTTGAGCATGAATCTTCTGTAAATCTTCTATGAATATGTATTCGAACCTTTGATAGAAGCAGGCGCGAAACTGCTGGGCGCACGACTCTGTCATGATCAAAGCATGCTCGCCATCCATCTGCCCAATAGAAAGGCTTATTAAGCGGGTAAACATTCCACTGCCTGTACGATTAAAAATCGGGTAAGAGCAGATGGCTCTCCCATCAGGTAGATTCATAGAGGCTTCCCAATCTGCGGGGCTTCCCATATCACCTTCAAGCAAGAGGGCTTCGCGACGGGACGTAAGAAGTTCCTTAATCTCGGAGGATCCTGTCAGCCATTCACCATCATGCGAAAGCAGCGCCCAGACAAATTGCCGGAGTGCGCGGCTTTGATCGCCCCCGTTCAACCACACCGAATAACTCTCTTCTATTAGAGGCTGGAGATAAGGGAAATCATGGGACGTAATGTCCAGGCCCATAAGCCACGTACGAGATCCGTTCCCAGGAACTGGCCCGGCATCTTGGAACATGACGGCAGAACCGGGAGAGCTTTCAAGCACTTTCCGTTGTTCTTCTGACATATCGGGCGCTCCTTTGCACCATAATGGAAGGCCTAACTACAGTCACTGGCGCTGTTTAGGTATGTCTGGATGATCGGTATGTAGATAAATGAGACTAGTTATTTTATATCTTATCTTACTCTGTTCTACCCATTTTTGCATCAGAAATTATGCATTTTTCACAATATTTTTAGGTCCATGGTCCTATCGACAAAATTAGACAAAAAGTACTAAAAAATTTAAGATAACCATATCCAAGGTTAAACTTGACTTTGTATCATTAATTCATATAATATTTATTGTTGAATAAGAATGCAATGCATTCGTTAAATTTGGGCGGAATCGTTGTGTCACCCTCACGTTATTTGTTACTGACAGGACAGCGGCTGAACTTTCCTGACAGAATCTTGCGGGCTATCCGATCAAGAATGCGACAAATACGGCGCAAATAGAGGCCTCCAGAAATTTTAATTAAAAAGGAGTCTATATAACAATGGCACGTTACACCGGTCCTAAATTTAAATTAAGCCGTCGTCTGGGAATCTCCCTGAGCGGTACAGGTAAAGAACTTGCAAAGCGCCCTTTCCCTCCAGGTCAGCATGGTGCTAACCAACGGAGAAAGATCAGCAACTACGGTATGCAGCTTCAAGAGAAGCAAAAGCTGCGTCTGATGTACGGCTTGGGCGAGAAGCAATTCCGCACGCTCTTCAACAAAGCTACGAACATGAAAGGTATCGCTGGTGAAAACTTCATGTTCCTGCTTGAGAGCCGTTTGGACAACCTCGTATATCGTCTTGGTCTGAGCAACTCCCGTGCAGGTGCACGTCAATTGGTTGCACACGGTCATGTGACAGTTAACGGCAAGAAAGTCGACATCGCTTCCTACTCTGTTAGCATCGGTGATGTAATCGGTCTTCGTGAAAGAAGTCGTGGCTTGTCTTCCATCAAGGAAGCTTTGGCTAACCGTGTTCATCTTCCAGCTTACGTTGAGTTTGACGAGACTGCAATGGAAGGTAAGTATATCCGTCTTCCAGAACGTTCCGAGCTTTCTCAAGATATCGACGAGAAGCAAATCGTCGAATTCTACAACCGTTAAGATTGACACCAAACCTCAAAAACCTGAAGGCTACCAGCCTTCAGGTTTTTTTATTACTTAAACATCGTGCGTGTGCCCCGAAGAAAGCCTTAATCGCGCAAACTTACGTTTCCCCATTTGAATGATGTCACCAGTCTGAGGAGTCATGTCGCTATCGATTTCGATTATTTTTTCTCCATTCCACCTTACTGCGTTCTGCTGGATGCTCCGTCTAGCCTCTGCGTTAGAGGCGGCGAAACCCAGCAGCGTCAGGAGCTTGATGATTTGAATCTTGCCGTTCTCCAATTCTTCGCCAGGGAGAATGAAATCCTTGATATCGCCCGGAAGGGTGCGCTGCTGAAATACCGTGACAAAATGCTGCTGCGCTGCATCTGCAGCCTCCAGTCCGTGATACATACGAGTCAAGGTATGAGCCAGTCTCATTTTGGCGTCGCGAGGATGGATGCGTCCTTGGATAAGCCCGTCTTTCAACTCTACGCACTCGTGATCCGCCATATCCGTCGCAAGTTCCAAATATTTCAACATGAGCTCGTCAGGCACTGACATCGCTTTGCCATAAATGTTGTTAGGCTCCTCATCGATCCCGATGTAGTTGCCCAGGCTTTTACTCATCTTTTGTACGCCGTCCAATCCTTCAATCAGCGGCATCGTCATGATCACCTGAGCTGCTTTGCCATATTCCTTTTGCAGCGTCCTCCCCATTAACAAGTTGAATTTCTGATCAGTCCCGCCAAGCTCAACGTCGGTGTTAAGCGCAACCGAATCCATACCCTGCATCAACGGATAGAAGAACTCGTGAATGCTGATCGGAAGCCCCCCATGATAGCGTTTTGTGAAATCATCGCGCTCCAGCATCCGGGCCACCGTCACTTTGGCAGACAGATGAATCACCTCCGCAAATGTCATCGGCGCGAGCATTCCGAGTTAAAATACACTTCGGTCTTCTCAGGATCCAGCAACTTGTAGATTTGTCGCTTATACGTCTGCGCATTATGCTTCACGTCCTCTTCCGACAACTGCTTGCGCGTCTCAGACTTACCTGTCGGGTCTCCAATTCGGCCGGTAAAGTCACCGATGATAAGCTGCACGCGATGTCCCAATTCCTGGAACTGACGCAACTTCTGCAGCACGACGGTATGACCAACATGTAGATCGGGTGCCGTTGGATCCAGCCCAAGCTTCACGCCAAGCGGCTTGCCGGACACGACTGCATTCATGACCTTCTGCTTCAATTCGTCTGCGGGCACCATCTCTACGGCACCGCGTGAAATCACTTCCATCTGATGCTCGACTTCCTGTTGCTGGCTGCTCGTTAAATCTTCCCACCTCATGTTCAGTTCCTCCTCATCGTTTCAGCAATGCAAAAAAAGCCCCTTCTCATCCACAAGGGACGAGAAGGAGCGCTCGCGTTACCACCCTAATTAAAGCCCGCCTTACCAAGAAGCGGACTTTCACTTCATTGCCATAACGGGATCGTCATCCCGGAACCGGACTACTCCAGCAGCTATAAATGGCATAGCTCTAATTTCCTCCAGTCAGCTCAGGACGGTAATTCAAAGGGGATCATTATCGGTTCGCACCACCCACCGACTCTCTGGAAATGAAAGTTCCACCTTCTACTGATATCCTTCAACGCTTTTTGCCGATTTGAAATTTGCATTATTTATAACATACGTTCCCTAAAAAAGTCAATCTTCCTCAAAAAAGGACAACCTATATAAGCGTACATGATTCAAAACCTTCGATTTATGCTATAATAGGTGCGTTAAAAGGAGGAGTAAACATTCATGGTTGAGGAGAAAAAACAGGAGCCTAAGAAGCAGAAAAAACCGCGTCGCAAACGGTCCTTTCTGCGGATTATGGGATCCATCATCGGATGGCTCTTTGTGATAGGTCTAATGGGTGTGTTGTTCGCTGGAGGCGCTGTAGCTGGCTACGTCACCTCAATTGTGGAAGATGAGCCTGTGAGATCCAGAGCACTCATCGAAAACACAATGAATGATAATGCCATTACGGGCTTCGCCTACTTCAGGGATGGCTCGCCGATCGGCCAGCTGCGAACCGAAGAGGACCGACGGCCGGTAGAATCCAAAGAAATCCCTAAACTCATCAGGGATGCTGTTATATCCATAGAAGACAATCGGTTTGAAACACATAAGGGCGTTGACATTAAGGGTACCGCACGTGCCGTTAAGGAACGGGTGTTGAATGAGCCGGTACAGACGGGCGGCAGTACACTGACACAACAACTGGCCAGATTGACCTTTTTGAGTCGCGATAAGACCGACAATCGTAAAGTAAAAGAAATGCTGCTCGCCATGCGGATGGAGCGGTTTCTAAGCAAGGAACAAATATTGACCGCCTACCTGAATAAAGTTCCTTACGGCAACGGCTCCAGCGGATATCAATTATTCGGGATAAAAGCCGCTGCTAAAGGCATATTTAATATTAACAATCTGAATGATCTCAACATCGCTCAAGCGGCATATCTTGCCGGTCTTCCGCAATTGCCTTCATCTTATTCGGCCTTTAACGGGCAAGGACAATTCAATGAGGAGGCGTTCAATCGAGCTATTAATCGCCAGCACCGCGTGCTTACTGCCATGCTCGACGAGGGGAAGATTAGCCAGGCTGAACATGATGAAGCCAAAGCCTTCGATCTTAAATCTTCACTTGCGCCACGTACGCAGAAGGCTTATGTTACTTACCCGTACCTCATGATGGAAGTCGAACGTCAGGCATCGAATATCCTGATGCAATTAAGCGAGGAAGCCGAACAAGGTAAGCAACAAGCAGCATCGGAGCTCACGGAAGATTCTGCCTCGCAGCTAAGCACGGGCGGTTACCGTGTCTATACCACGATAGATCGCACCGTCTACCGCTCGATGCGATCCATCGCAGAGGATGACTCTATTTTCAATCCCGATAGTGAATCCAAGGGCAAAGAACAAACGGCCGCCATGATGATCGACAATAAGACCGGGGCAATCCTCGGCATGATCGAGGGCCGTGATTTTAAATATGAGCAGATGAACTATGCCACACAAATGAAACGACAACCTGGATCCGCCATGAAGCCAATCGCAGCGTACTTACCGGCGATGGATTCCGGTGCGATTCAACCGGCTAGCGTCGTCGATGATGCACCGATTATTCTGAAGGACTATCAGAAAGGCTTCCACATCCCTAAGAACTCTTATTCGGGCTACAAGGGACTGATGACGGCGCGTGAAGCATTGAATCGCTCGACGAACACCGTCGCTTTGAAGCTGTTCAACAACAATGTCGGCATTGAGAGTGCCTGGGAATTCTCCAAGAAGCTGGGCATCACGACACTTGAAGAAGGCGACTATAACGCAGCAACTGGTGTGCTTGGGGGCCTCTCTCACGGAGTTACTGTCGAGGAGCTTACGAATGCCTACAGTGCCATCGGTAACCAGGGTAAGTTCGCAGATGCGTTCATGATCGAGAAGATCGTCGATTCCAAAGGCAACATCGTATACAAGCACGAGATCAAGCCTGAGCAAGTATTCTCGGAGCAAACCGCATATCTCATGACCGACATGCTCCGCACCGTTATTACGAACGGAACGGGCAGCACGGTACGTGATCGATATAACAAGATGGGCGACATTCCAATTGTGGGTAAAACGGGTACAACCCAGAACTACGGGGATGTGTGGTTCATGGGTTATTCTCCAGACGTTACACTTGGCGTATGGGTAGGTTACAAGCAAATGATCCACACACTCGAAGGTGATCAGCGCAAGCATGCGCAGAGCATATGGGCCAGAATCATGAACGAGATCACGGACGTGAAGCCTGAACTGTTCCCGACGAAGACGTTTGAGAAGCCCGAAGGCATTACTTCCAAGACCGTCTCGGCCTACAGTGGCAAAATACCGACTGGCTTGACGGACAAATTCGTCACCGATATATTTAACGCCAAGTTTGTACCGACTGAAAGCGATGACGCATCGCGAAAGCCAAGTATATTACTTATCGAGGCGTCAATTATATCCCACATGAATCAACGCCGCTGGATATGTTAAGGGAACAGATCGTAATCAAGCGTGAGAAACCACTTGATGAACTGATTCTGGAGCTTGAGGAAGCGCTGAAAGTCATGAAGGGCGACAAGATGCCACTGGCTGCATATCTGCCGCAGGATGCCAAGCAAGGAATGCCAAGCAAACTGGATCCAAGAACAGACGATGGCAGAGCACCAACATCACCGAAGAACGTGCATTATTCGATTGGCAGTGGATCGCTCAGCTTTAACGCCAGCGGTTCCCCGGATGTCGTTGGGTACCGACTCTTCAAATCCGTTAATGGCAACCCTTATCAACATCATGGTCAAGTCCTTCTTGTTGACGATAACCTCGTCTTTACCGGACTTGGCGCAGACAGCCTGTTCACCTCCTACTACGTTGTAGCCGTGGATGTTGCGGGTAATACATCTGAACCTAGCGCTATTGTAGGAAGCGGAGCACCAGGCTTTCCAATGCCAGGAGACAATGGAGAGCTGCCAGACGATAGCGGTGAACCTGAAGATGGTCTGGGTGAATTACCTGGAGTCGATACCGATCCCGAAGTCGGTCTTGGACAGGAAGAGGTAACAGCCGTACCAACAGCGCCTAGCCAACCGACACTAGCTGCCACAGCTGAAGGCTTCCGGGCAAGCTGGAACGGCAATTCGCCAGCAGAGGAAGTCATGATCTACAATATCTACATCAGTCCGAATAATGATGGTAACTTCCAGCTCATCGGATCGAGTCGTAGCACCGAATTTTATTACACCACGGGTAACCCCATTAGCGGTACGTTCCGTATTACAGCCGTTAATGCGATAGGCGAATCCCCTGCATCACCAACGACTTACTTCGAGAAGAACTAAATGAAAGCGCCCGTTCCTTGTCACAGATCATGATCTGAGACAGGAACGGGCGCTTTGTTCTACCTTGCATATAAACATAAACAGCTAGTCGATGATGATGGTATCCTACCAACAATCTCGAGTATTCAGTAAATTTAATAAGGTCACAGGCCAAACTCTGATCGAGTCTGTCTGTGACCTTATTAAAGATTATGAGTAAATAACGGACTAATCCTCGATGGTGGATAGATCGCCGGTTGGAAGATCCAGCTCCCACGCTTTCAGCACGCGGCGCATGATTTTACCCGAGCGTGTCTTAGGCAGCTTATCCTTAAACTCAATTTCACGAGGCGCGGCATGTCAGATAACCCTTCCTTCACAAAGCGATAAATTTCATCCTTTAGCTCCTGAGAAGGTGTGTAGCCTTCGCGCAACGATATGAAAGCCTTAATGATCTCGCCTCTCGTTACATCCGGTTTACCGATGACGCCTGCTTCAGCAACAGCTGGGTGCTCCACGAGCTTGCTCTCAACCTCAAACGGTCCGATCCGCTCACCTGATGAGTTAATGACATCATCGATACGGCCCTGGAACCAGAAATAACCTTCCTCGTCCATATATGCAGAGTCACCTGACATGTACCAGCCCGGAATACGGAAGTATTCCTCATACTTCGCTTCGTTATTCCAGATCCCGCGCATCATCGATGGCCAAGGTGTCTTAATCGCCAAGTTGCCCATCGTATATGGAGCGACCTCGCGACCTTGATCGTCCAATATCGCAGCGGTAATGCCTGGCAACGGACGACCCATGGAGCCTGGCTTGATTGCCATGCCCGGATAGTTGCAGATCAACTGCCCACCCGTCTCGGTCATCCACCATGTATCGTGAATACGCTGTTTGTATGCCTTATGTCCCCATCGTACTACCTCAGGGTTAAGTGGCTCGCCCACAGATAACACGTGGCGTACATGGCTCAAATCAAACTGATCAATCAGTTCCGAACCGGCCCCCATCAGCATGCGGAATGCCGTTGGCGCACTGTACCATACGGTAACCTTGTTATTGACAAGCGTGCTGTACCAATCCTGCGGACTGAAACGGCCGCCGCGAATAACGTTCGTTACTCCATTAAGCCATGGTGCAAATATGCCATACGACGTACCCGTCACCCAGCCAGGGTCTGCTGTACACCAATAGATATCGTCTTCCCTTAAATCCAATACAACCTTACCGGTATAATAATGCTGAATCATGGCGTTCTGTACATGATATACACCCTTTGGCTTACCTGTAGAACCCGAAGTATAGTGCATAATCAGACCGTCTTCCCGTTCCAGCCATTCGATCTCTAAATCATTCGAGGCAGTTTCCATTTCTTTGAAATAATCTACCAATTGCGGATCTTCCTGCTCAAGCTCTCCGACAACGAAAATATGCTTGAGTTCAGGCAGTTCGTCACGCTTAACGCGAGGCAGAAGTGCAGGTGTCGTTATCAAAGCGACAGCACCGCTATCCTCCAGACGATCCTTGACCGCAGTTTCCATAAATGCTTCAAACAATGGACCGACAACGGCTCCAACCTTGAGTGTTCCCAGCAGTCCTGCATAAAGCTCAGGCCCCCGAGGCATAAAAATAAAGACTCGATCCCCTTTGCCGACGCCATACTTTCGAAGTACGTTGCCGAATTTATCGGATTGCTCTTTCAACTCGGCATAAGTAAGCGATTCTTCCCGGTTTGCATCACTGTACAAGAGAGCCACTTTATCTCCCCGACCCTCTGCTACGTGCCGGTCGATGGCTTCATAAGCCATGTTCACTTTCCCTGTCTCATACCATGTAAAATGCTTCTCAATATCCTCCCATGAGAACTCGGAGCGTGCCTGCTCGTAATTGCTCAGATTGGAGCGAGAAACTTCACTTGGCAATATTTCGCTATGCGTTTGATTCATGATAACATCCTCCTCATTCTCAAATCGGTCTACTATTTGTGGACAGCGCTTACAAAATGATTGAATGAAACGTACCATTTTACACATTGCGGTGGGTTATCACGAACGTTACAGTCACCGAGTATTTAACCCTATGGATTCGCAAGGAAACATATCGTTTAAGTCACAATTGTGAAGGTTTTATGTCGAAACGATTATATCATAGCTCTGGATTGCCTGTCATTGCTTTTCATTTTTTTATTTTTTTGCTATAAGTAGGGTATGGACTTGAAAGGAGCGTAACGGATGGAACACTGCAAGGTATACCAGTCTCATGTTTTGTTCCCTGAATACCGCCGCCTGAACATCGAAGGACCTGTACCTCCCGAACAACTATCCAAACTCACCATGCATCCAGATCTGAAGGCGTTTCGCAGACCTAGCGAGCAGCATGAAGCCTTGGTGGAAATTGCAGGCCTGCCTGAAGGCAGAATTATTATCGTGCGTGACCGCGAGACGATTGTGGGCTACGTTACATTTCACTACCCTGACGAGCAGGAACGCTGGTCGGAAGGGAATATGGAAGATTTGATTGAGCTCGGTGCGATTGAAGTCGCCACGGATTACCGTTCGCTCGGACTTGGACAACGTATGATCAAGACCGCTTTTGAGTTTGAGCAGATGGAGAATTATATCGTTTTTACAACCGAATACTACTGGCACTGGGACCTGAAAGGCAGCGGCTTGAACGTATGGGATTATCGCAAAATGATGGAGCGGCTGATGAAGGTGGTAGACATGGAATGGTATGCTACCGATGATCCGGAGATCTGCTCACATCCAGCAAACTGTCTCATGGTGCGAATCGGCCGCCAGGTACCGCTCTCCTCCCAGGAGCAGTTCGACCGCCTCCGCTTCCGGCAGCGGTTTATGTATTAATAGATTTCCAGTAATCAATGGGGTTGTCCCAACAGATCTTTAATCTTGCCAGACAGCCCCTTTTTCTCGTGGTTAATCAGACTCTTCGCGTGCGAAGCGTCGGGGTAACCCCGATAGATCACTGTTAAAAGAAATTCCTGCAAATGTGCAGGAATTAGTGAGCCTAAAAGGCGATATTTACTAAAAGCCTGCAAATGTGCTGGCTTTTAGTACAAGTCAAGGCAAGTTGGACGAACGGGTGATTAAAACCTGCATATATGCATCTTTTACCGCTGAAAGGATGGGTTTCGATGAAAAAACCTGCATATACGCATCCTTTTTACGCATCACGGACAAGTTTTGCGGAATGGGTCGAGTAGGAAAGCGTACTGGGAACCGAAAATTACGTTGATTCCTGCTCCGAGCCAGAGTGAAGACGAAAAACAAGAGGGTGTCCCCCAAACCACCAGGGCCAATATGCTATGGTTTAGTTGGGGACACCCTCATTTGTGCACATTTTTAAAGCTTGCTTACCATGTAATTCACGATTTCATACGAGCGTTTAGATGCCTTTACCGTAAATTCCGGAAAGTTCACATGCGCCGATCCGTCCGCTTTATCGGACATCGATCGGATCACCACGTACGGCACCTGATTCATGTAGCAGACCTGAGCGACCGCGGAACCTTCCATCTCCGCACATACACCGTCCAGCTCTTCAAACAACGTCGTAACCGTCTCCCGGCTTGCTATGAATTGATCACCGGATAACACTCTGCCCACAAGGTAGCGTTCCACCGACTGTGCCGTGCACGCCTCTTCAGCAAGCTGAACCAATGAGGGTTGCGCTGGAAAATCCGAGACCGCCTGATAAGGAATCATGCCGCGGGAGAACCCGAGCGGTGTCACATCCATATCGTGCTGCATGCAAGAGGAGGAGATAACGATGTCCCCAATGTTCAGCTCCGGATGCAGCGCACCGGCCACACCAGTAAACAATATTTCGGTAACGCCGTAAGTATCAATCAATACCTGGGTCGTGACGGCAGCATTCACCTTGCCTACTCCGCTCTTGCATACTACGACGGGCTTGCCGTGAATCAATCCCGAAGCATAGGTAACCCCAGCTTTTACCGAAATCTCCTTGTTCTCCAGTTGATCCAGTAACAGCTTGACCTCTTCATCCATTGCCCCAATTAGACCGATCCTCTGTGTTGTCAATTGAATTCCCCCTAGTCCATCATATGCTCCCATATTCTCACCAGAAAAAAAGCCCCTAGAAAACAGGAGCTTTCATCGTCATATGGCGTCACACTCAGAAGCATTTCAATCCATCTTATTCGTTTACATGACTGACGGATAAGCGAAGGATCGTTTCATGTGGCAAAATAACGCGAGGATTGTCCACATTCTCCTTCTTCATCAGCTTGGTCAACAGACGCATAGCTACGGCTCCAAGATCATACATCGGCTGTGCGACCGTCGTCAGCTGAGGACGGACCATCGAAGCCATCCGGATATTATCCACACTGATAATCGAGAAATCATCAGGCACTTTATATCCTTCGTCCTGGATGCTATGAATGGCGCCAATCGCCATCTCATCGGTTGCTGCAAAGATCGCCGTCGGCTTCTTCTTCAGTCCAAGGAAATACTTCATCGCTTCGACACCGGACTCATACCGGTAGTTGCCGATTCGCACCAGATCTTCTTGATACTCGATACCCGCAGCCTCCAACGCCTTCTTGTACCTTGGAATCGGGCATAACCGTTAGCAGGATCCTGCAACGTACCGCTGATCATCGCAATTTCGCGATGTCCATGTCGAACTAGAGTGCTTACAGCGTCGTAAGCCGCTTGTTCATGATCAATGTCTACGGAAGGGTATGACCCCTTCTCATCCCGAGTCGCACACAGAACGATCGGCACTGCGGAAGTCTGGAACGCCTGGATATGCTCGTCCGTTACCGTTCCGCCCATGAACAATAGACCATCCACTTGCTTCTCAAGCAACGTATTGATGACACGGATCTCCTTCTCTTTCCGCTTGTCGGCATTACACAAGATTATATTATAGTGGTACATATTAGCGATATCCTCAATTCCGCGAGCAATCTCCGCAAAGATCGAGTTCGAAATATCAGGGATAACAACGCCGACGGTCGTTGTCTTCTTGCTGGCCAGACCTCTGGCTACCGCATTCGGACGATATCCTAAACGTTCAATCGCTTCGTATACTTTTTTCCGGGTTTGAGCTTAACGTTCGGGTTGTTGTTGACTACCCGGGACACTGTCGCCATGGAAACGCCTGCTTCGCGCGCAACATCGTAAATGGTTACCGTCAAATTCCTTCTCTCCATTGCCAATAGATTTTCATTCGATCAATACCAATTGAATTTATGATACGACAAATTACTGCTTAGTGCAATGACACGGCAAGACGTGCCGTTCACGTAAACATTCAGCACTTCGGTCGCAATATAGGAATGATGAAATCAAGAGAACCTGCAGATGCTCGTGTTAGTAATCAGTTTTGTCAACGCTGGAGCAGGATATACATTCCTATACTGTATTGAAGTCCTTATCTCCTATCCTAACAAAAAGTGCGTGAAAAATCCAACTGCCAAGAAAATTTTCTGAAAATCATCTCGCAAAATTGCTTGAATTTTCAGGAAGGACTGTTTTTAGTGTACTAACCTGCTCCAGCCTTCCTTCGATTTGCTTCATCCAATCCGCATCTTTCATCGTCTGAGCATACCGAAATAAGTCCAAAAGCATGTTGATTCGCTCATCAAAGGCTTCCTTACAGCGTACCTGAAAATCATCTGCTGATTCATCAGCGTATGTACGAAACACTTCCCGAAGCACATGAGCAGGCTCATTGACGTCTGCAAAAGAGACGCGAATCTTGCTCGACTCCTGGTCGCTAAGCGATGTCAGGTAACGAACCAGGTCCGCTTTAATCAGCGGCAACAGTTCATGTCGCTTGCAGTTCTGACAAGCATAGACAGGAACATGGCATATTCGGGTTCTTCTCTCATGAATCAGCTTCCGTAATTCCAACTTCATTCGTTGTCCGCAATTGCAGGTCTTCAACACAACGCCCACCTCAAATCCTGTTTCCATAATCTCGTACCTATCATTTGTCACAAATTTGTCAACTAAAATAGTTCTATTCGACTATCATACCAAAGAATCCTGCTAATTTGTGATGAAGCTTTATTTACCATAATAAATTCCCCTCTCTCCACTGACGTGAAGGTAGACTCTGTTTCTGATACAATAGTTGCAACTTAGTGCAAAGGAGCCGATCCAATTGAGACTTGCAGGAAAAAAGATAATCGCGCTAGTAGACGAGGAATTTGAGGATTTAGAGCTATGGTACCCAGTATATAGAGTACGAGAGGAGGGAGCTGAAGTTCACCTCGCCGGTTATGAGAAAGGAAAAACTTACATCGGCAAATACGGTGTCCCTGCCCAAGCTGAATACGCGTTCGATGAACTCGATAGTCAGGATTATGACGGTATTCTCGTACCCGGGGGTTGGGCGCCGGACAAGCTCCGCCGTTACGACAAGGTACTGCAGCTTATACAAGAAATGCATGCAGACCAGAAGCCGATCGGACAGATCTGTCATGCCGGCTGGGTGCTCATATCTGCCAAAATCCTGAATGGCGTTACCGTCACCTCTACACCAGGCATTCGCGATGACATGGAGAATGCAGGCGCGACCTGGAAAGATGAAGCAGTCGTCACCGATGGCCACATCATATCGGCGCGCCGTCCACCTGATCTGCCGCCGTATGGCCAAGCATTCTGTGATGCGCTCGCCAAGAAGAACTGAAGTTACTGACCACAAACAGCCGCTTATCTGCATGCGATGGATCGCAGGCAGATAAGCGGCTGTTGTCATGAAGAACTAAGACGCCGTGCTATCCGTACCGTTGTTGCCTTTGATATAACTGCTGCGTTCCGCAAAAGCGCTAAGCCGCTCCTCGACTGCAGAACTGGTGCGAAGCGTAAAGCAGGCGGCCGCTTCCTCTTTAGCTTCAACCGCGTTGGTGTTCAAGATCCGGTGCTTCACACGCAGCACCGATTGAGGTGACATGCTCAGATCATGTACGCCAAGCTGCAGCCATAGCGGAATCGCACGTTCATCTCCCGCCATTTCACCACAGACACTGACCGGTATCCCCGCCGCATGCGCGGCTTCGACAGTAGAACGAAGCATGCGCAACACCGCTGGATGAAACGGATGGTACATATGGGCAATTTGTTCATTCATCCGATCCACCGCCAGCACGTACTGCACGAGATCGTTCGTACCGATACTGAAGAAATCCGATTCCTCGGCTAACAGATCGGCAATCGTGACAGCAGCAGGTACCTCGATCATGATGCCTACCTGAATATGGGCGTCATAAGGGAGTCCGCGCTGCTCCATATCAGCCATCGCACGCCGCAATATCACATTAGCCTGCTTCACTTCCTCAACCGAGGAAATCATCGGATACATAATCTTAACGTTTCCATAAGCGCTTGCTCTTAGAATGGCGGTAAGCTGCGTCTGGAACAACTCAGTTCGATCTAGACTAATCCGGATCGCCCGATAGCCCAGGAAGGGGTTCTCCTCTTCCGGTAATGAGAAGTAATCAAGCTGCTTGTCGCCGCCGATATCAAGCGTTCGGATGACCACAGGTGCTTGGTCCGCGTTCTCTGCTACATATCTATATACTTCATACTGTTCATCCTCCGTCGGAAAATCATGACGATCCATATACAGGAATTCAGTACGGAACAACCCGACTCCCTGTGCCCCGTTTCGCAGCGCAATGTCAAGCTCCTTCACGGAGTTCAAATTGGCGGCCAGATTAAAGTACGTTCCGTCCTTCGTTACCGCTTCGACGGCCGCCAGAAGTTGCAGCTGCTCTTTCTTCTTGCGCTGTTGGTCTCGTATGCCTTCATATCGCTCCACAATGAGTGCTTCCGGTTCCAGATACACTAAGCCCTCATCGCCATCTACAATTAATAACTCGCCGGTCTGAATCGGCTTATCCAGTTTATTCTCAATGCCCGTTACGAGGGGGATTCCCAGCGCGCGTGCCATAATCGCCGAGTGAGAAGTCTTGCCTCCAGTCATCGTCAAGATGCCAAGAACGTGAGAAGGATTAAGATGAACAAGTTGCGAAGGCGACAGCTCTTTGGCTACCAGAATATACGGCTGTGTATCTGCTGGTAGCTTGACCTCCGGTGCGCCCAACAGATGCTTAAGCAGCCGGTTGCCGACATCCTTGATATCCAGCGCCCGCTCCTTCATATATTCGTCATCCAACAAGTCGAACATGGACACAAAATGATCGATCGCCTCTTTAACCGCTACCTCGGCGGCCTTATACTGCCGCTCAATGATGCCCTGTATTTCATTCATAAACACAGGATCCTCGAGTATAGCCAGATGGGCGTCGAATATCTGTGACTCTTCCGGCCCAACCATCTCTTTGAATTCGTTCTTGATAAACTCGATTTCGTTCTTGGAGGTTCGTATGCCTTCATATAAACGCTCGAACTCTCTGGCCAAATCGACAGCGTCCATCTGGGAGTCTGGTAAGTCCAGCTCCCAGTGCGGCAGTACGAAAGCCTTCCCGATAGCTATGCCTATTGCTGCGCCAATGCCTTGTATCATGATTCTCTACCCCCAGCATTACTCTCGTTTAATACGACGGACATGACAGATGACTGCCCTCTCTTTACGGACTTGAATGGAGCATAACTCCAGGACCTTACCTTATCAGGATTGGTGATGACCATCGGTGTGGCTAGCGATGCGGCATGTGTCTTTAGATACGCCAGATCAAACCTAACCAACAGTTGCCCCGGTTCAACGGTATCCCCTTCCTTCACGACAGCCGTAAACGGCCCCTTCAGCTGCGAAGTATCAATCCCGATATGGATCAACACCTCAAGCCCTTCCGGTGTCGATATCCCAATGGCGTGCATCGTTGGATAAATATGCATGACCGTGCCATACACCGGTGATACGAGCTCACCTTTTTCCGGAATGAACGCTACGCCGTTGCCTACCAGTTTGGCTGCAAAAATATCATCAGGCACCTCATCGATCGGGAGCATACGCCCCTGCACGGGAGCACTGAACAATACGCGCGGCAAATCCTGCTGCATCAGCTTGTTGATTTCCTCCCGGATCAGCTCGGAGTACGTGCCGAACACAACCTGTACATTACCGCCGCCCAGCTTAATGATCCCTGCCGATCCGAGCAATTTCAATGCATCCGAATCAATCTGGCGGTCTTCCTTGACCGTGAGTCGCAGACGCGTCATGCAAGACTGAACGAGCACGATATTTTCCTTGCCTCCAAGCGCCTCCAGAATAAGCGGAGCCTGATAAGGAATATCTCCCGCGCGCCCTTCCAGCGCCGAGCCTTCCTCGCGCCCGGGTGTCGGTATGCCAAACCTTCGAATGGCCCATCGGAACAGAAAGTAATACACAAGTCCGTATACGATTCCAATCGGTATGATCATCCAGGCATTCTGGGATAAATGATAGTTGAGCACGTAATCAATAAAGCCCGCCGAGTAGGAAAAACCGTGATGAATATTAAATGTATAGGTAAGCACCATGCGAATCCAGCCATGAGCGCGTGAAGAACATACAGATAAGGCGATGCAAACAAAAACGCAAACTCGATCTGCTCGGATACCCCCGTTAAGAAGCAGACGAGCGCAGAGCGCATAAACGTCTTCTTCACCTTCGGCTTCAAATCTTCCCGAGCCTCTTGAATGATGGCAAACGCAATCGCCGGCAAAGCAAACATCATAATCGGGAATAACCCGGCCATGAAGTCACCCGCAGTGGGGTCGCCGGCAAAGAATCGTGGCAAATCTCCCTGGACGATGGTACCGTCCTCGGTTTCATAAGAACCGAGCTGAAACCAATATAGGTTATTCAATAAATGGTGAAGTCCGAACGCAGTAAGTACCCGGTACAGAATACCGTACAAAAACAAACCGAAAGCGCCCATATGTACGGTCAACTCGTAGAACGAGTCCAAGCCACTCTGTACAAAAGGCGCCAGCCTCAGCATCATCCAGGCAAATATGGTGGAAAACAGCCCCATAAACAGCAGAACAAACCGGGAGCCACCAAAAAACTGGATCGCCTCCGGAAGTTTAATATGTTTAAAGCGGTTGTATACATATCCGGACATCACACCAAAAATGATTCCGATCAAGGTGGAAGGATGTATGCTGCCATCACCCACACGGGAAATGACCTGATCGTATATGAACATGCCCGCCAGTGCCGCGAGTCCAGCCGGGCCGCCCTGATTGGACAGCCCCCAGGCCACACCGATCGCGAATAGATAGGGCATATAATAGAATACGCCATGTCCGGCTGCTTGGGCGATCTCTCCTAAAGTACCCATCCCCCACGCCGACCATGGCAAACTGCCCACGCTAAGCAGGAGAGCTGCCGCAGGAAGCGCCATCGTAGGGAGCATAACCGCTCTGCCCAGTTGCTGTAATGATCCCAACCAATTCAAGGCGAGCCTCCTTTCTATCCTTGATGGTATATCTTGAGCCTGATTTTGTCAAAAGGATTAGCGCTGCTTCAACGAAAAACGGCAAGCTTCACGAATGGTGGATGACGAGGACTGGTGTACCAGTTCATCTTTCCTTCATTCACGAAACCTGCCGTATCATAACGCGCCTTATTGCCATCTGCGGGAGAACGGATTAACGTCCGCCTCCCAGGGCGATGGAATCTTCAACCTTGATGCAGCGGTCCATGATGGCGATCATGCCGCTTCGCTCCGCGATTGCAGCCGCCTCTTCGTTGACGATCCCTTGCTGAAGCCAGAGCACCTTCGCCCCGATATCGGCTGCTTCCTGTGCAATCTCTGCACAATGCTCGCTTCGTCTGAACACGTTCACGATCTGCACGGGTTCAGGTATATCCTTCAACGAGGAATAACACTTCTCCCCCAGAATATCCCCGGATACCACAGGGTTTACCGGAATAATCCGGTAGCCTCGCTGCTGCATGGCTGCTGCGACCATGTGCGAGGTACGATCTGGACGATCAGACAGACCGACGACGGCGATATTGCCCGCATTTCGCAAAATTTCCGCGATTTCCTCACGTGCTGGATTTTCAAATGCCATACTGAACCCCGCCTTTCAAACATTATAGTTGGCTAATGCACACGTATGCTTTTATTTTACCCACTCTACATCAGCGCCAAGCGCTGCCAGATGATCAAAGTATTGCGGGTACGACTTGGCTACGTGATGTGCATCTTGAATACGGATCGGTTGCGCAGACCGAAGTCCCACCACCGTCAGTGCCATGATGACACGATGATCATAATGGGCGTTGATCTCGACCCCGCCTTCAACGCCCTCTGGGCGGCCATGCACGATAATCTCAGCCTGTCGTTCCTCGACGTTAGCCCCTGCCTTACGTAGTTCGGTTAAATAATCCGTAATGCGGTCGCATTCCTTATAGCGGAGATTCTCGACATTGTAGAATCGCGACGTTCCGTTGGCAAATACAGCTGCCGCTACCATGGCCAGTACCGCGTCCGTAGCCGCATCGCCATCGAATTCAAGCGCCTTTAGCTTCCGATTCCCCTTCACCCGTACGTTCCCGTTCTCATGGGTGAGCGGAACTTCCATCATCCGAAGCACATCGATAATGGCTCGTTCCCCTTGCTTGCTATCCTCGGAGAGATTACGGATCGTAATATCGGATTCCGATACAGCGGCGGCGGCCAGTACGGCTGCCGAACCCGGATAATCTCCTTGCACGGTATACGTCTTGGCCTGGTAGGCTTGCCCTCCGGGAACACGGAAAAACATATAATCCTCCGCTGCTTCAATCACGATCCCTGCCTGTTCCAGCACCTCCAGCGTCTGTCCGATAACGACCTTTGACTTGAGGTCCCCGGTCACCGTTATTTCGCTGTCTTCAGCCAGTAGGGGCGTCAGGAATAGAAGCGCACTTAAATACTGCGAGCTAACTTCGCCGGAAACAGTCAGCTTTCCGCCCTTGGGACTGCCGCCGCGAATCGTAATCGGCAGCTTGCCTTGATTGTGTTCCACCGTTACGCCTAGCTGCCCCAGCGCCTCAATGAGATCATCGTGCGGGCGCTTGCCTAAAGATTCCGGATAGGTATTCACGAAAGTCACTTCCTCAGACAGCGCCGCTATTCCCATAAGGAAACGGAGCACGGCACCGGCATTCCCTACATTCAGTTCTTTTACATCGCGCGGCGAATTGCCAAAACCGGTAATAACCGCTTTCTCCTCATCTTCTTCGAGAACCGCGCCCAAATCCTGGATACAGCGTCTCATCGCGTCGCTATCTTCGCTATGTGCTGGGTAATAGATGGTGCTAGTGCCTTTCGCAAGCGCGGCCACCAGCAAATAACGAGTCGTATAGTTCTTCGAGGACAGCGCCCCGATCTCTCCATTCAATGTAGGCGTTGGTCTGACGATTACATCCATTGTATGTATCTCTCCTTCATGATATAAGATGCGAAAGTTAGCCCCCATTCATTACTTGCGGGAAATTGACAGGGAAAACTCCGCTTGGTTATCATAGTTGATATGAACTTGAATTATAGAAAAGAGGTCAATCTATGAAACCCGTTCCGCAATTAGAAACTTCTGAGCTTCGAAGCCGTCTTCAAAACGGCGAAAACATCTACATGATTGACGTCCGCGAGGATGATGAAGTAGCTACAGGCATGATTAGCGGTGCCAAGCACATTCCCATGGGTGAAATTCCGAACCGTCTCGATGAAATCCCCCGTAGCGAAGATGTTGTATTCATATGTCGCAGCGGCGGCCGCAGCCAGCACGTATGCGAGTTTCTGAATCACCAGGGATTAAACAATGTAATCAATATGAAGGGCGGCATGCTGCAGTGGCGAGAAGATGAAGCCTAGAAATGCAGCAGGCAAGCAAAAGGTGTGGGAGCAGCGATATCCCCCGCCTTTTTTTTATTATTATAGCCTGCACCTCGCTAGACTTCCCTCTATTCCTTGTTATCTTAGCCGCGGTAATGCGTTAAAATATGAGTCGCCACTTCGTCCGCAGAACGCCCCACCGTGTCTACGGTGACATCTGCGAATACGTACTTGTCCTTCCGCTCAGCCATGATGCGCTTTACCCTCTCTTCGAGATCCCCGGCAAGCAGCGGTCGATTCACATCGCCACGCACCCGCTCGATAATGCACTCCGCATCGGCAGCCAGGGCCACAACGAAGCCCGACTCCTTCATCGCACTGCAATTCTCATGTCGCAGTACCGCTCCACCTCCGGTAGCGATAACTACGCCTTCACGAAGCAATACGCTATGCAGAGTAGCGGTTTCAGCATCCCGGAAATAGGCTTCTCCGTCGGACTCAAACATGTCAGCTATCGTTCTGCTCTCCATTCTCTCAATCTCTGCGTCGAGATCTATCAATTCGAAGCCCAGTTCGTCAGCAACCAACCGGCCAACGGTAGACTTCCCCGTCCCCATCATCCCGATCAGAATGATGTTGCTATTCGTATTCTCCAAGGTCACACCCCTCTTGCTGCTCACTGTAAAGGTTGATCATATCATAACACAGGCCGAAATCACCCGGCAATGACTCTTAATCCGAGATTTAGGGGCTGGGAAGTCTATCTTGCGACATAGAGTCATATACTATGTACAAGAATACAAGATTCGAATAGAAAGGGGTGACTAACAGCCGTGTCATTCCATGATTCCGGATTCTCCTCCGCGCCCAGCCGCATCCGGCGAATAATAGACCCATCCTACCCCATATGCCGGGAGGATGTGATGTGGGTCCTGCATTTTGTGCACAAAAAGTGGCTTTGAATGATCCCGCGCTGCAGGATCTTTCAAAGCCACGTGTGTTGCTTAACTGGAGCAGCTACTGTGAGGCTGCGCTGCTATTGCTTGGCAGCGGCAACCATTTCCATACCAGAAATGACGACATTCGCAATTGTCTGCTGGCCGCCATGCATGGACTACCGGAACTGCAGGAAGCACTTAGGCGCACTCCGTCTTAAATGGCATTACTCCATCCAGTTGTAGTGGAACGTGCCTTCCTTGTCCACGCGTTTGAACGTGTGGGCACCGAAATAGTCGCGCTGTGCTTGCAACAGATTCGCAGGCAGGTTTGCCGTGCGGTAGCTGTCGTAGTATGCCAGGGCGCTGGAGAAGCCAGGAACCGGAATACCAAGCGAAACCGCCGAAGCAATAACCTTGCGCCATGCATCTTGATAAGACTCGATGATATCGGTGAAGAATGGATCCAGCAGCAGGTTCTTCAGCTCTGGGTTGTTCTCATACGCATCGGTAATGTTCTGAAGGAAACGGGAACGGATAATGCAGCCACCGCGCCAGATCTTAGCCAGGTTGCCGTATTGCAGATCCCATCCGTATTCATCGGATGCCACGCGAAGCTGCGCAAATCCTTGAGCATACGATACAATCTTGCTTGCAAACAACGCCTTGCGCACGTTCTCAATGAACTCTGCTTTGTCGCCATCGAATGCAGCTGTCTTTGGTCCGTTCAGAATTTTGCTTGCCGCTACGCGCTCGTCTTTCATCGCGGAGAGGAAACGGGAGAATACGGATTCCGTAATCATGGACAGAGGCACGCCCAGATCCAGGGAGCTCTGGCTTGTCCACTTCCCGGTTCCTTTTTGTCCAGCGGTATCGAGAATAACGTCAACCATCGGTTTGCCTGTCTCTTCATCATACTTGGAGAAGATATCGGCGGTAATCTCGATCAGATAGCTGTCCAGTTCGCCTTGGTTCCACTCCGTGAAGATTCCATGAAGATCCTTTGCATCCAGACCAAGTACGTCTTTCAGCAGTTGATAAGCTTCGCAAATAAGCTGCATATCCCCGTATTCGATTCCGTTATGAACCATCTTTACATAATGGCCGGCACCGTCTGGTCCGATATATGTACAGCAAGGCTCCTCGTTAATTTTAGCGGAAATGGCTGTCAGAATAGGTTCAACCAGTTTGTAGGCACTCTCTTGTCCACCCGGCATGATCGAAGGACCTTTCAGTGCGCCCTCTTCACCACCGGATACACCTGCACCGATGAAGTTAAACCCTTGCTCGGCCAATTCTTTGCTGCGGCGTTGTGTATCAGGGAAATAAGCATTGCCGCCATCAATAATAATATCGCCTTGGTCCAGATGCGGAATCAGTTGCTCAATCGTAGCATCGGTAGCTTGTCCAGCTTGAACCATGATCAGAATTTTACGCGGAGTTTCAAGAGATTCTACGAATTCTTCAATCGAGAAAGTCCCTTTAACTTGCTTGCCAGCAGTTTCCTTCAGCATATCTTCCGTTTTTTGCGGAGAGCGGTTATATACGGACACGGTGAAGCCTTTGCTTTCGATGTTCAGGGCCAGGTTCTTGCCCATTACTGCAAGGCCAATGACACCGATTTGTTGTTTTGACATCTGGTTCTCCATCCTTTGCTCCATTATATTTTTAAACCAGACCATCCCTATCCGAGATTGGTCTGCAATAATCTTATATTAACGGTTTTCATTTGAGAAGTGAACCCCTGCCCGAAAATCCGAACGCGCGCGAAAACACTCCTTCATCATCCGGAGTGTTATTCGTGCTATAAACGTTTATCTCATAGAGTTTAGAATTACCATTCCAGCCTCATCAGCTCCAAGGTGAGTTCCTTTAGTCTTTCCTTGCATGCCATAACTTTATCCTGATTCCCCGCCTGGATGGCTTCATGCAGCTTCTCCAGCTCATCATCGGTCTCCAGTCGGCACAAAAGCAAGCGCTGTTCGCCAACCTCAGACTCAAACAATCGGATCATTTCCTGTTCTGTCATAGGGGTACCCTTCTGGAACAACACCCTCTGGCGATATCCTGAAATTTCCACAAGCCGGATTACCTCACCAAACAATATATTCTCAATTAAGATTTGGCGGTCCTTGAATCTTTTGACAACGGCATGGCCCCGTGTATTCTCGATTAATTTCTCCATCCATTCGGCAAGCTTCGGATCACGGATCATATAATCCCCCACCAGCTTGAATCCACTGCCCGTACGCTGGAACTTCAGTTTGACCAGCTTGCGCCCTGTCCGGATCGAGATGACAAACTGCGTATCATTCTCACTCCAGTACAGTGAATATCCATCTTGGATCAATTCTTTGATTAGGTCCTGGATATGCCGGCGATCAAACCGGAGCTCCAGGTTGCAATACTCCACTTCCTCGCTCTTATTCACGGCACTCCCTCCTCCGGTTTACTACCGAACAGATGACGATGATGAAGCTTCCACCTTTGACAGCTTTGACGTTGTCTTATCTATATCTTATACTCCATCTTATGTAACGGTAACTTGGTTTATTGACTATTTTTAACCCATATGAAATTCACATGAAGCTTTTATGGGCAAAGGATAATGTCCAATCGCCTTATGGTATAATGAGGTATTCTTAGAGCGAAAACTAATGACAGATCTATATACTCAGGGAGGACATCCTATTCATGACGGCAGCAACTGGATTTACAGAACAAGATTTCGACGTATTCTCCGTTAATGGACTTGAAGCTCGCATGGAGGCATTGATTGACCGGGTTAGACCGAAGCTTACGGCACTTGGCGAGGAGATGGCGCCGTTCGTATCCGCGCTAGCGGGTGAAGAAATGTTCGTGCACGTGGCGAAGCATGCCCGGCGTACGGTGAATCCACCTATCGACACTTGGGTGGCATGGGCTGCAAATAAACGGGGTTATAAAGCGCTGCCTCATTTCGAGGTAGGTATGTTCGGGACCCATCTATTCGTGATCTTTGCCATTATATACGAGAGCCCTAATAAAACAGTATTTGCAAATCAATTGGAAGCCAAGCTGAAAAAGACAGCTAAAGCACTGCCGCCTAACTACTATTGGTCTACAGATCATATGAGTCCAGAAGGTACTCTCCACCGCGACATGAGTCATGAGGATTTTGCACAGTTGATCCAAAAGCTTAAGCAGGTAAAGAAGGCAGAAGTCATGTGTGGATTGCGTATTCCGCGCGAGGAAGCAATCCAGCTTAACGGGGAACAATTGGTTCAGAAGGTGGAAGAGACATTCGAGACCTTACTGCCGCTGTACAAGCTCTCATTCTGATTACCCTTTAATTTTAAGTCATGATCACAACCGTTTCATCAATTAGCACAACAAACCAAAGGTATTACCTGATCGCTTTAGAGCGCGCGGGCATGCCTTTGGTTTGTATTGGTTCTACCCCACTTCTGACTTCCCACTTGGGCCGCTGCACCAATAGCACCGGCATCCTCGCCCACCTCGATCAGGTTACGAAAAAAATGCAGGTAAGCCGCTTGCATTCCCCCCCTATTTTGCTATACTCAATTTTGGTTTAAATAAAATAGCATCAGGAAAGGTTGTGACAACATTCATGGACCATAGCCGTACACCGCTCTTCACCGCGCTGAAAGAACACGCGGCCAAAAATCCCGTGCAATTTCACATTCCGGGACATAAGAAGGGCCTCGGTACCGATACCGAATTTCGAGAATTTATCGGGGATAATGCCCTTTCTATAGATTTGATCAACATCGCTCCGCTGGATGACTTGCACCAGCCGACCGGTGTGATCGAAGAAGCACAGAAGCTTGCTGCCGATGCATTCGGGGCAGACCATACGTATTTCAGCGTTCAAGGCACAAGTGGTGCCATCATGACCATGATTATGACGGTATGCGCTCCGGGCGATAAGATTATCGTTCCCCGCAACGTCCATAAATCCATTTTGTCAGCCATTATCTATTCGGGTGCCAAGCCTGTATTTGTATCGCCTGCACAAGATGGAAACATTGGCATCGATCACGGCATTACCATCAGTTCCGTTCGTAAAGCTCTAAAGCGACACCCGGATGCCAAAGCCGTGCTCGTTATCAATCCTACCTATTTCGGTGTAAGTGCCAACTTAAAAGAAATCGTGGACCTGGCCCATAGCTACAACATCCCGGTACTTGTTGATGAAGCGCATGGCGTGTTGACCCATTTTCACGAGGACCTTCCCATGTCTGCGATGGATGCCGGTGCAGATATGGCTGCCACCAGCGTCCATAAACTCGGCGGATCGATGACTCAAAGCTCTGTCCTTAACGTAAACACCAAGAACGGATATATTAATCCGTACCGGGTTCAGACAACGATCAGTATGCTGACTACAACATCAACTTCCTATATACTGCTAGCGTCCTTGGATACATCACGTCGGAATCTGGCCTTGCACGGCCACGCGATGGCGGCAAGAACCATTGAGTTGGCACAATACGCCAGACAAGCAGTGAATGAAATTGAAGGACTATACAGCTTCGGTGAGGAGATTCTTGGCGGAGAGGCGACTTATTCCTATGATCCAACCAAACTGACGATTCATGTACGCCATCTCGGCATTACCGGTTACGAGACGGAGAATTGGCTCCGGGATCATTACAACATCGAAGTTGAGTTGAGCGATATGTACAATATTCTGTGCCTCATAACACCAGGAGATAATCGTGAGACGGTCGATATCCTCCTGACCGCTTTGCGCGAGATGTCCGGACAGTACATGAACAAAAACGAAATTAATGAACTCGTTGTCAAGACGCCAGAAATTCCGCAGCTCTCGCTTATTCCCAGAGATGCGTTCTATGGCGATACGGAAGTCGTTCCATTTAAAGAGTCGGCAGGACGAATTATCGCTGAATTCATTTATGTATACCCGCCGGGCATTCCGATCCTTCTCCCTGGTGAAGTGATTTCCCAGGAGAATATCGACTATATTATTGATCATGTGGAAGTCGGACTACCGGTTAAAGGTCCTGAGGATCGCAGCATTCAGAACGTGAAGGTTATCGTTGAGACCGATCCTATCTTCTAGAACGACAAAAAACCCCGATGCTCATAGGCACCGGGGTTTTCCTTGTTCAAAGACTTAGTCCTGATTCGCTGCAGCAACCATTTCGTTGTAGGCTGCTTCGACTTCATTCCATTCAGCTTCGTCTTCAATATTGTAAAGAACCACTTCCTCGTTCTCTTCTTCCATACGCAGAATGACACCGTCCGCTTCAGGATTACCGCGTTCCAGCAAAAGAGCGTATTGTTTCTCGCCGACATCAAATGACTCGACAAAAACCATTTCCACTTCTTTGCCTTCTTCATCCGTCAAGGTCAGCACAACTTCTTCATGGTCGTGATCATGGTCGTGGTCGTGACCGCAAGCATCTCCATGCTCATGTTTGTGTTCACTCATTGAAAAAACCTCACTTCGGTTAAATTATATCATACTGTCGTATCGTATCACGGAATCGTTTATCAGGTCAATTTATGATCGACCCTTCCTTTAGTTCAATGCCGTAATCACTTTCTCCGCGACTTTCACATAGGGAGAATCCGATTTGACTTGTACATAGAAACCGACGGAGTATTTGCCCGTTGTTTTGAAATCATAGGTAAAATCATACGTCCGGAACCAGAAATTATCCTTGCGGCCCTTCACTTCCTGGGATTGAATGTCCTTGATATTGCCTGATGGATCTTCGATCGCTACCTTAACGGCATGAATGTCATTATTGAGACTATCGATTTGGCTGAATACGTTAAACTTCAACTTGCCCTTGTTCACATTGCCGAACACTGTATCTCCCTTAAACAGAAAAATATGTACATTCGGTCGGATGACTTGGACATGTCCCGTCCTGGAATCCCAATCGACCGCACCGTTAAACTCCCTTACCGGCACGTACGTCTTGCATCAATCAAATATCCGCCATCCTTAAGTTCGCTTCCGTTCATCCAAACTCGAACGCGTTCATTGACAGAATCTGCAAATAAAAGTGTGCTGCCACCCATTAATGAGAGCACGAGCACGCATGCCATCATTTTCTTCCACTTCATATCATGAATTCCCCCCATTGGCTCGTCTTGTTGTTATATGTGTATACTACATGTCAAAAAACAAGTTGCGGACAATTTTGCACTTTGTGGTAAAATTTTTTCCGCTTCGTTAGAATAGGGATAGATATGTCATTCATATTATTCATCAGGAGGTTATTCACTGTGACATTGAAACTGCAAATGCTGGGTACCGGAGGTGCGTTTGCCAAGAACTACTACAACAACAACGCACTGTTCCATGATGAGGATTTCACCCTGCTAGTAGACTGTGGAATAACGGGACCCACCGCCCTTCACAAAGCGGGCCTGAACTTTGGGAACATCGACGCCGTGCTGGTTACTCACATTCACGCGGATCACGTAGGTGGTCTGGAGGAAGCAGCATTCGTATCTACACTGCAGTACAATCGCAAAATGCCGTTATACATTGCCGAATCGCTTGTCGGCCCGATCTGGGAACAGACGCTGAAGGGCGGATTATATCAGGAAGGCCATATTACTTGCCTCGAGGATATCTTTGACGTGCGGCCGCTTACGCCTGGCGTAAAGACAGCGATATCCAAGGGCATTTCCGTTGAACTCATTCAAACTTTGCATATCCCGGGCAAGGACTCTTTTTCTTTCTATTTAAATGATCGTATTTTTTACAGTGGAGATATGGTATTTCATCCGGAGCTCCTGCGTGAGCTCGTCGACAAGCGGAACTGCGAGATGATCCTGCACGAATGCCAATTGGTCGAACCGGGGGCGGTTCATACTACACTAAATGAACTTCTGAGTCTTCCGCTGGATATCCAGGAACGAATCTACCTCATGCATTATAATGACAATGCGGCCGATTTCTTTGGCAAGACAGGCAGCATGGCATTCCTAGAGCAGCAGCGTATCTACGAACTGGCATGAGGTGGTGAATGCATAGATTCCAAGACCTTTGGGGGATACTAATTCTCGGGAGGCGATAACGATGGAAGAGAATGCACAAGGCGTCATCGGCGTTCGTAAAAATGGTGACGGCGATATTATCCAGCTCAAGCTGGAGAACGGCAGCATCGTTGACTACAAGACGGCCCAGCAAATGGCCAAGAACAAGGAAATCAAGAACGTGAACGTGTTTCGCGGGCGTGACGGTGACGAGCACCTGCGCTCGAATGCGGATGGCGACCCAAGCAACAATCTCGATAACTTGCCGACGTTCTAGTACAAAGAGGGTGTCTCAAAAGATCGTTAGATATTGCGAGATGCCCTTTTGCTGCTGGGAGACGCTACGCCGTGCAGATGCTTTGCTTTATAAGATTCAAGATGCAAAGAAACTGTTCTTTGGTAAAATGGAGGTGCTACCCAAACCATTTACGAAAGGAACGGTTTCTTTGTGCATTCCATATGGCATGGACCAACTTCATCCAATCGGGGAGTAAACTAACGGCAGTTTCTTAATAAAGGGTGTACATAAAGCAGGAATTCATTGGGTTTAGGCGAAGACCATCTTGTTTGTAAAATCCATTTTTAGGAGTGTTCACTATGTCAGAGATTATCGTCGATGGCTCTTCTTTCGTCTTGTTAGTCAAAGATTTGAAAAAAACCATTCAGTTTTATTCCGATTTAGGCTTCAATTATGAAGTGATCGGTGACAAGGTACCTCACCACCATGTTTCTAGAGGTAAACTGACTCTCATTATGGTTGAAGCTAAACAAGAAGATGAGGTGAAACCAATCAGTTCCAGATACGAGGAACAATATTTTGATGTTTATTGTTATACGAATGCCGTTGATTTAATAGCTCAAGAAATTATGGGGAAAAATATAACCATCGTTCGAGAACCGAGTTACACAAATCATTGGAGTGAGTTTACATTCCGTGATCTCAACGGCTATCAAATTACCGTCGGTGGAGGCATTATAAATAAAGAACTTATTTCGTGATAATGACTCGGGAGTTTAAACTAACGGGAACGATAGTTGAGAATTGTAAATAGGAGAGCCTCCATTTTCTGAAGTCTCTCCTTATGACTTGCTGGCTCTATTTCGTTAGTCTCTGCCTCACCGAAATACCCCTAATGTATCAATAAGATGATGCGGGTTTACAGTTTTTTGGTCATGCGGACATGCGGAATCCCCGCATCATCAAACGGTTCGTCCGAAACCGTCTCATAACCAAGCCTACGGTAGAATTCCTCCGCTTGCACCTGGGCATCCAATACGGAATATTCCAGTTTCAATTCGCGCGCCTGCGCCTCCAGTGCCAACATGAGCACACGCCCAATCCCTTTTGAGCGAAACGGTTTGCGTACCGCGATCCGCTGCATTTTTGCCGAATCCTTATTGTAATAAATCACCCGTCCAGTAGCAGCATAATGTCCTTCCAATTTGATCAGCACATGATGCGCTTCGGCATCCAGATGATCGTAATCATCGATCTCTAAATCAAGCGGAACCTTCTGTTCCAGTACAAACACATCCTTACGGATATCCAGTGCTTGCTCCAATTGCTCCTCGGTCGTAACATTTATGATCTCCGCAGCCATCTCCAGCACCTCTTTGTATAGAATCTTCATGAATCTGTAACACGACTCAAGTCGAAATATTATACAAAATATTCGTTATCCTGTATAGTATTAGCTAAGTTCACGTCTTCCTGAAAGGAGCATCTCGGTATGAGCATGGGCACCACCTTTATCTTGGCCGCCATCATCGCCGTTATCATCATCTACTGTGTTCTGGGCAATCAAAAAAGGTTATTCCCGCAAATGGGATGAAGAATAGCAGTCGTTGATGTCATTTCTCTAACACCAAACCGCCGACGCATCGTCGGCGGTTTGTAAGGGCCCCATAACCTTATTGAGGGTCCAGCCTGTGCAAGGAATCGATGGAATCTGGTGGAACTGACTCCAGCCCCCCGCTCCCTGGCTTCGAATAGACATCTTGTCCTACGGAACGACTGTACACATCGAGCAGCACCGGCGCTGACGGGGCATGCAGCGGCTTCAGTTCTACCGAAGCCCTCTCCGGCACATTACAGCCGCTGCCCAGTACGCTGCCTGCGACAAGCAGTGTACAGATAAATATGTACTTTGTACTCAGACCTTTCATGATATCCGCGCTCCTTTACTTGGAATAATCATGCTGTCTTTAGTCTGAACCGGAACATGAATTTTTATAACGAGAAAACGATTGACAGTCTTCGTGGCTGCTGGTAATATATGAACTACATTATTTATTTACTTATCATGATCTGTTAGCTCAGCTGGGAGAGCACCATCTTGACAGGGTGGGGGTCAGTGGTTCGAGCCCACTACAGATCATAACCGAGAACCCTTGCGTAGCAAGGGTTCTTTCTTTTCTCTACTTCATCCCGTAACCCCATAAATTGTGATCTGGGGGCAAATTGGGACAAAACTCAATTTGTTAAGATTTCTCATGCCTGAACATGGACTCATTTTGACCTTGTTCCCCTTGCATTGCCCTTCTTTTGCTAAATTTTTTTTAAATAAAATTCTCGATAGCAAATTAAGACCATCCAACCTATACAGCGGGATGGTCTTAATCTCTACATCGTCCAGTAATCCAGTGTCGTTTGCTTGTCTTTTGGCGGCGGATCGTTATCGTCTTTAATAACAACAATGCCAGCGGTCGTGCTCTTGTCGGGTCATGTACTATAAGCATGATCCTCTAAATATTGCAGGCTCGCATGATATCGTTTCGAGCGGCCTGTGTTAATTTCAATTAATTTGAATGTGGGCATGTGACCTTGGCGATGAGCTGGATAGTTAAGTAATATGCGGTGTAGCTTTCTTTCTTGGTCCGGTAAAACACCCTCCTAATAAGAACCCATGTTCTATTATAGCAAAAATAAAATAAAAAAAGACCCCACGCAGGCAGGGTCTTTGTCGCGCGGGGAGGAGTATTAGATCCAGAAAGAACCTAAAATGATGACCAACAAGATAAAGAGAACTAGAACCGCTCCGACTGAGTTTTTACCGCCGTATCCTCCATAACCTTCGTAACCAACTTCACCCATGAGGACTCCTCCTTTCTACGATCTCGATACAAAGTATTCAAAATCTCAAGTATTGCCAGGGCCAATATACATTAACAAAAAAAGAACCTCGCCAGCCTATGCCAGCGAGGTCCTTTTACCGATGCTATCGGATTCCATCACGGTGCTGAAACAAGATGCTCATTCATTAAATCTCGACAATAATTAATACGTAAAATGTAGAAAATTTAGTGAAATTAGGAGAGAGCGGTGGGTGTACATCAAATGTTTTATTACTCTTTAGGTAAATAAAACATATAAGAGAGGGTGCAGTAAATGAGGAAATTTTTCTGTTTGAGGTATTCTAGATAGGTTGTTATGAATGATTTATCGTCATTTTGAAAAGATCATTCATTATTATAAGATCATTAGTATTAGCGTTGGATTTTCCACAACTGGAAAACCCGATTCTGGACGTAATGACGGGCTTTCGTAAATATCGAGTTCATACGATACAATCTTTCCTCCAGTATTACCTTTTTCCGTAAGGCCACCAGTAATCAGATTCGTTTTTCTAGTAACCAACAAAGCGAACAGATATGCGAACAAATAAAAAACCTTATATATCAAGCCTTTCAGCGAATTCACAACATGTGATTATGTAGTCAGTGGTTCGAGCCCACTACAGATCATAACCGAGAGCCCTTGATACCATTGGTGTCAGGGGCTTTCTATGTATTAATATAGGTGACGAATTCTCAGATTTGGGGGTCTAATTGGGGGGCGAACAATTTTCCCCTGAATTCTGAAGACCCCACCAGCTAATAGCCAACAGGGTCTCATTCTGCGTACAATAACATAACTTACGTCAACTAGAGATTATACCCAGCCACAAAAAGCGCTTGTAATGATCACCAACAGAATGAAAAGAACCAATATTGCCCCAACTGAGCCATGGTGACCGTGATGACAATGATGCCCATGATGGCCGTGTCTTACAACTTCGCTCAAAGGTTTTCCTCCTCTTTTTAAGTCATGTCATAAGGTATTCCGTTTCTTGATTATTGGCAGGGCGAATGTCCATATGAATGAAAAAAAAGCCCTGCGGGCTTGTTAGCCAGCAGAGCCTTGCCTAAACGGACAATTATACCCAGAAAGCACTAGTGATGATGACCAACAAGATAAAAAGAACCAACACTGCCCCAACGGAACCAACACCACCGTATCCGCCTCTTTCATAACCAACTTCGCTCATGTGTTTCCCTCCTCACTCGTGGTATATCTTAAAGTATTCAATCTCGTATTTGTTGACAGGGCTCATGTGAACAGAAAAAGAAAAAGGCTCTCCGAGTCCGTATAAAGTCTAGGGTAGGGCCTTATTGAGTGTTCAGTGTCGCAGTCTTGGTCTTATTATCCCAAGTGATGTTAGCCCCAATAGCCTCACCTAGAGCTCGCAGCGGTACGTACACCACACCATCTTCTAATTTACCATCCTTGATGGTCTTGCCGTTAACGATTACATTCGCTTTATTATTCCCCGCCGCTGTCCCCTCCTTCTTGGGCAAACCAAGGTACTTGGCAATGCCTGCGACATGGCCAGTCACTAAAGCCTCCATTACTTCGGTCCGCTTAAGTTTGGCCGCATCCGCTGCCACATCAATAAAGAGGTTTTCTGTCAAAACAGCCGGCATCTTGGATTCACGCACGATATGGAGGTTTCGCGCCTTTTGACCACGGTCTATAATCTGGAATGGCTTGAGCGCTCGATAATCTCGGTATGAAGGACATTTTGAAGCGATCGAGCAGATGCCGTAGCGCTGGTATATCGATACGACTCAAATCCGCCACCGCCACCACCAGCGTTACAGTGGATAGAGACCAGGACATCTGCACCGGCGGTATTAGCCGCATTTGTACGCTGACTTAGTGTAGGGAATACATCCGTGGACCTGGACAGCATTACTTCTGCGTCGTTGTACTCTGTTTCCAGCCGCTTTTTAATCCCTAGGGATATGGCCAGTACAACATCTTTTTCCACCAATCCATTCCCCGTAGCTCCCGGATCTTGACCGCCGTGGCCAGCATCAATCCATATCTTCTTCATGCTCTTTCACCACCTTTACAAACTTACCTTCAGGAAAACAACAAAGACAAGTATAATATATAAGATACTCCAATTCGGTACTGACGGTGTTTGCTTAAGCCCATATCCTGCGGCCCAACATGACGCATTATAAACCCAAAAAAGCCCCGGACAACCCGGCGGCATTTTACAATTAATTTGACTTGAGGTGAAAAGGAATGAATGGAAAAAAGTTCGTGATCGTCATGTTTTTAGTCTTGGCGCTGATTTGCGCGCTTTCCTTGGTTGCCGCGCAAATCATTAACTCGCTTGGTTAACCTAATGATATATAGGAATCAATCGTTTTGGTTTGGTGTTGTATCACAATTTTACATTTTATGGAACCCCTCATTGATGATTCGCGTATTGATCAGTAAGGGGTTGATTTTATGTTTTCACTCATATTCTATGTTCTGATTTTATCGCTTAACGTGCTAATCATCTTGTTAGGTCTATACGTTTACAACGATCCAGACAATGAATGGATTCGCATGTTCAATGGAATTCCGGATCATGTAGAACAGGATGATGTCGAGTTGTCCCAAATCAAATTCAGGGCCGTAATCGCCATTATGGGCGCTACGATCATGGGATTATTCACCGTACTGCAATCTTTCGTTCATCTGTTGGGATAGCCCTAATCTCGACGATCCCGCGTATCCCGTTGGCCCGTATTAATCGCATAGTACAAAAAAATTCCGAACGTCAGACCAAAGAAGATCAGTTGCAGCCACTGACTGTTCAGGTAGAACAGAATGGCAATCAAGCTTAATACAACAACGATCAGCGATATCAGCATAATGTGCTCGAATTTAATGCGCAGCTTCTCGAGGTCATAACGAAATCCGATACGAAACTTGTACATCATCCAGGATATGAACAAGACAGTGACTCCCGTTACGGTTTGCAGAATATAACCGTATGTTAGATTGCCCTGAACCGTGTCCAAAGAGCCGAACAGAGCGGTCATATACCCGAGTTGTACCATCGCATACAACATGAATCCAAGAATGTTACAAATGGCCGACCATAATACGGGAACCTTCATTATGGCTGCAAACAAGAAAATGTAGATCAATACGGAAATAAGCGGAGCCAGAAAGTCCAAATGAAGCTCATTACGCATCACAAAGCTCTGGATATTGGCCAGAACCATAATAACTAGCGCCTGACTCATATAATTTGTCGCCTTCAATTGAAACATCGCCATGACCAGCGCATAAACCGCCACGGTTTCGATCATGGAAAACAGCATAAACCAAATAAACGCCATCCGAGTTGCCTCCTGATATGTTAAGAAAATGATTTGTTACTACGCCGACTTCCCGATGCACTAATCTGCATGCGATCGGGTCGTTCACAATGGGTGTCTAGGTCATGATGTCACTTCCGATGGCGCCGGTCCTTTTCTTAAGTTACGGAAAACATGGATGGTTGCTCATTAACATCTAACGGCGTTGATATGTGCTGACGAAGCTATACTGATTATAAATCGTACCGTTAATAATAACAGGTAATTAAATACAAAGGTGATACATTGCAGTAGAATTGCCACAGATTCCAGCAAAATTAATCAAAGAGGCTGCTCAAAGCTAACCGCTTCGAACAACCTCTGCACAAAGAATTTATCATCTAAAGTCGTAGGAGAATGTTGGACTATGGTTCATTTCCTTTACCCCCGTTTACGATGAGATCTTTGAACTGCTTAATCTGCTTTCTCTCACCCGCCAAAACCAAAGTTGAACCTGCTGTTATGACATCGGTCGGGCCAGGATTGATATTCTGTTCGTTACGTTTCACGATGGCGAGAACGGTAGCGCCCGTTCTTTCGCGAACTTTCAATTCCGCCAATGATTTCTCTACGCTTTTGAAATGGGGTTCGACGCGAAGCCACTCAATAATCAGATCTTCAAGCGTTACTTCAATGGTCTCAAGCGCCTTAGGCTTGTAGGTCATGCCGCCAAGAATGGCTGCAATCTGCCTCGCCTCATCATCTTCCAGCGTGATCTGGGAGATAGCCTCATCCAAATCATCGTCTGCAAAGTGATACATCTCTCTCCGTCCGTCATTATGTATAATGACAACCAACCTATCACCTAATCTCGTATGGATAAGAAACTTCTTGCCTATACCCGGCAATTCCGTCTCATGGATCCTACTCATATGTAGACCTCCGTTCATTTAACTTATTAAGTTCAGCCACAGACCATCGAAAAGATATGAGTTCATTCTCCAACCTAATTTTTTCTAACCTTTTCCACGGTGTCAGTCCATTTAAATATTTTATTTACCCTTTGGTACACCCGCTTGGAGTCTTTCGCTAATAATGGCCCGAGGATAGCCAGGATGAGTACATATAGTGCAGAAAAGGGCTTCAGCATAGCCGATAACCCACCAGCAATCCCCAAATTGGCAACGATGATGGTAAATTCCCCGCGAGCCATGATGGTTAGACCGATATTGAGCGAGGATTTGTGAGAAAGCCCCGCCTTCCGACCGGCAATCATTCCTGCAACCAAATTTCCTATAATCGTAAGAACAACGGCTCCGATCGCCAGCCAGAATGCATTTCCAAGCGTTATCGGATCGATACTTAACCCAAAGCTGAAGAAGAAAATGGCACCGAAAAAATCACGGAATGGAACGACGAGCTGCTCAATTCGCTCACTATGTTCGGTCTCGGATAATGCAAGTCCGAACAGAAGCGCACCAATCGCCTCCGCAACATGCAGCGTCTCTGAAAAACCGGCAACGAAGAACATGGTTGAGAAGACTACAATGATAAAGATTTCACTTGACGTTATTTTTAATAGTTTATTCAGAATGGGAGCGCCTTTCCTTGCAATAACAAAGAATAATAACATGTAGCCGATGGAAATACACACCGAAATAATGGTAGCCCCTACGGACGTAGCCCCTCCTAACAGCAGACCTGACATAACAGATAAAAACACGGCAAGAAAAATATCATCAAACAAAATCATGCCCAGAATGAGTTCCGTTTCCGCATTCCCGGTTCGACGCAGATCAACCAGCACTTTAGCGACAATCGCACTGGAGGAGACCGACAACATCCCGGCGATGATCAAGGTTTCATACAGCGGCATATTAATCAAATAGCCGTAAGCCAAGCCAAGCACGAAATTCAAAATGACGTAAATGGTTCCGCCAACCACGATATTTTTCCCGGCTTTAATCAATTTTTGAACCGAAAACTCCAGTCCCAAATAGAACAGCAAAAATAAAATACCAATACGTCCCAAGAAATCAATAATGCCTTGGCTTTCAATGAATCGAAAATCGAAGATTCCAATCGTTGGTGCATGCGGACCCACCAGCATTCCAAGTACGATCAGGAATGGGATGATGGAAAACTTCAATTTTCCCGCAATAAGGGAGGCGATGGCGATCAGCATCAGCGCAGTACCTACCTCAAACATCATGTGGTCCATAGTAGACCTCCTTTTGCATCGTTTTTTGGCAATCATTTCAATGATAAATGAATATGATGAATTTTACAAAGATTCATTCAAATAATGCAAATAGCTTATGTGTTGGTTACCACTTTTCCAGTTCCTTTCGAGCATAATCAGCGTTCCCAGTGAGCGCTTTGGCCATCGACTGGAACAATCAAAAATGACGGCGCTGAGGGATGCTATCCCTGCGCCGTCATTCTGAGTATTTATTACGCAAAAAGATGCGGATGTGCATGCTTTTTCAGTGGAATCTATCCCTTCAGCAGTAAAAGATGCGGATATGCAGGTTTTTATCCCTCATTCCTCCGATTAGCCCTGAATTATGTTAAATCCCTGCACATTTGCAGGCTTTGGGCAAATATCGCACTCTATGCCTACAAATCCCTGCATATTTGCAGGAATTTCTCCACCGCACATCCACAACGAACTATGAAACGATTCATATACAAAACGAAGCGTCTATGAACTGAAGAGAAGCAAAAAAACGGGGCGGTTGCAAGATCATAGATCTTTTGGGAACAGCCCCCTTCTGTATTTTTCATGCAAATTCAGCTTGTCGGGTCGGTCATGATTGTGTATGTTAGGTTCATATGATCTTCGACCATACTACCCTAAGGAGTTCACCATGCGAACGAAGCTTTTATCCTGCATAATCATAATGTTGTTGGCATTCGGTTCGATTATCTCGCACGCCGACAACGACAGTTCACTCGATCAGGAGACGATCGACCGGCTGCGCGAGACCTATCAACTGGAGGCTGAGGCTCCGCCCTTCACCCTCTCCTCTATCGTGAAGAAGCTGAGTGACGGAGACTGGGGGAGCACTCTTGATTCAACCATCCTGCCAAGCGTCATTCATATAGGCTATCAGCCCGTACTATACTTTATCCGACAAATGATCTATGTATGGACCGTATAAAGCCACTAGCCGAATGAAAACACACTATTTGTACAGCTTGGTCCAGGCCAGCCCATTGATAAACAACAGCAAGAGCAGATAAATCCAAATTCCAAATGGGATGAGACTTATGGCAAAGTGGATGCCGCCAAAGGCACCAATAATAAAAAAGAACAAGAATATAATCCAGCCATCACCAGCCTGCCCGACTGAAAAAGCTTCAGAGAAAGGGGGTCTGCGCAGGAAAGCTTTGGCCGTTAACGGAATGAGCATCGTTCCCGTGAGCAGCATGACGAATAGATCAGGCAAGACCCGTAATCCAAACAGAACTAGAAAAACAACCATTTGAACTGTGAATAACGGAAGGAACATTTTGACGGCAAACGCTTTTAACGCACCATAATACAGCGGAGCCAAACTCTGCATGGGCGCGGACTGGAACAACCAGAACGCCTTCGGTTTGCCGGAGAATCTCAGCATGAGCACCACGGCTACAATCATAAATAGCATGGTATATAACACATAAAATGAATTACTTGCCCGTATGTCCGCGAGCGGCTGCCCTCTTAACGAGAAGAAAAACAGATAAGGCAGGAGCATCGACAAGGCCAATGATGGATAGACCTTCAGCTTGAATTCTCGCTCATTCCTGAGCATGCTGCTCGATAACCGGAAACAGGCCTGTTCGACACTCGATCGGCTAATCCATCGGGATACTACACGGTCCAAGCGATTACGCACTTTGCCGGAACCCGCATCGCTGTGCGTCAGCTTTTCCAGATACAGCTCAAATGATGGGATATAACGTACATAGACCAACATCAGGATCAAGGGAACCAGCACAGCCAACCCAGCAAGGAATAACACCCATCCCCCTTCGCCCCTGTCGCCAAGCAACCATTCGAACGGAGCGGCGTACCATACCGGAGGAAGCAAGACCTGCCACCATGCCGGTGTGAAGACGACTTGAAAACCTAATAGATCAAATGACCGGATGACGAATTGATACCCGATCGCCAACATGGCGGACAAACCGATCTGTACAAAATTAATCAAATCCTTCAACTTCTCGCCGTCTCCATACTTCAGGATAAGCAAATAGACCATCGAGGTACTGACCAGAATCAGCATATTCATTAAAATCAGCTCGACTGCAAAGATAAAAAAGAAACCGATCCCATGCATAATCAATCCCGTAACCAGCGAAGCAGCAGACAACGCCCCCGTTAACAAGATCAAATATATTCCGGCATGAATCGATCTGGCCATGCCCACCGTACGTTCATGCAGCGGTTTGGTCATCAGGATACTGCGATCGCGAACATCCAGCAGTACCGTGGAGAAATCCGATATCATGGACGTCATGATGAAGAACATTAAGACCCCCGCCAAAATGCTCATCGGCATCATATACATCGGATCGCTGATTGCGATAAGTGGTGCCAGAAATACCCCCATCACGCCATACAACCATAACGACCGGACAAACCAATTCTTGTCCTGCTCCTCCCGATTGCGGTTCGAAGCCAGTACGATCGGTATCCGTCTGGAGTCCATGAGCAGCTTCATCTGTAGTATGCGTCGCAGCATATCGTAGTCTGCTCCCGCTTTGACGATCAAGCCGCGAAAACGGTCCAGTATCTTCAATATCCAGCCCGAAGATTCCTGTGCAGACATGGTTATGAACCCTCCCGTACGATCGACACGAACCGCTCCGCGATGCGTTCATGCTCATGGAAGCCGGTCAATTGATTAAATACTTCTTCAAGTGAGCCTTCGTGCGACATCTGCTGCAATTCGCGAAAGGTTCCGTCCGCTACTAAGCGGCTATCGGCAATCAGCACAATCCGGCTGCTGATGCGCTCAACCACCTCCATGATGTGGGAGGAGTAGAAGATGGTTTTTCCCTGAGCTGACAATTTGGCCAAAATATCTTTCACTACCATCACGCTGTTGGCATCCAGTCCGCTCAAGGGTTCATCCAGAAACAACAGGTCAGGGTCATGCAGGAGACTGGAGATCAACATCACCTTCTGCCGCATGCCTTTGGAGAACGTTGCTATTCGTGAATGATACACTTTCCCCATATCAAAGCACTCCATAAGCTGGCTAGCTTTATAATCCGCCTGATCGTATGTAAGTCCGTACAATTCACCCATAAACGTCAAATACTCCGCAGCGGTCAACTGATCATACAACTCGGCAACCTCCGGCACGTACCCGATTCTGCGCTTATATTCGACATTGCCATCCGAAATATCTTGACCGAATATCTTCACGGTTCCCGTGTACCCCTCGATCAACCCGAGCATAATCTTCACCGTCGTGCTCTTGCCTGCTCCGTTAGGACCGATATATCCAATCATCTCACCGCGTCTCACTTCAAGATCAATCCCGTTCAGAACATACCGCTGATCATATTTCATGCGTAAATCTTTAATCGACAGCACTTCATCTAATGACATTTTGTAGTGATCCCTCCTAATTCTAGAATCGCCAACCTCTACACCTCACCTTATTATGGAAGTATTGTGAAATCAACCTTTTTCGTCAACTTTCGTGGTGAACTGCATATATATGGGGAGGTACAAAGCGAGGTGATAACACATTATAAGAGCCATCCATCGCGCACTGATATTGATGCTGATTCTGGTTTCCTGTATACCTGGGCTAACCGTCAATGCGGCAGAGCAGAAGCTGGACAGTCAATATGCGGTTTATGCGCAATTTATCGTCATTCATAAGTCCACGAATCAATTAACGTATTACGAGAAAGGGAAAGCCATCAAAACATTTCCGGTTGCCACTGGAGCCAAGCCCTCCTACACACCCGAAGGTCTGTTCAAAATCCATGAAAAAGTGAAAAACCGACCGTATTACAAGGAAGGCATTAAAGGCGGCGATCCTCGCAATCCCCTTGGCGACCGCTGGCTCGGCATTAACGTCAAGATTAACGGTAAGACCAGTTACGCCTATGCGATTCATGGCAACAACAATGAGAACTCCATTGGCAAATACGTATCGGCCGGCTGCATCCGCATGCATAACAAGGACGTTCGCTGGCTGTATGATAAGGTCAAGATGAATACTCCCGTACTGATCCAAAAATAATACTTCACGAAAAGCAAAGAGCCCCCGAAGAGAAATTTTCGTGGAGGCTCTTTTCACTGTTTTTTTATGAACCGTATTCGGCTCCGAATTCGATGATATTCTTGTCAGGATCGAGCACAAAAATCTGGGCAAAGCCCGCAACGCTATCCGGATTGGCGACATAGTGAAGGCCTGCCTGGTCCAGCCATGCCTTAGTCTGACTATAGCTTGTCACCCAGATTGAGAAGTGACCATCAGTCGTATCGATCCCCCGCTCCCGCAGCGTGTCGCTGATCGGATGCTCCAGCAGATGAAGCTGCTGAGCTCCGACGGCATACCAGACTCCTTTGGAATCAAAGGGCGGGCGCGGCAGTTCCTGAAATCGGAGCACATCCGAGTAAAATTGTTTAGCGATCTGCAAATCACGTACAGCCAAACTGACATGATGCAGTCCTTTGCATGGAATCATCTGCATTACCCCCTAGAGAATATATGATATCGAAGTATGTTTGTTCATTGTACAGGAAAACTTATATAACATTAAATACCTACTTCTGCAAAAAGGAGGCCGTTACAGTTGAAGATCAACACAGATGAATACAAGATCGCTGCCCTGAACGATAATGAAGGCACGTTAAAAGCGATCGAAGATGCAGAAACCAAGATCGCTGAGCTAACCGGGAGAGAAGTTACGCTCATTGCCTACGAGAAAGAACAACCTCCATCATAATCTCACTCACGAACAGAAGAAGCCCTCTGCCAGTCCTTGTAAAGGATTGGTAAGAGGGCTTCTGCTTGTTATGATCTTATTCCAAGTGTGAGTATCTCATATGGCTTAACGGATACTGCGAAACCATCATGGTCATCCAATGGCTGCAGCTCGCCGCTTGTTTCCAGGATGTTGCTCTTGTAGATGCCTTGCACAGGCAGCATGGATTTTAACTGAAGATTAGCAGCTTGACCAGTCATATTGAACCAGCGCAGCATCAGATCGCCCGTCTTCGGATTCACCTTCAAGGATGAGAACGCAAGCTCTTCATGGCTCCATCCGAGCGGCGCTGTGGTTGGGGCAACCCGGCCACCGTGAACGCCGGTCTGGGCAGCCGTCCATGGAATCTGGAATTGATAAGCCTCGGCATATGCGCCGGACTTTATGCCGTCACCCTGATGCGGAATGACTTCCATGCGTACCGTATGAACACCGATACACTGGCTTCCGGCGTTGGGAAGTAACCCCAATCCCCGAGCTCGCCTACGGAACGCAGCAGCGTGATCGCAATCGTATTCCGACCGTCGCGCAGCACCTCATACTCATTCAAACCTTGATTAGCTACCGTCAAACCTGCTGCAGCTGTCGTTACGTCCACGAAAGCCTGCTGATGAGCCGTATAACTCGGGTTCTCCCATTCGGCAGCCGGTTCATTGTCTCGCTTCGCCACCTCAAACATGGAATCCACGTAATGGGACGATGTCTGCAGATCCGTTGGGAACAAAGCACGCACCCGATGATCCTTCGCCTGATTATCCAGTGTGGCTTCGATTTCCACGCCTTTACCGCTGCGGTTCAAACTGATCACGGTACGAATACGCATTGGCGCCATCTCGCTCGATCTTTGCGCCTTACGGTGCGGATAATACACGAGCTCACGCTGCTCTTCATCCAGCTTGCCGTCTGCCATAGCCGGAATGGACCAGTGATGGACGATTTCAACGGATGCCCGGTAAGGCGTGTCTTCCAGAACTCTAATTTCAGCGGTCAGACCTTTGGTGGTCAACGGCACTTCGCCGTCCGGCTGTTTGTACATATATTCGTTACCGATATCCCCGGTATTTTCATAAACACCAAGATCGCGATACACTTGTCCGTTCTTTTTATCCGTCAAGGAGAAGGAACCATCCCCTTCGATCTCGACCTTGATCAGCCCATTCTCCAATACGTTCGCCTGGCTGATTAAGGATTCCGCTTGGACAGGCTGCGCTTCGCTCATCACCCAAGCATAGGCTGTCAAGCCCATTGCAGGAATTTCGCTTGCCTCGAAAGTCAATTTCACGCGGCGGCACATATACGGCTGGCGGAAACGGTCGTCCGGCAGATCGTATCCGAACTGAAGTCCCAGGTCCTCAACGGTGCAAGCCACGGCCTGACCTTGCGCATTCACCAGCACGCGGCCGGACAAATCGGCTTCCTTCATCCTGCGGCTGGTTTCCTCCAACGAGTAACCTTCGCGGAAATAGAGCCGTTTCGCGTCCAGCTCAATGCTGACCGTGCCGCTGCGGCTCCAGCCTGTCGTATTGAATACGACCAGCGGCAGCGGATCGGATCCCCACTGCTCGAACGCAGAAGTATCCACCGCATCAGCAATGGCACGAACGCTGTCGTCCACGATATTTTCGGCCACGTGGGCGCTCTTCTCGAAGCGGGTGACCATCTCGCGGTGTACCTCGTCCACACTGCAGCCGCAGATGCTGTCATGCGGATGATTCTGCATCAGCGTCTTCCAGGCATAAGTGAACAGATGATGCGGATACTCCTTGCCAAGTAGGCTTGCATACGACGCCAGCGGTTCAGCCACTTTCTCCAGCAGAGTCTGGCCGCGCTGATTCATCTGCTTCAGATATACGCGCGCCGAAGCGGTATTCACGAGCGTTCCCCAGCCGTCCGTACGCTGGCTGCGCAGCTCTCCTTTTACGGAGGATAAATCCTGCGGCAGCTTCTCTCGCACAGCTTGAAGGTAATCATCGAAATTGGAATGAATGAACTCCGTATCCGGATACAGCTTCTTCGCTGTACGGATGCCTTCCGGGAGATCCGTCTGTATCGGCTGATGGTCGCATCCGTTCATATAGAGCAGTTCGGGCGTGGAAGCATATTTCTCGGCATCCGCCAATTTGCGATCCCAGAACGCCTTCGCCTCTGCCTCATCCACAGGAACCTCATTGCCGTTGCTGTACCAGTTGGCAAACAGGATGCCCAATACCTTGGAGCCGTCCGGACCTTCCCACATCAGCTCAGAGAATGAAGATTCATAACCGCTGTCGGAGACGGTATTGTTGAAGCCGGTTGGCTTCACGCCGCGGCCGAAGAAGGCATTATCGATACCGGACTGCAGCATCAGCTGCGGGATTTGGCCCGTGAGTCCAAACGTATCCGGGAAATAACCGATTTTGGCAACCGTGCCGTACCGCTCGGCATCCTGGTGTCCAATCTGCATGTTTCTAACGTTGGCTTCGCTGCTCGTCAGATATGCATCCTGCAGAATGTACCAAGGACCGATGATGATGCGTCCGTCCGTGATCAGCTGCTCAAGCTGCTCCTTCTTCTCGGGTCTTACCTGTAAATAATCTTCAATCATAATGGTCTGACCATCAAGGAAAAAACTGCGGTATTCCGTGTTCTTCTCCATCGTCTCAAGCAAGCTGTCCATGAGCTCGATCAGCCGCACATGATGCTTTTCATACGGTAAATACCACTCGCGGTCCCAGTGAGTATGAGAAATAATATGTGCTTTTCTGGATTGATCCATCTCTACGTAGTCCCCCTTATGTTAGCCCTTCGATACAGTGATTTCGACCTCATCCGGACGGTACACCGATAACAGGTCTCCGCTTGCATCCACTGCGAACAAGACCGAGCGATCTGCCTCGAGCACGAATGAATAGATGAGACCCGTTGCAGGATCCTTCACCTCAACGTTCGTATCCCACGACTGCTCTGAGCCGAATACGAAGAGTGCCCCTCCTTCAAACGTTACCTTGCGTCCGTATACGCCGGAATGGTCTCCGCCAAGCGTCCAGATCAGCCCCGTGTCGGCAGCAGATAACTCCAATGCGTGCCGATACAAAGCCGATATAGTGTCGATCCGGTCATTCAGCTCAACGGGAAGCGGACTCCAGAGCAAGCGTCCGGCACCGAGCTTTATCTCTACAACGGCGTCGCCAACCTCATCGGTCGAATTTACGTCGTTATTAGTCACAACTTCCTTACTAAGCTCGGCAATCTTTCGGTGTCCGTATGACGCCGACCATGCGGCATCTCCTATGCGCAGACTTTCTTCCCTGCGTACGTTCACCAGCTTCCGCTGGCCCAGGTGCTCCGTCATTCGCACGACCTGGTGCCAGTAAGCATCCAGACTGATAGGGCCAGTCAGAAGCAGCGTGGCTCCCGTTACTTGTACGATATCCATCAACTCGTTAAACGCCCGGTCGTCCACATTATGAGCACTCGGCAGGACGATGAATTTTACCGGATGACTGCGCAGCGAGCTTAGATCATACTCTCCAACAGCACGGAAAGGCACGTTCAACTCGTAAGCCAGGGCGCGTGTCGCTTTCGTTGTTGCTTCAAAAGCAAGCTTCCGGTTCGAGAAATCGTTCGAGTATGGGAAAATCACCGCTGTTTCCTCCAGCTTCCGTCCCTTAAACAAGTCCCGGATGCCTTCCATGAATGCGCCAAAATCATACGACACATCCGCTTCCGGCTTCTCTGTTCCATCGGCTCGGACAGCGCCGATATGCGATTCATTGGCATTATCCATATAGAAGTTCGTGTTCCAGATCCAATGAATGGCTCCTGCACCACCCGTTGAGAAGGCGTATGCATATTTGCGCTCCAGCAGGTTCCGCAGTTCGGCTTCACTCCGTTTTGCCCGGCCATCCGGCGTCTCCACGTACATGATGCCTGTCTCCTGAATGAGGTTGGGCTTATCCGGCGTCTTGGCAAAGATGCATCCCAGATTAGATAGTCGTTAAACCACCACGAGTGAACGGTTGTATAGTCAACGGCTTCCGCATAGAAGAACGGTGATGGACGCTGTGCTCCTAGTCCCTCATCTTGTCCTACCGTAACCATATGGTCAGGGCATACCGTTTTGATGTCGTCATACAATTCCTTGGTCCAGCGGTTGTGCATGTCCATCGAGAACAATACATAATCAAGCCATTGGCCACCCTTCTTCCCTTGGTGCATATCTTGCACGTCGAAATTGATGGCTTCCGGTCCCGGGGGTACCGCAGATTCGAACGCCGGCAACTGAGCGGACGTCATATTCCAGCGTTCCTGCAAATGCTCAATCGAGCCATGACGCTTCTTCAACCAATCGATATACGCTTGTTGCTCGAACGGGTCTTTGGCTGAACGCGGTCCATCTGAGAATATTTGCGGCGGATCGAACATGGAAGGTTCGTTAATCAAATCCCAGTCGACGTTCTTCGTACCTTGGTGTCTTGCAATAATCGAGCGGATAAACCGCTTCTGCGCTTCCACGCTGCGCGGATCGAGGTAAGGATTCTGACCTTCCCAAGTCTCCGGCGTGAAGGAGAAGAATGTAAACGTGACCTGCAGATCATGCTTCTTCGCCGTTAACAGGAAGGCATCAATCGAACGCAAAACCTCTTCCGATGCATGCCCGTCTACCTGCATGATATTGCGGTAAGCCGTCCATATCCCGGTCCGAATCCAGTTGATCCCGGCATTGCGCATTTGGGCCATGTCCCGATCCCATACGTCCGTGTTCGGCAGAAACAGAAACTTACGTGCCACATCGGATGTCATGTACGTCATGCCGACAACAGGCAGCGGGCGGCCGTCTTTGATAAAGTAATCACGGTCGCAGGTGACTGGCGTTCCAGCTTGCAAAAGCTCATGATCGGCTCCCCAGAAGCCTTGTCTCAGCCTGCGGATTTCTCCATCGGGACCTTCGGCTTCGCACACGACGCGATAAGATCCCGGTTTGATATCAAGCTCAACCGGAATACGCTGTACATGAAATTGTCCTGTAACATCGACGGTAACGGAATGATTCCATTCCGAAGCTTCATCCTGGTCATGCTTAACGGAGATACGCAGCGTCCAGCTCTGCGGCTCGTGGACAGTCAGATTCCGGCCTATCCGCTGCGCTTGAAAGGTCAGGATCGCGCGCTCACCCGACTCATAGGCAGCATAATTCGGCTTGATCCACAGCTCGGTAATTCCTTTGGCTGTAAAGTCAGCCCAGCGGCGTACCTCTTCACCTCCAGCTTGTTCCCAGAATTCTGCAGTGAGCGGTTGATTCACGAACAACCAGCGTCCGCCCAAGAAAGGTCCGCCGACATTTTCCCACAGTACGACAGGGGCCGTAACCTCTCTTCCCTTCGCTGTACATCCCTTAAGGAGCGGATAAATTCGCGTATCCATTGGGCCAGCCGAACCCATCTGGTGCGGCAGGTCGCTGCTCTTGGTAACATGCGGAACTAAATTCCATGTATTCTGAACGGTAAAGCGCTCGCAGCTGCTCTGCATAAGCGGAATATCTTGGCTTACCTTCAGATCATCTACACGCCCACTGTCCACAGGCAGCGCTTCATGAATGTGGAGCTGCTGATGATATGCCGTCTGTTCGTGCTCGATCACCCAGACACCGTCCTCCATACGGACGGGGCGTTTGAATGGGGCACCTCCAACACTGACCAAGCCGCCGCCATTTCTCAGAAAGTCCAGGATTGCTCTCCAAGCGGATTTCGGGAAATACGGGGCGTGTAAATTGACAAAGCTTGCGCCTTGTCCCCCTGCTGCCGCTAACGTTGCAGCCAAATTCTCTGCGCTGCACACTGCATCGAACATATCCAGACCCGCAGATGATACCGGCAGTCCAGCAGCTTCTGCTGCCGGAAAGGACGGATCATAGAATACGATCAGGCGTCCGCTCATAGAATCCCTGCTTTCATTGCCTGATACACCAATTGCGAGAAGAGGCTGTTGGACCAGGCAAACCATGATCTGGTGAAGACTTTAGGATCATCGGCATGGAAACCTTCGTGCATGAAGCCGGTACCTGCATCGGTCGCTTCCAGCATAGCGATCATCTCCAGCTTCTCTTCTGCCGTCTGCGCCGTAATTCCTTGCATGGATAGGGCCATATGCCAAATATAGTCCGGCGGTGTATGCGGACTGCCGATTCCCTTGGCCACAGCGCCTCATAATAGAATGGATTTTCCTTGCTTAGTGCAAACCGTCTGGTGTTCTGGTAGATCGGATCATCGGCTGATACATAGCCCAGATAAGGAATGGACATCAGGCCCGGCGTGCCTGCGTCGTCCATCAGACAGTAATTACCGAATCCATCGGTCTCATAAGCATAGATCGGTCCAAATTCCGGGTGACGGTAAATACCGTACAGTTGAATCCCATGATCACATCGGCTGTTAGGCGCTTCAGCTCATCAAGCAGTTTCATGTCCCGGAATACCCATTCTGCGAATTCCTGCATTTGACGCAGGGCTACAACGGCGAACATATTCCCTGGAATATTGTAGTGGAAATCGCAGGCATCATCACTTGAACGGAAGCCGGACCAGATCATGCCGGTATAATTAACTGGCATGCCGAGTCCATTGTTGCGCAAGAAATCAGTAGGTATTCCGTTATCTCGTGTAAAGCGATAAGGCGATTTCTCGACATGATGCTGTTCCGTTTTAAACAGCTCGATGATTTTGATCATGGCCGACTTAAAGTTCGCATCGAACACATCCGTCAAGCCGGTTTCCTTCCAGTACAGATATGCCAGGCGGACAGAGAAGCAGAGCGAATCGATCTCGAACTTCCGCTCCCAGACCCATGGAGACATTTCGGTTTCGTCGGTTGTATTCCAGTGCCAATCGTTCGCTGACTCATTGAAGGCGTTGGCATAAGGATCGATATGAATGTATTGAAAATGGCGTTTGATCAATCCGCTGAGTATCCGTTGTAGCTGCGGATCGTTCTTCGCAAACGGAATGTAATGAATCACCTGTTCAACCGAATCACGCAGCCACATGGCCGGAATATCACCGGTAATGACAAACGTCGTGCCATCTTCCATCAACTTCGTGGTGGTCTCCAGCGTGTTCGGGAAGCAGTTCTTAAACAACTGCAGCAGTTTGGGACGGTGTGCTAATTGTTCTTCGGCCTCTTGCAGTACCGCCTGAATCGATTGCGGCAGCTCTAGCTCCGGCATGGGTATTTTGGGGAGTTTGAATTGTTCCATAGTTAGTCCTGGCTCCTTCAATTAAGTATGTTGTGTAATCAGTGTGATCGTCTTCATCTCATACGGCGTGAACGAAAGCAACGTATGCGCTGATGGTTGAGGACGTCTCCCATATATCTGTGAATCCAGTAGAACACTTCTCTATCGACGCCGCGTTTCCTGCCCGCTCATATCCTCCGGTGCATGAAGAGTCTATTCTTTAACCGCACCGATGGTCAGACCTTGAATGAAATAGCGCTGGAAGAACGGATAGGCCAGAATGATCGGACCTGTTGCCAAGACGACCATCGCCATCCGCGACGTATCCTGTGGCATCGATTGCAGTGCGGCCAAGCTGAGCGATGAGTTCTGGGAATTCTGCAGAATGAACTGCATGCTTGTCTCGATCCGCATCAGCATCGATTGCAAGGGAACGAGGTTCGGATCATCGATGTAGAGCAGCGCATTGAACCAGTCATTCCAGTACCCCAGCGTACTGAACAAACCGATGGTAGCCAGACCAGGCAGCGACAAAGGCAATACGATTTTATAGAAAATCTTTAATTCGCTGGCCCCGTCGATCTTGCCGGATTCGATAATAGCATCCGGCACGCTCGTACTATAGAACGTACGGAGTATCATAATGTAGAAGGCATTGAGAGCCAGCGGCAAGATCAGTGCCCAGATCGAATCTTTCAAGCCTAGTAACTGAGTTGCCACGATATAGGTAGCACCAAGCCACCGTTAAACAGCATTGTGAAAAATGCAAAGAATGCAAAGAAATTGCGGTATCTAAAGCTTTTTCTTGAGATTGCATACGCATATAACGATATGATAAACAGGCTCAGCAGTGTTCCCACAACCGTTACGAAGATCGTAACACCATAGGAGCGTAGCAAGGCGTCACCTGTCTGGAATACATATTTATAAGCTTCCAGGCTCCATTGTTCCGGCCAGATCTGGTAGCCGTTACGCGCCAACGCGCCTTCGTCTGTGAATGAAATGATCATGACGAACAAGAACGGAAACACACATAGGAATGAGAAAATACCGGCAATCAGATTAAAGACGATGTTCCAGCCCGATGACAGCTGGTGGAAATCCTTCATGTTGCTTTTCGATTTGAACACACCTTATACCCCCTTCTTAAGTTGATAGACCGATTAGAACAGCGCGTTATCCCGGTCGTATTTACGAACGATATAGTTGGATACCATAACCAGAATAAATCCGACTACGGACTGATACAGTCCTGCCGCCGTGCTCATTCCGATCTCGCCCGTCGTCTTCAGACCACGATAAACATAAGTATCAATAACGTTCGTTACAGAGTACAAGGTTCCGGAATCTCTCGGCACTTGATAGAAGAGTCCGAAGTCGGCATAGAAGATTTTCCCGATCGCGAGCAGCGTCAGGATCGTCATGAGCGGCTTCAGCATCGGAAGCGTGATCGCCTTGATCTGCTGCCATTTGTTGGCCCCGTCAATCATAGCCGCTTCATACAAGGATTTATCGATCCCCATGATCGCGGCCAGGTAAACCACGCTGTTATATCCAATAGCTTTCCACAGGCTGATTAATGTCAAGAAGATTGGCCAATATTTGGCCTCCGAGTACCACTGGATCGGATCGACCCCGAACCAGCCGAGAATCTGATTCAGCATCCCCTTGTCAAAACTCAGGAAACTGAAGCAAAATAGCCAACGATAACCCACGACAAGAAGTACGGAAGGAACATGCCTGTCTGATATACTTTTGCCAGACGTTTATTTACGATTTCCGATAATACGATAGCCAGTGCTACCGCACAAATCAGACCGAGTATGATAAACACAAAATTATATAAAACAGTATTCCGCGTAATGATGTAGGCATCATTCGTGCTGAACAGGAACTTGAAATTCTGGAACCCTACCCATTCGCTGTTGACAATGCTTGCCCAGAAGCCGTCCCGGCTTACGCGGTATTCCTTGAATGCAATAATCGTCCCGAACATGGGCAAATACGAGAATAACAGGAACCATATCGTCCCCGGCAACACCATGAAGAGCATCGCTTTATTTGTCATGATATTCTTAAAAAACTGTCCAACCGCTCTCACGCTTACCCCTCCTCGTGAAGTAAAATGAATGAACAAAAGAGAGGCGGTAACTTCCGCCGCCCCATCTTCTGCAATCGCCCGTTAACGCTGTCTATCACCATCTCCAAGACTTCATTAATCGGTTGATCTATGATTATTTGCTTGCTTTCCACTCGTCGATTTGGCTCTGAACTTCAGCCATAATCTTGTCCAGACCGGCAGCTTTCAGTTTCTCGTTCGCTTTAGGAAGGAACTCTTCAGGGTTCACGGTACCTGTCATAAGTGGAGCCCAGAACTCTTCCTTCACGTTGTTGATAGAAGCCAGTTCCGTGGATACCTTGGTTGGATTAAAGTTAAAGCCAAGGAGTGGTGCGGCTTCACCTGATTCGTTAAATGCTTCGAACTCTTCCCATTTGTTCTCAGGATCTTCAGGATTCAAGTAAGTCAGCATGACATTACCTAGAGCAAAAGTAGGCATATCGTAGTTCTTCGACTCTGGCAAGTTCTCGACGACGTTCTCACTCAACTTCTTGTAGTGCACATCTTCGATACCGGAGTCAACCAGATTACGAAGATATACGTCTGTATTCAGCAAATTCAAGAATTCCATTGCCTTTTCAGGATATTTCGAGTTGGCCGAAATCGCTTGCATTGAACCCATAACCGACCAGTTAAAGATCATAGGATCACCGGCAGGGGTCGAAACAATCGGATAACCAGTGCTCTGGCTCCAAGCATTATCCGCGAATGGCTGGGTAGTCGCACGATCTGTAAACCAGTTACCGGACGTGTACAGATCTTGTGTTGAATTGGTTGTCGCCGCTTCAGGAGAAATGTATCCCGCCTTATAGTATTTATTCATTATTTTCAGCATTTCCATCGTCTCAGGCATCTCCAGGAAGTTGACCACTTTCAGCTCTTCCTTATCATCCAAATACACGGCCATTGGCATTTTCTCAATGATGTAGTCGAACGGGAGCAATGGACTGAAGTCTCTGCTAATCGCAAGGGGAACAACATTCGGCTCATTCTCTTTAATCGTTTTGAGCAGCGGCTCCAAACTATCCAGCGATTTTACATTTGAGATATCCAGATTGTGTTTATCCAGCAAGGTTTTATTAAAGCGCCATGCTTCTTGAGCAGGCAGCTCTTTATTTGCCGGAATCGCGTAGTTGTGACCGTCGACTTTGGATCCTTCGAGGAACGCAGGATCGATCGCTTCCTTAATATCTTGTCCATGATTTTCAATCAATTCATCCAGCTCCATGAATGCACCTTTACGTGCATTCTGCACATAATCAAACGCCCATGAGCTTGTGAACAGAATATCCATCGGTTCACCGGAAGCAACCATAACCTGCATCTTCTGATTGTAATCACCGAAATCGATCAACTTCATATCAACAGTGGCGCCGATTTTCTCAGCCGTATATTTGTTAATCTCTTCGACAACCATTGCCGTATCCTTCTGCGGCGTTCCAATGGTATACCAGATCAGTTCTACCGGCTTCTCAGCATTTCCCTCGCCTGCGTTATTGTCTTTGCCGCCCCCGCACGCTGATAAGAGCATGGATGCAGACAATAACAAGGTAAGTGGCAAGAGCCATTTTTTCTTCGATTTACTCATGTTGATCCTCCCTTTGGAATAACTTGTATCTCTACATACTCAAGGTTATCTGATGAAAGCATTTTCATATAGTCGAAAAATTAAAGGTATTATGGTGAAAATAAAGAAAAAATGCTCTGATCGGTTTCATCAGAGCATTCCCCGAAAGTCTCTGGGCGATAAGCCACAAACTTTTTGAATTGTTTATAGAAATATCCAGTTTCCCAGTAACCTACATTTTTGGCGATATCCTGAACTTTCATCGATGTCGTTCGCAGTAATTCTTTGGCTTTATCTATACGGTATTTGTTCACATACTCCGTAAAACTCTCGCCCGTCTCCTTATGAAACAAGTGACCGAGATAGACCGGATGAATATGATACTCCGCTCCCAGCACTTTCAGGGATAAATCTTCGTTGTAATGCTGCTGGGTGTGCAGCAGGATTTGTTGGATGACGGGACTCTTCACGTCCTGGTTCAGAGAATCCACCAAGCGGCCCACACCGCCCTTGACCCCCGTAACCAAATCATCGATTGAGTTCGAGTCCATAATGCGTGTTACCGTATGCTTCACGAAATCCGGAGCTGCCGCATATTGAATTTCATTCAGCTCCAGCTTTAACCGTATGATCATCTCTACGGCCAAGCTTTTTAACATGGTTGGCGTCATGCCTGGCGTATGGCGGAGCTGGTCAAAGTCACGATCGATCTGCAGAAACAATACCTGCCTGTCCCGACCTGCAATCCCTCTCGCATACTCCGGCCATTGCAGAACATGTGCCTGAGCTGACTCCCCTTTCTTTTCCTGCACGTCAAGATAATCCACATAGGCAGGCTGCTGGAGAACCAGATAATATTCTTGGGCCTCTTTGGCGTGGCGGTAGCTGGCCGTATAGTCTCCACCAAGGTTCTGTACACTGCCTAAGGAGATACACAGCCCCGCCTGATCGCAGCGCTCGCGAATTTGCTGCAGTTCTCGAATGGCGCGAGTCTTCTCAATATCAGGATCCTGCATCATACATATCAGCACATGATCGCCATCGTTATCACGGAAATAGTACACCCGCTCCTGCTGCTCCATCAGTTGGTGCAGCAGCATCTCCAGCGATTCATCATCCGATCTGAGGATAGAGACCATAAGAAACGGAAGATCAAGATTCAGGTTCAATAGCGAAGCCCGCTCATCCAGTTCCTCCGCCTCGATTCTACCGGTGATCCAGCGGTACAGAATGTTACTCCGCAAAATGTTGATATCGTACGGATCCAAATGCATTTCCCGCTTGGCATTGGTCATCTTGTCGGTTGTGCTTAGAATCGTCTCTTCCAGTTCCTTCAGATTGATCGGCTTCAGCAGGTAATTCTCGATCCCGAGCCGCAAACCTTCCTTCAGATAGGCAAAGTCATCAAAGCCACTGAGGATAATGACTCTCAGGTTCGGATTCAGTTGGCGCGCGCCCTCAATCAGTTCAAGTCCGGTCATGATAGGCATCGAAATATCGGTAATGAGAATATCCACCGGTATCACGGCCATCTTCTCTAATGCCTGCCGCCCGTTCTGCGCATGTCCAACCACCTCGATGTCGTGCTTGGACCAATCAACGACATCATATAATCCCTCGATGATAAACGGTTCGTCATCCACTATAAACACTTTATACATCGCGCTGCTGTCCCCTCTCTGTTATCGGGAAGCGTATCGTCACACATGTTCCGCCCCCGGGTCTGCTCTTGATGTCCATACCGGCTAGCTGCCCGTAAGACAGCTTCAATCGTTCATGCACGCTACGCAGCCCAAAAGATTCCCCACCGTCTTCAACCCGTTCCAGGCGAGCTTGTATATGGGCTAGGCGCTCCGGCGTCATCCCTTTTCCATTATCGTTCACGGCAATGACGACCTCGTCATGACGCTCGACTGCTTCTATGGTCAGCCAGTTGTCATCTTCCTCACTGCGCAGTCCGTGAACGATGTAATTCTCAATGAGCGGCTGCAGGGACATCTTGATCATCGGTACATCGCGCAACGAATCATCGCAGTGCATTTTATATAAGTATTTATCTTTATATCGTATACGGAACAGCTCCAAATAAAGCCGACATGCTTCCAACTCGTCTTTTAGCGTATAGTTTGATTTATGCTGAACAATATTCTTAAACAGCATCGAGAGGCTGTAGATCATATCGCCTACGTCCTGTGCGCCTTGCGAGAGTGCCCTCATACGAATGACTTCGAGCGTATTATATAAAAAATGGGGGTTGATTCGCGCTTGCAACGCCGACAGCTCGGCATTCTTCTGATTAATCTCCGCCTTATAGACCTTGTCGATATATCGCGTCAGCTCATTTAGCATCTCATTAAAACTGCCTGCAATTTGGCCCAGCTGATCTTCCTTCGTGTCCTGCATCCGGGCCACGAACTCCCCTTTTTCCACCTTGCGCATGAAACGGATAATGTTATCCGTACGTCTGGAATAATTCACGATCAATAGGGCGGGAATGGATACCGCAATGATAATACATAACAACGCAACGATAATAATCGTATTCCGAATGCCTTGGAACGAATCTACGATATCGCGCTTCGGCGTGATGCCAACAACCATGTATCCCGCTTGATTATGGGCCGTAGTAGTGACGTAGGACTCCTCTTCCAGCAGCACTGTTTCTTTCGAGCTTAACAACCGTTCTGCGTAGGGGTACTTCTGGTCATAATAACGGCCGGCTGAATCATACATGACGCTGCCGTCGCCCGATAGCAGCATCACGGATCCTTTCATGCTGTCTTCTTCTCCTGCACTAAGCAAGTCAGCAATCGGCTCCGTCTTGAACAATACGAGCAACTGGCCCAGATTTTTATAGGTCGACATGTCATTGATCGGCGTGCGAATCGAGAACAACGGGATGTCTGCATCCCCTGCCAATTTACGCAACCAGAAGTTCGGTAACGTTACGCTCTGACTCCCCATGGCCATCACGTCCGGGATGTAGGAATGGGTAGCGTTTGCTTGATATAATCTCGTCATGCTCCCCTGCTTGTACACATATACGTATTGCTGCTCTGCACTGTACAGCATAATATTCTCGATATCTGCATCATCGTCCAGCTTCTGCTTGAAATATGCCAAGACGCTGTCTGTAGTGGAATGTCCGCTGCCCACGATGCGATTCATCCGCTTCGCCATATATTCATTAATGGAATTCATCAGAAAATACGACGTATCAATGCCCAGCGAGCTATTGCGATATAAATCGTTCACGTAGAATTGTACATTCTCAAATTTCTGATTGACGTACCGCTCTACCCGCTCCACGGTTCCACGTTGAACATCCAGTTCGCTGCGAACGGCCGATTGGAACAAGAAATAATACATCAAATACGATAAGGTTACGATCGTAACGACTGCAATGGCCGAAATCCAAAGCAGCATTTTAGCAAACATATTATTTTTGATATATTTCCGGTACAACGCTGTAGGAGACATTCGTATTCTCCCTTCCCCTCTGAAGTCGAATGCTCTTAGCAGTAAGAGCCGTCCGCTCGTCTGTCTTATTAATATAACATCCGTCTGCGTTTTCGCTTGAATATAATTTCTACCAATCTGTGAAGATGCCGCGGCTGCCTTAGCCTATTTCGGGGGCAACTTGAAGCGGAACCCCGCCTCTGCTCATAGCATGAATTGTAAGGAAGAGGAGGTAGATGTTTATGCCGAAATACCGTATTATCGTGGATTTGTCCGATTTCCAATTACACCTGCTGGATGGTGATGTTGTCGTTCATACTTATCCCATAGCTGTAGGGAAGCTTGCCACACAGACGCCGCCGGGCAATTATACGATCGTGAACAAGCAGCCGAATCCAGGTGGTCCCTTTGGCGCTTATTGGCTAGGTCTGTCCAAACCGCACTACGGTATACACGGAACGAACGATCCATCATCGATTGGCAGATCGGTCTCTCACGGCTGCATTCGGATGTTTAACGAGGACGTTATAGAGCTTGCATCACTGGTTCCTATTCACACCCAAGTTACGATTCGTTCATGATAACAGGAATTGGTGATTTCAACTCCCTCCAAAGTGGTTAAATACAACTGTTATACAAAGCAGTGTTTGACCGATCACTATTCGTTTCATTTGGAGGGATTGCCATGATGCAGAGCAAATATTTCAGGACGTGTTTAGGCATAATCGCCCTGCTCTTGATCATTTATTTAGGTTCCAAAGTCAGTTTCCTGTTTAACCCAATCGTCTCCATGGTCAAAATGCTGATTGTGCCTGTCGCGATGGCAGGATTCTTCTACTATTTGCTGCGCCCGATCGTGGATTACCTGGAGCGGCAGAAGATCAAGCGGGCCATCGGCGTACTGATGATCTATTTCGTGTTTGCGGGACTCATTGTGATATTCGGTATCGTCGTATGGCCCACCCTGAAGGAGCAGATCGAGAATTTTATTAAGAATGCTCCCTTCCTTGTTGAGGATCTGCAGGAGCAGATTAACCAACTGCAGCAGAATCCGTACTGGTCGCGTTTAATTCCGACAGAGACCGAGCTCTCATCATCTTTGGCGGATTACGTGAATCAGATTATCAGTTGGGTCACAAATTCCATCAACAATCTGATAGCCGTTGTGTCCAACGTGGTCATCATCATCGCCACCATTCCGATTATTCTATATTACATGCTTAAGGAAGGCAGCAAGCTTCCACCCCGTCTGCTTACTTTCTTGCCGCGTCAGTATAAGAAAGATGGGAAAGAAGCACTCAACGATATTGATAAAGCACTCAGTAACTTTATCGTAGGCAAGGTCATCCTGAATTTGCTGCTCTGTGTTCTGATGTACATCGGATTTTTGATTATCGGGTTACCTTACTCCTTGCTGCTCACGGTCATTTCCTTCTTCTTAAACTTCATTCCGTATATCGGTGCCATTGTCGCTACCATCCCGGTGGTGATCGTCGCTTCATCGAGTCTCCGTCGATCGCCATCTGGTCGGTCGTGATCATTATCGTGGCGCAGCAGGTTCAAGATAATATATTGACCCCTGTCATCTTCGGCAAGCAATTGGAGATTCACCCATTAACGGCCGTTATCGTTATTCTGCTCGGTGGGGATTTCTACGGACTGCTCGGGATTCTGCTGGCGATCCCGGCATACATGATCGTCAAGATTCTCGTGGTCAGAATATATGAGGTGTTCCTGGCGGAAAAAGTGGAGGAGGCCTAAATAGGAAAAGGATGTCCTGCCACGATCACGGCTGCAGGGCATCCTTTTGTTCAAGGTCACGATGAATGGCCGCGTAATGAGCGGACAATAAAATCATGTTGATCCTTACGTAATATCAATCCGTTGGACAATGTAACCGTTGCTTCATCATGCGATACAAGAACGGCCGAGGAAATAACCAGCTGATCGTCTCGCCAGATCATGACACTGGATCCAAAGTAGACCGCGTTATCGAACTGAATCGTATGATTCACAACATAACCGATCGGGTTTAACGACGGTTGCGTGGATTTCGGAATGATGGTAAGTATCGAGCGAAATGGAATAACAAGTTCTCCCGGTCCGAGGACCACCTTCTCCTGAATCGGATCCCATTCCTTTAATACACCTTCGATCGTAGTCTTAATTCCGTCTGTACGCTGAATGACAACATGACGACCAATCCAATGCTTCATGAAGGTCACCTCTCGCGGATTATTCATCTCCATCGTCCGGCATGCTCGATATTTCCCAATTCACCGGATCCAAACCCTTCTGCACTAAATAAGCATTTGAAGCTGAAAATGGACGACTTCCAAAAAAACCTTTACGCGCTGCAAACGGACTCGGATGGCTGGATTCCAACACCAGATGTCGATTACGGTCTATAAACAATCCCTTCTTCTGTGCATAAGTACCCCATAATATGAACACGATCGGCTGCTCCCGCTCATTCAGTTGGGCAATGATGGCGTCTGTAAATGTCTCCCAGCCTATTCCGGCGTGAGATCCCGGCTCCCCTTCCCGGACCGTAAGCACCGCATTGAGCAATAATACACCTTGACGAGCCCATAACTGCAAGGAACCATGATCGGGGCTCACCGCCCCTACATCAGATGCCAGCTCCTTGTATATGTTGCGCAGAGACGGAGGGACGGTAACTCCGGGACGCACCGAGAAACTGAGACCTTCCGCTTGTCCCTTCCCGTGATACGGATCTTGCCCGATGATGACAACCTTGACTGAATGGTAAGGCGTCTCCTCCATCGCTCGGAAAATCTGTGAATGAGGAGGATAAACCGTGCTCGACAAGTATTGCTGCTTCACTCGTTCCATCAGATCCTTGAAGTACGGCTGACTCATCTCATGTTCCATCACCGTATCCCAGTCATTATGAAAATTCCGCATGTCTACTCCCTCCTCGCCCAGGGTCAACAATCTATGTAAAGGAATATAAGTTCAGCGGATGAACCAACTATACTTACTCAGTAATATGTTTTTATAAAAATAAGCCGGCACCCAAGAACGGGTACCGGCTTACTTTGCATCATACCAGACGCTGTTATAATGCCGAGGACGGGGGTCGAACCCGTACGGTAGTCACCTACCGCAGGATTTTAAGTCCTGTGCGTCTGCCAATTCCGCCACCCCGGCATATTTACCCTCGTTATGGGCGATTAAAACGCTTCGCTTTATTCAAATCGCTGTATGGCAACTCGTGCCCATTCAGCGGAATTTGGCGCTGTCATAATTGCGTCTCTTAATGTTCTGGCGACAAAGTTGATATTACCATGCTTAACCATATGATGTCAATATATGAAACTCATATTTTTTCGCATCACCCGAATTTAGCCATGATAGCTTAATTATCAACCTTTAATAGTACCTTCTTTATTCATCTCATCGCACCTTTTGTTCAATTTTGCGATAAGATCTAAATCCACGTAAGAAGAATAATTTAACGGTAATCACCAAAAGCTAATGTAGCCTAAGCACTGCCGTATTCACAAAATAGATCAGCCTAAGAAAAGGAACTGGATTCCCATGAAAAAAAAGATAACGTTGATACTGCTTGCTGTCTTCATCTTCTTGTACGGAGGTACCGTAACGGAAGCGCGCAGTGTTCCATCCGCTACAAAAGGAAGGGATTACTATGAGGAACGCGGCGAGATTGTCTGGGAAGTACCGACACAGAGCAAGGTAATTGCCCTTACCTTTGACGATGGGCCCGATGCACATACCACCGTGCAAATTCTTGACCTGCTTAAACAATATGAAGCCAAGGCCACCTTCTTTGTCGTAGGGAACCGCGTAGAGAAGCACCCTGACATTGTCGCACGCGAGCTGAGTGAAGGACACGAGATCGGCAACCACTCGTATACACATCCTCCATTTCAGAACATTAACTCAAGCCGGCTTGTGAACGAATTAAACAAAACCCAGGACGCGATATTTCAGGCGACAGGGATCAGAACGGTGCTTTTTCGCCCTCCCGGCGGGAGCTATAATGAATCGATTGTCCGAACGAGCAAAGATATCGGGATGCTGACCGTGTTATGGTCCTGGCATCAGGACACGCTGGATTGGCGTAAACCCGGCGTGAACCGCATCGTCAAAAAAGTGCTGGACAATGCTCATAACGGGGACATCGTGCTCATGCATGATTTTGTGCCAACCAGCACCCAGACGGTTGAGGCACTCCGTGTCATTTTGCCGGAGCTGCAGAAGCGGGGCTATTCGTTCGTTACCGTATCCGAGCTGTTATCGTACCATGACAAATCGCATAAATTTATTGAGGTGAATCATTAAGCGAGCCTTTCCATTCTTAACCGCAGCCTGCCATCGGCTACGGTTATTTTTTTATCTTGAAAGTTTGAAATGGGTTTGATAAGATACAGAACGAACGTTCAGTTTATGTTTGAGCCGATAACAATATGAACCGATTCTGGAATGAAGGAGGGATTGCCTGATGAACAAGAAGCAGCAGCAAAGCGAGGATACTCGAAAGCGCATTGCGGATGCCGCCAAGCAGCTCTTCATGCAGAAAGGTTACAAATCCACCTCCATCGAGGAAATTGTTGAGGCCACCGGCAGCAGCAAAGGCAATATTTATTATCATTTTAAGAGCAAGGAAGGTCTGTTTCTATTTCTGATTGAAGAATGGGATTTAGAATGGGATCAAAGATGGGACGAACAGGGAAGGAACTATAAGAATTCGGTAGACAAGTTATATGCTTCGCCGAACAATTGGTATCTGTAGATCTCCACCACCCTTTCTCCAAAGCGCTTGATGAATTTCTGAACAATAATGAGGGCATGTCCGAAGAAGTTGAAGCCAGAATAACCAACATCATTCGCAACCGGCTGGAATTCAACCAGAGATTGCTGCAGCAAGGGATGGATCAAGGCGAATTTGAGAATCATAACGTTGAGCATCTGGCCATTATTCTGGAGAGTTTAATTGTCGGATTGAGCCAAATGTTACGGATGTCCAAGCTCGATGATGCATTGTCTCTGTACCAAACTGCGATACGCGTGCTCTTGAACGGTATTTCCACCAAGTAATTTTTATGGATTATAACAAACCGAACGTTCAGTATATAAAATATAGATTACACCATGTATCATGCAATCGTGTAACACTGGAGGAAAATAACCATGGCATTACTGCTGCGTAACAACGGAGCGATTCTGCTCCTTATGTTCAATATATTCTTAGTATTTACCGGGATCGGATTGGTCATTCCGATCATGCCGACCTACATGACCGAGCTGAATATCGACGGAAAGACCGTCGGTATGCTCGTCGCTGCCTTTTCATTAACCCAGCTGATATGCTCGCCCTTTGCCGGCAGACTATCCGACCGCATGGGTCGCAAGAAAATAATCATCGCTGGTATGATCGTATTTGCTCTATCTGAATGGCTGTTCGGGGCAGCGAATTCACCGGTCCTCTTATTCGCTGCAAGAATGTTGGGCGGAATCGGTGCTGCGCTTATTATGCCTGCTGTTATGGCTTATACCGCCGATGTCACGACGAATGAGGAAAGAGCAAGAGGTATGGGCTTCATTAATGCAGCCATCACGACCGGCTTCATTATCGGCCCCGGCATCGGGGGTTTCATCGCCGAATTCGGTATACGGGTGCCCTTCTATTCGGCAGCGATAGCTGGGGGAATTGCGGCCATTGTGACCTTGATCATGCTGCCGGAATCAACGGCTAAACAAGAAGCTCCGACCGTGCTTGGAACGAAGAAACAACAGAATCTGGTTACCCAATTGCTGCGCTCGTTCAGGGAACCTTATTTTCTAAGCCTGATCATCGTGTTCGTTCTTTCTTTCGGTCTGGCCAACTATGAGACCGTATTCGGCTTGTTCGTGGATCACAAGTTCGGTTTCACCCCTAAAGACATTGCCATGATTATCACCTTTGGCTCCATTGCGGGTGCGGTCATTCAAGCAACGATATTCGGCTGGATCTTGAACCGATTCGGTGAGAAGAGGGTCATCACGCTCAGCTTGCTGACGGCTGGCATATGTATCTTGTTAACCTTATTCGTCCATAAATATTGGCTGATCTTTCTGGTAACCTTTCTGGTCTTCCTCTCCATTGATATTCTTCGACCAGCCATTGGCACCCAATTGTCCAAGCTGGCCAAGGATCAACAAGGTTATGTAGCAGGTCTCAACTCTGCCTACACAAGCTTAGGTAATATCGCAGGACCGCTTGTGGCCGGTTATTTATTCGATATCAATATCAATTACCCTTATATCTCCGCTTCCGTCGTCCTCATCCTCTGTTTTGTATTGGCCATGCGTGCCGGCAGAGCTTGGGCCGCAACGGAAGCCGCATCCCGATCATAACCATACAAGCCGCTGCTACGATGCAGCGGGGGCTTGTCTTCAATCTATTCAGGATCGTTCAATATGTAATCAGGATCACCGCAGCTGCTAAAGCGACCAACGCAAACAACAATGACCATCCAAGCTCAAACCGTTTTTTTTCCTTGAAGGCCTTCGCCGCTTTCCTTGCCTCAAATACAAATACAATCACCAGAAACGCGACGAGCACCGGCAGTCCCCATGATTGGTTTAACACCCACTCTGACACCATAATCCCCCATTCTATGTACTCACTCTTATTAAAATTTACCCTATGTGACTGAGGAATTCAAATGAGAGTGGAACCATGAGTAAACATTGACGTATGTATGATTACTTACTCCCTTAGCAACTACTCCAGCCTATGGAGAATATAGAAAAGAGAATGTACAATGAAACATTTAAGAAACTCAATGATTGTCTTGCTGTCGCTAACGATGATGTTAGCTGGTTGCAGTTCACGAACAGAAGATAAGGCAGAGACGCCTGCTCCGCAACCTCCAGTAACAAAAGAATCTGCAGAAGTTGCAACCCCGGTGGTGAAAGAAGCCAAGGAGACAGCGACCAAGGTTTTTGAGAACGAGGAGTTCTCCTTTGCTTATCCCGCTACCTGGAAAGAAGTAAATGTTGATGTGCCTGTCATCCGAATTGCCTTGGTCGATTCCAATTCAACTGGGAGTTTTGCCGAAAATCTAAATGTTACATCTGAACCGTCCTCCGCTACACCAGCTGAAGCCGCAGAAGATACTTCAATTGCATTATCCACCGGACAAGGCGGTGAGGTCATTCAAGATTATCAGCAGCTTGATTACATAGACTACCCCGAGTACAATGCAGGACTACTGAGCGGAACATATACGCATGCCGATCAGAACACGAAGATTCTACTTGCACAATACTTCGTGTCTACAGGCGAAACACTCTATGCACTGAACATCTCCTACTCAGAAGATTCCTACAATCGCGGTGTAGAGCATCTGCAAGCCATCATCGATAGTTTCCAAATCAAGAATCCAGTAAACATAACGAATACAAATTCCGCTGAATCAAGCCCTTTTACAGAACAAAATTTGTTTGCCGAGATGATGAGTCACATTGTGACCGAGGTCGTTGGCGATGAATCGATCCATGAAAAAACGTACAACTATATCCTAGATCATTATGAACTATTCCCCGCCGTCAGCGAAGAAACTTATCTGGCGTCTAAACAAAAGGTCGATTCCAATGTAACTTCACGGCAGCTTCTCAAAAACCTAAATCCTTACCTCAACCAAATGATCGAAGTGAGCGGTGTTGTCATCGATATTACGGAAGAAGAGATTAGGCAGGGAATTATCGTTACTGAAATCCATATCGTTGATGATTATGACAACAGCTATGTTGGATTTTATGCAGGTGCGACAGGAGACATTTATGAGGAAGACTTCGTAACCATACGCGGTGTGCCAACATCGCTGTATTATTTCGATAATATTAGCGGAGGAACGACGATCTCCATCCTGTTGGGCGTGTCAACCATTGAAATTATAGAGTGAGATTGTACCAATGTAAAAAAGCGCGAGGCACAGGATTAAATCGTTCCTGTGCCTCGCGCTTTTACTGGAGGAGTAGTAATGGATTAGTCTTGACGATTACTCTTCTCAGTATAACGGCACTTGGGGAAGCTGCTGCAGCCGTAGAAGCTCCCACTTGGCCCATTTCTCAACAATAATGTGTGACCACATCTTGGGCATTCCCGCTTCTCTACGGCCGTTGCAGACTCCTCAGCCGCAGGGGGCTGCACGCTCCCGCGGTCTATCGAAAGAATCAGATCAATCAATCCCTCGCGATTGATTAACTTCACGCGATTCGACTTGGCCAGCTCATAAGCTGCATCCGTATAATCACTATTTGTAACAACCCACGCTTCAGCCGCCTTATAATGGGCAATCGATGCCTGTGCCTCCTGTACGGCTTGAATACCGACGTTCTTGGAGTATCGTTTGGCCTGCACAACCACTCTTCTTCCGGATTTCAGAAGCAGCAGATCCGCTCCGTAGTCACCAGCAGCCTTTGTCAGTTGGGTCTTGTACCCATGAGTCTGAAACAGGTGATTCAAATATCGCTCAAACTGGATACCTTCCATCTTATCGATCTCCGCAATGCCCGATCGTTTCAAACGCTGCGTTTGTTTGATTCCAATCATGCTGAGGATCGCTATATAGACGGCAACAGTGAGGCCGGTTACGATGATCGTCGTCTGAAACGACTTGGTGAGGCTGTATGTACCCAAAACAGAAGCAAACAACACCAAACCCAGAAGTCCTTGAGCAAACTTCTCTTGCTGTTTCGCTTTGCTTTTCCTTCTTGCCATCAAGTATGATCCTCCAACGTATTTTTCACTATTTTACTATATATCATTCGACAAATGGGACTTTTTTCCTGAGAAAAACCAAAAATTTAGTTTTCGGTAGTTTCCTTACTAAATAAAATGACGAGCCGTAATGATGGCTCGTCAAGTGATCGATATCTTATTCTGATAGCTCTCTATACTCTTTGAGATGATACCTGAGAATAAATATTCCAAGTATCAACGATAGAACAGGAACAATCATGGCCCAGTAATACCCTGTAACGGCAATCCATATGACACCAACCATGCAAACCAGCAAGTAAATGATATCCGATATGATTCGTCTTCTGATTAACCCACTTCTTGATAACTTGGTCATATGAGAAACCTCGCTTTCAACCTACGGTAAAAAAAGGAGTAGCTAATTAACATACAAACTTGTTGATTATTTTAACACTACTCCTTGTTCCTTTTCGATAAATACGGACCATATCCTCTTCCATACTACAGAAATGATATTGGATGATCTGATTTCTTGTAGCCCAATTTATTTAGGTCAAGTGTCACTATTCATTTGTATACATATTATGCACTATCTCATGACGAAAAGGAGAAGATCGATGAATCAACAAAACTATAGCATTCAGGGAACTCAGCAAAGGGAACCACAACCTTATCATCACGGCCATGAGCATGACCATCACCCACATTTACATCCATATAGCCACCCAGGCCATCATATGATCCATCATCATCACCATCACCATCACCACTATCACCACCACTACCAAATGAGAAGTGAAGAGGATTAATTTTAGAAAAAGATAACAATCAGGCGAGAAAGGTACGTCCCGGTCGTATGCCACATTCATGCAGCCGTGCGTGTCATTCTCGCCTTTTTCTAGGCTTACATCCTATCACGGTTGTGGTGTTCAAATAAGAGTCATATTAGATCTCTTTTTTCGCTGATCTCCGCGATTCAACTTATAACTCTGTCCATACCAATATAACCTGCGATACATACACATATATAAGAGATGGTAAAATTCATGGCAACCACAACTGGCATCATACGAACAAGGGGACTACTCCGGCAGACACGGTAATTACGGTATTCGGAACCGATTCGTCAGGAAACGTGATCCCTTATTAAAAAGTGCTGCAATCCGAACTTACTACCATAGCTCAGCTGAACCGGTAAAAAGTATAGTAGTGAATAATTTTCCATGAAAGGAGACCTAGAGTATGGTTAACATACAAATTTCACCGAGCACAAGCTCTCAATTTGAGCCAAACATCGCGGTAAACTGGCTTAACCCCTCGGTTATGGTCGCGGTGGCTGTCGATCTCAGACTAGGACCTCCGAATATCGGCTTATACAAATCGATCGATGCAGGCGCGACTTGGAGCACCACCATACTTCCAATACCGACCGGATTTGCCGGGATCGAGGCACCACATATTGATTATATTTTCCCCAATACGTTCGTAGTGCTGGCTCATGCTTTTGATTCAGACGGCCTTAGTGGATCGATCGTATCCTATACTTCTATCGACAATGCATCTTCGTTTGCGCCACCGGTCATCGTAAACCAAGGGTTCGGACAATTTGTAAATGACGACCAGGTAGTTGTTGTCACCGATAAAGCAGGATCAAGTCCTTTTTTTGGTAACGTATATACCGGTTATACACATGATTACAACACGCAATTCATACCGGGGAATACGATATTTTTTAACCGTTCCCTTGACAGCGGGAATACTTACGAAAGTCCTGTCCTGCTGTCTTCCGTTCAAGAATTTGAAGAATTCCCCGGCATAGCCATTACCTTAACTGGAATTGTGGTTGTAGGTTGGATCAACCAGCCCCCAGGTAATACCGAGCTTAATATTCGCACATCCCCAGATGGAGGGGTCACTTTCACCACTGAAACAATGGTTGACTCCGTCGTAATTCCTCCTGACCCCTTACCAGGGTATCAGTTCCGATGTCTTACGTACCCCTCCCTCGCAGCCGATATTTCCAATGCACCAACATCGCGAGGGAACGTCTACGCTGTGTGGCAAGATTTCCGGGAAGGATATTCAGATATCTTTATGGCAACTTCGACTAATTCCGGCATCGATTGGGGTACGCCCATTTCCATTACGGGCAGTCCAGTCGGTTCACAAAGCTTCTTCCCGGTCATTACCGTTTCTCCAGCGGACGGAGCGATATTCGTTACCTATTACACTAATCGGGTAAACCCCCTTAACATTGACGTTTTTCTTGCTACTTCTAGGGATGGGGGATTAACGTTTACGAATACTCGTATTACTACAACTTCCTTCGACGTTACTGGGTTACTTCTGATCGGAGATTATATCGGGAATGCAATTGTCCCCCAAACAGCCCGTCTAGTGAGCGTGTGGACAGACACGCGGACAGGAACTGAAAATATCTGGTTTGGCGATAACCAATAGAATCTTAGTAAGGATGCTAAACAGCGCGTAACATTAAAGGATGCCGATTATGAATCCGGCATCCTTATTGATTTTCCTTAAAAATTTACATCATCCCTCGCAAAGAATCCTATCAGCATTAACGTGTTCGCCATGTTCTCAGTGCCGTCAGATATCTTTTTGGCGCATAGTGCTGTCACTCAGTCCATGCAGGAAGAACAATGTCTCCATAGTTGTCTTGTTCGACTTATGCGGAACTATATAACCCTGGATGTAAGCAACCATGAGGTAAAATCAGTGTAAAGACGCCTAGGAAGGAACAAGATGATGGAAGAGATTCGTTTCACCACGTTTAACACATATGGAGAATTTTGTTTTTATGTTACCGAGAATCAAATACGAGAATTTTTAGATCATCATCAATTGATTATCAGTCTAGAATTTTTCAAAAATTTCTATACTCCCGAACAATCACGAGCGCTATTCGATTGGATTAAACATCGTAATCAAAATAAAGAAGGCCCTGCCAATAGCCGGTAGGGCCTCGTTCTATAAACAGATTGAGAATCAAAAAATAACCCCCTTGTTGAGTGGGGGTTGCTTCTTTTTGGACATCTAGATCCAATACGGTTTATAATTTCATAGAAAAGATTATAAAGGAGCAAAACTTATAATGAACGTTACAATAAATCCGGTACATACATCAGAAGATATTCACAAATTAGCCCAGTTGGCTGAGGGTATCTGGAATGAATATTTTATCGATATTATTACGCAGGAACAGATTGATTACATGATAGAGGAATTCCAATCGGAAAAAGCGATCAAACAGCAGTTGGGAACAGAGGGATTCGAGTATTTTTTCATTACTGTGGACGGTACACATGTTGGATATACAGGTGTTAAACAAGAAGAGAGAGCGTTATTTCTAAGTAAGCTTTACTTAGCTAACGAGTCACGAGGTAAGGGGATTGCAAGTGTGGCAATTCGTTATTTAGTAAACTTGTGCAATCAAAGAAACCTCTCCTCTATTTGGTTAACCGTCAATCGACATAATCATCATACAATTGCTGTTTATGAGAAAAAAGGCTTTAAAGTCATTCGTGAAGAAGTAAAGGATATCGGCAAAGGCTTTGTCATGGATGACTATATTATGGAGAAGCAAGTTCAGTTCCCCTGAATATTATTTCCTGTTCTCCATCCGCATAATGATAACTGCCATTTCTTCGCGCATAATAGCCGCACCTGGGCACTGATTATCAACATACCCTAGCTTTTCTAGCTGCCTCCGATGCGAACGCTGCCACGTTTGATAAGAGCGATTCCTGTTGGCCAAACCTTACAGCTCATAGATCATCACCTATTTTCATGCCTTGCTTAACAGCCTGATGACCAAAAACCGCAAATACTCCTGCAAGGATGCCCTGAACCTGTGGATATAATTAGGCAGTCGTTATCAAATGCATTAGCAAAGTGAAAATTCTACTTTATTTTCCTTCGTTTTTATCTTAATCAAACAGCGAAAAACCCTTGCAGCGCAAGGGTTTTTCAATAAGTGGGCCCTGAGGGACTCGAACCCCCGACCAATCGGTTATGAGCCGACCGCTCTAACCAACTGAGCTAAGGGCCCTGAACATACATGTACACTATTCATAAGGACGTGATACATACATCAGTTATAAATTGGTTGCGGGGGCAGGATTTGAACCTGCGACCTTCGGGTTATGAGCCCGACGAGCTACCGAACTGCTCCACCCCGCGGCAAAATTCATATAAACAGCGACAAGAATAAATATACACCACGATGATACTTCAAGTCAAGTGCTTTTTTACTGGAAAGTGATCAGGGCATAAATCGCACGCCATATCGTCCTTTTTTGGAACGATATACTTCCACCAGTTGCGGATCGTGATATCCGAACAACCACGCATCTTGCTCCAACCGTTTGGCAAAGCAGCCTGCCTGAAATTTGGTTGTGTACAGCTTCCCATAATAAACCCAGTTCATCATGAAGACGGCTCCTTATGTAAGATCTTCTGTTGCTGTCATATTATGTCCCGTCTTCCTCTAAAAAACACCTCTATATAAAAAAACAACCAGCCCCGACAAGTCTCGGGACTGGCTGGCAGCTCAACGATCATGGGATTATGCTCCGAACGATGCCGGATTCGCTCTCCACGACTGGAGCAGCGCTACGTCCGCTTCTTGAATCCGATTCTCCGACAACGCCACGTCAATCAGCGCGCCGTAATTGGACAAACTCTGCAGCGGAATATTCGCCTCAGCGAAAGCTTGTACCGCCTTATCCAACTGGTAGCTGAATATGGCCAGTACAGCCAAAGGCTCAGCGCCTGCATCCTTCACCGCTTGCGCAGCTTTCAGGGAGCTGCCTCCGGTGGAGATCAGATCTTCGATCACAACGACCTTTTGTCCGGGTTTAATGATGCCTTCGATCAGGTTTTCCTTGCCGTGGCCCTTGGCTTTGTCGCGAATATAAGACATTGGCAGATTCATCTTCTGCGCTACGAAGCTGCATGAGGGATGCCCGCCGTAGCAGTCCCGGCAATTGCCTCAGCTTCCGGATATTGCTCCTTAATAACAGCGGCAAATGATTCAGCGATATAATCACGAATCTCGGGATAGGACATCGTGAGACGATTATCACAATAGATCGGCGATTTGATACCGGACGTCCATGTAAATGGCTGGTGCGGCCGTAAGGATACGGCCTCAATCTGGAGCAAATAAGATGCGATCTGGTGTGGTATGTTCGCGAGTGTGGTCATGCTTGAATCATCTCCTCTATAATTTGTTCTGCAGCTTGTCTCGGATCGGGTGAAGCGGTGATCGGGCGACCGACAACGAGATAGTGACTACCTTTCGCAATCGCCTCTCCAGGCGTCAGCACTCGAGTCTGATCCCCTACATCCGCTCCAGCGGGTCTAATGCCCGGTATCACGGTCTTAAATTCCTGGCCGCATGCCTGTGCGATCGCCTTTACTTCCAGCGAAGAAGCCACAACTCCGTGCAGGCCGGCTTCCTTGGCAAGTGAAGCATAGCGGACAACGGTATCTTCTACCGTCCCGTTAATGCCAATCTCATTATTCATCGTCTTCTGACTGGTCGATGTTAATTGAGTAACTGCAATGATTGTGGGCATGACAAGGCCCGGGGTTTCCGCCAATGCGGCTTCTGCCCCGGCCAATGCAGCTTGCATCATCTGAACCCCGCCTGCGGCGTGGACATTGTACATGTCCACGCCAAGCCGGGTTACGCTGTGCGAGCCGCCCTTTACCGTATTCGGAATATCATGCATCTTAACATCGAGGAAGACAGAATAACCTTTGGCTTTCAGTTCTTTAATGAAGTCAGGACCAGCCGCATAGAAGAGTTGCATGCCTACCTTCATATAACATGGAATGCCTTCCAGCTGCTGAACGAGAGCTCGCGCTCGCTCCGCATCCGGATAATCGAGGGCCACCATCAGGCGGCCCGCCATTTCTGTATAGCTGGCGTTCATCTGTTTCCCCTCCTTTACGGTATTATACCGGCATCGCTTCTGATGAGAAATTGATCGTCTCCAGCATCGTGAGCAGCTCGCGTACCGTATCGAGTGAGGTCATACATACAACACCGTTCTCCACCGCTTCACGGCGAATACGGAATCCGTCACGCTGCGGCGTCTTGCCTTTGGTCAATGTATTAAAGACGAAGTTCGCTTCACCTGTTCGAATCATATCGAGGATATTAGGTGTCCCTTCGGATAGCTTATTGATCGTCGTTACATCAAGTCCGACTTCTTGGAGCGCGGCCGCCGTACCGCCCGTTGCTACAATCTTGTAACCGAGCTTATGGAAGCCTTTAAGCAGCGCTGCTGCTTCTTCTTTATCTTTATCCGCAATGGTGGCGATAATCGCACCCGTTGAAGGAATCTTCATCCCTGCGCCGATCAGACCTTTGTAAAGCGCTTGGCATACTTCACGTCGCGGCCCATAACTTCGCCTGTCGACTTCATCTCAGGCCCAAGCGTAGGCTCCACGCGGCGCAGCTTCGCGAAGGAGAAGACAGGGACTTTAACCGACACATGCTCGCTCTCAGGCCACATACCTTCCTCGTACCCGAGTTCCTTCAGCTTGCCGCCCATGATGGCTTGGGTTGCAAGGTTGGCCATCGGAATGCCCGTTACCTTGCTCAGGAACGGAACCGTCCGCGAAGAGCGCGGGTTCACTTCGATGACATACACTTCATTCTTATAGATAACGAACTGGATGTTCACAAGTCCGCGCGTGTTCAATTCTTTGGCAATCTTGATCGTAATCTCCGTAATTTTGTCCTTCAGGTCTTGCGACAAGTATTGCGGCGGATACACGGCAATCGAGTCACCGGAGTGGACGCCTGCACGCTCCACATGCTCCATGATGCCCGGAATCAGCACGGTCTCGCCGTCGCAGATCGCGTCAACTTCCACTTCCTTGCCAAGCATGTAGCGGTCGATCAATACCGGGTGGTCCGGATTAATCTTAACGGCCTCCGTCATATAGCTGAGCAGTTCACTGTCGGAATATACGATCTCCATCGCACGACCGCCAAGTACGTAAGATGGTCTTACGAGCACGGGGTAGCCCAGCGATTGCGCGGTTTCCACCGCGTCGTCAACCGACGTTACCGTCTTCCCTTTTGGCTGGGCAATATCGAGTCTGGACAGAAGCGCTTCGAATTTCTTGCGGTCTTCTGCTTCATCGATGCTCTCCAGCTTGTGCCGAGGATTTTGACGCCGGCTTTGCTCAGAGGCGCTGCCAGATTGATGGCGGTTTGTCCACCGAACTGGACGATAACGCCAACCGGCTTCTCCTGTTCGATGACATGCATGACATCCTCGAAGAACAGCGGCTCGAAGTACAAGCGGTCCGAGGTATTGAAGTCTGTTGAAACCGTCTCCGGGTTGTTGTTGATAATAACCGCTTCATAACCTGCCTTCTGTATGGCCCATACAGCATGAACCGTTGAATAATCGAATTCGATCCCTTGGCCGATCCGAATCGGTCCGGAGCCAAGAACGATGACCTTCTCTTTGGAAGACTCGATCACTTCGTTCTCTGTCTCGTAAGTAGAGTAGTAGTACGGTGTCGATGCTTCAAACTCGGCTGCGCATGTATCTACCATTTTGTATACCGGGCGCAAGGAATGTTCGTGACGAAGGAAGCGGATCGATTCCTCCGTCGTATGAGAGCTTGCTTTACCTTCGGTCCGAAGCTCCGCAATCGCGCGGTCCGTAAACCCAAGGCGCTTGGCTTCATACAATGTTTCGTAAGTCAGCGCTGCTTCCTGGCGAATATGATCTTCGTATTTGATCAAGCGTTCAATCTTATCCAGGAACCACCAGTCGATATTCGTCAGATCTTGAATCTGCTGCAGTCCATATCCGCGACGGAAAGCTTCTGCGATCAGGAACATGCGCTCATCGTCCGCTTTGATCAGACGCTGCTGCAGCACTTCGTCAGTCAGTTCGTCAGCACCTTTCAAGTACAAGCGATGCACGCCAATCTCGAGCGAGCGGACCGCTTTATGAATAGATTCCTCGAAGGTGCGTCCGATCGCCATGACTTCACCGGTAGCTTTCATCTGCGTTCCGAGTTTCCGGTTCGCGTGGATAAACTTATCGAACGGCCAACGAGGAATCTTGCTTACGATATAATCCAAGGTCGGCTCGAAACAAGCGTAGGTTTGGCCTGTCACCGGGTTCACGATTTCATCGAGTGTGTATCCCATAGCGATCTTCGCCGCCATCTTGGCAATCGGATAACCTGTTGCCTTGGATGCAAGCGCTGAAGAGCGGCTTACGCGCGGATTCACTTCGATGACATAGTATTGATAACTGTTCGGATCTAAGGCGAACTGTACGTTACATCCACCCTCAATGTTCAAGGCACGAATGATCTTCAATGATGCCGATCTCAGCATTTGATATTCGCGATCCGACAAGGTTTGGCTAGGTGCCACAACGATGCTGTCCCCGGTGTGAACGCCAACCGGATCAAAGTTCTCCATGTTACATACCACGATGCAGTTATCGTTCGCATCGCGCATAACCTCGTATTCGACTTCCTTCATGCCGGCAATGCTCTTCTCGACCAAGCACTGAGTGATTGGGCTGTAACGAAGTCCGGAGCTAACGGTCTCGCGCAATTCTTCCTCCGTTGCACAGATACCGCCGCCTGTACCTCCCAATGTATAAGCAGGGCGAACGATTAATGGATAGCCGATTTCATTGGCAAAGCTAAGAGCTTCCTCCAATGTTGTTACGATTGTGCTTTCCGGCACGGGTTGGTCCAGTTCGCGCATCAATTCACGGAATAAGTCGCGGTCTTCTGCTTTCTCGATCGATTCAAGCTGCGTTCCGAGCAGTTTCACGTTCTCTTGCTCGAGAATGCCGGCACGGGCAAGCTCAACCGCCATATTCAGACCGGTCTGGCCACCTAGCGTTGGCAGCAAACCGTCAGGTCTTTCTTGGCGAATAATCTGGGTGACAAACTCCAGTGTAATCGGTTCGATGTATACTTTGTCTGCCATGTTCGTGTCCGTCATGATCGTCGCAGGGTTACTGTTGATAAGTACGACTTCAATGCCTTCCTCTTTCAGAGCTTGGCACGCTTGAGTCCCGGCGTAATCGAATTCCGCTGCTTGACCGATGACGATCGGACCGGAGCCAATGACGAGAATTTTTTTGAGTGTATCGTTTTTAGGCATATTAGTTAGCTCCTTTCACGGCTGCGGCCAGAACCGCCTGGCGCGGTTTGCGAATTTCATTCTGCTTATGATCTCGAATCATCTCAAGGAACTGATCGAACAGATAGCTGCTGTCGTGCGGACCAGGTGCAGCTTCAGGGTGATATTGTACCGAGAAGGCCGGGAATTTCGAATGCTTCAAGCCTTCAATCGTTTTGTCATTATTGTTAATGTGGGTAACTTCAAGCTCCGTTCCTTTAACGGAATCTTCCTTCACGGTAAATCCGTGATTCTGGGAAGTGATGTAGCAGCGGCCGCTGGCGAGATCCTTAACCGGATGGTTACCGCCGCGATGTCCGAATTTCAGTTTCTCGGTGTCTGCTCCGGCAGCCAGAGCGAACAGTTGATGTCCAAGACAGATTCCGAAGATCGGGTACTCACCCAGAAGATTCTTTACCATCTCAACTGCGTACGGAACATCCTTCGGGTCCCCAGGGCCGTTGGACAACTGGATTCCATCCGGATGAAGTCTGCGGATCTCTTCAGCTGTCGTGTCATGCGGAACGACGATAACGTCGCAGCCGCGGGAAGTGAGCTCGCGCAGAATGCCGCTTTTGGCACCGAAATCTACGAGTACGATCCGCTCTTTTTGACCGGGGCTTGTGAACATTTGCGGTGTTGAGGTTCGCGCAACTTGATTGCGCAGCTCAGCGATCGTGGTATCACCCAGCATTTCCTTAAGTTCTTCTACCGGTTTGTTCGAAGTGGTCAGAATCCCTTTCATCGTACCGTAGTGGCGGATAATGCGCGTCAGCATACGTGTATCGATTTCACTGATCCCCGGAATGCCGTATTCCTTAAGCAAGCTATCCACGCTATACTCTGCGCGCCAGTTGCTCGGAACAGGCTCATGACGACGTACCACGAATCCGTGCACAAACGGGCGAATGGACTCGAAGTCATCCCGCGTAATGCCGTAGTTTCCAATCAGCGGGTATGTCATCGTCACGATCTGTCCGCAGTAGGACGGGTCGCTTAGCACCTCTTGATATCCTGTAATCCCCGTATTGAAAACAACCTCTCCGGTCATTTCAGCATCCGCGCCGAAGGATTTTCCGCTGAATAGCGTCCCGTCCTCCAGTAACAATCTTGCCTGCATTCCGATCACTCCTGTCATCTATGTGTAATTTATGATTCGTTTCTCTGTTTAAACATGCATCGGGTTTATTAGAACCCGTCAGCTTCCGACCATTTCAGGTCACCGTCGACCCAAGTCATCACCGGCCAGCCCTTCAACTTCCACCCCGTAAATGGTGTATTGCGTCCCTTCGTGGCGAACTCCGCAGGGTTCACTTCCTTCTCCGCTTCAAGGTCGATCATCGTCAAATCTGCAGCGGCACCGGCTTTCAGCACACCGGAATCCAGACCGAATACTCTTGCCGGGTCACTCGTCATGCGTTGTACCAAGGTAGCCAAGTCCCATTGTCCGGTCGCTACGAACTTGGTATACAGCAGTGGGAACGCCGTTTCGAATCCAACGATCCCGAACGGTGCCAGCTCCATTCCCTTCGCCTTCTCTTCCTCGCTATGCGGAGCATGGTCAGTGACGATCATATCCAGCGTTCCATCCAGCAGACCTTCGATGCAAGCCTCCACATCGCGCGGCGAGCGCAGCGGAGGATTCATCTTCCAATTCGCATCCAGCCCCGGAATGTCTTCGTCTGACAGCACCAGATGATGCGGACATACCTCCGCAGTAACCGATATGCCGATCGCCTTCGCCTGGCGGATTAAACGCACCGATTGCTCCGTGCTTACATGACATACGTGGTAGTGGACACCCGTAGCCTCCGTCAGCAAAATATCCCGGCCGACATGAATCGCTTCCGATTCGTTCGGTATCCCCTTCAATCCATGCCGCTCGGCAAACTTCCCTTCCGTTACGCAAGCGCCTTTCACCAGCGAGTCATCTTCACAGTGAGCGATAACCGGCATGCCAAGCGCTTTCGCTTTGTTCATGGCGTCCTTCATCATTTGCGCATTCTGCACACCGACGCCGTCATCCGTAAATCCGATCGCCCCTGCGGCCTTCAGCGCTTCAAAATCGGTCAACTCACGGCCAAGCTCATTCTTGGTAATCGCCGCATAAGGAAGCACTTTGGCAAGATTGGCTTCACTAGCTTTATTCAACACGACTTTCACCGTTTCCGGTGAGTCGGTAATCGGCCTTGTATTTGGCATGCATGCAATGGTGGTGAATCCGCCCTTGACTGCAGAGCGGCTGCCGCTCTCAATTGTTTCCTTGTGTTCGTAGCCAGGCTCTCTCAAATGCACATGCATATCGATGAATCCAGGTGTAACCAGCTTCCCTTCTGCATCGATGACGTGTACGTTATCCTTCGGTTCAGGCAAATGAGCGGCATTACTCTCAATCGCTTGGATCTGACCGTTCTGAATCACAATATGTCCGTCCTCGAGCTGTCCTTGTTCGTTGATCACTTTGGCATTCTTAATGACTTGCATTTGCATCTTGAATTCCCCTCCGAAAGCAGAAGCAATTGTCGCTGCTCTGTATATTGTATAATAAAAATTCACATTTGTGTATATTTATTAATCGTTTATTCATTTCCAATCATGAGCTACCGTTTCCTAACCCTTCATCGCCCGTTCCATAACTGCCATTCGAATCGGTACTCCATTCGCCATTTGCTTGAAAATCATCGATCTCGGACTTTCAACAACCTGGTCATCAATCTCGACATTTCGGTTCACCGGCGCCGGATGCATTATGATCGTATGCCCGGACAAGCCTGCCGCCCGTTCTTCCGTCAGACCATATTGCTCCCTGTACTCGGCGCTTGACTTAAACACCCCTTCATTATGACGCTCAAGCTGAACGCGCAGCATCATGACCACGTCAGCCTTCAATGCGGTCTCCATCGATACATAAGGGGCGTACTGTGCAAGCTCCGGCGCCTGCATCGATTCAGGTGCGCAGAGCTGCACGTGCGCGCCGAATTTTTGCAGCGCCCACAGATTCGATCGGGCCACCCGGCTATGCTTAATGTCGCCAATGATCGATACCGTCAAGCCTTTAAGCTCACCGAAGCTTTTCTTCATCGTGTACAAATCCAGCAACGCCTGCGTCGGATGTTCATTGTTGCCATCACCGGCGTTTACGAGCGGAATCGATACGCGTTCAGCCAACTCCTGCAGCACTCCCGAAGGCTTCAAGCGGATGACACCGGCATCGATCCCCATCGACTCCAGTGTTCGAACCGTATCATAGATGGACTCGCCTTTCTCTACACTGGAAGCCGCTGCCGCGAAGTTCATGACCTCGGCGCCGAGTCTCTTCTCCGCCATTTCGAAGGAAAATCTCGTCCGCGTGCTATTCTCAAAAAACATGTTGACGGCGAACTTGGATTGAAGCACCGGCACGACTTTGTCAGACTGTGCTTCCCAGTAAGCCGCGCGAGTAAGAATCGAGGTGATTTCATCTCTGCTGATATCCTTAAGCCCCAGGAGGCTTCGTTCCTTCAGTGAAATAGCTGTCGTCATCATGATCGTTCCTCTCTCTGGCTTATGGTCACTTCGTCCTTGCCGTCGCTTTCCAAAAGTGATACCGTAATCTCTTCATGCTTCGAAGTAGGAACGTTCTTGCCGATATAGTCGGGCCGGATTGGCAGTTCACGGTGCCCCCGGTCGGCCAGTACCGCCAGTTGAATCATTCGCGGCCGCCCACAATCCATCAAGGCGTCCATCGCTGCTCGAATTGTCCGTCCCGTGTATAACACGTCATCAAACAGTATGACCTTCTTGTCATGGATGTCCAACTGTCCAAGGCTCAGCTTAGCCTCTTCTGCCCGACTCTCCGCAGCACCCTTGCTGTCTCGATCATCGCGGTAAGACGTAACGTCAATCTCTCCCCACGGAATCGGTGTCCCCTCGATTTCATGCATGCGTTCGGCGATGCGCTGCGCGAGATAAACGCCTCGGGTCCTTATGCCGATCAACACGCAGTCCTCAATGCCCTTATTCTTTTCTAATATTTCATGGGCGATTCTCGTTAGTGCGCGGCGGATGGCCGTCTCGTCCATAATGACATGCTGCTCGATACTCACACGCGTTACCTCCTTGAACATTTGATTAGCCCTTATCCAGTTCCTGACGAATCCGCAGGTTCATCACAACCAAAAAACTCCTTGCCCAATGCGGGCAAGGAGTTGATCTCATAGAGATGTCGTGGAGTCAGCAGCATCTATCCGCAGACAGAGCTATGCCTCCTGTTAATGAACCTCGGTTCACGTTACCTTGCCAGCCTCACGGGACTGATTTAAAGGTGCTATTCGATTGATCTCATTATGACAGACCCTACAGGGGATGTCAACTGATATCGTGTCGAAAGTCGTCGTCTTAAAATTCGAATTCAACGTCACTCAGCCTGCTGCGAATTTCGGCGATGACACGTTTTTCTTCCTCTTCGCCGCTGGCAATAAACGTAACAGAGAAACGAACGAATGAGCCCGCATCATCCCAAGGCACTGTGGAAATCAGTTTTTCGCGAATCAGGAACTGGGAGAAGTCTTCGCCGGACTCGAAACGACGTCCGCCCTTAACGCCTTTTGGAGCTTCCACGTACAAGAAGAAGGAGCCCTTCGGCTTCTCTGCCGTAAATCCAAGTCCGTTCAGCATTTCGACAAGCATATTGTGACGGCGGGAATACTTCTCAGCAATCTTCTCGGTGATTTGCGGATTGTCCAGACCGTAAGCAGCCGCTTTCTGGATCGCGATGAATTGTCCGGAATCGTTATTATCCTTCACATCGCTGAATGCTTTGACAACAAGCGGATTACCCGCCACAAAGCCAATACGCCATCCCGTCATATTATACGACTTGGACAGGGAGTGCAGTTCTACGCCCACATCTTTCGCCCCTGGAACAGAGAGGAAGCTAAGCGGCTTCATGCCATCATAAGTCAGTGCCGCGTATGGCGCATCGTGAACGACAATCACATTGTTTTTGCGTGCCCATTCCACTACTTCAGTGAAAAACGCTACCGTTGCGCTTGCACCTGTTGGATTGTTCGGATAGTTCAAGTACAGCAACTTTGCACGTCGAGCAATATCATCTGGAATTGCGTTTAGATCTGGCAGGAAATCATTCTCTTTCTTCAGTTCGATATGATAGACCTCGCCGCCCAGGTATTTGGTATGAGTACCAAGCACAGGGTAACCAGGAACCGTCATGATCGTTACATCACCGGGATTAATGAAGCAGGAAGGCAGCATTGCCAACGCCGGCTTGGAGCCGATCGAGTGCACAACCTCCGTAGCGGCATCGATTCCTTCCACGCCAAAAACGTTGCGGAGGTAACGAACAGCTGCCTCCTTGAATTCCGGTATGCCATTATCGGCATAACCGCGGTTCTCAGGTTTGGAAGCTTCTTCGGCCAGCTTCGCCACGATGCCGGAATCCGCCATTTCGTCCGGCTCGCCGACTCCCATATCGATCAACTCTACATCAGGATGCTCTTGCTTTGCTGCAACCTTCGCTCTCTTGATTTTCTCGAATTTATAGATAGCCGTGTCTTTACCGTAGTTGGCACCGCCGATGCGATCGGCAAAGTTCTGCTGAATGTATGTCTCTTGATATTTCTCAATACTCATCGTTTGTATTCATCTCCTACTCTAGCATTCTTGGTCAACATTAAATATGCCGTATTATCGCGCGGGGAGCCATGCATTTTATATCAGATGATTTGTACTATTCGGGTTCGATCGTTATTCGCAGATCACTCCGAACATTCCATCCATTCCTGTAGTAATTGATCCCGCTTCGCTTGCAGCGCTTCGAGCTCATCCCATCGTTGTGTCAGAGTCGCCAAGTGATCATCGCTACCTGCAGTGCTATCAGCTTCCAGCCGCTCGTTCATCGCCTGAATAAGTGCCTCGATACGAGTTATCTCTTTCTCAATCTCACTGGATCGTTCCTGAGCCGTGATTACTTCATTATTTGGCTGATGTGGCCGATCTCGGCGCACTACATTTATATTTTCAGTCTTTCCCCTTACATCCATGTTCAAAGACGATTCTAACATAACCTTCTTTTCTCGATAGTCATCATAATTGCCATGATATACCGTTAATCTGCCTTGATGCAGTTCCCACACCTTCTGCGACAAGCGGTTGATAAAATAACGATCATGTGAAATCGCAAGGATGGTTCCCGCATATTCCGCGAGCGCTTCTTCCAGAGCCTCCCGGGATGCGATATCCAGATGATTGGTCGGTTCATCAAGCAGAAGCAAATTGGGTTTGTCGTGAATCAGAAGTGACAGACGCAGCCTCGTCCATTCCCCTCCGGATAGAGCACCTATGGTCTTGAACACCGCCGATCCGAAAAACAAATATTTGGCCAATATCCCGCGTGCCTCTCCTACCTCGACTCCTGCCTGTTCACGAAAATATTCGAGAACGGTCTGTTTCGGATTCTCCGGTTCCTCCTCTTGGGCCAGGTAACCGATGTCCACGCTGGCTCCTATGGAGAAATCGCCTGCCTGAGGCTGAACTTCACCCAGCAATACCTTGAACAGTGTCGTTTTGCCGCTCCCATTCACACCAAGCAACACCGCTTTCTCTCCATATTCCAGAAGTCCGCTGATGTTGTTAAGGAGAGGCTCCGACCATTCAGACTCCTGAAATGCAACCTGGACTTGATCAAATGAGACGACGCGCCGGCCGGAACGGTCCTGTGGATCCAAATCGAATGCTGCTTGTTTACGTTCCAGCACCGGTCGCTTGATGATCTCAATTCGCTCAAGAGCTTTACGCATGGAAGCTGCTCGTTTGAAAAATTTCTCTCCACCGCCAAGCCGTCCGAATTCCTCCAGTTGTTTGATCGATTCTTTCATTTTTTTGATGATTTTCTGCTGCTCCTGAAAGTCAGCGAATTGCTGAAGAAGGCGTTCTTCCTTGCCCTTCATGTATGAAGTATAATCACCACTCGCGGTATAAATCTCCCCATCTTCAAGTTCCACAATCCGGGTAACTACGCGATCCAGAAAATAACGATCGTGAGATATCATGATGCATGTTCCTGAATACTCCCTGATATATCGTTCAAGCCATTCCAAGCGCGTCAAATCCAGATGATTGGTCGGTTCATCGAGCAGCAGCACGTCAGGTTGAACGATGAGCTGAGCAGCCAGCATCACCCGCGTCTTCTCTCCGCCCGATAACGAAGCAAAAGGCTGACCGTAATCATTTTTGTCGATGTCCAGCCCCGATGCAATCTGATCCACGACGGCTTCCATGCTGTACCCGCCCTTAGCTTCAAATCGTTCCTGGACCGCGGCATAACGCTGCAGCACCCGCTCCAGCTCGCCAGCTTGATCTTGAACCGCCGCGTCCCCCATCTTCCTTTCCAACTCGGCCATCTCTTCCCGATCGTCATGCAGCTGGCTCAATCCTTGTGATAACACTTCGAGCACCGTCAAGTTCTCCTTTTCGCTGGGCACCTGTTCCAAGTACCCCACGTTCAGTCCCTTCTTCATCGCGATTTCGCCCTGACTAGGCTGCTCACTTCCGGCGAGGAGTCGCATGAGGGTCGTTTTGCCACTTCCGTTCGGTCCAATAAGGCCCACCTTCTCACCTTGCTTGATCTCAAGCGATATGTTATCAAAGATTTGATTGGCTCCGTGGTAATGGGTTGCGTTTCGTACATTTATAATGTTCATAGTTGGTTTCCTCCTGAGTCCGTGATTCGAACTGTGTAATGATGGAGAAGAACCTTGCAGCTACATGTACAACAACAAAAAAGCCTGCAGAGCAAGCTCCGCAGACCCTATGCAAACATGAAGCCGATCAAACGGCTTAGTCCGTACAGGCAGGCAGGTGACTTCTCGCGATGGTACATACCGTATTTGTGAAATTGGACAGACTTCTCCCGTTGAAAGAAAAAGTGTGAACAATGCCAGTAATTGCCAAAGGCAACTGGCTAATACGGTTGTTGTCCATCTCGTGATTCATCCTGCCTCACCTCCTTTTTAATAACTCACCACACTATAACACAGCAGCCTGGTAAGATCAACGCTTTACCCAGCGTAGGCGATAAGAAAAAAGAGCCGTTACCGGCTCCTTAAATTGTGCAGCAATTCTTCCATGTCGTTCGGCATTACTGCCGAAAATTCTATATACTCCCCTGTGGAGGGATGATCAAAGCCCAATACGGCAGCATGAAGCGCTTGTCCGTTCAACTTGATCCCTTTACTCTTGCCGTATACAGGATCGCCAACCAATGGGTGCCCAATATATTTCATATGAACGCGAATTTGATGGGTTCTGCCGGTCTCCAACTTCAGCTCCAGCAGACTGTAGTCTCCGAAGCGCTCGACCACCGTAAAATGCGTAACGGCGTGCTTGCTGTTCCGATCGGTAACCGTGTACAGCTTCCGGTCGTGTGGATCGCGGCCAAGCGGCGCATCGACCGTTCCCTGATCATGGCTAATGTTACCGTGCACCAAGGCCAGATAACGACGATTGACACTATGTTCTTTCAGTTGTGCTGCAAGCGAAGCATGAGACTTATCATTCTTGGCGGCCATAATGAGTCCCGTTGTATCCTTGTCGATTCGATGGACGATCCCGGGCCGGAGCTCACCATTAATTCCAGACAGATCCTTGCAGTGATACATGAGCGCATTAACGAGTGTACCTGCCTCATGACCAGGTGCAGGATGAACGACCATGCCTCTGGGTTTGTTAACGACGATAACATCCGCATCCTCGTAAGCAATATCCAGGTGAATGTCCTGTGCTTCGATCTCAACGGCAGCTGGCTGTGGCACGCTAAGCTTAATTCGATCGCCAGCGTTCAGCTTATAGTTCGATTTAACGTTCGAATCATTAACCAGGACATGTCCATCCGTGATCCATAACTGAATCTGAGAGCGAGATACCTCATCCTCCAGAGCATCGGTTATGTATTTATCTATACGCAATTTCGCTGCCTCGGCTCCGGCCGTCCACTCATGAATGCCTTGCTCTTGGTCAGCGTCTCCATCCCAGTTCGTCATTTCAGACATACCCAAGCTTATTCATTCCCTTCTGTACCAGACACATCACTTGCTGACTTCAACTTCTCCCGTCTTCCTTCCAGAAGCGTATCCAATATAATCAAGCCTACACCAATCACGATACAGGAATCTGCAATATTAAAAATCGGGAAGGTGTAATTTCCGAAATTAAACATCAGGAAATCCACAACTTCTCCCATCACCAATCGGTCGATAAAATTACCCAAAGCACCGCCGAGCACAAGCGCAAGCGCCGTTGGCAACAATTTACGTCCTTCTTTAATCATTTTGCCAAGATACCAGATCACTCCACCCACGACGATAACCGTGACGATAATGAAGAACCATAATTGATCCTGGAGTATGCCGAAGGCAGCCCCGCGGTTTCGACTGGATGTGATTACAAAGAAATTGCCGATAACAGGGATCTGCTCATAAAGCTCGAGTCTGGACGCAATCAGGTATTTCGTTCCTTGGTCGATGAGAAATAATACAAAAGCAATGAGATAATATACCACTGGTTCATGTCACTCCGTTCTTATCTTCTCCACAGTCGGCTGGAAATCTTCACCGCCTGACTGGACGTAACTCGTCTATTGTAGCACAGCGGTTCTGAAATCGTCCATTCCTCCCCAATGCCGAGAACATTTTCCGTCAGTAAAAGCGCTGCGATGGGTGCACCCTATGGTTATGAACAGATAAACCAATCGAATGACCGTGAAAGGAGCTGTGACATGTCGCATCTGACCCAGGAGCAAATCAAGCAGTTGCAGCAGAAATTGATGGAGCGGAAGGTTGAACTGGAACGCCGCTTTATCTACAACGATCAGCATGGACTTGGTGAATCCGAACGAGATCAGACCGGCGAGTTATCCCATATCGATAATCATCGGTGACTTGGCTACCGAACTGTACGAACGCGAGAAAGATCTGGCATTACAGGATCGGGTCGACTTGGAATTGCAGCGCGTGATCTTCTCCCTTGAGAACATACATCATGGCCGTTATGGGGTCTGTACGATTTGTGGTCAACCGATTCCATACGAACGTCTGGAAGCTGTACCCGATACTCAATATTGCATCAAAGATACACCTCGGGAACATTTATCCTTCCAACGTCCGGTTGAAGAAGAGGTAATGGCTCCGCCGTTTGGCAAGTCCAGCATGGACGAGCATGATTACGCAGCGTTCGACGGGGAAGATGCTTGGCAGATTGTTGAGAGCTGGGGCACGTCCAATACGCCCGCGATGGCGGAAAACAACGATGTGGACAGTTATGACGAGATGGCGATTGAGAACGGCGATGATCTTGGCGGCTTTGTTGAACCTACGAGAATTTCGTGGCAACCAACATCGATGGTTCAGAAGTATTTGTCGTGCGGAGCCCTCAATATCAAGATTATCTCAGCCGCGGCGAAGGCAGCTACCTGCTTGATCCGCATGCGGATCCGGAAGACGACACACAATCATAATCATCATCGGTCGGTAGAAAAACAACCCTTCTGCCGACCCTACATAATCGCTAGCACACGAATCTGACCTGATTATCTCAATTCCAGTTGCCGCTGTACAATCCGGACAATATCCGCGATATAATCACCGATGATGGGCAGGTTCAATGCACCCAGCGCCTGCAACAAGTAAATGATCGTCGCTGCAAAAAAAGTGAACCCGATCGCAATCCCGACGCCTCTGGCAGTACCGGCAAGCAAATTCGTGCCGATAAGCTTCCACGGTCGATTCAGCAGCTGCGTATAATCGGCGATTCGTGACTTCTCAAGTTGCTGTGCAATCTCTGTCGTCATGCGATGAATCGCACTCAACTTGTCCACCTCATCATCGAGCGCTGGATTAACCGCCTCGTTCTGCTCTGTTTTGTTCTCTTTGTGCTCCTTATTCATTTGATCAGCCATATGCCCCCACCCCTTATACACAACATATCCTAATTAATATGCATCGGTTGCAAGAATATCATTCGAACAACACATTTGAGGTAAATCTGATCACAAAAAAAGCTGTACACGAAAGTGAACAGCTACTTTACGCATACAGCTTCTATATTATGTTAAGAGATGTTAATGCCGATGGTTTTGCCGCCGAGTTCCACCCGCTCCATGACATCGGATGAGCCGAACTGCAGCTCATTGACGAGTACATTCTCACGGAGAACAACTTCGAAGGCCACAATCGCCGCCGTCAGTTCCTCATCGGTATCCAGCTTCAAATCTACCGTTTCTCGATCGGGAGATCCAGCTTCTTGCGCGTGTCCTGCACGGCACGTACGACCTCTCGCACCCAACCCTCCTGTTCCAACTCTGGGGTGATGTCGGTATTGAGGGCCACCGTCAGTCCATAACCCGATGCAGAGGCGAAACCTTCCTTCGCCTTCTTCTCCACCAGCAGCTCCTCAGCCGTAATCTGGAGCTCTTCCCCTTCCGGTGACGTGATGTTGAGGCCGCCATTCTGAACAACCGTCCGCGTCTCATCACTGTTCATCCCCTTCAGGAATCCTTGCAAGAAGCCGATATTCTTCCCGTATTTCTTACCGGCAACCTTGAGGTTCATCTTTAAGATGAAGTCAACAAAGCCACTGTCACTCGTCTCTACCTGAATTTGCTTCACGTTAATTTCGTCTTTGATGATCGCCTCATAACCGGAGAGGTCAAATTCACGATCCATCGAGACGATCAGCTCTGCAAGCGGCTGGCGCGTCTTGATCGCCGTCTCATTACGGACGTTACGGGCCAGCTCCACAATCTGTCTTGCCGTTTCCATGTCCTGCTCCAGCGCCTTGTCGATCATCGCCTCATCCGCTTGCGGGAAGTCTGCTAAATGCACGCTTTCTCCTCCACCGAGATTGACATAGATGTCCTCGGACAGCATCGGTGTGAATGGAGCCATCAACTTCGACAACGTCAGCAGTACATGGGTAAGCGTGCCATAGGCAGCTAGCTTATCCTCACTGAGTCCACTTCCCCAGAAACGATCGCGCGAACGCCGGATATACCAGTTGCTAAGCTCATCAACGTAGGCTTCTATTCCTTTGGCTGCATTTAGGAAGTCATTAACGGACAGTCCCTTGTCTACCAACTGGATCAAGCTATTGAGACGAGAGAGAATCCAGCGGTCCAGCTTGTTGTCAGATCCCTTGAACTCGTGTTCGCTCGGGTTATACCCGTCAATTCCGGCATACAGCGTTAAGAACGCATGCGTATTCACCAGCGTATCGACGACCTTGGACTTCGCTTCGCCAACAATGCCTTTGGAGAAGCGCTTGCTGTTCCACGGTGCACTGTCTGCCAGCAAAGCCCAACGGAAAGCGTCTGTGCCATATTCCTCGATGATCTCCCAAGGGTCGATAACATTCCCCTTGGACTTAGACATCTTCTGGCCGTTCTCATCCAAGATATGCCCTGTTGCCATGACGGCTTTATAAGGCGCTTTTCCTGTAAACAGCGTCGATACAGCCAGCAGGCTGTAGAACCAGCCGCGGGTCTGGTCGATTCCCTCACAGATCATATCTGCCGGATATTGCTGTTCGAACCGGTCTTCGCCTGCAAACGGATAGTGATATTGGGCGAATGGCATCGAGCCACTATCAAACCATACATCGATTACCTCAGAAGTACGTTCCATTACGCCGCTCTTACAGTGAGGACACTTCACCTTCACCTCATCCACATAAGGTTTGTGCAGCTCCAAATCCTCCGATACCTCACCAACCGCATGAGCTCGGAGATCCGCTATACTATGGGGCGCATACTGACCATCACACGAATCGCATACCCAGACGTTCAGCGGTGTTCCCCAGTAGCGGTTACGGCTAATATTCCAATCCACCAAATCCTCGAGGAATTTACCGAAGCGACCGTCACGGACATGACCTGGATACCATGTGACTGAGTTATTGTTCGCGATCAACTGCTCCTTAACGGCCGTCGTCTCAATGAACCAGCTCTCCATCGCATAGTAGAGCAGTGGAGACTTACAGCGCCAGCAGAACGGATAACTGTGCTCGTACTTCTCTTTGCTATACAGAAGGCCCTTCTCCGAAAGCATCTTCACGATGTCTATATCGCAATCCTTAACAAAACGTCCAGCAAAATCCGTTACCTCATCGGTATAACGTCCCTGACCATTCACGACGCTCACGAAGCTGATTCCGTTCTCGCGGCATACGCGATAATCGTCTTCACCGTGCGCTGGTGCCAAATGCACGATACCGGTACCACTGGAATCGGTGACAAATGCAGCTCCGACTACAACGTTAGTCTTCTCTGCCTGCACGTATGGGAATGGAGGGTCATACGTCTGAGCGACCAACTCCGCACCTTTCATCGTAGACAATACCGTATATTCGCCCTTCATCACGTCCTCGACGAGATTCTTCGCCACGATATAGATACCGTCCTCCTGCTGTACGCGTGCATAATCCATATCCGGGTTCACGGCGAGCGCCACATGAGAAGGCAAGGTCCACGGTGTAGTCGTCCAAGCCAAGATATACTCACCGCTGTCATGCAGTTTAAATTTCGCTGTCGCGCTCAGATCCTTAACATCTTCATAGCCTTGGGCCACCTCGTGAGACTGAGGGTCGTCTGACAACACGGACAATATGGGCTTACGCGGTGACCGCGATACAGCAGCCCTTTATCATGAATCGTTGCGAGTATGTTCCATACACTCTCAATATACTCATTCTTAAGTGTGATATAAGGATCGTCCAGGTCGGTCCAGTAAGCGATCGCTTCCGTCAATTCCCGCCATTTGTGCTCATACTCGAATACGCTGGCCTTACATTTCTTGATGAACGCTTCGACGCCGTAGTTCTCGATCTCTTGCTTACCGGATATGCCGAGCTGCTTCTCTACGCCAAGCTCCACCGGCAGCCCGTGTGTATCCCAGCCGGCTTTACGAACAACATGATACCCTTTCATCGTCTGATAACGACCGACGAAATCCTTAATGACCCGGCCCAGCACGTGACCGATATGCGGCGCGCCATTCGCAGTCGGTGGTCCTTCATAGAATACGTAATTTGGTTTACCGGCACGCAGCTCAATCGATTTCTTGAATGTATTCTCCTGGCTCCATTTGTTTAGAATACGCAGTTCTCTGGCCCGCGCCTTCTCTTTCACGTCTACTCTGTTCATGCCAATCTTCCTTTCGCCAAATGCGTAAATGTTCATGATTATGTTTGGTGCTGGAATCAAAAAAGGCCCCCGCCCCTAGAAAGGGACGAGAACCTGTTCTCGCGATACCACCCTAATTCTGCTGATCTCCTTATCATAAAGCAGGAGCAAGTTCAGCAGCACCTTAAAGTCCAAGTCCATTACTACAGACATGGTCCGATATAACGTTCGGCTGACGGCTCAGCTTACTCACGTTCTATGACGCTTTAAGCTTCGCTTCTCCGGGATGATCTTCTGCTAAGTCTGAACACCGGCTTTCAGCGGATGCCGGCTCTCTGAGGGACAGAACTTATACATACTATTCCCATCAAGGAATTTACGTTGTGATTCAACAATATGATATTAGTTATAGTCCTTTTCCGTCAAAAAGTCAACCTGGTATCCGCCTAGTATACTTCCTTAGGCTCCAGACTTGGCTCACGGCTCTCGAGCGACTCCCAGCCATCGTGCTTCAGAAGCTCAAGCTGCGCTTCCACGAGCGAGCGGAAACGGGTACGATAGATCGAAGCCTGCTTCTTCAACTCTTCCACTTCCATGGCAACCTTACGGGACTTGCCAAGCGAATCATTGATAATCCGATCTGCATTCTTCTCGGCTTCCTTCACGATCAGTTGCGCTTCTTTCTTCGCGTTATGCTTCAACTCGTCTGCAGCTTCCTGAGCTACGATAATGGTCTTCGACAAGGTCTCTTCGATATTGGAGAAATGATCAAGCTTCTCCTGCATCGTCATCAGTTGATTGCCAAGCTCCTTGTTCTCGCGGATTACGCTCTCATAGTCTTTAATAATCTGATCTAAAAATTCGTTGACCTCGTCTTCGTCATAACCCCGGATTCGACGGTTGAACTCCTTGTTATGTATGTCAAGCGGTGTCAATGGCATTGGTGCGCACCTCCTAAAGATATGGATCTTATCGTTACCGGGATTGCTATACAGCACCCGTCCGTAAGACTAAAGCGGTCATCCTGGTTTATCGGCAAATCGCCAGTATTTATTAACCATTCTTCTATAAATATTAACTTTCGACAAAAAAACGGCAATTCCTTCAAAGGTCAGGCATATTTCCCGACCTTGATACGGTACCGCCCTTTTTTCGTCAGGCCGCCTGTCTCCAATATTTTGAACCGTCCGAAGCCTTGGATAGAAACGACGTCGCCATCTTTTAGATTGGTGGATGGATCCTCTTCAACCTTCCAGTTCACCCTGCATCTTCCCGCCTTTATAGGCACGACAATCTTGGTGCGACTGATCCGATAAGCATCGCTGGCAATGCCGTCCAGTCTCATGGAGGATACCGTAATATCCATTTCTTCAAAATTCGTAACAGCTATCTTCAGTTGGTCCAGTGGCAACAGTTCGGTCATCACATGAACTTTATGAACCTGACTCAGATTGAGGTGCAAATACGAGCTGATATCCTCCGTAACAACCGTATGACAGCCGCCTTCATGCACATGAATATCGCCGATCTTGGAGCGTTTGATGCCAAGCCCCAGAATCGAGCCCATGTAATCGCCATGCTCCAGCTCCAGAAATTTCTGATCCCCGGAAGTTATGCTAAGCACTTTCATCTTGAAATCCTCGTGATGCAGATCGCGATAATCCGGAGCAATCAATGCGCGTACTCGTTCAGCTCGGTCGTGACCGCCTAGATATAAGGCATGAGCGTCCGGGTGACGATTAACGAGCGATTCCAGAATAAAGCGCTGACGAGGATCGAGAAAATCAGTGAGCTTCAGCTCATGGTATTGCCCTGCGTTGACGACCCATTCCCAAGCCCGATCTACGAATTCACGCTCGTCCTTGTGAAAATGATCGTAAATGTCTAGTTTCATGCCCACGTCACCCGCTACAAGATAAACTCAAGGATCGCGAATACCCCGCGCTGGGCCAACTGCAGTACGAACAGTGCCACGATTGGGGAGATATCGATCATCCCCATAATCGGCGGAATAAACCGACGAAACGGGGCTAGGTAAGGCTCTACCAATTTACCAAGAAGCTCACCAATAAAACTCTCTCTTACATTCGGAAGCCAGGACATCAAGACATAAATCAATATCATGTAAAAATAAATCTGGAATAGTGTTGCAACAATACTATAAATTTGCATCGTCAAAGCCTAAATCACCTCATCCTGTTATAATCATGCTCGTCTGCCAAAATCTCTGAGATCGCGCCTTGAATTTCGACGGTATCCGGTGTACACAGAAAAATATTGCCGCCCACCTTCGAAATTCCACCACTAAGGGCATATACCGTTCCGCTTAGAAAGTCGATGATCCGCAGCGCCTGATCGTTACGCACGCGCTGGAGGTTCACGACGACCGTCCGGAAGGAGCGAAGATGGTCCGCAATCTCCTGTGCTTCATCATATGAACGAGGTTCCACTAATACAACCTTCACGTTCTTCTGAGAATGAATACTTACAATGTTGCCGTTCTTCTGGTTCTTGCGTTGATCGAATGGCGTTGCCTCGGTAGGCTCGTCCTGCGCAGCTAGCACCTCGCGCTCCACAACTTCCTCCTCCTCCTGCAATCCCAAGAAATTCATAAACTTGTTCATAACGCCCATCGTCAATCCTCCTCTTTCCCTACTAAAATGGAGCCGAGACGTACCCAAGTCGCCCCTTCCTCAATGGCCACTTCAAAATCATTGGACATGCCCATCGACAATTCAGTCAATGGTTCGGCCGTAAGCGCCTGTTCATTCAGCTCATCTCTTAGTTGTCGTAGACCACGAAACACGGGACGTGTCATCTCCGCTGACGATTCATAGGGAGCCATGGTCATGAGTCCGATCACCTTTACGTGCGAAAGACTGTTTATTTCTTTCAGGAAGCTCGCAGCGGCTTCAGGAGGCATTCCATACTTAGATTCCTCACCCGAAATGTTCACCTGCAAGAAAGCAGACACTTGGAGATTCAGTGCCGCCGCTCTCTTCTCGAGTTCACGGGCCAGCGATATCCGGTCAAGGGAGTGAATATAGCGAAACTTATCAATCACTTCCCTCACCTTGTTGGTCTGAAGATGACCGATGAAATGCCAGTCCCCTTGACTTCCAAGAGCGTCCCACTTCGCCTGTGCATCCTGCCAGCGGTTCTCGCCAATATGGTGCAAACCGTGTTCCAGTACCGAAGCTGTCATATCCAAGGAGACGTATTTTGTGACCGCAATAACATGAACGTCATCGCGGTTCCTGCCGCTCCGGCGGCAAGCCTCCGTAATTCGCTGTTCCACTTGATCGATACGTTCCATCAAACTCAAGGGACGACTCACCTCTCTCTCATCCCAATCCAGCTCGCCATGCGACCTGTTGTGCCTCCATCTTTGCGATAGGAGAAGAACAAATCGTTATTGCAGCTTGTACACCACGATGTACATTCGATATGTTCCGCCAATATTCCTGCTTTAATCATAATGTGTCTGTTTATTTCTTTCAAGTTCAGCATGTATTTTCCGTTTCCTTTGTCGATATACATCGCTTTACTCGACTCAGAATTTTCCATTACGGCAGGCACAGACGCAAGGTTTCGCACATGATTCATTACCCTCTCATCCACCTCGTAGCAACACTCTCCGATAGATGGACCAATAGCAGTCCTGATATTTTGTGGTCGACTACCGAATTCCTGGGCCATACGTTCGACCATTTCGGATGCAATATTGGCTACGGTGCCCTTCCATCCGGCATGTGCCAGACCCACCACGGCAGCAATCGGATCCCAGAACAGCAGTGGTACACAATCGGCGTAAAAAGAAGTCAAGAGCACACCGGGCACTGCCGTCACGAGGCCATCCGCATCTTGAAAAGCACTCGCGCGGTCCAGACTTCCCTTGCCCCTGTCCCCTGCCCGAACAACGCTGATCTGATTGCCATGCACCTGCTCTCCACAGGTCCAATCCGACAGGTCGAAGCCAAGCGCAGCTGCCGTTAATCTCCGATTCTCCACCACATCGACTGGATCGTCGCCAACGTGAAAGGCAGATTTAAACCATGATAAGGTCCCTGGCTGATTCCGCCCTGTCGACCGGTGAATCCGGCAGTAAGCGTTCGGTTATGATGCTGGACTTGCTGCCATGACTCCAACATCAACAAGCTCGGCCCTGGTTGCCGGCGATTAACAAACGGTTCCATGATCGTTCACCTCGCTTACCAGTTTAACAGAAAACCGTCGCTGGAAACATATCAGTCAGAACTACGGACGCAGATCTTCAGTAATTTCGCCGATCCGGACGATCCAAATACGTTGTGGCTTCCTCTTCATCTGGTAGTCTGCGCAGCTCCTCCATCTTAACGAGCACGACATCCGAACCGATCTTCACGATATTTCGCCATGGTATAATTAATTCACTACCTCCGCCGAACAATCCCATAAACTTGCCATAGCTTGGAATGACAATCGCCTCGATTCGGCCTTGACGAAGATCCAGCTCCAGATCACTCACCTGACCAAGCCGCTTGCCGTCGATAATATTAATGACATCCTTAGTTTGAAAATCGGAAATTTTCATCTTTTTCCCCACCATTTGATTATCTGGTATCATTCGCATCACCCTTTGATTCAATATATGATCGGGTGAGGCAAATAAACTCAATTCCATTAAAAAAACGATCCCGTCAGCGGGATCGTTATGTTCGGTTTACTGTCTAAGCAACCTTAAGTCTTGACGTGTTTTTGCATCTGCTTGATCGCCGACTTCTCCAGCCTTGACACTTGCGCTTGAGAAATACCGATTTCATCGGCGACTTCCATCTGCGTCTTGCCCTCATAGAAGCGCATGGACAGAATCATTTTCTCACGTTGCCCAAGCTTGTGCATGGCTTCCCTAAGAGCGATCTCCTCGATCCATGATACATCCTTGTTCTTATCATCGCTGATCTGGTCCATCACATAGATTGGATCTCCACCATCGTGATATATCGGTTCAAACAAAGAAACGGGATCTTGAATAGCATCGAGTGCAAAAACAACGTCTTCCTTGGGCACATTCAGCGCTTCGGAGATTTCAAAAATCGTCGGTTCGCGCGAATTCGCATTCGTTAATTGATCTCTGACCTGCAGTGCTTTATAAGCAATATCGCGCAGTGACCTTGAGACGCGAATCGGGTTATTATCCCTTAAATAACGGCGTATTTCTCCAATAATCATCGGTACGGCATAGGTGGAGAATTTAACATTTTGCGATAGATCAAAATTGTCGATGGCTTTCATCAATCCGATACAACCGACCTGGAACAGATCATCAACAAATTCTCCCCGATTGTTAAACCGTTGAATGACGCTGAGAACGAGCCTCAGGTTTCCATTCACCAATTTTTCACGTGCGGATCGTTCATTGTTCTGCTGCAGATTGTGGAACAATTCCCGCATTTCCACGTTCGTCAGAACCGGTAATTTTGACGTATCCACACCACAAATTTCAACTTTGTTTCGCGTCATGATGACTAACCTCCAAGGAGAAACATTACTGTACATTATCTCCGAGGGGGGTTATTTTATTCCTTGCATTTTCCATTTACACCATCTTGTTGAATTCCTTGCGCAGTCGCTTAATAATTCTTTTTTCCAATCGGGAAATGTAGGATTGCGAAATGCCAAGCAAGTCGGCGACGTCCTTCTGCGTTTTTTCTTCTCCATCCTGAAGTCCGAAGCGAAGCTCCATAATCATCCGCTCCCGATCACTGAGTTTGTCCAACGCTTTTTGCAGCAGCTTGCGGTCTACCTGCTCTTCGATATTGCGGTAAATCGTATCATTCTCCGTGCCAAGCACGTCCGACAACAGCAATTCATTCCCGTCCCAATCGATGTTAAGCGGTTCGTCAAAAGAAACTTCGCTGCGTGTCTTGTTATTACGCCGCAGGTACATCAATATCTCATTCTCGATACAGCGCGAGGCATATGTAGCTAGCTTGATTTTCTTCTCCGGATCAAATGTATTGACAGCCTTAATCAAACCAATCGCACCGATCGATACCAAGTCCTCAATATTAATACCCGTGTTCTCAAATTTGCGGGCAATGTACACAACCAACCGCAGGTTACGTTCAATAAGCATCGCTCGGGTGGCCGCATCACCTGTCGGCAGCTTCTTCAGCAGATACTCTTCTTCCTCTTTCGATAGCGGCGGAGGCAACGCTTCGCTTCCCCCGATATAATAGATTTCCTGACTCTTCAATCCTAGTAAGAAAAGTACGCGATAATACTGCAGCTGCAGCGCTAATTTCCATTTAACGGGCATCTTTTATCCTCCTAAAATGTCATCCCTGTCCTTAAGGTTTCAAAGATTGTTCCTATCTTAATTCCTTCATACTCTCTTAACTAGCTGCGTCCGAACGGTGCAGCGGCATACCTTCACCTTCTGTTAAAGACGGGTGAATAATGGCACGGTACGCCTTGTCACCCGATAACGTCCCTCCGTCCAGGCCGATCAGCACTTTCGTTGATTCATACAGCTTCCCATCAAGCTCAATCTTGACCAGATCAGGCTTCAAGGCAAGCATGAATGCCGCACCGCGGTTCACCCCCCGGTAGGGCACGAGACGCAGCCGGTCCTGCCATAGAAACTCCTCTGGCATCAAATCCATAATCAGTCGATCCGGTTCACCGTCAAGAAGTCGCTGACTCCAGCCTGAGGGCAGATAATCGTCCCATAAAGCCGCTTCCATGACCATCACAGGCGTGCGTGTTAACGGATCGCATAATTGATTGCCGGTATCCAGCAGACCTGTGCAAGTGATGCTGGCATCCCCAATCCATACGGTGACATTACCAAGCAGGGTTTGGCGTTGATCGATTGAACGTTTGCTGGTCTGAACGGCTTTAAAAGCGAATACAACTACAAAAAAGGTAATGCACGCAAACCAAAAACCCACCTTCAACTCAAAAGACAGTCCTCCTGATGTCGTATACCATATCCCGCGAAACACATCTCCCGAGTTTTGGATCAAATAATGCACACCGATAATGCCTCCGGCCGCAGCAAAATTCACCATGTAAAAAGCCGTCAGATTTCGAATGTAGCTCTGCAAGCTCACAAAGCCGAATGCAATCCATAACATGATCAGTGATAATCCAAATTTAATCAGAAAGGTGTACAGAAACGACAACTGCGGGACAAACATCATGACGACATATAGCGCGCCAGTGACCGAAGAGAGTATCAATCGCCACCAAGTTGGCTTGATTCTGCGCATCCAGGCAGTCAATGCCAGTAAAATACCGTCAATCAACAGGTTCGCCAAAAAAATCAGATCAATATAAACAACCAGGCTTCTCACCTGCCTTGTCAAGATCCATTACCGCAACTTTATGTTTATTAGGGCTACGGGAGATGTTACTAGTATAAAAAGAATAGAATTCAAAGTCTGTCTAAACCTGTGGGGTAATCACGGACTTTTTTTGTCGAGGGAGCGAGTTTTTTCGTCGGTTCAGCCAGGAGCGGCTATTTCTCGTCAAGGTCCGATTCTAGCTTGCTAACTAGGAAGGGGTGCCACGCATCAAACCGCAAAAAAAATAAGCCTATCTTCATCATGATGACAAAGACAGGCTTATTTCCATTAATCATTGTTGCGTGAACGGTTTCGTAGGAAGGTAGGAATATCAAGTTGATCATTGCTGTTCTGATTCCCGAACGGTCTCAGATTAACGTCTCTCTTGTCTTCCGACGGCTGCTGCTGTTCGCCTTGCGGCACCGATGGACGACGTCCTGGAGGCGCTGGCGTTGGCATCGGCTTGCTCTCGAAGCCTGTCGCAATCACCGTGACTTTGATCTCATCCTTCATATCCTCTTCGATAATCGCACCGAAGATCATGTTTACTTCCGGATCAGATGCCGAGGTTACGATCTCAGCGGCTTCATTCACCTCGTACAAGGAGAGATTCGTTCCGCCTGTGATATTCATGATAACTCCGCGCGCACCCTCGATGGAAGTTTCGAGCAGCGGCTCATGATCGCCTTGCGAGCAGCCTCGGAGGCACGATTCTCTCCGGTGGCTAGTCCAATCCCCATCAATGCCGAACCGCGCTCGGTCATGATCGTCTTCACGTCCGCAAAGTCAAGGTTGATCAGACCCGGCACTTGGATCAGATCAGAAATGCCCTGAACGGCCTGACGCAATACGTTATCAGCTTCTCGGAACGCTTCCAGCATCGGTGTCTTCTTATCCACGATCTCCAGCAAGCGGTCATTCGGAATGACGATGAGCGTGTCCACTTTCTCTTTCAATGCTTCAATGCCAAGCTCCGCTTGGGAAGCACGCTTGCGGCCTTCGAAGGTAAACGGACGAGTGACAACCCCAACCGTTAACGCCCCGCACTCCTTAGCAATTTCAGCGATGACAGGCGCAGCTCCAGTACCTGTACCGCCACCCATTCCCGCTGTGACGAATACCATATCAGCGCCTTTTAACGTATTCATGATCAAATCGCGGGATTCTTCAGCCGCTTTCTTGCCGACGTCCGGGTTCGCGCCTGCACCTAGACCACGGGTAAGCTTGTCCCCGATTTGCAGTTTATGTTCGGATTTCGCCAGATGAAGCGCCTGGGCGTCCGTATTAACGGTTATAAATTCAACACCTTGCACACCGTTCTCAATCATTCGGTTGACCGCGTTGCTGCCGCCGCCACCTACTCCGATTACTTTAATCTGAGCTAAGCTCTCCATTTCAAAATCAAATTCCAACATCTAACCCATCTCCCCCTCAATGTGCGTGGATGGCACGTCCACAGTCAAATGAACCCGCTATATAAACTCGCTGAACATTTTTTTCAGGCGTTCAATAAATCCCGGCTTCTGGCTGCTTTCCTGAGATGCTGCGACAGGACTTTGTTGTTTCGCGCGGTTCACCGGTTTCTTGCTATTTCCGCTGTTGCTGTTGTTACCTCCTCCTGTATTGCGCACACGTACATTCCGGATTGCATTATGGAGGATGCCGACCCCGCTGCAGTATCCAGGATCACGAACACCGATGAAATCGGGAACCGCAACCCTTACGGAAGTCGCCAGCTCATTCTGTGCCACCTGCAGCACACCAGGCATGGACATAGTGCCCCCAGTAAGTATATAACCACCTGGAAGCTCACTGTAACCCAATCTTTTAATTTCTTGACGTACCAATTGAAAAATCTCTTGTACTCGCGGTTCGATGATCGCCGCCAAATCTTCCTGCGTGAACTCTTTGTCCACATTGCTTCCGATTCGGGTCACTTTGAACGTCACTTCCGGTGCAGCACTCTCAATCAGCGCACAGCCGTATTTGAGCTTCACCTTCTCCGCTTGATCCGTCAGCGTCCGCAATCCATAGGCGATGTCGTTCGTGACAAAGTCCCCGCCGACCGGCAGTGTTGTCGTAGCAGCAATGCTGCCCTCCTCGAACACAGTCAGCGTAGTGGACCCTGCTCCGACATCAACCATTACAGCCCCCATCGTCTTCTCATCCTTGGACAAGGTAAGCTGCCCGGCTCCAAGCGGTATCAATACCAGATCTTTAACTTTCAAACCTGATTTCTCCACACATCTCAATAGATTATGTATCGCTGTTTTGGCGCCGGTAATGATGGTTGCGTCAACTTCCAGTCTTACTCCGATCATCCTCGCGGATCCGATATTTCTTCAAGTCCATCAACTACAAATTGCTTGGCTACTACATCGATAATCTCTCGATCAGGTGGAAGAGCTACGACTTCGGCCGCTTTCAACACACGGTCTATGTCTTCTTCACCAATCTCACGATCCTCGTTCGATACTGCCACAACACCGTGCTGGATTGAAGTCCGATATGATTCCCGGAAATGCCGACATATACTTCGGATATTTGAATACCGACCATACGCTCCGCATGATCAACAGCGCTGCGAATGGATTGCACGGTCTGGTCGATATCTACAATTGCACCTTTGCGAATTCCCTCCGAGTCGGCAGATCCAACTCCAATAATATTAAAGGTTCCATTATTCACTTCACCAATAATAGCACGAACTTTGGATGTACCGATGTCCAAACTAACAATGATGTCATTGTTGCTCAAGCTCTGGCACCTCCTGTTTTTGGCAAATTAATGTCTCTATAAATAATACATCTCTACTTATTCAACATTCACAGTGCTTTCCCTCTTTTTTCAACATTTTTTTTACTGCCAACATTTACTATAACAGGCCGTAAAAGTCATTCAAAAAATGCGAGGGCAAACAAGTTGTCAATACTTTCAATTGTACCATTTATTCCTATTCCTGAGTAGGGGTTTATTCCCCTTCGTTGGCGTCTTCTTCAACTTCTTGTTCAAACGGAACATAAGAGTCGGCTTCCAGCATCGTAATGATGCCTGGACGTTCCATCTCGGTTACCTGATTCAAGTATTCCACCTTATCATGAAGGAGAGAAACCGAAGTAATAACTTCGAATTTCGACCGGGTGTACAACTTGATCCGATCCGGAAAAGAGAGCGTAGGCGATGGCATGATTTCCGAAATATCCGTCGTCATGCTATTCGGTATTTGAGCAAGCACCTCGCTAAGCTTTGCCTTATTCGGATCCTCCGGATCCCACTGGGTAAGAATCGGCTTCTCCACCGCAATTCCACTTGCCGTTACCGGTATGGAAGTGCCGCTAGACAGAATGGCCTGAAGATCACCGTCTGCGGATAATTCATAGGCCACCGTTGGATGCTCGACAACTACGATGCTAACCTCGCCAGGAAAACGCTTGACCACCTCAGCAGATTGAATCGTCCCGAGCTGAGCGAGCTGCTCCTTCACTGCCTCAGGATCTACACCGAAGAACTGATCCCCGATGCGAAGCCCGCTTTGCTCGGTAAGCTGCTTATCAGTATTAAACGTATTGCCTGCGAATTGAATCTCCGTAACTTGGCTGACAGGCGACCGAAAGAAGAGGATCGTCAGCAAAGCCACGAACAACAGCAGCAGAATCCATATGATTTTTTTGGCTGTTCTCGGTTTAGGCTTGTCCTCCTTGAGGACAGGCATAGGTGTCTTTGACATATCCACTCTCTCCAGAAAGACCTGTTATCCCCTCCTGCCGGAGGGGATGCTCAGGGGTTCAATTGGCTAAATCAAGCGGCTTGGGCACGGGCGATTGACGATAGATCCGGGCTCCTAAACCTTGAAACATATTCTCGATTCGGTCATATCCGCGATCAATATGGTGAACCTGTTCCACACGGTTGTTCCTTGTGCAGCCAATCCAGCGATGACCAAGGCCGCGCCAGCCCGCAGATCCGTTGCCTCTACGGTCGCTCCATATATGCGCTGCACACCACGAATAAACGCATAGTTCAGATCCGTAGAGATGTCGGCCCCCATCCGGGACAATTCCTCTACATGTTTGAATCGACCTTCGAACACCGTTTCTTTCATTACACTGAATCCGTCGGCCAGGGACAGCAGAACCATCACCTGCGATTGCAGGTCCGTTGGAAATGAAGGATACGGTGAAGTCACGATTCGTTCCACCGCTTTGGGACGGCTCATACAGCTTATGTTTATTATATCATTGCAGATACTGGTTTGAACACCGGCACGCTTCAGTACATGAATAAGCGAAGTCAAGTGAGATGGGTTCGTTTTGGTAAGGGTTACAGACCCACGTGTCACGGCTGCGGCAATCATGACGGTCCCGGCAACGATCCGATCCGGGATAATCTCATATTCGCAAGGCCGTAGTCGCTCGACGCCTTGAATCGTAATCGTGTCTGTACCTGCACCGATGATGTTGGCTCCCATTTTGTTAAGAAAATGCTGCAGGTCCTGGATTTCCGGCTCTCTGGCGGCATTCGTGATGACGGTCGTGCCGTGTGCCGTTGCCGCCGCCATCATAATGTTCTCCGTTGCGCCGACGCTGGCAAATTCGAGATGAATGTCGCTTCCAATCAGACGGGTTGCCCTGCAATGGATCTTATCGTTGCTCTCTTCGATCTCAGCACCCAATGCCTGCAATCCCTGTAGATGGAGATCGATCTTTCGTTCCCCAATCGCACAGCCCCCTGGCTGATAAATCGTTACTTCACCGAATCGGGCCAGCAGAGGTCCCATCAAAAAGATGGAGGATCGCATCTGCTTCATTAAATCCTCCGGGACATGAAACGAATTGGCAGACGAGGTATCCACGGTGACCGTCTCCAGCTCATGCTTGCATTTGGACCCCAAGCGGCCAAGAATGCTGAGCATCACTTCAATATCCAGCAGATGCGGGACATTGGTTAATCGAACCGTCCCTTCTGCAAGAAGACTTGCTGCCAGAATAGGTAAAGCTGCATTTTTTGCGCCATGGATACGTATGGTTCCTGATAGGGGCCTTCCACCCTCAATCACCAATTTGTCCAATGTATCACCTCCGAGTTTACCGCTCGCCCAGAACGTACACCTCAGGCACCATTTGAATTCCGTTCTTCTCAGATATGGTTTCCTTGATGCGTTCCATCAAAGCGAGCACGTCCTCTGCTGTCGCTTGACCGGTGTTCTCGATGAAATTGGCATGCTGTAACGAAATTTCTGCGCCTCCGATTCGGAACCCCTTAAGACCTGCGGCCTCAATCAACCTCGCGGCATGATCACCGGGCGGGTTGCGGAACACACTGCCTGCGGTTGCGGATTGGAGCGGCTGTGTGCGCCGGCGACGGTCCTTATAGGAAGCCATAACAGCTGAAATTTCTTTGCGGTCTCCATACTGGAGCCCAAATACCGCTTCAGTCACAATCCCTTTTTGTTCGTGCAGAATGGAGTGTCGGTAATCAAACGCCATATCCTTCGCAGCATACGTAACCAATTCCCCTGTTTCCAGTACAATGTCAGCGGACTTAAATATGCGTGACACATCAGACCCATGAGCTCCCGCATTCATGTAGACGGCACCCCCGACCGATCCGGGAATCCCCCCGGCGAACTCAAGCCCGGTTAACCCTTGTTTTCCGGCCAGAACACTAAGTTTGACAAAAGACAAACTGCCGCCTGCAGTGACGGTCTCTCCATCAAACGCTAGTTCCTCGAACCCCTGGCCCAGCTTGATGACCGCTCCCCGGATTCCTTTATCAGCTACCAGCATGTTAGAACCGCGCCCCAGCTGCGTCCAAGAAATGGAGTGGGCATGGAGAAGAGTGACCAGTTCCTGCAACTGTTCCTTATTACCCGGAATAATTAAACAGTCGCTGGTCCGCCTATTTTCCACGTTGTATATTTTGCCAGCGGTTCATTCCATAACACGGCTCCGACATTGGCTTCAGATAGTAGCGATTTCCACTGCTGCATTCAAAAATACCTCCCTTGACTTTCAAAACCAAAAGGCCATTCCCCGGATGAACGAAGAGATGGCCGCTGTCAGTAATGCCGGCCTCATGGGTGTGTCACGATTATAGAGTATCTTATGTCAGGCTCCATAGGTGTGTGACAATCGCCCAGCCGTTTTAGCGTTTGCCGGTTAACCGGCGAATTTCCTCCGTAATCGCGGCAGCAGAATCCGGTTTACCCAACCGACTTGCTGCCGCGGACATCGCCTCTCGCACCGAGGAATCGGTCATGATCTCTTCCAACTTGCTGAATAGAAGCTCTGCCGTCAAATCCTTTTCCAGAATCATTCTCGAAGCGCCCGCATCTTCCAACTGTCTTGCATTAGCCTCCTGATGATTGTTCGTGACGTTCGGAGACGGAATCAGCACCGATGGAATGCCGAGCGATGTGATTTCAGCAAGAAACGATGCGCCCGCACGATTCACGATCAAAGAAGTAGCCGCGAGCACTTCAGGCATGTTGTGAACGTACGGCACGATATGTAGATGATTGTTCATCGCGCCCAGCTTCGCTCGAATTGCTTCCCGCGTCTGCTCAAAGTACGCGTCGCCTGTCACATAAACGAAATGAACACCCGGGAGCTTGCTCGTTAACGGCGCGATGCCGATCATGCATCGTTGATCGCCTTGGCTCCCCGGCTGCCGCCGACGATAAGCACGATCGGAGCTTCCATCGGAATGCCGAGCGAAGCGAATCCGCGTTCGCGATTAGCGGACAGAACCGTTGTCGCACGCGGATTACCGGTATATATTGCTCTTTTTGCCTTGGGAAAAGAACCTTCCGATCCTTCAAAGCTGACGGCTACCGTATCGGCATAACGACTCAGGAATTGATTGGTCAAGCCTGGAATCGCATTCTGTTCATGGATAATCGTAGGGATTCCGAGTTTTGCAGCCGCATAGACAACGGGTCCGCATACATATCCACCCGTTCCGATGACAACATCGGGCTTAAAATCAGCCAGGAGCGTTTTGGATCTCTTCACTCCTCGGAAGAACCGCATGATCGTCTTCACGTTGTCGAGCGATAATTTTCGTCTGAATCCGGTAATATCGATACTTTGAAACGGCAGATTCTCTTGAGGGACAAGTTTGCTCTCAAGACCTCTCTCACCGCCTATATATAAAAATTCCGTTGCAGGATCTTCCACTTCACACTGCCTGGCAATGGCAACGGCGGGATAGATATGCCCCCCCGTACCGCCACCCGTTAATACAACACGCATAATCGCTCACCTCGCATACCGCGAAATATTTAATAGAATTCCAAGAGCAGTCAGCATCAGCGTCAATGAACTGCCGCCGTAACTGATCAATGGCAACGTAATGCCTGTTACAGGCATCATTCCGATTACTACGCCAATGTTAATGACGACTTGAATCGCAACCATGCCAACGATACCGACTGCAAGCAAGCTGCCAAATCCATCGGATATCGTCATAGCTACTCTCATGCCGCGCCATACCAGGGCAGCGAACAAGAGCAGCACGATTAATCCGCCGATAAATCCAAGTTCTTCCGCTAGAATTGAGAAGATAAAGTCCGTCTGCGGTTCAGGCACGTACGCATACTTCTGGCGGCTCATGCCAAGACCAAGTCCGCCAAGACCGCCGGGGCCGATTGCATATAAGGATTGAATGATTTGATAACCGGTACCGAGCGGGTCGGACCATGGATCCAGAAATCCCGTAATTCGTTTCAGGCGGTAAGGTGCTGCGAGGATCAAGCCAACGAAGCCGGCTGCGCCGCCTAATGCAAGGAAACCGAGATGCTTCATCTTCGCACCAGCAGTAAATACGATCATCATCGCCGCCCCGAGCATAACAGCGCCTGTACCAAGATCCGGTTGGAGCATAATTAACCCGAAGGCAAGTCCAATCAGTCCAAGAGGAGGCAGCAGCCCTCTCGTGAACGAAGTAATGTCATAATCCTGCTTGCTCAGCCACCGTGACAGAAACAGAATCATACCCAGCTTCATGAATTCCGATGCTGAATGCCAAAGGAACTAATGCCGAGCCAGCTTCGCGCCCCGCCACGTACGACACCTATGCCAGGAATCAGTACGATTACCAAGAGAAAGAAACAGACCAGAAGCGCAAGCTTGCTGTATTTCTTCCAGACTCTGTAATCAATCTTCGAAGTGAAGTACATGGAGACAAGCCCCAGGCAAGCAAAGAACAGCTGTCGTTTCACGAAATAAAACTTATCGCCATGGTCATGAAACGCCAGCACAGAGCCTGCACTGTATACCATTACGAGACCTAAGGCCAGCAGGGCCATAATACAGATAAGCAGCCACAAATCGGGCGCCTGACGGTTGTTGTTCATGGAAAGGCCACCTCGTACGTCCGTAGTAGGGGCTTTTCCACCCCTCTACTTAAAGGTTATGCACCGCCTCTTTAAAAATGCGTCCTCTCACTTCAAAGGTTGGGAACATGTCCCAGCTGGCACAAGCCGGGGACAAAAGCACAATGTCGCCGGGATTCGCTAGGCGAACTGCTTGTTCAACAGCTGAAGTCAGGGTGGATGCGGCGTCATCTTCATTATCGACGAGGATGATATCCTTTAATCCCGCTTTCGCGGCAGCATTCGCTATTTTCTCCTTCGTTTCGCCAAGCAGTACAGCCGCCTTCACCCGTCCTTGCATCGAGCTGATCAAATCCTCGTAATCAGCACCGCGGTCCAATCCACCTGCGATTAGTACGATCGGTTGCTTGAACGACGTGAGCGCCATAATGGTTGCCTTCGAATTGGTCGCCTTCGAATTGTTGTAATAGGATATGCCGTTATGTTCCTTCACGAATTCCAGTCGGTGCTCCACACCGCGGAAGCTGGCTAGTTCCGCCTCCAGACGTTCTGGGGCAATTCCAGCTGCAATAGCGATAGCGCAAGCAGCCATCGCATTCTGCACATTAAACCGACCTGGGAGACCGATGTTCTCCACACGGATGATCTCATGCGTGAACCCTTGGGCGTCGGTATATATAATGGTGCGATCGTCGTCTTCCCCTTGCTCAGTTGCACCGGATACGTAAGGCGAACTCAAGTAAACTCCTGCACGCAAGCTTTCACTCATCGAGAAGGGCAAGATTTGCGCCTTGATATATGGAACCAGCCTCTGCACACGGGATCATCCCAATTGAGCACAGCGGTATCTTCTGCCGTCTGGTTAGCAAACAACTTGGCTTTGGAGGACACGTAGTCATCCATTCCTCCATGGTAATCAAGATGCGTTTCCGTCAGGTTAAGCAACGCCGCAATGCGGGGACGGAAACGCTGCGTTCCTTTTAATTGAAAGCTGCTCAGTTCTACCACCATCCAATGATCCGCCGTTGCATGCGCTGCCGCCTCCGAAAGAGGCGTGCCGATGTTACCGGCGACGATTGGCGCAAGCCCGGCACTCTCGAACAGCCTGCCGACCCAAGTAGTCGTCGTGGTCTTCCCATTGGAACCTGTTATGCCAATGATAGGTGCTTCGCAAAGATGATAAGCAATCTCGACTTCCGTCACGACAGGAATGCCAAGTTCAAGCGCCTGTTGAATCGGTTGGACTTTATAAGGGATGCCGGGATTCTTGACAAGCAGATTAACCCCTTCATGAATCAAGTCATCCGGATGACCACCGCAAATAACAGAAATACCCAAAGCCTCGAGCTCCGAGGCTTCAGGACATTGCTGGCGTTCCTTCTGATCATTGACGATTACCTTTGCTCCTGCTTGATGCAGCACTTTGGCCACCTGAACTCCACTCCTGGCAAGACCAAGCACAACGATATTTTGATCCCGGTATTCATCTAGCTGCTTCATATGTTACAACCCCTTGTTGATATAAAGTCCAAGTCCGGCAAGAACAAGCCCCACTGCCCAGAAAGTGATGACGACGCGCCACTCCGACCATCCGGATAATTCGTAATGATGATGGATAGGACTCATCTTGAAAATGCGCTTGCCCCTCGTCTTGAAAGAGGCGACTTGCAGCACGACCGACAGCATCTCGATAACAAATACGCCACCAATGATTAAGAACAACAATTCACTCTTCGTGATGATCGCGATAGCACCAATCGCTCCCCCAATCCCTAAGGAGCCTGTATCACCCATAAACACTTTGGCAGGATGCGCATTAAACACCAGAAAGCCGAGCACGGCTCCAATCATCGCGGCTGCGCAGAAAGCAGCGGCAAAGGAAGTCGATTGTATCGCTACGATGGCAAAGGCTCCGAAGGCGATGGCACTGACGCCGGAGAGCAACCCGTCTAATCCGTCCGTGAAATTGACGGCGTTACTGATCGCCAGCATCATGATCACGATGAACGGATAATAGAACCATGGTCCCCAATCGAAAGACCAACTGAAGCCAGGTATGCTTATCGCTGTGCTATGGCCGTTCGCGAGCAGCAGCCAGCACATAATGCCTGAGAAGAGCACTTGCCCGAACAGTTTCTGTCTCGCGGTCAAGCCCAGCGATCTGCGGAATACAATCTTAATATAATCGTCAAGGAATCCGATCAATCCAAAACCGAGCGTTGCCACCATAAGCACGTAAAAGTCCGTATCCACAGGCGAGAATTTAACATAAGTCAAAGTAAAGGCGAGCAGAATGACGACCCCGCCCATCGTAGGTGTCCCCGCTTTTTTCAAGTGGCTCTGGGGACCATCATCCCTTACCTGCTGACCGAATTTCATCCGGCGGAGCAGTGGAATGAGCAGCGGTGCCGCAATCACGGCGAGGATAAATGATACACCGATTGTTAGTAATAGCAATTGATAGTCCATCCGCTCACCCCCTTACTCCGTCGTTGCCGCCTGGCAGTTCTTTCAATGCATCCACTACGTGTTCAAGCTTCATCCCGCGCGAGGCTTTGACCAACACGATATCCTTCTCCGATATATGTTCCAATAGCGCCGCTATCAGCTTGGCCTTGTCTGTGAACGGCTGAACAGCCCCATCGGGAAAAGTGGTCTTGGCTGTCTTGGCTGTATGCAGCGACAACGGTCCATAAGTAAAGACCATGTCCGCATTCTCGGGCGATAGATAGTCGCCAATATGAGCATGAAACTCCTCTTCGCGCTCACCAAGTTCCAGCATGTCCCCGAGGACTGCGATCCGGCGACGATAGCCCTTCATATCGCCAAGAACGTCAATGGCTGCCTTGACCGCTGTGGGACTGGAATTATAGGCATCGTTAAGCACCGTAACCCCATGCTCGGTCTCCACGGCTTCGATCCGCATACTCGTCAGTTTAAGGCTAGCAAAACCTTGAGCAATTGCTTCATCACTAACACCCAGAGATTTCGCTACCGCCATTGCAGCAATCGCATTGACCACATTATGACGCCCAAGCAGAGGCAGGCTGAAGCCTTCGCGGGTGTGCTTGCTCGACGTAAAGATCATGCCTTTGGCATGAAACATAATCCTGTGGGATAATCATCGTTGGTATTGCCCGTACCGAACGTAAACGTGGCCAATCCCTCTGGTTTAACCGTGGTTTCCTCGTCCAGTACCTGTTTAATCAAAGGTTCATCCCCGTGATAAATGAGCAAGCCCCCTGGCTTCATTCCGCTAATAATCTCAAGTTTCGCGCGAGCGATTTCCTCACGCGAACCGAGTTGCAGCAGATGTGCTTCCCCAACGTTCGTAATGACAGCAACATCCGGATGGGCGAGTGAAGAGAGCAGTTCGATTTCATGACGCCGCTCATTCCCATCTCCAGCACGATTACTTCGGTCTCCTCTTTCATTGACAGAACGGTCAGCGGGAGTCCGATATGATTGTTATAATTGCCTTGCGTTTTATGCACTTTATATGTGGTCTCCAGCAGTGCCGACACCATATCCTTGACGGTTGTCTTGCCGTTGCTTCCTGTTATCCCCACAACCTTGGCGCTGTTCTCGGACAAATAAGCCGAGGCTAGCAGTTGCAGCGCTGCCAGGGTATCCTCGACGAGGATAAGCGGCAGGTTCGGTACAGGCTGACGATCGCGCTGCCAGAGCGCAGCACCCGCTCCACTTGCCAGCACTTGCTCGGCGAATTCGTGTCCGTCAAATTTCTCGCCGACAATCGGCACAAATAGATTTCCTGGTTGGATCGTACGGGAGTCTGTCCCGACTCCTTGGATCATTAACGAATGGTCTTGATTACGTAAGAGCTCTCCGCCGCACAAATCGGCTATGCTCTGCAATGATTTATGAATCACAATTGTCTGCCCCTTATCGCGTCTTTGGCTACGATGCGGTCGTCAAAATCAAGCACTTCGCCCGCAATCAGTTGATAGGTCTCATGACCTTTCCCCGCAATCAATACTACATCGCGCGGGCTTGCCATTTCAATAGCCTTTTCAATCGCTTGCTTGCGATCAACAATGAGTTGGTAACTTTCGGGATTCACCTGATGCTCGATCAGCCCCGCTTCGATATCCTTGAGAATCAGATCAGGATCTTCAGTTCGCGGATTATCGGAGGTTACAAGTACGATATCGCTATACTTTGCAGCAATCTGACCCATGATCGGCCGCTTGGTGCGATCACGATCGCCACCGCAACCAAATACCGTCAATACCTTGCCCTTAGCAAATTCGTTGACGGTTCGCAGCACGTTCTCCAAGCCATCCGGCGTATGCGCGTAATCTACGATGACGGCATAAGGCTGACCCTCATTTACAACTTCAACGCGCCCGTCTACACCAGGAACCGATTCCAGACTCTGCTTGATCGACGCGAGTGGTACGCCTTCGAGCAATGCTGCGGCTATAGCGGCCATCGCATTGTATACATTGAATTTGCCCACCATCTTGATTGAGATATCAGCGCTTCCGCGAAAGGTGTCTACATGGAACGATGTACCTTGAGTGTAATCGCTATGCCGCTGGCCCGCACATCCGCGCCTAATTCTACCCCGTAAGTAATAACTTCAGCAGCCGTCAGCTTGGCAAAATAGGCGGAAGCCTCATCATCCGCATTCAACACCGCGTATTTGCGCGAAGCATCGTCCTTGGCAAAAGCGTTGCCTAGTCGGGAGAAAAATAACCCTTTGGCTGCGCGGTAATCTTCCATCGTGTGATGATAGTCCAGGTGATCCTGCGTCAGATTCGTGAAGATCGCTGTCCGAAAATCGGTTCCTTTCACCCGGCCCTGCTCCAGTGCATGTGAGGATACTTCCATAACACAGCACTCGGTGCCCGTTTCCGCCATGTCATTCAAATAACGCTGCAGTTCCAGCGCTTCCGGCGTCGTCCGCGGCATCGGAAAAGATTGATTGTCATATTTCATCTGAATCGTTCCAATCAATCCGGTCTTTTTGCCGTGATCATTCATGATCTTCTCGATCAGATAAGTCGTTGTTGTCTTACCGTTCGTTCCGGTCACACCGATTATGTTCATGCGGGAGCTCGGATAGTTGTAGAAGGCGTTCGCCAGGCCTGCCATGGCAAACCGGCTGTTTTTCACAACGATTTGCGGCAGCTCAATATCAAGCTTACGCTCCACAACGAGTGCCACGGCTCCGTTATTAGCAGCTTGGGCCGCGAATTGATGACCATCGCTCGTATGGCCTGGCAGACAGATAAATAAATCCCCGGTTTTCACTTGTCGTGAATCAGTTTCCATACCGGTAATCTGGGTGCTCTCGTCACCCTCGATCTCTGCAGCAGCCAGCACGGATGATAATTGCTTCAAGTTCATTGATTATCCCTCTCTCTATATATCTCACCATCCGGTCTTCGCCCAATGCCTAAGATGATGACACTAATGTTCGTGTTTCGTTTCTGCCGTCTCTTCCCCCATATAGATGCGATGGTAGAACCTCTCTCCACCCGACTCCCCGGCTTAGGCGCTTGAGAAACCACCGTATTGCCTGTGCCTGATCGCGCGAGCATAAAATTCATGTTCAAGTCTTCGTACAGATCCTGAACAGTTGCCCCCACAAGATTCGGTACGGTAACCGTAGGCGTCTCTCCATATTTATATTCACGTGCCAGCTGATCTTTACGTGGCGGCACCTGCATATAGTGCAGTGCATCTTCCAGAATGTTCTGAACTATCGGCGCGGCTACGACCCCGCCGAACTGAATTCCCTTCGGATTATCGACCGCCGTATAAACCACGATCTCCGGATCGTCCGCTGGCGCGAACCCGATAAAGGATACGATATGTTCTGTCGATGAGTAGCGTCCGTTAATGACCTTCTGCGCGGTTCCCGTCTTGCCGCCGACACGATAGCCGTCGATGAATGCCGGGCGTCCGGTTCCTTTGGCAACCACGCTTTCGAGTGCTTCCCTTACTTGCTTCGACGTTTCTTCAGAAATCACTTGTCTGACAAGCTCAGGCTCGATCTCCTCGACCGTCTCGCCCGTCTCCGGGTTCACCCACGCCTTGGCGACGTAAGGCTTGAATAACTTGCCGCCGTTAATGGCGGCCGATACGGCGGCTACCTGCTGAATCGGCGTAACCGATACCCCTTGCCCAAACGCCGTAGTCGCCAGTTCAACCGGCCCAACCTTATCAAGCTTGAACAAGATCCCGTTCTCTTCCCCATTCAGATCGATGCCGGTCTTGGTGCCGAAGCCAAAATCACGAATATATTGAAACAGACTTTCCTTACCCAATTTCTGACCTAATGCCACAAAGCCAGGGTTGCATGAATTCTGAACCACTTCCATGAAAGTCTGACTGCCATGCCCGCCCTTCTTCCAGCATCGCAGCCGGGCACCACCAACTTCAACCGCGCCGCCGTCAAAGAAGTGATCGTTCTTCAGATCGACCTTGTCCTCTTCCAAGGCAGCGGCGAGCGTAATAATCTTGAATGTCGAACCGGGTTCGTACGTCATCCAGATCGGAAGATTACGGTTATATGTTTCGGCTGCATAATCCTGATAGTTGGCTGGGGAGTAGTCCGGCCGGCTCGCCATCGCCAGTATTTCTCCTGTCTTCGGATTCATCGCAATGGCCCATGCCCCGTTAGCCTGATATTTGACCATCGCCTGGTCGAGCTCGCGCTCCATAATGGACTGTATCGACTTATCGATGGTCAGCTCCAGGTTCAAACCGTCACGCGGCTCCGTGTATTTCTCCGACGAGCCTGGCATCAATCGGCCGCCTGCATCGGAAAGATAAGAGATGTTTCCGTTAAATCCCTTCAACTTATCTTCGTGCTTCACTTCCATGCCGGTGAGTCCCTGATTGTCGATCCCGGTAAATCCCAGGATATGGGCAGCAAGGTTGCCGTATGGATAGTAACGCTTGTTATCCTCAGCAACAACGATACCCGGGAGCTTCAAATCACGAATTTCCTGAGCCAGCTCCATCGTAATTTTACGCCCTCCGGGTCTAATTCGTTCGACCATCGATTTTCTCTTGGTAATATCCATAAATACGTCCTCTTCGCTGACCCCTAGAAGGGCGGATAACGTTTTGGCCGTCTGCTCGGGCTCCTTGACCTGCACAGGAATAGCCCAAATGGTAGGCGTTGTAATATTAGTAACGAGAGCGGTCCCGTTGCGATCCAGTATTTCTCCCCGCTGTGCCGTGTACGGTATGGCTCGACGCCACAGTTCCTCCGCCTTTGCTGACAGCTCGGGCCCTTTGCCAATCTGTACATAGGCTAACCTGACCACAAGAGCTGAGAACAGCAGGAGCAGCAGCAGCAGGCTCCAGAGCAGCCGTTTACGCTGAGATACCTTGGATACTTTCACCTAAGCTTCCCTCCCCGTTTGAACCCGAAAGCTCATGATTATCGTTCTTCACATGAGTATTCGGGACAAATCAGGGTTAGAACAAGCTATTCCCCTTCATCACTGCCATTGCCAGTCTCTTTATCGCTATCTTCCGTATGGTCACCGTCTGTCGAAGTTCCGCCCTCGGAATCCTTCCCGGTTGCCAGCTCCTCTGCCGTTCTTAGCGTCAAATGAACCGTGCGCTGCCCATTCTCCGAGGTCTCCAGTTGCTCAGCTACATAGCCCTCGCCTTGCACGTTGACTTTAACCCGCATCAGCGTCAGCACCTCCATCGCATCGCGGAGCGATTCGCCCTGCAGATGCGGGATCTTCATGGAAGCACCGTCTTCAGTCAGCAGATACAACCTCTGTCCGCCGCTAATCGGCGTACCCGGTGGCGGATACTGCTGCTTCACCGTATTCCCGCTGCCTAACAGCTCGAAGGTAACCCCTTCTTCCAGCAGCTTCGCCTTCACTTCGCTGACTTGTTCGCCGGTCATGTCCGGCGCACGATGCGTGTTCTCCGGAATTGGCGGCTGCTTCTTCTTACCATCGTCTTCGGACAAATGCGATTTCGGAATCCCCCAATAATTCAATGTTTTGGAGACGACATTTTTAAAAATCGGTGCAGCTACGGCTCCGCCGCCCTTATCCGTATTCGGCTCATCGACAATGACCAGCACGGCAATCTTCGGGTCATCCACCGGAGCATATCCAATAAACGAGACGAGCTGCTTGGAGCGATCCGCGTACCCGCCAGTGGAGGATTTTATAGCCGTGCCCGTTTTTCCCGCGACCCGATAACCGTCGATATAGGCATGTCTCCCGGTACCGTTCACTTGGTCGCTGACAACCTGCTCCAGATACATCCCTGTCTCTCTTGCAGCCTCCGGAGATATCACCTGCCGAATCATTTCCGGTTCGATTGTCTGTACGGTGCCTGTATTCGGATCTTCTATTTCCTTCACCATATGTGCTTTCATCAATTTCCCGCCATTAGCTACGGTAGATATAGCCGCTAGTTGCTGAATCGGAGTAACGGATACGGCATAACCATAGGTCATCGTAGAAATATCCGATTCATTTGTCATATTGAGTATACCGAGACTTTCACCCGGAAGATCAATTTGTGTCTTCTCCATAAATCCAAAATCTCGAATATAATTAGTGAAGCGTTCCTTACCCAGGATCTCATATCCAAGTTTAACAAAAGCGACGTTACTTGAACGTTTTACGCCTTCAAGATAAGTGATGGGTCCCCAGGATCCGATATCTCTGTGCGTTCTTCCCCCAGCCCGAATGGAGCCGGATTGATATGCGTCATTGGGATTAAAGAGCTTTTCTTCGATCGCACTGGCAAGAGTAACGATTTTAAAGGTAGAGCCTGGCTCATAAATGGATCTTACTGCATGATTGTTGAAATTCTTCATGTCGTATTCCCAGAACGTATTCGGATCATAGGTCGGCATATTCGCCATCCCCAAGATCTCCATCGTGTTCGGATCGGCGGCGATGACCGTCATGCTGACCGGATTATATTCTTTAACCGCCTCCAGCATGGCTTCTTTGATATAATACTGGATTGTGTCGTCCACCGTCAGCTTTAAATTGTTACCATTTAATGCGGGTTGGTACAGATCATCTTCACTTGGAAGCTTAATGCCCTTCTTGTCACTCTTGTAAGAAGCGAAGCCGTCCGTGCCTTGCAAATACTCATCATAAAAAGATTCGATCCCGCCAACGGCTGTGCCTTCGCGGTTTATGTAGCCTACAACGTGAGCCGCCTCTTCATGCTTGGGATAAAAGCGTTTCTTATCCCGAATGAAGGCAATTCCAGTCTCTGATGACTTGCCTTCACTCTTAAGCTTGTCAACGAGACTCTCATTAAGCTCATCAACTTCGGCTTTCTTCTCCTGATCAATCTTGTACCCTTCGGTACGAACTTCTCGATTGACCAGAAATTCACCTTTATCATCCTTCGCCCGGACCAGTTCACGAAGCTCGTCCTCTTTCTTCCCGAGCACTTCATGAAGTCCCTTCACCACATCGTCTTCCAAGCCGTTAGCCTGAATGACCTTCGGGTTCACGACGACCGTAAAGGCAGGCGCATCCATGGCCAGAATATCGCCATCCCGATCCATGATCGTGCCGCGCGAAGCCGGCAGCGGCTGTGAGCGCGACCATTTACTCAGCGCTTGTGCTTTCCAGAACTCATTATCCATAACCTGCAGGTAGAACACCCGACCAATCAATAAAGCAAAAAAGAGGGTTATACATCCCCCTATCAGCAGCGTACGCAGTTTGATTTTTTTTATCATCGGTCAAAACCTCACACTTCAATCATTTTGTCCCGAGTCTGTTCCAGATGTCCCGGAGTTACCCGAGACCGGAGCTAAATGGATCATGTTTTGATTTTCAATCGGCACGTAACCAAGCTCTTTTGCCTTATCCAGAATCTGTACCTCAAGCGTCTGCTTCTCCACCTGAAGCAAATCGATATTGCGATTCGCTTCCGAGATCTGCCGATCCGTCGCCTGGATTTGACGATTCAAATCATAGGAATGGACGTGACTCATGCCAACGACGCCCGTAACGATTACCATGAATACAACGGACATCAAATACAGCAGTTTTTCTCTTTGAGGTAGCTGAGAGCGGCGTTTAATGACTTTGGTTTTCTCAACATAAGCGGACTGCTTCTCTTCCTGTCTCTCCTGTACGGCAAGATTGCCGCGAGTGTATGCCATGGCTGATTCTCCTTCTTCTGGGATTTATCGCTTCGATTACAGCTTTTCCGCAATCCGCAGTTTAGCCGATCTTGCTCTTGGGTTATGCTCAATCTCTTCCGCTGTCGGTATGAGCGGCTTACGGTTGACCAGTTTCAGTTCACCTTGTCCGCCACCGCATACACACATTGGAAAATCTGGTGGGCATGTGCATTTAGGAATGTAGCTATTGAAAATTTGTTTACAAATCCGATCTTCGAGCGAATGGAACGTAATAACGGATACCCTGCCGCCCGGTGCGAGGCATCTTACGGCTTGATGAAGTGCATCCTTGAACGCGCCGAGTTCATCATTTACCGCGATACGAAATGCTTGGAAACTACGTTTCGCCGGGTGACCGCCCGTTCTGCGAGCCGCGGCCGGAATCCCTTCCTTAATCATTTCGACAAGCTCTCCGGTTGTCTGAATAGGACTCTGTACCCTTCTTTCAACGATCACTTTCGCAATTCGGCGCGAGAACTTCTCCTCGCCGTATTCGTATAAAATACGTGCAATCTCTTGCTCTGGCCATTCATTCACAATCTTGGCGGCCGTAAGTTCCGCGGATTGATCCATCCGCATGTCCAGCGGTGCATCATGATTGTAGCTGAAACCTCTCTCCCCTTCGTCAAACTGCGGAGAAGATACGCCCAAATCGAACAGTATGCCATCAACGCCCGGATGTCCGTTGTCATTCACGCCAACCTCGCTTCGGAGCACCTCCTCCAAATCGCGAAAGTTGGTTTTGACAAGCGTGACGCGGTCTGCATATGCACCCATGGCCTCCCGTGCATTATTCAATGCCCAGTCATCCTGATCCAGTGCAATCAAGCGTCCTTCCGAACTTAGCTGGGAAGCAATAAGCGAACTATGCCCTGCTCCACCGAGCGTACAGTCAACATATATACCGTTTGGTTTGATGCGCAGCCCTTCTGTCGCTTCTTTCTTAAGCACCGTGATGTGATGAAACAAAGCTGCAGCCCTCCATTGTGTCTAGTGTTCATGATTTTCCATACTTGCTTGTGTTGAATTGATTACAGATCGAAATCAAGGTCAACCAATTTCTCAGCGATGTCGTTAAAGGCTTCCTCCGACTGCTGATAGTAACTTTGCCATTGCTCCTTGCTCCAGATCTCCACCCGGCTTGATACGCCGATCACGACGCATTCTTTCTCCAGCTTGGCGAACTCGCGCAAATTGCCCGGCAAATTTACCCTTCCCTGTTTATCCCATTCGCATTCCGTCGCCCCGGAGAAAAAAAACCGGGTAAACGCTCTGGCGTCCGACTTCATCAGCGAGAGGGATTTGAGCTTCTGCTCCATGATGGACCATTCTTCCTTCGGGTAAACAAAGAGGCATTGGTCCAAACCGCGGGTGACAACAAACGAGGTGCCCAGGAGGTCACGAAATTTGGCAGGGATAATGATTCGTCCCTTGTCGTCGATGCTATGCTGAAACTCCCCCATAAACATCAGGCACACCACTCCTTAACCCCGATTCACCACTTTGCACCACTTTCCACCACTTTAGGATAATAGATTCGGCGTCAAGAATCAAATCCCTTCATTCAAACCTCTCTTTTTTTGGATATTTCTTTCATATTGAAACGCGTCAAAAAACCCCCTTCGTTCCACAAGGGAACAAAAGGAGGCTTCGCATAGGCTCGAACTGACTGTGGCTCTAGTGCTGAGCCCAGCTGTCCAGGTAGGATTTCTGTTCTGCACTAAGGCTGTCAATCGAGATGCCTAGACTTTCCAATTTATACTTGGCTACTTGTTCATCCAGATGGTAAGGAACATTGACGACACGATTACCGATACGCTGGTACTCATCATTCACATGCTTGAGTGAAAGGGCCTGGAGCGCAAACGTCATGTCCATGATTTCAGCTGGATGCCCATCTCCTGCTGCGAGATTAACAAGCCGTCCTTCGGCAAGCAAATACACCTTGCGACCATCCTTCAACTGATATTCCTCAATATTGCGACGTACCGTGCGAACGGATTGAGAGCGCTCCATTAGATCCGGTTTGTTCACCTCTACATCGAAATGACCAGCATTGGACAGGATAGCCCCGTCTTTCATCACGTCGAAATCCTCTCCGCTGATCACATCACGGTTCCCGGTAACCGTCACAAAGAAATCTCCCAGCTTCGCGGCTTCACGCATCGGCATGACATGGAATCCGTCCATGTAGGCTTCCACGGCCTTAATCGCATCAATCTCGGTCACAATCACGTTAGCCCCGAGACCTTTGGCGCGCATCGCCACGCCTTTACCGCACCAACCATAGCCTACGACAACGACCGTCTTGCCCGCAACCACCAGGTTGGTTGTCCGGTTAATACCATCCCAGACCGATTGCCCTGTGCCGTAGCGATTATCGAATAAGTATTTGCAATACGCATCATTTACGGCTACCATCGGGAATTTCAAGGCGCCTTCCTTCTCCAGCGATTTCAACCGCAGGATACCGGTCGTAGTCTCCTCAGCTCCACCGCGAACCCCTTCTAGCAGGTCCGGACGCTCAGCATGCAGGATCGTAACAAGATCACCGCCGTCATCGATAATCAAATCCGGTCTCGTCTCCAGCGTTGAGATTAGGTGCTGTTTATACTCCGCCGGATCCGGATTATATTTGGCGAACACGGTGATGCATCCTCTACCAATGCTGCACACACATCGTCCTGCGTGGAGAGTGGGTTGCTGCCGGTTATGGTGACTTCTGCCCCTCCAGCCTGTATAACTTTGGCCAGGTAAGCGGTTTTGGCTTCCAAATGCAAGGAGATAGCTACTTTCAAGCCCTTAAACGGAAGCTCTTGTTCAAACTGCTCGCGCACGCGGTTCAATACCGGCATATGCGCTTTAACCCAATCAATCTTCAAATGACCTTCTGGCGCCAACTTCAAATCCGCTACGCTGCTGTTCTGTACAGATAATGAATTCATGTAACAACCTCCTGTCGGATACAATCTACTTGGAACATTATACGTAAATCACCCGGTGAATGCCCGAACCTTCATATGGAACCTCCATTAAACGATCCACAAGGTCCACCCCGTAACGGTTCATATATTCGAAAATATTATAAACCCGCTCCTGCGGCACACCATTCGGCAGTAGCGTATGCTCAATGCGTTGCCACTGCGCTAGTGCGGCTTCATGCTGTTGTTCGAGCGCATTCCTTGCTTGATTCAGCAAATAATCCATCTGTTCTGAAATTTTATCTTTGTTCTTCATCCCTAATCTTAACAGTCCTTGCTGCATTCTGCCAAGATCTTCAATTAGCGGTTGATATAATTCTTCGAACTGCTCCTTCGTCTGGCGGAATCGTTCATCGAGCCGAAGCTCATCTTGGCTGTCCAGCCATTGCTTGCGCTTCGCAGCGAGTGACGAAATCACATCCTGAAAGGATAGTTCATATTTCTCCATCTGCTTCCGAACGTTATCGTCTATCAACGAGAATGACATGCGCGGGATGATGAGCGGCATCTGCAGTCCCATATCCGCGAATGCATATCGGGTAATGGACCAGTACGCAATCTCCCCTGGCCCCAGAATCGTACCGAGCACGGGCAGCAAGGAATCCTGCATAATCGGACGCGTTAACACATTGTTGCTGAATCGCTCCGGATGCTGGTGAAGCTGCTCCAGCAGTTGCTGCTCCGTGAGTGATACCATTCCCTTACGATCCGAGAAGACGTCGCCGTCACGGTACAACAGCAATCTCCTTCCTTCATGCAGATAGAACAGATTCGCCCCGTTCTCGGCTACGTCCGCTTGAACCTCATATCCAAGACCGGCAATATCTCTGGCAGCTTGTTGGTACGAAAGGCTAGATTCTTACTGCGCTTTATAAGTGATTCGAACACAGGAATCTCGAGTGCACGAAGCCCAGGGTCGGCCGAATCGAGCAGGATCAAGCCATATCGCCCGAACAATGCTCCGAGCAGCTTGGCAAAGGCTTCACTTAATGAGGTTGTATCCTGAACCGACATACGCGCCAACTGGATAAGCTCCTGCTTATTAACGCCATCGGAAAGCTGCTGCTGCAGCTCCTGCAGCATCGCCTCCCAGTCTTCCCCCGTTACATCCGTATAGCTTACAGACGTTCTGAGGCCATCCTTCGGATCGAGCTTGATCTTGTTAATCTGATGCCCCTGTCCCTGGAAATACGCATGGTTCACTTCATCCCAATCATGATCTTCGCCCGCGATCCAGAACACTGGCACTACCGGGCGACGGAGACGTGCTTGCGCCTCGCGTGCCGCTTGAATAACGGATATCGCTTTATATATAACAAGCAGCGGCCCTGAGAACAAACCGCTTTGTTGACCGCCAACCATGGTTAAAGTCCCCTTCTGAGCCAGAAGGTCCAGAGATGTATGTACGGCATGGTGATTATTGAATTTCTTACTATACGTCCGAAGACAGTCTGTCAGCGCTTGCCGCTGAACTCGTGTGTCTTCAGAATGATCCAGCCATTTCATCCGCTCGGCATTTCCACGCTCGCTGCGATAATCTTCACCATAGAATCCTTTGACCTGTTCGAACTGGTGAATATATTGATGAGCAAGACGCGATGAGAGGGACAACGGTTCCGGAACGATATTCATGGGGTCTGCCTCCTATTCTAGCGTCGCAATCAGATTTATTCTATATAAATAAAACCTTTCTTGATTGTACCGAATGTTGGCATTGTGCGTCAAAGGAAAAGAATAGCCGCAGGCGTAATGCCCGCGGCTGTCGTAATTGCATCTATCGTCATGGCTCAAGCCATCAAGCATAAGCCTTTGCCACCCAATGCCCTTTGGACACCTCAACAAGTTCGGTATCGTCCAGATCGAGCTGTACAGTCCCATCCTCACCTTTGGCTGCGGTGATCGGCCCTTGCTGATCGCCTTCCATCTTAAGCCGCTGTTTGTTCGCCTCGATCTCCGGGTCCGGGATCGGGATTGCTGACAACAACGTCTTTGTATAGGGGTGCAGTGGATTCGCATACAACTCTTCACTGTCCGCCAATTCCACCATCTTACCGAGGTACATAACCGCTACGCGGTCACTGATATGCTTCACCATGGACAGATCATGGGCAATGAACAGATACGTCAGACCCAGCCGATCCTGCAAATCCTTGAGCAAATTGACAACTTGAGCTTGAATGGATACGTCAAGCGCAGAGATGGGCTCGTCACAGATAATAAACTTCGGATTCACGGCAAGCGCACGTGCAATGCCAATCCGTTGACGCTGTCCGCCGGAGAACTCATGCGGGTACCGCGTAGCGTGATCGCTGTTCAAACCAACCATATCCAGCAGTTCCTCGATCCGCTTCTTCCGTTCAGCACGGCTGCCGGCCATCCCGTGAATATCCAGCGCCTCGCCGATAATATCCGATACCGTAAATCTCGGGTTGAGCGAAGCATACGGATCCTGGAAGATCATCTGCATATCCCGGCGCATCGCTTCATCTTCTTCGGGGATAGCTTGTAGATATCCGTTCCGTTGAAGTTCACGCTGCCAGCCGTCGGCTCATATAATCTTAGGATCGTCCGGCCAGCCGTCGATTTACCGCAGCCGGATTCGCCCACCATTCCAAGCGTCTCGCCTTCGCGAATATAGAAGTTCAGGTTATCTACAGCCTTCAGAACATTGCCGTTTCCAACATTGAAATACTTCTTGAGGCCCTTCACCTCAATCAAGTGGTTATCCTTCATGAGCCCTGGGCCTCCTTCGCCATCGGATGCAAGTTCCAGCAGCGCGCGATGTGCGTATCACTGAATTCCGTTGCTCCCGGATCGATGCGTTCACAGATCTTCATAGCTTCATCACAGCGAGCCGCAAACGGACAGCCTACAGGCGGCTTGATCAGATCCGGTGGCGTACCGATAATCGGTATCAGAGGTTCGTTTTTCTTCTGATCCAGGCGCGGCATTGAACGAAGTAATCCTTTCGTATACGGGTGCTGTGGGTTTTTGAATATCTCCCACTTGGTTCCCGTCTCCACCACTTCACCAGCGTACATGACAATTACGCGATCACACATGCCGGCTACGACACCAAGATCATGGGTAATCAGAATGATCGACGTTCCTAATCTCTGCTGCATTTCCTTCATAACATCCATAATCTGGGCCTGGATCGTTACATCGAGTGCTGTCGTCGGTTCATCGGCGATCAGCAGACTCGGTCTGCAAGCCAGCGCGATCGCAATCATCGCACGCTGGCGCATACCGCCGGAGAACTCATGCGGATATTGATTAAACCTCGCTTCAGCATTCTTAATGCCGACCAGCTCCAGCATTTCAATCGCATGTTTTCTCGCCTGGGAGTAAGACATTCCTTGGTGCTTGATCAGCACCTCCGTAATCTGTTTCCCAATTCTGATGGTTGGATTGAGCGAGGTCATCGGATCCTGAAAGATCATTCCGATGTCTTTGCCGCGAATCGCTTCCATCTGTCGATTGGTTTTCTTGAGGAGATCTTGTCCTTGAAATATGACCTCCCCTTTCTTAATCTCTGATGGCGGGGACGGAATCAAACGCATAATGGTTTGGGCGGTAACACTTTTACCGCTGCCGGATTCACCGACGATGGCAACCGTTTCCCCCTTGCCGACTTCAAAATTCACGCCGCGAACAGCTTTGACTTCACCGCCACGGACACGAAACGATACGTTGAGGTCTTTCACCTGCAAGATCGGTTCCATACCTTCCCACCTCCCTATTTTTTCAATTTCGGATCAAGTGCATCACGCAAGCCATCACCGAAAATGTTAAATGCTAACATCGTTAAACTGATAAAGAGTGCCGGGAACAACATCCGCCATGGATAGTACATCCAGCCGGAAAGGGCGTCGTTGATCATGGAACCCCATGACGCAACCGGCGCCTGAACACCAAGACCCAGGAAACTTAGGAACGCCTCCGCGAAGATCGCACTTGGCACGGATAACGTCAGGGTAACGATGATCGGACCCATGGCATTCGGAATCAGATGTCGGAACAACAGCCTTGGAGCGCTTGCGCCCATCGAGCGAGAAGCAAGCACGAACTCCCTGCTCTTCAGTTGCATGATTTCGCCCCGCACAATCCAGGACATATTAATCCATCCTGTAATCGTCAGGGCCAGTATAATCGTACCCAGGCTTGGTTCGAAAACCACGAGCAGCAAGATCGTTACGAGCAGGTAAGGGATCGAGTACAGGATTTCAGCAAACTTATTCATGAACTCATCCACTCGACCACCGAAGTAGCCCATCATCCCTCCGTAAATAACACCGATGATCAAGTCGATGGCAGCGGCAGCCAAACCGACGGTAAGCGAGATGCGTGCTCCCATCCATGTACGGACGAAGACGTCGCGACCCAGATCATCCGTTCCGAACCAATGCTCGGCCGAAGGCGGCATGTTCGTATTCATCAAATCATTGGTTTCGTAATCATATACCGAAATGATCGGGCCGATAATCGCCATGAAAATAATCAGTATCATAATGACCAAGCCGGACATGGCCAGCTTGTTCTTACGCAGTCTCTCCCAGGAATCCTTCCACGATGACAAGCTCTCCCGCTGGATTACTTCCGATTGTTTCTCATCTGGACCAATCTTCTGGAAATCCTCCGGTGTTAAATTCTGAGCTGCTGGATGAGTCATTTTGTTCTCTGTCGCCATATCTACCCCTCCTTCCCGCCGGACAATTTAATACGCGGATCAACGAGCACATAGACGATGTCCGTGATAAATCGCGCCAGCATTAACAGGATGCCGTAGAATATGGTAATTCCCATTATGACGGTATAGTCACGGTTTGTAATACTCTCCACAAACTGCTTACCGATACCACCGATACCGAAGATCTGCTCAATAACAACAGAACCGGTAATAATATTCGCCGTCATAGGACCGACATACGTCACGACCGGCAAGATCCCGTTACGAATGACGTGACGGAACATAATAGCGAACCAGTTAAGTCCTTTTGCCTTAGCCGTCTTGATATAATCGGAATGCAGCACTTCCAGCATACTGGACCTTGTCAAGCGAGCGATAAACGCAATCGGTTGAGCGGACAGCGCCATAACTGGCAGCACGTAATCGAGCGGTCCGTCAAAGCCCATGACATTGAATATCCCGGCTTTCTCGGCCAACAGGAACTGCAGCAAAGATGCGAGCACAAAGCTCGGCACCGCGATACCCAGAACGGATACGATCATCGCCACATTGTCGATCAGTTTACGGTGATACAGGGCTGCCAGCATACCAAGAAGTACCCCAACGATGACGGATACAACGATAGCGATCAGACCGAGTCTCAGTGACGGACCGAAAGTATCCAATATGATGTCTGTTACGTATTGTCCCTGATGCTTCATGGACAAGCCCAAATCACCCTGAATAATATTGCCCAGGTATTTCGTGTACTGCTGAAATACCGGTTTATCTAAATCATACTGCTCCATCAGCCTCGCCAAGATTTCAGGCGAAGGCTTTTTCTCTCCCATAAACGGATCGCCCGGTATGGCTTTCATAAGAAAAAAAGTGGCTGAGATCAGTATGAACAACGATACAAGCATGTAAAAAAACTTACTCGCCACATACCTCAGCATGTTGAATGCCTCCTGCTCGTGAATGTTCTAAACCAATACAAGATTTGGAAGTCGTTACGCCATACAAAAAATCGGGATATATATGAGGTTCAGATGAAGCCCCACATATATATCCCGAACAGTAACCTTTTACTTTCAAAGTCTTACAAAAGACTACTCAATATATGCACGTGTGAAATCAATATCGCCTTTATAGTCCAGATGCAGGTTCTTCACCCATGGTTTAACCAGAGACACGCTGGAGTAGTAGTACAGCGGCATAACCACTTGGTTCTCCTCCACGAGGATCTTCTCAGCCTCAGCCATCAGTTCCATACGCTTCGCATTGTCGTCGGTGGCATAAGCTTCCTTGACAAGGTTGTCGTATTGTTCGTTCTTGAAGCCTGTATCGTTGTTACCGCCATTAGACGTCCACATATCGATATAAGTCATCGGGTCGTTATAGTCCGCACCCCAGCCGGAACGCGCAATCTGATAATCCAGGTTGTCACGGTTCTTCAGGAATACGCCCCATTCTTGGTTTTGAACTTTCACGGTCACGCCAAGGTTCTTCTTCCACATGTCGGTGATGGCAAGCGCAATTTTCTTGTGGTTGTCATCCGAGTTGTGAATCAGTGTAACTTCTGGCAGCGTAGTGTAGCCTTTTTCCTGCATACCTTCCTCTAGCAGTTTCTTCGCTTCTTCGAGGTTCTCTTCGAAGTATGCATCCGAAACTTCCTCACGGTATTCTTCATGCTCACCTTTGATACCTGGAGGTACGAATCCGAAGGCAGGGAGTTGTCCGCCTTGTGTAATCTTCTCAACAATTGCATTACGATCTACTGCCATAGAGAACGCTTTACGAATCTTCACATTGTCAAATGGCTCTTCAGTTGTGTTGAAAATATAGAAATAGGTAGAGGAGATACCTTTAATCATCAGTTCGTCACTAAGCTCGTTCTTAACAGCATTCAACTGGTCCGTAGGGATATTGCCCGTTGGATGACCTGCATAATCCAGCTCGTTGTTGCGATAACTTGCCAACTCGGTAGCTGAACTGTTTACGATGCTCATGGATACTTTGTCAAGTTTAATGGATTCAAGATCCCAATATTGATCATTTTTCACGAGTTCAATCTTCTGACCTTTAGTCATTTGTGAAACTTTGAACGGACCATTACCGATTAAGGTATCTGGTTTAGTAGCCCAAGAAGCATTACCTTCTACAGAGCTATGAACTGGGAAGTAAGTTTGGAATGACATCAAGCTCAGGAAGTACGGTGTTGGATTCTCAAGCGTAACTTCAAGCGTATAATCATCCGTTGCCTTTACGCCAACTTCACCGGCATCCGCAACGTCACCGTTGTTGTAAGCTTCAGCATTCTTGATGTAATACAGCTGATAAGCATATGGTGATGCTGGGGCTGCATTCGGATCAAGCACGCGTTTCCATGCGAATTCGAAATCTTTAGCCGTTACTGAATCGCCGTTGCTCCATTTCGCATCTTGGCGAAGGTTGAAAACATATTTCAATCCATCTTCGGACACGTCCCAGTTTTTGGCAACGCCTGGCAGTTCTGTGCCATCTTCACCTTTAATGACCAAGCCTTCAAACACAGCACTGATTACCGTGTTCGATGTATTATCCTGAGCTAATCCCGGATCCAATGTTGGAGGATCAGAAGCAAGGTTCATACGGAAGATCTGCTCTTTCGGTTTCTCTCCGTTTTCCCCGTTGTTAGCACCTTGATCATTGTTGTTTGCTCCGCATGCGGCCAACACTGAACTAAATGCAAGAATCAGTGTCATGAGTAGCAACATTTTCTTGTGTTTCTTCATCTTGCCTTATCCCCCTCATTGATTATTATGCTTAACGATTATACAACCAGTGGTCAAAAAAATCCATCTATCAATAAATTGAAAAATCTGCCTGATCGTAATGACCAAGCAGATTTTACTATAGATTGTAGATATTATGTTGTGCTTAAGTAACCTTAATTATGTATGTTAGGAGGCCAAAAAATGTAAAAATTACGTATCCAACGCTCATGCTGATAAAGCCAAGTCGCCAAACGGCTCGAAACAGCCTTTTCCCGTTAACCCTTCCCTTCCAACGGTTCTGGGCACTTCCAATTAATCCCGCTCCGATCAATAGTAGCAAAAGTATCAGATAAAAACCTGATTTTGACTGGAAAGTATTGTTAAACAATGCCGATACCGAAAAGATCAGAAAGAACGTTGTGACATCCATCGCCAGCTCCAATGCTTGCTTGCGATTTTTATTTCTTCTGACGACGATATAATAGACAAGTAAAAAAGGAATAAATGGAACCAAGCTCAAAAAGTTAAATAGATCTTGCAAGAATCCCATGCTCAGACCTCCTATATATTCATCCCCTCAATGAGCTGCAATACGAGTTGGTGGTTCGGTGCAGCTTGTCCGAACTTATCGCCAATTCGAACGATACTCCCGTTAATCCAGGCGATTTCCGTCACTCTTCCTTCCAGAACATCTTTCAGCATCGAGGACGTATTGCCTGAAGTCGCCTTGCAGACGCTCAAGAGCTGCTCCCACATATCCTGGCCGTATGACAGACCAGCCGCTCGGTACACCGCCACTGCCTCATCATATAACAGCTTCATTACCGCGATTCGCTCCGCCGAGGATAACAGTTCACCATTGGGAATGCGCCATAGCGCCGTCAACGGATTAATTACGGCATTGATCAGCAATTTCCGGTAAATGATCTCTTCCATTTCATTCGACAAAAAAGCCTCAAATCCTGCTCCTTGAAGCCGCTTTACCAGCTCAATTTCGAGTGGATTGTCGCTTTCCGTGTTTACTTGATCACTCTTCTGCCCCATTGTGCCAATCGTTGTCGTTCCTTGACCCGCATGTAGAACAGAGATGGCATCGGTGCGCTTCGCTCCCTCTGTCGTGATGGCTTGGTGAAGCGTCCATTCTGGCAACCATTCTTGCAACTGCTCCATATGGCCTACCCCGTTCTGAAAACAAAACAGTTGTCGGTTTCCATGGACCACTTTGGCGAGGAGAGATTTGGCAATCGCTTCAATTCCATGCTGCTTCAACATCAAGAGCACCGCATCCGCCTTAGCGATCGCATAAGGAGGACCGGATATTGCCTGTGCTTGGAATAACCCATGCTGAACCACGAACTTCTTACCACTGGAATCGAATACGGTGATACCGGATGCATTCAATTGATCTGCTTGTTCCTCACGACGGCACCATAAGGTAACCTCATTCCCAGCGGCGGCAAGCTTACCTCCATATAAAAGTCCAAGTGAGCCAGATCCCACAATATGTATATTCATTCTATCCTCCATATACGGTAATAGATCCATTGTACTAGCTATAGTATATATCAGAATCCTCCATTTACACACAAATAACCCGCCAAAGCACATGAACATGCACTTATGCGGGTTACGTCCGGTACACCAAGCTTATTTATTCAATTCGTTCTAAGTTACCGTTAGCATCCATTTTGAAGCGAGTCTTCAGTTCCTCGTCTTCTTCATTCAGAAAGGCCAATCTTCGTGCCCGGTCCATAATCTGAATCAATGCCTTATAATCATCATTCACGACGTGATAGTCGGTTTTGACTTCGCTCACTTCCTTCAATAAGCGCTGGTTCTCGCTCCGAAGCCTTGTCAGTTCCTCATCCTTCTCCCGCAGATGCCGCTCAAGCAATTTATGCTGACGAGAACTTTCCTGTACGCCGCCTTTCCACTGACGCAGGAATCGAATCACTGCATCAATCGACAATGCTTCTTCGCTGACGCCTTCTGCCTTATAAACATCCTGTTCCAGATCGGAAACGGGCAGCCCTGCAACTTGTGCTCCACTCGCTGAAGGTTGTTTTTTATAATAACTTCTCTTCTGACGCTGAGATTTCGCCAAGCTAATGGCGTCCTCATATTTCTTGCGCACACAGCTATTCCAACGAAATCCACATGCTGCCGATGTCCGGCCGATTCTCTCTCCCACTTCCTCAAAAGCAGCCAATTGGGTACTGCCCTCACGAATATGACGCAGGGTTACCTCAGCTAATATTAGGTCGTCCTCTGCACTCCATGCATCCTGTCTCACTGCTGACATACCATAAAACCCTCCTAACGACATCCTAAAATAACCGTCTTCAATACCGTAACCGGCCTCTGAATAGGGTATAAAAACTGCTTAATTCATTTCTATGCCTCTCATAGAGTTCATAGAATCTATTTGATACTAAAATGTATTTCCATTTTGAATACAGATCATACTCTAACTGTAGGGAAAAGCGTGGATTCGAATAATTTGTTACAAATTTATTGCTTGATTGATGGACAAGATAAAAAATGACGGCTTTTATTGAGTTAGACGTTTACACGATTTTGCCATAACGCTATAATGTTCATAGCGGCATTATGTGCGTACATACGAGAGGAGGATATAATCGTGGCACGGATGTTTCGAGTTCTTGGCTTTTTTACCCTAACCATCGGGTTAATGGCCTTTGCGGGAGATCATATCGAGATGGCACTGCTCTTCTTCATGCAGACCGCTTTCTTCGTGATCCTGGGATATTTGAAATTCACGGAGAGAACCTATATTCTTCTCTTCTGGGCTTATATGATCGTGACCTTCACGGGCTTTAGCTATTGGACGGTCTTCATAATGGGCAAACCACTCTAATACGTAAACCATGCAAGGAACCATATTTCCACCGGTACTTACACCTTGGACAAGCCTGATGCTGAATACCGGTGGATTTTCCTTGCAATTAGAGTAACGACATCAGAAATAAGGCGATCAGGCGCTACGGCGCCTTGGTCGCTTTTTTCATTCCATGGTTGATAAATGAGTCGGACACGTCATATATTGGTTAAAATGAAGGGACAGTGAGTGGATCCTTTCGAATAACAACCATTCAAGGAGGACTAACGTTTGATTGTACGCAAGAAATATCCAATCCTCCCGTTCACGTTCTGCTTGATCCTTCTGATCTGCTCTTTCACGGCGCCCCTGGCCGTATATTCACAACAAGACACGAATCCAGTCCTGCCAGATACGGAAGAGGCGCGCCAACTTCTTGAAGACAGTCTGTCCATCGTGGAGATCGATCACGAAATTGATCGCATTACTGTGCGGCTGGATGAGCTTCAGAAGATGCAAGATCAACTTCAGGTTCAAATCGAGGACATGGGTCTACGAATCGAGGATCGGCGAGAACGTGCAGGGGCTGTACTTCGGTCTTATTACATGGGTGAACGAAATCAATTATATTTAATGCTAATATCAGCTAAGGATTTGGCAGGTTTTTTCCGGATTCTTGATTATTACGACATCATTATGCAGAATGACCGCGATACACTGCAAGCCTACAATCATCGGTATCGCTCACTCGCTTCGGCTCAGGCAGAAGCGGCCCGGAACGAAACACAGCTACAAGAGGTGAAGGAAAGTCTGCTTCAGCAGCGTAAACGGGTACTAGCCTTGGAACAGCAAGTGGATGGGGCGTTATCAGCTAGCAGCAATCCGGAAGCGATGAAGAAACTGATTCAAGAATTCACCTTGTATTGGGAAAATGTAGGTCTTTATGAAGTAAAACGCCATTTCCAGGCACTAGCAGGAGCAATGGACAATCTGCCGCAATTCATTCAGGGCAGCAAGAACATGCTGCGAACGAATGGCAAAGTGTATACCATCGATATTCATCAAGATGATCTCAACGGATTTCTACGATCACAGGATACGATTTTCGAAACATTTGCCTTTCGCTTTGAGGACGGAAAAGTCATAGCCTCTGGCGAGAGTGGGAATCTGTCACTGCTCATTGAGGGGAAATATACCATTATCAATGAACCCGAGAATGCAATCATGTTCCAGGTTGATAAACTAGTATTCAATCGCCTGGAACTACCGGATACGACGCGTAGAGCGCTGCAGGAGGAGTTCGACATGAATTTCTATCCGAAAGCGCTGGTGTCCTTCCTCAAAGCCACAGAGGTCACAAGTACGGATCAAAGGCTAATTGTTAAACTTGAACTGGATTTGTAAAATTTGCGAGATACCCTTTTTGCTGTTCGAACCGCTCCGTGGACGAATCGATTCGTCCCTACCGCTACGTTGAGCAGATCCTCTAAATGTTAGACACAAAGAAACCGTTCTTAGGTAAGTGGAAGCGTGTGGCTACCATTTATCTAAGAACGGTTCTTTCTACATGAAGTCAGTTTCTGGACCAGGGATTTGGATGGCATTTAGCCTCTTGCCGCTTCATTTCGCTTCTTCTATGCGATATAACTCCATATATTCTTCCTTCGTGATCCGTCCTTCAAGCAGCCGCGTCGCGAAATTCTTATACGTAGTCAATCCTTCCGTATTGCCGAATTCCAGCACAGCCGCTTCGTTTCTTGTCAGCAGCAACTGAATCGGTAAGGCCGCCGCTTGCCATAATCCCGTATCGCCTATCATACTGCTGTTAACGAACAATTCGGAAATGACCGGCAACGTTCCGACCGACTGACTCCACTGCTGTTCGATCTCCTTACTTGTCATATAAGCGATCCATTTCATAGCAAGGGCTGACGATTCGGTGTGTGCGGATACAGCCAGACTTCTCGTACGAACGACGGGCGTATTGAGATGAGCCTGCCCCGTGGCCAACCCATAGGAAGAATCAGAAAGATCCTTGGCCTCAATACGGGAATAGGGTCCGATCACGATCGGTGACTTACCTGGGTTCACATCCTTTGATTGTTGCTCCGCATCGTCGGTTTCAGGAGCACTGACTTCAGCGTTACGTAACAGCAGGTCAAGCACTTCTTCTTCCGGAAGGGATGGATTCCCTTCTAACAGATGCACCGCTGCACCAAAGGCATACGGGTCGTGTAGATCAAATGAAATCAGCGGCGTCTGAGCCTCGTCCTCATACGCTTCGAAGAGATCCAGCCATGACGCATGATCTATCGGCATTTCAAATGCACTTCCGTCTTTATGTTTCTGCTCCCTTACCATCACGTAAGGATCCATATCAAACGGCACACCCCATTGGTAACCGTTCCATTGAAGGGGTGATAGTAATCCGTTGATAATCTCGCCGCCGGTAACTACGGATTGAGAAGAATCTACGGGCATAAGATATCCATTCATTGCAAGCGCTTTAATGTAGTGGGAATCGGTAAGCAATATATCCGGACCATCCCCCAAAGTCATATGAAGCAAGAAAGAATCCTTATCTTGCGTTTCTGATGCGAACGGGATGATCTCCACCCTTGCCCCAGTCTCGTCCATGAAATGTTCATTCAGCTTGCTCAGCGCAACAATCTGATCAGGTTCTAACTGGACGCCGACCTTAATCGGCCCCAGATCGCTTTCTGGAATTTCTGGTCTTTGCTGTGGCGGAACAGGGTCATCTCCCGGTGGTTCCCGCCTTGTGTTATGAGTGAAGTCAAAGCTGGGAGATAAGCTGGACAAAGATAACAGTAAGATTGCGAACAGAAACCAATATTTTTTCCGCTTCATTCCCGTCTTCACTCCTTTTGCTATGTGTCCTTATTTTACCAAACTTCTAGTACTCTTGTCCTATCTTTTTTTACGAATTCCATAGTCCATATATTACTAATTGATTACAGTGCAAAAAGAGCTGCTCCTGTAGATCAATCTACGCGGAACAGCCCGGGTGGTTTGCTTCATTTCTCGGGAAATAAATGGTTATAGCAAATCCGCTGCCAATTGGGCAAGTTTGGATCGTTCGCCCTTCGTTAAAGTAATATGCCCGCTGAGGCTCTCTTGCTTAAATCTTTCCACAACATAAGTTAAACCGTTACTAACCGCATCCAGATAAGGATGATCAATCTGCTCCGGATCTCCCATTAGAATAACCTTACTTCCTTCCCCTGCACGAGAAACAATGGTTTTAACCTCATGTCTGGACAAATTCTGCGCTTCATCAACGATGATGAACTGTCCTGGAATGGAGCGACCGCGGATGTAGGTTAACGCCTCAACCTGAATGCTCCCTAATCCCATTAATATTTTGTCGATATCGCCAGATTTCTTTGTATCAAACAAGTATTCCAAATTATCATAAATCGGCTGCATCCATGGTCGCAATTTCTCGTCCTTCTCGCCTGGTAAATAACCGATGTCTTTCCCCATGGGAACGACCGGACGAGCAATGAGCAGTTTTTTGTATTTATGCTCATCCTCCACTTTGGATAGGCCAGCCGCAAGCGCCAGCAAAGTTTTGCCCGTACCTGCTTTGCCCGTAATCGTAACCAACGGAATATCATCGTTAAGCAGCAATTCGATTGCCATTCGCTGCTGAGCATTGCGAGCACTGATTCCCCACACAGGATCATTGCTCAAGTGCAGCGGCTCTAATCTCGATGCATCCTCATTGACTCTCAGAAGTGCGGATTTGCCGGTTCCCATCTCATCTTTCAGAATGACGAATTCATGCGGGTACAGCGGATATGAGAGTTGCAGTGGCTTGATCGGCAAATAACGGTAACTATAAAATTCATCGATAACCGATGGGTGAACCTTTAATGTGGAGTGCCCAGGAAATAATTCGCTCGGCTCGGCGGTCCGATCCGATAAATAATCCTGGGCCGTTAAACCCAGTACATCCGCTTTGACCCGAACCAATACATCTTTGCTGACAATCACGACAGGTCTTCCGTCCTGCTTCGGATCCTCCTCCAATTTATAATTCAACGCAACCGCCAATATTCGATTGTCGTTGGAAGCCTCACTAAATAATTCCTGTACCTTGACGAAGCTGCGATGATTCAATTCGACCTTCAACGTACCGCCATTCTCTAGCAATATTCCGTCATGCAGATGACCTCGTTCGCGGAAGCCGTCTAAAATGCGGGAAACGGTACGTGCATTACGGCCAATCTCATCGGCATTTCGCTTCTTGGAGTCAATCTCTTCAAGAACCACCGCAGGAATGATGACTTCATGCTCCTCAAACGCATAAATCGATTGAGGATCATGCAGAAGTACGTTGGTATCCAGCACAAATATTTTTTTCATCTTATCCCTCCACTGCTTCTTCATCAGGTACACACATAAACGAAAATCGTCCCGGACATAATAGGTTTAGCGACTGGAGTCATTTAACGAACTCTACTATGAAAGGACAGATCACCATGAAAATCGCGCTCTCCCTTATGTTAACTGTACTGCTGCTGGCTGGCTGCGGGAACATGAATAACAATGCATCACCCTCTCCTCGTAATCAACATAACGGGACAACTGCTCATAACGCGCAGGACATGAACGGGACTAGAAATCACGTCAACCATTGGAAGGGTAACGTCTCTGACACGAACAACGGTCAAATTATTGACGAGAATGATGAAAACGTTAAGGTCGATCCGACAACCGCAAATCATTTGAAATCACTGGCGGAGCACGTTCCTGGCGTGGAAAATGCCAATTGTGTCGTCATGGGTAACACGGCTGTCGTTGGACTGAATGTGGATGGAAATCTAGATCGTGCACAAGTTGGAAGCATTAAATATACAGTCGCTGAAGCACTCCAATCCGATCCGGCAGGCGCTAATGCCTTAGTGACGGCCGATATGGATATCACGAACCGAATCACCGAGCTTGGCCGCCATATCCAGGAAGGTCATCCCGTCTCCGGCATTGCTACAGAGCTTGCCGATATTGTCGGACGCATCATTCCGCAATTGCCTGAAGATGTAACACCTAGAGATGGAGAAGCCGATGACGAAGAACAGACCGTAACACCGAGCAGTCGCGAGAAAGTGAAAGCCAAGAAAATCAAACCTCATCGCAATCGATAGACACTACCTGACAAAAAGTCCGGTATTGCATTACCATTGGCTGCCATTACCTGAGGTTGTACGGCATGTCTCCCCAAATTTCATACAAAAAAGCCCAGTGAAAATTCACTGGGCTTTACTTATGGTCATAACGACGCCTTTAATCAGCATGTCAGCTGCGTCAGCGGTCAGACCTTCTATATGAGATTTGGCATCGTGTTTCATGCTGTGATTAACAAATATCGAATGCTGTGAAAGGTAGGACATGCTTCGGCCCCCTGTACAATGATCTCCATCTGATATATTGTATTATATCACAAGCTAAAACTTGCCTTCAATATCACGGAGCAGGCACAGAATCCGCTTCTGTCCCAGCCGCAGCAGCTTGATGTTTACCGGAAAGCTCGTCTTGCAGCGCTTGTCTCGCCGCATTAAGTTCTTTCTCACCCACATATACGAAAGGACTTCTCCATTCGCCAACAACCGGCATGAACTTGACGTCTTCTTTACCGATGTCATAGTAAGTCTGAAGTACGTTGCGGATTTGCTGCCGTTCGAAGTCGGTAACCATATTATCGCTCACAGCATCGAGTGCATTTCCGACTTTTGTCACGCCGCCGAAACTTTTCATCTGGTCCAGCAACGAATGCAATACCTCACTCTGACGGGCGTTACGGTCGAAGTCGTTCGACTCCTTCGTTCTTGGCGTACAATTGCTCGACGATTTACGGTACCTTACATAATCCAGTGCCTGGGTGCCGTCCAGCTTCTGAGGCCCCGCCTTTAGATTGATGTCGGTGCCGTCAGCCGTGTCACGGTAACACATGTTGTACTGTACATTGGCCTGAACGCCGCCGAACGTATCGACAACTTCGCGAAAACCTTGAAAGTCGATGACGGTCACGTAATCGATATTGATGCCCAAGTATTTGCTCATCATCGTCTTCATTTCATCCTCGGCAGGAATGCCGCTGCCTGATTCTTTTTTCTCGGCCCTATTGTATGCCGCCTTGAAATTAGGATAGAAACCATTCAGTTTACCCACTTTATAGCCTTCCAGTTCGATCCTTGTATCCCTGGGCAGGGATACCAGCGTCGCCGAATTCGTATCCGGATTTAACGTGGCGACCATCGTGACATCCGTCAGGTATGTCCCGGTTTCCGGGCGATGATCAGTCCCGAGAAGCAGAACGGTCAGCGGTTTCTCTTTAGCGGATTGACCCGGAGGTACCGGCTTGTCGATTCCTGTCTGGTCAATAACCTCATTGCCCTTCATAACTAAATACACGGCATATCCTGCAACCGTAAGCACGGCTAGCAGCAGTACAATCAGAATGAATTTAAAAAAGGACTTCCATGGACTTTTCTTTTTCTTTTTCGTCGTCTGCTGATTCTTGCCCTTCCCCCCGCTTCTAGCTCTTGGAGGGAGATTGGTATGAGTAGGATTCATAACATTACACCTTATTTCATTCAAATTAGATGAATGTCCGGTATACACTTCGTATAACGAAGCATTTACCGGACTCTGGTTGACTTCACTCTCATAATAAACGCGGGAAACAGACAAAAAGTTGCCGTTACGGTGTGAATGACATTAACTTCTAGGACTTCGGCTCGGTCTGGGATTTCTTTTTCTGACGTTCTTCCACAAAATAGCGAATCCGGACCATCAGCATCAACGCCACTGCCACCAGCAAACATTGGATAATCGGCAGCTTGTCGATTTGAAACACAAGCAGAATGGCTGATCCAAGTGCCATCAGGATATACAGCAGAATCTCCTTTAGCAACGGAAGCTTCTGCCTGACCCGGAATACCTTGTTATACACATAGGTAATCAACACAAAGATCAATATATACGAGATGAGGGGATGCGCGGCGAACCATTCCTGCATGATCGTTTCACTCCTTTAGGACAAGACATTCTCTATCATTATAGATTGGCTTGGGCCATTTTACGATGTTTTTCGGCACGCTCGCGCTCACTCTTGTTCAAAATCTTCTTGCGCAGACGTACGGATTTCGGCGTGATTTCACAATACTCGTCATCGTTCAGATATTCAAGTGCTTGCTCAAGCGAGAAGATCACGGGAGTTTTCAATTTTACCGTGTCGTCCTTGGTTGCCGAGCGCACATTCGTCAATTGCTTTTCCTTGCAAATATTTACGACGATATCGTTGTCTCGGGTATGTTCTCCGACGATCATACCTTCATAAATTTCGGTACCAGGTTCGAGGAACAAAGTTCCGCGATCTTCAACACCCAACATGCCATAGAAAGTTGAAGATCCATTCTCCGTAGAAACTAGCACTCCTTGGTGACGTCCACCAACTTGACCACCAATAAGCGGCCCATAGCTATCGAATGCGTGGTTCATTATGCCGTAGCCCCGTGTCAGAGTCAAGAAGTGTGTACGGTAACCGATAAGACCACGAGCCGGAATCAGGAATTCCAGACGCACTTGACCGTTGCCGTTGTTAACCATATTCACCATTTCGGCTTTGCGTGTTCCCAAGCTCTCCATGACTGCACCCATGCTCTCTTCCGGCACATCGATCATCAGACGCTCGATTGGCTCCATCTTAGATCCATCAATCTCTCTTACGATAACTTCTGGTTTCGATACTTGAAGCTCGTAACCTTCACGGCGCATATTCTCGATCAAGATGCCAAGATGAAGCTCACCACGTCCTGATACGATGTAGGCATCCGGGCTGTCGGTCTCATCCACTCGTAAACTTACATCGGTCTCAAGCTCTTTGAAGAGACGGTCGCGCAGTTTACGAGAAGTCACCCATTTTCCTTCGCGTCCGGCAAACGGACTGTTGTTCACCAGGAACGTCATCTGCAAGGTAGGCTCGTCAATCTTAAGAACCGGAAGTGCTTCAGGATGTTGTGGATCCGCGATGGTCTCGCCGATGTTAATATCTTTGATTCCTGCGATGGCAACAATGTCACCCGCACCCGCTTCTGCAACTTCGATCCGCTTCAATCCCTGGAAGCCGAACAGTTTCTCAATACGAGCATTCTTGGTGGAACCGTTGCGGAGCATAACCGTAACCGGTTGTCCTTGCTTAATGATACCGCGATTTACACGGCCCACAGCGATACGACCCAAATACTCATTGTAATCCATCAGCGTCACGAGGAATTGCAACGGCTCGTCTATTTTCTCCGTTGGTGCAGGAATATGGTCAGTAATGGTCTCATACAGAGCAAGCATGTTATCATCTTGCTGCTCTGGATTCATGCTGGAAGTACCATTCAAGGCAGATGCATACACGACAGGGAAGTCCAATTGATCGTCATTCGCTCCAAGCTCAATGAACAGATCCAGCACTTCATCAATCACTTCACTCGGACGAGCCGCCGGGCGGTCGATTTTGTTTACGACCACGATCGGCGTCAAGTTATGAGCAAGCGCCTTACCTAATACAAACTTGGTCTGCGGCATGCAGCCCTCATAAGCATCAACAACGAGCAGAACGCCGTCAACCATCTTCATAATACGCTCTACTTCTCCACCGAAGTCAGCATGCCCTGGTGTATCTACGATGTTAATCAAGAAATCTTTATACGTAATAGCCGTATTCTTGGCTAGGATGGTAATTCCGCGTTCGCGCTCCAAATCGTTGGAGTCCATCGCCCGTTCCTGCAGCGTTTCATGTTCCCGAAAAATACCGGACTGCTGCAGCAGTTGGTCAACAAGTGTAGTTTTGCCATGGTCAACGTGAGCAATAATGGCAATGTTGCGAATCTGATCTCTTGATTGCATAAATATATCTCAAATCCCTTCTGTTCGAATGAGCCACAAAGAAAGCGCCGGACGACATGCCGACGCTTCAACATACTTCCTATAATATAGGCAAATGAACGAAGAAATCAAGTCTTTTCAGAAAACTTCCAGCAATACTTACCAGCCTCTGCTCCATTTATTCTGGCGTTTTGACCGATTGCGGCCAAAGATTATCCAAATTCCCGCGGCAATCAAGATCAACGCAATAATATAGAACGCTCCCGTTGACAGCCAGCTGAAGATGAAGATCGGAACGGACAGAAGCGTAAGTCCGAGTGCAATGGGCAGAGCGGCCGCAGGTCGCGGCGTTTCGAATACATAATACTCGTACATGCCTACAGCTATACCGAGCATCAGAACTGGCCACAAAACAGCCATGAGCCCCCAACCTGCAAAGTTGCAGATGAAGAACAACAGTCCGTAAACGGTAAGAATGCCTGCCGGAATCAAGATTGCAGCCGATGCGCGGCGTGCAAAGAACAGCAGATGCAGCAAAATACCGGGCAGGAGCAGCACGAGCGGCCATAACGTACGGCCAAGAAAACCAAATACACCGAGCTTACCGAGGAATATTACAACTCCAGCAACAACGATGAAAATACCGAGCGCCAAATCTTTTCTGGAGGACATCCGATCACCCTCTCTTCATTATATGTATGGTCTTGTCTGGAAGATAAGTTGGAATTCATTACATTAATTTTAGCCTATAACGACAATAAAAACCATATCTTGCGCTTGTACATCCTTATATAACATTACCTGATATTTCAAAGCGACGCAAACGCAAACAGGCGACTGCACAAATGCAGCCACCTGCTTGGTTACAAACTCAAATCCTGGGACGTCGAATCGTCTGCAAGCCTCCGATTAGCATCACCGCGATCGCAATTAGCAATGGCAGCAATTGATGAGATTGCGGCATCCAGTAAACAAGCAGCAGACCGACTCTGGAATCCGAAACGAGCATCTCACCGGCAGTTAACGCTAATATACCTGCCCCTATATACAGCAATACAGGGAATTTCCGCAGAAGTTTGGATATTAATCCGCTGCCCCATACCACGATCGGAATGCTTAGAAGAATGCCAATTACAATTAGGGCGAGATCCCCTTGAGCTAATCCGGCAATCGCAAGTACATTGTCCAGACTCATCACAAAATCGGCAATAAGAATCGTATTCACGGCAGCCCATATTGTTAATGAGCGATTTAGCGCAACATTCTCATGCTCGTTTTGCATCATCAGCTTGATGGCAATCCACATAAGCAGAAGGGCTCCGCATGCTTGCAAGAACGGAATCTTAAGCAGCAGCACAGCCGCAAAAGTCAATATACAGCGAAGAAGCACGGCTCCCACCGTTCCGATCCACACGGCGCGTTTGCGGTGCACGTCAGGAAGGTCTCTACTGGCCATGGCGATAACCAGCGCGTTATCGCCGCTCAGCACAAGATTAATCAAGAGAATTTGTCCCAATAATAATATCGTCTCCACCAGAACACCTCCACTTTACTCTTATGTTGAAGGTGGCCAGGCTATGCTTGCACATCAGGAAAAATAGGCCTATAATATATCCACTTTGTCATATGCTGGAATCGCATTAGAGAGGAGTGACATTCATGGAGACCACAGCCGAATTTTTCCTTGCCCTGATTAATATTGTCTTCCTGGATTTGATCCTCGCAGGCGATAATGCCATCGTCATCGGACTTGCCGCGCGCAATCTTCCGCAAGCTACCCAGAAAAAAGCCATTATCTACGGCACCGTCGGCGCTGTCGTTCTGCGTATTATAGCAACGATACTCGTCGTCTGGCTGCTGAACATTCCTTGGCTATTGCTCGTTGGCGGCATCTTGTTGGTTGCCATCGCGTACAAGCTGTTAACGGATGACAATGACAATCACGACAACATCAAGGCAGGCCGCAATCTTGGCGCAGCCATTCGCACGATTATCGTGCTGATGCGGCGATGGGGCTTGACAATGTCATAGCCGTGGCTGGGGCAGCCAAACATAATATTCTGCTCGTAACGCTTGGGCTTCTGATCAGCGTACCGATTGTTGTATGGGGAAGCACGCTGTTTATTAAGCTGATCAATCGTTTTCCATGGATTATTTACGTGGGTTCTGCCGTTCTTGCGTATACGGCTTCCTCCATGATCACGGAGGAGAAGCACTTTGCCGGATATTTCGAAGGACATTTAATTATTAAATACTTGTTCATCGCAGCAGTTATCGTTGGCGTCCTCTCAGCAGGACATCTAAAGAAACGTTGGAACATAACAAGAAACGCGCCGGACGGATCCTTATAAGATCATCCTGCGCGTCTTTAGTTTATTTAGAACCAATCCTCATTAACGACGTTCTGAGCATCGCCCCGACCAAGATCGCTCAGTTGCATATCCGGCTTGATGATGATCGACTCCGTCTGTTCCACTGCTGCTTGTATGAGCGCAGGCAGTTGGATCAGGGAAGCCTCCGTCCGTTCCACGATATTGAGGTTTGGATTCGTTGTCGGTGACTTCGGTACGAATAAAGTGCAGCAATCCTCATACGGCAAGATCGAGGTCTCGAATGTTCCAATATCCTGGGCGAGCTGAATGATATCATTCTTGTCCATCGTTACAAGCGGGCGGAGTATCGGCAGTTCCGTAGCTCGCCCGATTACATTCATGCTGGGCAGCGTTTGGCTGGCCACCTGTCCTAAACTATCGCCAGTTACAATAGCCAGCGCACCTTCACGCTCGGCAAGCAGCGAAGCAATTCTCAGCATGGCTCTGCGCATAAAAGTAATGATCAAATTCTCCTGACCAATACCTACAAATGATGTCTGAACGTCCGTGAACGGAACGAGATGCAGCTTGATTTGACCCGAATACCCGGACAGTAATCTCGCCAGTTCCATCACCTTCTCCTTCGCAAGCTGGCTTGTATAAGGAAAGCTGTAGAAATGCACACACTCAATCTCAAGGCCTCGTCGCATAGCCGACCAACCTGCCACAGGACTATCGATTCCACCTGATAGCAACAGCATCGCCCGTCCATTCGTGCCGAGCGGGTAACCTCCACTTGCAGGTATGACTTCATAATACAGATACGTTTCCTTCTCTCGGATCTCCACGCGCAGCTCAATGTCAGGCTGCTTCACCTTCACTTTAAGCTCGGGATAAGTACGGAGCAGCGGTGAGCCGACTAGATGATTCATCTCCTGAGATGAATGCGGGAACGCCTTCCATACCCGCCTTGCATTCACCTTAAATGTTGTATTATCGGTTATCGCCTGTTGTCCCATCATGGTGACGGCTGTTGAGATGATAGGATCAAGCTCCGATGGACACACACGTACCGGACTAATGGACACTAATCCAAATACCTTACGCAGCACGCCGATTAATTCCACAGGAGATTCCCCGTTCAATTCGACCAGCGACCGTCCGTACTCTCTGATAATTCTCACTCGTGGATACGGTTTGAGTACCGAACGGATATGTTGCAGTACGGATTTCTCGAATCGATTACGGTTCTTACCCTTGAGGGTAAATTCACCAAAGCGAAGCAGCAGCATATCATAATTCATTTCTGGTTCCCCTCTCTGTTGGTTAACGGCTGGAATCGTTGACATACCGAAGATATAGCTTCTACCAGCAGCCGCACATCCTCACGCGTATGTTCCCTGCCCAAGCTTATGCGAATCCCGGACGAAGCGATGTCCTCCGACTTGCCCATAGCCAGCAATACCCTGCTCGGTTCACTTAACTTCGAGGAGCAGGCCGATTTGGTTGACAGAAGCATACCGTTCTCCTCTAAAGCATGAACCAGAACCTCTGGCTTCAGACCCGGGTATGAACAATGGATAATATGAGGCGCTCCCGTATCATAGCTATTCGCCACCCATCCGGGTATCTCGCTAATGCCTTGCAGCAATAACTGCTTTAACTCAGCCGCCTGCTTGTAGAAATCCGGCTGCCCTTCGCGGGAAAGCCGCAGCGCCTTGGACATAGCCGCAGCGCCTGCGACATTCTCCGTGCCTGCTCGATAACCGAACTCTTGCGATCCTCCGGATAGGAGCGGAAACAGCTCAACCCCTTGCCGCACATATAATAGGCCCATGCCACGCGGGCCATTGAACTTATGCGCCGACAGGCTATATAAATCGGCCTGCCATGCCGAAAGATCGACGGGTAGTTTGCCATACCCCTGAACACCGTCAACGTGAAATAGCGTACGGGCATTCCGCTCCTTGATCGCCTGTCCAATCTCAGCCAGCGGCTGGGTTGCCCCGGTCTCATTATTCACGTGCATCACGCTAACTAACACCGTATCCTTACGGATTACGTCTGCCAAGACGTTAACATCAATAACGCCGTCTGCGTTAACCGGCAGGAATGTGACCTCCCACCCCAACGATTCCAGTTGCTTACAGCATTCATAGACAGAAGGATGTTCTGTCATCGTGGTAACGATATGTTTCCCTCTGCTTCTATATTGCATAGCGGCACCTTTGATCGCCATGTTATTACCTTCCGTAGCACCCGAGGTAAATACGACTTCGCCGGGCAACGCGTTTAACTGTGTCGCGCATACTTCCCGAGCGCGCTTCAATACTTTTTGAGCCGCCTCGCCATATTGATGAAGCGCAGACGGATTCCCGTAATGCAGCTTCATAATCTCCGACATCGTATTGATCACGTCTTCGTAAGGCGGGGTCGTTGCAGCATGGTCCCAATATATCAAGGTAATTTCCCCTCTCATTCGCATTCATCAATACCCATCATCATAACACGATTCGCCCAACTGCAATAATACATGCACAAAAAAACCAAATGGTTAGTGCCTATCAACCTCTCGGATGAAGGGAACTGTTACCATTTGGTCAAAACCTGCGCGTGGGTCAGTTATTATATTTCATCTCTGCGTTCAGCACTTTGCCGATATAGGCCTGTGTTTCGCTTGGAAGCCCATCTAGGACCGACATCAGTTCTTGATCATTCGAAACACCGAGCTGCGCGACACGCGTTGGTCCTGCATTGTATGCAGCAAGCACCATTGCCATTTCTCCGCCAAATCGCTGCATGAGGCTGGACAGATATTTGGTTCCGCCGTCAATGTTCTGTGCAGGATCAAAGGAGTTACTAACTCCAAGGCCTCGTGCCGTACCATCCATTAACTGCATCAGTCCCTTAGCACCTGCGCTCGATACCGCGTTCGAATTAAATGATGATTCGGTATCAATCACAGCCTTGATCAAGGAAATTGGCACCCCGTATTGTTCCCCTGCCGTCCGTATCAATTCTTCGATGGACAAGGGGACTGTGGAAACCGACGCCTCGGTAGGTTGCTGCTGGTCCAAGACCGATAAGCTCTGTTGACCCTGCCCGAGATGCTGCCATAACAGCCCATCTTCCCATGTTACTCCCGGGGCAAGCCCCCCCAATGATCGACTGGCTGTTGGGGAAGAATCTTCGGAAACCAGATTGTTCAGTACATGATAGAATTCGGTTCCTGATTCAGCAGACTTCGTATTTGATTGAGGAGCGGACAACGTTTTCCAAGACATTGTAGGATCAATTTGCATAGAGAAGCTCACTTTCTGATAAATGAATTAAGCCTGTTCTTTTATTTTACCATGAACCACGAGCATTCTTCTATACTCAATTGGAACTAAAAAAGGCGAATCCCTGCTTGACGCGGGACTCACCGTATAAAAACAGTTTGTATTACATATTATCGGCTGAACGGGATCAGAACAAAATAACTGAGAGTGGCCAAGATACCCAAACCAATGGACCATGCACCGGTCGTTTTACTGCCCTTGTTATAAGCGTAGTAGCCAACCACAGCAGCAATTGGACCGAGAATAACCGACCACATGAATAAGGAGGCAATGCCTAGAACCAATCCCACATATCCAACGGTGCGAGCCGTAGATGCATCCTCTACATCTTCATCAGCATTTCGAATCGTGGATTCCATCGGTGGAGCAACTTCCGCTGCATATTCCTCCCGGTGATCCCTGCGTGGAAAATCAACTCGATTTCGTTGTTCTTCGGTCCATTTTACTTTGTCGTTATCACGATGTTTATCCAAGAGACTTTCCTCCTTCTGTTTAAGCCTTCGGTTTAAATGTCAGACAGCACGTCTCAGAAGATTTGTCGGCCGAATCCTGATGGTTATCGGTATAAGCCTCTGCTCCATACTCTTCATTAAGCTTCATATCCGCATGACGATCAATTTCAATCATGATCATGTCAGCATGACAGAAATTCTGTTCTCCCCAGTAATGACAATTGCTTACGCTGCATTTCACAAGTGGTCTGGCTTCGTTGGCCATTTTATCATCACCTCTTCAATATTTTTTCCTTCCTTCACGGACGGTATTCACAGAAAAGCTCTTTTTGCCCTGTTAAGAATAGACAGCACAACAAAAAAGTCGAAGAACGGTAAACTCTCCCGAGTTCCTGTCTTCGACCAATGATTAGCTATAACAAAAAGAAGCTGTTCCCGTAGAAAATTCACATGAGGACAGCTTCCGGTTTCAATTCAATTCGTATTATGCGTGACTACGCTCAGAATGCATGCGACGCTCGGTCAGATAGTCACTCTCGTAATAAGCGAGATCATCCCGCAGTTCTTCATAAATTTTAGTAATATTCATAATGACGTCGCGTGCTGGACGCACAGGCTTCTTACGGAAACGAATCGCGTCTTGTCCTGTATAGCGTAACGGCCATCTTCGGAATAGCTTTCATTCTTCGGATAGAAGAAGTTGTTCACGCTACGGTGATACAGATTATACAAAGCCTTCTCGGCAAAATCGACATCAAAATTAGGGCGACGCTGCACAACACCTAGCTTCTCGTAGGACACCTCAGAAAATACGAGTAAAGTTCGAACATCGGACAGAAACCCTTTGTAGAAGTGCAGGTTCTCTTCATCCTGATCTGGTACCAATTGAGACAAAGCTTGTTCATTCAAAAACGTTTCCATGATTGAAATAGCAGATTTCAACTTTTCTCTGGATTCTGAGCATAATTTCTGAAGATTGTCTGCTGGCATTACGATAAATCCCCCTTAAATGGTCATGACCCTACAGGTTATTAACCTGGAGGTCGGTCTGATTATTACTATCCTATCACAAATAATGGGATAACGAAATCCCTATCATGAATACACTTACAAGGTAATTAGTAGTACATGTCAATTGTGTCATATAGAAGTTCTCTCCAGTTCATTAGAGCGCATAAAAACCAACCTCACTCCCCACGCTAAGACTATTCAAAAAGTTAAGCGCCTGAGGAGGAGAACTTGTGAAATCACGTACACTGTGGAGTATCATTGCCGCCGCTTCCGTTCTTAGCGTGCTCTTGATCTTCATGTTTATCCCTGGATCGAAGCATTCATCCCCCTCTGCGGGACCGTCAAAAGCGATGCCGCCGGAGGCAGAGGATATAGCCAAACAGTATACGATGTCTGGTGATATTCAATTCACCGATAAACTAAATCGTATGGATGCCAAAGATCACCTGGGTCGAATGCTGAATAATGACGCCCTAAGGAATCAGAAACAAATCAAGATGTATGCCGCGAAAGAACAGAAATCACATCATCACTTCGAGCAAGTCCGCTGGTTCAACCTTAAACAGAATAAGATGGTTGACATTCGCGGTCCACTACCGCGGATGGGTAAGGATGACAAGAAGCTGATACAGCAGCATTTTCAAACCGCTCAGCAGCAATTGCGCCGAGGCAAAACGTATGACTCGCCTAAATTCGATGCCGCCGGACAGCCATATTTTGTAGTCTCGGCGATTTCAGATGATGGGCAATACGGTGCGGCTGCGCTAGTCAACCAAGCTGTATTGCAGAAGGTCAGTCAGCACCAGAAACGTAATTTGCGTCTTATCCCTTATCCGAAAGAGGGGAAATTCCGTGTTGAATCGATTCATGCTGATACGCTGAAAGACATTACTGTCAAGACTGGACATGATAATGAAAAAGCGAGTCATTTCTACGAAAATGAGATCGTGGTATCTTTTCAAAAAGAGCCGACAGAGCAACAGCTCCTGCAAATCACGCGTGATGTTGCGGCAAGCACCCCGCGCAAGCTCGGTTATGCTTACGTATTTCACTCCAAGAGCATGGATTACAAGCAGTTGCAGGCTTACTTTGCACAACAATGGACAACGAAATATGCTGAACCCCACTATATTTATTTAACCAATGACCGTATGAATCAATCCTCCAAATCGTCTGGCACGGTATCTAACGGGGCTGATGCCCAAGTCAATATTCCCAATGACCTGCTGTTCACGGAATATCAGTGGAACCTGCCGATTACCGAGACGAACAGGGGCTGGGACCTTTCCAAGGGCAGTGAGGATGTTGTTGTAGCCGTTATTGATACCGGTGTCGATCTTGAACATACAGACCTTGCAGGTCAATTCGTCGAGGGCTACAACGTCGTTGACAAAGAAAAACAACCTTTGGACGACGTTGGCCACGGGACGCATGTTGCTGGCATTATTGCCGCACTTGTGAATAATGGAGAAGGCGTAGCCGGTGTCAGTTGGTATAATAAAATCATGCCAATCAAAGCGTTGGACGGAACCGGTTCAGGAACGACTTACGCCGTTGCGGAAGGTATCATATGGGCCGCCGATCATGGAGCCAAAGTAATCAATATGAGCCTTGGCAATTATGCGGACTCACAGTTTTTGCATGATGCCGTACGATATGCTTATGATCGTGACGTCGTCCTTGTTGCCGCATCGGGTAATGACAATACCGAGCGACCGGGCTATCCTGCCGCCTATCCTGAAGTGCTGGCTGTTGCAGCAACGGATTCGGATCTCAAGCGAGCGGAATATTCCAACTTCGGAGATTATATTGATATAGCTGCACCCGGCACGAACATTGCCAGCACCTTCCCAGGGAATCAATATGCTGCTCTGTCAGGCACTTCGATGGCCAGCCCCCATGCAGCCGCCATGGCCGGGCTAATCCGCTCTCTGAATCCTGAACTAAGCAATGAAGAGGTTATGGACGCCATGATTAATCAGGCCGTGGATCTTGGCGCCAAAGGGAAAGATAAATATTATGGACATGGGCAAATCGATATTTACCAGTCGTTGAACGAAGTCAACAACCGGCAAGTTCCACTGCAATTATGGCCCGGGCATGTACTGCGCCGTCTGGAGAATGAGCTTCGCAAAGCAAATTCAAACCAGTAGGACTAGGGCGTAACCCAGATAAGTGAGGTAGCAAAAACAAGCAGCGTCCACCAATCGGTGGAGGCTGCTTTTCTATTGGGCCGTTGAACAAGATGTTTGTTCGTCAGCTTATTTGCGGCGAGAACGTGTTGTACGTGACGCACGCTTCTTTGATGATTTGCCAGATACCAACACGCCGCCAGGTCCCCCAACACCGCCGATAACTTCTTCTTCACTGTACGTGTAAATGTGCTGTTCAACAGGTACACAGTGTACTTTATCCACTACTTTGATCGGATGAATAACAGGTACGATTTGCGGAACGAAATGGTCTCTTATAACAACGATGGGATCACATACAATAGGCGAAACGTGAGGACACGGATTTTGATTGCAACCGCAGGACATATTAACATCTCCTTTCTGTGATGATTATAGCTTATTATCGGGAAGGGCAAATGGTATGGACGATTGTCCGTAAGAAAAATATCTATTCGCGAATCAATGCCCTAAATAAAATGAACGCGTATTCTTATCCTTCCGATAACGAAAGAATAAAAATACGCGTTCATATGCGTTGCGATTGTTGTACAGTTGGGAAAGCCTTACGTAAGCCGGGTTCTGTGCTCTTCGTGGTCATAACGGGAACTACCCTGCCACCATAAGCGACAATCATCTATCTAGGCCAATCATTGCTGATCGGCTCAAGCGACCAACCCAGACGCGCCTCGGGCAAAGGCTGTCTCTTCTAGAGAGACTGCGTCCCATTAGGTCTTGCTCCAAGTGGGGTTTACCAGGAACGAAGTCACCAGCGTTCCTCGGGGTCTCTTACACCTCGGTTCCATCCTTGCCTGTGCCGCTATGAGGCGGCCATCGGCGGTCCATTTCTGTGGCACTATCCTTCAACTCGCGCTGACTGGACGTTATCCAGCACCCTGCCCTACGGAGCCCGGACTTTCCTCTCGCGGCTTTGACACCGCCAGCGATTGTCTGTCAAACTTTCCGGACAACACTATATATTATAGCTTGATTTTCGCTTCCGTACAAGCGATTTACCTAAACGTAAACGGCTCGGTATTGATCTGTGACGGCACTACCTTGGTGGCATACTTGTGTTCCTCAAGTTTTTGCTGCATCCATTCAGCGACTTTCACCTTCATAATTTTCTCGGCATTATGTCCAGGATCAATGATCGTGAGCCCTGCGGCCAAAGCGTCCTGTGCTGTATGATAATCTACGTCTCCTGTAATCAGTACATCGGCTCCGCGGAAGATCGCCTTGTTCATGTAGCGTCCACCAGAACCGCCGATGACAGCTGCTTTACGGATCGTACGGTCCAGGTCACCCACGACTCGGACGGATGGTACATCCAGCTTGTCCTTAACCACATTCACCAGTTCTCCCAGCGACATCGACTGCTTTAGCACACCCACTCGTCCGAGTCCAAGCGATCTCCCCTTCAAATCCATAGCGTACAGATCATAAGCGACTTCTTCATACGGATGCGCCTTAAGCATAGCCTGAACCACTTTATTCCGGACCGTATGTGGTACAATGGTCTCGATTCGAACCTCGTTAGCACGCTCCATACGGCCTTCCTTGCCTTGATACGGGCTGCTGCCCTCTCTAGGCACATAAGTCCCGAAACCCTCAATATTAAAGCTGCAGTGGCTGTAATTGCCGATCCAGCCCGCCCCGGCATTCAGTACCGCATCCAGTACCTCTTGATGGTGACTCTTCGGTACGAACACCACCAACTTCGATAACTGTTCATTATGCATATCATGAATCGGAATCGTCTGCTCAATTTCAAGCGCCTCAGCCATCCAATCATTCATGCCGCCTTCCGTAACATCGAGATTCGTATGACTCACATATACCGCGATATCGTGTTTTATAAGCTTTTCATATACTTTTCCCATCGGCGTATCAGTCTGGAGCTGCTTCAGCGGTCGATAAATGATGGCATGATGGGCGATGATTAGATCTGCTCCGAGCTGTATCGCTTCATCTACAACCTCCTCATTCACATCCAATGCAACGAGTACCGTCTGAATCTCCTTCTGAAGCGTCCCGAGCTGCAGACCGATCCGGTCATCGGGCTCGGCTACATGCTTCGGTGCCAGTTGCTCCATGTACTGAATTACGGTTTGTCCTTTGGCAAGCATGCCAACACCTCCTGTATAAATTGTATATCTGCTTGTATCTCCTTTGCCTTACCAGCGGCCGAAGATAGTTCTGACCGTGACAAAGATTGAAGAATAACGTTCAGTTTCTCAATTTCCGATTTCCACTTCTCGTGGAATACATTGCTTGGATGCTGTGTCAGCCAGGGACCAAGACGCAGCTGCCATTCTGTGGACAATTCAATGTCGCCAGCAATGACACGCGGGGCATACACTTGTTCGCTCGTCATCACTGCCTGGTTCGAAGGTTCTGCGACCAATATCTCGTAAATCTTCCCATCCTCCTTAAGAATGAGCTCGCTTAACAGCACCCAGCCATTCGCCAAGAGCCATCTTCGCAAAATATCCTCACCGACGTTCGGCTGTAACACAAGCCTGCACACGCCCGCTAATTTGTCACGCCCCCGCTCCAGAATCGCTGCGATCAGGCTTCCGCCCATGCCGGCTATCGTAATCACATTCGCATCGCCTGGTTCTAGTACATCCAGACCGTCCCCTTTACGGACATCGATCACCTCGGTCATGCCCGACTCCTGCACCTGCTTGAGGGCCGCATCATAAGGACCTGCATTTACCTCGCCGGCTATGGCGCTTACAGCTGCTCCTGACTCTACGGCGGCTACCGGCAGCAACGCATGGTCGGAGCCAATATCCGCCAACCGGCTGCCTTGTGGAATTTGCTCTAATATTCGGGTCAATCTGCTTGATAATTTCACATTCGACACACCTTACCATTCGATATTTTCACCAATGGAACAACCTATCCATTACCCTAACAAACCCTTATTCAAACTGCAAATATCATCTCAGTTCCTTCATTGTTTGGACTCATCGATTTGCATTGGATTTGGAAAAGAGCTAAAATAAAGACCAATACAACAAATGCAGGTAATTATGTAAGAATCAAGAAGCTTGGTCCATTCGCCGCCATAATGAAAAAAGGACCTTGCTGCCATAAACAGCAGAAGGCCCGCCAATCACACTATTCGAGAAAATCCTTTAACCGCTTGCTGCGGCTAGGATGGCGAAGTTTGCGGAGTGCTTTCGCTTCAATCTGGCGAATACGTTCGCGGGTTACGCCGAACACTTTACCTACTTCTTCAAGCGTTCTTGTTCTGCCGTCATCCAGGCCAAATCGCAACCTAAGCACATTCTCTTCACGCTCTGTCAGCGTATCGAGTACGTCTTCCAACTGTTCCTTCAGAAGTTCATAAGCGGCTGCATCTGCTGGAGCAAGTGCTTCTTGATCTTCGATGAAATCGCCAAGGTGAGAGTCATCTTCCTCGCCGATCGGGGTTTCAAGCGAGACCGGTTCTTGAGCAATCTTCATAATCTCCCGGACCTTCTCAACGCTCAGTTCCATCTCGGCTGCAATTTCTTCTGGCGAAGGTTCACGTCCTAGCTCCTGCAGCAACTGTCTGGATACACGAATCAATTTATTGATTGTCTCCACCATATGCACCGGAATCCGAATGGTACGCGCTTGGTCTGCAATGGCACGTGTAATGGCCTGACGAATCCACCAGGTCGCGTACGTACTGAATTTGAAGCCTTTTTTGTAATCAAATTTCTCTACGGCCTTAATCAATCCCATATTACCTTCTTGAATCAAGTCCAGGAACAGCATGCCACGACCGACATAACGCTTGGCGATACTCACAACGAGACGCAGGTTCGCTTCAGCCAAACGACGCTTCGCTTCCTCATCTCCCTGCTCAATCCGATTCGCCAATTCAATCTCGTCATCTGCCGATAACAATGGAACACGGCCAATCTCCTTCAGATACATCCGGACAGGATCATTGATCTTGATTCCCGGCGGCAACGACAAGTCATCGTCAAAGCCAAAATCCTCATTCTCATGATTCTCCCCATGTTCTCCTGCTTGCCGATGGGTGCCCTCATCGTCATTCTCGTTTACGACATCGATCCCATGGTCAGCAAGCTGCTCATAGAATTCATCCATCTGCTCCGTATCCTGATCGAAAGGCGATAACTTCTCCATGATATCTTTATAGCTCAATACGGATCTCTTTTTACCCTGTTCAATCAATTGATCCTTGACTTGATCCAGCGTAAATTCCGTTTCTATTTCAGTATGCTGATCATTCGCCATCTTTCGACTCCCTCCTCCCTAGAACACAACAATGTGCGGAATCATTGTCGTTCTAGGGCGATAATCTCGCTTGCAATTTGAGCGGCTCGCATGAAATCACCCGAGCGCTCTGCATTCATCATTTCTTCCTTCTTCTGATTAATCTCTCGTTGCTGCGGAAACTTCTGCACTTCACGTATGCAATCATCAAGCACTTGAACATTCCACTCCGTCGGTGCCTCCATCATCATAATGGAGCTTACGGTCTTCTCTAGTCGGTCATCTTGTAGGGATGACATAAAACGGCTAATATCCGGAGACTTGCCCTGTGCATAAAAAGCATATAGATAAGCAGCAATCGCCGCATGATCTTCAATATTAAATGCTTCCCCCAGGCGATCACCTACGTATCGCGCGGCTTCCGCATCCTGCAGCATCAGCGACAGCAGACGCCGTTCAGCAGCATGGTAAGCGGGTAGTAAAACCGGGGCGGGCTGTCGCCCTTTTTTATGCCTACCATTATTCCACCTATTTTCCTTATTATCCCCATCCTGCATCTTTTTTTGCACGGACTGCCGAATGAGATTGCAATCCTGCTTAAGGCTTTCATAGGAGAGATGGAGTTCAGAGGATAATTCCCGCAAATAAACCTCACGTTCCGTAGAGGAATTTAAAGCAGCGATTATCGGCAATGCTTCCTTGGCATATGCGATCTTACCATCTTCTTCTAGCAGTATATGGTTTTTCTTCAGATATATAAGTCTAAATTTTGTAGTTGAAACAGCGGTCTCCACCATATGTCTGAAACGATCGGCACCGAATTTCCGAATATAGTCGTCCGGATCCATACCTTCGGGTACCAGTGCGATTCTGACCTTTAACCCTACGTCCTCCAACATCGGAATAACCTTCATCGCTGCATTCATCCCGGCCCTGTCGCCATCATAGATAACGACGATTTCCTCCGCCAGGGACTTCATGATGGCGATTTGATTCTCCGTAAGAGAAGTTCCCATCGTTGCCACACCGTTCTGAAACCCAGCTTCCCATGACGAGATTACATCTCCGTAGCCTTCAAACAACAGGATTTGACGTAATTTGCGTATGGATGTCTTCGCCTGGTGCAGGTTGTACAATGTGCGGCTTTTATTAAATAAAAGGGTCTCCGGGGAATTCAAGTACTTCGGTTGACCTTCTCCCAGTATTCTTCCGGCGAAGGCAATCACTTTGCCGCTGCGATCATGAAGCGGAAACATGACGCGTCTGCGAAATCGATCGAGATATCCGTTCTGATCATTCTTGGCGGACAATAAACCGCCCTGCTCCATCTCTCTCAGATCAAAGGATCGCTTATCCAGGAACTTCACCAAGGTGTCCCATTGCTCGGGTGCATAACCGATCTGGAACTGGTCAATCAACTTGTCATTGATTCCACGTGCACGCAGATACTTCATTGCCTCGATGCCGTGCTCTGTATTCTTCAACAAGTAATGATACAGCTTGGCACTCAACTCATGGGCTTCAAATAAACGTTCTTTCTCCGGATTTCGAGGAATTACGGGTAACCCTTGTCCTTCCGGTAACGAGATATCATTCTCTTCCGCCATGGTCTTAACAGCTTCGGGGAAGGAAAAACCTTCGATTTCCATTCTGAATTTAATGGCATTACCGCCCTTGCCGCAACCATAACAGTAAAAAATCTGGCGTTCCGGTGTAACCGTAAAGGAAGGGGTCTTCTCCGAATGAAAAGGGCATAAGCCCTTTAGATACTTCCCCTGTTTGGTAAGATGTACGTATTTGCTGACTGTGTCCACAATATCGCTCTTGGCCAGAACCGCTTCAATGACATCATCCGGAATATTGCCTTGTCCGGTACTCATCCAAACCACCTTCATCTCTTTTGGCACGTAAATAGTATTCGCTACGGGTGTACATTCTCCTGCAATTCATGCAAAAGTTTTGTCAGTTTATGTTGAAAAAACCTCCGGTCTTCCTCAAGCAGCTTCTTGGGCCCTTTACCGTATCTTCCTTGCTTTCGGGCTTTAGCCTGATGGTGGCGGGAATCAAGCATGAAATCGATATCCCCATTGTGGAAAATACGTCCGCGAAAGGATATTACATGGCATGATTTGGCAAGCGCAAGTGCAGCTAACCCATAATCCTGCGTAACCACGATATCCCCTTTGGAAATATGATTCGCAATGTACAAATCCGCACTCTGATCGCTTCGGTCCACTTGAATCGTGGACACACCTTCCTCGGCCCGCAGCAAGTGATCGTAGGACGATACAAGCAGCACCGGTACACGGAACGTACGAGCAGTCTCGGCAATTTCCTGTTTAACCGGACATGCATCCCCGTCAACCACGATCGTAAAGGAATTGTCTTCGTTCATTCACATCACCGGCTCTATCTGTAATCTTGGTTTATTCTTATGCTGTATATTATTATATACGTCTTTGACAGAATAAAATCCTGCTTCCGAAATAAACAGTGCCCCGGGATTGCTTGCTCTAACTCGGCAGGTATATATTCACAGCAAAAGCGCCATCCCGTGTAGAACACGAAGAACAACGCTTTGCCTGAAAACAATCCATTATACCATTTTAACAACGACGCTGTCGATACTACATTACCAATTTGGAAAAGTCCGCATACCGCTTCAGATCGACATCGATCCCGGACAGCAACGCCAGCCGATTCGTCCGAACGGCCTCGTCCTCAGACATAACCATAACGGAATCGAAGAATCCGGTTATTGGCGCCTTCAGTCCGCTCAACAAGGACAACGAACGTTCGGCATCCCCTGACTCCAGAGCTGTCTGGTAATCATCACGAATGTCATTCCAGGCTTGATATAGCTCACCTTCCTGACTTTCGGTGAACAATGCCGAATTCACAGCGGCTTTCCCCGCTTTGGATGCCAAATTGCTGACCCGGTTAAAGGATTCGACGGTCGTCTTGAAATCTTCGCTATGGCCCACAGCTTGCATTAGCGCTTGACCACGCGCAACGACGGATATCACATGATCAAATCCGGCGGAGATTACAGCATCCACAACGTCATAACGCTGATCCTCGGACAACAGCTTTTTCACGCGCAGCGCGAAGAAATCAAGCAGATCTTTGCGGATTTCACTAGCCAGTCGCTTCAACCCGCGGATGTCCTCATGTACCGCAAGAGCAATGCCGAACACTTCCGACAAGGTAATGGGCAGCTTATGTTCCAGCATAATCTGTACTATCCCCGCTGCCTGGCGACGAAGCGCGTACGGATCTTGAGAACCGGTCGGAATGATGCCGATCGAGAAACAACCGACAATGGTATCGATCTTATCGGCAATGCTGACAATTGAGCCGGCTTGCGTGGAAGGCACGGCATCGCCGGAAAAGCGAGGTTGGTAATGCTCGAACACAGCTTTCGCCACTTCTTCCTTCTCGCCTGCTTTTCGTGCGTAATCTTCGCCCATAACGCCTTGCAGCTCTGGAAACTCATATACCATCTGCGTGACCAGATCAAATTTGCAAATATCGGCAGCACGACTCACACTGTCAGCTGCATCTGCCGAAACCGCCAGCTTCGCTGACAACTGATCCGAGATCCGACGGATGCGGCGGACTTTGTCACCGATCGTGCCAAGCTCCTCATGGAACACGATGCTTTCAAGTTTGGAAAGTGCATCCTTGATCTGCAGCTTCTGGTCTTCCTCGTAGAAGAACTTGGCATCAGACAGTCTCGCGCGAAGCACTTTCTCGTTGCCTCTGGCAATGACATCCAGCGAACGACTGTCTCCGCTTCGAACGGTCACGAAGTACGGAAGCAGTTGGCCTTGTTTATCCAAAACAGGGAAATATCGTTGATGTTCACGCATCGATGTGATCAGTACGTCCTGTGGAATGTTCAAGAATGAAGCGTCAAACGTTCCGTATAACACCGTCGGCGTCTCTACCAGGAACAATACTTCCTCCAGCAGATCGTCCTTAATGGCGATGTTCCAATCTTGTTCTTGAGCAAGAGCTGGATCTGCGACACGATCATCTCCTGACGTTCGTTCACGTCGACGATGACGTGCTGAGCACGCAGCACTTCACGGTATGCAGAGGCTTCGCCTACGACCGCTTCTCCCCCAAGGAATCGATGACCGCGAGTAATATTACCGGCTTTGACGCCCGTAATTTCGAGATCAACGATTTCATCTCCCAGCAGCGCAACCAGCCACTTGATGGGACGAACGAATTTGAATTCGTGCGCGCCCCAACGCATATTTTTCGGAAAGGTCATGGACGTCAGAATACCGAGCAGCCCTTCGGATAGAATGGACTTCGTCTCCACCCCTACGCTATTCTTCGTCACGTATATATATTCAACGCCGCCCAGTTCTTTGAAAGTAAACGTCTCGGGATCCACGCCTTGACTGCGTGCAAAACCAAGCGCAGCCTTGCTCCATCCTCCGTTCTCATCCAGTGCGATCTTGCGTGAAGGACCCTTTACTTCCTCACTTACGTCCTCTTGTTTGACTGCGACCTGCTGCACCATAACCGCCAGACGACGAGGTGTCGCATATGCCGTTACTTCGCCATGAGCAATTCTGGAAGCCTCGAGCCATTTAACGAGTTTATCCTGTAGCTGATCCATCGCAGCGCGAAGAAATCTAGCTGGTACTTCTTCTAGACCGATCTCGAATAATAAATCCTTAGACATCGTCAGCGCCCCCTTTCTTAATCAACGGGAAGCCAAGCTTCTCGCGCTCCTCCAAATAGGTCGCCGCCACCTGGCGGGCCAGATTCCGTACACGCATAATATATCCTGTTCTTTCGGTTACACTAATCGCTCCTCTAGCATCCAACAGATTAAAGGTATGGGAGCATTTCAGCACATAATCGTAGGCCGGGAAGACGAGATTTTGGTTCATCGCTTTGTTGGCTTCTTCCTCATACATGTTGAACAGTGTGAACAGCATCTTGACGTCCGACACTTCAAACGTATATTTCGAATGTTCAAACTCCGGCTGGTGGAATACATCCCCATACGTAATTCCGTTTACCCACTCCAGATCAAATACGTTCTCTTTGTCCTGGATGTAGGAAGCCAGGCGCTCCATACCGTACGTAATCTCAACGGCCACCGGATTGGCATCAATACCGCCTACTTGCTGGAAATACGTAAACTGTGTAATCTCCATACCATCAAGCCATACTTCCCAGCCAAGCCCCCAGGCACCGAGCGTCGGTGCTTCCCAGTTGTCCTCAACGAAGCGAATATCATGATCCAATGGATCGATGCCCAGCCTCTTCAGACTCTCGAGATACAGTTCCTGGATGTTGTCTGGCGACGGCTTCAGAATGACTTGAAATTGATGATGCTGATACAGACGGTTCGGGTTCTCACCGTAACGTCCGTCCGCAGGTCTGCGGGAAGGTTCGACATACGCTACATTCCAAGGCTCGGGTCCGATCGAACGCAAGTACGTCATCGGGTTCATCGTGCCGGCGCCTTTTTCCGTGTCATACGGCTGGACGATGATACAATTTTGTTCTGCCCAGAACTGCTGCAGCGTCAAAATCATCTGTTGAAAATTCATGATTTTAGCTCCTTTACTCTCGCTTTTTGTAAGATAGACAACATGAATCCGGTCTCTGTACAACAAAAAAAGCCCTCGCCCTACGTCTGTTGTACAGACATAGGGACGAGAGCTTGTCAGCTTCCCGCGGTTCCACCCTACTTGGCTCCGTCCTTGTCGCTTTAGACAAGCTGTAACAGAACCCACTTTATCGTCTCATCATGCTCCAGGGTGCCATGTTCATGAATCTCCTCCACCGGACTTCCACCATCACCGGCTCGCTATATCTAGGATCGAAATTCATTACTTTCCCGTTCAACGCATGTTAAAATCCCAAACATCCACTTACTCATAAACTGATAAATATAATACCTCATTCTATAGCTGACGTCAAATGTCGTACTTGTCCATCTGATCAAGGAAATTTTGCGATTTCAGCCGCAAACCCAGCTGCATGTCCATCAAAGCCCGCATCACATGTTTCAGTTCGGAACGCGTCTCATCCTTAACATCCACATTGCCGAGCCTTCGCAGGTCCAGCTTGCCGAATAACCGCAACAGCTTCAGCGTCCTCAACGAGACCGACAAGGCCGGCGGATCTAAGTGCTTACAGTACCGGCACAGCACACCGCCAAGGCGAGGGCTTACCAGCATGTCCTCATCCCTCCGCTCTTGATTGCAGGAGATGCATACGTGAAGTTCCGGCCCATAGCCCGCAGCTTGCAGGATCTTCATCTCGTATAGGTTGATGATAATCTGTGGATCTTTGTCCTCCTGAATCGCCTCCAGACAAGCGTTCAACTGATGAAACCAAAAAGCGCCCGTCTCCTCATCTTGCAGCACCCGATCCAAGAGCTCGCAAGCGTAAGAAGCATAGGCCGCTTTCATAAGGTCCTCCCGCAACAGATGATGCGAGGCGATAATCTCTCCAGCATTCAGTGTACCTAGTCCTGTCCCGTTACGAAAAAAAACATACTCTCCATATGTAAACAGCTGAGTCAGAGCAGCATGTCGGCTTTTCACCTTCTTAGCTCCTCTGACCAGCACTCCTACCTTACCCGACTCCTTGGTGCAAAGCGTAATGATTTTGTTGCCCTCTCCGTAGTCCATGCTGCGGATAACGATCCCTTCCGCCCGATGTAGCATGCATTCTCCCCCAACCATTCCTGGAACAACCAATAATCACTCGTCTTCTTCATGCAGGGCCGCCTCATCATCTGCGGATACAGCTGTAAGAACCGTCTCACCCTCGGCTTCTTTATACAGCAAATAAGCATCGACATCTCCAGTCATTGCAAAATACTTCCACGAAAAATCTCGCATTCGTATTCATCCTTTCTTCGGAAATGACGTCTGCATCTACGAAAATAGGATGTGCGCTCAGCGTTATTTTATGAAATGCAATTGTTGGCAAGAGGCTGTAACCCTGTCATTCACCTCGATGAAATCCCAGGTCCCGAAGAACACGATCTTGATTGCGCCAGTCTTTTTTCACTTTTACCCATAATTCCAAAAATATCTTCGAGCCCAGCAGGCGTTGTATATCCTGCCTCGCCTGCTTGCCAACCTCCTTCAGCAAAGCGCCTTGCTTGCCGATGATAATCCCCTTCTGAGAGTCACGCTCTACGAAGATGACAGCAGAGATGTAGACTGTCCCATTCTCCTCTACCTTCATGTCTTCAATCGTAACTGCGATGGAGTGTGGCACTTCTTCTCGGGTCATGTGCAGAATCTTCTCGCGAATCAGCTCAGCGCATACGAACTGTTCCGGATGATCCGTAATTTGATCCTCTGGATAATACTGAGGTCCAGGTGGCAAGTATTTCTGGATCTGATCAAGGAGCGTATTCACGTTGCTGCCCAGCTTGGCGGAGATCGGAACGATCTCTGCAAATTCATGAAGCTTCCGGTAGTCTTCGATCAGAGGCAGCAAAGCCTGCGGCTCGATCTTGTCGATCTTATTCATAACCAGCATGACAGGTGTTTTGATCTTCTTCAGTTGTTCGGCTATATAGCGGTCACCGCCACCGATCCCCTCCGAAGCATCCACTAGGAACAGCGCTGCTTCCACCTCGCCAAGCGTACCGAGAGCAGTCTGATTCATGTAATCCCCAAGCTTGGATTGACGCTTATGAATGCCCGGCGTATCCAGAAAGACGACCTGGGAGTTTTCAGTCGTGTAAACCCCGTGTATTTTGTTACGTGTCGTCTGCGGTTTATCCGACATGATCGCGATTTTCTGGCCGATCACCTGGTTCATTAGCGTCGACTTTCCTACGTTCGGCCTGCCGATTATAGCGACGAACCCCGATTTATATTGTTTCTTCTGCATACCATTCCTCCGCTACTATAACTGTAAATACTAAGTTGTGTTGTATTTATTATTAATAAACGCTCTTGCCGTAACTTAAAACATCAGTTCTGCTTCAAATCCCAAGGGCCAAACGATTCGGGAAGAAGGTCCTTAACTGTTGTCTCCAGAATATCGCCCTTGAGATTACCCATAATGACCGGCATGTCCGGCTTACACAGCTCTACCATCACTTGCCGACACACCCCGCAAGGTGTACATGGGCCATCGGTATCAGCCACAATCGCGATCGCTTGGAAACTCCCAGCTTCGTGGCCATCGGCAATGGCACGGAATAACGCTGTGCGCTCGGCACAATTCGTCGGCCCATACGCCGCGTTCTCCACGTTGCAACCATAATGTACTTCCCCTTTAGAATCTACCAGTGCGGCACCCACGCCAAACTTGGAATATGGGATATAGGCACGCATACGCGCTTTAATTGCTTCTTGTATCAATAGCCCTGCATCCATCGTTTGTTACCCCTCTCTTCTGCATCAGTTGATCCAAGCATGAATCCATCCATATACCGGTTTGCCAAACACAATCAACCCCACAATGATAGCGAATACCGCTGCAACAAGCGCTGCACCGGCCGCTGTATCCTTCGCCACTCGGGCTAGCGGATGTTCTTCAAGTGATATGAAATCAATGACGGCTTCTACGGACGTATTCACGAGTTCCGTGATCAGCACAAGTGCGACGGCAAGCAATAAGAACAACCAGTCCATACGTTCTAATTGCAGCAAAGCTGCTGCGATGAATACGATCAAAGCAGCAGCGATGTGAATTTTCATATTACGTTCTGTACGCACTGCGGTCCAAATGCCAGTTATAGCATAACCAAACGCCTTGAACAACGAGTGTCTATGCGGCTTCACTATCTTGTCAGCCCGACTTCAGCGAGCACCGCTTCCTGCTTGCCCATCATCTCGGCTTCACTGGCCTCATCCTGATGGTCATAGCCCAGCAGATGCAGAAATCCATGCACGAAGAGAAAGCCAAGTTCACGCTCAAGCGAGTGCCCGTATTCCTCACTCTGCAATTTTGCGCGCGGAACGGAAATGATAATATCCCCCAGAACATCAGGGACGTTCTCCAGTTCTTCCCCTTCTTCCAACTCATAAATGATCTCCAACTCATCGTTGGTTATTTCATTCATCGCGAAAGACAGGACATCCGTCGGCCGATCAATTCCCCGGTACTCCAGGTTCAATTCATGGATTTGCTCGTCACTGACAAAGGTAAGATCGACCTCGCCTTCGGTAACACCTTCAGTCTCTCCCGCTTTTTGAAGTATCGCTTCGAGCAGGGTAATCAGATCCTCCCGAATCTGAAAATCGTCTTGCTCGTTATTCCACGTCAGCTGCAAGCTCATTCCATTACGCTCCTTCTAATGTTCTTCCCATGTGAAACCTTACGATTATTCATCAAACCAGCTCGACGAAAGCCAAAACCACTATTCCGCAGAATTCTCCTCCGATGGCGCCGGAGTCGGTTTAGGGCGCTTCACATCCTCAGGATACTCGATCCTCGAGTGGAAAATACCCATGACGGATTCCTTCAACGTTCTGGCTACAATATCCAGTTCCTTCATTGTCAGATCACATTCATTGAATTGCTGGTCATCAAGGCGGCCTTTGATAATCTTCTCGATCATCGATTCAACCTGTTCCACAGTTGGCTTCCGCAGCGAACGAACAGCAGCTTCAACACTGTCGGCGATTCCGACAATAGCCGATTCCTTGGACTGGGCCTTCGGACCATGGTAACGGAAATCATCTTCGGTGAAATCAGGCTCTATGCCTTGTTCCTCCGCTTGTCTAACCGCTTTGTGATAGAAATAGTGCAGGAACGTAGTACCATGATGCTGCTCTGCTATATCCCGGATCGGCTTCGGCAGCTTATACTCCTTCAGCATCTCCACACCATCTCTAGCATGTGCAACAATTATCGATTTGCTCAGCTTAGGCTCGATCGAGTCATGCGGATTCTCCATGTTGTTCTGATTCTCGATGAAATAAATCGGTCGTTTGGTCTTCCCGATGTCATGATAATAAGAACCTACACGGCATAAGAGACCGTTCGCTCCGATCGCTTCCGCCGAAGCTTCCGACAGATTACCGACCATGACGCTATGGTGATACGTGCCAGGCGTCTCCGTTAGCAGCTTGCGCAGCAATGGATGGTTAGGATTCGATAGTTCGACCAGCTTCAGCGCCGAGAGAATGCCGAACGTGACTTCGAAGAACGGCATTAACCCGATTACCAGAATGGCCGTGAGCAGTCCGCCGGCTATTGCGAATCCGACAGAATATAATGTATCGGTTGTCGTCCAAGATTCGTTGTTAATCAACAGCATGATGAATACGGTCAATGCACCGAATAAGGAAGCCATGATACCAGCCTTCAGCATCGTTGATCGCTGGCTTGCCCGATGGATCGAGAAGATCGCCACACATGACGTTATTGCCGCGAACAGACCGAACTCGAAATTGAACATCCCGCCTTGAACGTTCAGGATGACACTTGCCAATATACTGAATATGATGACGCTGAAATAGGCCAGCGACATGTCTAACAGCAAAGTAACCAGTATGGCTCCAATCGCCACAGGGGCCACGTAACCGATATATTCCTGCGCTTCGCTCTGCAGCAAGCCGGCCAAGTGCATCGCAATTAGGGTTATGACGTAGATCAACAACAGCATTAACAGCTGAGAGTTGTTGTACTTGAATTTTGCCGGATCGGATTGACGGATAAACATCAGGATTCCTAGAGATAACAGCATGGATAACAGGAGGACTCCGAACTCAGGCCAGTAGTTAACATCGCTCTTCAGCAAGCCGTTCTTGCCAAGAAGCTCATACATCTCCGGAGTAATAACCTGGCCTTTGGCAACAAGGATATCCCCTTGCTTGATAAAGACCGGTGATGTGCTCTCTCTAGCTTCCACTTTGGCATCCTTAGTCGCCATCTCATCCCTGAATTTATTCGCCGTAATCGAAAGCTTAATCAGTTCAGTGACCACTTCCCGAGCGGTTCGATCATCCAATGAACTGCCATTTACACTGCTCGCAACCTGGCTTCGAACCGATTCAGCATCTACAATCTCATTTTGCATCAGTCTCGATACGATCTCTCTGGCCGTCGACTTCATCTGAGGGATGTCCTCGGAGTTCAAGCGTACGATCTTGATGAAGATCTCTGGCGGTATCGAATAGGACTGCTCATCGGTCACGCGTTGAATTTCTTCAAGCAATTCTTGCGAGAACGCTTCATTCGTGCTGTTGGCCGATACGTAGTTCCGCACGAAATTTTGCACCCGCAGCGGTATTTCATCGCGGAGAATCTCCGCTTTCTGCGTAGAAGAGATATCATCCTGCAAGTTCAAATTCTCGATTCGATCCAAGATCTGCGTAATAAGCACATCGTTGCGAATCGGTGCCTTGGTGAAGACGGTCTGAACACGTTCAGCTGCTTCTTCCTGTGCTTTCAACGTGGCCTTACTGTCCTCAATCTGCGCAGGCGCCACGATATTCTTCTCGCTTCTTGCATTTACCTGAATATCGTAACGTTCAGGTACAAGCTCCGATGCTAGACTCATATAAAAAAGCAAGGCAAGCAACAAAAACAGAATATAGCGTGTTCCCACGCTATATTTCCATCCGCTGTTCTTACCCGATATGGACTTGTCCGTCGATGGTTCTTTGGAGGCCATTGCGACAATCCCCTTTAAACTTGGTTTTCTGCTGCTTTATCATAAGCGACGATGATTTTTTGAACTAAAGAGTGCCGTACAACATCCTGTTCTGCAAAATACACAAAGCCGATATCCTCTATACCGCTTAATATCGATTTAGCTTCGATTAGTCCTGATTTCTTGCCCTTAGGCAAGTCAATTTGGGTAACATCCCCTGTAATGACCATCTTTGAGCCGAAGCCAAGCCGCGTCAGGAACATCTTCATCTGCTCCGGTGTCGTGTTCTGTGCTTCGTCAAGAATAATAAAGGAATCGTCCAGTGTACGTCCCCGCATGTAGGCGAGCGGCGCAATCTCGATCAATCCCCGCTCCAGCGCCTTCGCTGTCTGGTCAGGTCCCATTACATCGTATAACGCATCGTAAAGGGGTCTAAGGTAGGGATCCACTTTCTCCTGAAGGTCACCGGGAAGAAAGCCCAGGCTTTCTCCTGCTTCGACCGCAGGACGGGTGAGTATAATACGTTTAACAGAACCTTCTTTAAGCGCTGCAACGGCCAGTACCACCGCCAGGTAAGTCTTGCCGGTTCCGGCAGGGCCAATCCCGAAGACAATATCCCGCTTCTTGATTGTGGTAACATAATGTTTCTGACCGATGGTCTTAACGCGAATCGGTTTGCCTTTAAACGTTGTCGTAATTTCGCCTTTATAAAGATCAAGCAATTGATCGGCTCTCAAATCCTTGGCAAGTTCAACAGCGTAGAGAATGTCTCGCTCAGTTAATAAATAACCATTGCGTACAAGCTGTAACAGCACATCAAACAACTGTTGCAGACTCTCCACATTCCGCCCCTCGCCACGGATCGAAATGACCTCTTCACGCGTAACGATCGTGGCCGGGATTTCTTTCTCAATCAATTTAAGAAATGTATCTTGCGGTCCGAACAATGCCAGACCCTCTGACGCGCTCTGAAGTAAAATGGATGTGCCAGTCGTTTGTTGTGACAAATAGCCTCATTCTCCTTGATTGTATACTATGGGAAGTTCTTTTGCGATGGTCTCCTCCACCTCAAAAAGCACTTTCATATAAACTTTACCATTCTCTTTCTTATCATGCAAAATTTTTTGGCTTACAAACCTCGAATCAGCACCATATTTTGCTAAAATATCCCGCCTTGCGCCTTCGATCCCTTCTCTTCTCGCCTGCTCCTCACTAATTGTTCGCTTCACCTCGGAAACCTCCATCACCTTCTCCGTCATCCAACCAATCGGAAGAGCACGGGTGCGCCAAGTCAGGGGATCATAATACGTCAATGTCTCTTGCTGGCTAAAGGGAATGTCTCCATAACCCCATAATTGTACAGCGCGATCGCCGAATACAAGATAAGACCGCTTCTTACCTTCCCCCGTATAGATTTTATGGGTCTTAACGAGCGGCACTTCTATGTCGTATTCATGCCATACAAGGCCCTTAACTTCACCTTTGGCCACCACTCTCTCCGAGTGCTCCTCATCCCCTAGCACACCGGAAATCAGCACATCTCCTTTTTTGACACGGGTGTTCACTCCGACTTTAGGGACCCCCTTCTCCGCATAAATGTGAGTGACAACCGCATCCCGCATACTAATTAGATGTCGAGGACTCTGAAGCGGCGGTTTCTTAGGTACAGAGGCTTCTACAAGTTGTATACGTATTTGGGTACCGCTGCGTTCCACTCCCACCCAGGAAGTTCCCTTTAGCCTCGCGGTGAGGTTTGCCGATAGCTTGTCCATCGAATCCAGTCTGAATATCCATTGATACGGATAGATTCCCTCCTGCTTCGCAGCGTCCATCACATCTTCGGATGGGATGGTCTCATTCCCCACCACTTCCACATCCCAGATCATGGAGGACAGAGCCATAAGAATGGCAAAAAACAACACAACACCGCTCACGAATGCTTTTCGCTTCAATAATCGATTCAGCTTAAACGGAGCACCATGGCGCTCCTTAATTCGCGTGAGGCAGCCTGTCCGTCTCAGGAGCGGGCGAAGCCCCCTGAAATCCTTCAGCAGCAGTTTCAGTTCGGCTGATGATGCTCCCGTCTTTTTAACATCCCAAACCGGGATTCCCGCTTCAGCCGTTGCGTTGATAAATGCTTCTACCTGCTCACCGCGGACAGTGAGCGTTAAATATCCCCGAAGGTTGATCATAGTGGGAATCTTCACGGTTTCTCCCCCGTTCCTATGTATTGAATATTGTGAATGGTGCCAATGATTGTCACTTCATTGCTCTGAATCGCTTGAATCGCAAGCTGTGAGCCAGATATGGCGAGCTCACCCTGCGTTAAGGACAACACAAGTCGTTCTTCGGAAAAATGCCGGACACCTCGATGATTCTCCACATGCAGCTCTTGATTGCCAATCAGGGTCAACCGCGGCATATCAAATAACAGATCCTGTGGCAAATCAAGCATTTCCTGGGTCCATTTCTGCAGCTTGCGGCTGATGCGGGACATATGAAGACGTTCCCCCTTCCTGTACTGTACACCATATGCCCTGAGCGACTGTTTTATGAGATGAAATGCAAAAAGACCGCACCGTCATAACATGACGGTTACGGTCTTCATATTGAGCCCTTAGGTTAGGCCCGGTTGGGTTGTTTATCTCCTTGGATTCATGCCACGTCTGGAACGAGGTGCTCCAAGTATCTCCGACCAAATAATGCCCTTACGGGCTTCAGCAGCCAGATACGAGTTGTTGCGTCTTGATACTTCTTCTTCTTCACTAACCCGGACGACGGTCTCCGGTATATCGATCGTCATGCGATTTAATTGCGCATGAATACGATCAAGCTCAGACTGAAGCATTTTCATTCTATGATCCATGTTATCCGTCGATTCGGCCATTTCTATCGCAAGTGTGGTTCGGCTGTTCCGCTCTGGATGCTCCAGCGAATACCCGTTTCCGCTTGGAACCCCCTCATCGCTCCAGTCCCGCGATTTGTCTTGACGGGGCTCCGGTCTGGCTGATTGTACAGGCTCAGATTGCGATTCATTCCGTCGCTGCTGTTCCTCCCTTGCTCTGCGCTCTTGATCACCGCCGAAGGAAGGCATGCGCGAGGGCTTGCCTTCCCCATTTTTCTTACCGCTTCTGCCAAGAGCCGAGATGATGAAGAAGCCAATAACAGCTACAATGTAAAAGTTGTTAATTAACCATTCCATTGCCGGCTCACCTCAACTTCTACTTGTTATTTTTTGGAGTTACCATCTCCGGAATTGTCATTATTCTCACCCATCTTACCTAGCGAACCTCTCATGGAAGTATCCGCTTCAATGTTCTTAAAATTCATGTAATCCATCACACCAAGCTGTCCGCTGCGGAGAGCTTCTGCCATAGCAAGTGGAACCTCGGACTCGGATTCCACAACGCGTGCTCTCATTTCCACGACTTTAGCTTTCATCTCTTGCTCTTGTGCAACCGCCATCGCACGGCGTTCCTCGGCTTTCGCTTGCGCAATACGCTTGTCAGCCTCTGCTTGCTCGGTCTGCAGGTATGCACCGATGTTCTTACCTACATCCACGTCCGCGATATCGATGGACAGGATTTCGAATGCCGTCCCCGCATCCAAACCTTTGGAAAGAACGGTTCTTGAGATGGAATCCGGGTTTTCCAGTACGTCTTTATGCGAATTACTGGAACCAACCGTGGTAACGATACCTTCGCCGACCCGGGCAATGATTGTCTCTTCACCAGCACCACCGACCAAGCGGTCAATGTTCGCACGTACGGTAACGCGTGCTTTAACTTTAACCTCAATCCCGTCTTTGGCAACAGCTGCAACGGTAGGCGTTTCGATAACCCGCGGGTTAACGCTCATCTGTACGGCTTGCAGCACGTCACGGCCTGCAAGGTCGATCGCAGCTGCACGCTCGAACTCGAGCGGGATGTTCGCACGCTGGGCGGCGATCAAGGCATTCACGACGCGGTCAACGTTACCGCCTGCCAGATAGTGACTTTCTAGCTGGTTGATATTCAATCCAAGTCCTGCCTTGGTCGCCTTGATGAGCGGATTGACGATCCGGCTCGGCGTTACGCGCCGCAGGCGCATCGCAACCAATGTGATGATGCCGATGCGAACGCCGGAAGCGATCGCAGAAATCCAGAGCATAACTGGGAAGAAGCTGAAAAATACGCTAAGTACTATGATCGCTACGACCCCGATCAAAAGTATCGTAACCAAAGTGCTATCAAACATCTGTACTTCACCCTCCAATAATCAATGTTTTATTCCTATTCGTGATGGCGCTTTCGTAGCTCCGCCTTCCATACTACACGTTTCCACGCTCAAATTCACCCTATTTCTTCCTCTACCACGATTCTCGTTCCATCGGTCTTGATGACGCGCACCGGTTTGCCGGAATCAATGAAACCGCCGAGCGTAACGACATCCAGTCTGCGCCCTTCCAATTCCATGGTACCTGATGGTCTAAGCGGAGTGAGTGCCACTCCAGTCAACCCGATCAGCACATCACGATCTTCGATCGGAATATATCCTTGCTCGCGGGTAAGGCTCTCGCTGAGGATAAACCTTCGCCACACCCCGCGTTCCTTGAAGACCAGTGCAACGACGATGATTGCGACCAGCGCAGAGGCTGATGCGATCCCAAGCGACAGAGCGACATGAGAGGTGCTATAGGCTGCCCTCACAACACCGGCAATCAAACTGATGGCTCCGATAATGCCAAGGATCCCAAAACTTGGCACGAACAGTTCGATTGCCAACATCACGAGACCGATAATAAACAACAGCCATGTCTCCCAGCCGGCAAATCCGGCAACGTAATTACCGAAGAAATACAGAATGAATGAGGCCACGCCCAATATTCCAGGTACGCCGAATCCCGGTACGATGACTTCAATAATGACGCCAGCGATCCCCAGGAATAACAGCAAGGTCATCACGCCGGGATGAGTCAGAAAGGAAGCCAATTTCTCGGAAAAAGTCGGTTGCATGTGGAACACATCTTGATTCGAGTAATCCATCCAGCGATCACTTCATTCGTGCTGCCCGCAATGATATCCGCATACCCCGTCTTCAGCGCCTCATCCGCAGTTAATGAGATGATCTGACCAGGTTGCTTCGTGATGCCGATCTCCGGCATCTCTACCGTTTCGTTAATATCCGCCATACCCTTGGCGATGTTTGCGTTACGACCGGATGATTCCGCTGCGCTAGCCATGGTCGTTTTCCACCAAGATATCAGTTTGGCATCCTCTATCGGATTCCCACGCCCATCAACCATCGCTGCGGCTCCGATCATGCTGCCGGATGACATGGCGATCTTGTTCGCATTCAGCGCGATATAGGCGCCGGCCGAGGCGGCATCACCCGTGACGTAGGCAACAACCGGAACAGGACTGTTCTTAATCAGAGTTGCGATTTCTCCAGCCGAATCCACCCGGCCACCTGGCGTATCGATTTCCAGCACGATCAAGCCGGCGGACATCTCCTCGGCTTCCTTGAAACCACGCTCCATGAAACTCGTTAGCCCGCGTTCAATCTGCTGCTTGACCGGAATAACGTAGACGGAACCTTCGTTAGCGGCTGCAGCAGGCTGAACCGGGACGAGGTACATTCCCATTGTGATCAACATGAAAACGATCGCTGCCGCCCATTTATGAACTCGCTTTAGTCTGCTCATCTTTTTCTCCCTCCTTTTCTACTTAGTTACCTCAAAACCATTACCCAAATCAGGGCAACAAGGCGCAAATTGAGGTAGCACTGCCATAAACATATGTATTACATAGTCCTCATATGGTAGTTATTACGGATCAGAATGGATTTCGTTTCAAAAAGTATGCCCAATGCAAGAAAAAAATTAGCGGGAAACGTTGGTTATCCGCATTCTTCACAAATATCGCCATAATAAAAGAAAAAACATCCCTTGCATGCAAGGGATGTTTCACTTATGTGGTTACAGAAATTGTTGAACAACTTGATTGACAAGCTTCCCGTCTGCACGCCCTTTAATCTTGGGCATGAGTGCGCTCATTACCTTTCCCATTTCGGCTTTTGAAGAAGCACCGGTTTCCTGGATGGTCTGCTGTACAATGACTTTAATTTCTTCTTCAGTAAGCTGCTCCGGGAGGTAGGCGCTAAGGAGCTCAATTTCTGCTTTTGCATCGGCGGCAAGATCGTCGCGTCCAGCTTTTTCAAATTCTTGGAGGGCATCTTTGCGCTGTTTGATTTCACGACTAAAAATATCAAGCACTTCGTTGTCATCCAAACTTCGTTTCAAATCTATTTCAAGATTTTTTATCGTCGAACGAACCATGCGGATCGTTGAGAGTTTGAACTTGTCCTTACTCTTCATAGCTTGCTTCATATCTTCGTTCAATCGTTCGCTAAGATTCATGCGTTCTTCAAATCCTCCTAAAACTTTCTCTTACGAGCAGCCTCGGACTTTTTCTTGCGCTTTACGCTTGGCTTTTCATAATGCTTACGTTTCTTCACTTCAGCCAATACACCATCTTTAGCGATGGAACGCTTGAAGCGACGAAGTGCAGCATCAATTGTCTCGTTTTTGCGAACTTTAGTTTCAGACACCAGTTTTCCCTCCCTCCGACCAGACCGTCCAAGAGCAATAACACGGTTCATCAAACTTCATTATAGGGCAAAAGGAAATAGGGTGTCAACCTAGACAGCCTATTTTACGGCCGCTTGCAGACAAGAACTTCCTCATGATCCATGATTCCTAATTGAATCCAGCATACTTCTTGTAAGAATGGAAAATTATGCGTGTTCTGGAGAAATGCCGGTCAAAGCACCCAGACGTTTTCCTCCCATGAGATGATAATGCAAGTGGAATACCGTCTGCATCCCGTCCTTGCCGCAATTATTGATGAGACGATACCCACTTTCGTCAATACCCAGCTTCGCGGCCGCTTCCTTGGCTGCCTTATGCATCTCGCCAATCAAGAGTAAATCCTCGTCCTCAATATCATTCATCGAAGCAATATGCTTCTTCGGGATGACCAACACGTGAACCGGTGCCTCCGGGTTAATATTCTGGAATACCAGCACCTTGTCATTCTCCAGCACCTTCGTCGAAGGAAGATCGCCTTCGATAATTTTACAAAACAGACAATCCATTTGCACATTCCCCTCTCATCTCGTTCTTCATGCACTCATCATATAAAAATTGCGATATCTCGTCCATCTTTCGCGATAAGAATATGAATTCAACATGACATATCCTCACATCGTCTCGATCTTGAGCTGCGATCCCTCCCCGGCCTGCTCGGCCGGGCTGACCACCAATTTACGAGGAAGGCGGGCTCTAAGCTCGGCACATGACTGATTATCCCAACAGTAAGCTGGTCATGATGCAGACGCTCCAGTGACGTAATAACGGTCTCAAGCAGTTCAGGATCAAGCGTGCCGAATCCTTCGTCGAGGAAGAAGAATTGCAGCGGGTACTGTCCTCTCAACTGAATTTGTGCTGAAAGTGCAAGCGCCAATGCCAAAGACGTGAGGAACGTCTCCCCGCCGGAAAGCGTCGATACCGGACGCCGGACGCCGCCGTTAGCATCATCACGTATGACGAAACCACCGCCGGAATCGACCTCAAGCGAATATCGCTGCTTGGTTAAATAACGCAGACGCTGGGACGCCGACTGGCTAACCTGCATCAGTTGTTCCTCTGCAACATACTCCACGAACGCATTCCCTCGCAGGCAAGACTGAAGTTTCGCCAGCCGTTCGCTATCACGCTGAAGGTCGATTCGGGATTCCTCAAGCTCCATGAACCTGCTGTGGCGCTTGTTCAAATCCTCTAAATCTCGCTCGGCTCTCGCTTTTCGCTGAATGGCCTCCTCGTCTTCTGTACGGATCGCCTGTATTTCTGCTGTGCTGCGGAGCCAGTCTTCTTCCTCGAAAGTGTGCTCTCCCATCTTCCGCACCACATCTCCAAGCCGTATCATCCACTCTCGCTGACTTTCACGATGAACGTTAACTTGGTGCTGGTATCGCTCGGTCTCGTCGGCGCTCAAGCTGGCTTCTCTGACATCGGCTTCAGACAGGAACGGGGAAGCCTGCAACTGATGCTCCCACTTCTCTCTGGCGGACAGAAGCTGTCCTTGCGCGGCATTTGCCGCCTGTTCAGCCAGCGCTGCTTCTTTAGAAACCTGCTGCGAAACTTCTTCGGCCTGGCGACGTTGACGCTTGGCCTGCTCAGCCGCGTCTCTCAGTGATTTCAAGCTATCGCGGCACTCTTTAAGCAATACCTGTGCAGACTGGTGACCGATCCATTTGCGTAACTGCTCTTCCTTGTCCTTCATAACGTTGCTCTTGCCTTCGAACTGCGCATCCCATTGAATCAATTGCTTCTCCAGCTCACGGTTCTGTCGTTCCAATTGCTGAATGGTCTGCTGCTTCTCTTCCAGAAACGGAACGCTGCGCTCGAGCCCTTCTTTCAACGTATCGGACTCCATATCCCGTTCTTGCATATTCTGAAATCGAACAGCGGCTGCTTCCAGCGGAAATGCCGGGTCTGTGTCCTCCCACGTTTGCCTGATCCCCGTGATCTCGTTCTCAAAATTCTTCAGCTTGTCACGGAATTGTTCAAGCATTGCTTGATCGTTGTCGTTTGCCGTGTTCAACCTCATCAGCTCGTGCCGGGCGCTCTCATTCTCTTGCCGTACCTGGACCAGTTCATTCCGGCATTGCTTGACAGCCTCAGCCAAGGCCTCTGTCGTCTGGGTGAGCCACTCTACATCCGCTTCAATCTTAGCCAAATCGTACGGCTGCTTCGCGTCAGGATATGTATAGGAGACGGCTGCCTCCGCCCTATCGTTGTCCTGATCGGCTGCCGTGACAGCTCCTAGAGTCGCTTCCATATCTGCAAGTTCGGATTCCTGCGGCAAAGATTCCAGCTCGTGAAGCGATTGCCTTAATGCTAGTCTCACCTCTTGCAAATCATTGACCGACCGTTCCAGAAGCTGCAAACGGTTATCTTCGACATTCTCAAGCATGCCAACGGCAGCTGGATTCGGGTGATGCGCGCTCCCGCACACGGGACAAGGCCTTCCTTCTTCCAATTGGGCCGACAGGGACAGGGACAGCGAATGAAGCTCCTGCTCCCGAAGTGCTACCGCCATCGCTTGACGAACCTCCGCTGCTCCGGCGGCAGTCCGATCAGCGAATGCCAGCAGCTCATGAAGCGCACTTCGGTGCTGGCTTGCGCGTGTTGCCAGCCTTATGTATTGCCGCTGTAATCTATGCTCCTGTTGAACCAAGGATTCCAGCTTCACTGCCTGTTCCTTCGCTTTGCCCTCTTGCTGTAAGAGCTCCTGTTCTACACGCAATTTCTGTGCTGCTAACGCTTCGATCGTCTGCAGCTTCTGCATAGCGATGTGCAGCGCTTGACGGTCGCTGGAGCGTATCTCAAGCTCCTTCAACTTCAGTTGCAGTTCCTCGCGCCGCTTGCGTCCGCGTTCAAGCAGTTCCTGTTCTTTCTTCAACTGCGTTGCAACCGATTCAACATCCACGCGAGCCTCCGCGCGCTGCTTATCCAGACGACTCAGCTCTTCACGCAGCGTATCCCGCTCCTGTTGAAGCGAAGCTGCTTGTTCGAGCTGTTGTTCACGCTGCAGCAGTTTCGGTTCCCCTTCCGTCAGCGCGGTGAGTGCGGTCTCTTCAGTGTTACCCGCCTGTTGTGCTGTCTGCTGAGCTGCGGCAGCTTGCCCTTCAAGCGCTTTGGCTGTCTTATTGCGGCTCTCCCACTGTACTTCCGATTCTCGCCATGCGCCAAGTATCGGCATCATTTCAGCTGCAGCCGCAGTCCGTTCAAGTTTGCGCTCTAGCCGTTTGATCTCTTCTTCATGCAGCGCAAGTTCGTCCAGTTTGCGCTGCAGGCGCTTCTGCTCCATGTCCAGTTCGCGGGTCTTCCCCAGAGCTTCGTGCCGCTCTGAAGCACCCTGCAGCTTCTTTCTGAGCGCATCCGCATGCTCCCTCGCTTCGACAAGCAACGCTTCTGCTTGGACGAGCGCTTCTTTCCCTGCATTCCCAAGGCCCTGCTGCTCGGCTTCCACCGATTTGAGCGAACCTTCCGTCTCCTTGACACGTCGACTTAGCTTGATTCCAAGCTGATCACCGTAGCGTTCCAGGTGAAACAGACGCTGCAGCATTTGTCTGCGCTCCGTCCCCTTCAGCGACAGAAACTCAGCAAACTTACCTTGCGGCAGTACGACCGCTCGTGTAAAATCATCCATCTTCAGTCCGATTTTTTCTTCCACACAGCGGGTTACCTCCGCCAGCTTATCGGCTACGACTCGATCTCCTTCCGGCGTGACCTGAATGAAGCGACTAACCGTATTACTGACCGAAAGCTCATTCACTCGTTTGAACCTGCGCTCGACTCGGTATCGCTCCTGACCGGCTGGAGAGGTTAGTTCGAACGTGAAGGAAACGGCCAATTGGTCTTCCGAATGATTCATGATTCCTTGCGTACCGTTTACTGCACGCTCCACCTTGCCATACATAGCCAGCGTAATCGCATCGAGCAGCGTTGACTTTCCGCTTCCTGTCGGACCGAAAATTCCGAATAGACCGGTCTCACATAAGGTCTCAAAGTTGATCTCCTGCGTATTGCGATAACTCTGAAGGCCCGACAATTTCAAATAGATCGGCTTCATCTAGGCATTCACCCCCGCTGCTTCCGACTCCTCTTCATCAACAAGCGTGAGAAACAGTTCAACCAGTTCATCTTCTGGCTCGGCACCGCCGGTATGCCTCTGATAAAACTTGCGAAACAGCTCAGGCAACGGCAGGCGTGAACGCTCCATTTCTAACTCTAGCGCCTCCATCTCCGGATACACCGGACGAATATGAATAATACCCTCCCGACTTTTGCGCAATCGCTGAATATCCGCTAGTCCCATCGCCTCGGTCAACGATACCTCCAGGTCAATAAACGCATTCTGGTCGCGTTCCTCATCAAGCCAACGATAAACCTCATCCAGTCCGTTCTTGGCTTTCCAACGCACTAATGGACGACCACTGCTAAGGAACAACTCTTCGATAACGGGCTTTCCTCCTGGAGAAATATCGACCATCGTTACAGACTTTGCCTGCCCAGCCTCGGAGAAGCTGTAAGCAAGCGGCGAACCGCTGTAACGGATAATTCCGTCACCTTTCACCGCTTGCGCCCGATGAAGATGCCCAAGAGCCGTATAGTCGGCCCCAATGGACAATGCTGAGGGGTCCACAGTGTAAGCGCCGCCCACCTGTATCGGACGCTCTGATTCACTCTCAAGCCCGCCCAACACATAAATATGGCTCATGGCCAAGTTAACGGTTGCGGAAGTGAATTGCCTTGCCATCTTCTGCATCAGTTGGCCGACCCGCTCGCTATAGGCGCGGCGGAGCTGATCCTCGTCTCCATCTCCTGCAAGCAATTCGTTTAATCTCGCCTCGGAGGGATAGGGAAGCGCGGCGATCTTGGCCACCTCTCCCGTTCGCTTGGCCGTTACCGTCACGGCCTCCGCCGTTGGCGCTCCGATTAAGGTTATGCCGCGACTGGCGACAAGCGGAGAAATCGAGGCGACCCGCTCCGGCTGATCATGGTTGCCAGCAATAACGACGAACGAACGCCCTCCCTCGGTCAGCCTTGCCGCGGCATCATAGAATAATTGCTCGGCCGAGGCCGGCGGGTTGACCGAATCGTATACATCTCCCGCCATTAGAATCAGATCCGCTTGCTGGTCGGAGGCTAGCCTTACCAATTCGTCCATAAACTGCTCTTGCTCGGCAAGCCTGCTCCGTCCTTCAAGTGTTCGTCCTAAATGCCAATCCCCGGTATGCAAAATGCGCATTACACATCTCCTCCTTGCCCCTCTACCTGTACAGCGTGGCCGCCATCAAAAAAGTAAAGCCACTTCTCTTCTATAGGCTCGCCTAAGATATCTTCCAGCGCCTTAGCATATAAATCCAACTGGAAACGATATTGATCAACCAGCGCGGCGATGCCGCCACGATGCTCCATCACCCTGTCTGTCTTATAATCTAGCAGTATGAGTTTGCCGTTTAGTCTGAACAAGCAGTCAACAACCCCTTGGATTAACACCGTCTCATCCTGAAGCGATTGCCAGTTGAGCGATTCATTCCTGCTGTGATTTAGAAAATCCAAATCTTGATAAGCCATAGCTGCTGGTAATGCATAAGAAAACGGCATCTCCCGCCATACTTCCTCGGCCGCTAGCAGATGCGCGCCCGCTTCCGATCGGAACAAACCGCTAATCTCTTCAGGGTCAATGGCATTGGCCTGCTCCGGGGTAACAATCTCTTTCCCTACCAAATATTCTATCGTCTGCTGTACCACGCCCAAACCATCCGATTGATTTATTTCTCCCGCCTCCGATGCCAGACGCTGAAGAGGCAGGTGCTGCATAATCGTATGATAAGCTGTTCCGCGTTCTGCAGGCGTCAGTTTGTTCTCTTCCATAAACCGTGGGCGTTTCAACTGCAAACTATAAGCCCGGTGCCGAGCGCCTGCAAGCCTTCTCTGCTCTGACGATTTAGCCCTTGCTCCTCTACAAGGTCAAGCGAAGGACTCTCTTGCATGGCTAGCAGCCTCTTCATCTCCGTCACGGAAGTTTTGGCCGATATCTGACTGACAGTCTCATATGGATAGTTCCAAGATAGCCGATGATGGAGCGGTTCTGGGTCTAGCATATGATCTCGGGTGTCTTGCTTATCTTCGCTAGCCTTCGATTCGATGTGAACCGGCTCAAGCTGGCGCAGTGCTTTTGCTTTGTCGGCGCGATCTGCACTCTCTTCCGGCTCCTCACGAGTCAAGCCGTTGGAAGTTCCCTTGGCCAAAGATTCTGCAGTTTCGACCGATACGATCCAATCCGCCTGATCCAGCCCCACAACGACAGATTCACTTACTGATGGAAGACCCGCTCCATCTCGCAGCCGCTCCGCCGCGCGATGACGTATGATTGCCGGACCAATCCAATCCAGATAATTGCGCCCTCTGGCCAGAAGATGATCCGGCAACAGCTGCTCATGATGACGGTCAACCTGGGCCCATGCTGATACTTTCTTGTTCAAATCCTTGACCGTACCTACCATGATCATTTTCTCTTTCGGCCTGGTAAGGGCAACATAGAGCACTCGCATCTCTTCAGCCAGCAGTTCCAGCTGCGATCGACGACGTATGGCCAGATTAGGCAGTGTCGGGTAGCTAACTCGCAAGGTCTGATCCACGAATTTGGGCCCGAATCCAAGTTCCTTGTGCATCAGGAAAGGTGCGTTCAGATCCTGTTGGTTGAAATTCTTGGACAAGCCTGCCACAAACACAATCGGAAACTCAAGCCCTTTACTCTTATGAATGGTCATTAACCGAACGGCGTTGCCATGACTTTCTGTTCCAGCCGCAGTGCCGAGATCGCCGCCACGGTCACGCAGCCGGGAGATAAAGGTTAAGAATCGAAAGAGCCCCCGTGAAGCTGTATCCCGTTCATATTGAACCGCCCGATCATACAAGGCAGTCAAGTTCCCTTGACGCTGTCGTCCACCAGGCAATCCACCCAACCAATCGAGATATCCCGTTTCGCTATAAATATGCCAGATCAGCTCGCTCAGGCTTCCTTGGCGCGCTTCCTGACGCCAGCGCTGCAATCTATCCATAAACAGACTAAGTTTGCTGCCAAGCTCAGGAGAGATCGTGACCTGCTCGGATGTACTGGTCCCTGAACCACTATCACTGTCCTGGCTGCTTCCCGTTATTAGCTCAAATCCTGCCGCTACCTCCGCGAGGCTTGTCTGGTCAGCGATTTTCCATTGACCGTTCACAAATCTGGCGCTTTCAGGTTGTTCGAACAGCGGCTGTTGTTGCCCGCTGTATGTTGCGGCAGCCACCAAGGCATCGTAATACGAGCCTTGTGCACACAACCGCACCTGCGCCATCTCATTCTCCGATAGACCGATGATCGGAGAACGCAATACCGAAGCAAGGGGGATATCCTGCCGCGGATTATCGATGACTTGGAGGAGGGAGAGCATAATCTCAACTTCAATCGCCTGGAAATACCCCTTGTTCTGCTCGCCATATGCAGGAATTCCTTCCTGACGGAGCTCTTCCATGATCAGCGGGGACCATACGGCCGCAGAGCGCAGCAAAATAACCATGTCGCCATACACTGCCGGCCGCATCGTTTTGAGTGCTTTATCGTAGATTAAGAGCGGTTTCTCATTCTCGCCGGTCATCTCTCGAATTCTGCTGGCGATCGCACGTGCTTCCAGTTGAGCTGTTTCCATCTCCAGTGCTTCAACCTCATGCCCAGCTCCATCCGTCCCTTCGCCCTCCTCCAAAGGCTCTTCTTCGCCTCTGCCATGACGGTCAATGAGCAGCAGTTCAGGCGTATATGGGGAGTCTGTCCCCGTCTCGACCGGGAAAGATGCACCACACACCAATTCCGCGCGATCATCATAGACAATCTCGGCGACCGTTTCATTCATGATCTGCCTGAAGAGCATATTGACCGCATCCACCACTTCCATCCGGCTCCGGAAATTTCGCGCCAGATCGATTCGGATTCCGGAAAGCTCTGATTCGATATCCGCTGCGAAGTTCTTGTACTTGTCCAGGAACAGTCCAGGCTCTGCCAGGCGAAAACGGTAAATGCTCTGCTTCACATCACCCACCATAAACCGGTTACCCGGCGATTCTCTTGAGATCAGTCTGACGATATCTTCTTGAACGCTATTCGTATCCTGATATTCATCCAGCAGGACTTCATCAAACTGCGCCCGATATTCAACCGCTGCATCCGATGGCATCATATGCCCCGGCTCTGAATCCGGATGGCGGAGGATACGTAGACAATAATGTTCTAGATCGTTAAAATCCACCAATCCTTTGCTTGCCTTCGCTTCGCGATACCGCTCGCCAAAGTCGATGACAGTTGAAGCGAGTTCCTCCATTAACGGCGCAGCAATGAGCAGCTCCTGCAAAAATTCGGGCGCAGGTCGACCGAACAATGAACTCTTCAGCTCATTTACGGTCTTCTTCACATGATCTCGAAGTTCCTTGACGCGCTCCTGCAGTTCCGGGAGCGTGTCATCCTTGCGAACCGATTTGAGCTTGCCAAACGCTACCTGGCGAAATGTATCGTGCATGGACTCCCATGAGGAAGTCTCGGCGGCTTCCAGCAACGAAGCGATCAACGTCTGATCTGCCTCCAGATTATCAACGTAAGCGGCCGGTCCACCCGGCTGCATCGCGATCTGCCGCGCCTGCTCAAGCAAGCCGGCGGCCCCCTTCAAGGCTAAATGGGCATCTGCCATGATGCTCCGCACCCAAGGCGTCTGCCCCAGTTCCTTCGTATCCGTTATCGAAAAGCCAGCAGCCGTATCACGAAGCCAGCGTTCCGGCCAGGAATGGCTTCGCGAGAAATCATACAAACGCTGAACGAGGCGGTACAGCGCATCATCGGTCCGTTCGCCGCTGAACCAATCCGCCAAACGCAAGAAAGGACTGCCCGGCGCTTGTTCCGCCTCGCCATACTTCTCCTCAAACAACTCTTCCAGCATGTCCTGCCGCATTAAATCGGCTTCGTGCTCGTTGAGAATGCGAAATCCAGGATCCAGTGGTATGAGTTGATAGTAACGACGGATCACTTCCATACAGAAAGAATGAAGCGTTGTGATCGATGCCCGACCGAGCAAGGCGAGCTGGCGCCTAATGTGCTCATTATCCGGATCAAGATCAAGTTCGCGTTCCAGCGCTTCTCTGATCCTGCCGCGCATCTCGGCTGCCGCTGCCTTGGTGAAGGTGGCGACAAGGAGTCGGTCCACGCTGAAACCAGCGGATTCATCAAGGATTTTGCGAATAATCCGCTCCACCAGCACCGCGGTTTTACCTGAACCAGCCGCAGCGGCGACCAGTATGTCATCCCCCGCCAACGCAATGGCTTTCCATTGGTCGTCACTCCACATGCTACCTTCAGGTTTTGCTAACATCTCACTCATCGACTTCCCCCTCCCTTCATGTACCCAAGCAGATCCCACACTTGATCTCGACTCGGCTTGCCTAACAACTGATATTCGCTGCCCTCGATCGTATCATCGAATTGGCATACCGGCTTATACGAGCAGCATGTGCAGGCTGTTTCCTGCTGGATTCGGTACGGCTCGATCGTGACATCGCCGCCCGTAATTCTGGACCCGAGCGTAATGAGGTTCTCCCGGACTGCCGATAGTAAAGTCTCCCATTGATCAGGCGTCGCCACGGCCGCACTGCTGTAGAAGCTGCCGTCCGCTTTAACCGCCACGGGGAGGATTGCCGAGTGCCCTTTTTCGAGAAACGAATCCATTAAAGAGACCGCCTCGCGGTCTGCAAGCAGCAGCCCTTTCATTTTATAGCGCTTGAGCAGTTCCTCCGCCGCCTGTTCCGATGACATTCCGTTTGCAGATTGCAAGACAGGGTCATGGACATGGAAATACAGTGTGCCTGCCGGGAGCGCGGCTTCCCCCAGCCAATCCTCGGCGAACGTTAACAGTACGTCCAAGTATGTTAGCATCTGGAGCGAAAGACCGTAATAGACCTCATGCAGACGCAGGTCCTTCTGACTCGATTTGTAATCGATGACCCGCAGCATGACCCCTTGCTCGCCGCGAGCCATGTCCACTCGATCAATACGGCCAACAACCTCCATCTTAATGCCGCCCTGCAGCTCGAAGGTTAGCGGTGGCAGCGGCTTACCTGGTCCAAAATCCAGCTCAAGCCCGACAGGCTCGAACTTGCCACGCCGCGCCTGCTCTCCCAGAATCACGGACGCGCGCCCGACGATATTTTTGAGCTTGCGGGAAATATATCCATACCGTTTGGAACTCAGCAAAATTTCACCCTGCAGCATCGGTGCGAGCTGGTCAACCGTAGCCTCTGCTTCGCGAAGACATTCATCCGCCGTCAGATCGCCCCAGCCAAGGCCTTGGGATTGAAACTTCACTGCCATATTACTTAGCGCCGCATGGAACAACTGCCCAATATCCGGTGCCTGAAGACGGTACAATTGGCGTTCCTTCAACCTTAACCCGTGCGAAGCAAAATGCGAGAACGGGCAGGCGACAAAACGTTCCATACGGGACACGCTGGTCCGCAGCTTCGTCCCATACAGCTCTTTACTCGTCTGCTGCTGCAGTGGATGAGCTTCATTTCGATATGATAGTGACGACAGCATCGTAGCCAGCCGCGGCTGCATCTTCGGCTGCTCCACGAACCAATTGTACATTTGCCACCAAATGTGCGGGATATCCTCACCATTCTTCCAATCTCGCAGCCGGCCTGTCAGGAATGCCAAGGTTTTGTTGCTACGGGTTATATACCTCGACTGCTCTTCCACCGATTGTCCAGCGTGTGGCCGTGGTAGCAAAGGTTCTTCTTCCAACTGAAACATCAAACGAAGATGCCGGATAACCTCGGACGGCAATAGCCCTTTCCCCTCGTCATCAGCTGTCGGATAACTAACCCACAACTGATCGCTTGCCGTTGTCAATGCGTTGTAGATCAGGAAACGCTCATCCAGCAGTCTTCGGGAAATGCTCGGAGCTAACTCCAGCCCGCGCTGCCCTAGCTCTAACCGCTCCTGCTCCGTTAATATCCCATCATCCTGAAGTTGGGCAGGCAGTACGCCTTCGTTAATACCGAGCAGAAAAGCATATTTCACACGACCGGTCCTCGTCCGATCCATGCTGCCGACCAATACCTGGTCCAGCGATGGCGGTACGAGTGCCAGCTTGAGTTCTGATAGTCCCGTATCCAGGACACCGGTGAACAATTCCGTACTCAGTTTCTCGCTGCCCATCATCTCGACCACTTGATCCAGCAGATCAAGCACAGCCGTCCATACTTGTCTGTGCTCTCTTGCCTCCTCTGGTCTTCCGGCCTCCAAGGCCGCTCGACTAAGCAGCTCCAACTTCTCGGGGATATCCACCTCCTCCAGCAGGCGATATACCGCTGTACTCTGCTCGCGAGCCGATGTCGCCTTCTTCATCCGGTTCTCAAACACGGACAGCGGCTCCGATACCGTTCTTCTTGCGTGCTCGACCAGCCGCATACGATCAGAGCCCGAATCTTTCTGTTCCTCCCCGCCTTCAAGCGAAAGGCTTGGGGCTCCTTTCCAAGGACGTCCATCATACCAACGCGAGCCTTGAATTCCGGAAGCCAGGACATGGTTCTCCAGTTGATCCATATCGCCGCGGGTCAACGACCCGTCGAGCGGGAGCAGCAGATCCGTCTTGACGCAGCGGAACACATCCTCATAACGCCAACGCCGTCCAATGATATCCAGCGCAGATCGAACGAACTCCACCACAGGATGATGCAGTTCGCTTCGCTTCTGGTCCAGGAAATATGGAATGCCATATTCTCTGAAAAGCGGTCCCATCAGATGCTCATAATCTCCAATATTACGAACGAACACCGCCATCTCGCGATATCTCGCACCCTCATCCTGGACAAGTCGGAGCATTTCACGAAGAGCACCTTCGATCTCGGCCCGGCGGTTACTGGCAGCCCGTAACCGTAAACCGTGCCGGGCGCCCTCCCCTCTCCAGCGTTGCTTGCGGTCATAACCACGTTCAAGAAAAGCAAGCATGGGCGAAGCCTGAAAACGCGGTAAAACCTCCGGCGCCAGCACCTGGTGAGCGATATCTACCCCGAGCTCATCTGCAATACCTTTAAGCTTTATGTATGTCGTTGCTGTAGGATGGAACAGCTCGAGCTCATGCGGAAAGCTACCCTCCCCGTAAGGCTTGTCCAGTGTCAAGGCAATCGTGACATGACGGGCATGCGTCATAATCTCCCGAAGTACCAAGTACTCCTGCGGCGTAAACCCGTGGAAGCCATCGATCCAAATATCCGCCTGCTTGATGAAGTCCGACTCCGCCAGCCCTTCCGCTAGTGTTGCAAGTGTATCTTCATCGTCCGTGTACAATCGTGAAATTTCGAGTTCGAAGTCGCGAAGAACGAGGGCGATATCCTCCATTTTTCTTCGCAGCATGAGCGGGCCGCCCGTTCTCATCGTCAACTGCTCCATTTGCCCTTCCACATTGGATGCATCGATGCAATATCGTTTCATCTCGGTGTACAATTCACTCAATTTGCCCACAAAGCCCAGCTGTTCTCCGGAGGCTCCGAACAATTGAAGTTCTTCTTTGCGCCTTCTTAAGATTTTATATAACAGCATACGTTTGCCTTCCTCACTGATGGCAACCTTTGCTGCGCCCCCGGTTTCCTGCATGATCCGATATGCCAATCGACGAAAACTGAGCACTTGTGCGCGCATCATCCCCCTTACGGAACCTGCACTTACCAGCGCATGCTCTGCTTCATACGACCCTTGTTCCGGAACGATCAATATCATGGGTTTGCCTTGCGGCTCCTGTTCCAGATGCCGGATCATATCATGACGGATCATAGTGCTCTTGCCGCTACCCGACCTTCCGATCACAAACTGAATCCCCATGCCGCACCTCCTTCCAAAATCCGCTTGCACTTAAAGCTTCTATCTTAAAATAGACTTGGCAAATTGCAGCTATCATTACGGCCTAAATCTATCCGTTCATTGCCATGATTCATAGACTTTAACCAGTCATAAACATAAAGAAACATTGAATTCAGATGATGATTTCTAGTATAGCACAAGTGCAGACTTATGGAACATACGTTTGGATTTCATTGCCAATAGCGTAGATTATGTTAGAAAAGACCCTTATTCCTTGGGATGTAATCACCACAAGGAATAAGGGTCTTTCAATCAACGCTTTACCTATCCAGCTCTCTGTTTATAGACTCGACTTACTGCGTACTTCGAACACGGCAAATTTCAAATAATGTCCCTCATCTACGCCAAGAATTTGCGGATGGTCCTTGCCGGCCGCTCGCCATTCCACCAGACGCAGCACTTTGCCGGCATCTTTCGCTGCTTCTTGGACTGTTTCCAGGAACAAATCCGGTCGCATATGATACGAGCAGCTGGCCGTGACGAGATAGCCCCCTTCGTTCACCAACTTCATTCCATGAAGGTTGATATCCTTATAGCCACGGCAAGCCCCCTTGACAGCAGACTTCGTCTTGGCAAAAGCAGGGGGATCCAGAATCACGACGTCCCATGAACGGCCGCCAGCGGCCAACGGTTTCGATGTATCGACTTTTTGGTCGCTGCGTGAACGGAGTTCGCGCTCTTCCAAACCTTTGACTTGCCCACGCAAGTATTGAAAGGCATCGTCTACAACGAACTCGACCCGATCTTGATATCCGTTGAGTTCTACATTCTCTCTTGCACTCTGAATAGCGTGCTCCGAAATATCAAGACACGTCACCTTCTTCGCCCCGTATTGGCATGCATGCAGCGTAAAGCTGCCTGTATGCGAGAAACATTCGAGCACGGTGGCTCCATCCAATATGGGAATGTGACTTCGTTGCCGCTCTTGTTCACGGGCACCCGCTTCGTCACGCCGTCTTGCTCCACTTCCTGCAGCTTGATTCCGCTTCGTCCGCCCCAGCCCGTCATGAGTGGTTTAATCGATGCCCGATTCTCCCGCTGGTCGAAGAAATACCCCGTTTTCTGACCTTCGTAAATGTCCACTTTGATCTTCAATCCGTTCTCTGTCACGGTCACATGACGCGGGCACTCACCGTAGAGTATTCCCGTGCGCTGCTCAAGTCCCTCCAGTTCGCGAATGGACACATCGCTCCGTTCATAGATCCCTTTCGGCTGAATCACTTCAACCAATGCACTCACGATCGCATCCCGGCACAAATCCATACCGAGTGTAAGCAGTTGCACCACAAGCACGTCCTCAAAGCGATCCACGATCAGACCAGGGAGAAAATCCGCTTCTCCATAAACGAGCCTGTACGCATTCTCATGCCCGACGAACCGCTCCCGATGCTTCAGGCACTCCCGGAATCTGGCTGCAAAAAAAGGATGATCCATATTCTCGATGGGTTGGTACGAAACGGTTCGTACCGTAATTTGCGACTGGGGGTTGTAATAACCTGAAGCCAGGAATCGACCCTGATGATTCATTATCGATACAAGGTCCCCGGGCTGCGGCTCGCCTTCAACCGCAGCGATCTCGCTTTTGAATACCCAAGGATGACCTTGTTCCAATCTTTTTTTTCGATTGCGATCCAATATAACCGATGACACTATCCATTTCACTCCTTATGCTTGGTACCTGCAACATTCCATTGGCATGCATGTCCATGCGGATTCATATACGTAAATAAGAAAAACAAAAAAAGGAGAACATCATGCTATCATCACTCTGGTTTCCCATCTGTTACGGTCTGGTTCTGTTTCTGTTTGGGATGAAAGTAATGGAGGTTGCCCTTCAGCGCTGGGCTGGACCGCTACTGCACAGGTGGCTTCATCGAGCAACTTCCACACCCTTAAAAGGAATGATCGCCAGTACAGCCGTCACCGCCCTCCTGCAAAGCAGCACAGCCGTGACCGTACTCGCCATCGGATTCGCCAACGCAGGTCTGTTGAGCTTCGCCGGAACTCTCGGCATCATTCTGGGCACGAACATCGGTACTACCGTTACGACAGAACTCATAAGCCTTCAGATCGGACAAGCGGCTATGCCCCTTCTAATCCTCTCCCTGATGGTATGGGTCGGCGCCGTACTCCTTAGCGAACGAGTTCCGGCAAGTTATGATCGGTTGAGGATCACGGTGGTTCGCACCCAATTCCTATGTTTGGCTGTTGCCGGATTCGCGCTCGTGCTGCTTGCTATTCAATATATGCAATCCATCGGGCCTACCCTGCAAACTCTCGGCCTGTTCCAATGGTTTCTCGATCATGCAGCTCGAAGTGTCCTATGGGGGATTGTGGCTGGGGCACTGCTAACCGCGCTAATGCACAGCAGCGCTGCTGTCATCGCCATGGCAATGGGACTTGCAGCCAGCGGAGCTCTCCCGCCGGAACTTGGCGTAGCCGTGGTTCTAGGTTCCAACGTCGGTACATGCGTAACCGCCTTGATCGCTGCACTGGGAAGCTCTCCCGCCGGTCGTTTTGTTGCATGGTCCCATATGGGACTCAATGTTGGCGGGGTAATGCTGTTCGCACCGTTCATCAGCGGCTTGACGGCCGCATCCGGCTACTTCGCGACTGACCCGGCCGGCCAGATTGCCCATGCACAGACCTTGTTCAATCTGATTTGTTCCCTGATCGCCCTGCCGCTGTGTTATCTACCCATATGGAAGCGGCGAGCCCCGGTCTAGTAGGGGATGTCTTCGTTCTCTGGAATGTAGACCTCGAGCAGAGAAAGAGCTTTACGAAGAATAATATCGTTGTTGTTGTAACCGTTGCTGCGCTGTTTTCTCCACGCTTCAAGAGGTTCATGCCAAGCCACGGCGTTTATCTCCTCCAGTTGCGGTACTAATGCGCCCGCAATGGCTTCAACCAAATAATAATGCACTTCCTTATCGACCTGACCTAGCTCGGGATGATGATATTTATAGGCAATGATATCAACCGGAGAAGAAATGGAGCCGACGATTCCCGTCTCCTCATGTATTTCACGGAGTGCAGTTTCCTCGATGGTCTCACCCGCCTCCATTTTGCCTTTAGGGAGCGAGGTTTTTCCATACCTGTCGACGATAAGCTGTACTTGGAGTATTCCTTCTTGATAACGATATACTACGCCGCCTGCGGAAATTTGCGTAAATGTCATGTCCTGTTCCTCCTTCATGTACAACAAGGACTCCACTTCCGGATAGCTGGAAATGAAATCCTTGTCGGGTACGTCGGCTATGGAATTTACTGAGCGGCTGCCCGAAGTCCATTATCCATGACGCTGATTAATTCGCCTTCGCATTCATTCACTCCGGCTTTCGTCAATTTCACGCGACACAATTGACCCTCAAGCTCCGAGGAACCATTGAAGATAAGTTGCAGATAATTGTCGCTATAGCCCTGCATTTTGCTGCCGGACGGTGCCCCCTTGTATTCTCGCTCCGGTATAACTTCGAGAATTTGGCCGACAAAACGTTGGGCATAAGCAAGCTGCAACTGTTCAGACAAATCGATCAGTTCATGCACACGCGCATTCTTCACTTCATCATCAACCTGATCCTCCATCCGTGCAGCTGGCGTGCCTGTACGCTTGGAATACGGGAAGACATGCATTTCCGAGAACTGAATCGCCTTCATCAGATCATATCCATTACGGAACATCTCATCGGTCTCCCCCGGGAAGCCAACAATCACATCCGTGGTGATGCCAACATCAGGCATGGCTTGCCGAATAAGACCCATCTTATTGTAGAACTCCTCGGTTGTATACTTGCGGCGCATGCGCTTGAGGACCGTATCGTCACCCGCTTGCAGCGGAATATGGAGATGACGGCACATCTTGCTGGAGCGATTCAATACATCCAGCATCTTCTCATCGATCTGGCTCGCTTCAATTGAGCTGATCCGAATTCTTTCGAGGCCGTCCACGCGATCCAGATCCCATAGCAGGTCGGACAATCGGTAGTTCTCCAGATCATCACCGTACCCGCCAGTATGAATACCCGTTAGTACGATTTCTTTATAACCGGCATCAACAAGCTGATGCGCCTGATGGATGATGCTCTTCGGATCACGGCTCCGGGACAAACCACGGGACCAAGGAATAATGCAGAATGTACAGAAGTTGTTGCAGCCGTCCTGAATTTTCAGGAACGCGCGCGTCCGCTCCGCAAAATTAGGGACGTCCAAATCCTCGAACACCCGGGTCTTCATAATATTGCGAACCGCATTAACCGGTTGACGGGATTTCTCAATATCGTGGATGAAATCCATGATTTTATCCCGATCCTGGTTCCCGATTACAAGGTCGACACCCGGAATATCCAGAATCTCGGCTGGTGAAGTCTGGGCATAGCAGCCCGTAACGGCCACGATGCTTCCGGATTACGCCGAACCGCGCGCCGTATCATCTGACGGCTCTTTTTATCGCCTGTATTGGTTACATGACAAGTATTAATCAAATAAACATCAGCTGTCTGCTCGAAGTCCACCTGGTCATACCCGTCATTCTTGAAATATTGCCAGATGGCCTCGGTATCATAAAAATTAACTTTACAACCTAACGTATAAAACGCTACGGATGGCATGTTCAAACGCCCCCCATTTCTCCAGATTCATATAATGCACAAGCAAGCGCCGTCATTCCCGCTGTCTCGCAGCGAAGAATTCTTCGACCAAGGGCCACGGACACAGCGCCAGCTTGCTCAGCAGCCCGACACTCCTGTTCGGTAAAACCACCTTCGGGACCTACAACCAATAATAAACTCGCCTTGGAATCATCCGCTTGAAGCACTGCCTCCACAAACGGTTTAAGTTTGTCCCGAAGTTGGGCGCCGGACTCCTTCTCATAACAAAAATAAACGGCATCATAGCCGTCAAACGCGGCAAGCAGGTTCTTCCACGACATCGGCTGGTCCACAGCGGGAATCCGATTACGGTGCGCCTGTTCGGCAGCCTCTTTCGCGATCTTTCGCCAACGTTCCAACCGCTTGACTTCCTTCTTCGCGTCATACTGAACGATGGTACGTTCTGACAAAAAGGGCACAAACGACACGGCACCGATCTCGGTGCATTTCTGGATGACCGTCTCCATCTTGTCGCCTTTCGGTAAGCTTTGAGCGATGGTCACCTGTAATCGTGGTTCGTGATTCATCTCCAAAGGCTCAAGTAATACAGCCAAGACACGATGGCCATCCATATCGTCGATCTTAAATAGCGCCTCACGTGAAACGCCATCGCTTAAGATGAATTTATCACCCAGCCTGCCCCGCATCACTTTGGTTATATGCCGGGCGTCATCACCTGTAATCTCAACACGGTCTTCCGCAAACTGTGCGGGAGTCACAAAATATCGTTGCATCTTTATCCTCACCTAACTCCAAAATCGCCAAACCTCATGATACATCTTTTCGGCCCGGCTGACCAGTGCCAATCATGGTCAATAGCCGCCGGTTATCATAATAAATAGATTCAATACCTCATGTGCCATATTTCGTGCTGCTTGATAAAGCGGAGCAATCGTATAATTCTGAAAAACTGGCAGGAGGATGATCAACAGGAAAAAAAGTATGGACCACTGCTCGAACCGTTGAATCTTGGCGCTTACCCGCGGAGGCAGTACATCCTCCAGAATGCGATAACCATCCAAGGGTGGCAGTGGGACGAGATTGAACAAACACAAGAAAAAATTAAGCAATATAAAAGCTTCGAAGAAGATCTGAACGGCTTGCTCCGATCCCGTCAACGGAATTGGATTCGCATAGCCTAGCTGATACAATACGGCATAGATCAACGCACCAATGATGCCCAACACCAAGTTGCTCAGCGGTCCCACGGCAGCGACCACGATGCTCATTAGCCGTGGTTTATTGAAGTTCTCCCGGTTAATCGGGACGGGCCTCGCCCATCCAAATCCTGCAATTAGCAGCAGTACGATGCCGAGGAAATCAAAGTGTACGGCTGGGTTCAAGGTAACTCTGCCCAATAACTTCGCCGTTGGATCTCCGAATTTATTAGCAAAATAAGCGTGCGAGAATTCATGGACCGTAAATGCAATTATAATGACGATCAGATAAAACGGGAGTTGTTCCAGTGGATAGAATAACAGTCGATCCAAAAACTCCATAATCAGTTCTTCCTCGCCACGAATGCAACCCAATCATCTTCTCGGCAAATATCTGCGATTTGAAAGCCCGATGAGACGAGTGCAGCCTGCACCAGTTCTTCCTTGTTCTTGTAGATGCCAGAAGCGATATAAACGCCTCCTGACTGCAAAGCCTGATAGACATCGTCGATGAATAGCAGAATAACCTCTGCCAAGATATTAGCAACTACAATCTGTACAGGCAGCGCAACGCCAAGCTCAGATTGAACAGACTTATCGATGAGAACGGAGAGCAGGTCGCTCTCCTTCACCGTAATTTTCTCCTCTAACCCGTTAAGCCGTGCGTTCTCCGTCGCGCTTGAGACAGCCACCGGGTCCAGATCCAGTGCGAGTATGTGAGCGGCTCCCAGGCGCGCGGCACCGATGGCCAGAATCCCCGAGCCCGTTCCCACATCAATAATTTCTTCTCCGCCTTGGACCACCATTTCCAGCGTACGCAAGCATAGCGATGTGGTTGGATGCGTACCCGTGCCGAATGCCATCCCAGGGTCCAGTTCAATAATATGTTCTTCTTCCGATTCTGGCGTGTACTCTTCCCAAGTCGGCTTGATTGTAAGCCGATTCGACACACGGATCGGTTTGAAATACTGTTTCCAGGCCGTTGCCCATTCATCCTCGTTCACTGTCTTCATTTCATACCGTACTTCACCTGTGTCAATGCCGAAGTCCTTAAGCTCGTCTACACGCGGCGAAATTTCGTTGTGAATCTCATCCAGCGTAGTTGTCTCATCAAAGTACCCTTTGATGACGGCAAACCCTTCTGGTATATCGTTAAAGGGAACGATCTCATCGAACCATTGGCCCAAAGACGTATCCCGCTTCTTATTCGTTGATCCCGACTCTTCAATCGAGACGCCACCCGCTCCTGCCTCGTGCAGGAAATTGGTGATCATCTCCACGGCTTCTTCCGTGGTATGTATCGTTAATTCACGCCATAACATGTGCTACAGTTCCTCCTCATTCGTACGTAACTATCATTGTACTATATTGAGGACCTCGTATACAAAAATTATAAGAAAACCTCCTGCCTCATCTTACCGAGACAAGAGGCCGTCACCTCAGCATAAAATCCCGCCATATTCATAAGCGGGTGGCATTACTGCTCGTCCAGAATTTCCTTCAACTGGCGCTGGTCCGCCGCCTCGCCTCTGCGAATGGCCTCCACATCATCGTGATCTGCTTCCATTGCCGAGAACTCCACATCCTCAGCCTTGGCAGATTGAAGAGCCAGCATTTTCTCTGTTTTGCTTGAAATGCTCCCTTTCTTTTTTCGTCTCATCATAAAACCCTCCTCTCTCACGTTGTTATTTACGGTACTCACATCATACCGCCGGATTCTTCGATAATTCGTTCAGCCTGGGCATACATAGCTTGCTCCAGCACGACGGTCAGCAGAATATCACGTCCAGTGGTATCGTCCGCCCCCCCATCACTCCATACCGCTGACCGCTGGATCGGAAGAGGACAATATCGCCTCCGATACGCTCACGAACGATGCGTTATGAGTCATGGACATATAGCTGTGAAAGTCCCCGGCAAGGGATGATTCGTAATATTCAATCCACCTGACGAAGAGGTATTAAAGCGGTCGATGGACATATCGATAACTCGAAGCGACTGCAATTTGCGCGCGGCATGCTGGGCTTCCTCCGGGCTCTTGAAGTAGGCCAGTATGTTTCTTTCAGTCAAGAGATTCACCTGCATTTCTTCGTGTAGAGTCACCAAACTAACGGAACATCCCCTAGCTTGCTTCACCTTCCTGTGATTTATTCCACGTAAAAAAAGCAGGCTGAGGTCACTACACCCCAGCCTGCCCTATCGATGATATGAATCATTTGCGTTTATGGTTAAACATTAGTCACCGCGAAACGCCTTTTTTACACGGTCAAAAAATGACTGCTCCTGCTCATGTGTCTGTTCGCCATCCAGCGAAGCGAATTGACGGAGCAGATCTTTCTGCTCATCGCTCAACTTGCTCGGCGTAACGATGACCACCTTAACATGTTGATCACCCTGTCCTGCCCCGCGCAAACGGGGAACTCCTTTGCCCTTTAAGCGGAAGAAGGTGCCAGTTTGAGTGCCTGCAGGAATTTTCAGCTTCACTTTTTCGGTCAAGGTCGGGATTTCAATCTCGTCGCCTAGTGCAGCCTGCGCAAAGGTCAGCGGCACTTCGCAGTAAATATCTTCCCCTTCACGCTCGAAGAAATCATGCGACTTGACCCGAATGACGATGTACAAATCACCGGCCGGACCGCCTCGTACTCCACCTTCACCCTCACCTGTCATACGCAGTTGCGCGCCGTCATCCACGCCAGCAGGAATGCGAACGTGAATCTTGCGCTGTTTTTTCACTTTGCCATTACCGTGACAAGTGGAGCAACGCTCTTTGATAATCTTTCCGTTACCGTTACAGTTCGAACAAGCACGACGGTTCACCATACGGCCAAACGGCGTGTTCTGCACAACCTCTTCTTGACCGGTACCTCGGCAGACCGAGCATGTCTGAGGCTGTGTTCCCGGCTTAGCTCCTGAGCCGTGGCAGGTGTCACAATTCTCAGTACGCGGAATGGTAATATCGGTCTCCTTGCCGAATATCGCTTCCTTGAATTCGACGGTCATCGTATACTGCAGATCGTTCCCTCGTTGTGGCGCATTCGGATCACGCGTCCATTTCCGCCAAAGAACATATCGAATATGTCACCAAAACCGCCGAAATCACCGGCGCCACCACCCATGCCCTGGTTCGGATCAACATGTCCATACTGATCATAACGCGTTCGCTTTTGACCATCGCTCAGCACGTCATAAGCCTCTTTTACTTCTTTGAATTTGGTCTCCGCATCAGCCGCTTTATTGACGTCTGGATGATATTGGCGTGCCATCTTACGATACGCTTTCTTGATATCGTCATCGGATGCATCCTTGCCAAGACCGAGCACTTCATAATAATCACGCTTTTCAGCCACGGTTTCACCTCAATCTCCTGATTACTCTTACGACAAAAGGAAAGTCAAAGTGCGAAGATGCGCAGCTTTGACCTTCCCATACAATCTATTCAGATTAACCTTTGTTTTTGTCTTCGTCAACAACCTCGTAATCAGCATCTACGACGTTGTCTTTCTTCGGAGTACCGGATTCAGCACCATCAGCGCCTTCTGCACCCTGTTGTTCTTGTGCAGCTTGCTCATACAACTTCACAGACAGCTGTTGAACGATCTGGGTCAGCTCTTCCACCGATGCATTGATCTCTTCGAGATTGTCAGCTTCCAGCGCCTTCTTCACTTTTTCTTTGGCTTCGTTTGCTTTTTCCGCTTCAGCTGCATCCACTTTATCGCCAAGATCCTTCAAGGTCTTCTCTGTAGTGTATACGAGTTGGTCCGCATTGTTGCGAGCTTCAACCAGTTCTTTACGTTTACGATCTTCCTCCGCATGCAGTTCTGCGTCCTTCATCATCTGTTCAACTTCAGCGTCGCTCAAGCCGCTGGAAGACGTGATCGTAATCTTCTGGCTCTTGCCCGTACCTTTATCGGTAGCCGATACGTTAACGATACCGTTCGCATCGATATCGAAAGTAACCTCGATTTGCGGTACGCCGCGCGGCGCTGGAGGAATATCTCCAAGCATAAAGCGTCCAAGCGTTTTGTTGCCTGCAGCCATTTCACGCTCGCCTTGCAGCACGTGAATCTCAACGCTCGGCTGATTATCAGCATAAGTCGAGAAGACTTGGGTTTTGCTTGTTGGGATCGTAGTGTTACGCTCGATCATCTTGGTGAATACGCCGCCAGCTGTTTCAATACCGAGAGACAGTGGAGTTACATCGAGGAGAACGACGTCCTTCACATCACCTGTCAATACACCAGCTTGCACTGCTGCGCCAAGTGCAACCACTTCGTCAGGGTTTACGCCCTTATGCGGCTCTTTACCTGTCAACTTCTTAATAGCTTCCTGTACCGCAGGGATACGAGTGGAGCCACCGACAAGCACAATTTTGTTAATATCATTAGCCGTCAGACCTGCATCGCTAAGCGCCTGACGAGTTGGTCCAAGCGTGCGCTCTACAAGCGTAGCCGACAATTCTTCGAATTTAGCGCGAGTCAGATTGATCTCAAGATGCTGCGGCACGCCATCGGCAACGGTGATGAACGGCAGCGAGACAGTCGTTGTCAGTACGCCTGACAATTCCTTTTTCGCTTTTTCCGCAGCATCTTTCAGACGTTGAACCGCTGCTTTATCCTTGCTCAGATCAATGCCTTGCTCTTTCTTGAATTCAGCTACAAGATAATCGATGATCACTTGGTCGAAGTCGTCGCCGCCCAGCTTATTGTCACCGCTGGTTGCTTTAACTTCGAAGAAACCGTCACCGAGCTCAAGGATGGATACGTCGAACGTACCGCCACCAAGGTCATATACGAGAATTGTCTGATCTTCGGATTTCTCCATACCGTACGCCAATGCAGCCGCTGTCGGCTCGTTAACGATACGCAATACTTCCAGACCCGCAATTTTACCGGCATCCTTTGTCGCTTGACGCTGGCTGTCGTTGAAATAAGCCGGTACCGTAATAACCGCCTGCGTTACGGTTTGACCGAGATAAGCCTCAGCATCAGACTTCAACTTTTGCAGAATAATCGCCGAAATCTCTTGAGGCGTATAATCTTTGCCATCAATCGCTTCTTTATGACTCGTACCAATGTGGCGCTTAATGGACATGATCGTACGATCCGGGTTCGTGATCGCTTGGCGTTTCGCTGTATCACCAACAATACGCTCCCCGTCTTTCTTAAAGCCGACCACGGACGGGGTTGTACGAGCACCCTCCGGATTCGGAATGACTACTGCTTCGCCACCTTCCATTACGGCAACGCAGGAGTTGGTTGTTCCAAGGTCGATACCAATTACTTTACTCATGTAAAAATCCTCCTTATTCATCCATACGATTCTTCGTATGATATTGATTATTGTTTATTTTTATATGATAAACGACTATACAAGAGCCGCTTACATGCTCACTTTAACCATGGCAGGTCTAATTACCTTATCCTTTAGAATATAGCCCTTCTGTACTTCCTCAACGACAATGCCTTCCTCATACTCATCGCTCTCAACCTGCATGATCGCTTGATGATATTCCGGATTGAACGGCTCGCCGACACTGTTCATCGCCGTTAAACCTTCGCTTGTCAGTACGCCTTCCAGTTGACGGAAGATCATGTTAACCCCTTTGGAGAAGGATTCAAACTCCGGATTGTCTCCGGACGCCTGAAGTGCACGCTCGAAGTTATCGATAACCGGAATCAATTCGGTTATAAGCTTAGCTGAGGCATATTTCCCGAGATCCTCTTTCTCCTTCTGTGTTCGTCTGCGGAAATTGTCAAAGTCAGCCTGTACGCGCAGCGTACGCTGCTGATGCTCTGCCACCTCAGCCTGCAGTTTGGAAATCTCCGAACCCGCCTCTGCGTCAGCTGTCCCCTCCGTTTGATCACTTGGAATCTCCTGCTCAGGCGTTGCATCGGTCTCGCCAACACCCTCAACCTCACCCGAGTTTGGTGTGTCATTCAGGGTCTCTTCCATCTTCTCATCTGCTACTGTATCTTGAACGGCATCCTTGTGCTCATTATTCAAGACGCCCTCACCTCCTTCAATATTCGCAAAACGCTATTTATTCTTCTTCCAATTCCTTCATCTTGATCACGTGATGTATTCGGAGTATGGCTGATGCAACCTCACCGGCTGCCCGCAGTCCGTGCAGTTTGACCGGTGCGGGATCGAGTACTCCCAGTTCTTCATAATCCACGATGCTGCCCGTATCGCAATCAATGCCCTTGCTGTCAGAGCCCGCATGGATTTGCGCCGCTCGGACCTCTTCCATCTTCTCGAGAGGATTGTAACCGGCATTCAGCAAAATTTGAGACATCGGTTTGCGCAGAGCCGCAGACACGGCTTCGATGCCGAAAGCTTCCATCCCCTTCTGAGCTTCCCGTATTCGTTCCAGCTCATAGGATATCGCAAGCTCGCTTGTCCCGCCTCCCGGAAGTACTCCGCCCAACACGGCAGCCTGCAAAGCCGAGGCGGCATCTCCGGCAATTCTCGCCGCTTCTCCAACAACCTCCGAGGTACTTGCTCCGACAATCACCGTTACAATCCGGTCCTTGTCACCGCATGCAAGCCGGACCTTGCCGATCGTTTCGTCAAATGAAACTTTCGGGGTATATCCCAGCACAGCGGCCAGTTGGTCTGCCTCCTTATGTAACGCCTTGCGGCGTACCGGGGTTGCATCGGTAATGGCACAAACCCTTCGCAGATCAGCTCGTGACACACGGGGGACAACCATAATCCCGTAATCCAGGCATAATTGCTCAGCATCCGGGTGTATCCCCTTCTCGAGGAGGATCAGCTTAACCGAAAGATCAGCCAGCCGTTTCATATTCAAGGCAAAGACTCTACGGTGATCCATGTATTGGGCAAACCCGGCTTCGGTAGTCAGCGCTTCCTCATCGATCTCGTCGGGCTCCAGAGCGTCCATAAGCACCAGAACTTTCGCGTCCTCGTGCATTTGAGACTCGCGCGTAAATAGCGGCTTCTGCCGAAGGAGGACGCCCTCAAACACTTCATTCTCTGCATTCTCCAGAGCAACGATATGATCTGCGAGCGAATAAGCTGGATCTTTCAGCGTATGAATTCCTGCCATCTCGGCTGCTTTCATAATGAGCTCCACGATGTCCTTGCGTTCACGTCCGGCCACATACACGGTTCGTTCCAGCAACGGATCGCTCAGACCGTCAATGACCCGCACTTGCTCCGATAACAGCTTTAACGCAAGGCCAATACCCTGACGCATCCCTTCCACAACCTTGGAAGCAGGAACGCCCCGGGTAATCCGGGACACACCTTCCTGAACCAATGCCCCCGCTACTACGGTGGCGGTTGTGGTGCCATCACCAATCTTCTCTTGCTGCGCGCGCGCGACCTGGATCAGAAGGCGGGCAGCCGGATGAGATACATCCATTTTATCCAGAATCGTGACCCCGTCATTCGTAATCACGACTTCCCCACGCGGTCCGACCAGCATGACGTCCAGTCCCTTCGGACCGAGCGTGCCTTCGACAGCCGATGTAACAGCTCGAACGGCATTGCTGTTATTCAGAAGGGTTGAGTAGCGTTCATCGCCATCTACTTGGCTATGTTGTCCTTGGCCCATCTGTCTCACTCCTTTATTTGTACCAGTGTGACAACAGCTTGGTTAGATCATGGGACAACACGTTCAGAATACCGATCACCCGGGCATATTCCATTCTCGTAGGTCCAAGTATACCGATGGAGCCTAGCGCCTTGCCATCTATAGAATAGGTTGCTGTAATCAGGCTGCAATTGGATATGGCTTCGTGTGTATTCTCGGTACCGATTCTTACCTGAATCCCGTGTTCACCAGGCGCAGGAGCCATTAGCTTCATCAACGCGGGCGTCTGCTCAAGCAATTCGAAGATATCCCTGACCTTGTCTACATCCTTGAATTCCGGTTGATTAAGCATGTGGGTCGTGCCGCTAAGATAGATACCACGTTGATCCGGCTCGTTATTGAGTGCAATATCGAGCATACTCATCAGATCTTCGTAATGGGCGATATGGCGCTGCATTTCTTCACCAAGCTCCGTATACAAGCGCGTCTTTAATTTATAGAGCGGAACGTTAACCAGCTTCTTGTTCAGTAGATTAACGACCTGTTCCAATTCCGATACGGAAACGCCGGGCGGAATCGAGACGATCTTGTTCTCTACTTGACCCGTACTGGTCACAATAATCGCTACCGCTTGATGATCATGCAGCGGAAGCAGCTGAAAGTGGCGCAGGGACGTATGAAAAACTTCCGGTCCCAGAAGGATGGAAGTGTAATTCGTCATCTGGGACAAAATGCCCGCCGTATGCTGAATCATCTGCTCCATCACGTTCAGCTTCTCCGCAAAGAAGGACTTCATCAGGTGGAGCTCCGATGGATTTAAGGAAAACGTTGAGGTGAGATGATCAACATAATAACGATACCCCTTATGGATGGAATTCGCCCGGCTGATGTATGAGGCTGCTCCAGAAAACCAAGTTCCTCCAAATCAGCCATCTCATTACGAATCGTTGCCGGACTAAAACCGACATCCCCGCGTTTCGAGATGCTTCTTGAACCAACCGGTTCGGCTGAACGGATATAATCATCCACAATAGCATTCAATATCATGCGCTGACGATCTGTTAACATGTTGCTCCCCTCCTTGCTGACTGTAAGTTTTCGCTGTCGTTAGCACTCATCGCCATCGAGTGCTAACCGATATAACAAAAATACCAAACCGACCTGAGGATTGTCAAGTCAGTTCAGCACTTTAAGAACAGCTATTTCGTCACAGGCGTGCTGCTTCTTGCAATGAATGCAATCCGTCCACACCTTCTCCGGAAAAATTTCCTTCTCGACGACGGCAAAGCCGTTTTTGATGAAAAAAGACACTTCGTATGTCAAGGCCATTACTTTGGATAGCTCGCGGCGTCTCGCTTCTTCCAATAATGAATCCACCAGCATTGAGCCGATCCCCTTACCTTTATGTCCTTCCGATATGCCAAGTGAGCGTATCTCTACCAGATCGCTCCCGAGCTGGCAGAGCGAGCCACAACCGATAACTTCTCCTTCAGCTTCAGCTACGACAAACTCCCCGATCTGTCTCTCCAGAATCTTTCTTGAACGGGGAAGCATAATTCCCTTCTCGGCATAACCCTGAATCATCTGATACAGCGGCTCAACGTCGTCTAAGTTCGCTTTTCTGCATACCGCCGACATGCTGCTTATCTCCCCTTTACACGCTCCGTCATAATATGAATAAATATACAACACGGCGTATATAAGTTCAATAATTAATTTGCCGACAGACTGCCGATAAATTCAGCGAATACATCATTGCCGAACAGGATACCTTTGCTGCTAAGCCTGTATCCTTCCTCTGTTACATCGAGAAGTCCAGCGCTCACCATCTTGTTCAGCGGTGCAGCAAACACTTCATCCATGGATATCCCGAACTGTTGCTGAAACCGCTCGCGGTCCACGCCTTCCAGAACGCGCAGGCCTACCATCAGGAAATCTTCCATCGCCTCTTCTCTGGATACCTCGAAGCTTTCCAGTCTCGGCAAGCCCTTCAGGGCTGCCTCATTATATGGATTAACTCCCTTGATGTTAACATGCCGGTGGCGTCCAACATATCCGTGGGCACCAGCACCAAGACCGTAATAATCCTCGTTGCGCCAGTACGTCATGTTATGACGGCTTTCAAAGCCTGGTTTGGCAAAATTACTAATTTCATATTGATTGTAGCCGGCCTGCTTCATCCGTTTCATTAATAGAAGATACATGTTCAACTCATCTTCTTCATCCGGAAGCGGCAACTGGTTCCGCTGATACATCGTATGGAAGAGTGTATTTTCCTCGACCTTCAAGCTATAAATAGAGTAATGGGGGAGTCCCAATTCAAGTGCCTTATCTATACTTTCTGCCAGCATATCCAGCGTCTGATTCGGCAGCCCGAACATTAAATCAATCGACATGTTGTCAAAGCCCGCTTGACGAGCATTGTCCAGACTGCGGTATACATCATCCGTATCGTGGATGCGGCCGATGCCGCTTAGTAACTTATTCTGAAACGCCTGAACGCCGAAGCTAATGCGATTCACCCCACCTGCGCGCATGACCGACAGCTTCTCCAGATCGGTTGTACCGGGGTTGGCTTCCATTGAGAATTCGATATCATCTGACCATTCCGGGAAGTGCCGTTTCACACTTTGGAGGAAATACTTCATCTCCTCTGGTTTCAGCACGGTTGGTGTTCCCCCACCTACAAAGATGCTTTTGATGATACCAGGAGGATTACTCTTCACTGTCAACGCCATTTCCTGATCCAGCGCATGTAAATAATCCATCACAGGCTGATCCTTCAAGACATATGAGTTGAAGTCACAATAGAAACATTTATTTGTACAGAACGGAATATGGATGTACACGGCTTCCGTCCTTTTATTAATCGTCATTTATTCTTGCCCCCTCTTGTACTGCCTCGTGCAACTTTCATTAGTTCCTTCTCTAATATACCTCTACCGCTCTAGTAATGAAAGAAAGGAAAGCCGCTTACGGCTTTCCTTATCCATATAATGCTAAACCTAGTTATCGTCGATTTTGAGGACAGCCATGAAGGCTTCCTGCGGCACCTCAACGCTGCCGACCTGTTTCATCCGCTTCTTACCTTCCTTCTGCTTCTCAAGAAGTTTCCGCTTACGTGAAATATCCCCACCGTAGCACTTGGCCAGAACGTTCTTCCGCATCGCTTTAACCGTCTCACGTGCCACTACTTTGGTACCTACGGAAGCTTGAATCGGCACTTCGAACATTTGACGAGGAATCAACTCGCGCAGCTTCTCGCAAATTGCCCGGCCGCGGTGATACGCACGGTCCTTGTGGACGATAAAGGAAAGGGCATCAACTTGTTCCCCATTGAGCAGAATGTCCATCTTCGCCAGGTTAGATCTGCGGTACCCGGATAATTCGTAATCAAACGATGCGTAACCCTTCGTACTCGATTTCAGTTGGTCGAAGAAATCATATACGATTTCGGACAGCGGAATTTCATACGTAATCGTAACCCGCGTTGTGTCCAGATACTCCATATTGATGAATTCGCCGCGTTTCCCTTGACACAGTTCCATGATAGCCCCGACATAATCATTCGGAACGATAATGGCTGCCTTAACATAAGGCTCCTCAACGAAATCGATCTTCCCGATCTCTGGATAGTGGGACGGATTGTCGATCTGGATCTGCTCGCCGTTCGTTAGCGTAATGCGATAGATAACGCTCGGTGCTGTCGTAATCAGCGGGATGTTGAATTCACGCTCTATCCGCTCTTGGATAATCTCCATGTGCAGCAAACCGAGGAATCCGCATCGGAATCCGAAGCCAAGTGCGCTGGATGTTTCCGGCTCGAAGCTTAGTGAAGCGTCATTAAGTTGAAGCTTCTCCAGCGCTTCGCGCAAATCGTTATAATCCGATGTCTCGATTGGATACAATCCGCAGAATACCATCGGGTTGATCTTGCGATAACCAGGGAGCGGTTCTGCCGTTGGACGCTTCGCATCCGTTACCGTGTCACCAACCTGAGTATCGCCGACGCTCTTAATACCGGCAACAATAAAGCCAACATCTCCGACGTTAAGCTCGTCTACCACCGACATGCGCGGTTTGAATGCTCCAACTTCGATGACCTCGAAGGTCTTGCCAGTCGCCATCATCTTGATCTTCGATCCTGCCTTAATGCTCCCGTCAAGCACGCGGACATATACGATAACACCCTTGTACGGATCATAATGGGAATCGAAGATTAACGCTTTCAGCGGCTCTTCGGATTGTCCCGTCGGAGCTGGTACTTTCTGCACGACCTGCTCCAGGATCTCTTTGATTCCGATGCCGGCTTTGGCTGAAGCGAGTACAGCATCGCTGGCATCCAGTCCGATGACATCTTCCACTTCCTGTTTGACGCGTTCCGGATCGGCGCTTGGCAGATCGATCTTGTTGATGACCGGAAGGATCTCCAAATTGTTGTCTAGCGCCAAATAAACGTTGGCCAGCGTCTGCGCTTCGATACCTTGTGCCGCATCTACGACGAGCAACGCACCTTCGCAAGCTGCCAAACTACGCGACACTTCATACGTAAAATCGACATGTCCCGGGGTATCAATCAAATTCAGAATGTACTCTTCGCCGTCATCGGCCTTATAGTTTAAGCGAACCGCCTGCAGTTTGATCGTGATGCCGCGTTCCCGCTCCAGATCCATCTGATCCAGGACTTGCTCTTGCATCTCACGAGAGGTTAATGCTCCTGTGAATTCCAAAATGCGGTCGGCGAGTGTCGATTTGCCATGGTCTATATGTGCAATAATGCAAAAATTACGAATTTTCTGTTGTCTTACTTGTACGTCAGTCATGCCTAACCCCCAACAACCACCAGATGTGTGAATCAACTTATTATACCAGTTGAGGTGTAACACAGCAATGCTGAGAACAAGTTGATTTTAATCCGTAATGGAACCGAACATGGAGACGACCCAACGGATGCTCTGATCCGACAATTGCTGCAGCAGCCCAGCGGTCTTGTCCGCCAACACGTCGGCCGGTGGTTTGGCACGCTCAGGCAGCAGAATGTCGCTTGGCGAGGGCTTGAGCGGCGGAAGCGTGAGATTTGATTCTTTTTCCGGGTAGGATGACTCTTCAACGATGGGTTTACGCGCGCCTCCCCAACCGTTGCCCTGAATCGACTCGTCCCGAGGCTCTTGAACATGCTGCTGTACCGATGTTATGCCTTCATTCAGGTTGGGCGCCTTTACACCTCCAAGCTGCATGCCCACCAGGATGCCGATGCCTGTCCAGATGAACAGTGCCACGACGCGCTTCGCCATTCTTGACATGGTTGACCCTCCCTCTTCGTATTCTTTGAGCTAACCCGCTTGTTTGTATCCTGTTTCGGTGTTTGTCTGGACACTGGCCTTCTTGGCTCCTGCTCTTGCCAGTACACTTCGGCAATGATATCGGCCAGCACTTCGGAAGTTCGCTGCAACTCATCCTTCGTATTATCAATGCCGCCAATCTCAATCAGGATGCTGTTAGGAGATAACGACTGATTGTACTCACCATTGCCCTGGTCTGCTGATTTACCCCAGACGCCTCTGGATATTCCGGGATAAGACTGCTCCAGTTTGGCGTTAATCTTACTCGCAAACGCTTCATTTTGACGCCAATTCTCGTTCGCATGGCCGACGATAAAGTAAACCTTGGCATAATTTTGTCCATTGACCGTTGCCGTAGTTTTGTTATATCGCTGCGAATCTCGGTGAATATCGATCAGATAATTCATTTCGTCATGTTGAGCCATCGCTTCGATGACGGTCTCACGAGAATATTTATAAGAATAGTTGTAGTTGTAGCCTGGCACCGTAGCCTGATAGTTCGATTGATCATGCAGAGCGCCGATACCGTTCGCTTCCAATCTTGATGCCAGAAAAGAACCTACCAGCATAACATTCTTCTTCGGCGATACCGCTCCAGGGTTATCGGAAGGATGAGTCAAGAGCGGATTGTAAGCTTCTTGCGGATGAGAATGATAGATCAGAACCGCTTTCTTACCATTTGTAGTTGGATTGTCTCCCGGTAGAGTGGTATTACCAGGCTCCTCTGTTGTGCCAGGCACTTCGTTATCTTCACCAGTATCGTTGCCTGGTTGCTGTCCCTCTTGGACTGGATCATTTCCTGGTTCGCCCGCGTCTGCAGGAGGCTCACTCTCTGGTGCTCCTGGCACCCCGTTCTCCGTATCGGGACGGTAATCAGCAGGTGCCTCCCCATCTTCATTACCTGAGCCATGCGAGAGTTGGACCGGTTGATTCGCTCGCATGCCAGGCAGCTCTCCCGCAAGCAGACTCTTCGGATCTCTAGGATTCACGCTCGTTAATAGTTGAAACACAAATGTTGACATTTTCTCACTTGAGAAACTCGTTGAAGGTTTAGAAGCGGTCATATGCGGCATCTCCATCCCGATCATATCAATGAAGAAATGGCTGGATAAGGATGCCGCCAAGCCCTTCATCGATGAAACCGGCGAAGAGTTCAGCCGCTGTTCCGCCATTCCGCCAAGACCTAATAGAATGAACAATATGAGAGAACCCAGCATTAGAATTACGAGAGTTCGGCCCATGCTGAGCCCCTCCATCACCTTGCGCTTCAATCGGGCAACATTCCATATGCGGAACTTGCGGTTATTCATATCGATGTCCTCCTCGGTTCGCTCGGGATCAGTCGACTCCTGATTCTTCAAGATCTCTCCGGCGACTCTGTAATCTCGTATAATTCAAATCTATGAACCGGGCGGAATCGATAGAACTAGTTCCATGGAAAAATATAAAAGCTCCGATAGATTCGGAGCTTTTATCCTCAGAGTTGCCGATATTAATGGGTATAAGCCCCCACATTCCCCGGATCGACTGCCTCATGAAGCGCTGCATTCAGACCAGTGGCCACAATATTCGCGATATCCTCAATAAATTCATCGATCTCCTTCGGCGTCACGATCAAATCATGGCCAAGCGGCTCCAGAACTTCCTTAACGAGAGCAAGCCGTTCGTTCTCGGGAAGGTCATGCAGCATCCCCATGATTTTGCCCGTCTCCGGCGCCCCTTCGCCGAAATGAGCTTTCATCAGATCGATGGCGTTATTAACAATCGTGGAAGCATAACAAACTGTAGGCACGCCGATAGCGATGCAAGGTACACCCAATATTTCCTTTGTCAAACCTTTTCGCTTGTTGCCGATCCCCGATCCGGGATGGATGCCGATATCGGCAACCTGTATGGTCGTGTTCACACGCTCCAGCGATCTTGATGCCAAAGCATCGATGGCAATGATCAGTTCCGGTCGCACCCGATCGACGATCCCCTGCACGGTTTCACTTGATTCGATGCCTGTCAGGCCAAGCACGCCCGGTGCAATCGCGCTAACCTCCCGGTAGCCTGGCGCGACGCGCTCTGGCATTAGCTCGAAAAATTGGCGTGTGACCATAACGTTCTCCACGACCAGCGGCCCGAGCGAGTCAGGAGTAACGTTCCAATTACCCAGGCCCACAATAAGCACCGTTGCCTTCGGAGCGATACCGATCCGACTCATGAATGCTTCAAGCTCACGCGCAAACACCACCGATACCTGATCTTGGAGATCGGTATCCCCTTTGCGCAGATCCGGTATCTCTAACGTGACATAATGCCCCTTCACTCGCCCGATTTGCTGAGAAGCAGCTTCACTTTCCACATCCAGACGGGTAATCTTGATACCGTCCTCCTGCACCACGTCCTCCAGCAGACCGGGTATCGGATTAACTTCGCCTCCGGCAAGTTCCCTGGATTCCACGGCCAGGTCGGTTCGTACAGAATACATTTGCAAATCGAGTTCCATAAAATCACACTCCTCCTCATATTGCTAGTAGTGTGCGAGAGGAAGGGAAGGATTATGCAGAAGTCGAGATGAGTATTGCTTTTTGTCCACCCCCATGCTAAAATATTTTAAGTTGTGAATCATTTCGCTCTATTGAAATGCCTTACAGGAGGTGAATGTAATGCCAAACATTAAATCCGCGATTAAACGTGTAAAGACAAGTGACAAACGCCACGCGCTTAACATTTCTCAGAAATCCGCGCTTCGCACAGCAGTTAAGAATGCTGACGTAGCATTGAACGGTACAGAAATCGACGCTGCTAAAGCTGCTTTCCAAGCTGCTTCCAAGAAGCTTGATAAAGCTGTAACTAAAGGTCTGATCCATAAGAATGCAGCTGCCCGCAAGAAGTCCCGTCTGGCGAAAAGACTGAACGCTCTTAGCGCGCAAGCATAAGAGTCGTTTGTTGAATACGACACATTGAAAAAGCCCTGAACTGTGAATAGCCGTTCAGGGCTTTTTGGTATAATGGCCGGGTGCTACGCAGCTCCCAATCTAAGCAAGAACAGCTCGATTCCCAGAACCTTATCAACGGCTCCTGTCTTCATCTGATAATCCAGGTTGGCCAGATGGTTTAAGATCCCTTCAAGCCGGGCTGTCTCGAACTTTCGTGCCTGCTCCCCCGCGATTTTAACCGCATAAGGATGAAGCCCGATCTGGGAAGCGATTTGCTGCTGGGAATAGCTCTGGTTAGCCAATGTCTTTACCTGCAATATGATTCGAAACTGCCTCGTGATCAATGCGGCAATCTTGATCGGCTCTTCGCGTTGCTTCAGTAATTCATAATAGATTCCCATTGCCTTATCCAAGCGGAGATTCGCTATATCTTCCACCAAGGCGAACACGTTCTGTTCGGTACTCCGAGCAACGAGCATCTCGACCGCTGCCACATCGATGACTCCACCAGTACCCGCATACAAACACAACTTCTCGATTTCGCCTGACAATGTCTGAAGGCTCGTCCCGGCATTCCGGACGATGGCTTCAGCAACTCCTTGCTGTAGCGTACAGCTCTCTTTGCCAGCTTGTTTCTCCACCCAACGCAGTAGATCATCACCGCCCAGAGGCATAAAGGATAGGGCAACCCCAGCCTTCTTCACCGCTTTAACCACCTTCTTGCGCTCATCCAGCTTCTCCTGGCCGACCATAAATACGATCACGCTGTAATCAGCCGGGTTATCTAAGTACTCCAGCAATGCTTCAGAACGATGCTCTATCTTGCTATTGTCCTTGGCAGCGGTGAAGAATGATGTATCGCGCACAAAGATCACCTTTTTCTCCACCATAAAAGGGACCGTCTCGGCTTCCTCGATAACGGCTTGAATCGGAGATTCCCCTAAATCCATATGTATAACAGCAAAATCTCTCTCTTCTGCTTGAATGAGCTTGGCTTCTAACAATCCGGCGAATTCTTTCATTTGAAACTTCTCGCTACCGTATAACAAATATACGGAGGATACATCTCCTTGCTTCACTGCTCTGGCCGCCGCTTTGGCATCCATCGGCGTCACCCCTTTCTACTCTGTACACTATACCAAAAAACAAGGTCGCAGGGATACCCTTTTGAAGGAAACACAAAGGGACCTCGGCTTGATCAAGCAACAAGGTCCCTCTGTCCCAACACATCTATATAAACGCCGGACAGGATGCTCTAGAAACATCCCTTCGACGGTCATACGACGATCGTTGGTATATCGTTCTCTCTGATCTATAGTATTCATATCTCCTGAGATTGGTGAATGAAACTAACCATTATTTCGTTTTTTTCTGCTGAGTCGAAGATTTAGAAGGCGACTTCTCCACGGAGTATATCGATTCTACCAGCTCATTGTCGAGCTGAATCTTATACTTGAAGGTCAGGCTATTCTCCGACCATTGGCCCGACACCCAAATACCAGAGCCAAGTGGAACGGAATGCATCACTTCCATCGCTTCATTCGACGCATTATTGCTTGATGATAAACGGTAAATAACAAGCTGATCCGCTTCTAGCGAAGCTAGATACTGCTGATCTGGCGAAGTCCACTGAACGGGTGCCAGCATCAAATCCATCCTCATGGAGCTTTCCTGATCCATCAGTCCCATAGCTCCCGCCTCCATGCCATTCTCCCCTTCGGGTCCCGCCGGAGGACCATCGGCAAGCGGGTCCATCGATTCATTTGGTGCCGCTGGGGAAGTAGCTTCGGTATCTTGACCGGGATTTTCCTTAGTCGATGGAGAGTGAACAGAAGCATCCTTGCCCTCTGGAGTCGTACTCTTATTAGTTACCGACCGATCGGGTACCGATGCTCCATTCGAGACCGGGGTGTCTGGCGACCCTACGTCCCCTTGCTGATGGTGCGTTGCATCCGTAGTCTCATCCGCTTGCGACTGTGGCTGCACATTAGGATCATCTGGATCGTCGGAAAGAACTGGCTTATCTTGCCCTTCATCAGAAGGCTTAGCATCTTCCGCCCCGGTGCTGTTCTTGGTTGACTCTCCCTGATATTCCGCACGACTCATCTGATCCACTGTGCTTTCTTCCGTTGTAGACTCCGCTGTGCCTGCGATTGTCGTACTCGCCTGTTCGTTATACGGAATTTGCGCATCCGACATCGTCTGTGGTTCATGGTTAAATATAGCAACCCCGATAATTAACGCTGCGGCAGCAACACCAATCGCAGACCTACCGCCGGTAGAATTCCACCAACGATGTCTTGATTTTGTATGTGAAGCGTCAGGAAGCATTTCTGCAGGCTCCTGACTTTTGACAGCAATGGGCGTCATAAGGTTATGGCGATCACGGTCAAGGGTGTCCAGTGTTGGCATAATGGCATCCACCAGACTGATAGGCGGGGTCACGTCCGGCAGATCCTCAAGCTCTCGGTTCAATGATTTTAAGATATTAAAGGTCTCCGCGCACATCGGACAGACGGCGATATGCTGATACATTATAGCCGTCTCTTCGGAATTCAGGTCCCGGTCCAAGAACCGGTTCATGGTTTCCACCACCTCTTGGCAATTCATCCTGATACACCACCTTTCTGATGCTCTTGGAGCATATTCTGCAGCTGTTGCCTCGCCCTGAACAAATAGGATTTAACCGTATTTAACGGGAGATTCAGACAATCAGCGATTTCGTTGTAGGATAAGTCCTGCAAATACCTTAAGACGATCACAGTACGATGATGATCAGGCAGTTGATTAATCGCTTCTTGAATATCCTGAGCGATATAGCCTGACATCACTTCACGTTCCACATCCAATTTATCCCGAAAATCGAGTTCGTGTTCATCGATGGAGACGGTCGGTTTCGTTCTGCGGAATTTATCGATGCAAATGTTGGTTACAATGCGCTGGACCCACGTCTTGAATTGAGCTTTCTCTTCGTAAGAATTAATCTTGGTATAAATGCGTATTAACGCTTCCTGGGCCGCATCCATTGCATCCTGTTCATTTTTTAAGATATAATAAGCAGTTCGGTACACATGTTGCTCGATTTCTCGCAATAGGGTGATTAGAGCGTCGCGATCGCCCGATTGAGCGGCTCTGATGAGTCCCTGCTCCACCACAGTGGATCCCCCTCTCCCTGCATACATACAGACGGAAATAGTTAAAAAAATGTTGCAGTATGTAATCTATTATTTTTGAGGAAACTTCATCTAACTATACCAAATATAAAGAGCCTCGTCATCTATGGGCATTGGAATATACATTATTTACTGAGATTCCTTACCAAAAATGCATATAAGAACTCTTAACGAAGCTTTGTACGTGTCTCAATAACCCCATTCTTCACCTTCAACTGTACCTCGCCATGAAGGTTAGTCTGATAGATGAAAACCCCATGCTGCTCCAGCCGAGATACAATGTCAGGATGAGGATGGCCGTACATATTGTTAACACCGGCGGATATTACGGCCGTCCTCGGCTGCCAGTAATTGAGCCATAACGCCGACGTCGAGGTCTTGCTGCCGTGATGAGCTACCTTCATAACGTCAATTACCCCCTGCTCGCTCTTTGTACTCGTTTGGTTACGCCTTGCCTCCTCCAGATGCAATAGTATTTTATGCTCGGCGGCTTGATCGGAATCACCCGTAAACAGCATCCGAACGCCGTTCATCTCCAGAATGAATACGAGAGAAGCATGGTTCTGATTCTTGACCACTGGAATCATGTTCCCTTCGTTGTTATCACGAAGTGGCACGGGAAATAGAAACTGTATCTCTGTGCTGTTATCCACGCTCCAATTGTCGCTGCCAGCACCTGCTTGATAAAGTGGTATTCCTTTCTCTATCGCCATTTTCATAAGTTCACGATACGAATTGGAATCGGCCATGGTGCCGTTGAATACCACGGATCGCACCGGGATTTCCTTTACAACAGCGCGCAGGCCGCCGATATGATCCTGATCCCCGTGCGATATCATGACCGCTTCCAATTCATGAATTCCCCGTTTCTTCAACAGCGGAACCAACAGTTTCTCACCTACCTCGAATGGGGATTTCCGTTCTTTCCAGCTGTCGCTTTCTTTGCGAAAATTCATCGTGCCTCCTCCATCAAGCAGAACATGTTTGCCAGTGGGCGTTGTGATCAGGACAGCGTCACCTTGACCCACGTCGATAAATTGAACGATGCCGGCACCGGATAATGAATCTGCGTGATAACCTGAATATAAATGAAGACAAAACGCCCCTGCAAGAAATGCAATGGCCCACTTGACCCCATTGACTTCCAGCTTAGACGCAGCACGGTGTAATCCCTTCCATCGCAGCCAAGCTATCATTCGTGCTAACACGGGAGTCGTCTCCATCTCAACTATCGAATGACCTATATATGGCTGTGTTCGCCCATCTAGTGGAACAGTATCCTCCGATGGAGCAGATCGAGCACTTTGACGGAGCGCTATCTTCTTCAATAGAGTTAACAGTACGTACAACAGGAGGTAATACATCAAGATCCAGACAAGTGTTGGGGAGGGCCACAACGTCATGAATACAAAAGGTCCATTCATCCATTCCACAACTCGGAAAATAAGCTCATTTAGCCATTCCGTCAATCCCGCTACGAAACGGGCTCCCCCCATCCATATCCAACCGAGCAATAAAGACAGCATGCCCAGCGGCAGTACAATCGAACTGATCACCGGGACCATGATCAGATTCGCGAGTACGGAGATTAGCGACACCTGATTGAAATAATAGATCGTGAGCGGAAAGGAGATAAGCTGCGCCACAACGGTGATGCCTACAGTCCCGGCCAGCCATTTGGGCAGAAAGGTCAGGAGTGACATCAACTTGGGTACAAAGATCATGATGCCTGCCGTCACGATAAATGAAAGCTGAAAGCTGACATTCAGCAGAAAGTACGGATTCCATAGCAGCATAGCAAGGACGGCAAAACTCAAAATATGCAATCCGTCCTTTAGCAAGCCACGTTTGGCTGCGTACAATCCGATCATGCCCATAATGCCTGCACGAACAATAGACGGACTTGCCCCGGTCAAGAGAACATATACCGGTATTAAGCACGTTACAACCGTTAGCGAAGTTTCTCTCGTCATTCGAAGTGCCGTGCACAAGAACAGCAGGCAGCCGACGACAACCGCCACATGAAGCCCTGAGATTGCCAGAATATGAGTGAGCCCTAACCGGGAAAAATCCATAAAGGTATCAGGGTCCAAATCATCCTGATTGCCGATGACCAGTCCTTTCATATAACCTGCACTAACCCCGCCATACAGCACATCCAGTTTATCTCCGAGCGTGCCCCGGATGGAATCGTTCCATCTTAATAGGTGCGCCGGCTTCCATCGTTCCGCCGTTGTGGCCTGAACTTGATCTGTCCCCTTGACCTTCAAGATCCAATGAATCTTCTGCGTGCGCAAATACCGTCCGTAATCGAATCCGTCAAAATTACGGGCGGCCAGCGGTTGCTGCAGTTCTCCTGTCATATGAAGCATATCGCCCCGTTGCCACGCTTTCGCTGTCTCTATTTCCGAAGGTTGGAGCATTCTCACTTGCACAAGTACGGTTTCATTTGTCTTTAACAATCCTGCCGGATCAAGTTCCACCTCGGTCAGGGCTAGCTTGAAATCTGCACGATCTCCGTCGATCTCTACCGGAGACGCGATGCTCCCCCAAGCCTCGGCTCGTACCGTATCTGCTTGACCTTCCTGCACAATGGCGGTAGACAGCTCACTAACATTCCTTGCATCATACCATTCAAAATAGATCGCTGAGGCGAGCAACGAGAATAACATACAGGCTGTAAAGTATCGACCGGCATGCAACCAGCCCCCTACCGCTGTAAGCAGCAAGGCAAGTCCTATCATCACCATCACCAGCCACCAACCAGCGTACATACTGGCCGCACTGCTGCCAATCACCCACATCGCCGCGAAGACGAGTAAAGGTCTCTGCTTCATCTTGATTTAATTCCTTTCGTGAAAAAGTTAGAACTAAAAAAAGAACCTTTGCTCTGCGTTGCAGTCAAAGGTTCTTCCCATCGAATTCATTATTCAGCTTATTCAGCTACAATCATCAACGTCTCGCGCGGCGGCTCATACCGCTCTAATCGACGGAACATAATCCCCTTCTGCTCCATCATGCGTGATACCTTACCCGTATCCTTAGGATAAGGTCTATAATATACGACCTCCACGATGCCGCTATTCGCGAGCATGTTCGCACACGTCCAGCACGGTTCATCCGTCACATACACCGTACTGCCTTCTCTGTCGATTCGATCCGTGAACAACAACAAATTCTGTTCTGCGTGTATGGTACGAACGCATCGCTGCTTCTTAACCATACTCTCTTTGCCATCCTGCATAACCAGTTCATAATCCTCTACGATCATGCAGCCAGCCTCCGAGCAATCGGAGACGCCCATCGGCGCGCCATTGTACGCTGTGCCAAGCAGTTTCTTGCCTTGCACGAGCACAGCCCCTACATGACGGCGAGGACACTGGGAACGCGTCGATACCATGAAGGCGATATCCATGAAATATGTATCCCAATCCTTGCGTTGATCAGTCATCATCTTCTGTCACCTGTTCCTTATCAATATCCTATATTCTTTATTGTAGCACATAGCTAAAGCCCCACGTAAGGCTTCATCTTCTCCAGCATCTTCGGCCCAATGCCTTTGACTTCCAACAAATCCGCCACGCTGCGGTATGGTCCGAATTGAGTCCGGTGATTGATAATGGCCTTCGCTTTGGCCTCGCCGATACCTGGCAATTCCATCAACGTCTGGGCATCTGCCGTATTGACATTGATCAGTCCGGACTGATCCTCCGTCTCTGCCACATCAGTAGCGGGGCTGGACTCTGGTTCAGTGGGGACAGGCCTGGACTCTGGTGCGGCTTGAACGGGTGATTCTTCATGCTTATCAGGGCCGTCGGCAGCTCGATCAGAAGCAGATTCCGCCGAAGCAGCCTCCGCCATCGGCAATGTTGCATTTACAGGAGAAACCGCCAAATCTGGCAGCTCGTTAACGACTTCAGCAGCCCTTTCATCGCCTTTCATGCCCATGACTATCCCCATCTGGTCGTTTAGCGGCTCCCACTCTTCTATGCCCTTATTACTTCCTCCGGCGAACAAGATCAAGGCAGAACCCATAACCGCCGCCGTTATACTCCATCCCATAGAACTGCGTTTCATCACTCATCCTTCTCCTCTCATCGTATATACATCCATAAATCACATGAAAAATCGTCATGAATCGGCATCTTCCTCGCATACATTAAACGTAAGAACGGTACATTTCTGCCGTAAAGCGCGAAAGGAGGGAACATACACATGAAGGTCGGTTTTATCGGTACGGGCAGCATGGGAAGTCTGTTAATCGAAGCCTTCATCCAATCGGGCGCACTCCTGCCTGAGCAGATCCTGGTTAGCAACCGCAGTCCTGAGAAGGCACAGCTGCTGGCCGAACGTCACCCTGGGCTGACTGTATGCAGCAGCAATACAGAAACTGCCTCCCAAAGCGACATCTTCTTCTTATGTGTCAAACCGCTGGAATTCAAATCGGTCATCAGTGAGATTCAGAGCCGGGTCAACAACCGCCAAATCGCTATCTCCATCACCAGCCCGGTTCAGCTGATTCATCTGGAATCCGCGCTGCCTTGCAAGGTAGCGAAAATCATACCCAGCATTACCAACCTTACGGGAGGCGGCGCATCGTTATGTATTTATGGTTCCCGTATAAAAGAAGAAGACAGGCAGCTTATTGAAAGCCACCTGTCTTATATCAGCAGGCCGCTAGAGATACTGGAATCGCACACGCGAATCACTTCCGATTTCTCCAGCTGCGGACCTGCTTTTTTAAGTTTGTTCATGGAAAAATGGATTGATGCCGCCGTTGAGATGACCGGTATCGACCGCAAAGTCTTAAATGCATTAGCCGGTGAGATGCTGCTTGGCACCGGCAAGCTGCTGACGGAGGAGGGGTTCTCCCCCGAGCAGTTGCAAGAACGGGTTGCGGTACCCGGAGGCATCACCGCTCAGGCGTTGGCATTACTCGATTCCAACCTGAACGGACTGTTCTACCAATTGATCAAAACCACTCATGACAAATATGAGGAGGATCTGGCAAAACTGGATGCTGCCTTCGGTTTTACGATTAACCGGCCACGATATTGACCAGTTTACCCGGTACGGCGATCACTTTGCGAATACTCTTTCCTTCCAGCGCCTGCTTGACATTCGGAAGGGAGAGGCTATGTTGTTGCATGGCTTCTTGATCCATGTCTTTTGCAATTTTAGCTCTTTCTACGATTTTGCCGTTTACTTGAATGACGATCTCTACTTCTGCCTCTACCGTCCAAGCCTCATTGTATTCAGGCCATGTCACATAAGTAATGCTCTCGCTGTAACCTAAACGACTCCACAGTTCTTCAGCCAGATGAGGGGCAAGCGGGGACAGCAGTTGGACGAAGCTCTCCATCGCTTGGCGAGGAAGTTCTTCTGCCTTGTACCCCTCATTGATGAAGATCATCAACTGGCTGATCGCTGTGTTGAAACGAAGGTGCTCAATATCATCGGTTACCTTCTTGATTGTCTTATGCAGCGTGCGCTTAAGTTCATCGGACCCTTCTCCGTCCACGATACGTGGGTTCAGCTGGCCATCATCGCCGATAAACAGTCGCCATACCCGGGAGAGGAAACGATGCGTTCCTTCCACACCGTTGGTATTCCATGGCTTGGTCGCTTCCAGCGGTCCCATGAACATCTCGTATACGCGCAGTGTGTCGGCCCCATACTCGTTCACGATATCATCCGGATTAATGACATTGCCGCGTGACTTACTCATCTTCTCGTTATTGTTACCCAGAATCATACCTTGATTGACAAGTTTCTGGAACGGCTCCTTCGTATCAACAACACCCAAATCGTACAATACTTTATGCCAGAAACGGGCATACAGCAAGTGAAGGACAGCATGCTCTGCACCACCGATATACAGGTCAACCGGAAGCCACTCTTTCTGCTTCTCCTTCGAACACAGTTCATCATTGTTATTCGGATCGATGTAGCGCAGGTAGTACCAGCAGCTTCCCGCCCACTGCGGCATCGTATTTGTCTCTCTTCGGGCTTTCATCCCTGTCTCAGGATCAACTGTCTCGAGCCACTCCGTTACGTTAGCCAGCGGAGATTCTCCGGTAGCGGAAGGTCTAATCTGATCGACATCCGGCAGGAGCAGTGGAAGCTGATCCTCCGGCACCGTCTTCATCGTTCCGTCTTCCAGATGCAGAATCGGAATCGGCTCCCCCCAATAGCGCTGACGGCTAAACAGCCAATCGCGCAGACGGTAAGTCACTTTCTTCTTACCTTTGCCGCTCTTCTCCAGCCACTCATTCATCGCCTGAATAGCCGCTTCATTGTCCAGACCGTTGAGGAATTCGGAATTCACATGCTCGCCGGCACCTGTGTAAGCTTCTTCCTCAACGTTTCCGCCCTGTACAACTTCAATAATCGGAAGATTGAACTGCTTTGCAAACTCCCAGTCACGACTATCATGCCTGGAACTGCCATAATCGCACCTGTTCCATAACCTGCCAGAACATAGTCGGCGATCCAGATTTGCACTTTAGCGCCATTGACCGGATTAATGGCATATGAACCTGTGAATACTCCGGTTTTATCTTTCGCCAGATCGGTACGCTCCAGATCACTCTTGCGTGCTGCTTGGTCCTGGTAGGCTTTGACCGCATCGCGCTGATCAGTCGAGGTGATGACGTCCACAAGCTCATGTTCAGGTGCCAGCACGCAGTAGCTTGCGCCAAACAACGTGTCTGGACGTGTGGTGAATACCTCCAGATGGCGATCATGTCCCTCGATCTCAAACCGCACTTCCGCGCCGGTTGATTTACCGATCCAATTGCGCTGCATATCCTTCAGGCTCTCGCTCCAGTCGAGATCATCCAGGTCCTCAAGCAGGCGATCTGCATATTCCGTAATACGCAGAATCCATTGACGCATCGGCTTACGCACGACCGGATGCCCGCCGCGCTCACTCTTGCCGTCAATGACTTCTTCGTTTGCCAGCACGGTGCCAAGCGCCTCACACCAGTTCACCGGTACCTCAGCCACATAGGCAAGTCCGCGATTATACAATTGAATGAATATCCACTGCGTCCATTTGTAATACTCAGGATCTGTCGTGCTGATCTCCCGGTCCCAATCGTAAGAGAAGCCGAGCGACTTGATCTGACGACGGAACGTATCGATATTCTGCACGGTAAACTCACGCGGGTGCTTCCCGGTGTCCATTGCGTACTGCTCCGCAGGCAGTCCAAAGGCATCCCATCCCATAGGGTGAAGGACATTATATCCGCGCATCCGCTTGTAACGGGACACGATATCAGTCGCCGTGAAGCCTTCCGGATGCCCTACATGCAGCCCAGATCCGGATGGATAAGGGAACATATCGAGCGCATAAAACTTCGGTTTGGATGATTGATCCTCGGTTTTAAAGGTTTTGTGTCCATCCCAATATTGCTGCCATTTCGGTTCGATGGCCTGCGGCTGATAGCCGTGGCCTTGTGATTGATTATCCGCCATACTTCATAGCTCCTCCTTCTAAGTAAAGACAACAGCTGATGCCAGTTGCCCCAAGAAAACAAAAAAACCTCATCATCACTAGCGTTAATCGCTAGGGACGAGAGGTTTGATTCCCGTGGTACCACCCTAGTTAGCCAAAGGCATGCTTTGCCCTTCGCTCACTCTTGCATCCTTATCGCGGATGAGACGTCGATGCTTCATCGGTCCCTGCTGTTCCCGGGTTGACATCGCAGCTCCAAGGCGAGTTCATTCCTATCGTCAACCGGCTTTCACCCTGCCACCGGCTCTCTGCATGATCGATTGGGGAACTAATAATCCTCTTCAACGCTTACATATTAGTAATTTAATGTGGATATTATACCCGAAAAGAATGATTAAGTCAACGAAAGTTCATCATTACTTCTCCGGTAACGCTCAGGCGTTACGCCTACCTGGGACTTAAACATTCGGCTGAAATGGGCCAGGTGCTTAAATCCAGCAGAACGGCTGACATCCGTTATGCTCATGTGCGGATATAACTTGAGCAGGATCTTCGCTTGATTGATTCGCCGATGATATACGTATTTGAATACGGTCGTTCCCGTAACTTCCTTGAATAAGGCCGACAAGTAATGCTTCGTAATATGCATATCCCGTGCAATACCTTCAAGTGTTATATCCTGCATAAAATGATCTTCTACGAAGGAGACCACATGCTGGACATGGCGCTCTTTGTCCGATACCGCCTCTTGCTCCTGCACTTCATTTAGGCACCAGCCCGCAATCATGTACATGAGTTCCTGAATACGGAGCGTGATACGCTCCTGCTTGTACTTGCCCCCTGCCATCGATATACGCTGCACGTCATCGAGCAGAGCTTCGAACTCCTGCTTGTCCGAACCCGTCAGAGCAATCCGGTGATTTCGCAGTGTTTCAAAAGGTTCTAGAAGGATGCCTTTCGCAACTTCCGGCAAGTCCTTGCATAACCAGGCCGGGTCAAAATGAATAATGCTTCTTACATATTTCGAACCAGGCTCGACACTCGGACAATGCAGCGTCAAACCGTTCATCAGAAGCAAATCGCCCGGCTTCAGAACAAAGACGGAGTCCCCGATCAGATAGGTGCATCGGCCTTCGTGAAAATAAAAAATCTCATAAAAGGCATGGGAGTGGAATTGTCCGGCAGATAGCGGCTGTTCATTATAATAGGTAAGATCAAACGGCTCTCTCAATTGCATTCGATCAAAACTCGGCAGTCCACTGGAAGCTGAAGTCACGAGAGGATCACTCCTTCAGGATGAAGTGTGTAATTAAGTCACCCCTTCAATTAAAAGGAGGATCCTCTCTATTATAATGGATTTGCTGGAATCCGTACCGCTTCATTTTGAGCCAATATGCACAATTCCCCGGCCTTGAAAGCATGTTCCTGCGTCATCGCCCGTTCCGTACGCTCCAAACAATCCATAATCAGCTCGCCAAAAAACGGGTATCCCACCTTGCCCTGAAGCTCCATATGAAATTCGCCTTCACCATTAACCAAGTAGAGATGGTCTCCATGCGGAGCTCTGGCAATGTCGATGTACTTGCGCAGCTCGATATACCCTTGCGTCCCAAGGATCACTGTTCTGCCGTCCCCCCACGTACCGAGGCCGCCCGGGGTTAACCAATCCACTCGAAAATAATTAGTCGCTCCGTTGTCGCCGAGCAGAGTTGCATCACCGAAATCCTCCAATTCAGGATAATCTGGATTGGCGTAATTGCCTACTTTGCTGCTGAGCACTTTCGCGTCACGGCAATCGGCAAAGTATAAGAACTGCTCGATCTGATGCGACCCGATATCGCATAAGATACCACCGTACTGCTCATGACGGAAAAACCAATCCGGACGCGAAGCCGCATTCAATCGATGCGGTCCTGTCCCCATTACTTGCACAACACGGCCGATCGCTCCGTCTTTGATTAAGCTTCCCGCATGGACGGCACTTTCCACATGGAGTCGTTCGCTGTAATAGACCATATATTTTTGCCCGGTCTCAGCCGCTTTGACACGCGCCGCCTGTACCTGCTCAAGTGTAGTGAAAGGCGTCTTATCGGTAAAATAATCCTTACCGTGGGACATCGCGCGCAGTCCCAATTCACATCGCTCTGATGGAATAGCAGCCGCCGCAATTAGCTGCACCTCCTTATCCTCTAGCACATCGGCCTCGGAATCTGCAACCGCTACATTCGGATAAGCCTTGCGGAACGCTGCCACCTTCTCGGGATCAACATCGTAGACCCATTTCAGCGTAGCTCCCGCTTCGATCAATCCGTTGCACATTCCATAGATATGACCATGCTCAAGTGACATGGCGGCAAATACAAATTCCCCTGGTTTACATACCGGCTTTGCCTTGCCAACCGGTGCATACAGCATCCCATTGCTACGATCCATACGCATTAGCCTCCTGACGATAGTATTAATACGATCCGAACGTCTTGCTCATATCCACAGGCGCAACCTCTTTGACCTGCTTCGCCGTTGTCGAGTGGGCGATCCGTTCCTGGAGCTTCTCATAATACAAATCCTCGTCCATCGGCAAATTCACCCAGTTGTCCGTCCAAGTAGACAAATGCATCGCATTGGATAACGTTAAGCCATGAATACCTTCTTCTCCAGGCGCGATCAGCGGCTCGCCATGAGCAATCGCATTCACGAAGTTCTGAATAATTCCCTGATGTTGTGGATTATCCCCGGAGATCGGAACTTCACACTTCCAGCATTCGGGTTCGCCAAAACCGCCTGTATACTGCTGATTAAATTCCGGCTCCGCTACACGAAGTCTCCAGAAATGAAGCTGCCCGTTCTCAATCACAATCTTCCCACGGTCGCCTGTTACCTCATACCGATTCGTCCCTGGCGCTTCCCCCGTGGTCGTAATAAAGACAGCTGTCGCACCGTTCTCATATTCTGCATAAGCGGTCACATCGTCTTCAACCTCAATATTGCGATACTTGCCAAATGAACAGAAAGCCCGGATTCGCTTAGGCATCATCCCGGTTGTCCATTGCCATAGGTCGAGCTGATGCGGGGATTGATTGATGAGCACGCCTCCGCCTTCGCCCCCCCAAGTCGCGCGCCAGCCGCCTGAATCGTAATAACTCTGAGAACGATACCAATTCGTAACAATCCAATTCATGCGCCGGACTTCACCAAGCTCACCATCTGCTATAAGTTCTCGAAGCTTCTTATACAGCGGATTGCAGCGCTGGTTGTACATGATGGAGAACACTTTGCCGCTATTCTTGGCTACATCGTTCATCTCGCGAACCTGCTTCGTATACACGCCCGCCGGCTTCTCAATGAGCACATGAAGGCCAGATTTCAAACAGTGAATGGCTTCTTGCGGATGTCCATAATGCGGTGTTGCTATGATCACTGCATCCAGTTCGCCCGATTGGATCATCGCGTCCACATTGTCCCATATCCTAACATCGGGTGGAAGCGTAGCTCTGGCTTCTTCTTGTTTGGCCGGTTTCAGATCACATACAGCAACAAGCTTGGCCCCAGCCACTCGTCCGGCTGCGAGCGTTCTTGCGTGTGAGAAACCCATGCCAAGCCCGATAACCCCTACTCTAACCTGATTCATAACCTTAGTACCTCCTTCATTCAATTTATGTCAGTTGTTTCTGCTCGCTCCACGCTCGCATCTGTTCAGCAAAGCGAGTTAGCATTTCGCCGGAAGAGTACGTACCGCTGAAATCTTCTACCCCGTAATATCCTTCATAGCCGACTGATTTCAAATCCTGAATAACCTGCGACCAGGGAACTGCGCCATGATTCAGTGCAACCCAGCCGCTTGACCATGTGGAAGAACTTCCATCCTCTGCCGTATGCCGCTGGTAACCGCCATTTTTCACGTGTACATGAGCAAGATAAGGCCCGAGCAGTTCCAAGCCCATACGATAGTTCTCGTAGCCTTCATGCACCATATTCCCGGGATCATACAATACGCCGATCTGATCGGGATTGAACGACGACACCAACCGATGAGCCAAGGACGCACTCGGTGTTATCGTCAGATGATGCGTTTCCACTATCGCCTTCACATTATACGTCCGCGCTAAATCTTCCACCTCATGCAAATATCGCACCGCTTGGTCAAACAGTTCGTTATAATTTTGTCTGCGATCATAGCCTGGCACACCTACGCGAATGAAGGATGCATTGACTACCTTCGCCGCTCTCATCACCTTCTCCGTCTCTTCGAGGTCACCGCATTGCAGATAAGGGACAACGGCGAGCGAACGGCGTCCGTGTTTCTCAGCGGCCTGTTGAAACTCCTGCCAATCTTGTTCAGAACCGCCGGGATCGATCGAGCAACGATTATGCCGCCAGAAAGAAGGTGCTTCTGCGGCCGCATCCGCTGGAATTTCTTTGAAACGCCATTCAATGCCCTCGATTCCTGCCTGTGCAGCGGCTTTGGCCAACTGTTCTGGCTGCATATCAGGCGTCGCCACGGTAAATACAGATAATTTCATCAGTACACCCATCCTCTCTTATTTCGCACACCACAAACTAGTGATTTGATTATGATTAGAGTCATGCTGTACAGCAACATTTCCAATTCATCCATATCTCATCGAAGTGAGATAGCGCTATCAATCCTTGTTCAGTCAGCACCCCATCATGTTAACACAGACTTACGTGCAAACCTATGCCCTGCTTAAGGAACCTTAACTACAGTCAAATATCTTCCTATATAAGCTGATTTGAATACAATTGAATCGCATTTGTAGGCGCGTAGAGGGGAGTTCAGCAGCTCGATTGTATCCGCATTGCAGCCGGGGCTGAGCTGGCTATTCATGAGGAATGATTCGTACGCAGAGCGTTTTCGAACAGCAAAAAGGGCATCTCGCAAGATCTTGGATCTTTTGAGACACCCCTTTAGTCTTGAAACATTTTATTTCACTGCGACATAGAACAAACGGGAAGCGTCTTGTCCTGCCTCCACCCATTCAAAATCCGCGTAACATGCAACATCTCGAAATCCGGCCTTGATCAGCTCGAGCTTCATCCATTCGGGATCATATCCACGTTGAAGATGGGTTTCTTCAAAGCGGCGGTATACCGCTGGATCCTGCTCATCCCTTGCAAATATGGATAAATGATGTTCGATTTCACAGCGTGGTTCATCCAAATCGCACGTCCATATATAAGATACTTCGCGTTCGTCTAATACGAACGGCTGCTCTTCGTCATAGCGAACGAGGGTATTCGGATGATGCACGTCAAACAGAAACGTTCCTCCATCCTTCAACCCGCGGTAGGTGCTGGCGAATGCGGAGCGAATGTCCTTTTCTTCCAGCAGATAATTGAAGCAGTCGCAGAAGGAAATAACGGAATCTACCTGTTCCGGCAATTCCCAGGAAGTCATGTCCTGTTGAACCCAGCGCACGCTGCCCTCCCGAAAGAGTCGATGTCCCTGCGGCGTCCCATCAAGCTTGCGTCTGGCGACAGACAGCATATCGGCCGAGAGGTCGATGCCAGTTACCTCAAATCCAGCATTCACAAGCGGAATGGTGATGCTGCCTGTCCCGCAGCCGAGCTCAGCGACGCTTCTGGGCATGCCGTGCTTGTCCCAAGCTGTTCTGGCAAAGCGAATCCAGTCCGGATACGGCATGTCTTCCATGAGTTGATCATATACGTATGCAAACTTGCGGTAAGACAACATGATGACACCACTTTCTTAAGATGCTTCTTTATTGTTCGGATGCGTTAACATCCGCTTCCTCGTCCTTCTTTACCATATACGTCCAGCTGTCCTTCTGCGTCACAAGGCCATCCTTCATCAGTTTCCCCAGCGCCCGCTTGAAAGCGGATTTGCTTATGCCGAATCGCTGTTTGATTATATCCGGGGGAGTCTGATCCGAATACGGCATCGCTTGGCCGGGACGTTCCTTCAGGAAGGCTAAGAGACGATCTGCATCGTCCGTACGTCCAACCTCTTTTTGCGGCACCATGGACAGATTTACCCGCCCATCTTCGCGAATATGACTAATACGAACCCGCACCTCTTCTCCGAGTCGCAGCATCCGCGTGCGCTCCGAAGAATGGATCATCCCGATCGCGCCAAATCCGACGACACCGCCATCCACAATGACGAACGTCCCCATCTGCAACGGTTTATACACTCTTGCATTCATCCATTCGCCCTTCCATGAAGCGGGGGCCGCAAACGCAAGCGGAGCCAGTTCCTGCTCGCCTGCCAGCTTGGCGCGAAGTCGCCCTTGTTTATCATGCTCCATCAGCACATACACATAGTCTCCGACTTGCGGATGCAATTCCTTCATCTCTGGCAGTTCCCGAATCGGGAGCAGAAGTTGTCTGCCAAGGCCCATCTCCAGAAAGCATCCAAGACGAGGATGAACATCCGCTACTTCGAGCCGAGCTGTCTCGCCGAGTGTCAAGTACGGCTTTTTCATGGTGGCTGCCAATCGGTCTTCCGTATCAAAAAAGATGAATACTTCCACCTTATCTCCCGGTTCTATCTTACTTGTCAGCTCCGAGTAATGAAGAAGGACGTCCCGATCGCCGCCATCGAGAAAGTAGCCGTATGGAGACACCTCTCTGGATACGGTCAGTTCAGTCACTGTACCGGCAATCAAACTCATACGTTCTCCACCACTTTAGCGTCCGACCACAGGCGTTCGATATTATAGTATTCACGCTCATCGCGATGAAAGACGTGTACAACCACATCGCCGAGATCCATCAAGACCCAGCGAGCAGCTCCATCCCTTCCAGACCACGTAATGCCACGCCCTCATCATGCGCTCGTTTGCGGACTTCAGTCGCTATTGATTGGACCTGTGTATCAGAATTACCGTGACAGATTACGAAGTAGTCCGCAATCATCGATATTCCTCTAAGATCCAGCACGACGACGTCCATCGCTTTTTTATCCTCAGCAGCCTTCACAGCTACTTGTAACAATTCATTGGGCTCTATTGTCATGAATTCGCCTCCATTTGCTTAATTAAGTCGTTGCGGGCAAGCACCGTCAACGGATAAATAATCTGTCTGCGAGAGAGCAGAAACGATATCGTGGTATCCAATCCGGCGATCAAAGCTTCTTCAAGGCTATGGTTGGCCAGATCCCGGATATTATTCACATCGGGGAAATCGCGGCCCGGTTCGATATAATCGGCGAGACAGACCACTTTGTCCAGCAGCGACATCTCCACGCGGCCGGAAGTGTGATAGCGGATGGCATTAAGCACCTCAAGATCCGTTATGCCGTAATCCTGCTCGGCCACCAGAGCCCCTACTTCCGCATGCCATAACTGCTTGTCGTGCCGAAGCAGTTCCTGGTTGGCCCCGCTGTCAATCAATGCTTGACGGAGCTTCTCAATCGGCCAGTATTTGGCGACATCATGTAGTATGGATGCCAGGTCGGCCTTCACTGGATCTGCTCCGAAACGCTCGGCCAGTATGACTGCTGTCTCCATAACGCCGAGCGTGTGCTCCCAACGCTTGCCTGGCATTTGAGCGGATACAGCGTTCATTAACTCTTCACGGCTGTAGTCCATATATACCGCTCCTTTTTATATATTCATACACTCGATCCGGCACCATATAGCGGATTGAAGCCCCCTTCGCTGCCCGCTTCCTGATCTCTGTAGATGAGATCCCGATCTGCGGCATGGCTGCCGTGACGACCACTCGCTGCAGAAACTCAGGCAGACGGTGTATCGCCAGCTCCGTACCCGGACGGCTCAATCCAATAAAGGTCACCCACTGCGCTAATTCCTCGATTCGGTTCCACCTGGGCAGGTACTCCACCATATCGGATCCGATAATGAAGGCAAAATCATGTTCCGGATGCTGCTGACGCAATTCTCGGATCGTATCGACCGTGTAAGATACTCCCCCACGCTTGACTTCGATGTCCAGCGTGCGAAAAGAAGGGTGATCTGCAATAGCAGCAGCTGTCATCTCCAATCTCACCTGACCCGTCATGCCGGCATCTTCTTTATGAGGCGGAATATGGCTAGGCATAAACCACACTTCTTCTAGATTATAAGCTTCTCTTGCCGTTTCCGCTGCAAGCATGTGCCCGATATGAATCGGGTCGAAGGTGCCGCCCATGATTCCTACTTTCAATATAGTTCAGCTCCAAACTGGAAGAGCCTGCTGGATCGGGACCTTTGGCAGACCGAATCCCTTATGGCAGCTCGATGGTTTTATGATCTTTCGATTCTTTGTACAAGACGATGGTCTTACCGATCACCTGAACTAGTTCAGCTTCTGCACCTTCTGCCAATTCCGCCGCAATCTCACGGGGATCCTCTAGGCAGTTGTTCAGCACGGAAACTTTCAGAAGTTCACGCTTCTCAATCGCTTCTGAAATATGGCGAATCAAATGATCGTTGCTTCCACCCTTGCCAACCTGGAACACGGGATCCAGATGGTGGGCTAGCGAACGCAAATGTCTTTTTTGTTTTCCTGTTAACATCCTTCGTCATTACTCCTTAAATATTCAATTATAATTCAGCATTCAAGTTGAATTATTGGTAAAACTGTCTAACACGGCTGCCCTCATGACTTGCAGGGGAGCCGCTACACCTGTCCAATATTCAAGGGCATACGCACCTTGATTGACGAACATACCGAGGCCGCCATGAACGATACATTGGCGCAGCTCGCTCTGACGCAGCAGCTCTGTTTGCAGCGGATTATAGATCAGATCACTGACGACGATCCCCTGCGGAATATGAGCAGCCGGGATCGGTATTGCGCCAATCTGGGGATGCATGCCAACCGACGTCGTGTTTATGATAATCTCCGCATGTTGTAACACCGCTTCCGCTTCTTCCTCACCATATCCCCGCAGATCTCCCCGGGATATCCATTCCTCGGCAAGTGCCCCGGCTTTATCCCGTGTTCGGTTCACAATCGATATTCGGTCAGGGCTTTCTTCAATAAGCGCGTCAATAATGCCTCTTGCGGCGCCCCCGGCACCCAGAACAACGATATGCTTGCCCTGAAGTTCCGGACATGCTTCATCCTTTAACGAACGAACATAGCCAATCCCATCTGTATTGTACCCCGTTAGTTTACCATTGTCATTGACGATCGTATTAACCGCACCGATTCGCAAAGCAGCCGCATCAATCTCGTCCAAATATTTCATGACTTCTACCTTGTGCGGTATCGTGACGTTCATACCGCGGAATCCCAGTGCCCTCATCGCTTGTATGGCATCATCTAGTCCGGCAGGCCGGATATGAAGCGGTACATATGTTCCTTGTATACCTAGTGCGGCGAGCGCCGCAAGATGCATCGCCGGTGATTTGGAGTGGGCAATCGGATCCCCTATAACCCCAAGCAGCATATAATCGCCTTGAGCAGCGTAATTAACCATGGCTCATGCCAACCTCCCCCATATGAAACTGCCTGTCTGCATCAATAGTGATAGCCAGTCTATATCAAGGAAGGGCGCGACAATACCTTGATCCCTTTAGGCACATGCACCGCTACCAGAGCACCGTGATCTCCATTAATCTTGATCCAGCCTAGGCCCGAGATAAAGACGTCCTGGCGTGTTCCTTTCGGAATTCGGATCTCATGCCTTGTCCATTCCGGCATGTCCGCAAGCCGATCTCTGGTCGGTGGCGAGAGCATCTCTCCGGCATGCTCGGCGTATAACGAATCCGCACGATCCAGCTTCGTACGATGGATGTTCAATCGACCGCTAATGAAGCAGGTAAAAGACTGATGATCTCCTTTGATAAAGTCGAACCGCCCGAATCCTCCAAAGAACAGCGTTTGTCCTTCATTCAATTGATACACCATCGGTTTAAGCGGATTCTCCGGCATCACGCTTCCGAGATCTTCGCGGTTAACCACTTCACTGTATCGCCAAGGATACACGATACCTGGCGTATCAATGATATAACGGCCATCATCCAGCGGGATATTAACCATATCGAGCGTCGTTCCCGGATATCGGGAGGTGGTGAGCTCTTGATTCAGATCACTGTAATCGCGGATCAAGCGGTTAATCAGGCTGGACTTACCTACGTTCGTAGATCCAACGACGTAGACGTTGCGGTCCCCGCGGTAATGGGCAATGGTTTCGAGCAGCCGCTCAAACCCTTGATTCTTCTTCGCGCTGCACAGTACGATATCTTCGGTTCTTAGTCCTTGCTCCTTACACTGCTTCTGTACCCAGTTGAGCACTTTGTTCCAATTGGTTACCTTCGGAAGAAGATCCGTCTTATTCACGGCCAAAATGACCGGGTTATTACCGACGAACCGCTGTAAGCCCGAGATGAGGCTTCCTTCAAAATCGAAGAGATCTACAATATGGATGACCAGCGCTTTCTTACCGCCGATCTGACCGAGTAAACGCAAGAATTCATCCTGGTCAACGGTAACCGAGGATGCTTCATTATAATTCTTAATTCGGAAACAGCGTTGACAGATGACCGGTTCGCGATCCATCGCCTTTTCCGGCAGATACCCCGGCTTATCCTGCGCCGCGCTCTGCAGTTGAATGCCGCAACCACTGCATCTCTTGATGTCCTCCATGCCTTCTGCCCGCAACGTCATGATTCAGGGTCCTCCTCCATCCATAGTCCTTTCTTTCGGAGACGAGTCAGCGCTATGCGCTCCACCCGTCGATTGAACAACCGGGTAAACCATCCTTCATCGTTAATGGCAATCGGCATAACCAGTACGGTGTACAAACCGAGTCGATTCCCGCCATAAACATCGGTCAGCATCTGATCCCCAACGACTATGGTATGCTCAGGCGATAGCTCCATCATGCTCATTGCTTTGCGGAATGGCAAATTGCTTGGTTTCCGTGCTTGATGCACATATTGGATATCCAAAGGGGTAGCGAATTTAGATACGCGCTCCAGATGGTTGTTCGATACGATAATCAATTGGAACCCGAGCTCCTTGACTTTCTTAAACCACAGCACCAGTTCCGGTGTCGCCAAGGGCGCCTTGGCCCCGACCAGTGTATTGTCCAGATCCGTAATAATTCCACGATACCCCTGCTCATATAGTTGTTCCAGGTCAATATCAAACACCGTGTTCACACGCAGTTTGGGAATTAACATTTCAAACACATTCGTCACCTCAATTTCATACGAAAAACTATACCATATTCCGGTTCCTGAGTAAAAAAAATCACGAACCTTTATTCGTACAACGATACCACTACTGCATTACGGCAAAAAACCACCCGGTTTCTCAGTTTCGAGAACCGGGCGTATGAAATTCTTCAACTTATACCATTCGTATCTTTTTCAGCGACTTCTTCAGGCTCTCTGCATCTGCATGCACCGCGCGCCACTGGTCTTCCTTAACTTCCGCAGGACTATAACGGGCATTCTCGAATTGACGCAGCAACGGCTCCAACTCCGATTGCAGCCCCGGATTCCTCTCTATCCAACGCGCAACCGATTCTCGCAAGGTCTCGTAATCATGTCTGACCAATCCCTTGCGATGCGCAGCACGCAGCCAGCGCTCAGTTTCAGCAATGACTTTATCCGCAGCCGTGAGCGGCTTACCCGCACGAATGCGCGCACTCGCAAAGCGCAAATTAATCCTCATCCGCCATAAGATATAGAGTACCCATAATACGATTATGACAGCGGCGATAGCTGCTACAACCTGTACCCAAGCCGATTGCTGATCGCCAGATTCAGCTACCGGAGCAGCCTCTTCTTCTTCCGTTACCTCTTCCTCAACCTCGTCCTCAAGCACGGGCTCAGCATCTGCTTCAGCAGTCAGAACCGGCATGCTGAACCCAGGAGTTGCCTCAATCGGCACCCATCCATACTCTCCGAAATATACCTCCACCCATGAATGAGCATCGGCATTCGTGACCGTATAATTCCCAGGCTCAACCACGGGTTGTTGGCCGTCCATCGGTATGAACTCCAGGGCAGAAACGCTCCCCGGTGCATAGCCCTTTACCCAGCGTGCAGGTATATCAAGCGACCTGGTCATCATCACCATTGCAGTTGAGAAATAGTCACAGTATCCTTCCTTAACTTCAAATAGGAATCCGTCTACGAAGTCATCGCTCCGTTTGCGGGTAAGATCAGGTGTATTCGTATAGGTAAAGTTGCTTGATAAGTATTGTTGCAGCAACATGACCTTTTCATAAGGTGTTTCTCCCTCGGCCGTTACCTGTTCTGCCAGATTGACGACTCGATCAGGAAAATTCCGAGGTTTCTGAAGGTAAGCCTCGTTGATTGAGCCCGTGTAGAGCTGTTCATGCGTTCGGGTACTCAACTCATCAAGCGGAATAACCGGTATCTCGGATGTTAAGGTATAACTCTTCGGGTAATCCGTAAATCGGGATTCATCCAAATGCATCTCGGAACCTTCCGTTATCCAGCGAAGGCGATCTGCATCGATATCATCATCCAGATCATCCACCTGACGTACGGAGTAGGCAGCGAACAATACGGGATAGACCGATTCGCTCAACATCGTAAACGTCTGTTCCACCGTTTTGCCAGATACCGACGATGCTTCCGCCTCACCGGGCAATAGCTCGCCGATATTGACATCGTTGCCAGAGCGATTGTTACTGGCACCATCTGCCAGCCTGTGCCGGAATATACAGCCCGCGTCTCACCTCGCCAATAACTCCGCTCATCCGAGCTGACCGACATGACCGGCGAATAATCGAAGTTGAAACCTCCGCCAAGATCGTTATCCTCACGCCCATAACCTGACATGCTCTCGGATGGATTGTCGATCAATCCCCCCGGTCCGGTTGTGCCGCTGCTTGATAACGGCACACCGCTCCATTCTCTCCATGCGGTATATGGATCCGTCAGCGTTGGGCTGATATGGGGCATGTTGATGCCCGCTACGATAATTAAAGAGAATATGACAAGAATATTGGCGATGATTTTGAACGGATATTTCGAGAGCTTGATCCATCCTTGTGGAAAACGGCGACGGAAACGATTAAAGTGGCTGCTGACCAGCCAGCCCATTCCGGCTCCGACCACCCAAGCGATCTCACCCCACAGTGCAATTTGGGTAAAGGAATCCAATATCGCAAAACTGATGATATTCAAACCAATGATGAACAGCATCCGGGTCCGGGTCTTTGCCCAACCTACGATGAACAAATAGATGGCCCAGGTTGCCAAGGCGAACCAAATGTATGGAAGCAAATAGGACAATTCCTCGGACAGTATACCTTCAAGTGAGAGTGTCGGTACCGGCTTGCCGTACGTCTGCAGCTGATTAAACACAAAAAACAGAATTAACGCGAATTGCAGGGCCAGTCGGTAGATTCGTCTTATAGGAAGCAGCGCTTCCGTGACTGCCGTGACAGTAAGTGCCGCAATGACGATCGCTGTCGTCTCCGACAGCCAAATCGACTCGGTAAAGGACACCCACTGCATCCCGATGATCCAAACCCACAGCATCGTCAGCGTCGTGAAAAAAGTGGCCGACAGCCTGTCCAGCCAAAGCTTCATCATGAGACTCCACCTCCTAGCGCAGCTGGAAGCTCCTCAAGCGATGAGACAGCGTAGCTTGATATTCCCCTGGATTGTAGAATCGCAATCGATTCGTCTTTCTTCGTACCGGGTTCCGTAATCTGAAGAAAACAAGGACTCATGCCTCGCGTCTCGGCCCAGCGCATCAAATCAGCCGTTTCTTTGCCACTCATCGGACTGATTAATAGAAACAACGATCCCTTCGGAAAATGGCGATAAGACCGTTCGAGCGATGTCATCAGACTCTCTTCCCGATTGTCGTCTACGTCGACCAGATGCTGGATCATCCGCATCCGCTCCCCAGCATGGTCCGTAGGCATGAACATACTCGCTTCACTCGTAGACGTGAACAAGCCCGTACCCGCATGCTCCTTAGCCCCGTACTCAATTAACGAGGCCGCTGCGGACACCGCAAGCTCAAATTGCTGTGCGCTCCGATATCCGTGTGCGGTGCAATCCAACACGATCATCGTCCTCGGAAAAGATTCATGCTCGAACTCTTTAGACTTCCACGAACCGGTCTTAGCCGTGGCATTCCAATGAATCCTCGATATCCGGTCACCGTATACATAATCACGAACACCGTTTATCTGCGTGGTTTCGCGTCTCAATGATGAGACCGTCGTGTGAGTCCCCCCCAGGCGAGAATTCCGAATATTGCGCTGCCACTTCGGAATATAGATCGTTCTGGGCAGCACGCGAAAGTCAGATTGGACTTCTACCCGCCCGCGGTGCTCCATAAGGCCGAATATGTCTTCGCTGATACATTCCGTTTTGGAGAACGCATATCGGCCGCGATCAAGTGGCGGTGTCTGGAAGACAAGCTTGCCCGAACCTCGCAGGCTCGGTATGACGCTGTCCTCGAACGACCACGAGTCACCGTTGTGACGCTGCAGCACTTCGCGCACAATCATATATGGCATCGGCAGCAGCCCCGGAATGTTTAAATCAAGCTGCACTCTTACTTGTTCGCCGGCGTGCATATGTTCACCACCTCGAACTGCCCCGCTCACACGCCGCTGCGCTTGCACGCGGTTAATGCCACCGAAGCCCGAGCCAATTAAATAGATGGCCAAGAGACTAACCATCGAGAATAACATAAGCGATGTCTTGCCCCCTTGGAACAAAACATACAATAGACATATGCACCATACCGCCAATACCGCTGCGAGTTTAGACGGCTGCATGCCACCGAAAAACGATGAAACCGCACGGCGCATACTTATCTCCCCATCTGAACAGGCACTTTGACCTGACGCAGGATGAACTCCAGCACCGATCCAGGACTCGCATTATCTAGCCGAGCTTCCGGACGCAGCAGAATCCGGTGCGAAAGAACGTACGGAGCAAGTGTCTTCACATCATCAGGCAATACATAATCCCTCTCCTGTAAAAAAGCATACGCTTTCGCTGCACTCATAAAAGACAAGGTAGCGCGCGGGCTGGCCCCCAGAATGACCGAGGGATGTTCCCTTGTCGAGCGTGTAATATTCAGTAGGTAATCGGCAACCGGCTCACCGATAAACACATCGCGGATTTCACGTTGAATCGCCGAGATCGTGTCCATATGAGTAACCGGCTGCAGCTTGTCTGCCAATTGTCCTTCTCGTGAGCGATAGATCAACTGCTTCTCTGTCGCAGCATCCGGATAGCCGAGACTCAGCTTTAACATAAACCGGTCGAGTTGTGCCTCAGGAAGCATATAGGTGCCCTCGAAATCAATCGGGTTCTGCGTGGCACACAGCATAAACGGGTGAGGGAGCTCGTGGGTTTCTCCATCCACTGTGACGCTCCGCTCCTCCATGACTTCAAGCAGGGCAGACTGAGTTTTCGTTGTTGCCCGATTTATTTCATCCGCGAGCAGGATATTCGTCATGACTGGACCTGGACGGAAATAGAACATTTCGTCGCGAGGATGGAAGACCGATACTCCCGTTATATCACTCGGTAATATATCCGGGTTGCATTGAATACGACGATAATCCCCTTGCATGGATCTAGCCAAGGCCTTGATCAGTTGGGTCTTTCCCGTGCCAGGCACGTCTTCAATCAGAATATGTCCGCCAGCGAGCAGCGCCGTAAGGAGCAATTGGATCTCAAATTCTTTGCCTAGCAGGCACGACTCCAAATTGGTTCGTACCGAGGTAATGATTTTCATGGATTCTTGACTTACGGGCATGTATGACTAACCTCCTGTAAGGGAATAAATACTTATTTTAGTTACTATTGTACATGATCGAAGTCCCAGAGTACATTCACAGAGATATTTTGCTTATTAACCAACTTGCAGTAGATGTTAAACATGAAAAAGACCCCAGAAACACCTGGGGCCTTCAAAATGCTATATAATCGAACTCATCCCTTTGGCCTTACAAACAGTGCCGCCAGGAAGGAGAAGATGATCGCCGAGGATATGCCTGCGCTCGTAACTTCGAATATCCCTGTGACCACTCCGATCCAGCCGTCCCTGCCCAGCTCCGTTAATGCACCGTGCACAAGGGAATTACCAAAACTCGTAATCGGTACCGACGCCCCGGCGCCGGCAAATTTCACAAGCGGCTCATACAAACCAAATCCATCTGCGATGCTCCCGCCACGACTAACGAACTCATCGTATGCGCCGGCGTCAGTTTAACGACATCCATCAGTATTTGTCCGATGACGCAGATCAGGCCGCCAATTACGAATGCCCATAAAAATTGCATCTGCTGTTAACCTCCCATCTCTAATGCTACCGCATGTGCGATACAAGGAATGCTCTCACCCTGCTGATATGAGATCGGGGAGAGCAAGGCTCCCGTGGCCACAACCAGCACTTTCTTCAGCTCGCCCTTGCGCATGCGCTTCAATATATGTCCGTACGTAACGACGGCCGAGCAGCCGCAACCGCTGCCGCCTGCATTCACGTATTTCTGCTTCTCCAGATCATAGACCATCAAACCGCAATCACTGAAAACAGTTCCATCCATGATGACGTCATTCTGCTTCAGGAGATCCTTGGCGATAGGCAAGCCTACGGAAGCAAGGTCCCCGGTGACGATTAAATCGTAGTCCTTCGCCTGTCTTCCGGTATCCCTGAAATGCTTCGTAATCGTATCGGCCGCCGCTGGAGCCATCGCAGCCCCCATATTGAAAGGATCCTTGATCCCTAAATCAATGACTTTGCCGATGGTAGCGTAAGTAACTGCCGGACCGTCCCCTTGATTGGACACAACGGAGCAACCGGCACCGGTGATGGTATACTGCGCATAGGGCGGCTTTTGCGACCCATACTCGGTCGGATAACGAAACTGCTTCTCCACCGTACAGTTATGACTTGCTGTGCCTGCCATTACGTAGTTGGCCCCGCCTGAATCCACCAGCATGGATGCTACGGCCAGACTCTCCATCGAGGTAGAACACGCACCGAACACGCCGATATAGGGGACACCCATCTGTCTGGCTGCAAAGGAACTGCTGATAATCTGATTCATCAGATCGCCGCCGATGAAAAATTGCAGTTGATCCTCGCGGATGCCCGCCTTCTCCACCGCTTTTCTCGAGCTTCCTCCAACAGCCGCCGTTCCGCCTTCTCCCAAGTCTTCTCATTGATTTCGATATTGTCGTATACGTAATCAAAATCCTCGGCGAGCGGCCCTTCCCCTTCTTCCGGTCCAACGATGGTGCCTGTGCTGATGATGACGGGCTTGTTCTCAAACTGCCAGGTTTGACCAATCACTTTCATCTCGTGTTACCTCCCACCCAAGCCGAGGACGGCATGTATGATACCTATGATAAATGCGGCAACCGTACCGAATACGATAACCGAACCCGCCAGCTTAAACATACTGGCACCAACTCCTAGCACCAGTCCCTCGGCCCTGTGCTCCAACGCGGCAGAACACATCGAGTTAGCGAATCCGGTAACCGGCACCGCGCTGCCTGCGCCGGCCCACTGCGCGATCTTGTCATACACCCCGAATGAAGTCAGGATGACGGAGATAATGATTAATACCGCAACCGTGGGATTGCTTGCCTCGGTTGCGCTCATATCAAATACGGACATGAAAAATCGCTGGATGCACTGGCCGATGAGACAGATCAAGCCCCCGATTAAAAAGGCCCGTATGCAATTTTTTAAGACGCCCCGTGGAGGCTCGTGCTTTTTGGCGATTTTTTGATATTCCGCTGAACTCATCGTGGTAATATCTGATTTAGGTTTTGAACCAGAACCGGACATATATTAGCACCTCCGCATGAAGTATGGATTTCCTTGACCTGCTGAAATAGCCATGATGGATATCGCTTGATATCATTATGCTTAGAATGAACTTCCTTTATGATTGGAAAATCATCCATTTCATCTGTTCATCTGCGTAATCAAAAAAAAGCCCCCAGAGAATTCTGGGAGCCTACGAACAAACAAGCGATCACGCCTCGCTCGCTGCGCTCATGATCATTAAATCCATACATATTTCAGTAAAATGACGATCAGGATAAAGAGAACCATAATGAGCAGAAGTTCTCGGACTCCAGGGTGAAGGACGTAAGGATGAATCCTGTTATAATTTACAAGGGACATGTTCTGCTCCTTCCTTGTCGCGTTGCACACAGAAATGGTTTGATATCATTTTATACCCGGACATGCTCCCGGGTGCTTGTTCCTTGCCGATTTCTAGACTTTTAGCTTATATAAGGGCATACTAGAAGCAGAACTTTATACATACCTTTTCCAAAGGAGCGATGATGTCATGAATGAATCAACATTAGAACTATTCCGCACACTTACCGAATTCCCTTCTGCACCGGGTTTTGAAAGAGAATTAAGAGCATGGGTCAAAGAAACCCTGTCACCATATACAGATGAGTTCGTACAAGATCGCCTCGGCAGTTTGTTTGCCGTTATGCGCGGCGACAATGAAGGCCCGAAAGTGATGGTTGCCGGACATATGGACGAAGTCGGGTTTATGGTTACCGGCATTACCGAAGCCGGCATGATTCGCTTTCAGCCGCTGGGCGGCTGGTGGAGCCAAGCGGTGCTCGCACAGCGATTACACATCATTACGGATAACGGACCGATTACGGGGGTTGTCGGTTCCATTCCGACTCATCTATTAGATGAGGCCCAGCGGAGCAAGCCGGTGGACATCAAGACGATGTATATTGATATCGGCGCCGACAACAAAGCGGAGGCGGAGTCCTTCGGAATCCGTCCAGGCCAACAGGTTGTTCCGATCTGTGAATTCACTCCACTCGCCAACCCAAAGAAGATTATGGCCAAGGCATGGGACAATCGTTACGGAGTAGGATTAGCGATCGAGCTCGTCAAAGCCCTTCATGGCGAGAAACTGCCTAACACGGTCTACGCGGGTGCAACGGTTCAAGAAGAGCTTGGGCTGCGCGGAGCTCGCACATCGGCGAACCTGATTCAACCGGACATCTTCTTCGGTCTGGATGCAAGTGCTGCCAACGACATGATGGGTGACAAGAGCCAGTTCGGCCAGTTGGGTCAAGGGGCATTGCTCCGCATCTTCGATCCAACCATGCTCACGCACCGCGGATGGTAGAGTACGTGCAGGACACCGCGGATACACATAAAATCAAATACCAGTATTTTGTATCGCCAGGCGGCACGGACGCTGGTCAAGTACATCTAAGTGGAATCGGCGTTCCATCCACGATTATCGGCATCTGCTCCCGCTACATCCATACGTCATCTTCCATTATTCACACCGATGACTATGATGCAGCAAAAGAACTGTTGATCAAACTTGTCAAAGGTCTGGATCGTTCTACACTGCAGACGATTCTTGATCGTGCATAACGTTAATTTAAATAAAGGTATCCTAAGCGATGTCGATTGCGACAGCTATGGATACCTTTTTGCTTAGCCAACATTTTATTTAACGATAAGATAAGCACCGAATACAATCACGGCCACACCTACGATTTTGGTAAAATTGATCGTCTCATGGAATAAGAAGTATGCCGGGATTAAGGCCAGTACATAAGCAAGACTTTGGAGTGGATAGGCGATGCTTAGCGGAAGCCGGGACAGCACAGCGAACCAGATCATCGTTGATACACCGTATAAACAGAGTCCCCCCAGATATGCACCGAACTGAGCAGCTTCATCCATTGCAACCCTCCGCTGTTCTGAAGGCCTAGCTTAAACAAAATTTGACCGCACACCAGCAAAACAATATTCATAAGCAGCAAAATATAACTAGTGATCACGTTCATGATGCTTCAACTCATCCCCTTTGAGTATCGTTATTTCCTGTGTGAGCCGCAGCACTTGCTGACTGAGCTTCGTAATGACGATCGTCAAATGCAATATGAACACGAAGCAAAATAATAAGCCGAACAAGAAGAGCAGTGCAGGCGCGTACTCGATTCGCAGCCAATCAGCTAACTGCTCTACTAACGATACATTCATGGAGATAATGAGCAGCAACACGCCCATGAGTATCCAAAGCAATGAATACTGCTCCTTTAACTTACGCCGTCTTACAAGCTCCAATATGATTAACAGAAAGGCGAGTGAGAATAGGATCGATAAAACATAAATATTCATCATTCCGCTCGTACCTCTCGGAATCGCACAGCACTAATGAGGACAGACAGCGTTACCTTAACCATATAATACGCTGATTTCAGCGGCGTAATCGATGATCTTCCCGTTTCACGCGGGCGCATCTCCGCTCTTACCTCAACCAAGCGACAATGGTTACGCGTTAAATAAACGATAGATTCTACTTCCGGATAATCGATAGGATAATAATCGGCGTACATCTCAATAACTTTACGGCCGGCAGCCCGAAAGCCGCTTGTCGTATCCGTGAATGGCTGCCGTGTCAGTGCGCTTACCAGTATGGAAAAGAAGCGAATGCCTACACTCCGCATGAAAGTGGATTGGTATGCTGTCGTCTCCAGAAATCTGGATCCGATAACCAGATCATGATCTGAAATCTTGGCTAGAAGCAACGGCAGGTCTGCCGCAGCATGTTGTCCATCCGCATCCATCTGAACAGCCACATCATAACCCTCGTCTCGGACGTACATATAGCCAGTCTGCATCGTCCCTCCGATACCAACATTAAACGGCATATTCAGAACGATAGCGCCCGCTTCCTTGGCGATGAATGCTGTCCGGTCCGAAGAACCGTCATTAACGACCAGAATATCGGCCGCTGGCATGGCCACCTGAATTTCGTTGATGACCTTGCGAATGCTGAGTTCTTCATTGTATGCCGGAATGATGATTACGACTTTCAACTCGCTTCGCCTCCAATTCCTCCGATTTCCCTCTTGTAAAGAACAGATACACTCGATAAATGGCATAGCCAGCAAAACATGCAAAGAAGACGAACGACGGATAGCCATAACGAGACATCGCTACAAAAGGCAAGTGAATGGCTGTAAAATATGCCATCATTAAGACAATCGGCAGCATTGGCTTCCATAATTTCTGCGCAAAAGCCCAGACCATTCCGATCAGCCCCAAATAGACGATGGTTTTCTGAAAGAATGTAACCAACGGCTTGCTAATATTAAAAATATCGTTCAGGTAGAAAGGAACCAAATATAACGACTCAAATCTTCCAATCGTATAATGGTAAATATACTTCAGCGGATCGTGTGACAATCCATACTTCAAAATATCGAGCCCTTTGGAGACGGCCGCACCATCAGCGCCCATGTAGATTGTCTCAGGGCTATACTGAGGATACGCCTCAAAAAAACCGGCGGGAGGCAACTGATAGTCAATACGCGTGCCGAGCAAAAACGGACTACCTGCCGAACTCGTAAATAGTATAAACTCCCCGAATGTCAGGTAGTTTCGTATCCACCACGGTATCAGCAGCACAATATAAGCGGCCAGTATCGTAAAAGTATATTTCGCAATCTCTTTAAAGCTGTAGCGATAAACAAGCCAAAATATGAGCATGACGCACGGAAACAGCGAGGCCTGTGGTTTAAAATAAGCGGCGGCGGCTGTCAGAACACCAACAAGTATGTACCACAACCATTTACGTGAATGTACCGCGATCATCATCGCACATACCAACAGTAGAATAATGATGCGGTATGTGCCTTCGGTAAGCACGGAACCGGAAGTGAAATAATCCGGAAGGTAAAGCGCCGTGATGCAAGTGGCAATGACCGCAGCTCGATGGTTAAACGTGTACCGGGCAATATAATAGATCGGAAAAATACTTAGGGCCTGTAAGAGCGACTGGAAGAGCCTGAAGGCGATCACGCCTCCATGATCTTGACCAAATACGGCCATAAACCCGCTGAGGATAAGCGGCAAACCGGGCATGATGAAAGCCGACGGCTCCGCACCCGAGTTATAGACGAGCGTTCCTTCATTTAGCAGTACTCGAGCAGTATGAATATATTTCACATCGTCATTATTAAGCTTTTGCGGGTCGCCCAGCAGAAGCTGATCACCATGCAGCAGAACAATTAGAGCTGAAAGTACAAACACTACAAATGATATGATGATCAAAAATCGCCGAGTCCCTGGTTCTTTCATGTAGTTCACTATCAATAGTCTACCCCCTGGAGAATACATGCTGCCTATTTCTTATATTAAACAATTAACCGCCTTAAAAGGTTTGATTATAGTATTTCCCCTTATCTTCCAGAGATACGGTTCCATATAACCATTTTTCCAATTTAAACCCATGGCAGAGATTCCGTCAATAGTGTGGTCAACAAAAGACATTGACGGCAAACACAAAGAACACGCAATGGACTCTTGAGATTCCCATCACGCGCTCTCTTTGTCTACTATGATCAAGAAGACAAACGTTCCTTTTGTTTAGCGAAGCGGAAGGTAATGAACATCGCCATGAAAGCCGTCAGTACCAGAATCGTGTTCAACATGAACATCATGCGAAACCCGGTGAAGCCGCTTGAACCGTTTGGCAACGCAAGCATGACCCCGCCTGCAGCGGTACCGAACATCATCCCCAGATTCCGGCATAGCGCCAAAATGCTGCTGATCAGTCCCATATCCTGCGCGGCTGTGCGGCTCATCACAAGCGAGTTGTTCGGCGGAGTGATCATCCCCATCGATCCGCCAAGCATAACAATCAACAGAATAAGCAATAGAATCGGGTAGACTGACGTAATGAATCCCAGTACGCCTAAAGCGGCGATCATGATAAGCATGCCGGCTGAGAGCAGCGGATAGGTCCCATGCTTGTCCGATAAGCTGCCGGATAACGGAGAAAATACAATGAGCGACAACGGATAACCCATCATAATCAGCCCTGCGGCCACAGGCTCCACGCCCAGTTCGCCAAGCAAGAATACCGGTAAAACCAACTGTGCTGAAAAAGCAGCCATATACGTTATAATGGTAATTAAGATGCCTATCCGGATACCGCTATCCCGAAACAGATCCAGCTTGATGAACGGTTGTCGTCCCTCCGGGCTTCGCTCCCAGCGCGATGAGAAGCACCAAGCGATGAATGCAATTGCTCCGCCCCCGAACAACAGGAACAGCAGCAGCACTTGCCACGAGCCCCAGCCCCATTGAGCTCCCAGATTGACCGCGGCGATCAGCCCGGTTAATGACAACCCGAACATAGCGGCGCCGGGCACATCCAGCCGACTTCCTCTTTCCGGTTGGTCCTTCGGTATGAACCGCTGAGCAAAAAGCCAGGCGATGAGTGATAGCCCTGCCAATAACCAAAAGTTGCTCCTCCAGTTCAGCCATTGGATCAACACACCCCCCAGGCTCGGACCAATCATAGAGCCAGCCGCTACAAATGTGCTGATTAATCCCAGCGCCTTCCCGCGTTGTTCCTTCGGGAACACGGAGATGATAAGCGCCATATTAGTTGCCTGATACATGGCGGCGCCGATGCCCTGAATGATTCGCGAGGAGACCAACGCGTTCAGGGAAGGAGACAGCGCGCAACACAGTGCCCCTCCCATAAAGATGAAGTAACCGATATTATGGATGTTTCGTCGACCTAGCATATCCCCAAGTTTACCCATCACCGGTAGCAATACGGATATGACGAGCAAATAAGCGGTCACGATCCATTGTGCGTGAGGAATCGAAGAATCGAATGTGCGGGCAATGTCAACCAGCGCAATATTGAACATGCCTGCCGATAAGTTAGACAAGAAAGCCCCTAAACAAATTGTATATTGCACCAATAATCTCGTCTTGTTGTTCATGTGGACCTCACCAGCTTTAAGAATCCGGAATTCCTGTTATCCAGGTTGTCGCATCAAGAAGCTCCCACCGGTAGAGCTTCTTCCATCGTGCAGCATCGTCGTTATCCCAGAGCAGGCTCTACTGATATTGGCGCTTTGATCTCCCTTGTTGCCAGATCAGCCCAAATACCAATGATTTGCTCTGTTGTACTAACCTTCCCGAAATAACCGGCTATATTCTCCAGTGTCATCTCATGCGCCGTTTGGGAATACGAAGCACATGCATCCTCGACTAATACGATATGATAATCCAGCATGAATCCGTCCCGGGCAGTCGATTCTACGCATACGTTCGTGCTCACACCGGTCATGATCAAGATTTCGATCTTAAGTGTTTTCAGTACGGACTCTAGCCTTGTATTAATGAATGCACTATATCTATGTTTACGCACGACGATGTCATCGGATAAAGGTACAACCTCATAGAACTCAGCTCCCCAAGTCCCCGTACGGCATACTTTGGCAGAGCGTCCAGATGAGCGAGTTGTCCAAACATCCGAATCCGTTGCCTTCTCATGCAGCGTCTGGATGAAAATAACCGGTACTTTACGCTCCCTGGCGGAATGCAACAGTCCCTGAAGACGTAATACCATCTCAGGAATACCCGAAATGTCGCAGCCAGCCTGCGGCAGCGAGCCCTGCGGATGGCAATAATCATTCTGAACATCAACCACGATGACCGCTGTCTTGCTCCCCAGTAATAATTGATTTAAGGAATTCACGTTAAAGTCTCCCCTCTTGTTCATTATTTCTTAGCGTTGTTGACAAACTGCATATCTACCAGCGACTCGTACGTATACTCGCCTTTGAAAATGCCGGTTTGGATCATGACATCCATGTCATGCTTGAGGGCATCCTCGGAAATCAGTCCGTCCAAGCTCCACAGAGCATCCGTGTAGGCCCGATCTATGGCTGCTTGCAGCGCCTCGTCGGCAAGCGTAGGAAACTCGGCTTTCAAATGATTCATCGCCAATTCCTTATCGCTCTGCACCACTTCAAGCGCCTCGACAATGGCATCGGTAAAGCTTTGCACCGTTGCCGGGTCCTTCTCGATGGTCGACTTCTTTACACTTATTACGGAATAGGAGAAATCACCGAGATCATGGAACTTGTAGAAAGGCTCTTCCCAGACCTCCTTCGCGATGCCATCGCTGATCTGAGGTTCGGCACCATTAGCGATATCGGCTGCTCCTTGCTGCACCATCGTTACAACCGTGGAGCCGTCGGCTGGCTCCAACAGCTGCACATCCTTCTCCGGGTCAAGTCCAAGCTGGATTAATAAATAACGGGTTAGTAAGTTCGGGGTGCCTCCATGCCGGCCAGCATTAATCTTTTTCCCTTGCAAAAATGCTTTTAAATCCTCTGGTGACTGGCTTGCAGGCGCTGTGCCCTTCTTCGCCATCAGATACACATTGGCACGATTGACCACGTTGACTACCGAGATAATCGGGTCCGAGTTATTGTTGTTCGCCAAGGCATTAGACTCGGTTCCCCCAATGACGCCCCAAGCATCCCCACTTACAACCGCTGCCACATGTGCTCCTCCAGCAGCTTGTATGACTTCGACATCTAGTCCTCTCTTCTCGAAAAATCCCTCTCGCTGAGCCACATACAACGGAAGATAACCGGTAGAGTGAAGCGGCTCGGCAATGACGATCTTCTTCAACTTCCCGCCTCCGGAGGCGGTAGCGGCACTCTCTGCCTTACCGTTTCCACACGCTCCAAGCAGGCTTGTAACCATAACCAGTGCAAGCAACATCGGCCATTTTCCCATCCTCATCCGCATATAAACGCCCCTTTTTTCAAATAAATTGCATATCCATTCACGCTGGCAGCTCTATTGTTAGCTATTGCTTAGCCAAACCTTTGGATAACCACTTCTCAAGCACCACCACGCCGAAGTACATCACCATAGATAAGAGCGACAATACCACAACGCCGACCCAGACCAAGTTAATATCGAGTATGGTGCCTGCGTACATGATCATACGCCCGACACCCTGACTGGAAGCGATGAATTCTCCTACAATCGCTCCTGCGAGTGCCAGGGCGATATTGATACGAAGGCTGCTGATAATCCACGGCATGGACCAAGGCACAACGACTTTCGTGAATACTTGATGGCGCTTCGCACCAAGCGAATACATCAGTTTTTCCATATCTGGGTCCACGCTCTTAACCCCGCTGTAAGCGGACAATGCCGAGACGACGACCGTCATCGAGAAAGCCAGCGCCACTTTGGAGAAGAACCCGATCCCTAACAGAATGACAAGCACCGGGGCTAAGGCGAGCTTCGGCATCGCATTCAAGATAATAAGATACGGTTCGCTGATGCCGGCATACGACCTGGACCACCAGAACGATAATCCGAGCAGCGCGCCGAGAAAAGTCCCAAATACAAAGCCCAGCAGCGTAGAACCGGAAGTGTAGGTAATGTCACGTAACAGAGTACCTTCGGTCAACTGAATCCAGGTCGTGGACAAAATCGCGCTCGGGCTGCTCCAGTAATAGGAATCCAGCAGACCAAGCCGGGTAAACACCTCCCATACCAAAAATATCAACAGCGCTACACCCGTGCGCCCCCATAGAATCCTGCGGTTTCGGCGACGCTCCATCGCCTCTTCATCCAAAATGAATGGCACAACCTCCGGCCTTACAGCCGTGCCCTTCGCCGGTTCGCCCGGTGATACAGCATGTACAATAAACGCTTCTTTACGTGCGGTTTCCATGGAATTCCCTCCTGTTCAACTCGCTTACGATATTTGCTCTTCCTCATGCCCTGCAGACAATAAATCCATCAAGTGGTGCTTCAATTCCATAAAGGCCGGGGAGGTCATATCCTCTGTCTTGCGCGGACGCTCCATCGTAACGGTAATCTTAGATTTAATTCGTCCGGGTCTGGACGAGAAGACGTAGATGTCATCCGACAGATAGATCGCTTCATCAATATCGTGCGTCACAAACAGCACGGTCTTGCCAAAATCCTCCCAGATCTGAAGCAGCCAATTCTGCATCGTCAGCCTGGTCTGCGCGTCCAGGGCACCGAATGGCTCGTCCAGCAAAATGATATCCCGATCGTACAGCAAGGTACGCAGCAAGGCGGCCCGCTGCTTCATCCCGCCGGATAGTTCTCTTGGATAGTGCTTGTCAAAGCCCTTAAGACCGTACTTCTCCATTAACGGCAGCGCTCTCTCCGTTGCTTCCTTATAAGGGATACCACGCACTTCCATGCCTAAAATGATATTATCGAGAATGGTGCGCCAAGGCAGCAGCATATCCTTTTGCAGCATATAACCCACGTATCCGGTCTTGCCCACGATATCCTGCCCATCAGCCAAGACCTTGCCGGTGGATGGCGGCATCAAACCCGCAATAATGTTGAACAAGGTCGATTTGCCGCATCCGCTTGGTCCAATAATGCTGACGAATCGCCCTTCTTCGATCGACAGGCTCGTTTCTCGCATGGCGGCAATCTCCTCGCCGTGTCTGCGAAACCATTTGCTGACGCCTGAAATTTCAATCTTGTGAGTCATATCCATTCCCCTTTCTTTTCATCATGCCAGCCCCCATTTTCTGAAATCATCCATATTTATTTTCAAAAGCGGATGTAACAAAAAATCGCCAGTCCAGCCCCAAGGATACGCGCATTAAACATGCACCTTGGTACTAAACTGACGATTAGCCCGCTCTCTACTCGAGTTCAAACATGTCGTTCAGATATGATTCCACATCCTGCTCCAAGAAAACAATGGTACCGGAGTATTCGGTCGCTGCATCATAATCTTTAAGAATAGTGATGATTTTAAATTGAAACTGCTCTTCAAGGCAGGCTTTGATCTCCTGCTTGAATACCTGGAATAAAAGGTGGTCCAACTGCCGGGTAGAGAGGGGGTAATTCTCATCCAGCAGTTTAAGGACGGGGACTCTACTATTCCTCGAAACGATGATGATTTTGTTCCCAACGAAATCTACCTTTTGCTGCTTTACACCCACGTTAAATATTTTCTTATTTATCGCGTTGTAAACCCTCAAAAGATCTTGTTTGAGTTCGCCAGTTGTCATCATGGTTCAACATCCCTTTGTGTAAGATAACATCACATTGACCGGGGTAGGTTATAGGGTGTTTATCGAGTTTTCTCTGTCCTTAGGGTTTATTATAGGCGATTATGAGGGTTTGTCAATAGATTTACATGAAAAACAATAACACATTACTAATTTATGTTATATAAAGTGACATATATGTGACTTGCGCTAGATATCATCCATTATTAAAAACTCGCCCAAGGAAGTGGACCGCTTCTCGCTTCTGGAACTCATTCACTTCGTGTCCGGAGAACGGGTAATCCTTGATCACCTTTTCCGTTTCGATCCGATTATATGCCGCATAGATCGTCTCCGGCATACAGATCGTGTCTTTCCAGCCTACGGATACCATGACGGGCGCTTTGATTCTGGGAGCGAGGTTCATCATATCAAAATGAGCAAGATGTGTCAGGATGAGATCAAGCTGATCTGGATAACGTTTAATATACTGGGCGATCTCATTCAAAGAGCTGACGGAATGCAATATACCGTAATCCATCCGGCACATATTCGGAATATCGGCAACCACAGCCGCTACCCTCGGGTTCAAAGCAGCGGTCAATAGAGCGAGCCCGCCCCCTTGGCTTCCTCCGACAACGGCGATTTTGTCTGGATCGATACCCGGTTGCTGTGCCGCTACCTCCACCGCTCTCACGCCGTCTAATGCAAGCGCCATATAATACGAGCGGTGTAAATCGGTTATGCCTTGACTTACCCACCCCTTCACAACGCCGGATTCCATCGGCATCAGATTTCCCGTCTCCCCGCTCTGTCCCCTGACATCAACGGCGAGCACGGCATACCCAAGCATAAGCCAATGCGCATAGCGTTCGGGGAACCCTCGGTCCCCCGAGTAACCCGGAAATGTAACGATGCAAGGCCTGGCCCCTTCGCTTGCCAGATCTGCCGCAGGCGTAATATACCAGGCATGTATCGGTGTGGCGTCAAAACCGTGATAGGTTATTTTGTCTACATTCATATACGGATAAGGTGTAGCTTCGGGCTCGCTTGTCATATGCAGCGACCTGTTGCTGTGCTGCTTCAATATTTCATCCCAGAATTGGTTTATTGCTGATTCATCCATCGTTGGCACCGGACGCAAGTGCCCGAGTTCGAACTTGCGTGCTTCAATCGTATTCATTGTACAGACTGTCCCCTCTTCAACTATGATATATAACCATCTCTAAAAGGATACTTCGGCATGCGTTCGGAAATCCCTCTACCATCTAGCAAGTTATGGGCTACCCTTATATATAGTTCTTTATCGTTTTTTAATAAAAAATATAAACTATCATAGATTTATAGGGAGGATCATATCATAATAGAAATGATAATATAAAAGCGATTGGAGACGATGCATCATGCTGCAAGGTTTAACAAGCGCAGGACTCGGCAAACTTGAAAGCGATATCCAATTGATCGAACTGGCATCCCGTTATGGATTTCAATGCGTAGATCTGGACGCCAAGGCTCTGATTGATCGACTAGGAGAGGGAGCTGCAGTGGATCTGCTGGCCTCCCATCAAATAAAGCTTGGAGCCATAGGACTCCCAGTGGAATGGAGAGGTACGGACGAACAATTTCTGGAAGGGCTCGTGAATTTGCCCGCAGCCGCGGCCGCAGCTAAGGTGCTCGGCGGTACACGCTGCTGCACCTATATTTTGCCGTCAACCGATATGCCGTCCGCTTCGTTCATGGCCATTGCGACCAAGCGGCTTCGTACATGCGCCGTCATACTTGGTGCCTACGGCATTTCTCTGGCTCTCGAATTTGTCGGACCTCATCATCTGAGAACAGCTTGGAAGAATCCCTTTATCTGGACGGTTGAGGAGACGCTGCAGTGGATCGATGCGATTGGAGAACCTAATGTGGGACTGCTCTATGATGCCTATCATTGGTATACCAACAACCTGAATGTCTCGGACATTCATAACTTAAGAGCAGATCAAATCGTTCACGTTCATATCAATGACGCTAAGGACGTACCTGTTGAAGAGGTACTGGACAACGACCGTGTCTACCCTGGAGAAGGCGTCATTGATCTGCCTTCTTTCCTGAAGGCGCTTCGCGATATCGGTTATACCGGACCGGTAACCCAAGAGATTCTAACCCAGACCGCACCGGTAGACTCCCCTGAACAATTGGTCGCCAAATCACGCACTGCGTTTGATCAAGTGTTCGGCCAAGCTGGCTTGTAGGTGCATGATTCCACAACAAAAGGGCACACTGAAACGGTAGTTATTACCTTGTTCAAGGGGGCTCTTCAATGAACGGATTCATGAAGGAAGACCGTAATGAGCATACCGATTTAGGCACGGTGGAGTCTCAACGCAACGATCTGGCACCGGAGGAATTTCCCGAAGGGCCATACGGCTCTGATCTTCGCAGTGAATCACTGGGCAAGAGCAGCCCGTGGCGCGCAGATCAGAGACCGCCAAACCGCTTTGATTATGAAGATCGCAAGCTGCATATGGGGATCAAACGTGATTTTCCCGGGGCGGATGAAAGCATCCAGGCCGATCCAGGACAAGAGAAACCCGAGTAAAGCCCTGTCACATCCAACCGTCGTTCTTTGGACAAGACGGTTGGTTGTTGGCGTTTCTGCACGTATGTTCTTGTGTAGAAGACATAAAGAGTTATAAAAAGACATAGGATGGCATTAGAAATCCCTCCACGCAACTGGAGCAGGGCGAGAGGAGGGAGGAGTGGAAGGGAGGGAGCAACGATTGCTGCATGCAAGCCCCCGTCATGATTTTGTCATTTATGTCATCGCTTTATCAAACATCAAACGTTATATGTCGATTGAATTCATTGGGGGAACCTGTGGGTTCATTATCGCTTCCCATGCCATGCATTCAGAGCTTCTAGGGACGATCGGAAGCATACTGGCTCCGGTTCTGATCCGGCTTGTATTGAAATGGCAGGAACGAATATCCGAGTTTGTTGAGCGTTCCTTACCCAGATTCTCGCTGTTATTCTAGACATAGCATTTGACCCTTGGTTTAACCACGAAGCGGCATTCCGAAGGTGTGCACCAGTCGCACCTTTGGAATGCCGCTTCGATTCATCATGCCGATTATCTTTTCTGTTTATAGAATTCATGATAGAGCTTCATTAAGGCTCGCTTCTCTATTCTTGAGACATAGCTGCGGGATATGCCGAGTTCCTTCGCGATCTCCCGCTGTGTGCGTTCTTCTCCGCCGGCCTCGAGTCCAAAACGGCCGATAACGACTTCCTTCTCGCGCTCATCCAATATATCGAGGTTGCGATAGATTTTGCTTTTCTCAATCTTCAACTGCACCGCATCCACAATATCATCGGCTTCGGTTCCAAGAATGTCAATTAATGTAATTTCATTCCCTTCCTTATCTGTTCCGATCGGATCGTGCAGCGAAACGTCTTTACGTGTCTTCTTAAGTGAACGAAGATGCATCAAAATCTCATTCTCGATACATCTTGCAGCAAACGTCGCCAACTTCGTCCCCTTATTGGGACGAAAGCTTTCAATCGCTTTGATTAAGCCGATCGTTCCGATCGAGATCAGATCCTCCAGATCCTCACCGGTATTATCGAATTTCTTGACGATGTGTGCAACCAGGCGCAGGTTATGCTCGATCAGCTTATTGCGTGATTGAGGATCACCTTCGGCCATTCGCTGCAGATGCTTAGCTTCCTCTTCCTCGGTAAGAGGCTGCGGGAACGCGTTGTTCTTCACATACGATACGAGCAGGGTCAACTCTTTAATGAACAAAGCAATTGCGGTAAACAATCCAGGCACTTTGGGACACCTCCTGCGGAGTTACAATGCAACCGGCCCTTTTCTCGCACGGTTTTCTCGTCTTCCCATTGTATGTGGGCATCGGCCCAGAAGTGCCTGTACGGCGGAAAATGATGCAGATTCACGTCATTTTATAGAGAACGGTATCACCCCTTTGTTACTGTACGAAATCCAATCCCGCTCAGCCAAATTTCACATAACTCCGTCCATTTTGCGACGACAGAATCTTCTTCGGCCAGCCCCAATCCATGCCGCCCCGTCGGAAATACATGAAGCTCGAACGGGATTTGCAGTTTGCGCAGCGCACTCGCATACAAGAAGCTGTTCTCGACCGGCACAGCGGCATCATCTGCAGTATGCCACAGGAAGGTGGGCGGTGTTAGCGGTTTCACGGCAAATTCCAGAGACAGCGCTTGCTTCAATTCTGCCTCTGGCGGCTCACCCAGCAAATTATGCAGCGAGCCGACATGACCGAACTGCCCGAACGATATGACCGGGTAACAAAGAATCGACGCATTCGGACGCGAGCTCTGGCGCTCAACCGGATCCTCCGCTTCAAGATCCCCATCATCAAAGTGGGTGCTTGCTGTTGCCGCAAGATGCCCGCCAGCAGAGAATCCCAGGATACCGACCCGCTCCTGATCGAGATTCCACTCCTCTGCGTGATGTCTGACCAGCCGGATTGCGCGCTGGGCATCCATCAACGGATAGGGGTGCTGATAAGGATTCACGCGATACTGAACAACAAATGCCGATACCCCCACCGAGTTCAACCATAATGCGATGGGCTCTCCTTCATGTTCGGCCCGCCCTACATACCCACCTCCGGGCAGAACCAATACCGCACTGCCAGGCTCGTCATGATTCAATATATAAGGCGTCATATACGGCTCGAACTTATCATCAACGGATTCATATCCGGGCGTATTCCCTTCCCACAGTTTCATGAATCGCTTGCCCCCCTCTATTGTCTTATCCCTCTTGATGTCCTAACAGATCCAATCTTAAGGGTGTGAACCCATCCAATAGCGCTGACGGCTCAAGTGCCCTGACTCCATGTTGCGCGCCTCCGGGAATTGCAATCGATTCCCCTTGACGAATAATAGTCAGCTCACCATCAATATAGAATTCGATCGCCCCCTTCAGACAATAACTCATCTGTTCGTGAGGGTGGCTATGCCTGTAGCCTTCGGCTCCCGCTTCAAAATGAACCTCCATCATCATTATGTGCTCTCCAGGTGGCAATATTCTGCGTCTCACACCCGGCTCGGCATCCTCCCATACACCAATTACGGTCATATCCTAGCCTCCTTATTCCAAACCTGCATTAGACTAATGCTCATATTCTGCTGCTTAATCTACTTCTTCGCCAATCGGCCCTCAATATCCTATCATTCGCATCACGGATATCAAAAGAACTTGTGCTGTGATTGTGAAAGATGGGTATCCGCCAGCCCTCCAAGCTGACGGAGAGAATAACGAATCAGAACAGCCTGCGTTCCCGCATTCATGTCCCCTTCCACTTCTCCTTTCCCCAGTGGAACCGCTGCGGGCATATCCGGGTAATACTCACCCGGTTTCACTTGCGCTACATTCGGAGCTGGAGGGGAGTGATCCAATTCTCTCGAGAAGCCGCCATCTTCACGCTTCAAGCGCTGCATATTCTGCAGCGTATGGTCGGCGATCTCGTACAGTTCCGCAGCAGGTAAACTCAGACCCATCGCGCTCAGCAGACTGATTGGATTGCGAATATAGCACATGTCTACCGCCTCCTCATACCGTAATGCCTGAAGCAAGGAATCATAAATCTCTCTCGGACGCGGCAACGGAATATGAAACCGATGGTAAAAAGTCAGCAGCTTAAAAGTCCCCGATATGCGAACATATGGAGTACCTTCTCCCCACAGCCCCGTCACCGCATCCTGCTTCTCAGCAAAATAGGACATGGCCTCGGTCAGATACGGTCCGCGTTCTGCCGGTGCATCTGTTGTAAGTGCGGAGCGGAGTTACAGAGCCTGTCGCAGCCGCGCCAGCTGTTCGCTAAACTGACGGAGCGCAGCCATGAGGCATAAGCTTCGGGCGAACGACAATAATCCGGCGCCGCATGGCGGTCGACCGGTAACGGGTAGAGCGGAGAGGTCCCTAATTTGCGAAGCGCTCCCAGACTATATCCAAGCGCACGTCCGACCATGACGTCATCATGTCTCATCAGGGATGATCATCATAAAAGAATCCCCAGCGCGGATCTTGCTTGGACTGGAAGAAGGAAATCACCTGCTGCTTATCGCTATCCGTCCAGCTATGCTGCAAGCCGCACCGCTCCATAATATTCATGGCTTGCGCGGTCGACTCAATATCCGGCGTGAATTCCTCGGCTGTTCTTGAACTGCGGGCATAATAAAACCCGCCGCTCCCTGGATCATACTGTCCGGCAAACCATTCGAAAAATCCGTTAAACAGTTCATCCCCGTCCACCAGAAGACGTTCCAAACTATGCATGCCACTCACTCCTACTTTCCGCGATTGATGTCGCTATAAGAAAAATTCCGGAAATTTACGGTTCCTTCATTCACGGCATCCAGACCGATTCGCAGACTCTGGAAACCGCCAAAGGTGTTATGATGCAGACCGGATGCGTCCACCACTTTGTCGTACTTCATCCATGGTCCACCATCGAAGCGATAATAGAAGGATACGATATGGCGTCGTTCACGATTCTAAGATAGGCATGACCCCCGTCATGATTCATCGTGCCATAGCCTTTGAAGGAGCGGAAATGACTTACGCCCTTGGCATGCAGCCCTATACCGAGGTAGGCTGATTCGTTATAGTACAGCAGCAGCCGCCCTTCCGCGTTTCCTTTTACCCGAACCTCTACTTCAACCTCATAACGCTCATGCATGGGCATAAAAAACAGCGGCGAATGTAATTCGTTCTCTGCGGTCCCTTCAACCGAAAGCTGACCAGAATCATAGCGGAAGCGTTCTGCTGGATTCATGCCTTCGCATTGCCATTCAAACCCCAACGCAGTTGATTCGAAATCATCGTGGAATGACGTCAGCAGCGGCGTATCAACACTATTCATAGCTAAACCGTCCGATATCCGGAACCAACCGTCGGCTGTCCACTCCACCCGTTCAAGCAACGTCTGCCTCCCCAGCGTGTGGTATCCGCCTGCATACGCATGGTAGACGATCCACCATTCGCCTGCAGGCGTATCGATTAACGAAGCATGTCCTTTCGACCACCACGGCTCTGCGCTGGAGCGTGTGTGAATGATCGGATTATAGGGTGAATGCTCCCACGGTCCCCATGGCGTCCTTGATCTCGAAGATACGGCCATATGACTTGTAGGCGGACCTGCGGTTCCCCCCACGGCAACCGTTAAATAGTAATAGCCTTCATGATAAGTGACCTTCGGCCCTTCCAGGCTGTAGGCTTCCACCACCCATTCCTGCGGGTACTTCCAACCCTCATACACCTGACTGACCTCGCCTGCCACGGCAAGTCCATCGTCGGTTAGCTCTACGAAACCACCGCCTGACATGTGCAGATAACGCTTACCGTCTGGACCCACGGTGTGACCCGGGTCGATTCCCTTAATGCCTAAATCGATCGGCTCACTCCACGGACCTGCCGGATTCTGCGCAGTCACCACCCAGTTCGAGCGTCCCGCCGGAAAATAGATATAGAACTTTCCCTCATGGTGAACGAAATCCGGCGCCCATACATCCCCGACGTAAGTCATCAAAGCCGCCGAAAAACGGTTCCAATGCAGAAGATCACGAGAATGCCAGATGATCAGTCCCGGCGTTAACTTATAGGAGGAATGTGTCATATAATAATCCTCGCCAACCCGAATAACCGACGGGTCGGCAAAATTGCCACCAATAATAAGCATCTCTGTACCTGTAGTCATCGTCAGCCCCCTTATCCTTTAATGGAACCTAACAGCGCACCCTTGGCAAAATGCTTCTGCAAAAACGGATATACGATCAGGATCGGTAAAGTCGCTACTACGATCACGGCCATCTTGACCGTCTGTTCCGGCGGCCGGACAAATTCATCCATGCCCGAAGTATCGGCAGCAAGCCCGCTTGCCAAGATGACGATCTGCCGGAGAATCACCTGGACCGGCCATTTGGCTGCATCGTTCAGGTACAGAATCGCCTGCATGTACGTGTTCCAGTACGTCACCGCATAGAACAGCGAGATCGTAGCGATCGCAGGCATGGACAGCGGAATGACGATCCGGAACAAAATTCCCCAGTCGCCGGCACCATCGATTTTGGCTGATTCCTCAAGACCTTCAGGCAAATTCTGAAAGAAATTTCGCATAATGATCAGATTGAAGGCGTTAATCGCCGTCGGTACAACAAGCGCTGCATAGGTATCAATCAACCCCATCTCTTTCACCACGAGAAACGTTGGGATCATACCGCCGCTGAACAACATCGTAAACAACACCATAAACATGATGAATTTCCGTCCATCCAAATCTTTGCGGGACAGTCCGTAAGCCATCAGACAAGTCAGCAGCATGCTGAACAACGTGCCGAGCGAGGTGACACTGATGGACACCCCCAGCGAACGGATGACCGTATTGGTTGAGAACACGTATTTGTAAGCATCCAGCGACCATACCGTCGGAAACAGAACGAACTGCTTCTGCGCAAGCTCCGTCACCGTCGTGAATGAACCGGCGATGACATGAAGAAAAGGCAGAATGGTAACCAGGCCAATGATCAAGAGCAGCGTATAGTTCACGACATCAAAAATGCGGCTTGATATCGTTTTATCTTGTACCATCATAGCTCCACCTTTCGCAGATTAGTAAATGCCTTCTTCTCCGGCTTTTTTGGCCAGTTGGTTCGCCAGCATCACGAGAATCAGACCGATTAACGATTTGAAGAAACCGACCGCGGTACTGAAACTGAATTGCCCCTGCTTCAGACCCGCCGTGTACACATACGTATCAAAAATCTCCGCTACTTCCCGGTTCATCGAGTTTAAGAGGAGATAGACATGTTCGAATCCAAGTTCCAGCACGTCCCCGATCTTCAAGATCAACAGCACCACGATGACACTCCGAATCGACGGGAGCGTGATATGCCACATTTGCCGAAAACGGCTGGCTCCGTCCATGCGGGAGGCCTCGTACAGACCGGGATCGATCGCCGCCATAGCCGCGAGATAAATAATCGTGCCCCAGCCCGCCTCACGCCATATGACCTGCATGATGTACATTGGCCTGAACCAGTCGCTGCTCATGAGGAAGTTGATTTTGTCCAAACCCATCATGACAAGCAGTTCATTAATAATCCCGCGGTCCATCGAAAGCATGACGAACGAGATGGACACGATAATGACCCAGGACATGAAGTGGGGGATATAGACCAAGGTCTGAATAAACCGCTTGAATACTTCACGCCGCACTTCATTTAGCATCAATGCCAAAATAATCGGTACAGGAAAATAAAACAGCAGGTTCATGAAAAACAACAACAGCGTATTGCGCAAAATCGTAAAAAACATCGGCTCGCTAAATAAACGCTCAAAATGCTTCAGCCCCACCCACGGGCTATTCGTAACCCCGAGATAGGCCTGGTAATCCTGAAACGCGATCAGCAATCCAGACATGGGAACGTATTTAAAAATAAGAAAGTATAAAAAACCCGGAAGTATCATCAGATAAATCGCCTTGTTCTTCATAATCCTTCTCAGACGACCGGATTCTTGCTTGGGCTTGGAAGCTTTGGGGTTCATGCCGACTTTAACCGTGGTTTCACTCATCTGCTTTAACTTCCTTTCTGTCCGCGAAGATGCCCAGGAGACTGCACTAGGGCAGCCTCCTTGATCCTTCATACAGGGGTAGAATCAGGATTTGGACAACTCATAAGATGCGTTCAATTCGTCTATGATTTGCTGACCACCGCTCTTCAGCCAATGATCCACGACGGATTGGAATCCGGCCTCGTCGATATCGCCAAGCATGAAACGGTACGTACCGTCCTTGATCATTTCTTGCAGTTGCACGCCTTTTTCGTTGAACGTCTTGGAATCTAGTGCCGCAGCAGGGTCTTCGATCAAATAATCGTTGTTCTCTACGATCATTTCTTCAGACTTCGCCTTAACGGGCAACGTATGTTCAGGCTCGTAGAACCCCTCAATCGTCAGAGGCCCGCCCACTTGCATCGCCTGATACGGTTTCACTTCGCGGTCAGTCAGCTTCGTATCATCCGAAGGAACGACTCGTCCGTCCTTTAGCGCATGGTGCTGTCCTTCAACTCCCCAATAGATCAGGTTACCCAGCTCCGGGCTCATCATCTGATCCATGAACGCCAGCACTCCCTTCAACTCGTCTTCTGATTTAATCGCTGTCTTCGGGAACAGTATAACCGAGCCATAACCAGGGACGGACCATACGCCAAACCCGTTCGGGCCGCCATCGATATTGTTCTGCACATCGAGTACTGCGTTCTCGTTCACTTCGATTACTTTGGGATGCAAGCTCGAGACATCCCCCATGGCCCCGATGTAAACGCCGGATTTACCGGTAATGAATAGATTTTGCTGATCGGTCTTACTGGTAACCGGGAAGTCCTGATTAATCAATCCCTCCTGATGAAGCTTCTTGAAAAATTTCATGGTCTCCATATACTCAGGGAACATAAACTCCGGCGCGAGCTTGCCATCCTTCTCTCCCCAATTGTTAGGAGTGCCGAACCAGGAGCTGATCGTCTTGAAAGCACCATAGATCAGGTCGTTCCGGTCGGTAAGCGGAATGGTGTCGTCCTTGCCGTTGTCATCCGGATCATTCTCTTTAAATTGTTTCAGCATGTCGTAGAACTCATCAATCGTGGTTGGTGCGCCCAGTCCCAGCTTATCGGCCCAATCCTTGCGATAAATGATCCCTTGGCGCGAGAGCGGCACTTCGCGATAGAGTGCATAAATTTTTCCGTCCACGGCTGTATTCTTCAATACCTCGGGCTTCAAATTGCTCAGGTTCGGATATTGATCCAGGAGCGGACCGATTTCCCAGAATTGGCCGTTGCGGATTGCATCGCGCATGTTCACGAGCGAAGCGGCATTCTTCAAATACGTAACTTTCGGCAATGTGCCGGTGGCAAACGAAGCATTCACTTTCTCATCATAAGTGCCGTCCGGAACCCATTGGATATCCAGCTTCGTATTCGTCTTCTCTTCCAGCAATTTCTCGATCATGTCGGAAGGCACTTCGGGGGTATGCAGATTAGCCATAATCGAGATGTTCATAGGCTCACTAGGCTTCTCGACTTGTTTGTCCGTGTTGGTACTGCCTGTACTGCCGGAGTTGCCGCGGCCCTGGTCGCAGGTGCTGCGGCATTCCCGCCGCAACCAGCCAATACAGCCAAAGCGGTTACCATTGCCAGCATGAAGCTGGCTTTTTTCTTCATCATCTTCTGACCTCCGTCGTTCATATGATTTGGTCTGACAGAAATCAGCTTAGATGATAGCTTCCGGTTGCGTATATAATCCCAGGATAAGGTAACCCGGAAGCACGCTTGTTCGATGACTTGGCAGGCAGAACCTAATCTAATGATTATGAAGACTATAAAGTTAGCGGCCAATAGAAAAAACCGTTAGGGAATCGTTGCTTCCCTAACGGTTATCATCAAGCAAGTATTCGTTGACCGTGCTTCGATACGAAGCGTTGTATTCATCGATGATTTCCTGCCCTCCATCCTCCTTCCAATGTTCAATTTCCTGCTCATAGCCTTCCTCATCCAGCATGCCGAGTATGAATTGATAGGTAGCATCCCGCATCCTTTCGTGAAGACGTACGCCAATTTCGTTATACAGCAGAGACTCGAGCGGTGATGTTGGATCGTTAATCAGAAAGCGTTCATTATCGATGATCAGCCGCTCGGCTTTATCCTTAACCGGATTGAGCGTAATTGGCTGAAGCATTCCCGGTATCGTGCTGATCCCCCCAACCATTAAGGCTTGATAAGGCTTTACATCTTTCTCCCTAAGTTCAAAATTACCCGCTGCCATCGCTTTGCCATCCTGAACCGTATAGTGCGTACCTTCGACGCCCCAGTAAAGCAGATTCGCAAGCTCGGGGCTCATCAAGGCATCGAAAAACGCCAGCACTTCATGCAGCTCTTCTTCTGTGGCGATGGCTGACTTCGGAAACAAGACAACGGTACATATCCCTGAGACGCCCAAATGCCATACTTCTCGGGACCGCGAACCCGATTGTGCACGTCCAGCGTGGCCGACTTGTCATTCGCGCGCAGCCTCGATTCCAGCGTCAATACGTCTCCCATGGCCCCGATATATACGCCGGCCTTGCCCGTGACGAACAGCTCCTGCTGATCCGTCTTGCTCGTAATGGCAAAGTCCGCATTAATCAAACCTTCGGTATGAAGCTTGCGAAACCACTTCATCGTCTCCCGGTATTGCGGGAATACGAATTCGGGCTGAAGCGAATCGTTGTACCATCCCCAGTTGTTAGGGGCCCCGAAATAGGAGCTAATCGTCTTGAAAGCGCCGTAGATCAGATCATTTCGATCGGCCAGTCCGAGCGTATCATCCAAGCCGTTGCCGTCGGGATCCCCATATGTAAACCCTTTCAACATCTCGTAGAGATCATCCAGCGTATCAGGTGCTGACAGTCCGAGCGCATCCGCCCAGTCCTTGCGGTAAATGATGCCTTGCCTTGCGAGCGGTCTCTCCTGATAAAGCGTGTACAACTTGCCGTCGATCGTTGTATTGTTCAACACTTCCGGTTTCAGCTGACGCAGATTCGGATATTGCTCCAGATATGGACCGATCTCCCAAAATATCCCGCTGCGAATATCGTCTCTGAAATGAGATAATGAGGCAGCATTCTTCAAGTACAACACTTTGGGCAACATTCCTGTCGCCAGCGAGGCGTACACTTTCTCATCATAGCTTCCGTCAGGTACCCAACTGATGGATAATTGCGTATTCGTCTTCTCTTCGATCAGTTTCTCGATTTGATCGGAGGGAATGATCTGGGTATGCAGATTAGCCATAATCGAGATGCTGACAGGGGCTCTTTCGGAGATATTCCCTTGCGAATCACTGACGGCTGAACCGGCCAAATAGATCCATACCAATGAAACGACTAGCAGCAATAATAGTAGAACCGCGAATGTAACTCGTCGACTCCTCAAGCATTGTACCTCCCCGCCCCCATAAACGCTCGATGATCAAATGAAGTGATTATTCCACAGGAAATGATTATTGATAGAATCCAGCGTTACTCATACAATGATTATACACTTTGTTAAACGGGAAGGTGTACCTATTGCATCCAAAAAGAAGCTTTTATTCCAAAATGGTCCTGTTCGGCTGCATGATTAGCATCATCCCTCTCGCTGTCCTCGGTTTCTTCTCATTCATGAAATCTTCCAACTCGGTCCAGAGCCACGTGAACAGCAGCAACATTCAGATTATGAATCAAACGAACAGCAACCTCGAACAGGTTCTGAGGACGGTTGATTATACGTTGAACTACGTCATCAACTCCAACATTCTGCAGAGCGCCCTGTATCGGCCCTTATCCTACTATGACTTTCAACTTTATAATAAGCTGCGCGAAGAACTTAGTCTGCTTCAATCGCCCGATACCCGCGTCACCGATGTCATTCTGGCCAATGCGACAACCAACTGGCTGATCAATAATCGCGGCATGTACGAGTTTAATGAATACGCTTCCAAAAATATGCTGCTGTCACTAATGGAACTTCCGGGCAATTCCAACTGGATGCTGATCGAGACGGAGATGCTTGGTTCCGCGGATACGCAGAGCTATGCTTGCCCGTATACGATTGCCTTGATCAAAAAAATGCCCCTATCGTCGTCCACGACCCGCGGGGTAGCGCTGGCTACAATTCCGAGTTGCTCTCTGGCTGCAATGATCGACAGCCCCGCGGATGCCCGCGAGGTCATGGTCCTCGACCATAACTACCGCATGATCGTCCATCCCGAGCAGAATCAGGTCGGGCGATATTTAACCGATCACGGTTATCAGACCGAGGACCTGGACCGGTTCGACGGCAACTCCGGGCAGTTTGAGACGAGAATCGATAACAAGCCGGTATCGGTCACCTACGTTCGTTCCGACTTTAACGGCTGGATTTACGCTTCGTTCACAGAAATGGCGGCGATCACCAAGGAATCCCGTTCGATCGGCTGGTTTACCCTGTACATCTGCTTGCTGATGATCGCTTGCAGCGTGCTTCTCGTATGGCTGGGAACTCGGAAAATGTACACGCCGATCCGCCATATTTTTGAACATATCGCTCAGCGTCTGCCCGAAATCAGAGCGAATAAAAAAAGCGAGTTGCAGATTATCGATGAACATATCCGCGATATGTTCAATTCCAATGCCAAGCTCCGTGGCGAACTCCGTCAGAATAGCCAGCAAGTACGAACGTTTTTCTTGCACAAGCTATTCTTGGGCAAGATCAGCGCCCCGGAAATGGAAGAACAGATCGAGTTATTCGGCTTGGAAGAGCAGGTTGCGAGTTGGGATCAGATGGCCGTGTTCACCTTGCAGATTGACCAGTTGGACGAGACAAGATACGAACGCAAAGACGGGGATCTGCTGCTGTTTGCCATTCACAATATCATTGAAGAGATGATCCCTTCTTCGCACCGCCTTCCCTCCGTCATCGTCGATCAGACCCAAGCGACGCTGATCGGTCGTGAGCGGATATCCAATGAAGCGTTCCATGATTACATCTATACGTTGTCCGAGGACATTCAAAAAACGACGCGCGCTTTCCTTGATCTCGAGGTAAGTATCGGAATTAGCCTGCCCTATAAGAATCTAGCCAAAACTTCCCGTGCCTATCAAGAGGGGCTGGAAGCACTGAAGCACCGGATCAAGCTTGGTACCGGTGTCATCATACCGTATTTCAGCTTGAATTCCGGCCAACATACCCGTATTTACTTCTACCCTGTACAGATCGAGAACGAATTGATCGATGCCATCAAACTGGCCGAGGAAGAGCGGGCTGAGGAACTGCTGCACGATTGGCTCGCGGAAGTGTTCCGCAAGGATCGCACCCCGCATGAATACCAGCTCTCGCTGATTCGGCTACTCAATGACTTAATGATTGTCATGCAGGAGAACGGCATCATGATGGAGCAATTGAATATTCATGACAGCTCGCTGGTGGAGGAATTGTTGCGACTCTATACAAGCTCCGACATTGAAGCTTGGTTCAAGGAGCGGATGATTCGCCCGATGGCGAGGGTATTCCGAGATCGGCAGGACTCCCAGTACCAGAATCTGTCCGAGCAGATCATCGAGATGATTCGCAATGAATTCGACCGCAACATTACGCTGGAGGAATGCGCAGTCCGACTGCATTATAACAATTTTTACTTAAGCAGTGTATTCAAGAAAGAAACAAATATGTCCTTTAGCGAATATCTCACCCAATACCGGTTCAAGATGTCGAAAAAATGGCTTGTCGAAACGGAGATGCCGATCAAGGACATCGCGGAGAAACTCAGCTATAACAATTCACAGAACTTTATCCGCTCATTTCGCAAGCTGGAGGGCATGACGCCGGGGCAATACAGGAGCAAGTACAAAACCGCACTCTAAATGATATGGAACCGAACCGATAATAAACTGATTAAAAACGCATCAGATTACCAAAAATGGTCACCTCTGTCCCGTACTCTTCCCGTACATACCTCTCTACAATGAAGGTAATCACTTTTATACGTTCCTCTGCCATGTGCAGCGCGAATACTCTACAAGCCAAAGGAGATTACTCAATGATACGAGAGATGCAGGCCGATATCGTCATTCTAGGCGGGGGCACCGGCGGCACCGCTGCCGCACTCGCCGCAGCGAAATCAGGAAGAACGGTCATCATGACAGAAGAAACGACCTGGATCGGCGGTCAATTGACGAGCCAGGCAGTACCTCCCGACGAACACCCGTGGATCGAACAGTTCGGCTGCACGCGCAGCTATCGCCAGTTCCGCGAAGGGGTGCGCCAGTATTATCGAGATCATTTTCCTATGACCGCTATGGCAAGAAATCATGCTCAACTGAATCCGGGCAGCGGCATTGTCAGTCGTCTATGCCATGAGCCGCGCACCGCCTTGGCGGTACTGCAGCAGATGCTGGCCCCTTATATCCATAGCGGACAGATTCAAATTCTCTACCAATATGCCGTCGAGGCTACCGATACCTCGGGTGACCAAGTGCGCAGCGTAACCGTGAGCCATCTACAGACCCAGGCCAAGCTACGCTTAACGGCACCGTTTTTTGTAGATGCCACGGAGCTTGGCGATTTGCTCCCGTTGGCTGATATCGAATATGTGACCGGGGCAGAATCCAAGGCCCAGACAGGAGAGCCTCATGCCGTGGATGGCGACCCGCTGCCGCAGGATATGCAGGGTTTTACATATTGTTTTGCAGTCGATTATGTCGAGGGTGAGGACCATACGATAGCTAAGCCCGAGATGTATGATTCCTGGCGGGAATACAAGCCAGAGTTCTGGCCGGATAAGCTGTTAAGCCTAACGGCGATTAAACCGTCTACCAATGAGCCGGTTGAGTATGAGATTTTTCCCGGTCATGACAAATTCCCGCTGTTTCAATACCGACAGATCCTTGATCCTAAGCATTTCGCAGATAGTACCATAGAACGCCCAATCTCACTGGTCAATTGGCCACAGAACGACTACTGGCTCGGTTCGATCATCGACGTGCCCGCAGATGAGGTACAGCGCAATCTGAACCAAGCGAAGCAGCTCAGCTTATCCCTGCTATATTGGCTGCAGACTGAAGTGCCGCGCCCGGATGGCGGTCAGGGCTATCCCGGCTTGCGACTTCGGCCCGATGTCGTCGGTACGGAGGATGGCATAGCGATGTATCCTTACATTCGGGAATCGAGAAGAATTCAAGCGGAGTTCACCGTGCTGGAACAGCACGTCGCCACCGACTCGCGCCCAGACGGCGTTGCGGAGACCTTCCATGACTCCGTCGGCATCGGCTGTTATCGAATTGATCTGCATCCTAGCACCGGCGAGAGGCCTTACATCGATATCTCTTCGCTGCCATTCCAGATCCTCTCGGGAGCTTAATACCCAAACGGGTTAAGAATGTGCTGGCCGCCAGTAAAAACATCGGCGTTACCCATATCACGAACGGCTGCTACCGATTGCATCCGGTCGAATGGAATATCGGCGAAGCCGCCGGATATTGCATCAGTTATTGCCTGGAACAAAACATCCTGCCTACCGACATTCGCAACCATCAGGATACGCTCGCAAACTTCCAGCAACGACTTGTCCAGGAGGGAATTGAACTTGCGTGGCCGGAACTGCGGCCGGTCTGATAAATAGATAACTCGGCGATAGAACGGCAAACAGGCCGGCCTTGGTTCTAAGAACCAAGGCCGGCCTGTTCAATCTGAAGCTATTTGACTAGATCGGCTGATGGTCTTCTATAGTCAGGTATTCTGCGGATATATACTGAATACGATCAGGAAACGCGGAGCATGGACTGCACACCGACATCTTATACCCCTCCTCAATCTCGTATTGTCTAAAGAAGAAGGTACGTCCTTCTTCTCCCATGATTGGGGCCCATCCTTCGTCCCTCATCTCTAGCGCGAAGGAATCGAGCGGCAGATGGAGGCCCTTGCCCACCGCTTTGATGTAACTTTCCTTTAAAGTCCAAAAATCAAAGAAAAGCGACTGCCTTTTATTTTTATGGAGATGTAATAATTGCTCCCGTTCGGCTGGGTGAAAAAACCGGTCAGCTATGGCTAAATCAACCACATTTACTTGTTCAACATCGATTCCGATCCAATCGTCACTGACCGCGCATACGATCCAGTGTCCTGAATGGGAAATATTGAAATGGATATCCGGGTATTCCTTCAAGTACGGCTTGCCATACTGGTTCCTTGCATACTCCAAGTATCGGCGCTCTATACCCAGCCTTTCTTGGATGATTCGATGGAGCATGGCATCACCCAGCAAGGATCTTTGATAGTCGTTTGCTTGCTTAAATCTCATTACGTATTGAGCACGTTCAGGAGACAATCTTTGAAATAACGAAGCATAGGTTTGTTCTGAGATACGGTCCGAATTCTGAATCGCATATACCTCGATAGGGGCGGAATGTATTTTGGAAGTCGTCATCATGTATTCCTTTCATTTCTATTTACTCAGACATCATTTCGCTAGAAAGGTCCGCATTTCCTTTTCTCCATTGACAATTTATTAATGACTTGGGATTATTTATATATCCAATATAAACGAAGGTGGCATCTATGCAAACACAAGCTATTCTTGATCCATTCATCAAATTATCAACCGAAGAGTTCGGTAGTAATCTGGTCGGGATCTATCTGCACGGCTCCATGGCAATGGGATGCTTCAATCCGGCTACAAGTGATATCGATCTGCTGCTTGTTATACAAGACCACCTGTCCAAAGAGACAGCCAAGCGTTTCGGGCAGAGACTGCTGACCTTCCATGATCGCCTAAGTAATCAAGGCGGGATTGAGCTGAGCATCGTGCTGGAAGACAGCATTGAGAATATGCAATACCCACCGCTGTTCGAGTTCCACTATTCTAATGTCCATCGCGAGAAATACCGAGACGACCCGGATTATATCTGCGGCGGCTTCGGAGATCACGATCTGGCCGCACATTATACCGTAATTTATCATCGGGGCGTAACCTTATACGGCAAACCAATCCATCAAGTGTTCAAGCGAGCGGTTGATCCGTCCTATTATAGGCAAGCCATTATTCAGGACGTAGCAAGCGCCGCTTCGGATATCGCTGAGCTGCCGCTGTACTTCACGCTTAATCTATGCCGGGTTCTTTATTACTTACGGGAGAACATCGTCTCCTCCAAGCAAGAAGGCGGCGAATGGGGATTGCGCGTGCTGCCTGCTCCATATCACGGCATTATCAGACAAGCACTGCTGGAATACGGCGGCATATCCGACAGCATGGATATCCCTGAACCGGATCTTATCGAATACGCTCAGTATATGCTGGGCCAGATACACCAGGCTTCGGGGCAGACGCCGGTCTACTGAAACAACCGGTGGGATAGATTTGGGCTCGCTGGTATCGAAGTTGGAAGGCACAAGTCCTTCTTGGAGGACTTGTACCTTCCCTTTCGCCGCATTTGGTGGCTATAAGTCCCTGTGGGGGACTTGCTGCTTCTTTTTCACCGCATTTGGCGGCTATAAGTCCCTATGTGGGACTTGCTGCTTCCCTGGCGCCGCATTTCACGGCTATAAGTCCCTGTGAGGGACTTGCTGCTTTCCTTTCGCCGCAGTTGGCGGCCATAAGTCCCTACGAGGGACTTGCTGCTTCCCTTGCGCCGCATTTCGCGGCCACAGGTCCCTACGCGGGACTTGCTGCTCCAACTTCAACTCTCGTGCACAGACATAACAAGACCCGTTCGCTTGGGGCGAACGGGTCTTGTTATTAGCGATTCAAGAAGCCTGCCAATTGCAGCATTCTTGCGAGTACAACTGCACTTTCAGCCCGGGTGGAATGTGCACCCGGTACGAACGCCGATGCGGAACGTCCCTCCATCAACCCGGCATGAACCACTGCCGCGACTGCCTCCTGGGACCAAGTGCCAATGCGATCATGATCCTCATATACGTCCAGCATCGAATGAGGATCGACTGACTCCAGTTCCATCCCCGCTAGGCGGAGCGCTCGCTGTAATAGAACGCTCATCTGCTCCCGCGTAATCGGATGATTCGGCCTGAAATCCCCGTCGCTGAACCCTTCTATTAGCCCATGCTCCACAGCCGTAGCGACCGCTGCGGCATACCATTCCGTACCTTGCACATCTTCGAAGTTAGCTTCCTTCGAATGATCCGGCAGGCCGAGTGAACGAACGAGCATGGCTGTGAACTGTGCTCTCGTAATCGGTTTATTCGGACCGAAGCGAGTCGCGCTTACTCCCTCGATTACACGCTTCGATGCAAGCAGCGACACATCGTCACTAGCCCAGTGACCGTTCAGATCGTCAAACGACTTCGTAAAGGCAACGACTACATACGTTCCCCCTTGGCGAACGATAAAGGATACGTCCACGTTCCCGTCAGAGGGAGTCATCACAGCCGGTACATAGTCTTGTTGTCCGCTAACCGGATGGCTTCGGAGAACCGTCGTAGTGGAAGCTTTCGCCACACCCTTCACGGCTGTGATAAATTTGGCATGCCCTCCGGTTAATATGATCGGCTCCTCCCTGTCGCCCTGTACCCATCCGAGCTCGATGTGAATAGGGCCTCCTATTACGGAAGCTCCGTCCATAAGTTTCCCGCTCCCCATGTCCACGATGCTGCTAATACGGATTTGCAACCTTTCGGAGGTGCCCCGCTGATTCATTGCTGTTGACAGTACCGCCAGCGGCAGTTTCAGTCTCCCTTGCGAAGTCTCGACGCTCACCATGCCACCCGGGAGATCTTTGATTGCTGAGCTTAGTCCTTGGAAGGGCAGATTGAGTATCACTTCATCCGCACCTTCGAGTGTATACGTAAGTACACGCGATGCAGCAGGCTGATTACGAAGTGACGCCACTTCCTCAAGCATCCGCTGCTCATGAACTTGCGCGGTAACGATCTCAGCCCCGCTCGCTGTCTGTTCCTTCTTTACGCTGAGACGTTCAGGTTCTTGCACTTTTGGCGGCGTTGTGGTTGGCGGAATTGTTCCCGTTGATCCGCCGTCTCCCGGCGTTCCCGGATTTTCTGGCCCCGTGCCGCCATCACCTGTCGACGTTCGGATGACATTGAACGTACGACTGTTCGTTTTATATTCATCCACGCGTACTTCCACCGTAATCTCGTTGACTCCCGTTGCCAATGGAACATGGATCGTAAACGTTCCATCCGCTTTCAGAGTCGCGTCTGCTCCATTCACCTTAACGGCGGCCTGACCTGGCCCAAGAACCTCGACATTCCCTTCCAGTTCAAGCCTGCTATTTCGGGTCTCCAGTCCTTCATCATCCATCAAACCGCTAAGCACGGCCGAACGAACCTGATCACCCGAATTGTAGGCGTTGGCTACGAGCTGACGATAGGTTCTGGTACCAGAAGGGTCCAGTGCCGTAATGACAAATCCGCCTTGCGGTATGACACTATTATTCTCCTCAGGCGCTCCCCAGCTCCAATTAATCGCTTGATTTCGGTTCACGACCCGTGTAACTTGACCTGTCTGATCCACAACGACTTCGACTCCGAAACGATTCGTGCCGGTCGAATACCCGAAAGCTTCCGTCATGACGTTGATGTTGCCTTCAATGCGATTCACGTTATAATAGTTGCCTTCGAGGAAGGACTCCGTATTTCCAGGCAAACTCATGCCAAGCTGATAATCCTTCACCCATTCCCGATCTTGCAGCGCCGCTTCGGCAATCGCCCAGTTGATCTGCGAGGCATCGAATAACATAAGCCCGTTCGTAGACTTCAGGCCGGCCTGGAACACCTCTCGTTGCACTGCGGGTGCTTGCACATTGTTAAGCGCAATCCCTGCGTAGAGCGGAATCTCTCCGTTCGTAACGATATTGCCCAGCGTAATATACTTCTGGATTTCCTGGCTAGTGGTTTGATAGGCTCCGATCATCAGAAAATCCAAAAACTCGATGTATCCTGTATTATAATATTCCGGCGTATAAACCGATTCATCCGGCATGCCGAGGGCTGGATCGTAACGGAAATTCTTGCTTCCCCAGTTCACGCCATTTAAATAGTAGGTTTCGTACCAAGACCCCACATAAGAAGATACTTCAATGGTCCGACCGGATGTCGCCTCATGCTCATCTACCATCGTCTTCACATCGCTAAAAAAGCTCTGGATTGTGCCGGAACGGAATTCCCACCATTCCTGGATCAGCGGTCCGTCTACCCGTCTCTTATCAGCGTCATAATAGAAGATATCTTCTGGCCAGTTGACTAGTTGCTTACCCGTACCTCGATCCAGTAGAAACTGCTCAAATTTCTCTTTCGTCTCGTCACTGAAATCAGCAGCCTCATTATCATAACGTCCTCGGTCATGTACAACGCCGTCTACGTTGTAATTCTCGATAATCTCCCTAAACGTATCGAGCTGATATGCTCGAACCTCATCATTCGACGGATTGACAAAAGCGACCAGTCCCTGCTTGGCGCTTTCTCTAAGCCGTTTGATCTCCCCCCCGTTCTCAGGAAAATATACGCGTTCCTCCCAATCCAGATGATCGTTCAATACGGCAAACTCTTGATGAGCGATCGATCCTTCGGCAAAAACGTTAATCGCCGCATGAATCTTTAGTCCGAGTGCATGACCGTGCTGGAGAAACTCTTCAAGCAGATCCAGATCGGGGCTGGCACCTGCTTTCTCCGGAGCTTTGATCTCACTGACATACGGTCTACCCGTCAGGGTGTTTTTCTTATAGGACGCATAGCCCTCCACCCCTTTCACGTCGAATACTACAGAGGTAACTCCGGTATCCTTCGCTTTTTGTAGAAAAGTCTGAACCTGCTCGCTGCTTTGAAACTTTCGGGCATTGGCTGCCTGGTCGACCCACAGGATCACTTCTTTGTCCGATGAGAAATCCGGTCTTGCAAAAACGGCAAGGTAACGCGTATCCTGCTCCACGTCGTTCTTCAATACCTTGACTTCAATATAATTCGTTCCATTTGACAGCGCGTAGCTGTGCATAAAGGTCCCATCCTCCTGGAAGGGGATTTCCGCATCGTTCACAAGCAGCGAGATCACGCTGATGTCATCGATATTTTCGATCAGGCCCGTAATGACCGTACTACCTTCGGTGACCGTGTACATCGCCTGATTATCCAGCTTCAGTCTTGCGATCAAGCCGTTGCCGCTCATAATATCGCGGACTTGCACAACTTCACCGTTCTTGCGAAGCTTGATCGGATCATGTGCTTTGAAATTTTCAGCTAAATAACGTTTGATATTATTGCCTGCATAACTGCTGTCTTGGGCCATCAACACATAACCGCCCTCCGGAATTTCAAGGTCCGTCGGTCCCGTCCACACCGGAGGCTTGCCATCGATAGACGGATTAACCACCCGCAATACCCGATTATTGGCATCGACTTGCACGGCCACATTGGTCTGCGGGATCGTAATCATTGATCCATAATCGCGTGTAAATATCGCAACGATATTCGGTATTCCCGTTACATCTCGATCCACGTAATCGATCTGCCGTCGCGGACCTTCAATACCGATGGTGACGTCCTTTGGCGCTGCCTCGACTTCAAGATAATCTTGATTATCTAACGGTTCGTAAATAATGTTCAGCGTCTCAATCGCAAGCTCACTTCCTCCCTGTAACAGTCTGACGGTGATGCCGTTGGGTCCTGGTTCCAAATATACGTTCATTCGAAAAATTCCATCTGCCGTCAGTTCGGTCTCTTCGTCGTTAATGGTTACTTTGACATCCATTTCCTGAACGCCCAGAGCTTGAATATCCGTCGTAACCATCCCCGCTACTTCGACCACGGGAATCTCTACGACCGTGTCCGTCTGCGTCAACAGTTGAAGTTGCGGGGTTAGTGGACCTGGGTCTTGCCCAGGGTCCTCGCCTCCAGGATCTGGTGGCTCCGGTTGCGGTGCTGGTTCACCACCTGGGTTAGGTTCCTGCGGCACGGCTACAAAATCGCCCGCTGTCCATTCGCGGCCATCTCCCGTGAGTTTCGCTTGTTCGCCCGCTTTGAAATGTAGACTTAGCGATTGTTTATAGACGGAAGTATCCCTTGAACTATCGCCACCAGCCATGACTACATAACCACGTTCCGGAATCGGCAGTGTGGTATCTGTACTCTGTGCACCCTGTGCGTCAGGAGTGATTCCCCCGATAACGTCCTGTACCGTACCGTTGTCGTCCACCGATACGGCCACATGAAATTCAGACACCGAAATATCCTGAAGATATCCATCGTTTGTAACGATGCCGCCACTAGTAAACAAAGCCAAATAATCTGACTTGCCATCCAATTCATCCAGTGCCGCATTGATATCGGTCAAGCGCAACGTCTCATCATTCAAGGCAACAAAATCAAGCACTGGTAAATGAGAATCGCTCTGAGTTGGAGCAGATGCCGTTTCCGCAAATGTCGAAGCTAATGGGAGCACCATAGATAAAATCAGCGAGATGCTAAGCAAGAATGATATCCGCTTGGATAAACGGGCATTCATCATGTCATTCCACCTTCCAATTTATAAAAATAGTTAAGAGGATTGCGCACAAACTTTAAGTTCAATACTCCCCCCGATCCGTGCTGGATTTTGAAGAAAGCAGCTGCAACCGCAACTGCTTTCTTACATGCCATCATTTACTTTGTGGTTTGAAACCATTCATTGGCGGCGGTCACCATATCCGTTCCGCCTTCTGCTCTCCATTGGGCCAAGAATTGATCGTAGGCGTCAATCGGCTTGGCACCAGAGATGAATTGCAGTACATTATCATCAAGCAACGTCGTCAATTTCAGCAGATTTTTGGATACGGCTTCAATTGGAGGGGCGGTTGACATCGGATCTACAACGATAATGCCTTCCGCATTTTTCTGGAACGCTTCAAAATGCGCTTGCAGCACGGGTTCCTTACGAACACGCGCCTGCCAGTAGATCGGATACTTCTCTTCGTCGACCCCGGTCAAAAACGCGCTTGCGTTGTTCAACTCATCATTGAAAATCGGAAGAATCGGGTAGTACTTCCCGTCTTTCATTTCATAATGCACACCTTCTTCACCAATGGCGATGCCTTTGAACGTCTCTGGTTCCAGCTTCGCGTTCAGGAAGTCCATGGCGGCTTCTTTGTTCTTGGAGGACTTCAGGATTGCCACATACCAGGTCGTGTTAGCTTTGGCTCCGACGGCCGCCTTTCCGTCCTTGTCTTTCAGGTATGGAATGATGGATGTTTGGGCTTCCGGGAAGTTCTTTTGCAAGGCAGCGATTGTAGTTCCCGCATTCCACCAAGCCAGCTTATACATAGCCGCATTGCCGCCTGAGAATTTCTCGATCGATTTCTGTGCCGTATTGATTGGTGTTTCGGTATCTAGTAGGCCTTCCTTATACAGTTTGTTCATATACTTAATAAATTCTTTCATCTCTGGAAGCTCGGCACGATGCATAATCTTACCGTCCACTTCCTTCCAATCTGTAAAAATACCGAACGTCGTAGCGATATCTCCATAGACGGAGTCTTTGCTTAGTGTGAGCGGTATGACGTTCTTCTTCTCTTTAATTGTCTTCAAGACTGTGTAGAGCTCATCCGTATTCGTCGGCACAGCCAGATCCAACTCATCCAGCCAATCCTGTCTTACCACAAGCTCCTCACCGATGCTAACTCCAGCGCCAGTCTCCGGTATCCCGAAAATCTTACCGTCGATCGTCGCACTACCGAAAGATTCGGCTTTGATGGATTGCTTAATATAACTGCCATGGGATTCGATCAGTTCATCAAGCGGCTCCAGCGCACCGGCAGAAGCCAGGTTATAGAATTGTGCTGCATTCAGCTTCAGGATGTCATAGTTTTCTTTGCTGGATACAAGCAGGTTCAGTTTCTCATCAGCATTTTCCGCAGGCAGCAGCTCATAGTTGACCTCATATCCCGTTCTCTCCTGGATATATTTCGCTACGTACTCCGTCTTCGGATCAAATAATCCATACTGCATGATCATGCGCAGACTCGGCTTATCCTCCGTCTTCCCCTCACTTGCGTTATTAGATGGCGTCGTTGCTGGCGGATTGGCTGACGGTGTATCTGTTGTTCCGCCTCCCCCGCAACCGGATATGGCTAGCGCGAGGCCTAGTACCCCGGCCAACACGGCCGATTTTTTCATTTTGATCATGGATAACCCTCCTTGTAATTGAATCGTTCAATACATCCAGCTACCAGAAACAAATGAAACGCATCACCACCTTTAGAGAGTGAATTCAATCCGAAGAAGTCCGATTGTCCCGTCACCCTTTTACTGATCCTACCAGCACTCCTTTGACAAAGTACTTCTGCAAGAATGGATATACCATCAAGATTGGTATTGTAGCGAGCAATATGGATGAAGCCTGAATGGACTGAGGGGTCGTGTTAATGGCTGCATCGATGTTGTCCTTCAGGAAATCGCCACTGGATGATACGAGCAATTCCTTCAGATATAGCTGCATCGGCTTGATTGCCGGATCGGTAATATAAATCATGGCTGCGAAATAGTCGTTCCAGAAAGCGACGGCAAAAAACAATCCGATTGTGGCCATCACTGGCAGTGACAGCGGCACAATGACCGATATCAGAATCCGGATGTTGCCTGCGCCATCCAGTTTGGCCGATTCCTCCAACTCATCCGGTAAGCCTTCGAAATAGTTTTTAATGATGAGCATGTTATACACATTCACCATGGCTGGCAGAAAGAGCACCGGGAACGAGTTCACCAGATTCAAGTTCTGCATTAACAGGTATGTCGGAATCAGACCACCGCTGAACAGCATGGTGAACACGAAGATCAGCAGCAATCCCTTCCGGCCGCGCAGACGGTATTTGGACAACGGATAGGCTGTCAGCGTCGTCAGAAGCAGGCTGCACGCCGTTCCGATCACCGTCAGAAAAATCGATACTTTCAAAGAATTCAAGAACATCGAGTCTTGAAGCACATACTTATACGTCTCAAACTGGACGCCCACCGGGAACAATCCGACCCTGCCAGATATAACGGCACCTTCGCTGCTCAGCGATTTGGCGATCAGGTTTACAAAGGGAAGCAATGTGGTCAATCCCATGACGATGAAGAAGGTATAATTGAATACCGCGAAGCATTTTTCCGAGAACGATTGTTTGATGACTCCTTGGGTGGTTCTCGTTCCTTCCAGAGCTCTTTTGTGATCCATATATGCCACCCTTCCTTTACCAGATCCCGCGTTGCAAGTATTTTCTGCTCATGGCGTTGCCCACGATGACCAGCGTGAATGATATAACGGCTTCAAATAGTCCGACTGCTGTGGAGAAGCTGTAGTCTTGATTGCCTAAACCTTGTCGGTATACAAAAGTTCCTATCACGTCCGAAACTTGGTAAACCACCGGGTTATACATGACGAGAATCTGCTCCGTCCCTGCCTCCAGCACATTGCCGAGGCGAAGGATGAACATCAGCACAATGATGGGGGCGATGCCTGGCAACGTAATATGCCACAGCTGCTTCCATCTCCCGGCACCGTCGATCTTGGCCGCTTCATACAACATCGGGTCAATCATCGTGAACGCCGCCAGGTATACGATGGTACTCCACCCGGTTTCCTTCCAGCCCGCCGAAGTGATCAGCACGCTCCGGAACACACTGTTATCGAGGAAGAACGCAATCGGCTCCATGCCCATGGATACCAGGCTTTATTGATAATCCCGCCATTGGTCGAGAGGATATCGATGAACAATCCGCCTACGATAACCCAAGACAAGAAGTGCGGTAAATAAATGACGGTCTGCACCGTCCGCTTGAAGATCATATTCCTTAACTCATTGAGCATCAGCGCGATCATAATGGGGAGGGGAAACAAAATAACGATTTTCAGGAAGCTGATAATGACCGTATTTTTAAATACCTGAGCAAAGTCAGGCGACGTGAAAAGCTTCGCGAAATGCTTCCATCCCACCCACGGGCTATCTGCAAAACCGGTGAAGATGTTGAAATCTTTGAAGGCAATCGTGATCCCGTACATCGGCGTATACTTAAACAACAGAATGAACAATATGCCCGGTACCAGCAGAATATAAAGATCCCATTCTTTCCAAATGTCCGATCCCAGCCGCCCCCAATACCCTCGTTTTGGCTTCAATTGTGGATGCGGTGTCGGTGATTCTATCGTGGGTTTCATCGACTCGTCTCCCCCTTTCTATCTAATTAATCTCCTTGGTTATCTAAAATTGTAATTCCGGGCGCGCAGACTGAGTAGGCGAGGATGATTACTATTTATGGTAATCTGATGTTGTGTTGGGGGAGGCATGTAAGCGATTGTGTCATGATGCTGCGGCGATTGTTTCGTGGGTATGTTAGTTGTTAGTCTTCATGTAAATTGAGGTCTTCTTGTATGCTGTTACTGCACTCCGCATGCGGATTGTCCTTCCGATCCCTCTTACCCCCGGATTTCTTCTGAATTAACGGGAATGGTGGGGGAATCCGGGGGTAAAGGGGCACGCTTCGCTTCTACAGCACAATTCCGCCTTCTCCGTTGAAGTAGTTTTACCTACTGCGAGTCCTACTTCGTCGAGTCCTCTTGAGCTAAGCAAGCCCCTAACTTTCAAATCAATTAGTAGGAGGAAACTGGTTAGCTCATTCTGCACTCCGCTTGCGGATTGTCCTTCCGATCCCTCTTACCCCCGGATTTCTTCTGAATTGACGGGAATGGTGAGGACATCCAGGGATAAAGGGGCACGCTTCGCTTCTACAGTACAATTCCGCCTTCTTCGTTGAAGTAGTTTCACCTACTGCGAGTCCTACTTCGTCTAGTCTTCTTAACTAAGCAAGCCTCTAACTTTCAAATCAATTAGTAGGAGGAAACTGGTTAGCTCATTCTGCACTCCGCTTGCGGATTGTCCTTCCGATCCCTCTTACCCCCGGATTTCTTCTGAATTGAAGGGAATGGTGAGGAAATCCGGGGATAAAGGGGCACGCTTCGCTTCTACAGTACAATTCCGCCTTCTCCGTTGAAGTAGTTTTACCTTCTGCGAGTCCTACTTCGTCGAGTCCTTTTGAATTAAGCAAGCCCCTAACTTTCAAATCATTGACTGTTAGTAGGAGGAAATTGGTTAGCTCATTCTGCACTCCGCATGCGGATTGTCCTTCCGATCCCTCTTACCCCCAGATTTCTTCTGAATTGAAGGGAACGATGTGGAAATCCGGGGATAAAGGGGCGCGCTTCGCTTCTACAGTACAATTCCGCCTTCTTCGTTGAAGGTAGAACTTTTGCGGGCTAGATTCTCATGCTTTCTACCCTACTCAAGAGGCAAGGATACTCCCCTCCTACTAGGATGAGAATGTAAAAAAACAAGCCTCTCAGGATTCATCTCCTGAGCAGCTTGCCTGTCTTCCAATCGTGTTCTTTTACGGCTATTTAATATAAGAATTAGCAGCAAGCCTTGCTGCGTTACATTCCCTCCCCCACACCTAATGGGGAAGAACGCACTGAACACTCAATAGCACGCACCAGCGGAGCGAACGAAACGATTCCGGAAAAGCGATAGCGCTTGCCTTTGGAGCCGCGTTTCTTCCTCACATTCCGATCCTGAAATTCGGCGACAACAGCGATTGCAGGAACGGTTCGTTGGCGGTGCGCCACGGCGTGCTCGCCCATCTTGGGTTCTACATAGCAGCAAGCTCTGCTGCGCTCCCCTCCCCCGCACCTAATGGGGAAGAACGCACTGAACACTCAGCAGCACGCACCAGCGGAGCGAACGAAACGATTCCGGAAAAGCGATAGCGGTCGCCTTTGGAGCCGAATTTCTTCCTCGCATTCCAATCCTGAAATTCGGCGACAACAGCGATTGCAGGAACGGTTCGTGGGCGGTGCGCCACGGCGTGCTCACCCATCTTGGGTTCTATATAGCAGCAAGCTCTGCTGCGCTGCGATCTTCCCCTCCCACATACCCAATGGGGAAGAACGCACTGAACATTCAGCAGCACGCACCAGCGGAGCAAACGAAGCGATTCCGGAAAAGCGATAGCGGTCGCCTTTGGAGCCGAATTTCTCCCTCACATTCCAATCCTGAAATTCGGCGACAACAGCGATTGGAGGAACGGTTCGTTGGCGGAGCGCCACCACGTGCCGAAAACCCAAGCTGCTTTCCTTCCCCTCATTCCAATCCCCGAAATTCGGCGACAACAGCGATTGGAGGAACGATTCGTTGGCGGAGCGCCTCCGCGTGCCGAAACAGAGATGTTTGCTGCATTACACCATCTACCCCTTAAATTCCCCCGGGTTCAACCCCCAGTACTTCCTGAATACCTTCGTGAAATAACTGACATCCCGATATCCGACAAGCCGCGCGGCATCGTATACCTTCTGGCCCTCCTGCAGGGCGACTTGGCCCGCTCCATCTTGCGCTCCAGCACATAAGTAGAGAACGCGACACCCATCTCCTGTTTGAAGAGCCGACTGAGATAAGACGAATTCACGTACAGACGATCAGCAACCGTATGCAGCGTAATCTCCTGATCCATCTCAGCTTCCAGCAGGTTCAAGATATCTTTCACGACCTGGTTGCTGGTCGTCTTCCGTTGCTCACTCATGAAGGCGATGATATGCTTGACCGTTCGCTCCAAGAGCGACCACGTTTGCAATTTGGTGTTAAGCAGCTTTACGTTATGAAAATAGGAGATGTCCTCGCCGACGACCTTCTTCACGCTCCAGCCCTGCTTCTGGATCATGCGCGTGAAGAAGCTGTTCATGTAAAGGACCGCCTCCTGAAAATCATCCGACGACTCCGGCCTAGTGAACGCCTCCTCCCACAACCCTTGCAGTGCTTCCAGCGCCTTGCGTTCATCCGCGGTTTCAAGTGCAATCTCCAGCGATTTCTCCAAATTCTGCTGCACGATGACGGCTTGAATATCAAGCCGGGGCAGTTCCCGGTACGGAATAGCGAGATCATGGCCGTACACCACCCGCTCCTGGAGCGCGCGACAAGCTTGAGCATAGAGTAGGCTCATATCTTCAATCGAGCCGGTCGCGCCGCATATTCCCGCACTCGCCGTCAGCTTCAAGACCTCCCGTGTCTGCGAGAGCAGCTTGGATACATCAGCATTCAAATGCAGCATCGCATCGTTCGTATCCTCGGTTTCGTTCAGAACGTACACCAACATCAACATGTTCGCTGAATCTGAGGTGATCCACAGATTAGGATGGGAGAGCAATTCCTTCGCCAGACACTGCATCGTGAATTGCAACAGTTCGGAGTCCCCTTGTTGAAAGCGAGTCTCCTCTTCGGAGAGCGGGTCCAGATCTACCACGGCAATGGCAAGACGATCATCCGTTTCCAGCGGTATGTAGAGCTCCCGGCTCTTGCTCAGGATTTCATCGCGCGTATACCTGCCGTTCACCCACTGAATGAAGAAGAGGTTTTGCAAATGTGGCAGGTTATCCTTCCATTTCTGTTCGAGCAACGCCTTGCGCTGCCATTGCTCCAGATCTGAGCGCAGTTGCTGGCGCGCCTCCAATACGGCTTCCAGGATTTCCTCGTCGCCGGCTGGCTTGAGCAAATACCTCGATACCCCGAACTCCAGCGCAAGCTGCGCGAATTCGAACGTATCGTGACCGCTCAGTATAATCATTTTGGTCAATTGGCTGATATCCTTGCGGCTTCGAAGTTCCCCCAACAAAGTCAGACCATCCATCTCCGGCATCTGGATATCAATTAACATGATATCAGGCTTCTTTCTCCCGACCAGTTCCAACGCCTCGACACCGTTCGAAGCCGTGCCCACCACCTCCAAACCATGTTGTTCCCAAGGAATATTATGGGCTAGCGCATGACGCAGCCTTGGTTCATCCTCAACGATAATCAGATTCATCTCGATTTCCCCTTTTGGCCATTATCTATGAACTTCTTGACGTCTCCAGATTAACTTCCCTACACTTTTCCAACGGAAGATAGATGGTCACGGTTGTGCCCACTCCCACTACACTATCTACCGCCAGCTTCGCCTCATGCCCATAATAGAGCTTCATTCTGCCAAGCACATTGCGCAGGCCAAACAGATCCTTCACATGCTCATCATCCTGTGTGGAGTTTGGCACCCGCCGCGCATCCATCAACTCAAGCTCATGCTGCATATAACGCAGCCGTTCCTCTCCGATACCGGGTCCGTTATCCTTCACGCTGATCACCACCGTTTTCTCTTTCTCGATGTGACTGGAGATCACGACACGGCCTCCCGAGGATTTGCCCTCCATCCCGTGTATTATCGCATTCTCCACCAATGGCTGGAGTAGAAGTTTCAGTATGGGAACGGCTCGACTATCTTCCGAAATCTCATAATTCACTTCGAAGTTATCCATGAAACGAAGCTGCTGTATTCGCAAATAATAGTGAAGATGGACGATGCTTTCTTCGATCGTGAACATTTCCCGGCCTTTGTTCAAGCTCAAGCGGAAAAACTTAGACAGGTTTATGACCATCTCGCTGATCTCATCCGCATCATAATTTTTGGCCATCCAGTAGATGGAATCGAGTGTATTGTACAAGAAATGCGGGTTGATCTGGGATTGCAAAAATTTCAGCTCAGTTGTGGTTAGTCTCAATTGCTGCTCATAATGATCTTCGATTAAGTGCTTCTGCATCACCGCCATCTTGTTGAACGATTGAATCAGAAAGCCGAATTCATCCTTCCGCTTCGTATCTACGTGAATGTTGAGTTCGCCGCTGCTTAGTCGCTTCATGCCTCGGGACAATTTCAGTACAGGCGCAGCAATCCCGCTGTAGACGACCCACGAAATGATGATGGCCAGCAAGATGCTAAGACCAATGATCGCCACCGTGAATAACCGCAGTTGATCCGTCTCCGTATAAAGTTCGCTCTTGGCTTGAACCATTTCCAGACTCCACTTGGAATAATCCGAATCAATCATAACCTTCATATCCTTGTCGGAGATTTCGGTGTCAACACTTCCCGTTTCTACAACGACCTCACCCCTATCATTCAACAGTGAGATCCGGCTGCTCTCGGAAGGCAGCAAGGTCTTCATAATGTTCAGCAGCTTACTCTTGCTGAATGACACCACCAGGAGGTTAGACTGTCGCTCGCTGTTATATAGATCCATCGCCCGAATAAGGGAAATGCTGTCGGTGTTCGTTATCTGACCAAACGTAACCGTGTCCGTGACTGGTGATTCCGACATGACATAAGAAATGCCAGTGCCATTACGCCGTGCTGCTTCAACAAGCCACTCTTGTTCGAGTTCGCCCTCGAGTTTTTTGCCGCCATAGTGCGTGGATATAAACCTATTGGACGCTTGATGATAGATCGTGATTTGGGAAACGAATCGATTAACCGAGACAAAAAGGGGCAACTGATCCAAGATATACGAGAAATCAACAATCGATTGAGCGGAGAAATTCACGCTGTTCTTGTTCAGCAATTCATTTATACCCGAGTCCCCCGAGATTAAAGTGGAGATTTCCTCTACATTCTGCAGTGCCAGATCAAAGTGATTCATCGCCGAGGACAACGCCATTTCCGTACGTTCCACCGCTTGATGATAGAGTATGTCTCTGGAGCGTTCGATGGCAAATAAGCTGATAATGACAAGTGGCAATAGGATCAGCAAAAAATACCCGGTCAATCTGGCTTGAATGTTTTGCGAGAACCGATCCACAATCCAGCGCAACATCGCACTCATGCTGCACCTCCCCTAAGCCATAACACCATCATCGCTTGGCATACCATGCATTCACTTCCTTTGTCATTTCGTCTCCCCCCTCTTCCTTCCACCTCTTCACGAAATCATCAAATGCATCCAGGGGTTCCAAGCCCATGATGATCTTCGTAAACACATCCTCCATATTGCTCAGCTTCTTAGTGTATTTCGTCATGGCAGGTGTAGGAATCCCATAGAAGGCATTCGGTATAATGTTCTGGTTAATTTGCTGCAAATTGTTGTACAGATTGAAATCCCCGAGAGAATCAAGTCGTTCCTTAAACAACAATTGATCCGGCACATCGACCAGAGACTGATAAATCCCACGGTATAAATGCTTATCATGAAGTGCAAAATCCGTTACAATCTTTCCGTCCTTCCAGCGCCATATATCATTCTCGAATCCGAGTTTCAGTGTCTTGTAATCACTAGCGATAAAGTCCAGCATCTGAATAACCGCGGCAGCCTTCTCAGAGCTTGCAGGAATTACGTTATACCCACGGATGATGTCTTTGCCCTCCACGCCCTTCTGTCCATCCGGTCCGGTCGGATATTCAAGCGGAATCCATTCCGCGTTAGGATCCTTGCTCATATTGGCAGCAATCGGTCCTCGTGTATCATACCAGGCAGCAGAGAACAAACCGACCTTGCCGTTCTCCACTTTTTCAAACAGATTGTTCTGCAGGTTAAGCGGAAACTCACGGTCTAGCAGATTCTCCTGGTACAGCCGGGCAAAAAAAGCCAAGGCTTCCTTCGTCTCCGGCATGATGCTGCCATGTATCAATTGTCCATCACGTTCAAACCACGTATTTCGCTGGGTTCCGAATGCACCAAAGAATGGTGAAGTTCTTCCCAGCCCTACCGTAAAGGTTAGACCGATTGTATCATTCAGTCCATTCCCGTCAGGGTCATCTTGCGTAAAGGCGCGAATCACCTCATAATATTCTGCCAAGGTTTTAGGAGGTTCCAAGCCAAGTCGGTCAAGCCAATCCTTTCTGACATACATCAGCTCCGCCCCGGTAACTTCATTCAGGCTCGGCACAGCATAGATGCTACCGCCGTATGTGACCCTGTCCCATACCTCGGCTGGAATCTTCTCTTTCAGATGGGGACCATACTCATCAATCAGTTCATCCAGCGGCATGAACGCTTTCTGCTTGACATAATTGTCGAACCAGAACGGTTCATACGTATGCAGCATATCCGGTAAATTTCCGGAAGACATAATCACATCCAGCTTTTCGTTGTACACTTCAGGCGGCGGTGTGTTGACCTTGATCTCTAACCCGATGCTATCTTCGATGTAATTCAAATACGGGTTGTCATTCTCATCATTGCCGGCGGGAAATGTCATGCCTAAATTAGAGATCACAATATGGATTGACGAATGCTTGGGCGACGGCTCTAATTCTTCGTCTGCAGAGTCTAATCCGGTGCAACCTGCCAACAAAAGCATACTTATGAGAAGCAACAGAACGCCACGTTGTAACAGCCTTACATGTTTTCCTTGGACTCGCTGTTCATCCTCACAGGCCTTGTGCTTGGGCATATGTTCCCCTACTCCTTCCATTTGGTAGACTATGATTACTACATAACGACGGCATCTCGTGATTAAGATCAACCTTTGTAATCATTCTTGACTTATAGCCAGCTTCCTTCATGAGAACAAAAAAGAGTCGCATTTTGAGCAACCAGCCCAAAGCGCGACTCTTATAATGCAACCAAGCAACCAAATCATTTCAGCTACAACTACTTCCGTTCTTCCGGTTCATTCCCATCTGGAAGAAACCTCGCCTCTTTTGTCTCCTCATCATTCGGTTCCGCTGTCACTTGAATGACCTGAAAAACATGGCCGCAATGGGAGCAAGTCGTGGCGTTGACCGCCGCATGATGGCCGCATTCCCTGCACACCTTCTCTTCTGTCAGGTTCAGGATCTGCAATTGATTCTGTTCAATCTCTTGCTTCAATTGACGTATCTGACGGACATAAGGCTGAATGCTCTCTTGATCTGGCGGCCACTGATCGGCCTCGTTCACGGTATAGACCGCCCTCCCAATCTCAAGCAGCTGCTTATCGATCTCATTCTTCTTGTTGTGATTCTGCAGCTTTAACTTATTAATCTCAACCAATGTCTTTGCTTTGTTGCCGGCATCGTTCATGCCCGCCTTGAATTTATCAAAGAAACTCATGTAGATTCGCCTCCATTCACACCAACTTATATATGTATTATAAAACCAAATCTTGCTCACTGCACTCTCTGAGCGTTTGTTTCAGTTTCTTGCCATCGGTTTATTCGTTACATATAACGCATGCTTTTGTGCCAAAATAGGCCAGAAAGGAATGAGACCAGAATGAGCAAAAAGAAAACCGATCACGATGGGCAGTTTCCAGGCGTAGATCCGATTCCTGAATCGGATGCTTCGGATCAAGCAGCCACAGATAAACTGGATGATCTTGTCCTGGGTATTTTGGAAGATAAAGATGTGGACAAATTAGACATGGATCCTGACACTGAAAACTACGACAAGCTCCGTGACGAATGATATAAGGCAACTTTTTTCATTATCAAATCAGGGCTGAGAAGCAGGTTATTAAGCTTCTCAGCCTGATTTGTAGAATATGTAAAAAATTCAATCGTTCTGTAAAATCGTTCAAAAATAATTTATCGTTCTCATTTTGAGAACGATTATTTTTATGTTATAATTAACATAGAAGCTTGGGACGAAGGAGGAGTAACCGTGAAGGGTTTTTCTAAGACAGCAAGAAGCCTTTGGATTATGATGCTTGTATTAATCACGGCTTTCGCTCTCTATATTCCCGTCCAAGAGTATTACGGCAGTGAATCAATGGATGAAAGGTACCTCCACAAGGGTTACCTTCATTTCAATGTTGCTGTTCTAAAAAACACTCAAAACCACTCCAAACCTAAGTCTGCCGGCACTTCCGTGCCGTTGTACTTAATGATGTCGGTCGTTGTTTTACAGCAGATCCCCAGAAAACGTCTGCCGTATCGACCGATCATTCCGCTTCGACTCCGGCTTTTACTTTTATACCCCATTAAATACACGTCAAAGTTTGTTTAGTACGCCCCATTTTTGTGCATTCAAACCAACTGCGGTTTCTTAAATTCGCCATTGTCCCATCTATTTGTCATCCATAGGGCGGTTATATATGATCTTTCGCACCATTCATATACTTGGGCTTACCGAGTCATGTGTGTGATCTTATGAATGAGTATGATTGATTTATTTTGCAATGCAAATTTATGACATCCGTGTGAAATTGGGTTTACAAAAAAACAACTATAAGTGTATCTTAGGAGGATTCTAATCTATGCATGTACGTGAAACAGATCTACCCGGCATTGGCAAGAAATTTGTGATTGATACTCGTGGCGGCGAAAAGTTGGTCATTATTATTCATGACGACGGTCGACGTGAGATGTACCATTACGATTACGAGGATCCGGATGATAGCATCTCCATGATTTCCGTAGACGACGACGAGGCTCGTCAAATTGCTGCTATCGTTGGCGGACTCACTTATAAGCCTAAAGCGCTTGAGACGATTGATATGGCACTTGATGAGTTGATCATCGAATGGTACCGAATCGAGCCACATTATTATGGGGCAGGTAAATCGATCGGCGATCTCGGCGTTCGTCAAGCCTCAGGTGCAACAATCATTGCTACTGTAGATAAGAACAACAAGCAAATCAATCCCGGTCCTGACGTTGTCATAACTCCGGACTCCACCCTGGTTGTCGTCGGCGAACGTCAGCAGCAGCGGCTATTTAAACAAATCTTGATGAACGGACGTGGTTGATGACATGGATCACATGGTTTTAGAAGTAGGACTGGCGATTGGCCTAATCGCCATTGCGGGATTGCTATCGGCTAAACTCCGATTCTCCGTCGTCCCATTTTACATTCTCGTCGGGATGGCGGTAGGGCCACACGCATTTCATTGGGGACCTTTCGATTTCAGGTTTATCGAGAGTGCTCCGCTCATAGAGTTTATGGGTCGGATTGGCGTATTGTTTCTCCTGTTCTACCTCGGTTTAGAGTTTTCTGTCGGTCGTTTGATTAAATCAGGTAAGTCCATCGTTGTCGGTGGCAGTATTTATATTGCAATTAACTTTACGCTGGGATTGTCGATCGGTATTCTCTCCGGCTTTCCAATCGCAGAAACGCTTATTGTTGCGGGAATTGTCACGATCTCCTCGAGTGCGATCGTCGCCAAGGTGCTGGTCGACTTAAGGAGAACGGCCAATCCAGAAACCGAGATGATTCTCGGCATCATTATGTTTGAGGATGTATTCCTCGCCGTCTATATCTCGATCCTCTCGGGTCTTGTATTGAGTGGATCTTCATCCTCGGCGGTGTATTAGTATCTGCACTTATTGCACTAGGCTTCATGCTGCTTGTCATTATCATTGGACGAAAAATTGTGCCCCTGCTTAATCGTGCGCTGAATATTCGCTCCAACGAACTATTCTGCTTAGTTGTATTCGGAGCGTTGTTCCTACTTGCTGGTTTTGCAGAGACCATTCACGTTGCGGAGGCAATTGGTGCGCTGCTGGTCGGACTAGTCTTAGCTGAAACCGACCATCGTGAGAGAATTGAGCATTTGATTTTGCCGTTCCGTGATTTCTTTGGTGCTATATTCTTCTTTAGTTTCGGTTTAACGATTGTACCGTCCGAACTCGGCGGAGCTGTGTGGTTATCACTGATCGCTGTAATTATTACGTTGTTTGGTAACTTCCTTGCGGGTATGCTTGCAGGTCGCAGTGCTGGATTGTCTTCAAAAGCATCATCCAACATCGGCTTGACCATTGTATCCCGTGGTGAATTCTCCATCATTCTTGCCAACATGGGTAAAGCAGGCGGCTTGGCGGCCTTTATTCAACCGTTTGCTGCGCTGTACGTACTAATTCTTGCGATCCTTGGACCTTTGTTAACCAAAGAATCCAAGCATGTGTATAACTTCTTAAACAAAATCTTTAAATTTAAAGATCATAAAGAGAAGAAACCGGTTAAACCGAAGCATAAAGATGAAAGCGCTGGTGTTTAAAGGAGGGTACATTGCCTATGGTTCAAGCCCCGGGTCGGGTAACGAACAGTACACAAGGCTCTTCAGAGCAGGCAAGTACACGAAGACGAATATTCATGGCTGCCATCGGAGGATTGATTGCAGCGTTCGGACTGGATTTATTTCTTGTTCCTAGCGGAATGATTGCAGGAGGAATGACCGGGATATCAGCATTGGCATCGCATGTGACAGGGCTCCATACAGGCATGTTCCTATTCGCGCTGAATATGCCGCTGCTGTTCATCGCCTATCGTCATTCCGACCGGGAGAAGGCGCTCATCGCTACGATCGGGCTGTTGTCCTTCTCCATCTGTTCCGTCTTGTTCTTTCCACTTCCAGCACTAATCGACAGTACGATTGGCAGTGCAGCCATTGGCGGTATATTCGTAGGCGTTGGCATCGGGATCGGGCTTCGTTATGGCATTGTGCTCGATTCGTTGCAGCTTCCCAAAATACCGCAGCCATTGTCGCATTTATTAAGTCGTCTAAAGCCCTCTCATATCCCCATCATCATCAACCTGGTCGTATTAACACTCGCTGGGTTAATTCTGGGTTGGGAGGGGGCAATGTATTCTGCAATTGCTTGTCTGATGGCGCTGGAGGCTGGACGTATTATAACCTCTCGCCTGCCGCTTAAGCGTGAAGTTCAGGTCCATAGCGTAAGCGGACGTGAAATTAGGCATAGCGTTAAGGCCATTATGGGCTATGAACCTCGGCACACCAAGCCGAATGATGAAGCGAGCGCCGAGCGTGCCACTGACGATTCAGGTCCGGAACCAATAGTGTACCAGGTGCATGTTCTGGAAATGCCAAGATTCAAGTCCATTATCAAAAGTTTGGATCCTGAAGCAAGGATCACCACCATTCAGAAATAGGTTTGAACACATGAATCAGCCAGCGAGGGATTTCCCTTGCTGGCCTGATTTTTTTCTATAAAGAATTCGCGATCATTTACGAAACTGTTGGATCAGAAACAATATAAGCGAACCCACTACACTTATGACAAGACAAGTAACGATCGGAAAATATATCTTCATATGGGGTCGATCAACTACGATATCCCCCGGTAGCCTTCCAACAAAACGCCCAATCACAGGCCACAACAATCCAATCACAATCAGAATCCCGCCGATCCACAAGAGAGCCTTGGTTACAGGATGCACAATACCTCACCTCTTATCCTTCATGAACACTTATCTTTGTATCATAAAGGATAGTTAGCTCTGACTGCAATTATACAGAAGAGACGGCAGAACGAAAATTATTGTTTCTTCAATCGGATCACGTTCCAGGATGCCTTGGATATTCTGGCTGTCACTATCCCATCATCAAGCTTGGCCCTGTTAGAATATTGAGGTTTGACTCGCTCCACCTCAGCAGTATTGACTGCCTTCAAATCCTCGTTCTCCAGTACGATAAACTCCAAGAGTCGATACCCCTCGAAGCTCCGTACATCGCACACCAGATCCAACGCTTCCTCAAGGTGACGATTGACTGCAAAGATCGTTATCTCTTCAACCTCTTCGTTATGGACCACCGCACTATCCAAATATGGAACATCGGTAAAATCCTTGGAATCATATTTAGGAGATTCGACGATCGGCAGTAGAGAGACTCCCCGTCCGTATTGCGATGCATGAAGATAAGGATAAAAGATCGTCTGTTTCCAGGCATGTCCGCCATTCTCGGTCATGATTGGGGCAATAACATTAACGAGCTGTGCCATACAAGCGATTTTGACGCGGTCTGCATGTCGCAGGAATGTGATCAGCATACTGCCGACTAGCAGGGCATCCTCAAAGTTATATATATCCTCCAGTTGTGGCGGGGCCACGCTCCAAGGCTCGATTATACGATCCGCATCGTTGGAGTGATACCACACGTTCCATTCATCGAAACTCAGATGCATTGTTTTTTTGCTGCGTTTCTTCGCTTTGATATAATCACATGTCGATTTGACGGTATGAATAAAGTGATCCATATCCAGCGTCAACGCCAAATAATTAGCCGTATCATGATTACGGTTGCCGTAATATTGATGCAGCGATATGTAATCGACAGCTTCATAGGTATGCTCAAGTGTAACAGCTTCCCACTCGGGGAACGTGGCCATGCTTGAACTGGAGCTTCCGCAAGCAACCAATTCAATGGTTGGATCCACCAACCGCATGGCTCTCGCCGTTTCAAGTGCCAAGCGACCGTACTCTTCCGAAGTTTTGTGGCCGATCTGCCACGGTCCGTCCATCTCATTGCCCAAGCACCACGTCTTGATCGCATGCGGCTGCTCGTGACCATGACTGCGACGCAGATCGCTCCAGTACGTACCTCCCGGGTGGTTTGTATACTCCAACAGATTTCTGGCGGCATCAATCCCGCGTGTTCCGAGATTGACAGCCATCATCACCTCTGAGCCAACCTCCTTGGCCCAGGAGAAGAACTCGTTCGTCCCAACCTCGTTCAGCTCCAACGTCCGCCAAGCCAACTCTAACCGTCTCGGACGTTCGGCAACCGGTCCAACACCATCTTCCCAATTGTAACCGGATACGAAATTGCCACCCGGATAACGAATAATGGGAACATTCAGTTCTTGAATCAAGGCTTTCACATCATTCCGAAATCCGGCAGCGTCCGCTGTGTCATGACCAGGTTCATATATACCGCCATATACGGCACGACCCAAGTGCTCAATAAAGGAGCCATACATCCGCTTATCGACTTCCCCAATACGAAACGACCGATCCACAATCATTCGTGCTTTCAAATCTACAGCTGTCAATCTACTCACCTTCACCTTCCGTCTGAAATAATGTTAAACTGTTTTAAATATCCTTGAATGAATTCGATTTCAAGTATAAATTATCATAGGAATTTGGATATGTAAACACATAAATATAAATCAATTTATATAAATAAGAAATAAATAAAATACGAATAACTTATTTAACTTGCCTTGATTTCTGTCGACTATTTATCTCATAAAGATTATGCTACGGTAGGTTGAATCTTTATTTCACGAGTAGATTGATTTATAATAACCTAAAATAAATAGCTTGTTTTATGGAACAACCACGTAAACAATCTCGAATTGGAAGAAGGTTTAAATATCATATGATATATATTAAGGATTTAATGAGTGGACTTGATATTTTCAAAGCGCTTAGCTCGGAGATCCGCATTCAGATTCTGGAATTACTCTCAAAGAACGAAAGCCTGAATCTGAATGAGATTGCTAGCCGACTCAATTTGAGCAATGGCGCAATTACGATGCATATCAGAAAGCTGGAAGAGAGCGGCCTCATCGAGATCAACACCACCGGCGGCAAGCACGGAATTCAGAAGATCTGTTACTTGAACAAAGATAAATTGATGGTCGATCTGCGCAGCAAGGATACAGATAATCTATATGAGGTTGATATTAAGGTTGGACACTACAGTGACTATCAGGTTACTCCGACGTGCGGACTGGCCACGAAAGATAGCATCATCGGTGACTTTGACGATCCGCGCTATTTCGCGGACCCGAATCGTATTCATGCAGAGATCGTCTGGCTCACCGAGGGGTTTCTTGAATATCGAATTCCGAATTATTTGAAATCCAATCAGAATTTCCGTGAAATCCAGTTCTCCCTGGAACTTGGTTCGGAAGCGCCGGGATACAATAACAACTACCCTTCCGATATCTTCTTCTACCTGAACGGGGTTGAACTCGGCAGTTGGACGAGTCCAGGGGACTTCGGTGATACACGTGGTACGTTTAACCCGGATTGGTGGCCCCCGCACCTGAATCAGTACGGCATGCTGAAGCTCATTCGGATCAATCGCGAAGGATGTTTTATTGATGGCTACCGCATTTCAAACGTCAGTCTGGATCAGATCCAGCTTGATTACAAGAGTGAGCTTACGTTCCGAGTTGCGGTGAATGAACGCTCCGTTAACAAGCGCGGCTTAACGCTGTACGGCAAGCACTTCGGTAACTACAGTCAGGACTTGCTGGCTCGTATCCTGTACGATGTAAGGGAAGGGTAACACCGTCCACGTATATACGACATAAATTGAAGAGCGAGACAGGCTGGATACCTGCTCGCTCTTGTTCTCTACTCTGTTAATGATTGTCCTCATTCAAAGCCTTTAAGATTGTATGGCGATTTCGAAGGGCATGGGCTTCCCGCAGGCTCTGTGCGAATAGCTCCTCATCCACTCCGAGATCACGAAGATTAGCAGGTCCTCCTGCTTGGCGCAGCAGCGAAGCCATCGCTTCCCTAGAGGGAACTTGCCGCAACCATTCCTGCACCTGCTGCCTGTGCTGTTTCCAATCCTGGGGCTCTGCATAAGGATATTCGCCTCTCTCTGCCGCGTCATGATACAGCTGAGAAATTTCGCTGGATGCCACGCCTACCTTGGCCCCGTGCAGCAGCGCCTTTCGCCCTTTCTGCAAATAGGCCATCTCCCAATAATGAGACAGATGGTGCTCTGCTCCGGAGGCCGGGTGGGATTGACCGAACAACAGCATCGCGATCCCTGATTCGATCAATGCGGTCATGAGAATTTGGATCCCCGTTTCCGTCCGCTTACCGATATCTTCTACATGTTGGACGCAGGACTCCAGCGCCCTCTGGGTAATACCAGCTACCTGTTCATCATATGGTTCGCGTGCCGTATGTGAAGAGAATCTCCAATCGAGCAATGAGGTATACTTGCCGAGCATGTCACCGAATCCGGCGGCTACCAGCAACTGCGGCGCCTTAACCAGGATGTCCAGATCCGCGAAGAGCGCGATCGGTGCCGAGGCTTGGAAAGTCTCTTTCACTCCACGTACAACGATTGGCGCGCCGGCCGAAGTGAATCCGTCCACCGAGGGTGCAGTCGGCACGGATATGAAGGGCTTGCCTGACCGGTGCGCGGCAAATCGCGTGATGTCATGAATCGTGCCGGAACCAACGGCGATCAGACATCCTGTACGCTCAGGTTTCACCTCAATCAGAAGCTGTAGAATAGATTCCGCGTCAGCCACAACATTACCGATTGTATCCGGCTGTATGATGCACAAGTTCGGTTCCAGTCCCTCATCCACCAACGCGTCCATCAAGCGGGTACCCGCAGCCTCGAACGTGTTGGCATCCGCCACAATGATCGGTGAGGATAATGACCGTCGTTTCAAAAATGCCGGAATATCGTCTAAAGCACCCGACTCAAGCTGCATATGCAATAGTTCTGAGAAAGTTGGCTGATTCTCCCTCAACTGGCTCATTAGACGTCTAGCATAACTCAATGAATCCGTCATAGATATTCCTCCCATCAACCCTGCTTAACTTCATCCACCTCTGGTGAAGTTCATGGTTCTATTCGGCTGACTGCTTGATCCGCTTCAATCGCTTCATTACGTCGTTATCTCCGCGGCCAAAATAGTCGTGCAGTTTGCCGTATTCCTGATACAATTGCTCGTATATGGCGACATGCGCGGGAATCGGTTGAAAGCTCTCTTCCTTTACCCGGGCCATCTTCGCTGCAGCATCGATGATCGAATCGTACCCGCCTTTGTCTTGGCCGGCAGCTACAGCAGCAAACATAGCGGCACCTAGCGCTGGCGTCTGCTTCGAGTCTGCGATCTTGATCTCCCGATTGGTCACATCAGCATAAATCTGCATCAAGAGCCGGTTCTTCTGCGGCAATCCGCCACATGCATACAATACATCGACCTTCACCCCGTTATGGTGAAAGGCATCAACGATCTTCCGGGTACCGAAAGCCGTTGCTTCCAGCAACGCGCGATAAATCTCTTGAGGCTTCGTCAGCAGCGTCATTCCGAGCAGCATGCCCGTAAGATCGGTATCCACCAGCACGGAGCGATTGCCGTTCCACCAGTCGAGCGCTAGCAAACCGGTCTGTCCCGGCTTATATGCAGCCGCCTCTCGCTCAAGCCACTGATGCACGCTGATCCCTGCTTCGGTTGCAGCTTGTTGGACGTACGCTGGAAGCGCTTCTTCCACATACCATTCGAATATATCCCCTACGGCCGATTGCCCCGCTTCATAGCCGTACAGCCCTGGGATAATGCCATCCTCCACTACACCGCACATTCCCTCAACCTGCTTCTCTTCGGTACCGAGCACCATATGGCAGATGGAGGTCCCCATCGCCATCACCAGCTTGCCGGGCGTTACGACACCCACAGCCGGTACAGCTGCATGAGCATCTACGTTACCAACCGCAACGGCAATGCCCGGAGACAGTCCCATCTTCGCAGCCATTTCCTCGGTAAGGCCACCGGCGGTGCTGCCAAGCGGAATAACATCTCCACGCAGCTTGGTTTCCGTTAATTTCTCCAAACGAGGATCAAGCGCCTTGAAATAATCCGTGCTCGGATAACCGTCGCCCTTGTGCCAGATAGCTTTGTAACCTGCGGTACAGCTGTTCCGTACGATGTTCCCGGTCAATTGGGAGATGACCCAGTCGGCAGCTTCAAGAAACCGATCCGTACGTTCATAAATAGCAGGTGCTTCATCTAGAATTTGCCACACCTTGGCGATCATCCATTCCGAGGAGATCTTCCCCCCATATCGCGGCAAAAAAGCTTCTCCCCGTTCAGCTGCAATCGCGTTAATTCGATCAGCTTCCGGTTGAGCGGCATGATGCTTCCATAGCTTCACCCAGCTGTGCGGTTGCTCAGCAAGCTCGGGATGAAAACAAAGCGGCTCTCCTGCTCCATCGATGGGCAGCATCGTGCAGGCCGTAAAATCAATACCGATGCCGATCACATCGGCCGGATGGATTCCTGACTCGGCAATTACGGCTGGCACCGACTGCGTTAGGACCTCCAGATAATCCCCAGGATGCTGGAGCGCCCAGTCCTGCTCCAGCTTTTGGCCGGAACCGGGCAGAAACTCATCGATAACATGATGACGATACGGTGTGACGTGATCGGCGACCTCTTCTCCATTGGACAGATCCACCAATACCGCTCGCCCGGACTGCGTTCCGTAGTCAATGCCAATGGCATACTTATTCCCCATTTCATTTTCCCTCCATAATGAACTATAGAATGATGATGACTACAGTGAATTATTACTTCTGGCCATAGTAAGCGCTAGCTCCGTGCTTCCTCAGAAAGTGGCGATCCAACAGCGACTGGTCCATCGGTTCCGCATCCGGATTGATCTGCTGCATCCGGGCAGCAATCTTGGCGCATTCCTCCAGCACAACGGCGTTATGAACTGCATGGTGAGCATCCTTGCCCCACGCAAACGGTGCATGGGCATGAACGAGGATACCCGGCACCATCATCGGATCGAGTGTTGCAAAGCGTTCAACGATGACTTTACCGGTCTCTTGTTCATAAGCCCCTTCGATTTCGGCACGATTCATCGGGCGTGTTATCGGAATTTCACCGTAGAAGTAATCCGCATGCGTTGTGCCATAGGCGGGAAGTGCGCGCCCGGCTTGAGCCCAGCTTGTTCCCCAAGGCGAATGGGTATGGACAATCCCGCCGATATCCTGAAACTGCTGGTACAGAACAAGATGCGTCGGTGTATCGGAAGATGGCCTCAACCCACCTTCGACCACATTTCCCTGCAGATCCAATACAACCATATCCTCGGCCTTCAAGTCCTCGTACGGCACTCCGCTAGGCTTAATGACAACTAGTCCGCGCTCACGATCGATCCCGCTGACATTCCCCCACGTAAACGTGACCAAGCCGTAGCGGGGAAGCTCCAGATTGGCTTCCAGCACCTGCTGCTTCAGATTCTCCAACATGAGCAACCGCTCCTCTCCATATTTTGTAGCGTGTGGAGTAACAACCTTGTACGTACAAGTTAGATCGGTAAAGGTCCGATATCTTCAGACCTCTCTTACATGCATATATCACTTCAACTTTGTTACCGATTCTCTCTCAACCAGCGTCGGCTGGTAGATCGTATCCTCAATCACCGTTTGCTCCTCAATCATGCTAATCAACTGTCTGGCCGCTAATACGCCCATCTCTGTCTTCGGATGGGTCATCGACGTCAGTTTGACGCCTGACGCAACCGCTAGCGTCGAATCATCAAATCCTACCACCGACACGTCTTGCGGAATATTCAGGCCACATTGCCCGGTTGCCTCAATGAGCGATACAGCCAGCTCATCGTTATAACAGACTAATCCCGTCGGTCTTAGTTCATAAGGAAGATGAAGCAGCGTTAACGCCTGGCTATAGGGTAATTCGCCCTTCTGTTCCGTTGTATACGTAATAACGCGATCCGGAGAAACTGTAAGGCCTGCTTCCCGATGAGCGCGCAGAAACCCCTTCAATCGATTCACCCCTTGCAAATCGTCCCGTTTGAAAAAGCCCGCAATCGTGGTATGTCCGCTTGCAATCAGATGACGCGTAGCCAAATAGCCGCCAAGTTCATCATCCACCTTAAGACATGGGCACTCGAGCTCGCGATACTTCTCATTGATCATGAGGAACGGGATTCCCTTCTCCTGCAAAGATAGAAAGTACCCTAGGTTCGGATTGCCTTCCGCACTCTTGGTCGGCTCGATAATTAGCCCGCTCAGCGGCTGACTGGTCATCAGCCTTAGGCTTTCCATCTCCTTCTCCTTATGATTATCGGTGCTGGAGAGCAGCAGGCGATAGCCCTTGCTCCGCAACTCCGCCTCAGCCCCGCGGACAATATGGGGGAAGATGTAGTCCGAAATATACGTTGTAATGATGCCGATCGTCTTGACTTGCTCACTTTCCCGCCGCTGTGGATTTCGGGCGAAGGTTCCCTTGCCCTGGATTCGCGTGAGCCAACCCTCCTTCTCCAGTTCGCCAAAAGTCTGACGCACCGTCTGGCGGCTAACACCGAATTGATCGGCAATTTCATGCTCCGAAGGTACTTGTCTTCCGGGCTGTAGTCTCCCTGATTCGAACCAGGAGAGCAATTCATTTTTTAAAACCATATATTTGGGTATCCGTCTATTATTCATTCTTCACCTCTGGCCTCACGCACTCATTATGCTAGGATTTGCAAGAATCCTGCTCTTCCCGCTATTGTAACACAGCCCGGTGAAAAATCAGACAACCTGCGGGATCAGCGGTAACGGTAAGCCGCTTCACTCCAGCGAAGTTCGTTCTTGAAGCGCTGTAAACTCGTATCTTTATCAATGATGACAGCTTCAATCCCCGCCATCTCAGCCCAATCGCTTAGATGCTCTGATGTCATCGCATACGACAGAACGGTATGATGGGCACCGCCAGCCACAATCCATGCTTCTGCGGATTCACGCAAGGACGGTTGCGGCTTCCACAGCACGCGTGCTACCGGCAGCTTCGGCATCGCCTGCTCTACCTTAACTCCGTCCACCACGTTGACAAGTAGCCGGAACCGATGACCGAGATCGATAAGTGATGCATTAACCGCAGGTCCGTCTTGGCCGTTAAATACGAGCCGCGCCGGATCGCCCTTCCCTCCGATTCCGAGCGGGTGTACCTCCACTGTCGGCTTATCCATAGCAATGGTTGGACAAACCTCCAGCATATGCGATCCTAGAACCATATGGTTGCCCGGCTCGAAATGATACGTATAATCCTCCATAAACGAGGTGCTCTGATTGTTAGCCAGCACTTTAAGCACGCGTGTCAGCGCGGCGGTCTTCCAATCGCCTTCTCCACCGAAACCGTAACCCGATGCCATCAAGCGCTGTACAGCAAGCCCCGGAAGCTGGTTCATGCCATGCAAGTCCTCGAACGTAGTCGTGAATGCGCCGAATCCGCCTGCTTCAAGGAAATGACGAAGCGCAATCTCAATTCGCGCCTGATATGCAATCGAGTCTCGTACATGCCCCTCATTAAGTCCGTCTCTTGTTATCGTATATTCCTCTGCGTATTCCTTAAGCAATCCCTTTACTTCATCGTCACTGACTTCGTTCATCGCGTGAACGAGCTCACCAATCCCGTAACCGTTGACCGACCAGCCGAGTCGAATCTGCGCCTCGACCTTATCTCCTTCGGTAACAGCAACCTGGCGCATATTATCGCCGAATCGCGCGACTTTCAGCCTGCGGCTCTCCGCATATGCCGCCGCCGTCCGCATCCAGCCGGCAATGCCGCCTCGCACCTCCGGGTCCTCCCAATGGCCGACAATGACCTTGCGAGCCATGCCTAGACGAGCACCGATATGTCCGTATTCACGGTCACCATGAGCGGATTGATTCAAATTCATAAAGTCCATGTCGATCGTCTCCCATGGAATGTCTCGGTTGAATTGCGTATGGAAATGCAGCAGTGGTTTTTGTAGCTGAGACAAGCTGCAATCCACATTTTTGCGGGAGAGAACGTATGCATCCAGGTGATAATTCCTGCACAAGTTGTATCATTGTTTGCTTCAAGAATCAGCTGATAAATTTCATCCGCTGTCGTTACGATTGGCTTGAATACGACGGGATAAGTGAATTCAGAATCTTGATCAAGGTCGTTGGCCACGATCCGTGAATGCTCAGCCACCTGCTCCAGCGTCTCAGGGCCGTACAAATGCTGGCTCCCGGTAACAAACCAGAAAGAATGCGGTTTCAATTCCATGTTCTAACGCCTCCTAGATATACAATGCTTCCTACCTAATTTGTACATACCACATGATGTATAGTCCTAATTAAATATAAATGTACGTACAAGTAATACACACATTCTACCCCCGCCTCCCCAAAATTTCAATACCGAATGTGAATATATAGAAAAAGACTGTCCCTGGTAGCAAACGACCCAGAGTACAGTCTCAATATTATGATATGAGCCATATTCACACCGATAAATAATGCTCGAATTGTTCCATATCGATAAGTTCCGGAACGCCCTCTGCCATCATGCTGCCCTTATCCATCACATAAATGTAATCCGCTACACTGCGAACAAATTCGATGCTCTGCTCCACCAGAATGACTGATGTATCTCCTCTGGCCTTAATTCCGCGGATGACTTCCTGAATCTCCTCCACAATCGAAGGCTGAATTCCTTCCGTTGGTTCATCCAACAGGATCAGTTTGGGACGGGAAGCCAAAGCTCTGGCGATTGCCAACTGCTGCTGCTGTCCACCGCTCAGATCCCCGCCTTGACGATGATACATCTGCGGCAGTACCGGAAACAAGGATAAGACATCTTCAGGAAAATCTTTCACTCTCGGCACACACGGCTCAAGTCCAAGTAGCAGGTTCTCCTTTACCGTAAGCTGCGGAAAAATTTCACGCCCTTGCGGGACATAGCCGATGCCACCTCTCGCCCGCTTCACAGAATCCCAACCAGTCACATCCTGTTCTTCCAAGTTCATTCGTCCTTGCCGGATTTTTAGCTGGCCGGTTAGGGTACGCATCAACGTTGTCTTCCCGACACCGTTACGTCCCATCAAACACACGACCTGGGCCGTATCCACCACCATGGATACACCGCGCAGAACGACGCTCTCCCATACCCGGATTCAATGCCCTGAAGCTTGAGCATTAGCCTCCCTCCTCTTACCCAGATAGACCTCAGCTACGACCGGGTCTCGCTGTATCTCTGCCATCGAGCCTTCCTTGAGCAGCTTTCCTTCATGCATCACCGTGACCTTGGCCGCATAGGAACGGACAAACTCCATATCATGTTCCACAACAACGACCGAGCATTCCGCAGCAATATCCCGCAGCAATTCACCCGTCTTAATCGTCTCCTCATCGGTCATTCCCGCTACCGGCTCATCCAGCAGCAGAAGCCGCGGCTTCTGTAGTAGCAGCATGCCGATCTCGAGCCACTGCTTCTCACCATGGGAGAGCGAGCCTGCGCGCATATGCAGCCGATTCGACAGACCGATTCGCTCAAGCAATTTTTTCATCTCGAAGGTCGTGCAGCGATCTCTTTTCACCCTAAGAGCACGGATAACACTTCGGTCGGGGTCAACGGTCAGCTCAAGGTTCTCTTTCACGCTGAGATTCGGGAATATGGACGGAGCCTGGAATTTACGCCCGACCCCAAGCCCGGCAATCTCGAACTCCCGCTTGCGCGTAATATCCAGTCCGTCACCCAGCATAACGCGACCGGCTATAGGATTGGTCTTGCCACAAATCACATCGAGCATCGTTGTCTTGCCCGCTCCGTTCGGACCGATCAGAAAATGCAGTTCATTTTTGCGCAGTGCCAAGCTCATTCCATTAACGGCCACGAATCCTCCAAAGGTAACCGTTATATCCTCAGCGGACAAGACAACTTGGGGGCGGCCAATCTCTCTGATTTCTCCGCGAACCCGCGTGGATACATCAACCTTCTTTGCGTACGGCTGCATGGGCCGTCCCTCCTCTTCGGGATAATGATGTGACTACCTTCTCCCATATTCCAGTTAACCCTTTGGGCATCAACACGACCACGATAACAAACAACGCGCCTAACACCAGCAGCCACCCTTCCGGATAAGCCTCGCTGATTCCCGTCTTGGCTGCATTCAGGAGAACAGCTCCGATGATTGCACCAATCAACGTTCCCCGTCCTCCAAGCGCCACCCAGAGTACCATTTCAATTGATGGCACGATTCCCATCATTGACGGTGAGATGATTCCTACTTGAAGCACGAACAACATCCCGGCAAGACCTGCCAAGCCGCCCGAAACCGCAAAGGCAAACGTTTTATAACGGGACGGATCATAACCCAGAAACCTGACCCGGTTCTCCCCGTCTCTTGCCGCTTCCAGCACCTGACCTACTCGACTGTTGACGATCCTTCTGCATAAAATATAGGCTCCCACCAGAACAGCGAGTGTGATGAAATATAAGCCAATCTTGGTGGAAGGGGTATTCAGATTAAAACCAAGGATCGAACTATAACCGGTCAGACCGTTCGTTCCACCCGTCCATTCCTGCTTGCCGACAAACAGTGTGACGACGATCATCACGAGCGCTTGCGTCAATATCGTAAAGTAAACCCCGACGATCCGATTCCGGAAGGTAAAAAAGCCAAGAATTAGCGCGAGCAGCGCGGGGATCAAAATCCCGAGTAGCAGCGCAACGGGGAACGAGCGAAAGGGCTCCCAGAACCAGGGCAGCTGCGTTATGCCGCTCCAGCTCATGAAATCAGGTAGCGACTGACCGCTCGCATCCAGTTTTAAATACATGGCCATCGCATAGGCGCCAAGACCAAAAAACACGCCATGGCCCAAGCTTAAAATTCCGCCATACCCCCAGATCAGGTCGAGCCCAACCGCCAGAATCGCCAGTGCCAGAAATTTCGTCAGCAGACCGAGGCGGAACGAGGTCATAAACAACGGGGCCATACACATGGCCAGAAGAACTAGGCTCCACAAGATTCGTTTGGTTCGGCTGCCCGGGGTCCCTGTTAACCATCTCAGTATCAAATCTAACCCCTCCCTAATCCAGACTACGCGATCTCAATGCAACAAGGCCGCGTGGTTTCCATTGCAGAAACGCAACGATACAGGCAAACACCAGCACTTTACCAATCGAAGCCGATGTGTAAGTCTCAAATAGCGTATTAAACATCCCAATGCCAAGCGCACCTGCAACAGTGCCAATCAATTTGCCCACACCGCCGAGCACCACCACCATGAATGCATCCACGATATAATAGGTACCAATAGATGGACCGATCGGTCCGAGCAGCGTCAGCGCACAACCGGCAATACCAGCAATACCCGATCCGATCGCGAAAGTGAGGCCATCAACACGACGGGTGGATATACCAAGACACCCGGCCATGTTCCTGTTCTGCATAACGGCACGCATTCTTCTTCCTTGAACGGTTCGGTAGATGTACATATACATTGCCGTTAACACGGCTGCCACAAGTACTATAATGAATATCCGTTTATAAGGAAGTACGATGCTCGAGGTTATTACGAGCCCCCCGTTCAGCCACGATGGGCTCGTCACCGCTACGTTCGGTGCGCCAAAGATGAACCGCGCGATCTGCTGCAGCATCATCCCTACGCCCCAGGTAGCCAGCAAACTATCGAGCGGTCTGCCGTACAGATGGCGGATCAATACGGCCTCAAGCAGCCAGCCTATTCCGGCTGCAACCACGAATGATATGAGCAGCGCAGCAATGAAATAAGTATCCATCCAGGACTTTGGCATATAAGCATTGAATAAATTTTGCGTGACGTAAGTTGAGTATGCTCCGATCATAATCAGTTCGCCATGTGCCATATTAATAACGTTCATCAGCCCGAACGTAACAGCCAGACCAAGCGCAATTAATAACAGAATCGAACTGATACTAAGCCCATTGAACAACTGCAGAATAGCCATTTCCATTCGGTGTCCCTCCTTATGTGGAAGGCCACTATAGGCCTCCACAGCTCGCCGCATTATTCTCCGCTTAACCCTGCCGCCCAATCATACGTCTTCAGATACGGGTCTGGCTTCACCGGTTCACCTGAATTCCATAGCTCCTTGAATTGTCCATCTGCTTGAACTTCCCCGATTCGAACGGTCTTATAGATATGCTGATTATCACCATCGAGCGTCACTTTCCCCTCTGGTGCAGCGATCTCAATTCCCTTGGCCGCTTCCTTCACTTTCGCTACATCCGTGGACCCCGCTTTCTCAACAGCCGCTTTCCATAAGTACACCGCGGTATAACCAGCTTCTATCGGATCAGCCGTAACACGGTCTGCGCCGTATTTGGCTTTGTATTTCTCCACGAAGGCTTTGTTCTCCGGAGTATCCGTCGTCTGATAGTAGTTCCACGCGGCCAGATGGCCTTCGAGAATATCGGCGCCAATGCCGCGAATCTCCTCTTCTGCTACACTGACCGACAGCGTGGTCAGATCCTTGGACGTAATGCCTGCATCCTTCAATTGCTTGAAGAAAGCGACATTACTGTCCCCGTTCAATGTGTTGTATACGATATCGGGCTTCGCTTCTTTGATCTTCGATATGATGGTGCTGTAATCGGTATGTCCCAGCGGCGTGTATTCTTCGCCTGCAAGTTCACCGCCTTCGGCAGCTAGTTGAGCTTTAATGATCTTGTTAGCCGTCCTAGGAAATACATAGTCCGAACCGAGCAGGAACATCTTCTTGCCCCGATTCTCAAGCAGCCAGGAGACTGATGGCACGATCTGCTGATTCGTTGTTGCACCTGTATAGAAAATGTTAGGGGATGACTCCAGCCCTTCGTACTGTACCGGATAGAATAAGAGACCATTGTTTTGTTCGAATACAGGAAGCATGGCTTTGCGGCTGGCCGATGTCCAGCCACCGAATACGGCGGCGACCTTATCCTGCTGAAGCAATTTGCCTGCTTTCTCCGCGAAAGTCGGCCAATCCGATGCACCGTCCTCAATCACGGGTTCAATCTGCTTGCCCAGCACTCCGCCTGCCGCATTAATCTCCTCGATGGCCAGCATTTCAGCGTCTTTGACAGAGACCTCGCTGATAGCCATCGTACCGCTGAGAGAGTGAAGTATGCCAACCTTGATCGAGTCGCCCTTGGCTTCAACAGCCGGAGTCTCACCACTTGCCCCGGTATTGGGTGCCGCATCCTTTTCCGGAACACAGCCCGACATCAAAATAGCGCATAATACAAATGAAGCCCATCCTTTAACGATAACGCTTTGTTTCTTCATACGCTCCAACTCCCTTTTTTCTGTTTCCGAACGTTCTGTCTCTAATACCTCTTCTCTGTTCGTTATTCCACATTATAGTTGCCTGATATTTCCTGTGTCAATAATTCTTACATAAATTTATTTCATTTTTTCATTTTTAGTAAAAATGTCTCATATTTCTTGCGTTATCGTTATGAAACATAACAACTAATACGTAAATTTACTTATTTACATTAATTTTATGATTATAAACTTTATTTATATGTTAGATATAATAACATTCATTAAAATTCAAATGTAAAAACAGCAGCCCTCGAGATACCATCCCGAAGACTGCTGCACAAATTCGCATTCACACGATCATGCGTAAACATTGTAATTTTATAATACGGGTACACGATCCGGATAATCCGTGATGATCCCATCCGCTTTCATATGCAGCAGATACGGAATTTGATGCATATCACGAATCGTCCAAATGAAACTCTTCATCCCGGATTGATGAATTTTCTGGATCAGTCCCCGGGAAACTAGTCGCATGGAGATATTCACGTAATCCGCATAGGTACACACTTCATTCATCCGCAGCTTCGACAGTTGGCTTGAACTCGTAATCACGATCCCGAGCGGAATTTCTGGCATCAACTTATGAAGCCGCTGCAGTGAGTCTGCATTAGCGGATTGTACGATAACAGGTGGAATCAATGACGAATGTCTATCTACTGCGTGTAATTGGGAATGAAGCTGTAAACAGGCAACCAAATCTTGCTCAATGCCGGGGTAGAACTCTGGCGATTTCAGCTCGATCAGCAGTCCCGTTCGTTCCCCGAATCGCATAAGTACCTCTTGCAAAGTAGGAATGACCTCATCTTTAAAATCCGCGCTGTACCATGACCCCACATCCAATCGTCGTAGCTCGGATAACGTCATGTTGCCGACCTTGCCTTTGCCGTTACTTGTGCGATCGACCGTCATATCATGGATGACCACAAGCTGACCGTCACTTGAACGCTGCACATCCAGCTCCAGCATATCCGCCCCCATCTCATCGGCTTTGGCAAAGGCAGCCAGCGTATTTTCCGGAGCGTAACCCGACGCCCCCCTGTGCGCGATATGAATCCAGTTGCCGTTGCCTGTATCCGAAACTTCGATTCTTGTCTGATACGGATAATGGGCGGTATCCTCAGATGCCCGATAACCGAGTAAGGCAAACCATGCCATCATGGTGATAAAGGCTACTGCTTTTTTCATACGCTACTCTGCTCCTTTCCAACCGATCACGATTAGTTCTTCCCCTACCTTTCCCTTTTCAATCGACAACAGAAGCCGCAAATTTATATCTTTGATTACTTTTAACTCTTGTAATATGAACTTAAATGGAGTAATTTGTACTTAAGTGAACTTTATGAAACCATTATAAATTTACCTTAAGGAGATGAATGTTCTATGGAAAGACGCTATGCCTCCCATCCCAATGAAGTGAAACAATTCGACACCGATCGGCTTCGCCAGGAATTCCATATTCCGACCTTGTTTAGTCCTGACAAGCTTGAGCTTGTCTTAACGCACGAAGATCGCTTGATCATTGGTGGCGCTAACCCTGTTAAAGAGCAAGTAAGACTGGAAACTGACCTGAAGGAGCTTGGTGTAACTTCTTTTCTTGAACGCCGGGAGCTGGGCATCATCAATATTGGCGGCCAAGGAACGGTTCTTGTGGATGGCACGGAACACGAGCTAAGTAACAAGGAGTGTCTCTATGTTGGCATGGGAGCGGGAGAGGTTGTCTTTAAGAGCACAGATTCTGCGAACCCTGCAAAATTCTATCTCAATTCTGCGCCTGCGCACCAGACGTTCCCAACGGCCAAGGCAACACTTGAAGAAGCCGATTCCAGCGCACTCGGAGATATTAAAAATTCCAATGACCGTGTCATCTATCGCTTCATTCATCAGAAAGGCATTCAAAGCGCCCAACTCGTCATGGGAATGACTCTACTCAAGGAAGGAAATATGTGGAACACCATGCCTGCGCACACACATCCGCGTCGCATGGAAGCCTATCTCTATTTTGATCTGCCGGAAGACTCCGTTGTATTTCACTTCATGGGCCAACCGTCTGAAACCCGTCATCTGGTAATGCGCAATGAGCAAGCGGCTATTTCACCTAGCTGGTCGATTCATAGCGGCGTTGGCACAAGCAATTATACTTTTATTTGGGGGATGGCCGGAGACAACAAGCGTTATGACGATATGGACCCTGTATCCATGAAGGAGTTAAAATAGAGGGAGTTATTCAAATCCCCACGGAAGAGTTGAGATATATGAACCCGTTACGTCGCTATGAGAAAATCATGGAGTATCTACTCACACATAAAGAGGTGACCGTCGCTGATCTGAGCCAGCAGCTTCAGGTAACCGGAAAGACCATACGTGAGGATCTCACCAAGCTGGAGGAGCAAGGACTTATCGTCCGCGTTCACGGCGGGGCCGTGCTTGCGCAAACCGATCATTTCGGCATCCTTCCATCCAAGGAACCGCTGGTCAAACATAATGATGAGAAGAGTGAGATCGCCCATAAGGCGCTGGACCATATTCATAGTGGAGATATAATTGCATTAGATGGGGGAAGCACGACGCTGCAGATCGCACGTGGTCTGGAAGATCGTTCCCTCACGGTTATTACCAATGATGTGCATATTATCGGCGAACTTGCTTCCAAGACAAACATCCGGCTCGTTGTTCCCGGTGGATACCGCGTGCGCAACATGTTGGCCGGTCCCGAAGGCGTCGCGTATGTCAAAGAGTTGAATATCCAAAAAGCCTTTATATCTGCAACCGGCGTCCATCTTGATCATGGCCTGACCATTTATACCGGTGAGCTGATTCCGTTTAAACGGGCATTAATCGAAACTTCACGAACCGTATACGCTGTCGCAGACCATCATAAATTCGGACAAACGGCCCTGCGCACCTTCTCTTCGCTGCAAGAGGTCAGTGGCATCATTACCGATACCAAGCTGGCACGTGAAATGATGGAACAATATCAAGCCGCAGGAGTCACATTAATTTGATGTTATAAAGACGATAAGTTAAGTAGCCTGATAGAACCTGAAAGGGGAAACGAGCATGAGCAAGTTTGATCTCTCTGGAAAGACAGCACTCGTTACCGGCTCTGCCCGTGGCATGGGCCAGGGCATAGCCATCGCCTTGGCAGAGGCGGGTGCTGACATTGTTGCCGTATCCATGAACACAAGCGCCGATACGATTGATGCGATCTCCTCGCTTGGAAGACAGGCCGCCGAAATTAGGGTGGACCTGAGCGACCAGTCGAAGCTGCAAACCACGTTCGACCAAGCGCTGGAACTTACCGGTCATGTTGATATACTCGTCAATAACGCTGGTATTATTCGCCGTACCCCAGCCAAGGACCATGCGGTGCAGGACTGGCTCGATGTCATCGATCTAAACCTCAATACGGTGTTCTTGTTATCTCAGATCGCAGGCAGACATATGATCGATCGAGGCAGCGGCAAAATCATCAATATTTGCTCGATGCTGACATACCAGGGCGGCATCAATGTGCCTGGTTATACCGCCAGCAAGCATGGTGTGGCCGGATTAACCAAAGCCTTGGCGAATGAATGGGCGGCAAGCGGTGTTCAAGTCAACGGCATTGCTCCGGGTTATATCGAAACCGACAATACGGCGGCCATTCGCGAGGATAAAGAACGCCGAGCATCGATAACCGAACGGATCCCGGCAGGCCGTTGGGGCAAGCCTGAGGATATCGGCGGACCTGCCGTGTTCCTTGCCTCTTCTGCCTCCGATTACATGAACGGCCATGTATTATGTGTAGACGGAGGATGGATGGCCCGTTAAGTCATTACCTCCCCCCTTAATCGCGATAAGCTCCCGTTGGTTTCGCTAGTTCTGCTGCGGAACAACAGGAGCTTTTTCATATGCTATTCGATGAAGTAACATAGTACCTACCTGACGAATACACTTACCATCCTTTGGGACATGCTAACTTTAACCAAGTCGACCTTCTTAGGACCTTGAATGAAGAAAGGATGGTATTAACATCATGCGCAGAACAACCAACCGCTGGATCAGCCTCACGATTCTGCTTGCCATAGCCTGCATGGGTATACTCGGGGGCTGCGCAGGCAGTAAACAAGCAAGCCGCGTCCCCGGACAGAATATGGGCATTAATCCATACAGAGTGAACACGGGCTATTTGCTTCGTCATGCAATTGATCGGGGTACACTGCGAATCGGAACTGAACGAGATTATCCTCCCTTCAGTTATATTGGAATCGGAGGAAGACTCACCGGGTTCGACGTAGAGATTGCGCAAGAGGTAGCCCGCCATATGGAGCTAAAGGCTGAGTTTATAGAAACGGATTGGAAGAGTCTGCTTCCCGGCCTGACCGAGGGGAAATATGATGCTGTATTCAATGAGATTGAGGATCGACACGACCGGAGAGCACTCTACGATTTCTCCGTTGCCTATCTCTCAACTTCCCCGGTACTCCTTACATCTTCTGACAAGGATGCGATCCATTCTTTTGAGGATATCCGTGGCAAAACAATCGGGGTGAACCCCATTGGCAACTACGCCAATATCGCCGATAAGTATGACGCGGACATCAAACCGGTCAAATACATTCATGACGCGGCTTCGCAACTCGTAGACGGTAAGCTGGATGCTGTTATCACCGATCAGTTCTCCGTCACAAATCTGATACAGCAGTTCCCGGATATGGCTGTCAAAACAGTCGAAATCTCAAGCGCGGTTTACGAAGTATCAGCCGCTTTCGTGAAAGGAAATCCCGATCTCGTGGCAGCTGTGGATAACGCACTGGCTACCATGCAAGAAGACGGATCGTATTTGGCTATTTGGAACAAATATTTCGGCGATTCTCCATTAAGCTATAAGGGGATTCTGGATCGAAAGAATCAGTAAAGGGCGGATTACAGACCCAAATACGCATGCTCCAGCAGCGGAGCATGCGTATTTGGGTCTATATGCCTCTTAAGATTATTCTGTCTCCGTAGCGTTTCCATCCTCCGTAACATTCTCGGCAGCTTCGTCATCCGTTTGCGATTCTTCCACGATCCGCGGTACCATGACAGTCGCCAGAATCTCTTCTTCCGAAGCGTGAAGCGTAATGCCCTCCGGCACGTTCAGATCTGCTACGGTGAGCCTGTCCCCAACTTCGAGCGCCGATACATCGGCAACAAGGTTCGACGGCAGTTTACCAGGTAAGCCCTCTACTTCAAGCTCCGTCAACTGCGTCTGCAGAATTCCACCCGTTTTCGTTCCGGCGGCGGTTCCTTGATAATCGATCGCTACCGTTACCCGTACAGGTTTGTTCATCGATATCCGCAGAAAGTCCACATGAGATACGTTACCGCGTCTCTTCTGAACGTCTTTGATCAAAACGGGAATCTCACCTGAACCAGGGATGTCCAACCTGAATACCTCCGAACGTCCGGTATGGAACAGTTTGGATGTGTCCTTAAAATCGACAGCTACCGCGATGCTCTCCTCGCCCCCACCGTATACAACACCAGGAAGTCCACCGTTTTCGCGAAGCTCTCGGCGCGAAGCCCGGGTAAATTCATTACGAACATCTGCTTTAAGTTTAACGTTGTTTCCTTTTGACATGAGTAACGTCCTCCTTTATCGAAAACAAAGTCTATCTCATTATTACCCTTTTTACCTGCTAACTAATCATGCATGTTCAATTGTTTCATCAGCCACTTGGCAGGTTAATAACTTGTACCCCTTTTTAATAACATATAAGGAGCTCTCTTTAGGTGACCTAAAGAGAGCTCCTTTTTTTTCGTACGAAATACATATATTTGTCCTTCAGGGATTCAGCTGGCCACGTCTTGACCGTCCGAATTGCCGGACCATGCCCCGTCATTTCCGCACCTAATCAACACGCTTACATAGGTCTGACCCTCCGGGATTTCAATGAAGCGGTCCGCCTCGCCTTCACGCTGCTCCCAATCTCTTAACCTGAGAATGCAGCCGACTCGCTTCACTCCGGCGGCAGCGTAAATTAACGCGCGGGCTTTACCGTCATCTCCCGTGTATAGATGGACGCTGCCGTCCTGAACGCCGCTCCCCCACACCCAGGCATTCCAGCATCGTAAGCCTGGTCCTTGCGCTCATACTCCAATTCGATGGCAACCATTCCTTTTTTCAATTCCGTTTGATCTTCATACAGGACCATCATCGACAGTGCTGGCACGGTCACAGATGCTCCATCCGTCGAGCCAATCGGTTCGGTGCCAGCTGCGCGGTCGTTCACAATGATGTTCCAGCGGTACGGCGTGGGTGGGAGGTCTACAGCCACATCATGTTCGTTGGCATTGATGATGACCATCAATTGCCTCGCATCGTGGTGATCGTCCCGATGCCACAATCGGCAAGCCACGATCCGGTCGCTGCAACGCAAAAATTCCATCTGCCGTTCGATCTCATCTCGTTTGCTCAAGCGAAACACGGAATATGCTTTACGAAGTGCAATCAACCCTTTGTAATAATCAAACACTGGCTTGAATCGATGTTTGCCAGCCCAGCGAATCGCATTGACGGCATCTCCGCTGCGATAGCTGTTATGATCCCCGTATTTGGTTCGAAGCAGTTCATCTCCGGCGTGCAGCAGCGGAATTCCTTGGGAGAGCAGTACGATTCCGTTAGCGATCAGACTCCGGCGAAGAATGGGCGAGCTCATGATATCGACTTCATTCATGCTGCCATAAGGATCGGAAGCCGCTACCGCCTCTCCAACGTTCCCTCCGTACTTTAATTGACCATCCTGCATCTCAAGAAAACCGGCTTCCTCACGCAATCCCTGCGAGACGATCACTTTATCCCATAGATTTAAATTATCGTGCACGGTCACATAGTTCACCGTCTCGCTCGCATGGTAAGCAAAATCATGGATCGACCCCATCATGCCTTCAACCACAGCGTTCTCACACCAGGATTCCCCTGTGGCAAAACCTCTCCCGCTACCATCGTTATCTCCCTTAATGGCATGACGGAAATGATCGTTGAATACGGCAAAAGCCTGATTCTGTTGGCTCCCCTTAACCGTTTGCTCCGCAAGCGGGCTGTTCCCCCCCGTCCATGGCTCTCCATAGAACAGTAACGTCGGCTCCACCTCATCCCGAAGCTCGGTGACAATCTCTCTCATCGTCGTCGTATCGATCAGCGCCATCAAATCGAAGCGGAACCCGTCAATACGGTATTCCTTCGCCCAATATTTCAAGGAGTCCTTAATGAATTTGCGTACCATCGGTCTTTCTGTCGCCAGCTCATTGCCAACCCCCGAACCGTTGGAGAGTTGTCCACGCTCATCCTTACGGTAGAAGTAGCCGGGCGCTAAAGTCTCGAATGGTCCATCTTCGACAGTATACGTATGGTTATAAACCACGTCCATGATGACGCGAATTCCATGGGCATGCAGCGCCTGAATCATCTCCTTCACCTCGCGTATGCGGGCGATCGGATTCGCGGGATCGGTAGCATAAGACCCCTCAGGCACATTATAATGCTGCGGATCATAGCCCCAATTATATTCGGAACTTGATGGGCTCGAAGTCATCCCGCTCAGTTCGTTTACGGTTTTGAAATCAAAAATGGGCAGGAGATGAACATGGGTAATGCCCAGCTCAACAAGATGATTCAGCCCAACCGAGTTACCGTATGGATCACGCAAGCCGGTCTCCGTGAATGCCTTATACTTGCCTTTATATTTCATTCCCGAATCCTCATGGATCGAGAAATCACGTACGTGTAACTCATACAGAATCGCATCCGTTGCTTTTGGCAGAGACGGTCTGATATCGGAGTCCCACCCTTCCGGATCACTCTTCCTCAGATTCATGATGACACCGCGGCAGCCGTTGGCTGATACAGCCACAGCATACGGATCGACTGTATATCGAACAGCGCCTTGAGCGGATTCCACTTTATACATATAGTAGATTCCGTGCATATCGCCAGATACATACGTTGACCATACGCCATCGGAGCTCCTGATCATCGAGTGTAGATTCCCACCTTCGTGTTCAGTTACCTGACCGTCCTCATTATAATCGCCCGCCGTCTCATACAGAGCCAAACTCACTTTTACAACATCCGGAGCCCAGACTTGAAAAGACGTTCCCCGTTGATTATAGATCGCTCCTAGTTTTATGCTCGTACAACTCTTGATCATGTCCATACTCATCATCACCGTCACTTTTAAGTAGATTTACTTCCTAGTATGGGCGTCAGAATCATAAGACAGACCTCTAGCATGTGAAATAGAACGCTTTCATATCATATTTATATGCCAAAAGCCTTGATTTGGCTTGGGTTTTAAGCCATTTATCCATATATTTAGGCTATTATACTAGCAATTATGCCTAGTGTCTTTCATTTTGAACAAAAAAAGCATCTGCCCAACAGGACAGATGCTATCAATATCAATGCGCAGTAACAAACTTATACCGAATCCGTTCCGATCGATTGTACAAGTGCAACGACTTCTTCCGCAGTGGCAAGATTCAGTGCTTTCTCCGCAAGCGCCTGCATATCACTGCGTGACAGCTTGCTGATCTGACTGCGAGCAGGCAGGATTGAAGTAGCACTCATACTAAATTCGTCTAAACCAAGGCCCAGTAAAATCGGAATAGCGGTCTGGTCGCCCGCCATCTCCCCGCACATGCCGACCCAGCGGCCTTCGCGATGTGCAGCGCTGATCACCATGTGGATCAGTTTCAGAATCGCCGGATTATACGGCTGATATAGATAAGACACTTGTTCATTCATGCGATCAGCTGCCATCGTATATTGAATCAGATCATTCGTACCGATGCTGAAGAAATCCACCTCTTTGGCGAATTGATCCGCCATGACCGCGGTGGAAGGTATTTCAACCATAATGCCAAGCTGAATATGTTCTGATACCGCAGTCCCTGCAGCCAGCAATCCAGCCTTCTCCTCTTCCAGGATCGACTTCGCTTCACGGAACTCAGTCAGCGTTGCGATCATGGGGAACATGATCCGCAAATTGCCGTGAACGCTTGCACGGAGCAGCGCCCGCAATTGCGTGCGGAAAATATCCTGGCGGTCCAGGCAAAGCCTGATCGCTCGATACCCAAGAAACGGATTCATCTCCTTCGGCAGATCTAGGTAAGGCAGCTCCTTGTCTCCGCCGATATCAAGCGTGCGGACGACGACCGGCTTGCCTTCCATTTTTTCGAGTACTGATTTATAAGACACGTACTGAACTTCTTCAGAGGGGAGTTTATCCCTGCCCATATACAAAAACTCGGTTCGATACAAGCCTACCGCTTCCCCGCCGTTCTCGAGCACGCCAGTCACATCGTTCGGAGTCCCGATATTCGCCGCCAGTTCAACGTGTACGCCGTCTCTGGTCATCGTCGGCTCCAGTCGCAGCCTGCTCCACTCTTCCACTTGCTTAGCATAGACCTGCTGTTTGTTGCGATATGTCGCCACGATCTCATCACTCGGATTAATGATAACTTCGCCATCGATGCCGTCAACGATCATTAAATCACCGTTCTGAACGGCACCAAGCACATTTCTCGTTCCCACCACAGCGGGAATTTCCAGCGAACGCGCCATAATTGCCGAGTGAGAAGTACGTCCCCCGATATTCGTCGTAAACCCTTTAACGTAATTTCGGTTCAATTGTGCCGTATCGGAAGGGGTTAGATCCTCCGCTACTACGATGACTTCCTCATTAATCTCAGAGGGGCTGACATAGTCGAGCCCAAGCAGAAACTTAAGAATGCGCTTAGTCACATCTCGCATGTCGGCGGCCCGCTCCTGCAAGTAGGCGCTCTTCATATTCTCGAACATCTCGATGAATTGGGTTGCCGTCTCATTCAATGCGAACTCTGCGTTGACGGATTCCGATGTGATTCTAGCTTTAACCGGATCAATCAATTCAGGATCACCCAGGATAAGCAGGTGGGATTCAAAAATCTCCGCTTTCTTCTCCCCCAATTCCTCATGCGTGCGTGCTTTGATATCCTCAAGCTCCGACCTGGACTGAGCCAGTGCCGCATTCAGCTTGTTGATTTCGGCTTCGACATCGTCAACTTGCTTGCGAATCACCGCAAAATCCGGATGCTCTACGATAAAAGCCCTTGCTATCGCGATTCCGGCAGAAGCCGCGATTCCTTTCACATTATTCATAGAGCTCTCCTAGCCCTTCCCCAATCATCACTTCTTGAAGAGCAGCTAAAGCTTCGGCTTCATTGCCGCCTTCGGCAATCAAAGTCAGCATATTTCCTTCCTCCAAGCCAAGGGAGAGAACGCCTAATATCGATTTCAATGTTACTTTCTTGCCGTTCGCCTCTGCATAAGCCTCGGTATCCTGATATTTATTCGCCGTATTCACCAAAGCCGTCGCTGGCCGTGCATGGATTCCGTCCTCGTCAATAATTCTGAATGTCTGTTGCATGTGTATCAGCTCTCTTTCATTAAATTTGGATAGTAACGATACCGGATTCACGTTGTCTGACTGCTCCGGATGTATTCAATTTCACCACAGCCCCTTCGGGCAGGTTGGAGAAAATAACGGGCGATATGATCGAATGAGCCTCTCCTTGACTAATTGCAAATCTACTTGCATGATCGGCTGGCCGGCTTTCACCGCTTCGCCTTCTTGGACCAGCACGTCAAATCCAAGTCCCCTTAGTTTGACTGTATTCACCCCAACATGCAGCAGCACTTCCATGCCACCATCCGACATGACGGCAACTGCATGTTGGGTAGGGGCAATATGAACGATCTTACCCTTTACCGGAGACACAAATAAACCGTGGCTGGGGAAAACCGCGAAGCCGTCCCCCGTCATACGCTGCGCAAAGACTGGATCAGGTACTTGCGATATGTCGATCAATTCGCCGGCAACAGGGCATACGATGTTCTCCGCAACTACGCTGGGGCTATCCAATGAAGTATGCCGTCCTCGGGCAGGTTCCATCTTCTGTTCCACGATCGTTTGATTGATCAGGCTCTGAATCTCGGACTTGAGTTTGCCGGATTGAAAACCGAATACGGCATGAATCTGATCCCCCGTTTCAATCACACCCACAGCCCCAAGCTGTTCTAGCCGAGCATCGTCCACGATGGCTCGATCTCTTACCTTCACCCGTAGACGAGAAAGACAAGCATCCAGAAAGGCAATGTTCGTCTCACCTCCAAGCGCAGCCATAATGTGGCTTGACAGCTGACTAAGACTGCCATGGTTTGTTACCCTATTCATGAATTCCCTGCACCTCCGTCGCTGGTGTTCATGACGTCGATTTGGTCAGACAATCAAAAAAGGCATGAGTACCTAAGGAAATCCAGCTGTCCTAATCTTAATAATTAGATTACCCCTTAAAGGGTAAAAACAACCAATTTTCCTGCGTTACTCATGCCTGATCGAATCAGTTACACGTGTCCATATTCAGTTGTGCCCTCACTTTATTACAGACCGTATTGTAACACCGTTTCAGTTGCCTTGCAACCACACCGCATCGATTATCCAATTGTTCCTTCTGCGCTAATCGCCATGCTCATTGCGCTCAATAATCCGCTCCAGATGGACGGTCAAATAACTAACCTCTGCCGGGTATACCGGCTTCTTCAGCCGCTGCTCCATCATCTTGGTCAGCTTCCACGCAAGCGAATATGTCTCCGGATATTCCCGCTTCAGCAATTCATCCAATGAGCTGGTCTCCGTCACATTCTCACCTCGCCGAATGCGCTCAAGCGCAAATCGGAGATGAGTCAACAGACGGGAGTAGTCCAACGTGTCTTTTGCGATGACCAAATTCAGTTGTGACTCAATCGTATGGATCAGATCCGCGATCAACTCGGAATGTTTACGCACCTCCGACACATGCTGGTTCGTCAGGGCCCCGTGAAAATGAAGCGTGATCAAACCAGCCTCCTCCTCACCGAGATCGATCCCCAGCCGCTCATGGATGGTTTTGACCGCATACTCGGCCATTCTGTATTCCTCCGGATAGAGCTCACGTGTCTCATATAAAAAAGGATTATGAATAAATAATCCCTGACGATGACGCTTCATTGCAAACGCAATATGATCGGTTAGCGCAACGTGAATATGCTCATTGAGGTTCGTACCACTGGCTCTGGCTGCATGCATTACGATATCGTTCATCGCTTCGATCAATCGCTCATCCACATGGGAAACGAGTTGCTTATATTGCTCTTGCTCCTCAGGCTTCGTGAGTATGAACATTTTCTCTGCAGCAGAAGCAGGAATCATATCCCTCGCCTTTCTGTTAAACCCGATGCCCTTCCCGATAACAACAACCTCGCCATGATGAGGATGACTTGCAATAATGACGTTATTATTCAGCACTTTGGCCACTTGTAAGCTGCTCACATTCGCACCTCTTTATTCATCATCACATGTACCCGGATATCTTATCAAAAAATAACGCCCTGGGCAAAAACAATGGCGGTGCAGGAAACATCCCAAGCACCGCCATTGCCTTACTGTGAACCGTCATGATCCCGTATTTGATGCTGTCATTCCCTCTTAATGGAGGTTGTGAACCTAATCTTCTTTCGTTACACTTGTTTCCACTGTAGCCAGCTCCGGCTCTACCACGACCGGTTTATGGGCCGCAGCAGGCTTCTTCGTCAGTCCCTGAATCAATGCCTCCAGATCTACCCCGGATACACTCTTCAGCATCTCCGGCGCGGTAGCCATCAGTTCCGTAACATAATTGCTTACGCGAGCAGCGCCTTCGCCTTTACCGGTATCCACAACCGTAAGCTTATCGATGGAAGACATCGGCTCAGCAATTTTGCCAGCAAGCTCAGGCAGCATTTTGACAATAATATCGAGTACCGCCGCTTCTCCAAATTTGGAGAATGCTTCAGCCAGCTTCTCTTTCGCTTCCGCCTCGGCAAGACCGCGCAGACGTATAACCTCTGCTTCCGCCGTACCTTTCGCACGTTCTGCGTCTGCAACCGCCATACCGTCCAGACGCTTCTGCTCGGCAGAAGCTTTCGCTTGCGTCTCAATCGAGTATTGCAGCGCATCAGCCTCACGCATCTTACGAGCCTTGTCAGCTTCTGCCGCTTGTTCAACCGCATAACGATCGGCTTCCGCTTTCTTCTTCACGTCGGCATCATATTGCTTCTCACGTACCATGATTTCCTTGGCTTGCAGGTCGATCTCACGCTCTTTACGTACGAGTTCTACCTTCATCTGCTCTTCTACCATCGTTTGCTTCGCACGCGCTTCCTGGATATGATAGGCTTGGTCCGCCTCAGCCTTCGCTGTATCCTGCTCCTTCTTAAAGGAAGCAACCTTCAGTTCCTTTTCCTTCTCAGCTTCAGCGATATTCGTATCACGGATAACCTCAGCCTTCTGCCCTTCTTCTTCCGCACGAGCTTTCTGGATACGTGCATCCCGCACAGCCTCCGCTTCAGCGATCTCCGCATCCCGCTTAACCGTTGCGATCCGCGGCTTACCAAGGGCTTCCAGATATCCATGTTTATCGCGAACATCTTTGATCGTGAAAGAAACGATCTGCAAACCCATCTTCTTCAGGTCTCTTGCTGCCACCCCTTGTACTTCCTGAGCGAACTTGTCGCGATTACGATAGACTTCCTCAACGGTCATGGAGCCCAGAATCGCACGAAGATGGCCTTCGAGCACTTCTTGTGCTTCGCCCTTCAGCGCTTCAATCGGCTTACCCATGAATTGCTCAGCTGCAGTCGCTACATCTTCGATTGAGCTGCCTACCTTGATGATAGCAACTCCATCGGCCATAACCGGAACGCCTTGCTCCGTATATACTTCAGGGGTCATAACGTCTAGTTTATGAGATAAGAGCGATACGAATTCTGAGCGCTGAAATACGGGTAATATAAAAGCGCCGCCACCACGAACAATTTTGATTCTTCGACCCGTTTCATCCTCCGATAAGTTCTTGCTCCCGAGGAATGACCCAGTAACGATCATGGCTTCATCTGGACTCACCGTTTTGTAACGAGCCCAGAACGCTAGCCCCAATACGACAATAACAGCTACAACAATGGACGGTACAACTAAATACTCTGGCATGCTAATCAATCATCTCCTTTTCGTTCTTCCAGTTCGGACACTCTCAGGACACCGTCTACCACATCGATGACGACCACACGATCACCGGCAGCTATCTTCTTACGATCAAAGCTGGATGCCGTGTGCAAGGTATTACTCGCCCCGACCTTCACCATAACTTCGCCGAAGCCCTCGGTTGGAAGCGGTACGGTTACGACTCCGATCTTGCCACCAAGCTCTTTCATGGAGAAGCCTGTCGAATTCTCGCTGTTCTCCATCGGCTTCACATAACCGAAGTAGACAATAATCGATATGACGATGGCTGATAAGACGGACAGCGTTACATGAGCGCCTGTAGTCATGTCAGTGTACTTAGTTAGCATAATACCGGTACCGCCAAAGACGGTGATTCCCCCGGCAATGACCACCGGATTGAAGAAGTCCACGGATAAAAAATCAAGTAATCCGTCAAGCGCCGAACTTAAAATATCTCCCAGTATAACCGATACGATAGCGAACAGTACACCACCAATCAGACAGCCCAAGTATATCGCTTCCATGTGAAATGCCCCCTCTGAAAATCCTTACTGTGTATAACAAGTAATACGGCAAAAGATTTACTAAAGTTTCAATTATTTGCCTCAATCGTATGAAAATCTCTCCATATCTTTATTTCTGCTTCAAAATGAAAATACCTGCCGAGCTTCCAACGCCTCGGCAGGCTACCATAGTGATGTTCTGTTTCAACCAAATTATCCTGTTTTAAAGGGACATCTTGTAGATTTCGACCACATCTTCACGCTTAAGTTTGCGGAAGTTGCCGAAGGGTCCGAAGCGCATGGCTTTGTCAGCCATGGCTTCGATCTCACTGTCGTCGATGTTGTAAGCACTGAGAGTGCTAGGAGCACCGATGGAGTTCCAGAAATCTCGCAACGCCTGAATCCCTTCCAACCCCGTTTCCTCATCGCTCTTCCCTGCCGGATCGATCCCGAATACATTCACCGCCAGCGATTTGAAGCGTGCCGGGTCTGCACTTACGTTGTGTTTCATCCAGTTCGGGAACAGAATCGCCAGCCCGCCGCCATGTGGAATGTCATACACCGCCGATACGGCGTGCTCAATATTGTGCGTAGCCCAATCACCGGCCAAGCCCATGCTGATCATTCCATTCAGTGCCATCGTACCGCAGTACATCGTCGTCTCGCGCAGCTCGTAGTTATCCAGCTCTTCAATCAGACGCGGAGCGGTGTCGATCATCGTTCGAAGAATCGTCTCACAGAACCCGTCCTGCACCTGCGTATTGGTGTCTTGATGGAAGTAATGTTCAAGCACATGAGACATGATATCAACGACGCCATACACCGTCTGGTCACGTGGCAGCGAGAATGTATGGACAGGATCCAGAATTGAGAAGGCAGGATAAGCGTGCGGGCTTCCCCAGCCCATCTTTTCCTTCGTTGCCTCGTTCGAGATCACCGAGCCGCCATTCATTTCGGACCCGGTTGCTGCCATCGTCAAGATTGTGCCAAGGGGCAGCCCCGCTTGGGGAACGGCTTTCCGCTCAACGAAATCCCACATATCGCCATCATATTTAGCACCAACAGCGATGGCTTTCGAGCAATCAAGCACACTGCCTCCGCCAACCGCCAAGATGAGATCGATGTTATGTTCTTTGCATAGCGCTACGCCTTTATGAACCGTGGAGAGACGGGGATTAGGCTCAACGCCGCTGAGCTCGGTAACCAGGCTTCCTGCCTCCTGAAGAATGGAAATCACTTGATCATACAACCCACTGCGTTTGATGCTGCCTCCACCATAGACTAGCAATATATTACGGCCATACTGGGACAATTCTTGCTGCAACGCACTCAGCTTGCCTTTGCCGAAGATGAGCCGCGTCGGATTCTGAAATGCAAAAGGTCTCATATTGATCCATGCCTCCTCGAGTGTATATCCGTTTATGAACACATGCTTTATTATTTTATACTATTCCGCCCTGATATCACAAACAGCCTCGCCTTTTCATATCGAAAAGACGAGGCTGTTATCACGGCTTTAAAGACGATCCATTCCTCGTTTAATCCCGCTCGGTTCTGAATCCGATCTGATGGAGGAAGCGCTCAAAGGCCTCTTGGCCAACGAAAGACTGTTTAAATACACCGGCATGCTCCAAGATCGTAGTGAATTTATGGCCTACTTCTTCGCGAATCATATCGACCGCTTCCGATTTACTCTTGGCTTCACTACCGCGGCTTCGCAGTTCTTCAATCCATTCCTTGTGTACTGCAAGGGCATGACCCGGGTCATCACTCGCTGCAAGCAAGGCTTGGTCCCCGGCTAGAATATCGGCGATCTGATCAAGCTCAGCCTTCAGTCTTCCTGGAAGGATCGCAAGACCCATCACCTCAATCAAACCGATATTTTCCTTCTTAATGTGGAACATCTCGCGGTGGGGATGAAAAATTCCTTCAGGGTGCTCTGCATTCGTGCGATTGTTACGCAGCACCAAATCCAGCTCATACCCTCCTGCTTCATCCCGACGTGCGATGGGAGTAACGGTATTATGGCGAACTTGCTCGCCGTCAACCTCGCTATAAGCCTCGATGTCAACGGACGGATCACTGTACGACTTCCAGCTCTCATAAATGCTGCTCGCGCATTCCAGCAGGATCTCCCGGTTCGCGGCGGAGAGGCGAATGACCGACATCGGCCACTTCACGATGCTTGCCGATACGCCTGGATACTGAGCATGCCCGAACTTCTTTATCTTAGGTGCCTTTTGAATCGGGAAGGTGTGGCGTCCGCCTTGAAAATGATCGTGTGTCAGAATCGAGCCGCCGACGATGGGGAGATCGGCATTCGATCCCAGAAAATAATGCGGGTACGCATCCACGAACCCAAGCAGACGATTCAGCGTCTCCCGAGTCAGCTTCATCGGCACGTGATCACGATGGAAGACGATACAGTGCTCGTTATAATAAACATACGGCGAATACTGAAAATACCACGGCTCTCCATTAAGATCTAGTGGTATAATCCGAAGATTCTGCCTGGCCGGATGATTGATTCTACCTGCATAACCTACGTTTTCGCGGCAGAGCTGGCATTTCGGATACACTGGCGGAGGCAGCAGCTTCGCCATCGCGATTTCCTTCGGATTCTTCTCCGGTTTGGACAGATTGATCGTAATCTCGATATCGCCATACGGGCTGGAATGCTGCCAATATTCATTTTTGGCTACGCGATCCATTCGAATATAATTGGAGTCCACGCAGAGCTGGTAGAACTTGGTGGTTGCGACTTCAATCCCGTGTTCCTGCTGGATTCGCACGAACTCCGCTGTCACCTCGGATGGTCTGGCCATCAATCTGCCCATGATTTTGGCATCGAGTAGATCCCTGTACGTATCCGTATTCTCAGTTATAAAACCCTGCGCGGCAGCATAATCGATCAGTACGTCCAGCATCGGCTGGGCTTCGTCAGGAATATCGGTTACGATTTCCTCCAAATAAGGCTCGCTGAACCCGAAATCCTCAAGCAGTAAGTTGCGGCTGTAATCGATATCCGCCTCATGGATCATACCTTTGACATGAGCAAATTTCACGAGCAACTCAATGGCCAAGAGAACCTGCTTCGAATCTGGGGTATCTGATGGTGCGTATATCATCGTCTCAATACCTCCTCGATTCATTTGCCGTATCCGTTCGGATGGCTGCTGTGCCACTTCCAGGCGCTTCCGATAATCTCTTCCAGCGTTACTTTCGACGGCGTCCAACCGAGTACGGAGCGTGCCTTATCGGAGGAAGCAACGAGAATGGCTGGATCACCGGCTCGCCGCGGCTCCGTTACGACCGGAATGTCGACTCCCGTTACCCTGATCGCTGTCTCAATGACTTCCTTAACCGAGAATCCTTGCCCATTTCCGAGATTGAACACGTTGCTGTCCTTACCGCTTCGCAGGTAATCAACGGCCCTTAGATGAGCGTCCGCCAGATCACTGACATGAATATAATCACGGATACAAGTTCCATCTGCTGTCGAATAATCATCACCGAATACCGATATGCTCGGTCGTTGTTTGAGGGCAGTCTGAAGTACGAGCGGAATCAGATGACTCTCCGGACGATGATCCTCACCGATTACGCCACTTGCATGGGAACCCGCCGCATTGAAATAACGCAGGGATACATATTTGATTCCCAGCACAGTATCGAACCAGGACATCATCCGTTCCATGGTTAGCTTCGTTTCGCCATAGACGTTCGTCGGAAGCGTCCGATCCGCTTCTTCAATCGGCACCTTCTCAGGCTCACCGTAGGTAGCCGCGGTTGAAGAGAACACGATCCGCTTCACCCCTGCCTCCTCCATCGCCTCAAGCAGGCAAAGCGTACCATATACATTGTTATCATAGTATTTCACCGGGTTCTTCATACTCTCTCCGACCAAGGAGTTAGCAGCAAAATGAATGACGGCGTCGATATCGTTCTCCGAGAACAACTGCTTGAGCAGCCCCTTGTCACGTAAATCTCCCTCATACAGCTTACCGCCTAATAAGGCTGCGCGGTGCCCTGTCTCCAGGCTGTCAATCACAACTACCTCTTCACCTTGATCCAGCAGTTCTGCCACCGTATGCGAACCGATATAACCTGCGCCGCCCGTTACCAAGATCGCCATGTTATTTCCCTCCCTTAACTTCGTGCACACCGTGTCCTACTCCGCATACATAGAAGTCTGACTTCAGACCGGTCCTTGCTTCATAATTCTCTCCCACTTCGGCGATAAAACGCTCTACTGAATCCTGGTGAACCAAAGAAACCGTACAGCCGCCGAATCCCGCGCCGGTCATTCTGGAGCCGAGCGTGCCGGGAATCCGCTGCGCTTCTTCCACCAATGCGTCAAGTTCATCACCGGTAACCTCGTACAAATAACGTAAGGAATTATGAGATTGAGTCATATATTGACCGAACGCTTCAAGATCCCCAGCTCTCAAGGACTTCACAGAGTCAAGAACGCGCTGGTTCTCTTCCACGACATGCTTAGCACGTCTTCTCACCGTTTCATCCTGAATCGTGTCCTGCAAAGAGGCGAATTGCTCAGGATTCAACTGCGCCAGATACGTCAGCGCCGGAATTTCCTGTTGTAAAATCTCAAGCGCGCGATCGCATTCGCTTCGGCGCTCATTGTATTTCGAATCGACAAGCCCCCGGCGTTTGTTCGTATTCGCGATCACGATTTGATAAGCCCCGGTTTGGAATGGAACCAACTCATACTCCAGCGTGTCGCACATTAACAAAATGGCATGGTCCGCTTTGCCATTCGCGACAGCAAATTGATCCATAATACCAGAGTTGACGCCGATAAACAGGTTCTCCGCCTTCTGTGAGAGCTTCGCAATCTCCACGGTGTCCGTTTCTTTCCCTTCCATGGACAGTAGAGCAAAGGCGGTCACGACTTCAAGCGATGCCGAAGATGATAGACCCGCTCCGTTCGGAATATCTCCCTGATACAGCAGGTCATACCCGCAGCTCAGGCGATATCCGAGTTTGTTCAGCTCTGAGATAACGCCAATCGGATAATCCGTCCACTGATCCGTTCTATTCAGAGCTTCCCCATTAATGCTGATCGTACGAGTATCATCCATGTTGGTGGATGTGAAGGATATTTGGTCATCATCACGTCTGCGAATAATCAGCGTCGTACCGAACTCCAGCGCCGCCGGCAGGACGTAACCCCCATTGTAATCCAGATGCTCACCTATCAGATTGACGCGTCCTGGGGCGTTGAACACGCGAGCTGGATGCTCGCTCTCTCCATACCTGTCCATAAATCGTTCCCATAGCTGCTCTTTCAACACGTTCCTCACTCCATCCTGTACATTTGGTAGATTTGATACTTTCATTATATAAAAAACCTAGGACTGTCGTAATGAAATCTTGTGTGTTACATATGGATTTATGTGACTTTAAATTGTAGAATTATGTAGTACGTATCGTTATAACCAAAGGAGAAACATCCCATATGGAGTCTTACTATTATTCCGTTGCTTCTAACCCGGCGCAGCCTATTCACGGAAGACTGCATGTCTGGTTCGCCGGCGAAAGTCAGACCAAACCTGAACATGCGCTTGGACCCAAAATCTATGACCACTATCTGCTACATGCCGTTGAATCCGGTCACGGGATATTTAGAACCGAATCCGAAGTATACGATCTTAGGCCTGGAGACTGCTTTCTCATTCATCCCGGTGAAATCGTAAGTTATACATCGGATCAACATGATCCATGGCGTTACCGCTGGGTCGCCTTTAACGGAGACCATGTCGGCGAAGAACTTAATCGTATCGGCTTAATTCCAGAGAAACCGGTTGCGCACATCTCGACGGAAAGCCAGGTATCCGGCTGGATCCAGCAGATCATTCAGCTATTTCATTCTAAAGAAGTCAGCGCGCCGATCGCCGCTGCCGGATACCTTCATCTTATATGGGCGGATATTATGAGCCGCAGCGAACAACCATCACATATCACCTTCGCGGAACCGCAAGTTCAACGAATGGTGAAGCAAATGATGAGTTATATGTCTGCTCAATACGCCCATCCGATCTCCATCGAACAAATGTCCATCAGCCTGGGCTATAATCGTGCCTACTTGTCGCGCGTGTTCAAGCAGGAGACGGGCATGACCCCCGTCACCTATCTGCTCAAGCTGCGCATCGATCAGTCCAAGCGGATCTTGCGGGAACGCCCCGATCTGTCGATAGAGCAAGTTGCCGCATCCGTTGGCCTTGCCGATCCTCTGTACTTCTCCCGGCAGTTCAAACGTGAGGTTGGTGAGTCTCCGAGCCGATATCGTATCGCGACTGGCGCCGCTTCGCAGATCAAGGGGAAAGACCACACGTAATGACAGGTCGCCAGATTCAAAAAAATGACGGTGCAGGATCAATATCCTAAACACCGCCATTACTTCACGAGATTTTATTATAGCCAGCCAGCTTTTGCTCGCAGTTCCGACATGCTGGACATCCTATTCTTTCGGTTCGCTTTCTTTCTTAAGAATCGCCTCGATCCGATCCAGCTCTTCCTTGGAGAACTCCAGGTTGTTCAAGGCCGCTACATTGTCTTCCACTTGACTCACCTTGCTGGCACCGATCAGGGCCGAGGTTACCCTGCCTTCCCGAAGGACCCAAGCGAGCGCGAATTGAGCAAGACTCTGTCCACGTGCCTGCGCTATCTGATTCAAGGCCCTGATCTTGCGAAGCACATCGGGCGTGATGTTACTTTCATTCAAGAATACCGAGGCACTTGCTGCCCGAGAATCCACAGGCACACCGTTTAAGTATTTATTCGTCAGCAGTCCCTGTCCAAGCGGCGTAAAGGCAATACTGCCCACGCCGTTCTCCTCCAGCACGTCGAGCAAGCCATTCTCGACCCAGCGGTCCAGCATCGAATAGCTTGGCTGATGAATCAGCAGCGGCGTTCCAAGACTCTTCAAGATCGAGATCGCTTCCTTCGTCTTCTCCGGCGAATAGTTGGAGATGCCGACGTACTGCGCTTTACCGGAGCGCACCAGATGATCCAGAGCCATCATAGTCTCTTCCAGAGGCGTTTCCGGGTCCATGCGGTGATGATAGAAGATATCGACATAATCTACTCCAAGCCGCTTCAAGCTCTGATCCAGACTGGAGACGAGATATTTACGAGAACCCCAATCACCGTAGGGTCCAGGCCACATATAATAACCAGCTTTGGATGAGATCACGATCTCATCGCGATATGCCCGCAGATCACGGGAAAGTATTTTTCCGAACGTCTCTTCGGCTGATCCGGCAGGCGGGCCATAGTTGTTGGCCAGGTCGAAGTGGGTGATGCCCAGATCAAAAGCGCGTGTCACTAGATTGCGTCCGTTCTCATACGTATCGATACCGCCAAAGTTATGCCATAATCCAAGGGAGATTGCCGAAAGTTTAAGTCCCGATCGCCCAACACGGTTATACTTCATTGTTTCATAACGGTCCTCACTGGCCACATAAGTCACTTTATATCCCTGCCTCTCTATTTATAAAAAATGAATGTCCTCTTGTACAGATTCAATCTCATCTTATCGTGTTTGGTTTACCTTTGACAAGAAAACGTTTACCGTTTCCAATATGGTGAACGAAACGAGCAAAAGCCATATTAAATATGGATCAGTCGATCCACCTGGTTCATAACTTCGCCGATCCGATCCGCTATTAACAGCCCCGCCCGATGGTCATACGGCGTTGGGTCCGCGTTAAGAAGAGCAACTTTGCTGCCTTGAAAATACGAGATGAGTCCAGCCGCTGGGTGAACGGTTAGTGAGGTGCCGCCGATAATGAGTAAGTCCGCCGTTGATATTTCCTGAATCGAACGCAGGATGATATTCTGATCCAGTTCTTCCTCATATAGCACGACATCCGGCTTGATCAACCCGCCGCACGAGAGACAACGCGGAACGGTATCTTGAATGGCCTGAATATCGTGTAGTCCATAGAATCGTGAACAATCCATGCAGTAGTTACGGTGCACGGAGCCGTGCAATTCCATGACTTCCGTACAGCCTGCGCTTTGATGCAATCCGTCAATGTTCTGCGTGATTGTCGCCTTCAGCTTTCCGTCCGCTTCAAGCTTGGCTAATAGACGGTGACAGCCGTTTGGCTGGGCATCCGGATGCAGCATCTTGCTGCGATAGAAGTCGTAGAACACTTCCGGATGTTGCTTGAAGAAGGTATAACTCAGCATAACCTCCGGTGGATACGGAGACTGCTGCTCGTTCTGGTATAAACCGGCCGCCGATCGGAAGTCAGGAATCCCGCTTTCCGTCGAGGTACCGGCTCCTCCGAAAAAAACAATGTAATCACTTGCCTCGATCCACGTTGCCAATTGCTCAATCTTCTCTTTATTCCCCATGCTCCCACACCTCCGCACAGCCCATAAATAGTACCTCTAGCAATAAACCTTGAGTTCATTATAATGGGTGATGACGACGTCGGCATCAAACAGGTGAGTGGAATCCTTGGATTCTGCAGAGATTCCCACTGCCAACGATACGCCTGCTTGCTTCGCCATCTGCATATCTCCATTACTATCGCCGATAACAACAACTTCATCCGGCATGACACCCAGCCGCTGACAGGCCAATTCAGCCATTTCCGGATTCGGCTTGCCGTTCTTCACCTGATCTCTTCCGATCACTACTTGAAAAAAACCATCGAGTTCCATCCATCTCAACTGCTCCAATGTACCGGGGGTTTGATCTGATGTTACCACAGCCATCGGAACCGAAGCCAGACGGCACTGTTCAAGAAAATCCGCAAGCCCTGGCATCGGATAAGCGGGCCGTTGCTGGCGAACTTCGTACATGGCATTTTTGGTAATCTGGTTCACTTGTACGATCGCCTCATTCCACGGCATTCCTGCAGCATATAGCTGCCAGGCCAACAAGCCTGTCGTTTCTTCCACGGTGCCCATGGCCAATGGTCCTTGAACATCGTAACCGGATACCCGCCCGGTTGAATCATGCCGCGTCCCGAGTACTTGTTCCTTATAGCCTGCGAAATCAGCGCCCATCATCTCTAACCGTTCTTCCATGAAGGTAAGGACATAATCGGTCCAGCCTCCCCACATCGCCATAAAATGCACTAGCGTGCCGTCTTTATCGAACAGTATAGCTTTACATGAATAGGTACGACCCTCAATTTCCAGAACCGGCAATTCCCAACAACCCCCTGTTCAATCTAAATCATACTCCTATTAAACCATGAAATAAACTGTGATTTAACCTGCTGAATCAGATTTCTGTTAGATTGGAGTCATCACAATTAATTTACCAATCTTTAGTCGAAACCTTTGATTCATGACAAATTTGCGGGGTAAGTAAGTTATACGAAAAGCAAATACAACGGAAGGAGTGATTCATGATGGCTGCATCAAACAATCGCAAGATGACCCGTGAAGAAGCTGGACGTCTGGGTGGTGAAGCAACGGCGAAGAACCACAGTCGGGAATTTTATCAGGAAATCGGTAAAAAAGGCGGCAAGGCAACTTCCAAGAACCATAGCCGGGACTTCTATCAAGAGATTGGGCAAAAAGGCGGCGAAGCTACCTCTCGCAACCACAATCGTGAATTTTATCGAGAAATCGGCCGCAAGGGCGGCAAGAAGTAACATAAATCAGATGCTATAGAGCCTGCTCCATTTCTGATGGGACAGGTTCTTTTCATGCCGTAACCACAGGATTCCTTCCATTGCTTCCTAATTAATATCATGTAGAAAAACCTGCCTTTTTATGATAGACTCATTTAAAACCTATCGTTGTTATGGGGCACCCGGCTGCTTTGCCGGAAGAACGCGCTAAAGCGCAATACATTCATTATACAATAGATCTGGGGGGATTAGACATCATGGCTACTAATAAAATGCGTTCAGACATGATCAAGAAGGGCTTCGACCGGGCACCGCACCGCAGCCTTCTTCGTGCGGCAGGCGTCAAGGAAGAGGACTTCGGCAAGCCGTTTATTGCCGTGTGCAACTCCTATATTGACATCGTTCCAGGCCACGTTCATCTTCAGGAATTCGGCAAGATCGTTAAGGAAGCTATCCGCGAGGCAGGCGGGGTTCCTTTCGAATTTAACACGATTGGTGTAGATGACGGCATTGCAATGGGTCATATCGGCATGCGTTATTCCTTGCCGAGCCGCGAGATTATTGCAGACTCGCTGGAGACCGTTGTTGCTGCTCACTGGTTTGACGGCATGGTCTGCATTCCGAACTGCGACAAGATAACGCCAGGCATGCTCATGGGTGCGCTTCGGGTAAACATTCCGACCGTGTTCGTCAGTGGAGGACCAATGAAAGCCGGCGTCGACAGCAAAGGTAACAAATTGTCCCTCACTTCCGTGTTCGAGGGCGTTGGTGCTCATCAGGTCGGCAAGATCAATGATGCCGAGCTGTTAGAGCTAGAACAATTCGGATGTCCTACATGCGGCTCCTGTTCAGGTATGTTCACCGCGAACTCCATGAACTGTCTTGCCGAGGCGCTCGGCCTTGCTCTACCGGGTAACGGTACAATCCTGGCCGTCGCTGAAGAACGCAAAGAATTTGTAAAGCAATCAGCGAAGCAATTGATGGAACTGGTGAAGATGGATCTGAAACCGCGTGATATTGTTACCATTGAAGCCATTGATAACGCATTTGCGCTGGACATGGCGATGGGCGGATCCACCAATACAGTTCTTCATACACTGGCTCTGGCGCACGAAGCTGGTCTGGATTACCCGCTGGAGCGTATCAACGAAGTAGCTGATCGCGTTCCGCATATTTCCAAGCTCGCCCCTGCATCCAATTACTTTATCGAAGATGTTCATACCGCTGGAGGCGTAAGTGCCGTTATCCATGAACTGCTGAAGAAGCCGGGCGCCATTCATGGCGATCGCATCACCGTAACGGGTAAGACGCTGGCCGAGAACGTCGAGGGCTGCGAGATCCAGGATCATAATGTCATCCATGCGATCGACAACCCTTACTCGGAGCGCGGTGGACTCGCTGTTCTCTACGGAAACCTGGCTCCGGAAGGCTCCATCATCAAGGTCGGTGCCGTAGATCCTTCGGTTGGAGGTTATCATAAAGGACCTGCCATCTGCTTTAACTCTCAGGATGAAGCACTCTCTGGCATAGCGAATGGCAAGGTTAAGGAAGGCCATGTCGTTGTCATTCGTTACGAAGGTCCGAAAGGTGGACCAGGCATGCCGGAAATGCTGGCCCCTACTTCCCAGATTGCTGGCATGGGTCTCGGAGCCAAAGTCGGACTCATCACGGACGGACGTTTCTCAGGCGCTTCCCGTGGGATCAGCATCGGCCACATTTCTCCGGAGGCCGCTGAAGGTGGACCGATCGCATTCGTCGAGGATGGGGATACCATTGAGCTGGATCTGATCAATCGTACCATTCAGTTATTGGATGTTAGCGAGGAAGAAATGGCCATTCGCCGCAGCAAATGGGTAGAGTTTGAGCCGAAGGTGAAGACCGGTTACCTTGCCCGTTATTCCAAGCTCGTGACTAACGCAAGCTCTGGCGGCATATTGAAAATCTAATCTGGGATCATCCCAATAAACAAGGGTTATTCCCGCAGGTAGCGTTCGCGCCCTGTGTGGAATAACCCTTGTTTCGTTCATTTGATTAAAGAAAGTCATGATGGCTGTGTTCAATCTTGTTATATTATATACTCTGCGTAGCGCTCGCGACCGCCGCCAGATCGTTCATCTGTTCCTGGAGCACAGGCTGCGCCTCTTCCTTCGGAGGACTCGTCTTGGGCGGCTTCTTCTCGGCATAACGATCGACGAGAACATCAGTCGGCATCATCAGCATCTTCGGCTCCAACATCTGGCTGCCTTCCTTAAATCGAGCCTGCCCCTTCGGGTGGATGACGCTGAGCAGCAGTTTCAGATATAATCGGGTCGAACTCGCAAACCAGCCCGGCGGCAAATCCATGACATGGAATCCGAATTGCTCGGGACCTCGGGAAATCATGGTTACTGCATACAGCCCTTTGACTTCCCTATACTCAGGCTGATCCATGACCATGTTCGCCAGTGCGGGAAGATCTTTCTGAACGGCGCGGATCATCTGGATCGCCAGCTGCATTTCGGTTCGGGAGCGGCTGCCCATCTGAAACAGCTTCTTGTTGTCGAAATGCAATTCCAGCACCTCATCCCCTTTCTCGAGCCGGGTGCCATCCTCCATCATGACAGTCTTGCCGGTAAATGCCCGTTTGCGATAGTGAAGCATGGGATCTGCAGGCGTTACGGTTTTCAAGCCAAACAGTGCATGGAATCCTTTTTCCCATAAAAGCCATATGGAGACGATAAAGCGCTTGAATGGGGATAGCTTCTTGGCTTTCGCTTTGCCTTCCTTCGTCATCATATCGTCGATTCGGATACTACTCAGTCCCTTCTGTTGTGCGGCTTGCAGCACTCGCTCAAGTGCAATCAACATCTGCCCGGGCGCGTCAGGATTCGCTCCTTTCGTCGTTCCGCAATCATGCAGAAGCATGACCTCTCCACCACGAAGCTTGGCAAGCATGCGCTGAGCCAGCCGGTCAGCACCGATCTTGCTGCGCCAATCATTGAACATGGACGACCACAACACGATGCGGCAGCCGGTGTTCTTGGCGAAATCGAAGAGGTTCACGATCCCCCACGGAGGTCGATAATAAACAGTACGTTCACCCGTAATGGCGTAGATGACATCGTCAGTTCGTTTGATCTGTTTTCGCACAGTCACCGGCCTCATAAACCAATTACTCTTGTGAACATAGTTGTGGATCCCGATCAGATGCCCTTCATCATATATGCGCTTAACGATATCCGGATGCTGCTCCGCATGTGAACCAACGACAAAAAAAGTCGCCTTCATATTATATTGTTTCAATAAATCCAGCAGCTTCGGCGTATAAACCGGATCTGGACCATCATCAAAGGTTAGAGCAAATTCATGTGCACCACTTCCCTTTCGAAATACACGAAAACCAAAGATTCGGGTCAAGATACCGGGAATAAATGCATAAAAAGATGAAAGGTAAAACAACCATACTAGTAATTTTTCCATGCTTACTCCCCGCTTTTTAGTTCTGTTTCTAAATGATTGCACTAATATTAGTTTAGCATAGCACTTAAAGAAATAGGCTTTTTTTTCACAAATCGTGTACAATAGTATCTACTACCAAAGACATTGTAAAGGAGCCGATCTTCGAACATGCTTCCCTTGTATAAGAAGTACTGGAGAACCGCATTTGATATCGCCTTAATCGTATTAACTGTCTATTTGATCATGTTCATGTTCAGTAAGTTATATCAGATCGCCACGCCAGTATTTCTGTCATTCCTGGTATTTCTCATTATCGAACCCTTATCCAAATTCCTGAATCGTAAGGGTCTCTCCAAGCCGTTAGCTGCAGCTATATCCGTATTCCTCTTTCTAATCGTGATTCTAGGGCTCTTATTCGGAGCTGGCGTGATTATCGTAACCCAGTTCTTGAACCTGCAGGAGAACTTGCCAACATATACCGCAACCATACAGAGACATTTCTCGGAGACCTTGTTATTTCTCCAAGGCCAGATCGATTCGCTGCCGCCTGATTTGGCATTTACGATCAATGGTTATTTTGAGAATATCACGAACCTTGCCGCACAAGCCGCCGAATCGTTTTTCCATTACATCATCAGCTTTATCGGGTTCATTGGGACCTTCTCGTCCTTCATTGCCAACTTCGGTATCGCCATTATTCTTGCTTTCTTCCTCAGCATAGAGATTGGAAGCTGGCGAAGAATCACGAAGGAAAAGACGCCTAAAACGATCAAAACGGCTTTTCGCTTTCTCAAAGATAATGTATTCAAGGCCATCGGTTCGTATTTAAAAGCCCAGATGAAGCTTGTCAGCATTACCTTTGCGATCGTGTTAATCGGACTGCTGATCTTAGGAACTGGCAATGCACTGGCGATTGCGCTCATTTGTGCTGTATTTGATATCCTGCCCTTATTGGGCGTTTCTGTTATTTTTATTCCGTGGATCATTTATTTGTTCATCGTTGGAAATACCGGACTTGCTATCGGTTTGATCGTACTGTGGGCCGTTATCGTCATCTCAAGACAATTCCTTGAACCGAAAATAACCGGTAATTCGATTGGCGTCTCATCGGCGTTTCTCATGCTGTCTTTCATGATGATCTCCTTATCGATCTTCGGTATTGCCGGATTGATTCTGGCTCCGATTTTGCTTATTCTAATCAAAGAACTGCTAACACAAGGCTATCTGCAACAGTGGATTCGCCTTCCGGTTGATGAATTTGATGTATCTCCTTGGGACATGTCTAATCATCAGTCAACGCCCAAAGCGGAACCAGGTCCGGAAGAAGATGACGCTAACAAATCCGCAACCTGACCGAAAATTTCTGTCGCTTGATTGTTACTGTTAGGACTCCTGTTCTCCACTAGCACAGCCACAGCATACTGTGGTTTTTCCACAGGGCCGTATCCGACAAACCATTGGTTATTTCGGTCACGGCCCTTTACTTTGACCTCAGCTGTACCGGATTTGCCGGCTAGCTCCCATTGCCTGCGAGCCAGACTTTTGCCAGTTCCCTTTCGTACAACGTCCCCCATCCATTCCAGCAAGATTGAAGCCGTTTCCCGGGAAATACCTTGCGCGCGATTTCGCTCGGCCAGCGGCTCCGTGTCCTGAAGCAACTGTCCGTTCGCGTAATGGACTTGCTGCAAGATACGCGGTTTGGTCTTAACGCCACCGTGCAGCAAGGTTACGATCGCATTGGCGGCTTGCAGCGGGGATACCGTCACATCCCGTTGGCCGATGCCGGTCTGGACTCGAACACCTGCATCAGTTCCGGCCTCAGCATTTGAGAAGATGCTGCCTTTCTCCTCCTGATCCAAAGGAGCAAATGCTCTAAGTCCCAGAAAATCATCTGATCTCCAGCCAACGGTTTGACCAAACCCTAACGCCGTGGCGGCGTCCAGCATCTCGTGGGCTGTTAGACGCTCGGCAAGCGTGGCAAATACAACATTGCACGACTCCGCGAACCCTTCACGCAGACCGATCATCCATGTCCGTCCGTTTTCCAGCATGACATGCCGTACTTGCCGTATTCGCCGCTGCAATGGAAGACCTCGTCCGGTGAACTCAAATTATTTTCCAGTGCGGCAGCCGCAGTCACCAGCTTGAAGATAGAACCGGGTGTCGCTGCCTTAATCGCGCGATTCTCCCATTGCCCCTCTAACGGATGAACCTGTTCAGGATTATAGAAGGGTCTGGATACCATCGCCACGATATCTGCATTGCGGACGTCCAGTACGACAACCGCCCCTTCTTTCATCCCCGCGGTCTCCGTTATCGATTCAATGCCATGCTGAATATTTGCATCAATGGTCGTCTTTACTTGCAATGGGTAATATGGGTTGTCCGGTGCTTTAACCATAGGCTTGATATCCTCAATCAACTGGTTGCTGCTGCTAACCGGATAATAGACGATCGTTGGACCTTCACCACGAATTAAGGTATCCATCGTCTTCTCTAATCCGCTGGTACCTGTTATGTTGGGACTCGCTTGATAATACAAGCTCTCCTTACGCTGGCCTGATACAAACCCGAGCCATTGCATACCAGACGAACGATTGCCATAACGCTGTTCATATGGAACTACCTTTAATCTAGGCATGTTTAATTGTTGTATCTGTCCGATCTGATCCTTCGTCAAGGAGAGCGGAATCAACGAATGTTGGCCATGCCATAACTGCGGCTCCGTTAGTTTTGCCCAGCTCTTCACCAATTGATCCTCATCGGTCTTAAGGATGTGGGCAAGTTCTGAAACCTGGGGCCCTACTGAATCCAGTTCTTCTTCGCTTACGGGAAATAATACAGCGGTCCAGATCAAGCGGCCGGTAAGCGGCTGACCTGTACGATCTGTAAAATGTCCGCGTCCTGAGTCCAGCACAATACCGCGCTCCCGCTGAGATACGGATGCTTCAACCATCGTATGACGACTACCGGCCATATGCTGATGTCTCATCACAAGCTGAACCCATGCCAGTCGAAGTGTCAGGATTGCGATTAGCAGTGTTAAGATCAACCATCCATATTTAATTCTCTGTTCTCGAATCAGCTTCATCCGTGATGCCCCCATAGCTATACTATATGACATCATTATTTCCATTCGCCTGATGAATCAATCAAGTCGTACATTCAGAAAAAGACCGCCAACTCCACGAATGATTGCGGAGTTGGCGGTCTTTTCTTATGTGGTACTAGAGTTGGAAACGAGACAATGTCTCTTTGAGTTTATTGGACACATTCTCAAGCTGCGTCGACAGATTAACCAATTGACTGCTGACGCTCTGCTGCTCTGTCGATAGTGAGGCCACTTCCTCCGATGTAGCAGAGGATTCTTCTGCCACTGCACTAACATTACTCATCGCTTCAGAGAGCACATTCTGCGATTCATTCAACTCATCAATCGAATGCGTTACGGAATCCAGACGGTTGATAAAGTCGACCATCTGCTGTTGAACCGATACAAAAATATCGTTGGTCTCCTTCACGGCATCCATCTGCCCTTTAAAGAGCGGATTGGCATCGAGCAGCACTTGGACGGTCTCGTTCATCTCTGTCATAATGCGGTCTGTAATCTGGCTAACCATATCAATCGATTGTCTGGATTGATCAGCCAACTGGCGTATCTCATCTGCCACTACCATGAATCCCCGACCGGCTGCGCCTGCGCGCGCTGCTCGATCGTTGCATTCAAGGAGAGAATATTCGTCTGTTTCGTAATATTCTGCAGGACATCCAACACTTTGACAACAGAGGATGTTGTCTCCTTCAAGCCATCCACCTTATGCATCATAGAACGGGTCATATCTTCGGTTTGATGTGTTTTATCAAGCAAGTCGCTCAGATGCTTCGTCCCCAGTTCACTCGAACTCTCAACATGCCTTGCCGATTTCCCCATCTCTTCATTGGCATTAACGACGATATTCATCTGTTTGGAGATGTTATTCGTCAGATCGCTTCCACGTTCAGCCTCGACAGCCAGACTGCTGGCACCGTTGGCGATTTCTTCGGTCGCTATGGCGATTTCCTTAGCCGATAGCGCCGTTTTCTTCGAAGCGTCACTTAGCTCCGAAGCCGTCTTCAGCACTTCCTGTGCCGTGTCATTCGTCTGCTGTACCAGATTCGTAATTTGCTCCATCATATCGTTGAAGCTGGCGGAGAGCTGACCGATTTCATCCTGACTTTTATGGTCTGTGCGAACGTTCAGATTTCCTTTTGCCCCTTGTTTCATCAATAGATTGAGCTTGCCGATCGGACGGGCAATCATTCTTACCATCCAAATTCCAATCAGGATAGCTACTATGACATCTATGGCAGCTACGACTAAGGTAATCGTAAGAATGCTTCTCGCATCTTTCGTTAACTCGCTGGTCTCTACAGCACCGACCAATCTCCAATCATTAACGCTCTGCGTGTTATAAACGGCCAGAATATCTCTGCCTTCCTCATCCTTAGTTCGCATGTTGTCGGTTTTGTTATCAGGATGAAGCTCCTGTGTAAATGCCCACGAGGTCTTGGAACCAACCAGGGAAACGTTACTGGAAGAAACAATCGTTCCATCCGGACTGATCAATTGCAACTCACCGTTCTCGCCTAGATCGATACCTTGCAATTGCGTATTCAAGACGGACGCATTAAGCTCAAACATGACGATATACGTTGAGGTCAAATCGTTCATGGAACCGAGTGAGCGAGCAATCGTAAAGTAAGGAGCACCGCTATTCTGCATCGTAGGTACCCAAACGACCTTTCTCTCCCCGTCCTTCAGATTCTGGTACCACTCTTGCTCATGGACGACTCTGGAGGATTCGGAGGATTGACCAGCCGCAATCATCTTCTCTGACTTGCTCGGAATCAAATAGATGGCTCGAATCGCATTGTCCGATGTGATCTGATTGGATAACTTCTCACGGATAGCACGTTCAACCGTAAATGCATCGTAATCGGATAACTGGGTTCCCGTATAATCTGTAAGCAACTTCTGCAGTTCAACATCATAAAAAATTTGTCTGCCGGCGTTCTCGTATTTATCAAGAATAATGTCGAGCTTCTCGGACGTCTGAATAATCGTCTGCTGATTGCCGGTGGCAGCATTACTCTCGATGGTGTTCTTGGCCTTATCGTAGGAGAGGTACCCGAGAACTACGACAAAGAACACAATGGCCGACAAAAAGATCAGAAACAACCGGATTCCGACCGATTTCATCGGATTCATCGGCATGCGGCTGATGGCCGTGCTCATGGATGAGATTGAAGATTTCAACTTTTGCATTCCTGATGATCCCGAAGATAATTTCTTGGTGCTCTTTTCTCCGGTCTTGCGTTCCTTCTTGGGCTTTTTGTCGCGTTGCTGGCTTTCTGACATTAGCTGTTCACCTACCACAATCGTAATATTATATGCTGATCATTCTCATGAAAAGTATGTATTACTTTTTATTTCGACAAATAGTCGTGTTTTCCTTTGGGTTTTCGCATAAAAACAGTTCTAATTACCTAGTTTCAACCAAAACAAAAAGAATCCGAAGTCCTTTTGCGGACTCGGATTCTCATTTGTGAAGTTCTATAGAACTATATTCTCTGTTCGTTTTTACGCTTTCTCATCATATCAAATGGGCGCACGGGTTGATCTACTTTCATGCGAATCAGTTGTAACGGATGTCTTGCGGCATCCAGTTCTTTCCCCTCCGCATCCTGAATGGAACCAACCGTCTGTTTGAAGAACGTCCCTTCCGGACCGAAAAATTCGATCTGGTCTCCAGCCTTGAAATAGTTCCGCTGCTGGACCATCGCGGTTCCGGCTGATTCGTCATACTCAAGCACAAGGCCGGCAAAATCATAGGGAACGGCTTTCTCTTCCGGTTCATAGATATGATCTTCATGATCCGGAGTATCATAGAAAAATCCGGTATTAAGCGGCCGATTGGCTGCTTTATGAATTTCTTCGATCCATTCCGGTTTCAATACATAGTTCGCAGGGTCAGCCATATAGGAATCGATAGCCTGTCTGTATACGTTGACGACGGTTGCGACGTAATGAATTGATTTCATGCGCCCTTCGATCTTGAAACTGTCGATTCCAACTTCGATCAGATCGGGTATGTGCTCAAGCATACATAAGTCTTTGGAGCCCATCGTGAAAGCATGGTCTTCGGACTGAAATAACGGTATTTGAGTGACGCCAGGTTTAAACGGCGATGGTGCCGCCGATGCCTGCTCCATGATCTGCTGTTCTTCCGAGATCCATTCGCTCTCTTCTCTGCCATCCTCAAACAAATCGTATTTCCATCGACACGACTGACAGCAGCCTCCCCGATTCGAATCACGATCCGTAAAGTGGTTGGAAAGTACACAACGCCCAGAAAATGAGGAACACATCGCGCCATGGATAAAAGCTTCGATTTCGATATCGACATGCTCTTTGATCGTTGCGATCTCTTCCATGCTCGTCTCACGGCCTAACACGACCCTTGGCAAGCCTTCTTCCTTCCAGAACTTCACGGCTTGCCAATTCAGCGTGGATTGCTGGGTGCTGAGGTGCACTTCAAGCTTGGGGGCAGCCCGCTTGGCGACTTCAATGATAGCCGGATCAGCCGCGATAATGGCTGCTATCCCTGCTTCCTCCAAATTCCTCAAGTAAGATTCAATGCCCTCGACATCCTCGTTATGCGCATAAATGTTGGTGGCTACAAATACCTTGGCACCGTATCTTGCTGCGAACTCAACACCTGCCTTCATTTCTTCAAAGGTAAAATTGTCGGCATTCGAACGAAGGCCATACTTCTGGCCTCCAATATAAACGGCATCGGCCCCGTAATGCACCGCAAACTTCAATTTTTCCAAATTGCCGGCAGGGGCGAGTAATTCCGGCTTGTCCAGGCGATGGCGATTGCCTTTGTATGTTGGCTGTGCCGTGGCTTCCATGCTGTCCACTCCTTAATAAACTTGTTCCTTGTAGAAAAATCCAAACGATAGCTCTCGTTCCGGATCCTGAATAGCCCGGATTTCATCCAACCATGTCTCTTGAAATGCATACGTCTTATGATCTGCTGCATACAGATCGATAGCTTGACGATAGATCCGCAGCACGAGTTCGTTATAATGTCTTGGTTTGAGCAGCGTTTCGACCTTGAAACTATCGATGTTGGCTGCCATTAATATATGCAAGTCCTCTAAGATGCAAATATCTTCGGAGCTCATAATATGCGTTCCGTTGACATCCTCGTATATCGGATACTTCTCTTCCAAGCGCTCTGCTTCGATGAGGAAGAGTCCCCGTTCCTTGCCAAGGCTTCCCTCATGTACCGGCCGGCTTGATGTGCCATATAACTATTAACCAGACGCCGCTTGGAATGATAAATGTTCGTCATGCCATGGACTTGAACCTGAGCTTCCACCTCAAGCAGCGGCTTCATCTCAGTAATCTCATCCATATTTAATTCACGGGCCAGAATGACACGGGATGCGCCTTTACCGCCCCAATAATTGGCCGTTGAATAGTTCGTCGCTGTCATTTCAGCGTTCCAGTGGAGCTTGACCTGCGGAGCCATTTCCTTCACGGTCATCAGCACGGAAGGATCGTTGAATTCAACAGCATCAACGCCCATCTCTCCAAGTGCCGTAACATAAGCAGGAAGATCCATCAATAAATCATTGGTCATCAGATTGTTCAAGCTCACGTATACTTTCCCACCGCATTCGTTTGCAAGCTGAGTCACCTGCCGTATATCCCCTACGCTTAAACTGCCTGGCAGGCGCATACCATATCGATCTTCGCCTACAATGAGCGCATCTGCGCCTGCCTCCAGATAGGAGACGGCATCCGGTATGGAGCCGGCCGTTACTACTAACTCAGGTTTCATACTCATGAGGATATCCTCCCTATTACTCTGCTGCTGTCTTCTTGCTGATTTCTATATTTTTCAAATGTTCCTGATACGTCTTGGCAAACAAATGCTCTTGTGTGCCATCCTTCTTCGTTACATAGAACAAATAATCCGACGGTTCCGGATTCAAAGCGGCTTTAATCGAATCGAGGCTCGGGCTTGAAATCGGTCCCGGCGGCAGCCCTTTCTGACGATACGTGTTATACGGACTCTTGACTTCTAGATCCTTGTACAACAGGCGCTCCTTAGGCTTATCGAGCAAATATTGGACCGTAGCATCGATTTCAAGCCTCATATCCTGCTCTAGTCTGTTGTATATAACACCGGCTACAAGCGCACGTTCTTGTTCTGCCACAACTTCCCGTTCAATCAGGGAAGCAATCGTCATTAGCTCATGAAAAGTAACTCCGCGATCTTCAAGTTGTGCCTGCCAGTCCGGGATTTCCGCCAGGCGCTTCTCCGTTTCCTTCAGCATCGTTTCCACGATGACGCTTGCTGATACATCCTTCTTCGGCAAGTTATAAGTGGCCGGAAATAAATACCCCTCCAATCGATGCCTCAGTTCTGACTCTACAGGGATTTCACCTACGATCGTCACATCGAAAGCATCAGGTTGATCCGCAAGCGCGAGAATCTCTTCCTGCTCAATGCCGCTCTCGCGAGCAATCGCTTCAGCCATTTGCCGTATGGTATATCCTTCCGGAATCGTAAAGCGAACCATCTCTTCCGGTTTCACTTCCCCATTATTCATCTTGGACAACAGATCCTCGATTGGAGTTCCCGGGTTAGCTTCATACGTACCAGCCATAAGCCTGCTACCTTCGTTGGTGAGCTTCAAATAACCCTTAAGTATGAGAGCATTCTTAATGAGCCCCTTCTCCTCCAGCAGGTCCGCTATGGAGGAGGTGCTCATACCAGGTTCAACCGTAAATTCGACGGGCGCATCTGCGGTGGGGACAGGCTGCAGAGCATTCCATACATAGAACAATGCACCTCCGGCAATAAGCATCAAAGCCAGCAGTACAAAAGCCAGTTTCTTCAATACACTCATCCCTTCGCACCAAAAGGGGCGGACTGCTCCGCCCCTTACTGAACTATCACTTGGAATTTCAATACAACTTATGTTTTACCGATGGGGAACGTCGATCCTAGTCTTCGTCACCTTCCGGAAACGTTAATTCATCATAGAGCTCGGACACGTTCTCCCATTCCTCGTCATCATCGATGGTAGCAAGCTCCAATCCGCCTTCTCCATCTATTACGATGCGAAGTACCTCGTACTCCTCATCCGTGCGGTCCGGTTGTACCAATATGGCATATCCCTGACCATCCACTTCAAATTCGGCGGCAATATCATATACCTCGATATGTCCTTTATCGTCTTCAAGCTCGACGGTCTCGCCGAATGCTTCCCTCAGCACTTGAGTCCAGACGATATTCTCTACCGAAAAATCCGTCATTACTCGTCTCTCCCATCCAGCTCCTCAACGAGCGTATTGAAGGTCTCCTCGACGATAGCCCATTCCTCATCATCCTCGATCATGAATAGCTTCAGATCGTCTCCGTCTTCCTCGTAGCGGAATGCATACACCTCATCGGTCTCTTCATCAGCCGCTTCTCTTGGAACAACCATCATATATTTCGCATCCGAGCCATCCACCTCGAATTTCATGATGACTTCAAATTCTTCTTCGTGACCCTCATCATCGGGAATATAAATAATTTCCGGTTCTTCTTCAATACCCATGTACTCATTAGCCATAGTTATCACCCTCACCTTTACCTTTTAGAATCCAAGTAGTTTTGCAAAATCAAGCTTGCCGCCATTTTATCCACAACCTGTTTTCGCTTCTTTCGGCTGACATCGGCTTCAAGCAATGTCCTTTCGGCGGATACTGTTGATAGCCGTTCATCCCAAAGGTGAACGGGTAAGGACAGGGATTCCCGCAATGTACTTGCGAATTCCATGCAGATTTCACCCCGTGGACCGATCGTGCCATTCATATTCTTGGGCAAGCCCACCACAACCTCACCAACCTCATGTTCCTTAACAAGTTCGGCGATCCGGTCAAGCTCACCTCCATCACGGCGGCGTTCGATAACTTCAAGCCCCTGGGCCGTCCATCCGAACACGTCGCTAATGGCAACACCGATTCTGCGGTCCCCGTAATCCAATCCCATGATTCTCTTCATCCCTGCATGCTCCTAACGGTGACTGGCTAAATAGAACCGGACCAGTTCTTCAATCAATTCATCTCGCTCTTTCTTCCGGATCAAACTTCTGGCATTGTTGTGCGAGGTATATAAGCTGGATCCCCAGACAACAAATACCCTACGATTTGATTAATCGGATTGTATTCCTTCTCTACTAGCGAATCATAAACCGACAGTAGAATGTCTTGGGCGGAAGCTCCTTCTCATCACCTTTTACATTGAACTTGACTGTCTTATCCATGGAGTCCATGTGTGACACACCTCGCTTCTTCAAAGAACATGTTTACCATGCTTCGTCGAATGAATATTTACCAGCTTGATCTAGTTATATCATACCATAACCCTCAGTCTCTACGGAAATCCAAAGCGAAATATTTAGAGAGTGTTCCAAAAAATTCAGAATAGCATACAGCAAACGCCTGGGCATCATCTGCTGTACACGATTCAGCAACACCTATTATACGCCTTTGGCTACCAGGTCCTCCGCATGTTGCAGCGCTTGGGCAAGCTTGGCAGCATCCTTACCGCCGGCCTGAGCCATATCCGGACGACCGCCTCCGCCTCCGCCGCATATCGAAGCCACTTCCTTCACCAGCTTGCCTGCATGGTAACCTTGCTTCACCAGTTCTTGCGGAACCGCCACAACGAAATTCACTTTATCCCCGGCTTTGGAGCCCAGTACCAGAATCGTGTCTGTCAGCTTCGCTTTCAGTTCATCTGCAATGCTGCGCAGGCCGTCCATGCTACCTGCCTGTACTTCCGCCGCAAGCAGCGAAACGTTGCCCACCTGCTTCACTTGGCCGGTTAATTGGCTTGCCTCGATCGCTCCAAGCTTACCTTGCAGTGACTCGTTCTCGCGTGCGAGTTCCTTGATCTGCTGATGAAGTCCCTCGATCCGCTTCGGTACGTCTTGCAGATTACTCTTAAGCAGGCTCGAAGCTTGCTTGAGCAGATCCAGTTGTCCTTCCACATAACCATAAGCGAAACGTCCCGTTACCGCTTCAATCCGTCGTACCCCGGAACCGATGCCGCTCTCGCCCAGCAATTTGAAGATGCCGATCTGGGACGTATTCTCTACATGGCAGCCGCCGCAAAGCTCAATGCTGTAGTCGCCGACCTGGACCACCCTAACCACATCCCCGTATTTCTCGCCGAAGAGTGCCATCGCGCCCATTGCCTTCGCTTCGTCAATGGCTTTACGCTCAATAACGACAGGTACGCTCTTCCACACCTGTTCATTCACGCGACGCTCAATATCGGCGAGCTCCTCTGGCGTGATGCTGCCAAAATGAGAGAAGTCAAACCGCAGACGCTGCGGCTCTACGAGCGAGCCTGCCTGGTTTACATGATCGCCCAGCACTTCTTTCAAAGCTTTGTGCAGGAGATGCGTCGCCGTATGGTTCTTCACGATATCAATGCGCATGCGAGCGTCTACTTGGGCCTGAACCGTATCGCCTACTTTCAGTTCCCCCAGCTCCACCGTTACGAAATGGACATGCTGACCATGGGGAGCCTTGAACAGCCCTTCCACTCGGGCACGAACACCCCCGCCTTCAAGTACCCCCTGATCGCTCACCTGACCGCCGCTTTCTGCATAGAACGGCGTCGCATCCAGGATGACCTGACAGGTCTCGCCTTCTCTGACGCTGTCGGCAAAGCTGTCGCCGCTAACAATGGCGAGCACTTTCGCCTCGCGGACGGTGTCATTATATCCAACAAATTCGCTTTTAACCGTATACTCGGATAGAACACCGCCTTGAATCTTCATACTTTCCGTCTCTTGACGTGCTGCACGTGCGCGTTCCCGCTGCTCCTTCATCGCGGCCTCAAAGCCATCGCGGTCTACCGTCAATCCATGTTCGGAAGCATAATCTTCCGTCAGATCGAACGGGAAGCCGTACGTATCATATAACTTAAACGCATGGCTGCCGCTGATAACTGACTGTCCTTGCTTTTTCGCTTCGGCACTCATATCGGCCAGGATGTTCAAACCATCCGACAGCGTCTTATGGAACTGCTCCTCTTCCGTGGCGATGACCTTCTCAATGAAGGCACGCTTCTCAACAACCTCTGGGTAATATACACCCATGATATCGCCAACCGTCTCTGTCAAAGAGTACATAAACGGTTTGTCCAGCCCAATCACCTTGCCGTAACGGACCGCACGGCGGAGCAAACGACGGATCACGTAACCGCGTCCTTCATTCGAAGGCAACACGCCATCGCCTACTGCAAATACTACGGTACGTATGTGGTCAGCAATGACCTTCAAGGCCACGTCATACTCGGCAGTCTCATTGTATTTCACACCGGCCAATTCAGCCGTTCTCTGAATAATAGGCTGGAATAAATCGGTATCAAAGTTAGAGGCTACATTTTGCAGAATCGATGCAAAGCGCTCAAGGCCAGCACCCGTATCGATATTTTTGTTGGGGAGCGGCGTATAACTGCCGTCCTTGTTCAGGTTGAACTGGGTAAATACGAGGTTCCATACTTCCAGCCAGCGCTCATTCTCTCCGCCAGGGAACATTTCGGATTCTGGTGCGCCCTTGCCGTACTCTTCGCCGCGATCATAGAAAATCTCCGTACACGGACCGCAAGGTCCTTCGCCGATCTCCCAAAAGTTGTCCTGCAACTTAATGATGCGACTCTCGGGCAGACCGATTTTTTCATTCCACAGCTTGAACGCTTCTTCATCCTCGGGGTATACCGTGACCGACAGCTTCTCAGGATCGAAGCCGATCCATTTCTTGTCCGTCAAGAACTCCCAAGCCCATGTAATGACTTCTTCCTTAAAATAATCACCGATCGAGAAATTGCCCATCATTTCAAAGAACGTGTGATGACGACGGGTTTTACCTACGTTCTCGATATCATTCGTACGAATGCATTTTTGCGAGTTGGCGATCCTTGGATTGTCCGGCTTCACGCGCCCGTCAAAGTAAGGCTTCAGCGGTGCCATTCCTGCATTAATCCATAACAGTGACGGATCATTATGCGGAACGAGCGAAGCACTCGACTCAATATTGTGGCCCTTCTCGGCAAAAAACGCCAGCCATTTGGAACGGATTTCACTAGCTTTCATCTCTACGATTCCTCCAGTCATAATATACGGATCAAATATCCGAACAACAAAAAAACGCCCCTGATCATGATCAGGGACGATTGTTCTCGCGGTACCACCCTGGTTATCGTCCACAGCTGGCTCCCAATTCAAATCGGGAATGCGCGGGCGATCGCCTCGTAATCGCTGATAACGGGGACGACCCGGTGAATTTGGTTCACTCTCAAAAATTAGCGTTCAGCTTGGGCACTTCCAGGTTCTCGCAGCCATACGGTCGATTACCGTAAGGAACCTGTTCTCTGGGCAAGGCACACGCAGCTTACTCGATTTTCTCATCGATTTACACGTATTCATGTAATATTTCAAGTATATCTAGGCTGAAATGATCTGTCAATGCACGGCCCGCTCCTGAGCAGATGAAGCTTAATTCGTCTTCCTCCGCACGAAATAATTAAAGAAATGCTGCAACAGTACCATAATGACCGCGAACACGGGGACCGCCAATATTAATCCCACCGTTCCTGCCAACTCTCCCCCTACCAGCAGCGCGAATATAATGAGCAATGGGTGCATGTGCAGTTTGCGTCCGACGACCTGTGGCGAGATGACGTTGCTCTCTAGCGTCTGACAGATCATGTTGACGACGGCGACCAGCAGCACCATTTTCCACGATATCGTAGAGGCCATGATCAGTGCCGGGGCAGCCCCAAGGAAGGGCCCCAGGTAAGGAATGATATTAAAGACTGCCACGATGCTGGCCAGCAACAGCGCATACGGCATGCCGATAATGATGTATCCCACATAAGCAAACACACCGATGATCAAACATACGAGGAATTGTCCCCGGACATAATTCCCGAGGGCCGTATCAATCTCCTTAAGCAGCGTTACGATCGATTTGCGATGGGTTCTGGGCAAATAAGAAACGGCCGTCCGCTGAAACACCTCGAAATCTTTTAATATGTAAAAGATCAGAAACGGAACGATTAGAATGTTAAACAGCACGTTGATTGTATTTCCGATATTGTCCATGAAAGCGGAGATGCCTCCGGCGAGTCTTCCTTCCATCTGAAAGAACCAATTATTCATGCCGGTCCGCACACCTGGTGGCAAAAGTCGGCTATCCAGATTGCTCATCAGACTCTGTGCATTCATGGTAAGCTCAGGCAAATGTTCATTCAACTCTTCAAGCTGGCGGATCAACATCGGGATCATATTGATCAATATCACGGCCAGCGATGTCAGAAAGACCGCATAGATCAGGAGAACCGCCATGCTGCGCGGTACTTTACGGTCGGAGAGCATGCATACAATCGGATTGAGCACATAAGATATGATCATAGCGATCAAGAAAGGTGCCAATATAGCCTTGAGAAACCGATAGACATCCATAAACAGCGGCCGCAGCAGCCAGATAAAATATAAACAGATTAGTCCAAGCATCAGCCAGACGAGAAATCGGAACCACTTGCTCTCCGTCAGCCGTTCCACAGGGAACCCTCCTTATTAGCAGACCTACCCTGTAGTATATGTACAAGCATGGAGATTTAAACTTAAATTTACCAACCTCATCGCACAAAAAAGACCCCCGCTTCTGCCTACGGGCAGCTGCAAGGAGTCATGTTACGTCTCAATATTATGTACGCGTACTTAAGAAGACGCGTGTATTTGAGGAAAATCCGACTGCATCTCGTCGCCGAAGAACAGATCGTCGAGCGAGCTGAGCGTGCCGTCCTCTTCTACTTGGTATACGGACATTTTCTCGCCGTTCACCGTCAATTCAATAAAGCATCCCCAGCAGTAAAATTGGTGGGAGCCGATCTTTCCGATATCTTTGGAACTACAGTTTGGACATTTCATCCTACCTCACCCTATCCGTTCACAGAATTAATGGCTTTTTCCAGACGCTGTTCGCTCATCGGGGGTACCATCACGGCATGTTCACCGATAGCCATTTCCGCTGTGCAAGGTAGCCATTTGCGACCTTCTATCAAATCCGATACAAAACCATCGGATATTTCGAGCCCTAGTATTGTATTGCCCTGTTCCTGCTCAAAATAAACATCGGAAATGCGCCCGAGTAGAATTCCGTCCTCTGTCAGGACCTGCATTTCCTTCAGTTTACGCTTGCCCAGCAAGTACGTAAGCGGTATTTCAGTGGCGCCCAGCTTGCGGACAGCCTCTTGACTGCGTATCATGACGGCATCTTCCCCATAAGCCACAATGTCCTCCCAAGCGACACTTTTGACATTGGAAGAAAACAGAGCTTTGCCGTCCAATTCCAGCCCAGTGATAACCCAGTGTTCATCTAGTATAAAATCGTGGATTTTACCAATTTCTTTACCGTTTTCCACGTCGAATACAGCCAGTCCAATCAATTCTTGAAGTTTCATATTACAGTGGACACCTCCTCATCCTTACCATAAATTAGAAATCAGGCAGAAGTCACGACAAGGTGACACCACTGATCCCTCCAGGATGAAATGGATGAACGCATACCCCCCGTCAGTAGAAGGAGAAATCCCTTAACATCTATTTACGTAACCGATTAAGGATGGTTCCAATTTTTTGGGCGGTGTACTCCATTTCTTGAGTAGTATTACCCAAACCGAAACTAAAACGAATCGCAGAGCGTAAAACAGGGTCTGAAAGTTTCATTGCCAGGAGTACATGGGATATTTCGAGAGATCCCGACGTGCAGGCGGATCCGCTTGCTGCCGCAATTCCTTCCATATCGAGGTTCATCAGCATCGTCTCTGTTGTGGTATCAGGAAAGCTGATATTGAGTATGTGAGGTAGGTAATGCTCCAAGTGTCCGTTGATTACAAAAGAATTCTCGCCAATCTCACGGCGCAGACCGTTCAAGAGCGCCGTTCTCAATTCGTCATAATGTTGTACACGTACTTGCCCTGCTGCGGCAGCCAGTTCGACCGCCTTCGCAAACCCCGCAATGCCTGCCATATTCTCCGTACCGGCACGTCGCTTCTTCTCCTGCACTCCCCCGAATAATCGAGGTGACAGGCTTATTCCTCGGCGAACGACAAGTGCGCCTACGCCTTGAGGGCCATTGATCTTGTGAGCGGAGAAGCTCCACAGATCTACAGGCATGTCTCGGCAAGAGACAGAAACCGAGCCGAGTGCCTGAACCGCATCAGTATGGAAAATGACGCCATGGCTGCGGCATAACTCTCCGATCTCGAATATGGGCTGAACAGTGCCAACCTCATTGTTCCCATACATAACCGTAACTAAGGCGGTGTTCTCTTGCATGGCATCTTCAATCGCCTTCAGGGAGACCCGCCCCATGGCATCCACCGGGATGTACGTTACCTCGCAGCCCTGCCGTTCGAGTTCATGGCAAGCATGAAGAACCGCATGATGCTCAATGGCGGAGGTTATGACATGACTGCCCTGCACCCCGATCTGTTCCATTACACCGAAAATGGCCAGATTATCGCTCTCGGTTCCGCCCCCGGTGAACACCAGCTCGTCCGGTTCACAGCCGAGCCAAGATGACAGTTGATCGCGTGAACCGTTTACGATGCGTTTGGCCTCCCGGCCGAATCCGTGCACGCTGGACGCGTTGCCGAACTGATGGGTCATCACACTCATCATACGCTCGGCTACTTCCGGATGGACCGGAGTTGAAGCTGCATGATCCAAATACACTGATCTCATGTTGTTCACCATTTAAATATAGAACATATAGTTGTCGGCAGCAGATTGTTCATGGTAGTTGATCAGATAATCGAGCGTGGTCGAATCCAGAACTTCGGCAATGCTGTCGCGTATGCGCAGCCACAAATCCCGCTTCGCCGGATCATCCTCCTCCGTGAAATCAACCGGAGAGATCGGGCCCTCCAGCACACGGATTACATCTCCTGCCGTGATCGTTGCCGGATCCCTGGACAGAATGTAGCCGCCGTACGCGCCGCGGATGCTCTTGACCAGACCTGCATTTCGAAGAGGTGCGATCAGCTGCTCCAGATAATGCTCCGATAGCTGGTTCTTCTCTGCAATGCTCTTAAGCGAAGTTGGACCTTCTCCAAACTTGGCAGCCAGTTCCATCATGATGGTCAATCCGTATCTTCCTTTTGTTGATATCTTCAAAGGTGACACCTCTTTCGAATAATTGTATATCGTATATGTCATGTACATACGTTGTAAGTGGAGAAATGGCGTCTTACGGCACGCGAACAACGGACTGGATCCGAAATTCTCCGTTTATCACCGTATTCCGATCATTACCCTCAGCTTATGGTAACATATCCTGAACCCCAATGGTTAATATTCAGGTGCTAAAAGCAAAAAAATGTTCTCCCTGAGTGGACAAAGCTGTGATGTGAACCGACGCAAAGTGTGTTAAAATACCTCATGGGCATAATTTAATACGAAAATGGTGATAACGATGTCTAGTGATAATCAGAACAAGCGGATCGTTGTCGGCATGTCGGGGGGCGTTGACTCCTCTGTAACGGCATTACTGCTCAAGCAGCAAGGCTACGAAGTGATCGGCATCTTTATGAAGAACTGGGATGATACCGATGAGCTAGGCTACTGCACGGCCGAAGCCGATGCAGAGGATGTGCGCCGCGTATGCGAGCAGCTCGACATTCCCTACTATACCGTTAATTTCGAGAAAGAATACTTCGATAAAGTATTCTCCTATTTTCTCGATGAATATAAAGCTGGAAGAACACCGAATCCCGATGTCATGTGCAACCGCGAGATCAAATTCGGGGAATTTCTGAACAAGGCGATGGACCTTGGCGCCGACTATGTCGCAACCGGTCATTACGCCAGAGTCGTGAACGAGGATGGACAATATCGACTGCTGCGCGGAGTGGACAACAACAAGGATCAGACCTACTTCTTGAACGCCCTGAATCAAGAGCAGTTGTCGAAGGCCATGTTCCCGATTGGGCATCTGCCGAAGCCGGAAGTGCGCCGTCTTGCTGAAGAGGCAGGGCTGTATACCGCCAAGAAGAAGGACAGCACAGGTGTCTGCTTCATCGGCGAACGCAACTTCAAGGAATTTCTCGGACAATATCTCCCCGCGCAATCGGGGGACATGGTGGACATCGTAACCGGAGAGATCAAGGGCCGTCATGACGGCCTCATGTACTACACGCTGGGTCAACGCCAGGGACTCGGCATCGGAGGCTCCGGCTCTGGGGAACCGTGGTTCGTTGCGGATAAGAATTTGTCAGAGAATATTCTGTATGTCGTTCAAGGCGATCATCCAAGTATGTACTCGACCGGACTGATTGCCTCAGGAATCAACTGGATTGCAGGTCAGGATTCTATGCCCAAGAATGCTTTCACCTGTACAGCCAAATTCCGCTATCGTCAGCCCGATCAGGAAGTCACCTTGACGCCGCGAGCAGACGGAACACTGCATGTCGAATTTGCGAAACCGCAAAAAGCGATTACGCCTGGACAAGCGGTCGTCTTCTATCAAGGCGAGGAGTGTCTTGGCGGGGGCACGATCGAGTCTGCGGACAAAGTTCCTTATTGATCAGTGGAAGATTCGCTAGCCGACAGGCCAAATTGGCTTCAGCGAAACAACAATGAAAAAAATGCACCTCCAATTGTACGTGTACCGGAATTACGGTGACGTGCGGGAGGTGCATTTTTCTTCATGCCGTCGTTACCTTCAATGGTGAAGCCTTTTCTCCTGCTCTACTGGAGATAGCCACTGCACGAGCCCGAAGGCTAGAAGCGATAAACCTGCAAAGAGGCCACCGACCCAGCCGACATGGACGATGGAGCCTAAATCGATGACCAGCCCGCCGGCGATGCCGGCTAGTCCGATCCCGAGGTACATGGTCGATGTGCCGAAGGATAGAATCATGGAAGCATGACTCGGTTTCAGCGCAATTAAGTAGGAATTCATAGCAGGATTGTATGCCCACCCCGCAAATCCCCACATGATGCAAGCGATAGCAGCTAATAACGGCGCTGCCTTGCCGGTGGGTAGCAGCATCAATGCGGAAAATAAGGTGAGCAGCACGGCAAACGCAGTCAATGCGCTTACTAACGTTTTTCTCGCTCCGAAACGATCGGTCGCATAGCCTCCGACCAGATTGCCTGCGATACTTCCTATGCCGAGCAGGACAAGAAACCACCCGATCATGCCCGGACTCGCATCGGTAATCTCTTGTAGGATGGGCGAGATGTACGTGTATACCATAAATCCGCCCATCCCACCGAATATGCTGACGCTCATCATTAAAAGTATCTGCGGGTTTAGCGCCGCTAGGCGCTCCTTCATGCTGACATTCGGCGAACTCGCCACGGAAGGCAGCATCCATTTCACGCCGAACCATGTGAGAAGCCCAACAAGCGCGACCATCAAAAAGGTCATCCGCCAGCCGAACAACGCCCCAATCCAGGTACCGATCGGCACGCCGAGCACGATACCCACGGTCAGACCTGCCGTGATGAATGACAATGCCTTTCCTCTTTTTGCGGGTGGAGCCAGATCGGACGCTACGGCCATCGCCACTGGAGTGAACATCGCAGCTGCCAATGCCGTAATTATACGAGCAACAAGCAGCCAGGTAAAAGAAGGTGCAAGAACAGATAGAGCGTTTGCCAAGGAGAAGAGAAGCATAGACAGCATCAACAGCTTTTTTCTCGGATAATGTGAGGTCACTGTACCCAAAATCGGGGCTCCTAGGGCATAAGCTAAAGAAAAAGACGTCACCAATTGCCCCGCAGCTGCCACACTGACGTTGAGATCCGCAGCGATGACAGGCAATATGCCTGCAATAACAAAATCATCAGTTCCAATAATGAAGGTTCCCAAAGCCAATATTAAAATGCGAAGATTCACTTGTGAAACACCTCGCTCATTTGCTCAAGTTCTTTTTCTCTCCAGAACGCTAGCAGGTTTTTCAGTTTAGATTCAACTTCCATCAAAATCTTGATTTGCTGCTGTGTGTCTTTGAGCTTATCTTCATATAAGGTGATAGCTTCGGGTGCACACCTAGGCGAAATCGATGAAGTGCAGTCTATAATGGGTTGAATCTCATCCGTACTGAGCCCAAGATCAAGGAATAGTTGGATCGTTTTGACTCTATGGACATCCGTTTCTCTATACTCCCGATATCCGTTATCAAGACGTACTGGAGCAATTAACCCCTTTTCTTCATAGTAACGAAGAGAACGGATACTCACACCGGTTTGAACAGATAACTCTCTGATACGCATTCATATACCTCCTTCCTCATGACTTCGGTTTCAAAATAAATATAAAGTATGACATCGTGTGAGGGTCAATAAGAAATTCTAAACAAGGGAACCGTGGTTCGTCGCAGATAAGAATTTGTCAGAGAACATTCTGTATGTCGTTCAAGGCGATGAGTGCCTCGGCGGCGGAACGATTGAAACGGCAGATAAAGTGCCCTACTAATCTGCTGGTCCAAACTGAAGAGCACACACTTTACGCGGCATGGTCCGCTAAGTGTGTGCTCTTTTTACATTAACGAAGTACAAATTCTACTGCGACTCCCCGATCAACACTAGCCACGACGTCAATCAAACGCTGATTCGAACTGCCTCGAAATGGAAGCGAGACATCCCTTTGTTCCAGCATGAACTTGCCATCGACGATCACATCGCACAGTATGGCCAATTCGCGCTGCCTCGGCTGCCTCATCAACGCTTCAAAGGTAAATCCCGTATAGGCCCATACATTTTTCCCGGGACAAGCCGTCTTGAGTTTACTCACAAACGCCGCGCATTCCTCCGGCGAAAAGAAAGGGTCCCCGCCGCATAAAGTCACGCCATCCAACAAAGGGTTGTCCTTAATATCCTGAAGTATGCCCATGGCGATCTCTTCCGTAAAAGGCTCTCCCGCTGCGAAATTCCAAGATTCCGCATTGAAACATCCGATGCAAGCATGGCGGCAGCCGCTCACGAATAGAACCGCCCGAAGTCCCGGACCTTCATTGATGCTCTCAGGAATATATCCGCAGATATTCATAGATGCTTCACCCGGTCTTCAACCTCCGCCTGTTTCGCCGAATTGAAGCGCTCCGTATAATTGCCCGTCAAATATCCCGTTACCCTCCGCAGCCGCTGGAAATGACCATCCGCTTCTAGAGCACCGCATCCAGGACAAACACTTCCGATCATGCCCTCGTATCTGCATGCCGGACAACGATCAATCGGATGGTTAACAGAGAAATATCCAATATTCTGTAACAAAACAAATTGTACGATACCCCTGAATGCAGCCGTATTTTGCCTAGCATTACCGTCCAGCTCCACATACGAGATGGCTCCTGCATTACACAGTTCATGAAAGGGAGCCTCGGAACGGATCTTACGGTAGGCCGCCATCGGGTAATATACCGGAATGTGAAAAGAATTGGTATAATACTCGCGGTCCGTCACACCTTGGATCATCCCGAAAGTCTCCTGGTCCTGCTTCGTGAATTTCCCTGACAACCCTTCAGCCGGTGTAGCAAATAACGAGATGTTCAGATCATGCAATTCACTGGCATCATCACAAAATTGACGCATATGCCTGATGATCTCGATTCCCAGTCCATGGCTGGTCTCATCCTCCCGTGATGCTTCCCCGTGAGCGCCTTCAAACATTCAGCCAGACCGATAAATCCAAGCGCTACAGTCCCATGTTTAATGAGCTCACGCACCTCGTCCTCCGGAGCCAATCTCTCGCCTCCTTCCCACACCCCCTCCCGCATCATGAAATCGGAAGCTTTAGCTGGCTGCTCTGCCTGCAGTTCAAAGCGGTGAATCAATCCCTCGAGTGCAACCGTCATATAACGATCCAACTGCTGATAGAATTGCTTCATATCCGGCCAATGACGTCTGCTTCAACGATGCCATTGTCAATACCAAGCCGCACCAAATTAATCGTGTTAAAGGACAGATTGCCTTTGCCACTCTGATGATTTCTCCCAAACCGATCGGAGATCGTCCGGTCCTGCAACCCATGGTCGCTATGATCGTGTTAGGATCGTCCGGATTATAATGGGCTAGATTAAATGTTGCGTCCACGTTGACAAAATTGGGATAGAGGCGGCGGCTGGAACACTCAATGGCTTTCAGGAACAGATCGTAATTCGCTTCCCCTTCCGCCTGGTTTATTCCTTGCTTGCACTGGAATATATGTTGCGGGAAAATCGGTGTCTCTCCACCGCCTAGACCTTGCAGCGTTGCGTCCAGCAGTGCATCCGAGACCATTCTTCCCTCGGTTGATGTGCACATACCGTAATTCAGCGAGGTAAAGGGAATTTGCCCGCCAGCCCTGCTGCTCATCGTATTTAAATTATGGATCAGGGATTCCGCAGCCTGCTTAACTTCATTCACCGTTTCGGTATATGCGTAATGGTAAACTCGCGGGTAAGCTTCTTAAGCTGCTTATTGTTCAAGTATATTTCACAATCCGGAGGAAAATCGCTTACCTCAGCAGCCCCTTCATGGCCAGCCTCACCAAAGTACGCAGACCCTTTTCGAAAATGTCGACGAAACGATTTGCCGACATACGGCGCCAAATCCCAGTCGATTTTATTGCCGGATACGCCGCCGAATTGACTATTCTGCTGGCATTGAAATATGATGGCTACCTGTGCCATCGCTGTCATAATGCTCTGCGGAGGCCGCACTGATCCACTGCCTGTACTAAACCCATTCGCCAAAAGCCGATCAAACGGAATGAATATACAGTTCGTCGTGCCGAGTGCGTATTGGTCCAGGTCATGCACGTATACATAACCTTCCTTTACCGCAAGCATGAGCTCGGCAGGCACAACAAAACGGCTCGCCATCCATTTGGCGTATTCAGAGCCGATCCGGCTCATTTTACCGCTGAAGGACTCCCCGTTCAGATTAGCATTCTCCCGCAGCAGATCCAGATTGGCCGCTCCAATTACGTCCTTGCCGATCTTGTAGAGCTCTCCCCGCCGCATCCGCTCTACATCGCGGGTTTCCCGGTAATGCCGATATGCAGCAGCCACTGCTTCATAACCGCTATTATACAATTGCTGGACAACGAGATCCTGAAGCGACTCTACACTAACCTGCTCTGCACCTGTAGTGGCATGAGTAACTTCCTCCCCAACTCGTATGGACACTTCCTTATTAGAAGCTCCATCGACAGCTATAAACGCCTTATCTACCGCCTTCACAATTCGCCCTAAATCGAAGTCCACCGAGACTCCATCTCTCTTGATCACTTGCATGATTGCCATCAGCTCCTAGCTTATCGGATTCAACACACTACATATAGGAATTTATATTAAATATAATTCTATATATAGATTTCGACCGTGAAATAGATCACAGAATATTAAGTTTTGCAGGACACTGCACAAACTCTTGTTGAATCTTGAGAGAAAAAATAAGGAGCCTTGCTGAATTACAATCGTAATTCACAAGGCCCCTTTATTTTAACTATCACGAAATCAGCTCTCCACCGGTGGCATCGGCGTTGGTGTTGGATTGGCATAGCCGCTGCCGTACTTCTCATCGATTGCGTTCCGAATCTCGGTTAAACTCATACCTTCACTGCTCATCTTGGCCGATTCGACGGCAATGTCCAGGCATACTCCGCAACGTGTACCATGGTCATCCCATACAACGCTTCCATCTTCCCGAATCTCGTCAATGAAGCAATTCAGATTGCTCTCATGACCGGCGCTGTCCCCGCATCCACAGTAACATGGCATATATTTCAGCACGTCACTGACCTGTGCGGACAGGGCATAGATGGTTTGTAACTCGGCGGTTTGGCCGTTCAAAAAGGTCGGCAACTCGTCAATCGACCCCGTCACCTCCTGAATGTCTCCATTCACCAACTGCGTCTTGTGACCGTGCTCGTGCATCGCATCATGGCTGTCAACAACCTGTTCCTCGGCACTCTTGCCCGAGCATCCACTCAGGATTATTCCTACCGATAATAACAATATAGCAAACTGCTGCTTCCCTGTTCTCATGGCTCTTTCTCCCCCATTGATGTTAGCTCGTATTCAGATTACTTGCCTGTCCCCTCGTCTTCACGTCTTAAACGCTGGTTATGCGCGATCTTCGATTCGTTCCCCTGTTCAGTCGCCTGATAGAACACGCTGCCGGACAGCTCCTTCGGCAAATACTCCTGCCGGACGTAATGTCCTGGATAGCTATGGGGGTATTTGTACCCCACATGCCCAAGCTTCACGGCCCCTTGATAATGCGTGTCGCGCAGATGAAGAGGGACCTCAGCTGATTTCACCTCATCCATGGCTGCCATGGCATTTGAGATGGCGGATACGACACCGTCCGATTTCGGACTCTCCACGGCGAAGAGAATCGCCTGCGCGATGTTCAGCTTCGCTTCCGGCCACCCATTATTGCGGTAAGCGTCCAATGCACTAACGGCTTGTACCATCGCTTGCGGGTTCGCAAGTCCAATATCCTCGCTGCTGGCGGCGATCAACCGCCTGATGAACACCATCGGGTCCATTCCCAGCTTCTCAACCGCGTACAGGAACCAGAATAACGCCGCATCGCTGGAACCCCGGATGCTCTTGTGAAAAGCCGACAACACATCGTATTGCGTCGACTCGTCAGCCTTTACGATCGGTCTGCGGATCGACTCTTCCGCTACCTCTAACGTAATATGAATGCTGCCATCCGAATCGGGAGGCGTCGTCATGGCCGCCAGTTCAAGCGCGTTTAAGGCTCGTCTTATATCTCCGTTAGCCATCGTGGCAATATGATCCAACGCTTCTTCGCTTGGCTTCAAATCCATAAAAGCCAATCCTTTATCGCGATCGGACAGTGCGCGCTTCATAGCAATCATGGAGTGTTCCTTGATCAATGGCTGAAGTTGAAACAACGTAGAGCGGCTCATCAAGGCCCCATTCACATAGTGAAACGGGTTCTCCGTTGTAGCCCCGATGAATATGATGGTTCCGTTCTCAACGGCTGGCAGCAATGCATCCTGCCGGGAGCTGTTGAAGCGATGTACCTCATCGAGGAACAGAATTGTTTTTGTCCCATACAAGTTACGATTGCTGGATGCCTGTTCAATGACTTCCCTCACGTCCTTCACCGACGCCTCAACCGCATTCAATCGTACGAAATGCCCCTGGGTCTGCTGCGAAATAATATGTGCGAGTGTTGTCTTCCCGCATCCCGGAGGTCCGTACAAGAGAATCGAGGATACCTGATCTGCCTCAATCGCCCGCCTCAGCAGCTTTCCGGGTCCGATGATATGTTCCTGGCCTATATATTCATCCAGCGATGAAGGGCGCATTCGATCAGCGAGCAGTCTAGCGTCTCGGTCGCTCTCACGTCCCATACTGAATAAGTCCATCGTTACACTTCCTTGTCGTAAAATCCGTCAAACTGTATCATATCATATTCGCGCTGTTCCTGCTGTGGCAAGGTTGCGAACGCTTGCCTGTCATGGACGCAATAACTCACCCATTTTTTTCTTCTATAAGCCCAACTAAATCCCCCGCATAACGTTTAAATTATGAAAGAGATAAAAAAGGAGAATAAGCATGACTACTACGAAAGCGAAGCGCAAACGGAACCGGTCGATGATGAACATGGTGGCAAGCTTGATCGGAATTTTTACATATCTGCATAATTATACGCTCGTATCTGAATGGTTTGCCCCTGAGGATTTGACGGAGCAATACTTTACTCTCAAGGTGATCTTAACGCTGCTATACATCCATTTACTCTTCTCCCTGTATAGCTTGGTCCGGTCGGTGATCGTTCTCTACGAACATAAACAGGGCATTCGCAGTGACGATGATGAATTGCCCATTTGAACTATTACCCCGCAAGGAGGAGCCTTGGTCATGAAAAAAAGATTGTCTGTCATGTTCATGCTGTTCACAATCGCGATGATACTCATTGGCTGGACTTTATATCGCTTTATCGTTAATCTGGGACATTCCTATCAGATGCTTGGACTTGGATAACCAATGAAAAAAGCCCCAAAGAACTGCGTAAACGGCGCAGTTACTTAGGAGCCTATTTCGTTATACCTCTTCCTTAACTAACCATTTGCCTCCGGCCAGCCTATGGCTGTAATCTCCGAAGGTTTGCTGCTCACATAACTTGGTACAAGCGCTCCATGCAGCAGCCATAATTCATGCAGAGCGCGCGTGCAGCCGACATACAACAGCTTGGCATCCCAAGCCTTCTCGGCGTAATGCTCCGTATCGGCATCGGCTACCACTACAGTGTCAAATTCAAGCCCTTTGGATAAATAGACCGGAAGAACGGAGTATCCTCCCTGATAAGTTCCCTTGCTCCCATCGATCAGATGCAGCTCTGGCCACTGCTTCTGCAACTGATCGTGCAATTCTACAGCCTCCCGTAAAGTGCGCGTTAGTATCGCCGCCGTCCGGTACTCCTTGGCTATCAACGTCGACAAAGCACGCTGTAGATCCTTGACCCGTGTCCCCGTATCCGCATATGGAATTAGTCGAACGGCATCGCCGCTTCGAAATACCGGAACCGCCAGTAATTCACTATGCACGCCTTGATCCAATACTCCGTTAGCAAATTCAATGATCTCCATCGTGGATCGGTAGCTTCGTGTAAGTGCGAAATAAGCCGTTTCATCCTTCTGAAACAAAGAACTTATCTCTTCCCAGGCGTGTACGCCGCGGTACGCATGTATTCCTTGCGACAGATCGCCCAGGATCGTAAAGGAATGTCCTCTTACGAACATATCCAGTACGGATACCTGAAACGGAGAGAAGTCTTGGGCTTCATCGATGACAATATGGTCAAAGCGCTGTTCTCCCGTAATGTCATTCAGTAAACAATGGAAGTAGAGCAGCGCGGGCAAATCTTCTTCTCGGACTACATTCTTTTTAAGGTCTTTCCGTGTGTCTGCCAGCACTCCTGCCGGAATCGCTTCTGACAGAGTCTCTATCCAAGACCCTGTTGATTTTGTCACACCGAACAGTTGTTTATACAGCGCGATTGGTTCGAATTTGAGCCAGCGGTTTGCATATGCTTTTTCCCGTTGTGCCGCCTTCTTCTTCCGTTCCTTTAACACAGCTGTCGACGGAGACTTCTTCAACTCCATCTCTACCCAGCGGTGGAGCCTGGCGAGCAGCCGTTCTTTCCGCTTAGCAAGCGGATAGGGCTTATATTCTTGGTGGAACCACTCGGATATCGTCTTATAGTCCAGCACTGCCCCTTCCCAAGGAGAAAAATCCTCCTCTGGCAATGCCGACTCCTCTAAAGACACCACAAACCGTTGAACCAGTTCTTTCAGCTTTAACGACCCTTTATAGCGTCCGCTGACCTGATCATCAATATCCGGTGTTCCCCGGCCCGGTTCTGTTTCAAACCAACGGGCCAGCGTCTGCGTATGATCTTCCCTGGAGATCTCGATGTCCAGCAGGTCGCAAGCCCAATCGCCGAAGGTTCGCTGCTGAATATCCCCCACGCCAAGCTCTGGGAGCACGTCGGATATGTAATCCAGAAACATCAGGTTGGGTGCGAAGATAATCATCTTCTCTGCGGTAACTTGCTCTTTGTATTGATAGAGCAAATAGGCCAGTCGATGCAAAGCCACTGTGGTCTTCCCGCTACCCGCCACTCCCTGAATAATCAGGGCCGTATTCTTGGCTGCACGGATAATCTGGTCCTGCTCGGCCTGGATCGTCGATACGATGTCCCGCAGACGATTATCCTTGTTCTCACCAAGGCGATAGACCAGGAATTCATCCGACACGGCTAGCCCGTCGCCATCGCGGTTGTACGTATCCGACACACGTTCGAGGATCTGCTTACGAATGACAACGTTGCGCTTGAGATAGACAAGCCCTTCGATGATTCCTTCCGGTGCCTCGAATGAAGCCGGATCAGTGCCTCCCGTAAACGAATAAAAAAGGCTCGCCACCGGCGCGCGCCAATCAATCACCATCGGGTGATCTCCCGCCACTTCCTTGTCAAACCCCATCTTGCCGATATAGAGCGGCTTCGCATCTCCGCTTCCATTCTCTTGAAAATCCAGCCTGCCAAAGTATGGCTCGGGCAAGCTTTTGGCCAGCGCCTGACGCTTCTCTTCGCGTCCGGCCTCCAGCACCTGCTCCGTGAAATCATGACCGGTATACACCGGGATGCCCCGTAATCGCTCAAGCTGCCGGTCAATCTCCACGATAACCTCGTTAAGCCTTGACTCCTCTTCTTGATAGGCACTTTGAAAAGATTCTGACACTTTCAGTTACCTCCTAAGAAACATATTTTTTTCGTATCGAAGGTCTGGCTTTACGAACCGTGACACAAAAGGATTTCTATTGTAGCATATCTGGTCGGCATATACTAGGCTGCCAGAGCAAACGGGGACAAAAAAACACAGCACCCATGACAGGTACTGTGTTTGCATTAGTTACAGCGTGGATTAAACAGACACGCCGCCTTTTTCCAGCAGATCTTTCACCGTAACACTCACCATAATGAGTCCGGCAACCGGTGGCACGAATGCGTTGCTCGCCGGAGGTTGCTTCGCCTTGCGAATCTCCGGGGCGTTCTCGGGCACGATCTTCTCCGTAACGTCTTGTCGAGGTTTCTTCGGCTGTTCCATGGAGAACACGACCTTAACCCCTTTTTTGATGCCGTCTTTGCGAAGCTTAGTCCGCACAATGCGCGCGATCGGATCCATCGAAGTCTTCGAGATGTCCGCCACCTGGAACTGGGTCGGGTCCATCTTGTTCGCGGCGCCCATACTCGAAATGATCGGTATACCGCGACGCAAACATTCCTTGATCAAATGCACCTTGTAGATAATCGTATCCGATGCATCAATGACGTAATCCAGTTCGAATTTGAACAACTCTTCATACGTTTCTTCGGTGTAGAACATGTTCAGCGCAATCGCTTCACATTCCGGATTAATCAACTTCACCCGGTCGACCATTAGATCGGCCTTCTTCTGGCCAACGGTTGTAGTCAGCGCATGAATCTGGCGGTTGATATTCGTAATGTCCACCACGTCTTTATCAATCAGGATGATCCGTCCAACCCCGGTGCGGGCCAGAGCTTCCACCGCAATGGAGCCCACGCCACCGATTCCGAGTACGGCCACCGTACTGTTCTTCATAATATCAAGACCCTCTGGGCCAATCGCTAATTCCGTTCGTGAAAATTGATGCAGCATATCGTTGGCAAACCTCCTTTAGCGCACGCCGGTGAATTATTTATCTTCGCCCGGTTTTTTAGCAAGCTTGATATGCAACTGCTGGAGCTGACCGCCATCGACTTCCGATGGTGCGTCCATGAGCAGATCGGTCGCACTTGCCGTTTTTGGGAATGCAATCGTTTCGCGCAGGTTTGTACGGCCTGCGAGCAGCATCACCAGACGGTCGAAGCCAAAGGCAATCCCGCCATGCGGAGGCGTTCCGTATTCAAACGCGTCCAGCAGGAACCCGAATTTCTCATGAGCTTCCTCTGGCGACAAGCCCAAAGCTTTGAACATTTTCTCTTGAATTTCGCGCTGGTAGATCCGCATGGAGCCGCCACCGACTTCATAGCCGTTCAGAACCAGATCATACGCCTCGGCTCTTGCAGCCAATGGATCGACTTCCATCAGTTCCAGGTCCTCATGCTTCGGACGGGTGAACGGATGATGCTCGGCTACATAGCGCTTCGCTTCTTCGTCGTAACTGAACAGCGGGAAGTCGAGTACCCAGGCAAATTTATATTCGTTGTCGTTGATCAAGCCAAGCTCGCGCCCAATCTTCAGACGCAGCGCACCCAGCACATCAGCAACGACTTTCTTGGTGTCGGCGGAGAACAGCAGCAAGTCACCATCTTCGGCGCCTGTACGTTCTCGTACCGCTTCAATCTCCTGCTCGCTGAAGAATTTGACGATCGGCCCTTTGAATTCGCCTTCCTTCACTTGAATCCAAGCCAAGCCTTTCGCACCATAACGCGCAGCGTATGGTCCCAGATCGTCAATCTCTTTCCGCGTCCACGTTCCGCATCCCTTGGCATTCAAGACTTTGACTTCTCCACCCTTCTCGATCACGGAAGAGAAGACTTTGACGCCACTGCCGGCTACGATATCGTTCATCTCGATCAGTTCAAGACCGAAGCGCAGATCCGGCTTGTCCGAGCCGTATTTGTTCATGGCCTCGGCATGACTGATGCGTTGGAACGGCGTTGCAAGCTCCACACCGATCGTTTCTTTGAACAATCGAACCATCAACTGCTCCATCATGTCGAGCAAGTCGTCGCGTTCCATGAAGGACGTCTCTATGTCGACCTGTGTGAACTCCGGCTGACGGTCAGCACGCAAGTCCTCATCGCGGAAGCAGCGAGCGATCTGATAATAACGCTCAAGACCACTAACCATTAGCAGCTGCTTATAGATCTGCGGAGATTGCGGTAACGCGAAGAATTCACCGGCATGCACACGGCTTGGCACGAGATAGTCGCGCGCACCTTCCGGCGTGCTCTTCGTCAGAATTGGCGTTTCTACATCGACAAAGCCTCATCGTCCAGGAAGTCGCGGAAGATTTTGGACGCTTTGGAACGAAGCATCAACGTTTTTTGCATTTCTGGACGACGCAGGTCCAAGTAACGGTGTTTTAGGCGAAGCTGTTCATCGACTTCCACGCCGTCCTCGATGAAGAACGGAGGCGTTTTGGCTGCGTTCAATACTTCGATGCTCGTAACCTGAACTTCGATTTCGCCTGTCGGCAAGTTCGGGTTGAACGTTTCCGGGTCGCGCTTCACGACTTTCCCCGTTACCGCCACTACGTATTCGCTACGCACTTTATCGGCTAAGGCCAAGGCCTCGCCGGAGAAATCCGGATTGAATACGATTTGCATGATGCCGCTGCGATCGCGAAGATCGATAAACAGCACCCCTCCAAGATCCCGGCGGGTCTGTACCCAGCCGTTAAGTGTAACGGTCTCTCCAATGTGTGCTGTGGTCAGATGACCGCAATGGTGTGTCCTTTTCATCGATTATCATTCCCCTTAAGTATATTTAAATCGCTGTACGCGACATTTAAACAAGTTCCTCATGCAGACGGTCGAGCCGTACCGTTCGTTGCTTGCCGGTTTCCATCGATTTCAGTGCGATTTCTCCACGCTCAAGTTCATCATCACCCAAGATCGCGGTATACCGAGCTTGCATACGATCCGCCGATTTCATCTGGGCTTTCATCTTGCGTCCTAGATAATCTCGCTCAGCCGATACCCCTTTGCCTCTGAGATCGTATATGATCTTGGCAACTTCCTGTTCCGCTGCTTCACCGAGTGCAACCAGATACACATCAAGTGGTTTAACGGCCGATAGGTCGACACCTTGATGCTCCAAGATCAACTGGATGCGCTCAAGCCCAATCCCGAAACCGATGCCCGGCTGATCCGGTCCGCCAATCTGGCCGACCAGGCCGTTAAACCGACCACCGCCGCCTACTGTATCGATGGCACCAATTCCTTGCGCCTTGAATTCAAAAGCCGTATGCGTATAGTAATCCAGGCCTCGAACAAGTCTCGGATTGATCTCGTACTCGATTCCCATGGCATCCAGATACCCTCTCACCTTAGCGAAATGCGTGCTGCACTCCTCATCCAGACTATCCAGAATCGATGGGGCACCATCAAACTTACCCTGATCCTTCTTGCAATCCAATACGCGGAGTGGATTTCGCTCCATTCGAGATTGGCAGTCAGAACAAAGATCTTCCTTCATTGGCTCAAGAAAGGCAAGCAGCGCTTCTCTATAGGCCGCCCGCACCTCAGATGTTCCTACGGAATTGATCTCGGCTTTCACACCGTTTAGACCTAGTTCCTTATAAAAGGTATATCCTAGCGCGATTACTTCAGCATCCACGGCCGGCTCAGCTGTTCCGAACACCTCTACCCCGAACTGATGGAACTGGCGATAACGTCCAGCTTGCGGACGCTCGTAACGAAACATAGGTCCAAGGTAATATAGTTTGGTGACATCCGGCTCTCCGTACAATTTGTTCTGCACATAAGCCCGAACCACACCAGCGGTTCCTTCCGGACGAAGAGTCATGCTGCGATCGCCCTTATCCTTGAAGGTGTACATCTCTTTCTCCACGATGTCGGTCGTCTCTCCGACCCCGCGTTTAAATAATTCCGTCTGTTCGAAGATCGGAGTGCGAATTTCCCGATAATTGTATCTGCGGCACAAATCCCGAGCCTTCTCTTCGATCCATTGCCACTTCTCCACGGCCCCAGGCAAAATGTCCTGTGTGCCGGTTGGCTTCTCAAATCTCTCGTTTGCCATCCATAATCCCTCCGAGTTAAACTAAAAAATCCCCCGTCCCGTTGTCATCGACAACTGGGACGAGAGATATCATGTACATTCATCACCCGTGGTACCACCCACATTCCGAAAGCTGACACACATGAAATATAGTGGGTCATTCCTTCGCTTCATCCGTTTAACGCCCGGCCGCGCAGTTCGGCTACTGTCTATCCCACTGGTATGCCCAGTGCTTGCTTCGCCGTCTGTTCTCGGGGAGGTCATTCGTCCACTCATCAAGCGAATCCTTACAGCCAAGGGATTCTTCTCTGTTCTTGTGGGGATGGATTACTTGTTCCCGTCATAAAATCTTGTATGCATAACTATAGTTTATCCAAAACATTATATTTTTAGATTCTAATGAACCGCCGCGCTAAAGTCAAGCAACATCTCATAAAAACACGAAAATGCTCAGAAAAAGAAAGAGACCTGCAGCCGACTGCTGCAGGTCCAAAACATTATATTATATAAAAAAGGGGGTCATGCTGTTATTATAAACAGACAATATTAAAGGAATATTGAACAAACATTACATTTGTGTTACAAGCGAGAAAGCGCTTTACGGCAAGGTAACCCCTACCACTTCTTTATCCGTTCCAATGCAGCGTTTATTCAAAACGCTCGACGTAGGCGTTATTCGCTCTAAGCTCATGCACGATATTCTCATAGTCTTCATCTCTGACTTTTACCGATAACGCATAACTTAGATCACCATAATCACTATCTGTAACATCCGCTTCGCGCCATCCTGTGGTCGTCTCAGCGTCTTGGGCGTCATCCCCGTCTACCGCTCGATCCTCGGCGATATCACGTTCCCTGTTGGTTGCACCCACAATGAGTCCTGGTGCGCCTACAACCCCGCCTGGAGCGCCAATCGTAGTTGCCCCTGCGGTGGAGCCAGCTGTACCCGAATTGGTCCATGGAACGATGGGAACCAGAATATTACCGCCACTGCGGATACGGTTCTCCAGCCTCCCTACTTCAAGATGTTCCGTATTGTAGGTTAACAGCGTCGTTCTTGCACCTTCAGCATCATCTTCCGTCCTGAAATAAGCTTGAATTTGCTTAGACATATCCCATTCCTCCTTATATGATTATGATCTGTTTTCCGTTATTCCTTGATGTCTTACAATGACTTAAGAAGTTCCCGAACAAAAGCCGGTTCGTCTTTTGGCGTGCGGGACGTAATAAAGTTCCGATCCACCACAACTTCTTCGTCCTTGAAATTGGCGCCCGCGTTCTCCATATCATCTTGTAACGGTGGGTAGGATGTAATGGTCCGTCCCTTTAACAACTCTGCGCTTGCCAGAATTTGTGGTCCGTGACAGATAGAAGCAATCGGCTTGCCCGCCCGGTCTGCTGCAGTAACGAACTGCAATATATGGGAATCCAGACGCAGATTCTCTGGAGAAGATCCGCCTGGAATAACCACCGCATCATAATCATTCATATTCACGTCAGCAATCGCCTTATCAATGGTGTATGAGGCTTTGCCTTGTTTCCCTTTAACTTCTTGGCCTTGATTGAGGCCGATTATATCAGCTTGATGTCCCGCTTCCTTGACAGCGTCGTAAGGGGATTTCATTTCGGAATCTTCGAATTGATCGGCTAGTAGAAATGCTACTTTTTTCATTTGGCATATCTCCCTTCACTTGTCTTCGATTTGTTATTACCCTGTATTAGCTTTTTTTATAACAGTTGTTGATGTGATGTCTTGGTGAAAAAAATGCCATCCTCGGTATCATTACAACAAAAAAGCCTGTAGAGCAATCGCTCCCAGGCTACGGAATAAGGTGCTTATATTTCGTTTACGATCTTGCAAGCAACGCACGTGGACGTCCTTTTTCCACTGTCTTTTGAAATGGATCTGTAGATATGGCCGTTAACTTATCCGTATGGGCCAGCTCTCTCATATCGGCCGATCCGATGATGGCCGGCATACGACTGCACAGCGAAGATTTGGGGGAATGCCGCACTCAGCATCAATCCTTTACACGTGGAATCATGAACAAGCCATTATCCACAAAGGATGCCCTCCTTCGCACCAAACGATGCATCATCTTCCTTCGCTCAGCTGTCAATCGATAAAGTAACCGGTCCCCAGTTGACCAGCTCAACATCCATCATCGCGCCGAATATCCCTGTCTCCACTTGCAACCCTTTAGCTGCCAATTCACGGTTGAAAGCCTCATACAAGGTTTTTGCCATGTCAGGCTTCGCTGCGGCCATGAAGTTGGGGCGTTTGCCCTTGCGAACGTCGCCGTACAGCGTGAACTGCGATACCGACAAAATTGCCCCGCCTACATCTTGGACACTGTGGTTCATTTTGCCTTCATCGTCTTCAAATATGCGCAGTCCAGCCACTTTGTCCGCCAGGTATTTAGCATCCTTCTCTTCATCTTCGTGCGTTACGCCAACAAGTACCATCAACCCGATGCCGACTGAGCCGACCACTTCGTTATCAACCGTTACCTGGGCGCGTTTGCATCGCTGTATCACTACTCTCACGTACCTTGTTCCCCTTCACTGCATAATTCGATGAACGGTGTATACATCCTTTACCCGCTTGATTCGCTCCACAACGGACTGAAGATGGTCTGTATTTCGAATCAAAATCGTCATATGAATCATCGCCATCTTGTTCTTATCCGATCGACCCGTCACAGCGGAGATATTGGTCTTGCTCTCCGAGACGGCCTGAAGCACTTCGTTCAACAGTCCGTTGCGATCGTGGCCGGTCACTTCGATATCCACGCTGTAATTCGCTTCGATGGCCGACTCCCACTCTACCTCGATCACACGAGCGGCATCTTCACCTTCGCCTGTCGCTGGAAGATTCGGACAATCCGAACGGTGGACCGATACGCCGCGTCCGCGCGTGACATAGCCAACGATATCATCGCCTGGTACGGGGTTACAGCACCGCGCAAAACGAACCAGCAGATTATCAATCCCTCGAACTCGAACGCCATTGGTCGGACGGCTACGCTTCTCGGCCGGCTTGATCTCCTTCATCTCGGAGGTTAATTCCAACTGATTGGCTTCCTCTTGTTCCTTGCGCAGCTTCTCGGTTACCTTAGTGCAGATTTGAGCGGCTGTGATCCCGCCAAAACCGACCGCCGACAGCATATCCTCAATATCATTAAAGGCGAATTTCTTGGCCGCCTCCATTAGCTTATCATCGGTCGTCCATTCCGAAACTTCGAGACCAAGCCGCTTAATCTCGCGCTCCAGCATCTCGCGACCTTTCTCTACATTCTCTTCCCGCTTCTCTTTCTTGAACCATTGCTTGATCTTGCTGCGAGCATGCGAGGACTGAGCGATCTTGATCCAGTCCTGACTCGGACCGTAAGAATGCTTGGAGGTCAGAATCTCAACGATGTCTCCCGTCCGAAGCTGATGGTCCAGCGGAACGATCCGTCCGTTAACCTTCGCACCAATCGTTCGGTTGCCGACTTCCGTATGAATCCGATAAGCAAAATCAAGAGGCACCGAGCCGGAAGGCAGTTCTATAACCTCTCCCTTTGGGGTGAATACAAATACAAGATCTGAGAAAAAGTCCATTTTGAGTGACTCAACAAATTCCGAAGCATCCTTCGTCTCATGCTGCAGCTCCAATATTTCCCGGAAAAAGGTCATTTTATTGTCGAAACTGCCACCATTACCTCCGGATCCTTCTTTATAAGCAATGTGCAGCAATACCAAATTCGGCCGTGCGATGCATCTCCCATGTCCTAATCTGTACCTCTGTCGGTTCCCCGTTCGGTCCCACCACCGTCGTATGCAAGGACTGGTACATATTCGTTTTGGGCATAGCAATATAATCTTTGAATCGTCCGGGCATCGGCTTCCAAAGCGTATGAATAATACCTAGTGTGGCATAACAATCTTTGATGTTGTCCACAATAATTCGAATCGCAAGCAAATCATAAATCTCGTTGAACTGCTTGTTCTTCATCGTCATTTTCTTGAACACGCTGTAAATATGCTTCGGTCGGCCAGACAGATCCGCCTGAATGCCCATCTCGCCGAGCTTCTCATTGATGCAGACGATAACGTTATCAATATATTGCTCCCGTTCCGCCCGCTTCTTGTGCATCAGGTTCGCAATACGATAATATTGCTGAGGATTCAAATAACGGAGGGCGATATCCTCCATCTCCCATTTAATCGCGGATATACCGAGTCGATGTGCAATCGGACAGAAGATTTCAAGCGTCTCGTAAGAAATTCGGCGCTGACTTTCCTCCGACTGGTACTTCAGGGTCCGCATATTATGAAGCCGATCGGCAAGCTTAATGACGATCACACGAATATCACGCGCCATCGCAATAAACATTTTACGATAATTCTCATTCTGCTGCTCTTCCTTGGAACGGAACTGGATACGTTCGAGCTTCGTCAAGCCGTCCACCAGCATAGCGCAGGTATCACCGAACTGTTCACGGATCTGCTCCAACGATACCGTCGTATCCTCAACGACATCATGCAGCAACGCAGCAATAATAGACAACGTGTCCATCTGCATATTGACGACGATGTCCGCAACCGCAAGCGGGTGTAGAATATAAGGTTCTCCCGATTTCCGCACTTGTCCGTGGTGGGCTTGCTCCGCAAATTGATACGCTTCCTGAATGCGGAGAAGATCGGGTTCTTTTGTATAGGCGCTGGCCTTTTCGAGTAATCGCTCTATGCCCATGTTGGAGTCCTTCTCTTCCCTTTCTATAATAAAATGGAACCCGCCTTAACCAACCATGCAGGTTCCCTCGTGAATGTTTTCCTATCATTATGACGCTTGTGACGGTTTACGTCAACATACGGGGCAATTGAACAGTCATCGCAGTATTTTGCTTCTACAGCGAGTTGAACGCACGTTCTGAAGATTTTTTTGTCGAAGTGAAGAAATAAATGTTGAAAAAACGAACAATAGTATTTAATCTATTAAAGATCGTACGCGAACGGTCCTATATTTAAAGCCCTAATGAGGAGTGAAATGCTTTGCAACGTGAAATTCAAGTTGATGAGAAACTTCCGTTTGGCCCCGGGTTCCTACTGAGCCTCCAGCATTTATTCGCCATGTTCGGAAGTACGGTGCTTGTACCCAACATCTTCGGTGTGGATCCCGGCATGATCCTACTGATGAACGGTATCGGTACCTTGCTCTACATCCTATTATGTAAAGGAAAGATCCCGGCTTACCTCGGCTCAAGCTTTGCGTTTATAGCTCCGGTTCTGATTGTACTGGCTGACGACCCCGACGCCAACTATGGTAAAGCGCTAGGTGCGTTTATCGTAACCGGTATTATTTTCTGTCTGGTTGCCTTGATCGTGAAATATGCTGGCACAAGATGGATCGACTTTGTCTTCCCTCCGGCTGTAATGGGTGCGATTATCGCCATGATCGGTCTGGAGCTCGTACCTGTCGCCGCCGGAATGGCCGGTTTCTTGCCAGGTGAAGGTGAATCCATCGACCCTAAAGTAATTACCGTATCGCTCGTGACTCTTGGAGTCACCGTATTCGGATCTATCTTGTTCCGTGGTTTCTCCAAAATTATTCATATCCTGATTGGTATTGTTGCGGGTTATGGTCTTTCTTTCATGCTCGGCATGGTGGAAACAGATAAGATTGCTGATGCAAATTTCTTGTCAGCTCCTCATGCAACACTCCCGGTATTTGATATGGCCGCTGTACTAACCATTATCCCAGTTGCGATCGTCGTTATCGTAGAACATATCGGGCACTTGTTGGTAACCAGCAATATTGTAGGCAAAGACTTGTCTAAGGATCCTGGTCTGCATCGTTCTTTGCTAGGTAACGGAATATCCACCATTCTGTCCGGCTTTGTCGGTTCAACGCCTAATACCACGTATGGAGAGAACATCGGCGTTATGGCACTCACCAAAGTATACTCGGTATTTGTCATTGGAGGGGCGGCGGTCATCGCCATCATCCTGTCCTTCTCGGGCACATTCTCAGCGGTTGTAGCGAACATCCCTACTCCGGTTATGGGTGGCGTATCCCTGCTGTTGTTCGGTGTCATCGCAGCATCCGGTCTTCGAATCTTCGTGGAACAGAAGGTCGATTTCTCCAAAGCCAGCAACATGATCCTGGCTACGATTGTACTCGTAACCGGTATCAGTGGCGTCACCCTCAAGCTTGGTGAAACTGAGCTCAAAGGTATGGCCCTGGCTACCATCGTCGGCGTGCTAATGGCCCTGTTGTTCAAAGTATTTGAAATCACGGGTTTGTCGAACGAGAAGAACGACGAAGCTCCTGCAACAGAGAAAACACCAGATGTATAATTAATATGCAAACAAGCAGGCCGTCTCCTAAAGGGTGTTCTACCCTAACGGAGACGGCCTGCTTGTTATTTCCCGGGAAAATCTGTACAGCTTATTCGTATTTCATTAACGTGAACACGTCGATACCATCCAGCTTCGCGCGACCGTTCAGATCGGCTAGCTCAATCATAAATGCTGCCCCTACGACATTGCCGCCCAATTGACGGATGAGATTAATCGAAGTAGCAATCGTTCCGCCTGTTGCGAGCAGGTCATCGGCAATCAGAACGTTCTGCCCCTTCTCGATCGCATCGGTATGCATCGCCAATAGATCTTTGCCGTATTCGAGATCATACCCCACTTCTATGGTCTCGTACGGGAGTTTACCACTCTTGCGAATGGGGGCAAAACCAACGCCCAATGCATAAGCGAGCGGCGCACCGACCACAAAACCGCGTGCTTCAGGACCCGCAATCACATCGATTTTGAGATCCGCAACCAGCACCTTTAGCTCCTCAATCGCTTGGCGATAAGCCTCGCCATTCTTAAGCAGTGTGGTAATATCCTTGAAGCTGATTCCAGCCTGCGGAAAGTCGGGTATAACTCGAATATAATCTTTAAAATCCAAAATAATCTCCTCCTGAGAATTGTTACGGCTATGATACGCCTCGTGTTTTATTCATCATCCACTGTGTTAACTGTTCGGTGTTCGCGAACAACAGATGCTGCTCCATGTCAGCCAGATCGCTAAGTTCTCTGAAATGGCGCGACGTTTCCAGCGGCTTCTTCTCCGGCTTCGTTATAAACGCAACGCTACCCTGCTCGCGCTCGATAAATGCCAACTCCTCAAATACGTCCAACATCTTCGAGAGCATACGTGATGATAACGATGTCTGCTTATGGAGCGGTCAATAACTTCCTGCTCGGGCAGCAGTACGGCAGTAATACTCGCCAGTGTGACATACAGCTTCTTGAATTGCTCCCTACTAGGGACAAGGAGCCGCTCCTGTTGATGACGAGGTGACTTATACAGCATGAACATGTTCGGCACATCCTGAAAAGTGGCCTTTAGAGCATCCAACTGCTCGGCCGTCTCCGGAACATCCATCACAAACAATACGGATAAATCCTGTTGATTCGTCTCAGCCAATGTATTATCCGGCAAAATGCCAGCATTTCTATCATATACCCAAAGGCATAGATCATACAATTGGCTTTTTATTTCCGCTTGTGAATCTTTTGCGTACACGACAGCCGTACGGGAAGCCGTACAGCGAAGATGCGGTTCCAACTCCGTTCTCCACCGCTGAATTTCATTCAGTGGTGCCGTGACTCCCCGATAGTCAAACACTTGTTGCTGAGTCGCACGAATATCCTGTATCATCAATTGGACTTTCCGGTTCCCATTCCACTCATTGATCGACAACTCACCAAGCACGTCAACAATGGCACCTACCGGCAGCACATCTGCCAAATGTCCCCAACCGAAGGCAACGGCATCCACAACCTCACGCTTCTGTTGTAGCCGTAACTTCAGATGTTTGCCTTCCTTGCCAATCTTCTTCGCTTCCTTAATCGCCACATTGCGAACCACCAGTTTTGGAACAGCATTGGCCATGCCAAATGGACCTAAACGTTCGAACTGTTCGATTACCGACAAGGAGAGCTGCGAAAGGCTTGCTTCTAGATCTGCCTCGCAAACCGCAACTAAATGCTCCTCCTGAAGAACTTTATGCCCATATTGATGCAGTCGGTCCTCAAATTCGTTCAAGCGATCCTGATGAAGGCTCATTCCCGCCGCAGATGGATGCCCGCCAAAGTGATCCATGACGTCACGACAGGAGTGTAACGCCTCATAGATATCGAAATCGGGGATCGAGCGAGCGGAGCCTTTACATGTCCCTGTTTCAGGATCAATACCGAGAATGACGACAGGTCGATAATACCTCTCCAAAATTTTGGAAGCTACAATCCCAACGACCCCCACATTCCAGCCCGTACCTGCTAGTACAATGACAGGAGGAATGTCCTCGCTGCCCCAGCGGGTTTGAACCATAGCCATGGCTTCATTTACGATGTTCTCGACCACTTGCTGACGCTCTTTATTTAGTCCGTCCAGTTCCCAGGCAAGACGCTCTGCTTCCTCACGTTCCTGCGTCGTAAGGAGGGTTACTGCACGACCAGCATGATCCATCCGCCCACTGGCGTTAATGCGAGGAGCCATGGAGAAGGCTACATTCACCGAAGTAACTTGCTCTACATGAACCCCTGATACCTCGAGCAAGCTGCGAATTCCTGGACTGCGGGTATTACGCATCGATTCAATTCCGTGTTTGACCAGTACCCGATTCTCATCGATAAGCGGCATCAAGTCTGCGATGGTCCCGATAGCCACGATTTCCAGCCATTCCATAGGAGGCTGACCCACGAGCGCTTGTGCCAGTTTGTAAGCTACACCTACCCCTGCCAGGCCCTTGAACGGATATGGACATGCGGGAATCTTCGGATTAATTAAAGCATAGGCGTTCGGTAATATTTCCGGTGCCTCATGATGATCCGTAACGATCACGTCCATCCCCAGTTGGTTCGCGTAATCAATTTGATCCACCGCACTAATGCCTGTATCTACGGTAATAACCAAACTTACTCCTTGCTGATGCGCCCAGTCAAGCGCATGATTATGAAGCCCATACCCCTCATTTGAACGATGCGGAATATAGATATCATAAGAAGCACCCAAATATCGCATCAGGCAGATCATAAGTGATGTGCTGGATACGCCGTCCGCATCATAATCTCCATAGATTAGTATATGCTCCTGGTCCTCTATCGCTTTACGTATACGAGGCACTGCTTCCCTCATGCCCAACATGAGATAAGGATCATGCGTCAGTTCGAATGCACCGTGCAAAAACTTATGTCCAACCTCCACGGAATCAATTCCTCGTGAAGACATGAGCGTTGCCGCTAGCGGCGACAACTGAAGTTCACTAGCCAGCATATCTATGGTGGCTGACTGTGGTGGCTTAATCCGCCATTCGTATTTGGAGTACAGCACAGGGACTCACCTTCCTTTATCTTGCCTCTTCTCTAACCTGTTGTCGAATCAAACTCTTTACTGCCGCAGAGTCGGCAAATCGTTATCCATTAATTCCACATTCGATTTATATGGATAACCCGGTTCGTACGGGACAACCGTAATACTCGCATCCGAAACCAGAAGGAAGCGATGCGTCAACAGCTTACGGATCCGTTCTGCAATCTCCTGAGCCTCCAGAACCGTTGTTCTCGGATTTACCGTTACTTTTACTCCGATATGAACTTGGTGCATTTGACCAAACTCCTGGACTTTCAGCTCCTCAACCGTAATAACGCCATGTACTCGCTGGATGGTATCCATGAATTCAGGTTCATGCTCATGCCGCTTTTCCTCGATCAACGTACCATAGACAGATTGAACGATCAGTTTGTAGCCTTTTCGGATAACGAGACAAGCGACCAAGATGGCTGCAATAGAATCCATATACAATAGAGCTGATAATCCAAAATACGAGCCGGCCATGGACAAAGAGACGCCTAACAGCACAGTAAGCGATGAGTATAACGTGAACCGGTGATCAGACACAAGGGAAAGATATCGATGATCCTTGTTTCGCTTCAAATACCAGTATTGATATTGAAATACCGCCTCGTTAACAGCCAATGCAATCAGCGCCGTGAACATCGGGGATAAATCAGCCTTTTCGTTTAGATCAGCTGTTTCAATTCCACTACTAGCCATGAGCTGTATCGCGGATACGATGATTTGAAGCCCGCCCATGATCAGCAGCACAGCGAACAAAATCGATATCACTGGCTCGGTCCGGCCCGTGCCTGTCCTCTTATCACGAGCTGCGCCTTGCTTAAATAACGGTATCGCCGGCAGCTGGTTCAATAATTGCGTAATCGCCGTTGCCGCTGAGTGCAATGCATCTCCGAGTAAAGCTTTACTGCCAGATATGTAGCCGGCGAATCCTTTGCATATCGCCAGTGCAAAATCAGTTACAATGCCTGTCCAGAGCACAGTCTCCGTTTGATGCCAACGTTCATTGTTCACTTGAGGCCCCCCTCAATCGGTCACTCTCGATCTACGAAGAATCGTACAGCTAACTTTAGAAAGCCGCGTCGCCATCGACGCGGCTTTCTAGTATAGGATCGTTCTGTAACTAAACTATACCATCAACAGCCAACGGATCAAATTTCAATTTTATCTTTGTTCGGTTTCGGCGGTTTTGGTTTATCGCTATTAACGTTACGACGTTTCAATGTGAGCCACAACGGACTCGCGATAAAGATCGACGAGTACGCACCGAAAGCCAAACCGATACAGATCGCCAGCGAGAACATTTGAATCGACTCTCCGCCCATAATGAGCATGAAGAATGCTGCAAAGAACACAGATAACGCTGTATAGATGGAACGGCCAATCGTTTGGGCCAAGCTCTTATTTACAAGCTCCTTCAGATCAGAGAAACGCTTAACTTTGGTGAACCTCAGGTTCTCTCTTATTCGGTCGAAGATAACAATTGTATCGTTGATCGAATAACCAATAACGGTCAGAACGGCAATAATAAACGTTAAATTGACTTCGAGTCCGAGAATGGAGAACACGCTAATGACGACGAACGCATCATGCATGAGCGCGATGATCGCAGCAATCGCAAAGCGCCATTCGAACCGAATACTTACATAGATAATAATTCCGATACAGGAGAGCAGGACGGCATAAATCGCATTACGACCTAGTTCCTTTGCCATCTCCGGATCGACGGTATTAATTTCGAACGTAGCCGTTTCATCCAGTGCCTCGACGCCGGCTCGAAGCTGAAGATCCTGATCTTCCGTAAGCACCTCGCTGAAACGAATATTAATTCGATCATTACCCGGTGTTATACTCGCTTCATCACCGATGCCAATCTCGTCAAGGATAGGCTGAATCTGTTCCTGCGTTATCGCTTGTGACAAGGAGATGTCGACATTGGATCCCGACCGGAAGTCAACGCCATAATTAAACCCGCGAGTCAGAAGAAAAATTAATCCCAAGATCGTTATCGAAATAGAAATTATATAGAAGATTCGGCTCTTTCCAACAAAATCAATATTTTTGAATCTCTCATAGCTCACGAATGTCACGCTCCTTTACGCCGTAATGACTCGGTTTTCTAGCCCAACCGATGCTCACCATCTGATTGAGCAAGAAACGGGAGAAGTAAACGTTCGTGGCAATACTTACGAGAATCTCCAAAATCAACACAATAGCAAATCCTTTAACAGCCCCGGTACCAAATGCGAACATGACGGCTGCAACCAGAATCGTCGTCAGGTTCGAGTCCGTAATGGCGCGCAGAGAGGATTTCCCCCCTGATTTAACGGCTGAAGGAACGCTCTTGCCTGTCTTGATCTCTTCTCGGATACGTTCATAGGTTATAATGTTGGCGTCCACTGCCATACCAATACCAAGGATGAACGCTGCGATACCTGGCAGGGTCAATGTGAAATCAGCCCAGACAAAGATCAGGATCAGCAGCCATGTATGCAGTATAAGTGCAAAGCTCGCGAGTAAGCCTGGTACGCGGTATCGGATGATCATAAACAGCAATATGGCTACAGACGCAATCATACCGGCTTGTAGTGTTTTATTAAGGGATTGCATACCGAGTGTGGCACCCACACTCTGGGAATACTTCTCGACCAGCTTAAGTGGCAAAGCCCCCAAGTTAATCGTATCGCGAATCTCCTTCGCCTCATCAAGAGTATAGCTGCCCGTAATTTGAGCACTGCCATCGGTCAGTACAGCTTGTACTGTCGGAGCGGACAGCAATTGATCATCCATAAAGATGGCCAGCTGTTGCCCAAGCAGACGCTCGGTAATTTCAGCGAACTTCGCTTTACTCTTTACCTTTATATCAATCATGGGCTGATTCAGTTGATCATAAGAAACAGAAGCACCGTTCTCAACGAATTCATCTCCGCGGAGTTCAATCTTACAAAACTCCTCTCCTTCCTCACAACCGTAATTGCTTCGGAACGTAAGGTTGGCAGGTTCCTTCATCGTCTTACGGACTTCAGCCTCATCCGTAACCCCGGCCACTTTCAACCGGATGCGGTTGGTTCCCTCTGGTGTAACCTCAGGTTCCGAGGTCCCCATCGCGTCTGCACGTTTCTGCAGACTTTTCGCAGTTTCTTGTAATGCTTCTCTAGTTACTTGCTGACCTTCCATTAACGGCTCTGCTTCATACAGAATCTCAAAACCGCCCTTAAGGTCCAAGCCCAAGCGGACGTCTTTCAGCAAGCCTGGAGTTGTAACGGCCATTAAAACTGTAATCACGAGCACGAGCCCGACGAAACTGATCATTCTTTTCATGCCGTCCCTAGTTCCCCCTTTTTACTCAATATTCCTATTATAGCGATGTCATATATTCCAGTCAATTTATCAAACATGTCGGACAAATGAATCGCTTCTTTCACCTGCAAGCCAAAAGGGACCTCTTCCATCAATCGAAAGAAGATCCCTTATATGCTGATATTGTCATATAATTCATCAACGCCGTAGCCTTCAAAGATAAAATGTCGTTGACTAGCTTATGGAGGGATGGAGTGCCTTCCTTCTCGTACTTGCTGTTCACACAATTCCAAATATCATCGGCGGTAACATACTCATATCCGATCAGGTGAAACTCCTCGACCTTGCTGGCACAGATCATTTCAATTGCACTCAACCATTCTGATTCATTCAAATATTCCGGCTCCATACCATTCCTCCTCCCGGCTGGTTTCTACATAAATTCGACCTGGTACACCTCATTCCCTCTATTCGTACCACGTCCCTTCTAAAAAGTAAAGTCATCAGATGGGACAGGTTAGGCATATTCATAAGAATAACGAACCTGTTACGTTGTCATTTCCAGTCTTAAATCAGGGAGTGGGTTTCACAGTGAATAAGCAAACATTTATCCAAGGGACGCTGATCTTGCTGGCCGCAGGTATATTAAACCGGCTGCTTGGCTTTATTCCCCGAATCGCCCTCCCCCGGATTATCGGGACTGAGGGAGTAGGTATTTACCAATTGGGTTACCCCTTTTTTATTGTGCTTGTCACCATAATTACGGGTGGGATCCCCCTGGCCATTGCCAAAATGGTCGCGGAAGCAGAAAGTGCGGGGAAGCCGGAAAAGTCACGGCATATTCTTCAAGTTAGCCTGCTCTTTGCCGTTACAGCCGGGGCTCTGTTTACCGTCCTAAGTCTGGCCCTTGCACCTTGGGTTACTTCGGTTCTGCTGCCGGACGAGCGTGTTTTTCAAACCTTTATCAGTATGACTCCCATGTTGATCATTATCGCGGTTTCGTCCGTGTACAGAGGCTATTTCCAAGGCAAGCAAAACATGATTCCTTCAGCAAGTTCGTCCGTTATCGAAACCATTGTCCGCATTGCTTGTATGTTGTGGTTCGCCTATCTGCTAATGCCCAAGGGCATTGCATATGGCGCAGCAGGAGCAATGCTAGGTACAGCCGTAGGGGAATTAATCGGTATGATCGCCATACTCGTGCAATATTACGGGGAGGGACGAGGAACGAAGCGACTCCTACCTAAACCGCAAACCCCTCCAGCGCCGGAGCAGCAGCAGGAGGGGTTGTCAGACAAGCTTCCGGAGCCAGGCATCCTAAAACGCCTGATCCGAATCGCTTTACCGGTTACGGGTGGTAAAATGGTAGGTTCTTTCTCCTATTTACTTGAAACCATTCTGACGAATCGAAGCCTCGCCCTAGCCGGGATTGCTACTTCCGTGGCAACGGCCCAATATGGAGCGCTTCAGGGCATGGTTATCCCCCTGTTACTGCTGCCCGGCGCATTGACGGTTTCACTGGCTATCTCACTCGTACCGTCCCTTTCCGAGGCAGCAGCACGCAATGACCGTGCAACGATCCATAAGCGAATGAATCAGTCTTTGCGGCTCGCCCTCGTATCTGGCGCTCCATTCGCGATCATCATGTACGTACTTGCCGAGCCACTCTGTCTGCTGCTGTATGACAATCAAGAAGTTGGGAGCTTGCTCAAGATGATGGCTCCATTCGCTCTGTTTCTTTATGTTCAGTCACCGTTACAAGCCGCCTTACAGGCGCTAGACCGACCTGGACGCGCGCTTACCAACACACTGATTGGTGCTGTGATCAAAATGGGACTCATCCTATACTTGGCTTCCAATCCGCTGTTTGGAATCAAAGGAGCCGTTATCGCAATTATCGTCAATAGCATGACAGTGACGTTGTTGCATGGGTTCAGTTTATCCAGGCTTATCGGGTTCCGTTTCCCGGCACTCGATTACGTCAAGATCGGTGCGGTGATGATCATCATGGGTGCCTGCACGCTGTACGGTTATCAGCATCTTCCGTTTAACGGCATTCCTTGGCTCCAGTTCTTGGTCTCCGCAACTGTTGGAATGCTGATTTATTTCGTTGTCATTTTCTTGACCAAACTTGTCGCTCCTCGGGACTTTGAGCGCGTTCCGGTTATTGGCATCTGGTTCAGCAGGTTTAACCGGCGTTAACTCCGGTCTTTGCGATCAACATAAATTCTTCCTCTATGATCGATTGAGCACAAGAATACATCTTTGAAATCTTTAACTCCATGCTGTTGAATTTCGTGCTTTAACCAGAAACGTGTCTTCTCGATAAGCTCTAAATTATCGTCCTGCACCTTACCATCCAGAATAAGCGGGATCGGAAGTCCCTCGTAGCTGATTTTGTGGTACGGTATGTTGACCTTAGTCTCAGACGAGGATGAACTTTCACCTTGCAGTCGGTCCGCTCTGGCGGGTTCTGCATCGCGTGGATCCTCTTCGGCTTGATTCCAATTCTCGTCGCGATCCCTGCGAATGACCGTGAGCTGGCCCGATGTTTCAAGAATCGCAAAATCAACATCTTCGATGCTGTCGATATCTTTACCTCGTAATTGCAGCATCAGATCATCGAGGTTGTATCGCTGCTTGGCCATCTCTCTACGATGCAGTTTGCCCCTGGATACGAGCACACTTGGCTTGCCTTCAGCAAGCAATCGTATACTGCGGTTTTTCAGGCTGATATAAGCAAGGCCCACTTGGATGGCAACCAATACTGCAATGGGAGCAAGCCCCTCCCAGATGGGTCTGTGGATATCTTCAATGACAAATACGGCAATCTCTGCGATCATGATCGAAATGACCAGATCAAAGATGGACAACTTTCCGATCTCCCTTTTACCCATGACTCTCATCGTAATAAAGATGACCACATACATCAGAATGGTCCGCAGAATCAGAATAGTCAGATGAGACACAAACAATCCCTCCTAGCTTGTCGAACATTCTCATGTACAGCTATTCTGACCTACGGCACTACTTCCCATTCGAACATCAAGAATAAATTAATGGTAATGGAGCTTAGTCAAGGAGGAATATGTCCAGTCTGTACTATTCGCACAGGCTTGGCCATACAATGTAAATAATCAAGATTATGTTTAGGGGGATGATTCATGGAACCGATTAGACGCGTATTCACCTTTAGAATAACCAACCCGATTCTTTCAGGACTCTTCTATTCCTTCTTCTGGATGTTTATCGGCGCATTCGCACTTTCACTTCTTCTATGGAGCAGCGGTTTGGCCGAAGATGACTTGTCGTTCTACACGTTTCTCGTACATGCCATAGCTTCGTTATTCGGCGGAATCGTGAGTGGCAAACGTGCGGGTAGTAAAGGTTGGTATTACGGATGTCTTACCGGTCTGTTATACGGCGTTACCCTACTCGTTATCGGTTTTCTCGCGTTGGACAGCTCCCTCTCCCTGTCGGATCTGACGCTGCTGGCAGTCGTCTTTGCAGCAGGAGCAATCGGTGGAATGTTTGGGGTTAATTTGAAGAAATAAACCGCTGCTGCTCCTTCAAATAGCAAAGGCTGGATCCCGATGGGGACCCAGCCTTTGCTGCCTGTTAGGCTATGTACGTCTACCGTACTTTAAGCATCTGCATTTACGCTATGACTAACCGAGCTGCGATCAAACGTCAGCTTCGTTACATCATTCACTTTGAGCACCACAATATCATCGGTAATCTCCGTGATCGTGCCATGAAGCCCTCCGATTGTGACCACTTTATCGCCTTTGGACAAAGCACTTAGCATTGCGTTTCTGGTCTTCTGTTTCTTCTGCTGTGGACGAATAAGCAGGAAATAGAAGATAACAAACATCAATACAAAAGGCAAAATCAATCCGATAATGCCACCTTGACTACCCGCATCAGCTGCGATATTAAAAGTTTCAAACATTTCTTTCCCCCCTTTCCAAGACTTATCATGATGGCCATGATCTTACTTTAAAACCCTTTTTTGTTATCGTGAAGGCCGTACTTATCAAAAAACTCGTCGCGGAAATCAAGCAGACGGTCTTCCATAATACTTTGACGCACATTACGCATCAGATTGAGCAAGAAATGCAGGTTATGATACGTCGTCAATCTCAAACCGAACGTCTCGTCACTCTTGATCAGATGGCGCAAATATGCACGTGAGTAGTTACGGCAAGTATAGCAGTCGCATTCCGGATCCAGCGGTCCGTAATCCCTGGCATATTGAGCATTTCGAACGACAAGACGGCCTTGACTTGTCATCGTTGTCCCGTTACGGGCTATCCGCGTCGGAAGCACGCAATCGAACATATCCACGCCACGAATCGAGCCTTCAATCAACGCATCGGGTGATCCGACTCCCATCAGGTAGCGAGGCTTATTGTTCGGCAGCAGGGGTACCGTGTAATCCAGCACTTCATACATGAGCTGCTTCGATTCTCCCACACTAAGTCCACCAATAGCATAACCCGGGAAATCCATGGAAGTCAAATCACGGGCACTCTGACGGCGTAAATCTTCGTGCATCCCCCCCTGAACGATTCCGAACAGCGCTTGATCCTCTGGTCTGGCGTGGCTCTTCAGACAACGCTCAGCCCAGCGCGACGTTCGCTCAGTAGATTGCTTTACATATTCATACTCCGCCGGAAATGGTGGGCATTCATCGAAGGCCATCATAATGTCCGAACCCAGCGAGTTCTGAATTTCCATCGCTACCTCTGGCGAAATAAACAACTTGTCGCCGTTCAGATGAGAGCGGAAATGCACGCCTTCCTCTGATATTTTTCTCATTTCTGCCAGACTAAATACCTGAAACCCACCACTATCCGTTAAGATCGGCCGATCCCAGTTCATGAACTTGTGCAGTCCACCTGCTTCCCGTACGATATCATGCCCAGGTCGCAAGAAGAGATGGTACGTATTACTGAGAATGATATGAGCGTCCATCGCCTTGAGTTCTTCCGGACTCATTGTCTTCACCGTAGCCAATGTGCCCACAGGCATAAAGGTCGGTGTCTCGATCACACCATGCGGGGTATGCACTCTGCCGAGCCTAGCGCCCGACTGCTTGCAAGTTTTTATATGTTCGTAAGTAACAGCTGCTGCCATTGTGATAACCAACCTCCGAAATTAATAGATAAACATCGCGTCGCCGAAACTGAAGAAACGGTACTCCTGTTCTACAGCTTCCTCGTACGCCTTCATAATATGCTCTCGTCCGGCCAGTGCACTCACCAGCATAACCAGCGTAGACTTCGGCAGATGAAAATTCGTAATCAACGCATCCACCACTGTAAATGCATAACCAGGATATATGAAAATGCCGGTCCACCCGCTGCTCTCGCGCAAAGCTCGCCATTCATCTGATTGCCAACTGTCTCCAGCGTTCTGCAGGACGTTGTACCGACCGCGATCACCCGGCCGCCTCTGTGTTTGGTCTCATTCAGCAAATCCGCGGTTTCTTGAGACAACGAATAATATTCCTCATGCATGACGTGATCCTCAACCTGCTCGACAGACATCGGACGGAACGTACCCAATCCTACATGCAGGGTAATAAACGCAATGTCGACACCCTTGCCCTTGATCTGATCCAGCAACTCCTCCGTAAAGTGAAGTCCTGCTGTCGGTGCTGCTGCAGACCCTTCATGACGGGCATAGACCGTCTGGTAACGATCTCGATCATCCAGCTTTTCCTTGATGTATGGCGGTAGCGGCATTTGACCCAGTTCATCGAGAATTTCCTGGAAGATGCCCTCATATGAAAAGAAAAGGGTGCGCGCACCCATATCTCCTTCTTCTTCGATCACGGCTCTTAATTTACCGTTACCAAACGTAATAACACTGCCCTTTCGCAGCTTCTTACCGGGTTTAACGAGCGCTTCCCAGCGATTATCTCCGAGACTCTTAAGCAGAAGCACCTCCGCTTTGGCACCAGTATCTTCCTTCTCGCCGAACAATCGGGCCGGGATCACCTTCGTATCGTTTAATACGAGCGTATCCCCGGAACGGAGGCTGCCTACGATATCAGCGAACGTCTGGTGTTGCATATCTCCGTTCTCCTTGTTCAGTGTCAGCAGTCTTGAGGAGCTTCGTTCCAATAAGGGGGTCTGCGCAATTAATTGTTCGGGTAACGCAAAATCATATAAATCCACATTCATATCGGTCAGTCCTTCGTAATAATCGTGTTGCGGTAATAGTGTTCGAGTATCTGCTTATAATCATACCCTTCGTCCGCCATTCCTTTGGCACCCCATTGGGACATGCCCAGACCATGGCCGAAGCCTTTACCGGTAAATTTAAAGCCGGATGAATTCTCGAGCGCCCGCGCTTTCCCATCGCCATTCAGTACGACGGTGCCAGCCCCTTTGACATTGCCTTTGCCACTGGCAGATATCACGGCTACGGTTTGTCCACCCGATACGCTAGTTGTTGCACCATTCGCGCTCAATACAGTATAACTTCCGGTCGGTTCAATATCAAACAAAGTGCTTGGCAATCCGTTAAAAGCGGACCGGTACATATCGGGATATCTCACATCCAGAACTTGACCGTTCGCTTTAACCGTAAGTGCACGCCCAGAAGGACCTCTCTCTGCAACCTCCAGCGATGAGATCACGGACGGAAGAGAGTTTGTCGTCTTTCCATTCAAAGAGCTCAGCAACTGTTCAGACGTAAAAGGACCACGAACCCATTCATAACTGTTGGATTCTGCTACCTTGTCCAGGATGACCGCCGTCTCCCCTGGGTTCAGCTTGGCAACAGGTTCGACAGCAGACTGTATCAGCGGCAATGGCCTTACATTCGTATCCTTCGCGGTTACGGTCAGATACCCCAGTCCAGCTGCAGTTTGATTGCCTGTCTCCTTGGCGTTATCCGCTCTCACATAGCTTGAACCCCGTTTGGTAGCAGCACATGATACCACTTGTTCAGTGACGCCTGTGCCGAGGCATCACCTGAACTCTGAACGGAGGTAAGTACATCATGCCGATTTCCCCAGATCTCGACCGCATCGGCTGTAATGCCCCCGCTATTCGATGAAAATACCGTCTCGACCAATCGGCCATCTTTCTTCACGACCTCCCCTTGAGTCGCATCGACTGCGGCAATTATACTATCGTATTCGTGCGATGTACCGTAGTAAGCCTGGCTTAATGTAGTGTCCACTACGTGGGCTACTTCGAATTTATTCCCCTGGAAGAGCGCGTAACTCCGTGCAGCTACCGCTTGTGCTTTCAAAGCCTCCGCTCCCCATGAGGACGGCACCTCGGCTCCCACAACCGAATATAGATACTGCTCCATCGGCAGCTCATTCACCAAATATAACTGGCCATTCTTCTGACCGACCTCGAATGACCCGCGATATGTACGTTCCGATCGTTCCTTGACCTGAATGCCTGAGCCGTTCCCGCTAAGCTGCAATGTAGACGATTCGCCGGAAAGCATATAATGCGACTGTTGCTTCGGGTTCACGAGATTGGAGCTGACATCAGTACGAATAATGAGGCCTGGTGTGCGTGGATCAACTTCGACTAGTCCACCGCCGGCAGTCCTCTGGATCTGTGCCAGTTCGGAGCGGCTGGCAGCTTCGCCTACCCATACCTCATAAGTTACACCAGTCCCTGTTGGTACCAGGACATTGAACGCATCTAATCCAGCCCCAACATATGCTGCCCGCGCCGATTCTGCTTGCGCTTCCGAGCCGTAGGCTCCGGCAGACAGATGCCATCCACCGCGAACCGTTGGGGTCTGTCCGTTCAGTTGAGCGGCCACGGCTGTTGTTGTTCTGGCGGCAGCATCGGAAGCAGCTTTATCAGAAGCATACATGCCCGTGTAGAGCTTATACACTTTGCCATCAGCAAAAACCATGGGCTTGTCACTCGTGGCCTGCAATTTTTTAGCAGCCTCGGATACAACACTCCAATCTGTTGTCTCAAGCACCTTGACCCGGTAAGAATCCACACTGAATCTTGTCGGCTGATTGGATGCGATTCTCAAGGCTTCTTGTCCGGTTCCAAATGAAGCTGTCATTGCATTACCGGAATGTAAGGTAATCGCGTTCGTTGTTGACCTGTACTGGCTTCCCAGATCCAGGAACATGGCCACGCGAATAGAATCAGTGCCTGCTGCCGCTATAGACGACATGGGGGTACTCCAAATGCTTCCGGCGACTGCTAATGCAAGCAGTCCTTTCATCGTGCTTCGGATCATTGATTTCGTCCAATTCCTATCCATTATACGTATTCCTCCTGTAGCTTGTAGGATATGATATGGGGTTAACCCCGAGCTTCGGGAAGCGGTATCCCCAGATGGTGATAGGCCGCCGGTGTTACGACACGCCCACGTGGCGTGCGTTGCAAGAAACCGATTTGCAGCAAGTATGGCTCATACACATCTTCAATCGTCTGGCTTTCCTCGCCGATCGTAGCCGCGATTGTATCGAGTCCAACCGGACCTCCGCGGAAGCTGCGAATCATCGCGCTTAACATCTTGTGGTCAATCAAATCCAGACCAACGGGATCGATCTGAAGCAATTTCAGGGCATCTTTCGCTATCGCAGGTGTAATCATCCCATCGCCTCTTACCTGAGCAAAGTCACGCACCCGCTTTAGTAAGCGGTTAGCAATGCGCGGCGTTCCGCGTGAACGCAAGGCGATTTCGTCAGAAGCCTCGCCTAATATTTCAATTTCAAGAATATCAGCGTTACGCGAGACAATATAACTTAATTCGTCCACCGTGTAGAACTCCAATCGACTGACAACACCGAATCGATCCCTTAATGGAGCTGATAGTAATCCTGCTCTGGTTGTCGCCCCGATTAAGGTAAACGGAGGCAGGTCGAGCCGGACCGATCGTGCGCTCGGCCCTTTTCCGATCATGATATCCAGCGCGAAATCCTCCATGGCGGGGTACATGACCTCTTCTACCGTCCGATGAAGGCGATGAATTTCATCAATAAACAGAACGTCGCCTTCCTGAAGATTCGTCAGCAAGGCAGCCAGGTCCCCCGGCCGTTCAATCGCAGGGCCTGATGTCGTTCGCAAGTTGACCCCGAGCTCGTTGGCGATGATATTCGCCAACGTGGTTTTACCGAGTCCCGGGGGACCGTACAACAGCACGTGGTCCAGCGCTTCCTTGCGCATTTTGGCCGCTTCTATATAAATTTTTAAATTCTCTTTGACTTGATTCTGTCCGATATACTCTGCCAGAAAACGAGGACGCAGGCTAAATTCAACCGCCTGATCCTCCATCATCAGATTCGCTGTAATGATTCGATCATCCATCCGTTTAATTCACTCCTCTTCTGCAGGCGATTTAACCGGCAAATAAATGCTGCAGTGCCCGTTTCATCAGTACGTCGACTGTGTCTCCACTTGCTGAAGAATCCTTCATCTTGATCCATACCTTATCCAGCTCACTATCTGTATATCCCAGTGCCTTCAAGCCCTCTCGTGCTTCGGACCATGCCGAGTCATCGTGCTGCTCCTCCATCTCATGAAGTGCGAACAACCCGGTATGAATAGCTGCATTCCCGAAGCCTTCGAGCTTGTCCTTCAAATCGAGGATCATACGCTGAGCCGTCTTCTTCCCAATTCCCGGCAGCTTCACAAGAAAAGAAATATTCTCTTGGTAGATAGCCGATACGACATGTTCGGGAGAACCGCCCCCAAGAATACCGAGCGCCACCCGCGGTCCAATTCCTGACACCTCAATCAATTTACGGAATAACTTTTGCTCATCCCGGCTCGGGAACCCAAACAGCAGAATAGCATCTTCACGTACGTGGTGGTGCGTGTATACCGTCACAACCCCTTCGGTCTTGGCAAAAGCATACGGGTTCGGGCAAAACACGCGATACCCTACTCCTTGAACATCAAGCACGATATACTCACTCTCTAAGTGAACGACCTGTCCACGTAAAAAATCAATCATTTTCGCAATACCTCGTTTAACTTGGAATTAAGTGTATAGGAGTGCGCATGGCATATCGCTACGGCTAAGGCATCCGCCACATCGTCCGGCTTAGGAACGCTCTGCAGCTTGAGAAACATTCGGACCATCTCCTGAACCTGCTTCTTCTCGGCCTTCCCGTAGCCCACGATGGCTTGCTTCACCTGCATGGGTGTATACTCAGCAATGGGAAGCCCCCGCTGCGCAGCCGCGAGAATGAGCACCCCTCTGGCTTGAGATACAGACATTGCCGTCGTTACGTTACGATTGAAAAACAATTTCTCGAAGGCGACAGCCTCCGGTTTATATTGATCAATAAGCTGAATCATACCATTATAGACGTGTTGAAGCCTCTCTTCATCCGGAGTATGGGCTTCTGTCTGAATGGATCCATATTGTACCGGGGTTACTTTACTGCCGACTTTATCAACGAAACCAAAGCCGACGATCGCAATACCCGGATCAATCCCTAAAATACGCAAAAATTATCTCTCCTCTGATGAAGCGAACATATGTATCGTTATCCCATTATAACAAAAGATCAGCCGTTCGTTGAGGAAAAAAAATAGCGGTACAGAACTTTGCTTCTGTACTCGCCATTTTATCGGAATGAGTTCATTCCATATTTAAGGATTTCGTTTCATTACATTCTCAGACATATCCCGCGCATAATCACTGAAAGTGGATAATACGCTGTTATACTCTTCAATGTCTTGTATACGAATGCCTTCCTCAAGCTGCTTGACAACATCCTGTGGCAGTGACGATTCCATCGAACCGACATCCAATTGAAAAAAAGTACGCAGCACCTTCTCTTCTTCCGGTGGTCCGTCAAACAACGTCAAATTCCCCTGCATATCGACGCTCATATAAGCTTGTCGCTTGCATGCAGGTGACAGATCGGATACGGTTTGCTCCAACCAGACATCACCATGATCATCAAATCGCCCCTGCCACAACGGATTACGATTCATCAATTCATAAACCCCGTCCGCGCTCAGGCGGCCCATATCCTGTTCTTCAACCCCACAGACATAGCTCGTGCGCAGATGAACGTTCTTCTTTGTCTTGGACTTATTCAACTGCTGCATAAAGGCGCGTTGTTGTTGGATACGATCTTCTTCTTTATCCTCTTCAATCTGAAGATAATTCATCGTTTCTACCGCCAAAGGTCTCTTATCTGTAGGACCGGTAAGCAGATGCTTCATCTGTTCTTTCATACTCTGACCAGACCATATGGCTACTCCGGCAAGCAGTAGAATGACGCATGTCCAAATCGCCCTTCTCCAGCGTCTCCAGCGTTTCTTGAACAACTTTTTCATGTAATGAAAACCACTCAAGGCAATCCCCTTCTATTCCAATGTTTTTCCTATTGTGACCAGGGATTTGCCAAATTATTCAGAAGGGATCATGCATTACCTCTATGAGGACAAATAGGTAAACATAAAGAAGACTGTTATCCATGATCGGATAACAGTCTTCTTATACAATCGGGATGACACGATTTGAACATGCGACCCCCTGGTCCCAAACCAGGTGCTCTACCAAGCTGAGCTACATCCCGTTAATATATGCCGGTGAAGGGACTCGAACCCCCACGGTTTCCCTCACGATTTTGAGTCGCGCGCGTCTGCCAATTCCGCCACACCGGCTTAATATAAAGTAAAGGCTATTTATTTTTTTAAGAAAATGGCACGCCCTGAGAGATTCGAACTCCCGACCTTTTGATTCGTAGTCAAACGCTCTATCCAGCTGAGCTAAGGGCGCATAATGGAGCGGACGACGGGAATCGAACCCGCGACCCTCGCCTTGGCAAGGCGATGCTCTACCGCTGAGCCACGTCCGCAATGAAAATATGTAGTTGCTTGGTTGCCATTCAATAAAAGGTGGTGAGCCATGAAGGACTCGAACCTTCGACACCCTGATTAAAAGTCAGGTGCTCTACCAACTGAGCTAATGGCTCTTATCAGAGTGAAACTAATAAGAATGGCGGGATACTCTCTCTTCGTTCGAGACTGCGAAGTCTAGACTAACGATGTGAATGCTCCGACGAACCCATTAATGGATTCTCATCCCTGGAGCTTGTAAAGAATGGCGGAACTGACGGGATTCGAACCCGCGATCTCCTGCGTGACAGGCAGGCATGTTAGGCCTCTACACCACAGTTCCATGAGGCAATATCGCAATAAGCGATATAAAATTGGTTGCGGGGGCAGGATTTGAACCTGCGACCTTCGGGTTATGAGCCCGACGAGCTACCGAACTGCTCCACCCCGCGTCATTAAAAGGGTTCTTCAAGTATTTTATGGTGGAGGCTGAGGGGTTCGAACCCCCGACCCTCTGCTTGTAAGGCAGATGCTCTCCCAGCTGAGCTAAGCTCCATATATATGCGTACTCTAGTTTAACGATAAAGTATGCTCCGACGAACCGTGGTGGTTCTCATCCCCAGAAGCAATGAAATTTATGGTGACCCGTAGGGGATTCGAACCCCTGTTACCTCCGTGAAAGGGAGGTGTCTTAACCCCTTGACCAACGGGCCATAAATGGCTCCCCGAACAGGACTCGAACCTGTGACAACTCGATTAACAGTCGAGTGCTCTACCAACTGAGCTATCAGGGAATATGTATCGCTTGGCGGCGTCCTACTCTCCCGGGACCCTTCGGTCCAAGTACCATCGGCGCTGGAAGGCTTAACGGTCGTGTTCGGTATGGGTACGCGTGGAACCCTTCCGCTATCGCCACCAAACGTATATCAGGATTCGGCATCGCCAAATGCCGTAATCACCCTCATTGCCTGTATAACTTGTACACCAGCAATTCAGTCTTGATCACC